>CANSEY010000100.1 GCA_947646015.1 uncultured Bacteroides sp. | reverse complement strand
AGCATAACCTTGCCAAGGTTAGGGTCGCGAGTTCGAGTCTCGTTTTCCGCTCAAAGTAGTGAGGTTGTCAGTCGATAAGATTGGCGACCTCTTTTTGTAATTACGAAAGTCGATGTACTTCCCCCAAAAAGAGTGTCATCGACTCACACAGACCTATAATTAATTTAAGAACTTGTGATATGTTAACACAAATCATTAATGCGCGCATCCTTACCCCTCAGGGCTGGTTGAAGGATGGGTCCGTACTTATTCGTGATCATAAAATTCTGGAAGTGACTAACTGCGACCTGGCGGTTATCGGAGCAAAACTGATTGATGCCAAGGGCATGTATATCGTTCCGGGAGGAGTAGAAATTCATGTTCATGGCGGTGGTGGAAGAGACTTTATGGAGGGGACGGAAGACGCCTTCCGGACAGCGATTAAAGCTCACATGCAACACGGAACTACCAGTATTTTCCCCACACTTTCTTCTTCTACTATTCCTATGATCCGTGCAGCCGCAGAAACAACTGAAAAGATGATGGCAGAGCCGGACAGTCCCGTACTCGGTCTGCATCTGGAAGGACATTACTTCAATATGGAGATGGCAGGCGGACAGATTCCGGAGAATATCAAAAATCCTGATCCGGAAGAGTATATCCCTTTGCTGGAAGAAACCCATTGCATCAAACGTTGGGATGCGGCACCGGAACTTCCGGGGGCTATGCAGTTCGGAAAGTATATCACCGCAAAAGGCGTATTGGCATCTGTAGGACATACACAGGCTGAATTTGAAGATATCCAGACTGCGTATGAGGCAGGATATACGCATGCTACACATTTCTACAATGCTATGCCCGGATTTCACAAACGGAAGGAATATAAGTATGAAGGTACGGTAGAAAGTATTTATTTGATTGATGATATGACAGTGGAAGTCGTGGCCGATGGCATTCATGTGCCTCCTACCATTCTTCGTCTGGTCTATAAGATAAAAGGAGTGGAGCGTACGTGCCTGATCACTGATGCGCTGGCTTGTGCGGCAAGTGACAGTAAGACTGCTTTTGATCCGCGTGTCATTATCGAAGACGGTGTGTGCAAACTGGCAGACCGCTCTGCATTGGCAGGAAGTGTGGCGACGATGGACCGTCTGATCCGTACGATGGTGCAGAATGCTGAAATTCCTTTGGCGGATGCTGTGAGGATGGCTTCCGAGACTCCGGCCCGTATCATGGGAGTGCTCGACCGCAAAGGTACGTTGGAACGTGGCAAGGACGCGGATATTATTGCTTTGGATAGAGATCTGAATGTAAGAGCGGTCTGGGCGATGGGACAATTGGTAGAAGGTACAAACAAGCTGTTTTAACGACTAAAAAAGAAAACGATGTTAACTCAAATAATCAACGGTAGAATACTTACTCCGCAAGGCTGGCTGAAAGACGGCTCTGTATTGATTTGTGATGGAAAAATATTAGAGGTAACCAACAGTGATCTGGCAGTTATCGGTGCAACAGTGATTGATGCGAGAGGAATGACAATCGTACCGGGATTTGTCAGTATGCATGCGCATGGTGGCGGCGGCCATGATTTTACCGAAGCAACGGAGGAGGCTTTCCGTATCGCAGCAACTGCTCATTTGAAGCATGGAGCTACCGGCATATTTCCTACTTTGTCATCTACTTCGTTTGAGAGGATATATCAGGCGGTCGATGTTTGCGAGAAGCTGATGAAGGAACCGGAGTCTCCGATTCTCGGTCTGCATATCGAAGGACCTTATCTGAATCCGAAGATGGCAGGAAGCCAGTATGACGGTTTTCTGAAAACTCCCGATGCGAATGAATATATGCCGCTGTTGGAGCATACTTCTTGCATCAAGCGCTGGGATATCAGTCCCGAATTGCATGGGGCACATGATTTTGCAAAATACACTTGTTCAAAGGGAATTATGACAGCCGTTACTCATACGGAAGCTGAATATGATGAGATTAAGGCGGCGTATGCGGTAGGATTCTCGCATGCTGCTCATTTCTATAATGCGATGCCCGGTTTTCACAAACGTCGCGAATATAAATATGAAGGTACGGTAGAAAGTGTATATTTGACAGATGGAATGACGGTAGAAGTTATTGCAGACGGTATTCATTTGCCTGCTACTATTCTGAAACTGGTTTATAAACTGAAAGGAGTTGAGAATACCTGTCTGGTGACTGATGCGTTGGCTTATGCTGCCAATGAAGGGAACGAGCCGATTGATCCGCGTTATATTATTGAGGACGGAGTATGTAAAATGGCGGATCATTCTGCATTAGCCGGTAGTCTGGCGACTATGGATGTGTTGGTTCGTACGATGGTGAAGAAAGCAAGTATTCCTTTGGAAGATGCTGTGCGTATGGCTTCCGAAACTCCTGCTCGTCTGATTGGTGTGAGCGATCGGAAAGGGGCATTGTCTAAAGGTAAAGATGCTGATATTGTGATACTTGATAAGGAATTGAATGTACGGTGTGTCTGGTCGATGGGAAAAGTTGTTCCGGGGACAGATAGGTTGCTGCATAAATGATAAG
>CANSEY010000099.1 GCA_947646015.1 uncultured Bacteroides sp. | reverse complement strand
ATGAATACAGAGTTTAACAATTTCGCATTAACAGATTTTAAAAGACGCCAGTGTATCAATATCCATCTTTTGCTTTACTATACTTTCAAATGTCTCAGCAAAAGATGGATTATCCGGGAAGATTCTGATAAGACTATCAAGATTATTCATTTTGGCACATCTATATAAATTCAGCTGGGGTTCAGAGTTCAATTTATATTCCTCAGACCTGAGCATACTCTTCATAAACCGGCTATAATTTACTCCGGAAGGATTCTCTATAGTCGAAATAAAAGGGTCACTGAAGTTGGTATATACGACAATCGGTTTTTTATTACCGGAAACCTCCTGATCAAACGTGGTTGCAAAGGCTTCTTCTGGAAAAACTGCTGCCGGATATATGCCTGGAGGATTGCCGTTGCAATTCCAGTTCTGAACGCCGAGGAATTTAGAACCGATGAAAAGCTCGTTTACCGATAACTGATTGCAAACAATCGTATCCCATGCTAAGGCACATGTTTTATCAGAATCCGGATTGGAATCATTACCCGGTGTGGGTTCATCATAATTGCATCCACCAATCAGGAAACAAGCAATAATATAAGTCACTGCAGTCAAGATCTTACTAATTTTTCTCATGCAATTCATCTCATGTTATAATGCACTAAAAATGAGGGATTGTATATCCAAGACAAATATTCGGTAAAGCAACTACACCGTCAATAGGTGAACATTTCAGGTCTCCAATAAGTAAGGATAATCCAACTTTCATGAAGAATCCGGATTTACGTTGAAGTCGGTATCCGATATTGATTGTACCAATAATGTTAGGTCGGAAAATTTTTTTACGGGTTGAGTACCTTTCAAAATCCAATACTCCATCTTCTTCTGAAGGGAAGAAGATAGTTTTATAATGCAGCTCGTCTCTATTGACCAGATATGTTGTCATGCCAAATCCTATTTCAAATTTGCTGGCACGTTTACCCAAAATTGCATTGATCTCGAAAGGAATACTTATTCCCCGGCTTTCCGCATCATAGCTGGCATAACACCCATCCAGCCCATCATCTCTACTCCAAGAAATGTCAGTAAAAGCAAGCCCCAATGAATAGCCAAGTATTCCACCTGCCTTAAAACGGCTGTCAAGCCCCACTCCAATGCCTGTTGAGGTACCTAAAAATTGACCGTATAGATTATAGCCATGGTCGGTCTGTCCGAAGACAGATCCAACCATGACTAAAAGAAAGGCTAATAAGGTAATTCCTCTTTTCATTATTCCATTTATGGTTTACGTGTAATATCAACAGTCGTTGTATTAGAGTCCTTCCCCTCAGTTCCGTCGATTTGAAGGATTGTTTTCGCTTCTTTGAAACCATCGGGCATTTTGTCGAGGATTATCTTGACAACTCCAGGATCCGTGATTTTTGCCGTGAATTTGCAATCAGCATCGAAATATTCCCCGTTCTCGTTTTTGGTGGCACCAACCAGATTAAGTGATTTGTAGTTGGTGCATTTGAGCGTCACTTCACCGCCTTCTCCATCAGAAGTAATCTGAATCTGGTGGTAGAAACTTGGGTCGAAGGCCGCCTTAACACTCTCTGCCGGGGTAGCCGTAACTTCCCACAGCATTTTTGCGGGTTCGTCCTCGCTGCATGAGGCGAACACAATGATGGCAAAACACACCATCATCATTAGTTTTAATTTTGTAATCATGTGGTCTTTTATCTGATTGAAATTTGTTATTTATAATTGAGATGTTTACGCGTAATAGTTACCATTGTTGTACGCGTATCTTTACCATTGATTCCATCTATTTGTAGATAGCATGATTTTTCTGCAAAATCCACATCTTCCATATAGTCAAATGATATTCTTACGGTTGTTGGATCTATAACTTTTGCTGAAAACCGACAATCAGAGTCAACGTATTCCCCGTCTTCATTCTTTTGACCATATATCGACAGTTCGGAATAATTGGAGCATTTCAAAATAACTTCAGCGGCATAGCCTCCGACAGTTATCCATACTGGAGAATTATAATCATAATGAATAGATGTCTCCACATTTCCTGCCGGTTTGCCGGATACTTCCCACAACATTCTTGCAGGTTCGTCCTCACTGCATGAGGCGAATGCGAGTATCGCTATCAGAGCGACAATCAGGAATTTAATTTGGTTCATTATTATATTTTTATAAGAGTTTGCCGCTTTTGTCCATACGTAGTGTTATGGTTACGCTGTTACCGGAGCGTTTGAATGTCTGGTTATTGCATGATACCTCTTCAAGTGTGGCTTTGCCACCTGATACTGCCGGAGGACGGTTGGCGATATATTTTATGTGGCATTTCAGCTCAATCTTGTGTTTGTTGAACTTCATGGTCATCTTAGAGATACCATTGGCCTCGCTTCTGTCTTTCGACCATTTCATATCGTCCTGATCAGGAAGTTCAGCAGTGAAAGACAGAACCTTTCCTCCATTTGCATTTTTCACATCATATTTTATCTTTGAGTGTGAAGCATCACCCTCGATAGAAATTCCATTAACAAATTTCACTAGTGTCTCTTAAAAAGTGTTAATCAAATTCGAGGTCAAGAGTTGGATG
>CANSEY010000098.1 GCA_947646015.1 uncultured Bacteroides sp. | reverse complement strand
TTTAGAAATTGACGAATATGGATTATAAGGATATAGAACAGCTCCTGGAGCGATATTGGCAATGCGAAACTTCCGTGGAGGAGGAATCTGTGTTGCGCGACTTCTTCTCAAAGGAGGAAGTACCCGCTCATTTGCTCCGCTATAAAAACTTGTTTGTTTATCAGCAGGTTCAGCAGGAGGTAGGACTGGGTGAAGACTTTGACGCACGTATTCTGGCGCAGGTGGAAACTCCGGTAGTGAAGGCAAAGCGTCTGACACTGACAGGAAGATTCATCCCCCTGTTTAAAGCTGCTGCTGTGATTGCAATTATCCTTTCATTAGGAAATGTAGCGCAACATTCTTTTTCCGGAGATGACGGAAGAGTATTGGCAACGGATACCATTGGTAAACAAGTGACCACACCGTCGGTAGCTCTGTCAAATGAGCTGAAAGCAGATCAGGCATTGGCTGACAGCCTTGCAAAGATCAACAAGGTGCAGGTTATGAAAGAATGACATTTTCATTTGCTTTAAACATATAATATAGTTAGTGTGCTTTAATTAAAACAACATCGAAAGCGAAACTGTGAAGTTTTCAATTCTCTCAAATTTTTTATAATGAAACTAACTAAATAAATGGGCTACCGCGAGATGCAGTAGCCCTTTTATGTTTTTGGGATGTTTACGGATTTAGTCCAGTTTGCGGAGCTTCTTGTGGGGGAAATCAATAGCCTGAGGATTTCCTTTGTAAGCGACGTTGCCGCTTCCGCTGACGTGCCCGCCTAGTTTGCCGTTGACGAAGCAGCTGATGTTACCCGAACCCGAGATACCTGCATATACGTCTGTAGCTTCCAGATCGGCGGCTTTGATGTTGCCAGATCCTGATATGTTGTACTTTGCTGCGCCTGTCATGCCGTTAAGGGTGATGTTGCCCGATCCGGAAATGCTTGCAGAGCAGGTCTTGCTGTCTATTTGTTTGAGCCTGACATCGCCCGAACCATGAATTGCAATGGCCAGATGACCGGTGTCGAATGTACTTCCTCCTAAATTGCCCGAACCGTTAATTGTTACTTTAAGATCTCCCTTGGTGTGAATGCCGTTCGCAAAGAGAATGCCACCCGATCCGTTGAGTGTCAGCCTGTTCAGGTCTGGTGAGAAAACTTTGATTTCTAGTTTGCCTTTGTCGATGATATTGACATTCTTTTTAAATTTTATATTCAATGTTTCTCCGTTTACTTTTGTTTCCAGGAGCTCTACGATATTGTCCGAACCGTAAATCTCAATACGGGAGGAGGAGTCTTGCTGGTAGATGATGTTGGCACTTCCCGACATACTGATGTCATTGAAGTGTTCCAGATTCTCTTTTTTGGTGATGTAGTTTTTACTGCCTTTCACAATAGGGTCATTAAAACAGGAGGTAGCGGAGAATATCAGGATTATCCCGAGCAGCCATGCAGTCAATGTGTTTCTTTTCATAATTTATAGTTGATTTTAATATGAGTATATATGGATTAGACGTTACGAGTTGCTATAAAGTTGCATTGAATATCACTTTTTTCGCCACCGGCTTCTTTTTTTATTATTTTTGCAGCATCGGTTAAGGAGGAGAAAATGGATACAGTGATAGAAGATGATGAATTGGGAAGTTTGATAGTGCGTGTCAATCCACGTGCGCGCAGTTTGGTGTTTCGTACCAAAAGCGATGCGGTCTACGTTTCGGTGCCTCCCGGCACCACGACGAAAGAGGTGAAGCGTGCCATTGAGAATCTTCGTTGTAAGTTGCTGCTTTCCCGTCAGAAGGTTGCCCGTCCGTTGATTGACTTAAACTATAAGATTGATGCCGAGCATTTCAAACTATCTCTCATCTTAGGTGAAAAGGAGCAGTTTCTGGCTAATTCGCGATTGGGTGTCATGCAGATCGTATGTCCTCCTCAAGCGGATTTTACTGATGAAAATCTACAGAACTGGTTGCGTAAAGTGATCGAAGAATCTTTGAGGCGGAATGCGAAAAGTATTCTTCCTCCTCGTTTGGAGCATCTTTCGGCACAATGTGGATTGCCTTATGCCAGTGTGAAGATAAACTCCAGCCAGGGACGCTGGGGGAGTTGCTCAGCGAGAAAAAATATAAATCTGTCCTATTATCTTGTTCTGTTGCCTTCTCACCTGATTGACTATGTGCTTCTGCACGAGTTGTGTCATACTCGTGAGATGAACCACAGTGAGCGTTTCTGGGACTTGCTGGACCGGTTCACAGATGGCAAGGCCCTTGCTCTGCGTAAAGAATTGAAGAAGTATCGCACAGAGATATAAGGTGCTTGGGATAAGGAGCTCCTGATATTAAGCAGACTCTTATTTAGCAAGCTGTTTGATTCCGTCCGTTTCTTTTTCAAACTGATAAGTTCCTCCCTTCTCGCTGAGATCGAAAACGGATGCAATTTCCGTTTTATTGTCTACAATCATCAGTGCGCTTTGTTCTGCAAATCGACCGACCTCTATTGTAAAGGCTTCTTCCTGCATGACTTGATTGGCGATAAGGCTGTCATTGACGAACAGCGAAATGGAATCTCCGGCAAATCCTTTTACCAGGCTGATCGTATAAGTTTCAATATAATGTCGTTCTGCCTGGTTTTCCCGTTGCAGACGTAAGCTCATATAAATGAAAATAACTACGACAAAAATGACGGCAAAAGCCAGAATGCC
>CANSEY010000097.1 GCA_947646015.1 uncultured Bacteroides sp. | reverse complement strand
GAATACAGAGTTTAACAATTTCGCATTAACAGATTTTAAAAGACGCCAGTGATATTTTTTGGAGATAGGCAATTTACAGAAAAGCGCATGACAGTAGGTGAATATGTTGATAGTCTATTGGCCTCACAATGTGAGTGACTCACGCATTACTCACGCTTATGCTCCTAAAACCGCTGTATTGTACCGGATAGGGCAAAAAAATAAAAAACGCTGTAAATCAAGTGATTTCAGCGTTTTGCGGTGGAAGTTCGGACTTCTTAGTGATCTGATCATGGGTTCAAATCCTATTTCATCTTCCTTCCAAATGTCGTTTCCACCGCACTTAATTTCGGCAATAATTTGAAATTATTGCCGAAATTAAGCCGGTTGTTCATCTTGCAAAAGCCGGCTTGTCTTTGCCCAGTAATAGAAGGCTTCAGGATACACTCTTTTTAATTTGTTCAGCTTTCCGGGAAGTGTCGGTGCTATTGTCATCTCTGTCACTATATCGGGCGTTCCGGGATATTTCTCTATTGCAGTGACACCTTTGCGTATGCAGGTAGAGATATATGCCGCTTTTGCCGAATCAACAATGGCATGGTCTATATGATAATTTGAGGTGTGGATAAATGATTTGATTTTCTTTATACCGTCTTGTAGAACATCGAACTGGCCGATTCCTTCTTTCCCTCTCGTCGCTATAAGAATTGAAGTCTGTAAAATGTCGTCAAATACCTTTTCAAGACTGTTAAGGTCACGATATGCCATTTCTACCTCAACTATTTGCCGGAATGATTTTGCGGTGACTTCAAGATTATCAATCCTGTCGAACAGTCTTGCTATGTCGTAGAGTTGTTTTATTATCTCTACGGAGCAGACTTTTTCTTTTTTGAAATAAGGTATGCCGGTCGTATTGGGCGCAAAAGCTGTAAGTTTGTCGCCAAGTATGTCAGCAATCGAAGGCACTTTCACATTTAATGGTTCTCCATCAATTTCTATGAAAGGACTGACTATGGGAATTTCAACCGTATTCTGGTAATGGCAGTCCTCATATAACACATCCAACAAAATGTATCCTTCGCCACTTACACGGTCGGTATATGCCAGTTGGTAAAAGAATTTAGAATGGCTCTTCGGAATATTTTTTCCGGGCGTTCTGCGCTCTACAAGATCAACCTTTGTAAAGCCGAAATCCTTGAAAGATGAAAGATAGCGTTCTATCTCAGTTCCGGGAGGACAGATTATATCTATGTCTATACTCAGTCGGTTTGTAGCACCGCCAAGAAGCAGCATGGTTGCTGTGCCGCCCTTAAAGTGGAAAGGACATCCTGATTTAACAAGCATCTCAAGCAGAGAAAGCGCGCGGACAACCTTTTCGATTAGCTGGATGTCGTTGTAATTCAGATTTATGGCAACTTTTTCACACCATTCACGTGTGAAACATTCGGTTTTAATCATAATCAGTCATTGTAGTTCAAAATTGTTTCCAGGGTTTCCCGTATGCCCCGGCGTGAGGCGTAGCGCAACATCTTGGGAGTATTTATTGAGTAGAGAGACAAGGCATTTTGCATGATATAAAAAGACTCGTCGCCCTGTAAATAATAGAAATCCGGATCGGCATTTATATCGACAAGTATCTTTTCAAGTGTCGGCATCTTTACACCGTCAATCATTATTACAGGTGATTCAGTTGTCAAAGCCTTTACAATTACTGATTTTTCTCCTAAATCAATATAGTCGGACATAAATGCTGCCGTCGGCTTATGATATGCTTTTATTTTCTTGTCTGTAAGATAGTGGAAAACCGCTTCAGTCGCATCTTTCGGCACTTCGATATACAATATGTTATTTGCGGAAATGTGGTGCTGCAATGAAGTTATATTGTTACCGGAATATACCAGAACATCAATCAGAGGGAAAGCTCCCGATACATCGGCATATAAATCGCGGAGTTCCTCTGTCAATAGTGGCATGAAATTTTTTTTTGTATATTTTCCGTACAATCCGCGTGACAACCTTGAAAGATGGTTCTGCTTTATTAGCTTTTTGATATGCCACAACAGACCGGAATTGGAAATATTCTCCCGGTCCCGGACATAATCTGCAAGTTCGCTAAGGGTAAAGTTGTTGCGATTACTGGCGAAATTCAATATCAAATCTGCGGTACTCATGTATCTATAACAAATTTCAGTACAAAGTTAGCTTAATTTCGGCAATAAATCAAATCTATTGCCGAAATTAAGCTGAACGAAGATTAGATATCGGTACAAAAATCTGCGATTATAATCCTTCGCAGGTACAAATTTTTGCGATTATAACTGCGATTTTTACAAAAAACTGAATTTAGGACACAATTCACTGCGGAAACGGAGAGAGGCGTGGCTCAAATTCCATACAAGGATCAGGCTAAACCCCGACTGCCTCCAACGCCTTGTGCCGATGCTACTGCGTAGCCAGCACAAGACTCAATATCGGCAGTCCGACTTCTTACGCCCGCTTCCTATATAGAATTTGAGCCGCGCCACTCTCCGTTTTTTATCAGTCCCCGTCGGCAGAGTATTTGACAGCACCGATCCCTGCGGGCGCGTCGCCGTCGCATACACTGCCTTTTCCGGGGGAGGCATTTCAGTTCATTCCAGACTTCAAGAATAGGCTTCTTCAGGATTATTTCTTGAAGCTGATTGTCATGCACTGTCGTATTGCTCCACTCTATTTTTATTATTCCAATTTCCGTATGTCTGTCGTTTGAACTGAACCCAAAAAGTTGGACATGATTTATATCAGTTCATTATAGTATTT
>CANSEY010000096.1 GCA_947646015.1 uncultured Bacteroides sp. | reverse complement strand
GGTAGACCGCTAAAGTGTCGTGGTGACACGCCACTCAGATAAATGACAGGCACCTTATATCTATAAGGTACAGAACTCGGCTTACAGGCTGACTGCTTTTTTCTTTTTTAAACTGCTTTTTTAAAATTCTGAGCCATGAAGAAGAAAATCACCGATATATGGAAATTCATCACGTATGACATCTGGCGCATCACGGAAGATGAAGTGACTAGAACGAAATTCTCGCTCTACAATATTATCAAAACCATCTATCTCTGTATCAACCGATTTACTAAAGACCGGATGGCAAACAAGGCCTCAGCACTGACATACAGCACACTGCTTGCTATTGTGCCTATACTCGCCATCCTATTCGCCGTGGCCCGTGGATTCGGATTTGATAATCTGATGGAGCACCAGTTTCGGAGCGGCTTCGGGGGAAATATAGAAACGACGGAAGCTATTCTTTCTTTCGTCAACTCCTACCTCTCGCAAACCAAAGGCGGTATTTTCATTGGGGTAGGTCTGGTGATGTTGCTATGGACCGTGATCAATCTGGTGAGCAATATCGAAATCACTTTCAACCGTATTTGGGAAGTAAAGAAGGCGCGTTCCATGTACCGGAAGATTACGGACTATTTCTCCATGTTCCTGCTCATGCCGATTCTGATTGTGGTATCGGGCGGTCTTTCCCTGTTTGTGAGTACCGTGCTGAAGCAGATGGACGATTTCGTTTTATTGGCTCCCGTCATGAAGTTCATGATCCGCCTTATCCCATTTGTATTAACTTGGCTGATGTTTACGGGCTTGTATATCTTCATGCCCAACACGAAAGTGAAATTCAAGCACGCTCTGATTGCAGGTATCCTGGCAGGTTCCGCTTATCAGGCCTTCCAGTTCCTGTATATCAACAGCCAGTTATGGGTATCGAAATACAATGCTATCTACGGTAGCTTCGCCGCCCTCCCCTTGTTTCTGCTTTGGCTGCAAATCTCATGGACCATCTGTCTGTTCGGAGCTGAATTGACGTATGCCGGACAAAATATCCGCAGCTTTAGTTTCGATCAGGATACCCGCAACATCAGCAGACGTTACCGGGACTTTATCTCTATCCTGATCATGTCGCTTATCGCCAAACGTTTCGAAAGGAATGAACCGCCCTATACAGCAGCAGAAATATCGGAAGAGCATCAAATCCCCATCCGGCTGACTAATCAGGTACTCTATCAATTACAAGAAATAGACTTGATCCACGAGGTAGTGACCGACCAAAAAAGTGAAGATATCGGCTACCAGCCCTCTATGGATATCAACCAACTGAATGTAGCCATCTTGCTCGACCGACTGGATACTTATGGGTCCGAAAACTTCAAGATCGACAAGGATGAGGAGTTTAATGACGAATGGAAAGTACTGACTGAATCCAGAGAAGAATACTATAAGAAGGCAAGTAAAGTACTGCTGAAAGACCTATAAAAACGCCTTTAAACGTCTTTGTTTTTTACCAATTCTCAATTTTGAGAATTGTATTTAGACAACTATCTTATAATCAACAGATTAAAGACTGCAACTTTTTCCTTTAAAAGAAACAGGCCGTTGGTTTTAAAGGAAAGCCTCGTTGGTTTTAAAGGAACGACCTCTTCCTTTTAAACCAACGAGGCTTTTTACTGTATATCTACTCCGGCAAGTCCAAGGAGTAATCTTTTTTCAATTAGTATTGATTATAAGAAATGACCTTTTCTTTCGGCTTCCTCATCTTCTTTCGTTTCTCTTTCACCGGATACCCGATTGCAATATCCAGCAATAAACGTTTGGAAGCAGGAATACCTGTCAATTGCTTGATCTCTTTTTCATCAAACCAGCCCAAGATGCAGGAACCCAGTCCTTCATTCTCTGCAGCCAATGTGATATGAGCAGCAGCGATTCCAATATCAATCAGCGGGAAATGCTTGCCTTTTACTTTTCCTCCAAGCAAGGATGTAATATTGGCAGACTCTTCTACAACCAGAATATGTACAGGGGCATCTTTGGCGAACTTATTCATGCCTAGTCCGGATGCCGCCTTCCCCACTTTTGAAGCCAGCTCATGGTCCGTCACGACCACAAACTTCCATGGCTGCGCATTGCAGGCAGAAGGAGCCAGACGAGCAGCTTCCAGAATGCGCTCCAGCTTCTCCGCTTCTACCGGACGCTCTTTATCATACGCCCGGTCACTCTGACGAGACAGTACCAATTGCAGAAAATCCATCAGACATCTATTTTTTAATTATCTATACTGAATCATCCGGCTGATATACTTACCGATGATATCAAATTCGATATTCACTACGCTACCGATTTCAAATGTATGAAAGTTGGTATATTCGTAAGTATAAGGTATGATAGCTACCTGGAAAGTATCATCCGTCGGATTGCATACCGTCAGACTGACACCATTAACAGTCACCGAACCCTTGTCTACCGTGATATAGCCACGTTTCGCCATTTCTTTATCAAATGCATATTTAAATGTAAAATACCAGCTTCCTTCCGCATCCTTGATTTCCACACAAGTAGCCGTCTGATCTACGTGTCCCTGCACGATATGTCCATCCAGTCGGCCATTCATCATCATGCTGCGCTCTACATTCACCTTATCGCCCACTTTCAGCAAACCAAGATTCGAACGGTCCAGCGTTTCTTTCATGGCAGTTACCGTATACGTATCATCAGTCAGACTCACTACCGTCAGGCATACTCCGTTGTGAGAAATACTCTGATCAATCTTCAGCTCATTTACAAACGAACACTTAAATGTAAAGTGTATATTCTCCTGGTCTTTCACCAGTGCTACCAAAGTAGCGTACTCTTCTACGATTCCAGAAAACATAATGTTATTTATTTTAGTACGGCTCAAAGATACAAATAAGGAAGGAGCTTAAAAAATAAGAGCAAAAAAAAATGGGGCTTTT
>CANSEY010000095.1 GCA_947646015.1 uncultured Bacteroides sp. | reverse complement strand
TTCAGTTATCAAAAATCTTGTGATGCAAATATAGAGATGAAAAAAGCCTACTTCTGATGGGAAGTAGGCTGTAAAGTAGACTTTTTTAAGACTTTATTTTAATTAACAACTTATAAATCAACATATTGAAAAATAAGCATTATCATGTTTTGGTAAACTAAATAGAATCATTTTTGAGACAAAGAACCGAGCTTTTTCACCTCTTCTTCGAATAGATTGCTATCCAGGACAGACATTCGCTTCACTTTACTCTTATAATTATAAATTGTTTGTACGGAGTAATGCAGAAATACAGCAATCTGTCCAACATCTGTAATCCCCATTCGTATCAAGGCAAATATGCGTAGCTCCGTATTCAACTGGTCCTTTTCCAGTCTATAGTGTTCTTCGGGCTTCAACAGGGAATTAAATTCTTCGACAAAGTTAGGATACAGTTTCAGGAATGCTTTATCAAAGTTAGTATATAGTCCTTCAAGCTCTTTCTCAAAAGGACGGGAGGAAGACTTATAAAGATCGTCGACTTGTCCGGTCTTTATTTTCCGGTTGACATTCTTTCTGTATTCATCGAGTTTATTTATATATACGGCACACTGATTCATAAAGTAGCCGACATACCTTTCCTTTATCAGATTGGCCTCATCCAGATTTTTATTCAATGCCACCAACTCCTCATTCATACACTTTAGATTCTTCTTGGCCCGGGAAACAATCTTCGTCTGCTTGTAAGTGAAATATAATGCAAGGGCAAGAGCTACGACCAATAAGCTGGTCAGCAAAATGTAAAAGCGAAGATTCTGCTTCTGCTTCTCCAGTCTATAGAGATAAGTACTCTCTATAATAGGATGAATACGCGCAATCACCGTATTCTTGAATCGGGAATTATAAAAGATAGCATCACTCAAAGCCACCTTTATATAATTATAAGCTCTGTCAATGTCACCTTTATGATACAGATTAACCGCCAGAGTCAGTAATGCCTCATTCTCCTTGACTGCCAGTTTGGTATCTGTCATAGCAGCTAATATCAGATACTTTTCTTCCAGTTCAAGATTCCCAGACAGCTTATAGGCTCTTGAAAGCCCCATAGCCATCATAGCATAGCCATGAGTTTCCGGTTGCTGCTTATCATATATCTTAATTAATATCTCAAGAGCCTCCGAAAATTTTCCTTCATCTTGAAGCTTGACAGCTTTTTCTTTAAAATATTCATCTGATTGATCGTACAGAATAGTCATCACAGTATCCCGATAGGCTTCTTTTTGTACCATATATTCACTTGAGAACCGGGCATCATCCGTATATTTAATAAGGTTCTCATAGTAGCGGATATGATTCCAACAATATAAAGCCTTCAGATAATCAGGTAATGTATCGCATTTAATAGACTTGAAGATATCGGTAGCCTGAACAAACAACCCCGATAATGAATAAACAAAAGCTAATTGCAGTCTGCCTTCCAGTAAGTAGGTGTTATTACCCATTTTTTGGGCTATTTCAATATTTTCATTGATATACTGTTCTGCCGAATCGCAGACAAATGTTGAATACTGGCTAATAATCTCGGAATTCAGACGATACATATCGTCCAAGGTCTTTTGTTCCTTCTTTTTTGCTTTCAGCTCTTTGATAGTAGCTTCCTTCTTTTCTGTATACACAAGACGCTCAGAAATCACTTTATCTAAAACTTTCAATAGAGAATCATTCTCGTTATTTGCATAAAGATTCAACAAAGAACCCAGTAGGATTGTTATAAAGCAAAGTGTGTGTTTCATATCAATGTGTTATATACAATTTGCAAAAAAATGAATTTTCTTTGGGTAATTCGTCAAAAAGAACGTAAATCGTTCTTTTTATTACATCTTTTAACCAAACAAGAACGGATGTATACCATAAAAGAAGAAGATTCTCCAGAGTAGCACTGAAATAAGAACGGACTTGAAATAAAGCAAGTTAAAAAATACTTTTTTGTAACCCCGACTTTGCAAAAAACATGAATATTAATCCTATATTTGCAGCCGTTAAAAGAGAAAGATGAAACAAAGCTTAAAATACGGACTATTTCTGGTACTTGCTTTGCTGATCCATGTTGTTTCCAATGAAGCAATGGAAGATAACTGCAGAGTATCCCCCCCGACATATCGCCAGGAGAAGTGCTACGTATCTCAGGATCATCCTGTTCATAATGCTCTTGAACGTCTTCATTATTTCTATTCTACCCAGTCTTGTGATATGAGTCATGCGGATGTTGCACACATCCCTACAGATAAAAGCGTGCAATTGCTGATTACTTATTTCCGTGAATACAAAAGCCAGCAAAACACGTCTCAGACTCATTCACTCCATATTCCCAAGTACTTTTACGATCCTATTACATATTATATATATGGTTTAAGGAAGATCGTCATTTAGACGGTACAATCCATTATCTTATTCGTCAATTCATTACAGTTGGTTTCATCCGGGTGTGGAGAAACTAATTGTTTATTTCTATATAATATTCAATCTAAACAGCTATTGAAATTATGAATTTTACATTTTTAGTTGTTGTTTTACTGACAGCGCTCGCTTTTGTCGGTGTAGTAATAGCCCTTTCACGAGCTATTTCACCACGTTCGTACAATGTACAAAAGTTTGAAGCTTATGAATGTGGTATACCAACGCGTGGTAAATCATGGATGCAGTTCCGTGTAGGTTACTACCTGTTTGCCATCCTGTTCCTGATGTTCGACGTGGAAACAGCTTTTCTGTTCCCTTGGGCAGTAGTAATGCATGACATGGGACCTCAGGGGCTCGTTAGTATTCTCTTCTTCTTTATTATTTTGGTTCTGGGCCTTGCTTATGCCTGGAGGAAAGGAGCTTTGGAATGGAAATAACCAAAAAACCGAAAATAAAATCAATTCCGTATGATGAGTTCATCGACAATGAGTCATTGGAAAAGTTGGTCAAGGAACTTAATGCCGGAGGAGCGAACGTTTTTCTTGGGGTTCTGGACGACCTTGTCAACTGGGGACGCAGCAATTCACTGTGGCCGCTTACTTTCGCAACCAGCTGTTGCGG
>CANSEY010000094.1 GCA_947646015.1 uncultured Bacteroides sp. | reverse complement strand
AAGTCTATGAAAGTAACCTTTATCATTAAAAAAGCAGCCAAGCGATATGATACAGAATCCATGGCTACAATCTATGTCCGTTTTAGAAACGGAAGGCAGTTAGACTCCGTTGCTCCTACTCAGTTAGCCATCAATCCCAATCTATGGGATGATAAAGACGAATGTGTAAAAACGAAAGCTGTCTGCAATGAAGAAATGCGTACCCATATAAATGAAGAGATACGCCAGTTGAAAACCTATATCGAGAAGGTATATCAACAAGAAAAGGAAGCAATAGACAAAGAATGGCTAAAAACAACACTTGATAAATTTTACCATCCTGAAAAATATTTTTTGCCGGAGGAAGTGGTTATCAAGCCTACCATTGGAGAACTATTCGATGAATTTCTAAACAAGCACCCTTTGTCGGAAGTACGAAAGAAAAATTTCCGGGTTGTCAAAAGAGCCTTACTGCGTTATGAACTATATGTAAGGGCAACAAAGAGAGGACAAAAGGGCTTTATCCTTGACGTGGATTTGGTAACACCTGACACGCTTCGGGATATGTGGGATTTCTTTCAGAACGAATACCAGTATTATGAACTTTACCCGAGCATTTATGAAGCCATTCCCGAAAAGAGGACACCACAGCCCAGAAGCAAGAACACGCTGATAGACTGTTTTTCAAGAATACGCACATTCTTCCTGTGGTGCTTCGATAACAAATGCGCCACAAACAGACCTTTCGACAAGTTTCCGATAGAAGAGTGTACATACGGCACACCTTATTATATAACACTCGAAGAAAGGGACAGGATTTTTAATGCAGACCTTTCTGCCACCCCACAATTGGCAATACAAAGGGATATATTCATATTTCAGACACTGATAGGATGTAGGGTGAGCGACCTGTACCGAATGACCAAACTAAATGTGGTCAATGAAGCCATAGAGTATATTCCCAAGAAAACCAAAGAGGGGAATCCGGTTACGGTACGTGTTCCACTTAACGACAAAGCGAAAGAAATCCTTGAACGCTACAAAGAATATGAGGGGAAACTGTTGCCGTTCATATCCGAACAAAAGTACAATGACGCCATAAAAAAGATATTCAAGTTGGCTGGAGTTGACCGCATCGTAACAATCTTAGATCCGTTGACGCACAACGAAATCAAACGACCGATTTATGAAGTGGCAAGCAGCCACCTGGCAAGACGTACTTTTATCGGCAATATCTATAAAAAAGTGAAAGACCCGAACCTTGTTTCCGCACTGTCGGGACACAAGGAGGGAAGCAAAGCTTTCAGACGATACAGGGATATTGACGAAGAAATGAAGAAAGACCTTGTAAAACTATTAGACTGATACTTGTATGGGACAACAGGAATATGACAATTTCAAAAGACTGATAAAGGAATGGCTCGACAGCCATCCGGATGAATATGCCGATTTCGTAGAAGAAATGAACGACAAGAAGTTCAAAGGGTTCTTCAATATTTTCAATACGGCTGTAAGGCTTGTTCCGAAATATAAAGAAGCAGCACGCAAGAGAATAGGCGATGATAGAAACCCTGATTTCGAGGAACTGGAAAATGTTCTTTTACAATCAGACCTTGCCGAGAAGATAGTGAATGAGTTTCATACCCAGAACAAGAGAAGCATTGTCCCTGCCATGCTTGCATGGCTCTATTACGGACGAAGCTATGAGTGCATGGTGGAACAGGGTGAGGAACTGACCAAAAGAAAGGATATTCCCACCTTATACAAATGGCTTGTTTCCGGCATGGTCAAATTCATTATCAGAAAAAGCATCGCCAATGGCATGAGAACCAAAGAGGACTGGCAAGTATTCAGGAAGCAACAGAAAGCCATTGAGGAAAACTCTCTTGTGGAATGGGCAATAGAAGAAGATGAAGACATGGACGAGGAAGAAACAGATATGTTGCAGGAAGAACAGCCAAAGACCGCAGGACGCAAAGCCGACACACGCACGTTGCCAGAACTTCTGATAGAAAGGCATGACATACTGATTGAAAGAATTGGCACACGATTGAAAACCCATGCTACGGAAACAGATATAGCACGGCTGTTTATCGCACTGGTGGAATACCGCTTCATGCGGAAGTGTCCCATCAAGACTTTCAGAAACGCACTGCACGAGCAGTTCAAGGAACAAGAAATCGTCCACGAAAGAGGCATCCAGAAAGCATACAAAAATCTCATTTCACCACTTGGAAACAGCAAGAAACTGGTAAAAGACATTGGTGAAGACCATGAAGCCATCGAGGAATTGAAAGCCTATCTATCCAATTGAAACTCGTTTAATTCGCTTTTCGTTTTTACGAATTTAACGAATTGAATATCATTGTTTTACGATTGATTTTCATTATATATTTGCGCCACTATCCTAATCGGGGTAGTGGCTTTTCGTTTATAATACTGCCGAAACGGGAAGTCTTACAACCGGCAGTTTCAAGAAGCCTATGACAGATTTATTGGCAATTATCCAAAACGGGAACGGCAACATCAAGTTGGAAGTAACAGGAGAAGATTTGCTATTATTCTCCAACCAGTTAATCAGCCGTGCGAAGCATGAACTTTCTACCGCCATTGCGGAAGCAAGAAAGGAGAAGTATCTAACCAAAGAGGAAGTGAAAAAGATGTGCGGTGTTTGTGATACCACACTCTGGCACTGGTCTAAGAAAAACTATCTGAAGCCTGTAAAGGTTGGAAACAAGGTCAGATACCGACAATCCGACATTCAGAGAATTTTAGGTGAACACAACCCTTTAATCTAAGCCTATGAAGGAGGAAGAATATATGCGCGTAGGAACAACTTTGTACAAGGTGGTCAATCAGCCATGCGCTAATGGCGGTTATGAAAAGAAACGTGTCGTATGGAACAACAGCACATTACGGCAGGACTATGGAAAGAATTATCTTGCCACCGTCCCCAAGTATGACGGCTTTTGCACTGTTCCCAACCATTTGAACTACCAAAAGGAGATTGAGGGATTTCTGAACCTTTACGAGCCTATAGAGCATAAACCGCAGCAGGGGGACTTCTCCCACATCCAATCCTTGATGCGGCACATCTTCGGGGAACAATACGAGCTGGGTATGGACTATATGCAACTGCTGTATCTACAGCCGACACAGAAGCTGCC
>CANSEY010000093.1 GCA_947646015.1 uncultured Bacteroides sp. | reverse complement strand
TTGACTGCAAAGATAAGTTTTTCGTTCCGCATACACAGCTTTTTTACTATGCGCCATGAATACAGGGGGGTGCCATTGTCATCTGAATTTCGGCTTGACCCGATAAATCGGAGTTGTGTTCAGATTTGTGTTCAAGGCAAAAGAAAAAGCAGTTACGATTGAATTCGTAACTGCTTGGTTTTCAATAAGTGGTCCCACTTGGAGTCAAAATAGTGAATCTCGTTGAATTTGGTTGAATATCGGTATTCAAACGGCAATATTATAGATGTCTTGAATATCAGTATATTATGTATTGATTTGCATATTTGCAAATTGCATCTCTATATCAAGCAGATGCAAGTAGGCGCAAAAGATGTGGACAATCCGTGGACGGAAATTTGTGTGCGTGGACAATTTTGATTAATTTTGTACCATAACTTTTAACCCCCTCTCCTTATGGCTACAATCACAAGGTCTCTTTCCTCGAAAGTAAATGGCAACGGTGAGTCTGAAATCATGCTCCGTCTTACCGTGTCACGCGAATTGCGTCTGCGTCTCAGAAGCGGTGTGTTTATCGAACCATCACGATTCCGTGAAGGTAAATTTATCATGCCGCGTGCCGACCGCAAGACGCTTGCAAAATTACAAATTATCAGTGACAATCTCTCATCATTGGAGTGCAGATTGATCTCTCTCAGCGTAAACACACCTGCAAATCAACTCAACAAGGAATTCTTTGAGGACGCCATAATGCGTCACAATCATCCGGAATTGTTTGAGACGGTACCTGTCAGCCGCAGTTTCTTCGATACCTTCAATGAATATCTTGACACCACACAGGATGGTACAAAACTGTCAAGCCACTATAAAGTGTTGGCCCGGCTGTTGGATAGATATGAGAAATACAAGCGAAAATCAACCCGGCAGAAATTTCAGTTGACTCTCGAAGATTTTAACGGGGCGATGGTTGACGATTTCAAGCAGTTTGTCATTGATGAGCCCAGAATCTATGAGAAATATCCATCCATATATAAGGACGCATCAGATGTTGTGGAGACAAAGCGCAAGCCTCGCAAGCCGGAGCAGCGTGGCCACAATGCCGTAATTGCCATTATGAAACGGCTTCGTGCTTTCTTCAACTGGTGTGTGAAGCGTGGATACATCACTCGCACTCCGTTTGCCTCCTGCACAAGTATCGGCGCGGAGAAATATGGTGTGCCGTATTACATCACATTGGAGGAACGTGACAAAATTGCTGACCGCGATTTTTCATTCAAGAAATCGCTGGAGGTGCAACGCGATATTTTCATCTTCCAATGCCTTATCGGTTGCCGAGTGTCTGACCTTATGGAACTGACACCCGAAAACATTATCAATGGCGCGGTAGAGTATATGCCCAACAAGACAAAGGGAGAGCGACCGGAGGTTGTGCGTGTGCCACTGAACAGTCGTGCAAAGGCTCTTGTCAGGAAATACAAAGGAGTGGATGAGAAGGGTCGATTGTTCCCATTCATCAGCACACAGAAATACAATCAGGCAATCAAGGATATTTTTACACTTTGCGGTATCACACGTGTTGTCACTGTCCTCAATCCCAAGACCGGCGAAGAGGAGCGTAAACCGCTGAATGAAATAGCGAGCAGCCACATGGCACGGCGCACATTCGTCGGCAACCTCTATAAGAAGGTTAAAGACCCAAGCCTTGTCGGAGCATTGTCCGGTCACAAGGAAGGTAGCAAGGCCTTCGCCCGCTACCGAGACATCGACGAAGACATCAAGAAAGAATTGGTCAATCTCCTTGATTGACAGAGATTAATTTCTGAGAATCAGAATAATTTGCTAATTTTGCATATGGATAAGACAAAAGACACCCCATATATCGTAAGAGTTAAGGATTTCAGAATTGACTCTGATTACTCATCATGGCTTTCTGATATAATAAAGCGATATAGGGAGGCTCAGATAAAAGCGGCTCTAAAGGTTAATTATGAAAAATTGCAATTCAACTGGAGCATTGGACGTGACCTTGTAATACGGAAAGCAGAGGAACGTTGGGGCTCAGGAGTTGTTGAGCAACTTAGCTTTGACTTGCAAGATGCTTTCCCTAATGAAAAAGGATTCAGTAGCCGCAATATGTGGAGGATGAAACAATGGTATTTGTTTTTCTCCACATCTGAAGCATCCGAAAAACTGCCCCAACTTGGGGCAGAATTGCAAAATGCTGAAATCCAATCATTAATAAAGCTGCCACAGGTTGGGGCAGAATTGAACGAAGATAGTTTGCCAATGATTCTCGGACTTGTGCCATGGCGTCATCAGACAGACATTGTAACCGGATGCGAATCGTTAGACGAAGCCATTTTCTATCTAAAAGAATGCGTAACAAGAGGATGGAGCCGTCAAACGTTGGCAAATTCAATGAAGGCCAAATTATATGAGAAGCAAGGCAAAGCCATCTCAAACTTTCCAAAATACCTGCCGGAAGCGCAAAGCCGACTTGCGCAGGAAATTACTAAAGACAACTACGATTTCAGTTTTGTGACAGTCCCTGAGAATTATCAGGAAGAACAGTTGGAAACAGCTCTTGAGCAGAACATCACCCGTTTTCTTCTCGAACTTGGAACCGGATTTGCTTTTGTTGGTCGGCAGAAAGAGTTTATCGTCAATGGCCGTAGCCGACGTATTGATATGTTATTCTATCATATCAAACTGAAAGCATATGTGGTTGTAGAACTCAAAATAAGGCCATTTGAACCGGAATTTGCAGGTAAACTCAACTATTATGTAAGTGCAGTCGATGAATTATTGAAAGGACCCGATGATAATCCAACCATCGGATTGCTGATATGCAGTGACAAGGATGAGACTGAGGTACGTTGGGCGTTCAGGGGCGTACATACACCGATGGGAGTGGCTTCTTATGACAATGTCAATACCATTAATGAAACGAATCTATTACCTTCTGCTGAGGAACTTCAAGCACGTATTCGTTTGGTAGAGGAGAAGATAAACAAAAACAAATAATCCTAACCTAAATTTAATTAGAATATAATTGGGATTCTACTACATTCTCTGAATTTTCCAAGACGGTAATTATTTATTTCTTTCATAGGACTTTTTCAAGGGTATTGCGTCTTTTATATTGAGGCCGTATAGCCTATCGATAATGACACAATGATTACTTCGAGAGAATTTGAGACATATTTCAGAGATACTGTTTCTTTGAGTGTGTCTGACGCCGTCCACTAAAAAAGGACCAGCCAAA
>CANSEY010000092.1 GCA_947646015.1 uncultured Bacteroides sp. | reverse complement strand
GTGTCAGCCCTAATTTTCAACCGCTACTAAAAAAGTTTAGCGGACAGTAATATAATTAATTAGTGCCGAAATCCAGCGTGTGTTATTAACGAAGTGGCTTGCGTCGCAAGAGCTAAGCGATTGAAACCGAGCGGTCGAGACCTTAGGCTCGATGATAAAGCCACGCAAGCGCGACGGCGACATCCGGAAAGTCCTAAAATTCAAGATTTATATAAAGCATTCTCAAGCAATAAGATATTTTCTGATGGTAAATTTAGATTTTTAGCATACTGTAATATAGCGTAACGCAAAGGGTTGCGGTGGATTTCAGGGATTTGGGAAAAGAAAGGTAGATAGTCGTCTATAATATCTACACAATCTATAAAAAGCGAGTCATTCCTTAAGAAGAAAGCTAAAAGCAAAGCATTTATATTTTTAAACAGTAGCAAGCCATATTTGGAGTAAATATTATCCATACCACCTGCCATTACTTTTACAGGAGATTTTGATTGTTTATCAGAGAGAAAATGGAAGTATTCAATGGGGAAATCTATGTTTAGTATTGAATCCTTAGCAATTTGATGGTTTGAAATTGCATATAAATAATACTTATAAATAGTTTCTATAAAGGCATCAGCCATTGCGGTATAACCGTAAATCGGGACGGAATATGCCATATACTCACTATCATATTGAAGGAGTGTATACCTTGAAATAAGATTCAATCCAGTTTTGGAATGAGATGGAGAAAATTTTGCAACTTCATAGTTTGCATTTAATTTTTGGCAAAGGTTCAATGTAGAACGCCAAATAGGAGGTGAATAATAATCACCCTCATCATCTGCATCCAATTCGACAGTTTCTTCACCATTAATATACGGGGAAGGGCAAATAAAGTCTTTTATAATAAACATATCTCTAAAGTTAATATCTTTCATCGAGGAAACATAAACATTTGATATGTCATTATATATCTTTAGTTTTTCATAAGGGTCTCTATGAGTTCTTGTACCCCTATACTGTATATCATTTTCGACAAAAACAAGGATTGGCTCCATCTCACAATGTATTAATTATTCGAGAGTTCTTTAACGATTGAATATTGGGCATCGTAACGAAAGCGCGGCGGTGCCGCAACTTCCCTATTAGTTTTATTCTAAATATTCACCATATCCATCGCGAAGTCTATTGAGTGACTGAGACAAGCCTGAGAGTCCGGGAAATAAAGTCTCTGATGATATGTTCATTTGTGATAGAAGTTTTGTAATGCCTAATTTCAAAGCACGAGGAATAGTAATTTTAAACATTAAGATATTATCATTATGTGCTTTGTTCCTATTGTCATGGGAATACTCGACAAATTTAGAAAATTCCATGGGATTAAAAGAATTATCTGTTCTGTTGAACCCAACACCTGGCAGATAATTATTGAGGTTGTACTTAAATGGAACAGATATATCAGTAGGCATTAAGAAAAGACCCTGTTGAATTGATAATCGTTCATTGCTCATCTTAGGTTTAATGGCAATGATTTGTTGAGGACATTCGCCACGGTTGTAAATAGATCCTATAAATGAATTTGCATAATTATATGCATATGCTTCAGCTGCGCTTAGAGATATTGAGGGAGCTTTCCTATCAACATTATTTCTATATAAGATATATTTCTTTGAGTTGAGAATATTCTTATTTATTGCCCATATTGCAGCATCAGAATTACTAAAAGAATTTTGTGTAGCCATAAAAAGGGCGACATAAATTGATTCTGTTGCATCGACCAATCGTGTGCAAGCTCCATAATGTTGCATAATTGACAGCCACTCGATATTGTCTTCTTCAGCAGGTATTCTATGCTTTTCGTATAGGGGATATTTCCGTTTGAACTCTTCGAGCATTTCAACTTCATATCTTCGAGGAATATCAAAACAATCTTCTCGCTGGTAAAGGCTTTTAATCATTCTCTCTAATGAGGATGATAAATCCCACTCCGCATCGGCTTGTCCTCTAAAGTAGAAGTTAGAAAGGAATGTGGAGTCTAATAGCGCAATATCATTTGCGCTATTCATAACAACTTTATAACAAGTCAGGAACTTACTCATAACAGATGCGTTACATTGATTTTCTTGTATTATACCAGCCTGTGACCAGGAACACCGGGGGTAAAGTCAAGGATAATCGGGACACTCTGCCCTGTGCCGAAGTTTGTAAGAATATCGGAAGCGACCAACGATGGAAGAAAGGAACGACTGATAAGAAAATAATCAAGGCGGTTCCCAATTTTCATGTTGCGATAGTTGCCGTAAAAGGTGACGGCCTGTTCATCGCAGTAAACTGAGCGGTATGCGTCTGCCAAATTTGCCTCGGCAAGCAGTTGATTGAAATTATCACGTTCCATCCGAGTGAAGCAGGGACGGTTCATTTCAATATTAGCTTCGCAGGAATCCTTTTGAGTGTGAACGATATTGAGGTCGCCGCAAATAACGACAGGTTTCTTTTTGACCAGTTCACAAATCAGACGGCGAAACTCAATATCCCACTTCTTTCGATATTCCACAGCGCCCTCAATATCGAAATTGGCAAATGGCACATAAGCATTTACGATAATAAAGTCGTTACAGTCATAAACCTGCAAGTGCCCCTCCCGGCTTAATTCGGGAGTTTGTATGCGCTGCGGCATAGAAAGAAATGCAGTATGAGAATCTACATCAGACGAAATTTTGGAGTATATCATAACACCACTCCACTTTCCAATGTCCTGCATTGTATAGAGTTGCCGATAGCCGGTAATCCCGAACTTTTCGCGCAACGAGTTATTCCTGACTTTTTGCAAACAGACAAAGTCAGGAGAATAATCTTCCACGAGTTTCTGCAACTCGGAAAAGCGCGATGCAAGACCGTTTATATTCCAGCTTATGATATACATGTTAGGGCTGTTCAGATTCTAATTGTTCTTCGGTGTCATCGTCCTCTATTTTGGCATTTCTATGATAACCATGTCGGACGAATGAATCAACGAAGATAAGTTCTTTGTACCATTCACCAAACTCATTCTTTTTGTTTTGCATACGGAAGAAGCCACGTACATAGATGTCGTTGTCGTTTATGATTTTACGAAACCATTTGGAATCCATGACTATTACTTCTTGACCAGTCTGATTGAGGACTTTCTTTTTTTCGATGTATTCAAGCGGGGTGCCCTCAATGGCTGTAAACTTGCCTTGGGGGATGACGACAGTCTCTACTTTTACATATTGTTTAACAGCAACATAGGTGGCGACAAATCCCGCAATAAAAGCTAATTTATGTTGCCGTTCCTCTAAAGAGCCTGAAAATAATAGATTGTCTGCCAACAGAGTATCAGCAATCCCTACTCCGATATTATCAATCGTACTGACATTACATGTGTAGAAATTGAAAACGCTGTTGCCGTTTTGTTCGGTAAAATGCCAAATATTTAATTGATTCCCTCCGAACCCGTATACAATAGTAACATTACCACGGCACAGTAGTATGCCGCATTCTTCTCTTTCGCAAAAATCTTCAAATAATTGCGGCATTATCGGCTCAAGCCGAAATCACGGTGCATGGATTTAGCGGAAAGTGTTAAATTTGTGG
>CANSEY010000091.1 GCA_947646015.1 uncultured Bacteroides sp. | reverse complement strand
CTTTGTGGACCAGCCTGGGCTTGAACCAGGGACCTCCAGATTATGAGTCTTTTTGTGGGGTATTTCATGTAATTACATGAGGTACTATTGCGCTGATAATCAGTGACTAATGAATTTTGCAGTTTGCAGGAAAATCACTATATTTGCACCAGTTTTCATGCGAAAAGGTCACCTGAAGGTCACCAAATGAACACGATTTCACTTGTAAATGAAGGTATTATGGAGAATGGAAAGATGAATAAGGTTACTAAAACTACAAAAGAGGATGCAAAAACCACATCAAGAGGAGAAAAATGCCTTGCGAAATTCACGGCTGCGAATGGCAATGTATATGGTTCGCTGACTCTTGACATACGAAAAGCGGGCGACTATTCGCAACCGCTTCCAGTAGCTGTGCGTGTGTGTCATGGCGGACAAAAGATTTTCCTGCGTTTAGGAAAATCATACACTATGGAAGAATGGTTGGTTCTTTGCGATTATGAGAAAAGCGGTCGGCGCATCCAATTAGCGGAGCGTAACGACATGAAGAATCTGATGGACAGAGTGGAACTGATGGTTAACCAACTTATCTCGGAAAACAATTTCTCTCTTCGCAAGTTGCAAGACAGGTTCCAAGGCAAGAAAGACGATGACAGCACCATCATCACAGTTTGGGATTCGTACATTCAATCTAAGACCAATGAAGGCAAGGCTGGTTCCGCTCGTTGTAGTAAGGATGTACGCAATCGCTTTGTGAAAGATTTGGGAACGGATGTATCGTTTGCAGATATTAACCGTGACTTTATCTTGAAATGGGTAAAAATCATGAAGAAGAATGAATTGAGCACCACCACTATTGCTATCGCACTTCGCAGTCTAAGGACTATAATCAATATGTGCATAGCTAACGGACTGATGAAAGGTGATACCAAAGAAATGTTTAAGGATACGGGCTACAACAAAGCGCAGAGCCGTAAGCATGAGTTTCTTGACGTGGCTACCATGCGGAAGCTCTATGACTTTTGGAAAGCTGACGAGGCAAAAGACAAAGATGGAAACGAACTGTTCCTCGGCAGAGAGAAGTATGCCATATTTCGCGACCTTGGACTATTCCTTTTTATGTATCTGGGCGATGGGCAGAATCTTGCTGATACACTCCGACTGACTTATGATGAACTATACTATGCCACTCATGGCAAGCAGCTTCGTTTCCTTCGCCACAAAACTCGTGAGCGGAACGAGAGTGCCAGCGAAGTGATATTTCCTGTCACTTCCGAGATTCAAGAGATACTCAACCGGTATGGCAATGTTCCAAAACTTGGGCGGAGGGTGTTCCCCATCATGAGTGAGCTAATCACACCAGAACAAGAGATATGGGTTATCCAACGCTACAACAGATATATACGTGAGCACATGGCAAAAGTTGCCAAACTATTGGATATGGAACAGGTGCCATCACCCACTTGGGCAAGGCACAGCTTCGCTACCAACCTCAATAACTCTGGTGTCGTACCTTATAAATATATAAGCGACAGCATGGGGCATAGTGGCGGCGGTGACATTACTTCCAATTATATCGGTGCCTATCCGCTTGCAAAGATGCTGGAGTATAACCATTATCTACTTAATGAGAAGTCGAAAGAAAGTACTCCTGTGGTAGATAAGAAAGCCCTGCTTGAGATGCTGAAAGGCTTGAGCGAGGAGGAACGGACGGAGTTGATGGCTAACTTATCAGACTAATTATAGTTGCTCACCGCAAGAATGCCAAGTGAAATACCGCAAAAAAGTGGATTAAAATGCCACAAAAATACCGAATAAAATACCGCAAAAAAGTGGATTAAAATGCCACAAAAATGCCGAATCAACCTTGCAATTCGCAGAAAATATGTATCTTTGCAATTGAAAAAGCATATTATATGAGTTACTATAAAAGAACTGCCGATGCCCTGTCGCAAGACTTGCTGGATGCATTTGGGGCTGTATTGATAGAAGGACCAAAATGGTGTGGCAAAACCACAACTGCGTCTCAACTTGCAAACAGCATTTTGAGAATGCAAGATCCTAGTTTGCGTGAGGAGTATTTGGTCACCGCTAAAACTAAGCCGTCCATTCTGTTAAATGGAGCTACGCCTCGCCTTATTGATGAGTGGCAAGATGCTCCAATGTTGTGGGATGCAGTACGAACTGTTGTTGATGATCGTCAAATCCCCGGACAATTTATACTTACAGGTTCCAATGCCGTTGACAAATCCCAAATACACCATTCTGGAGTTGGTCGTATTGCCAGACTGCGTATGCTGCCTATGAGTTTGTGGGAATCACAAGAATCTACAGGTGAAGTTTCGTTGAAAGAACTTTTCAACAATCCAGATTATGATATTGACGGTAAGATGTCTAAGATGACCGTTGAGGAATTAATCTTTGCAGCCTCCCGAGGCGGATGGCCAGCTTCTTTGTTGGCTCGTACCCCAAAGGCTCAACTACTCGTTGCAAAGAACTATGTTCAAACAATTTGCTCCAACGACATTTCTAGCATTGATGGCAAGAAAAGAGATGCCAGACTGACCAGTATGATACTTCGGGCGTATGCCAGAAATGTTTCGACTCTGGTCAAGAAGAAGTCGCTTTTGGATGATGTGACCTCATCTGGTGAAGTGAGCTGTCATGTAGATACGTTTGATGACTATGTTTCTGCTTTGGAAAAGCTGTTTGTCATTCAAAACGTCAGTGCATGGTGTCCTGCCATTAGAAGTAAAACTGCTATCAGGAGTGGTGTGAAACGATGTTTCTGCGACCCTTCCATTCCGATTGCTCTTTTGGGGTTGTCTCCTGAAGCGTTGACCATGCAGCTCAAGACGTTTGGATTTATCTTTGAACAGATGTGTATTCGTGACCTAAAGGCATATACTATAGACTTGAACAGTCACGTATCTTATTATCATGACCGATATGATTTGGAAGCGGATATAGTGCTGCATCTGGAAGATGGACGGTATGCCTTGATAGAGTGCAAACTTGGCAGTCGTGAGATTGACGATGGAGCCAAACATCTGCTTGAACTCAAAAGGCTTATACAGGAACATAACAAAACAGAGAAACAGATGCCCATTCGGGAACCGGATTTGCTGATAGTGATGACTGGTGGAAGCATGGCATACACTCGTCAGGATGGCGTGAAAGTCATTCCGCTGGCTTGTCTTAAAGATTAACCATATTAGCTAAACTAACACTTATGGGCAATAAGATGAAGGAATGGTTTGAGGCGAACCAAGAAATCTATGCAGAGTTCAAAAGTAAGATTCATTCCACATTGGACATTCTATCACAAGATGGAACCAATGTGGCAGAATGCGATGATACTGACTCACTTCAAAATATGCTTTTAGAGGCAATGACAGCAAAGAATATGCCTGTTGAGAACATAATAAACACCTTCTCTAAAGCCGCAGAAGAAGGTGATGTGGCTGCTTGTTGTATGCATTGCTATTTGGAATTGGATAATGGGTTTAAGGAAATAGAGAGTGCCATGACTAAATTTGAGCAATCTACGGATGCGCAATATATCAAAGATGGGGTTAAATTCCACTTGCAGGATAAAGAGCAGGAAACTCAAGAGGCATCAGACCGAGAACTGAATCTATTGCGTTTGCGCCGTTGGCATTACGAACACCCGAAAGAATATCAAGAGTTCACAAATCTCTTCACAAAAGCATACGATGGTGACATGAGCTTCGCCTTCAAAGGTTTTTCCTACTTGATAGA
>CANSEY010000090.1 GCA_947646015.1 uncultured Bacteroides sp. | reverse complement strand
GAGCATTAGCCTTCCAAGCTGAGGGTCGCGGGTTTGAGCCCCGTCTTCCGCTCTTCAAAGAGAATCTGAGAAATTAGATTCTCTTTTTTTGTATAACTTTAAACCTCTAAGAACATGGAAGATTCTCCAACGCAATCACACGTACTGCAATTGGCACACCCCCCTATCCCAATTGTCCGCATCGGAATCATAGGATTGGGGAATCGAGGGCTACTCACCCTGCAACGTTATCTGCAAATAGAAGGAACCGAAATCAAAGCTCTCAGCGAAATCAGGGAAGGTAACTTGAACAAAGCCCAACTCATACTCAAAGAAGCAAAGCACCCCGAAGCCACGGGATATACCGGACCAGGCGGCTGGCGAAAGATGTGTGAATGCAACGATCTGGATTTAATTTTTATCTGTACAGACTGGCTCACTCACACCCAAATGGCAACCTATGCAATGGAATGCGGCAAACATGTAGCTATCGAAGTTCCTGCCGCCATGAATATAGCCGAATGCTGGCAACTGGTCGATACAGCAGAAAAGACAAGACGCCACTGTATCATGCTGGAAAATTGCTGTTATGACCCTTTTGCCCTGACTACTCTCGAAATGGCACGTCAAGGTGTACTAGGAGAAATAATGCATGTAGAAGGAGCGTATATTCACGATCTCCGTTCCATGTATTTTGCCGAAGAGAGCGAAGGTGGTTACCACAATCACTGGGGAAAAAGATACAGTATCGAACATACAGGCAATCCCTACCCCACCCACGGACTGGGACCTGCATGTCAGATTCTCAACATCCACCGCAATGACAGAATGGAATATCTCGTATCCATGTCCACCCATCAGGCCGGCATGAGCGAGTATGCGCGGAAAAGATTCGGAGAGAACTCACCGGAAGCCCGTCAGAAGTATAAGCTAGGAGATGTCAACACCACGCTTATCCATACCGCCAAAGGAAAAACGATCATGCTTCAGTATAATGTTTCTACTCCCCGCCCTTACAGTCGCCTGCAAACAGTATGCGGTACACTCGGCTTTGCACAAAAATATCCGGTACCATGCATTGCCCTGGATTCTCATGGAGATACTCCGCTTGAAGGCGAAGCACTGGAGACAGTATTAACTCGCTATAAACACCCTTTTAGCGCCACCATCGGCGAGGAAGCACATCGTAAAGGATTACCGAACGAAATGAACTATGTAATGGATTATCGGTTAATATATTGCCTGCGCAACGGACTGCCCCTTGACATGGACGTTTATGATGCAGCCGAATGGTCGTGTATCACCGAATTAAGCGAGAAGTCAGTATTGAACGGAAGTATTCCTGTAGAAATACCGGATTTCACCAGAGGTGTCTGGAAAAAACACAAACATTAGATTTTACCTATTTACCCCAATTAAACTATAAAAAAACACATGAGAACATTCCTATCATTAAAGACATGCTTACTATCTGCACTTTTACTTTGCGTAAACAGCATTGCAGCAAGCAAGATTATTTCCGTATCTGATTTCGGTTTGAAACCCGACAGCCGTATCAACGCAGTGCCATTTATACAAAAGGCAATCGATGCTTGCAAGCAACATCCCGGTTCCACGCTTGTTTTCCCAAAAGGAAGATATGACTTCTGGGCACAACATGCTATCGAAAAAGATTATTACGAAACGAACACCTACGATGTTAATCCCAAAATTCTCGCCGTGCTATTGGAGCAGATCAATGATCTGACGATTGACGGTAATGGTTCTGAGTTTATTATGCATGGACGGATGCAACCATTCACTTTGGATCATTGCCGGAACATTACTTTAAAGAATTTCTCCGTCGATTGGGAAATCCCATTAACTGCGCAAGGTATTGTCACTCAATCTACCTCCGAATACCTTGAGATCGAAATCGACTCCCACCAATATCCTTATATCATAGAAAACAAACGACTGACTTTTGTCGGCGAAGGATGGAAAAGCAGTCTTTGGGCGATTATGCAGTTTGATCCCGACACCCATCTCGTCCTGCCAAATACAGGTGATAACTTAGGCTGGCGCTCATACGATGCAACAGAAATAAACCCCGGATTAATACGCTTATCCGATCCTAAAAAGGAGGCTGATAAATTCTTCCCTGCGCCGGGTACGGTCCTTGTGTTACGACACAGCACCAGAGATCACGCCGGTATCTTCATTTACCACAGTATGGATACAAAGCTAGAGAACGTAAAGCTATTCCATACCTGCGGACTGGGAATTCTGTCACAATATAGCAAGAATATCTCTTTCAATGATGTACATATCATCCCTAACACTTCCAAGAAACGTGTGCTGAGCGGACATGACGACGGTTTCCACTTCATGGGATGCAGCGGATTACTCAAGATTGAGAACTGTAGTTGGGCAGGATTGATGGATGACCCTATTAACATCCATGGAACATGTTCCCGTATTATGGAAGTTCTTTCTCCTACCCGTATCAAATGCAAGTTCATGCAAGACATGAGTGAAGGGATGGAATGGGGACGCCCAGACGAAACAATCGGATTTATAGAGCATAAAACCATGCGTACCGTAGCTACCGGTAAAATGAATAAATTTGAAGCACTAAATAAAGCTGAATTTATCATCGAATTATCAGCACCACTTCCAGCCGGAGTGGAAGCCGGATATGTAATAGAGAATCTGACCTGCACACCTGATGCAGAAATACGCAACTGCCATTTCGGAAGTTGCCGGGCACGTGGTCTGCTTGTATCTACTCCCGGCAAGGTTATTATTGAGAACAATGTATTCGAATCCAGCGGCTCTGCCATTCTGATTGCCGGAGACGCAAATGCATGGTACGAGTCAGGAGCTGTCAGAGACGTGCTGATACGTAACAATGATTTCCGTTATCCTTGCAATTCTTCGATTTATCAGTTCTGTGAAGCCGTGATCAGCATTGATCCGGAAATTCCGACATCGGAACAGAAGTACCCCTATCATCGCAATATCCGCATTGTGGATAATACCTTCCACCTATTTGATTATCCGATTCTCTTCGCACGGTCGGTAGACGGACTCACCTTCTCCTCCAATACACTCATACGTGATACGACTTACCAGCCTTATCACTATCGTAAAGAAGGTATTACGCTGGAAGCATGTAAATCTGTGGTTATTTCAAACAATAAGATTGAAGGGGATGTATTAGGACGTACTGTTAAAATTGAAAATATGAAACCTTCGGATGTCAAGATTAGCAAGAACCCTTTCTTTAAACTGAAAAAATAAAAAACACCATATAGGCAATTAAACGTATTCAGGCTCAAGCATGAGCATGAATACGTTTGAGTCTTTATCCCATAAATACAACAAATAAAGGAAGGTTCTCTTTGATGAACTTCAATGCTAAGGTAATCTGCCGTTCTATTGCTTTTTCACTGACTGCACAACGTTCCGCGATTTCCCGATTAGATAGATGCTCTTCGCGGCTCATTCTAAAGATCTGCTGCCGTCTGGCCGGAAGTTGCGAAATCAATTTATCAATATAGTTCTTCAAATCAGCAGCATCCAATTCCTCTTCTATATCATAAGAATTTTCAAGTCCTTTCAGAACTGTCATTTTAAAATTCAGCTCATTAAAATGTCTACGCGAATAATTGAATATAATATTACGGGTAATCATAAAAAGCAACCCATCAAAATTCTTGGTAATATCAAGAAACTCTTTGGACTCCCAAACTTTCACAAAAACATCCTGAACTACTTCTGAAATCACGGAAGATGAAGTGACATAAAGTCGTGCAAAGTTATAAACCTTCAGCCAATAAAGGTCATACAGCAAAGAAAATGCAGCCGCATCTCCCGCTTTTACCTTTTCCAGAATTATTGTCTCCTCCATCTCTTTTCAATTGTGTTACAAAAATAAAGAAATAACCATTAACCACAACATTTTTTTTGATTTTTATTTATAATAAAGTTACCTTTTTTCCTTTAATAATGTCTTCAAAATCTATTCTAATTATTAAATTCAACTAAGTTCTGTTAGAACT
>CANSEY010000089.1 GCA_947646015.1 uncultured Bacteroides sp. | reverse complement strand
TCTTTAAAAACAGATTTGGAGTGCAAAGTTACGACAAATAATTTGTTAACATACATATTTAGGCAACTTTTTCACTATATTTTCAACTAATAAAACAAAAAAGAATGCCGACAAGTTGTATGACGGCATCCTTTTTCTATTTCATTAGCTTATCCTACAATCTTCTTACCTTAATTTATAACTCATTCCTGAGTCAGGTCTACTGCAAAGTATCCGCGCTTGCCGGACGGGAATACGCCGGTCAGGAACAATACCTGATTCGGAGACTTAACAGCGGCTTTCATCACTTCTTCCAGATCACTTACTTTGCGCATCGGCTGGTCGTTAGCTTTCAGGATGATGAAACCTTTGCGAACTCCTGCATCTGACATCTTACCGGAAGAAACGCCTGTCACTTGCAGACCATAGCCGAGATTCAGCTGTTTCTTCAAGTCATCCGGCAGTTCTTTGAATGCAGCACCCAGAATTTCCATACCAGCTTCCTTCACGATCTTGGTAGTACCCTGTTCGTTCTTCAGCGTCACTTCTACTGACTTTTCTTTCTTGTCACGAACTAGTTTCACAGTTACCTTATCGCCCGGACGGTGTTTAGCCAATGCTTCCTGCAAGTCGGCAAAGTTATGTACTTTCTTGTTATCTAAACCGACAATTACGTCATCCACCTTGATATCAGCACCGGCAGCCGAACCGTTATCAACGATTTCGCGTACCCATACGCCGTCTACCACGCCAAATTCTTTCGCTTTATCACGCAGTGTAGTACCGGACTTATCGATAGGACTCTGATCTTCCATGATGCTGCTGCCCAAAGAAGCTCCCTTGATGCCAAGGAGGGCACGCTGTACTGTTCCGTATTGTTTCAGGTCGGCAACTACCTTAGTCATAATGCTGGTAGGGATAGCAAAGCCGTATCCGGCGTATGCTCCCGTAGGTGAAGACAACACGGAGTTAATACCTACCAGTTCGCCTTTCGCATTCACCAGTGCACCACCACTATTTCCCTGGTTGATGGCGGCATCTGTCTGGATGAAAGATTCAATACCGCCATTGTATACTCCCAAAGTACGGGCTTTGGCACTTACGATACCTGCTGTCACTGTAGAGTTCAGATTGAAGGGGTTTCCTACGGCGAGTACCCACTCTCCTACTTTCAGTGTTTCGGAATCTCCAACCGGAATAGTAGGCAGATCATCATCAGACTCAATCTTGATCAAAGCAAGGTCTGTGCTCGGGTCAGTACCGATCACACGTCCTCTGAACTCACGGTTATCATTCAGCTTCACACTGATCTCATCGGCACCTTCAATTACGTGATTGTTGGTTACGATATATCCGTCTTTGGAAATGATGACTCCGGAACCAAAACCAACACGAGGCTGGGATTGTACCTGACGCTGCTGTCCGCGTCCGTCTCCAAAGAAGAAGTCAAAAATATCCGGCGCTTGCTGAACGGTTCTTGTTTTAGCTTCCTGAGTAGACTTTATATGTACGACAGCATGAAGCGAATTCTCCGCAGCTTGTGTCAAGTCAACCGGTTGAGCGTTTACCGCGTCAAAAGCAGCCAATTTGACATTGGGATTCTGCTGGAACATCTCATTAAAAGATGTCTCTTTGGCAGCATCATTGGATTGCAACAATTTGTAAGTTGTCAATCCTGCAACTCCTGAGCTAAGAAGAATAATAGCTCCTACTCCCAGAATGTTCTTTGTTGTCTGTTTCATGATTTATAATTCTTTAAAATGTTAATATTCGACATTGTTTTAACTTTTACGACGTTAAAATAATAACAAATATCGTTCACTTATTCTACTTGTCACTCTTTTTTGTCCTCTTTTAACAGAGAATATTTGAGGCTTAACAGCGCTTAACGACAGCAACTGACAAATTTACATTCGTTGTATGTCAGATGGCTTTAACAGTCTGACATTCATTCAGTAAGATCAGATTTTCATGACACCGATTCCGGGTAAGTCATTCAAGGTGATTTTCCCCTTCACCACTTCTACCCCTTTAAAGCGATCGTTGGAGATGAGCAGGTTGCCATCGAGATCGGCAAAATCGACCGCCGGAGAAAATTGCGAGGCGGCAGATATCGCACACGAAGTCTCCGTCATGCAGCCCACCATCACGCGCATTCCCAAAGCGTGCGCCAGCGTCACCATCTTCCATGCTTCACGCATACCGGTACATTTCATCAGTTTGATGTTGATTCCCGTAAACGCACCTTTCAAAGCGGCCACATCCTTTAAACGCTGTAACGACTCATCGGCAAACACCGGCAGAGGGCTTTGCTGTGTCACCCAGGCAATGTCATCCAGTTGTTCCTTCGGCATGGGCTGCTCTATCATTACAATCCCCTTCTCTTTCAGCCAATGGATCATATCGAGCGCATATTGGCGGTCTTTCCATCCCTGGTTGGCATCTATGGCAATCGGAAGATCTGTCACCGAACGGATCGTCTCTATCATTTCCTTATCGTTGTCTCTCCCTAGCTTTACCTTTAATATATTAAACCGGTCTGCACACTCTTTTGTTTTGGCGCGCACCACATCGGGCGTATCAATACCGATCGTAAAGGTGGTGGAAGGGGTCTTTTCCTTATTCAATCCCCATATCTTATGCCACGGAGCTCCCAGCAGTTTTCCCACCAAATCATGAAGGGCAATATCTACCGCTGCCTTTGCCGCCGTGTCTTTCGGCGACAGACTGTCAACGTATGACAAAATGTCCTCTAACTGAAAAGGATCACTGAATTGCTCCAGATTTACTTTTTTAAGGAAGTTCATCACCGACTCCACCGTCTCCCCAAGATAAGGGGGCATTGACGCCTCTCCATATCCGGTCACTCCCTCATATTCGATTTCTACCTGCACATCGGGTGTGGTGGTACGCGAATAAGTGGCTACCGTAAAGACGTGCCTCAACTTTAACTCATAAGGGAAAAAAGTCATTTTCATCTTTCCTCCCATACCCTGTTTGTTTATATGAATGGTGGAAGCTATAGATTCTCCCGCCAATACCTGACTGACAGCTATTCCGGAGCCTAAAGTTGCAAAGGCGGCCGTTTTCAGGAAATCTCTTCTATTTGGCATTTGTTGAATGGATAATGGATAATTGATAATGATTAGTCATATAGATAATAGGGGTTATGGTCAGTGGTATTCATGCCTTTCTCCTTATTTATATAAGGCAGGAAGCGAGTGGCAAAAAGCAGACGGCCGGTGTTGAACTCGTCGTAGTATTCGTCTTCGGGATCAAAGCTGCTGACATGTACGTCTCCCAGGGCATGGATGAAGCGTTTGTTGCCCAGGTAGATGCCTACGTGCGAGATGCCTTCTTTGCGGTCGGCTGTGGCTTTGCGACCGAAAAAGACGAGGTCTCCGCGTTGCACGTTGGAGAAATCAGGAGCGATTTCAATGCGTTCGCCTACATAAGCCTGTTGCGACGCATCTCTCGGGATGATTATATCGTGCATAAAAAGCACTGTCCGGACCAGACCGCTGCAATCGACTCCTTTCGAAGAAGTTCCCGCCCACAGATAAGGGATTCCGATCATTGTATAGGCGGTTTGAATAATGCTTTCGACATCCTGTTTCAATGAAGCTCTCCACTTCGTTTCGGGTTGTGAAATATGTTTGGATATATATGCCTGGCGACCGTCGGGATAAGACACTTTGTAAAAGCGCCCTTTGCTCCCCTCCCACTTCAGACGGTTGCCGGCAACGACATCCGATACGGTCTGAGAGTCATCATCCGGTTTTTCGTACGTAAATCCATAATGGGAAGTCACCACGATCTTCTCAGCACGGTTCCATTCATTGTATTGATCTTTCGACATCGGAGTAATCACCATCCGGTGTACCCATCCCGTATAGTCATCCGGAGTCTGAATCTCATACCAGCCGGTATATTGCAATACCTTGACCGGCATTCCGAGCAGCGCCTGCGTACTCATCCCGGATGTAAACTTACCTTCATCGCGCATATTACAAACAGAAATGTGCACTACCCCATAAGCCGAATCAGCAGGCATGGGACGTATTTCCTGAGCTTTCAGACTAACTACCGTTACTACCAGCAAGCAATAGAAAAAAAGGATATTTTTCTTCATTGAATCATGATTTAATGATAGCAAAGGTAGAAATTATTTCTATTTGTGACACTTTCTTTGGCTAAAACAAAATAAATGACGTATTTTTGCAGTCTAAAGCAGTTGGCCGGTCTGTCGCGTGCGCGTTTCGCGCAGGAGGAAAGTCCGGGCAACACAGAGCATCCTACTTCCTAACAGAAAGCTGTCCGCAAGGGTAGAGTAACGTAGAAG
>CANSEY010000088.1 GCA_947646015.1 uncultured Bacteroides sp. | reverse complement strand
CAAGGTTAAGAATGTGGCTCTGCATAACTGTAAGTTCAATGGCTACTATACGGACAGTTCCGGAAAACAGTGGCACACATGGTATTGTTTGAGATTAAAAAATGTCTCTAATGCACTAATAGACTCCTGTAATTTTGATAGAGCTTCTTCGGTGGTAGTATATATGAATGGGATAGATAGTGCAGAAATAAACCGTTCTTATCTTAAAGGAGATTACTACATAAACGCTGGTGGATTAGGTCACGCAAATGTATTGTCTATTTCTGGAAATAATGCTTATTTGAAATTGGCGGATAATACTATTGACGGCACAGGCATGATTGAATACGCATGTTCTATCGGCGGAGTCAGTGAATTTGATTTGGTTAGAAATACAATTAAAAATTGTGCAGGACAGCCTTTCAGTATTTCCGGAGATATGCAGCGCTTCAATATAAAAAGTAATCTGTTCCATTCCAATATTACAGGTGGTCTGTACGCTTATGTCAGAAGAATGTTTGGTTGTTCAGGCATTAAAGAACTCAATGTTGACAATAACACTGTCTACTTTAATGGTGAGTACTCATCATCACAGGAGTTTTTATCAGGTAATTTTGAGAAGCTGGCAAATTACAATAATATCTTTATTAATAAATTAGGAAAAGCGTATGTTGCTTTCCTCAACAACAGTGGTGGTGTGAAAGAATATCTTTCAAGTAATAACATTTATGCTTCTGCATTTTGGAATAATAACCCATCGGAAAGGTTTATTAATTTTTCTCCGGTAAAAGCTGAGATTAATGAAGGTGATTATTTGGACTTTTCTTTTGAAACAAGAAAATTGGGAGAATATAAAAATCGGGGTTACGAGGCAGATTCAACCGCATTGAGTAATGCCGATAATATACTGAACATTGACGAAGGAGGTACGGACTACAAACTACTGGAATCATTAAAAAATACCTATCTATCAAATAAAGAATACGCACCGGAGTTTGATATAGATTACTTACGTGCATCTATTAACAATGTGTCTCCGGGTGCATATAACCTATTTGGCGAACAATGGGATGAAACGACAGATGCCAGTACAGGGTATGAAGGTACTAATATGGCAGACCTTGAAACGTTTAGTAATTCTATTGTTTACATAGTTCCTACGGATGATATTATAACTGTAAGAGTTAATTCCAAGAATAGAAATCTTTTCATCAAGTCTCTGTTTACCTCAGATAATGGACACTCGTTCATCCGCTTTGGTCAAATAGTCACAGCATCTTTGCAATGTACATATAATGAGGAAACAGGTATGTACGTAGAAGATAACAATTACACGTTGAACATTAAAGAAGAAAGTTATGAGTAATCAGGAATATGTAAATAAGCTAATTGGTGGTATTGGACGTGTTAAATTAGCAACGAAGGTTAGCAACGCTTTTCCGCTTGTAGGTGAAACGGTTACTTTGGAAGCGGTGACAAAATGGGCACAAAAGATGTATTTTACAAAAAGAAGTACCTCTGACACTTCCATTTCTGCGGGAGAAACGATTGATAATACTTCGCAGAATACTTCGGTAACAGTTCCCGTGAGTACTGAGGGCGATTTAAGGCAAGAGGTACGGGCGGTAAATTATCGTAATGCGGAAGAATTGTTTTCCACTGTATTAGTACGTTACCTGTATGCAATGCAGAATCAGATACTTCCTTATCACGATGTCGGTGTGTCCTCAGAAATAAGCCGTACAGACCAGAATTTCACGATAAATATAATGTCGGATAATGGTTATGATTTATCACGTGAGCATACGCTTGAAGTGTTTATTCTGAAAGAAAACGGAGATAGCGGTGTTCCTGAGGATGTTATTGCTCATCGTACACAAACTGATTTCACTCTTACAGGTGGGTTACTGACTTCTACGGAAATAAATATTCCATCCCGAGGAATCTATGATGTGGAAACACGGTATTATGATACAGGTACTCAGAAGACTATCAGTAAGCGCATTAATAAACTGATTACAATAACTCCTCGTTTGGCTGCTAAACCATCGGAAGGACAGGAACCGAAAATGAGCATTGTATCTGACGGATATCCCGATGCAAAGATTGATGTTTATGAAACCGGGGTAAACGATTGCTATATGGTTTTTACTATTCCGGACACAAACTATTATAAAGATATCAATCTTGATAGCCTTCCATCCGGTTATGATGCCTATACCCTTGTATTAAAGAAAGCTGTGGAAAACGGTACTTCACGTTTGAGGTTGGCTAATACGGAGATTAAGGGTAATCCGCAGCAAAGCCCTTCCCCGCAATTTTCTGAGAATAATCCGTTGGTGGTAACTATTGACCAGAACACGCCATTGGCACTTTATGGTACAAGTTGGAATACTATATGCTTTGTTTCCATGTGGCATGTCGTATTAGATGGAAGAGGATATTACAATCTTTCTAAGGGTATTAAATTAGATCGTAATCCCGACCATAAGATTACATGGCCGGTTATTCATTTGCAAGTTCCGGACGGAAGTAAATACTTTGAAGCTTTTGAACTTGAGATACTCGCTTGTAGTTTTGCGGGTATATCTATAAAAACCGATCCGACAGCTTCTAATCCTTGGTACTGGAATGAAAATTTTGAGCTAAATAATCTTTGGCTGCATCACATGTATGTGCATGATACCGATAGTGAGGGTTGGTATATAGGCTATTATACTCCCGAAAAATCAACAGTTGTTTATACAGGCGAAACTGTTACATTTAAAAATTTGAAAGGTGAAGACGTAACTTATATCAAAGGATACTCATATACAAAGAAAGCCCATTATCTGACAAATTTCCGATTTTATCGAAATAATACTGAACATACAGGCTATGACGGTGTACAGATATCCAATTCAGTAGGTGAAGTGTGTTACAATAGGTTGTATGATTGTGCCTATAAAAATGAGTCAGCTCAAACAAGTGGACTATCCATTCAGAGCTTTTCAGGTAAATGCTATAATAATTTTCTGCTTGATAGTCATGGAGCAAACTTGCAAGTAGGTCCAATCGGTAATATTGAGATATTCAATAATGTGGCACAATCAAAGTACGGAATGGGGGTACAATTTTTATTTTCCTACGATACGCCCGAACAGAATCCGACTAACGCTCCCGCAGGAAATGGAGTTATAAATAATGACTTACAGATTGTATTTCATAACAATGTAATTTCTACGCCTGGAATGACAGCTAACGGACGTAACACCGTACAGATAAGAGGTGTGCACATGTATGACAATATTATAGCTAATAACGGTCAATTGTTTGGAAACATGACACCGGAGACACTTGCTGTCTGGGAGTCTCAAGCTGTCAATAATGAGGTTTTTCTTTACTCTGATTTGTATCAGAAAGTTATTGATTTAAAAATTGCAGACTACGTAAGTGGAGATTATTGTATTGCTTTTGATAGTTCTCTGATAAGTGCAGGTCTTGGTACTACCTTCAGTTTCGATTATAGAGGATATTTGAATTGGTATAATACAGTATGTCCCATTGGACCTTATATGGGTAAATATAAATCGGATGCTGTTGATGATGAGTCCGTAGAATTACTTTCCATTTCAATGAATAGTGGAAACTCTTCAACCCAAGAACGCGATGTCAGTGTTCTACTTAATTATACAGGGGCAGCTACTCGCTATCGAATTGGTGAGAGTACAGATTTATCATCAGCTACTTGGCAGAACATACCGGAAGGAAATACGGTTGAATTTACCCTGTCTGATGGATTTGGGCAAAAGACTGTTTATGCGCAAATTAGTAAAGGTCAAGCTATAAGTGATACTAAGTCAGCTACCATTGAATATGTAAGTACTCCGTTAACGTTGGAAGCTCTGATTTTAAATGGGGGCAAAATTACTTCAACTTCATTAATCATTCCTGTAACCTTTACTTATGCGGGTTCATTTGCTCCTACCAAATATAGGTTGGGTGAAGTAGCCGACCTTACAGGTGTTGAGTGGGTGGATTACTCTGATAGTGTTAATTACACATTTACTTCTATTGGTTCAAAAACGGTGTATGGACAGTTACAGGATGCGGAAGGAAATCTAACTGAGATTAAACATAGTAGTATTACTATTGTAGAACCCAGTGAAAAAATTGTTATTTCAATTGGATGGACGTTCAACGTATTAGGTGGTGTGGGAGAGCTATACGATGAGACAAACCAATTGGTTAAAGTAGCACTTCAAACTCAAAATATAGTTAGAAATCTCTATACTACAACAGGGCAACAATTAGGAACTATTACTAAGGTAGATTCAGAAGGTACGAGTTACATGATGGAATCACAGAAAGGTGCTTCTACCGGGAACAATAGCGGTATATATCCTGACGAGATTTTAGAACGCAATATCTGTACAGGAGGTAATTCTGAAAGGTATAGGGAATTTAAGATGGAAGGTCTTTCTGCTGGTACTTATAAAATTAGGTTATTCTGTTCTACTATAAATGCTGCTACGGATGCTGCACGTTCTAAATGGAAAGTATCTGTAAGTAGTGCAGAAACAGATTTTTTACTACCTACGGACTTTAATCCTAAAAATAATTTGACCCAGTGGTTAGAACAAACCGTAGAAGTCGGGGAAGATGGTTTCAGTATTCTTTGGGGAGTCGCTTCTTCGGGTTCTTACATTTATGTTCCTTTGAATATTATAGA
>CANSEY010000087.1 GCA_947646015.1 uncultured Bacteroides sp. | reverse complement strand
AATCTTGGCATGCTTTTAAGAGAATATTTACAGGCAAAAGGTTATTCTGCTGAGTTATATCCTGATGGAGAAGCCGGTTATAAGGCTTTCTTGAAGAATAAATATGACTTGTGCGTGTTTGACGTTATGATGCCTAAAAAGGATGGCTTTACGTTGGCACAGGATGTCCGTGCTGCGAATGCTGAGATACCTATCATCTTCCTGACTGCAAAAACGCTGAAAGAAGATATCCTGGAAGGATTTAAGATTGGTGCGGATGATTATATCACGAAACCATTCAGTATGGAAGAGTTGACTTTCAGAATTGAAGCTATCTTGAGACGTGTTCGTGGAAAGAAGAACAAAGAAAGCAATATCTACAAGATCGGTAAGTTTACTTTCGATACTCAGAAACAAATTCTGGCTACAGAAGGCAAGCAGACGAAGCTGACTACCAAAGAATCTGAACTTCTCGGACTGCTTTGTGCACACGCTAATGAAATTCTGCAACGTGACTTTGCTCTGAAGACTATCTGGATTGATGATAACTACTTCAATGCCCGTAGTATGGATGTGTATATTACGAAGTTGCGTAAGCACCTGAAAGAAGATGACTCTATCGAGATTATCAATATTCACGGAAAAGGCTATAAGCTGATCACACCGGAAGTTGAATCTTAATGAGTACTCCGATAACCAAAAATAAAAAATCCCGGAAACATTCGTTCCCGGGATTTTTTATTGATTTCTAATAAATTAATCAGCGATCTTCTTATTAATGACAATATAAGAAATGAGTCCCAGTACTACGAGGAATACTGAACTGCCCAAAACCGCGTTGTTGTTTACATTGCCGGTAAAGGAACAAGCCAACAGGATGACCACTCCGATCAAGATTAATATCAATCCCAAATTCTTTAATAAGCCTTTCATGCGTGTGTATTTTAATAGATTATAATATTCCAGTCACAAATTAAAGCATAATTCTTTAACGGGCGAAATAATTTAGGTGAAAAATCCATTATAAAGACAGATTTAGTGGATTTTATGAATTAAACGATTGTTTTTCTGTTTAGTCTTTGGTATTGTAGAATACCTTTTTTAAGACCTCTTGCCCGATGCTCAGTTCTTCGAGAGTGATGCCATGCAGAGCTTCCTTCAGTGTCTGCCCCGCAATGATGCGTGCTTTCTCTTCCAGTTCTTTTCCGTCTTTTGTTAGGTGGATCAGATTGGTGCGGCGATCTTTTTTGTCGGAAATACGTACTACAAGATGCTGCCGTTCCATGTTATCTATGAGGCGGGTCATACTGGGTTTGTCTTTAAAAGTTGCATTGCACAACTCTTGTTGTGTAACGCCGTCTTTTTCCCATAGAAAAATGAGAACCGTCCATTGTTCCGGGCTGATTTCCAGACCGTTCTGACGGAAATTGCGATATAGCTTCCGGTTGATTGCTGCGGAAACCTTACCATTTAGGATGGCGAATATAAGCCGGATATCGAAATTAAATTGCTCTATCATGAAATTATTGTTTAAACAACTTTGCAAAGGTAAGCCACTTCCTGGATAATTCCTACATTAGGATACAAAAAAAGATTAAATATTTGTAGTTCAAAATAAAATGCCTAACTTTGCACCCGCATTTTAAAATAAAATAAATTATTTATTTAATTAAACGAGTATGAATCAATACGAAACCGTTTTCATTTTAACTCCCGTTTTGTCTGATGTTCAGATGAAGGAAGCGGTAGAAAAATTCAAAGGCGTTCTTCAAGCTGAAGGTGCTGAGATTATCAATGAAGAAAACTGGGGACTGAAGAAATTGGCTTATCCAATTCAGAAGAAGTCAACAGGTTTTTATCAATTGGTTGAGTTCAATGCAGATCCTACTGTCATTGACAAGTTGGAACTTAACTTCCGTCGTGATGAACGCGTTATCCGCTTCTTGACTTTCAAAATGGACAAGTATGCTGCGGAATATGCTGCTAAAAGAAGAAGTGTTAAATCAAACAAAAAGGAGGATTAATCATGGCACAACAGACTCAATCAGAAATCAGATATTTAACTCCGCCCTCAGTAGACGTTAAGAAGAAAAAATACTGTCGTTTCAAAAAGAGTGGTATCCGTTATATCGACTACAAAGATCCTGAATTCTTGAAGAAATTCTTGAACGAACAAGGAAAGATTCTTCCACGTCGTATCACTGGTACTTCTTTGAAGTTCCAACGTCGTATCGCACAGGCTGTGAAGAGAGCTCGTCACTTGGCATTGTTGCCTTATGTAACTGACATGATGAAATAAGAAGGAGGAAAAGTATGGAAATTATATTGAAAGAAGACATCGTAAACTTGGGTTATAAGAACGATATCGTAAACGTGAAATCCGGATACGGTCGTAATTATCTGATCCCGACTGGAAAAGCTATCATCGCTTCTCCTTCTGCAAAGAAAATGTTGGCTGAAGACTTGAAACAACGTGCTCACAAACTTGAGAAAATCAAGAAGGATGCTGAAGCATTGGCTGCTAAGTTGGAAGGCGTTTCTTTGACTATTGCAACAAAAGTTAGTTCAACAGGTACTATCTTCGGTTCTGTAAGCAATATCCAGATTGCTGAAGCATTGGCAAAACTGGGTCACGAAATTGACAGAAAGATCATCGTTGTAAAAGACGCAGTGAAAGAAGTTGGTAACTACAAAGCTATCGTTAAACTTCACAAGGAAGTTTCTGTAGAAATTCCTTTCGAAGTAGTTGCTGAATAAGAGCAAATTTACTTCATATATTAAAAAAGCGATTTGTTCTGATGGATAAATCGCTTTTTTTTATCATCTTTGCTAGTAATATGAAATTCAACCGTTGTTATCTGAAGAGAATCGTTTTGCTGTTCCTGGTTGCTCTGGGAATCGGCAATGCTCTTTATGCAAATAACGAATTGAAAATACTGGCTGACTCTCTGCATAAAATGATAGATGCGAAGCCTCTCTTCGTCCAGAAGAAAGAGCAGCGAATCGCCCGGATTAAATGTTTACTGAAGGACTCTGGGCTGACTCCCGATCGGGAATATAAGGTGAATCTCCAATTATACAATGAGTATAAGAAATTTAATATAGACTCTGCCATTCATTATGTCGACCGGAACCTTGAAATCGCTCGTCAGTTAAATAGAAACTATTTGAAATACCAGTCTTCTTTGCAACTCAGCCTTGTATATTCCATGTGCGGCAGATATAGAGATGCAGAATTACTTCTCGAAAAAATGAAGCCATCAGAACTTCCTCGTTCATTATTAGCTACTTATTATGATACATATGCCCGTTTTTGGGAGTATTATTCGATTTCTGCTACCAATAATCAGTACGGAAAAAAACGGGAAGCTTATCAGGATTCACTGTATGCTCTTATGGATCATACTTCCTTTGACTATAAATTGTCACGGGCTTATTCTTATGCAGGACGCGATTCAACAAAGGCGATCAAGATTTTGGATGAGTTGCTGAATGCTGAGGAGGTAGGAACTCCTAATTATGCGATGATTACTCATTCGTATGCCATGCTGAGCCGCTATTTGAAAAGAGAGGATGATGCGAAGAAATATCTTATGATGTCCGCCATTGCTGATATTCAGAATGCCACACGTGAAACGGCCTCCTTGCAGGCACTTGCACTGATACAATATGAGGAAAATAATTTAGCGGATGCTTTCAAATTTACTCAGTCGGCTATTGATGATGTAGTTTCCTCCGGCATTCATTTCCGGGCAATGGAAATCTATAAATTCTATTCTATCATTAATACGGCTTATCAGACGGAAGAAGCTAGGTCTAAATCGAATCTGATTACTTTTCTTATCTCAACCAGCGTTTCTCTTTTTCTTTTAATCGTGTTGGTCGTGTTTATTTATATTCAGATGAAAAAAACGTTGCGGATGAAACGGGCGCTGGCACAAAGTAACGAGGAGCTTCTGAGATTGAACGACAAACTGAACAGCATGAATAGTGAGTTGAATGATAAGAATGATGAACTGTGCGAGATTAATAATATAAAGGAGCATTATATTGCTCAGTTTTTCGACGTGTGCTTCAGCTATATTCATAAAATGGAGAAGTATCAGAATATGCTGTATAAAATAGCCATTAATAAGTGCTATGAGGAACTGATTAAAAAGCTGAAATCTTCCGCATTGATTGATGATGAACTTGATGCTCTGTATACTCGCTTCGATAGAGTCTTTTTGAATTTATATCCGACTTTTGTTTCAGATTTCAATGCTTTACTGAAAGATGACGAGAAGATCATTCTTAAGCAGGACGCTTTGTTGAACAGGGAACTTCGTATCTATGCATTGTTACGTTTGGGTATTACGGATAGCGGGAAGATTGCCAACTTCCTTCGTTGCTCTACAAGTACTGTTTATAATTATCGTACTAAAATGCGTAACAAGGCTGCAGTGGACCGGGATGAATTTGAAAATGAAATTATGAAAATCTGACCAATATAAACGAATTTGTGCCATCCAATAAATAAAATGCTTTCCAAATAATCTACATTTTTTATATTCCTAAATGATTGTAAGTTGTTGATTTGTAAGGTTTAATGTTATTTTATAATCTACATAAAGTTGTGTAGACTAAATAAAGCGTTATTTATTTGGCTAGTTTTGCGATATCAGTTTTCGAACAATCTGCCTACAGATGAAAATTGATACCTTTTATGTTGTTTGTACTTAAATTCGCAATTTTTTATGGATGCACAATTTTCACTTGACACAAAAATAAAAGTAGGAATAATCGGTTTCGGTAGAATGGGAAGATTCTATTGGGAGGCGATGCGGAAAAGCGGGCGATGGGAGATTGCCTATATTTGCGATACAGATCCTACCACGCGCGAACTTGCTAAAAAAATATCTCCTGAATCTCGTGTAGTAGAGAATGACCAAAAAATCTTTGAAGACGAGAGTGTACAGGTTGTCGGGCTCTTCACATTGGCAGACTCAAGGCTCGAACAAATAGAAAAGGCTATTCGGTACGGAAAACATATCATCGCAGAAAAACCCGTTGCAGATACGATGGAAAAGGAGTGGAAGGTGGTGGATATGATAGAAAACTCCAATGTACTTTCTACGGTGAACTTATATCTGCGAAATTCCTGGTATCATAATCTGATGAAGGAATATATTCAGAAGGGAGAAATAGGTGAGTTGGCCATTATTCGTATTTGCCACATGACTCCGGGACTGGCACCGGGTGAAGGACATGAATATGAAGGCCCTGCTTTCCATGATTGTGGAATGCATTATGTTGACATCGTTCGCTGGTATGCCGAAAGTGAATATAGAACATGGAATGCACAAGGCGTGAACATGTGGAATTATAAAGATCCCTGGTGGGTACAATGTCACGGAACTTTTCAAAATGGCGTAGTCTTTGATATAACTCAGGGTTTTGTCTATGGACAATTATCGAAAGATCAGACGCACAATTCTTATGTAGATATTATAGGTACGGAAGGTATCGTGCGTATGACGCATGATTTCAAAACAGCTGTCGTCGATTTACACGGAGTACATCAGACACTTCGTGTGGAAAAACCTTTTGGTGGTAAGAATATTGACGTGCTGTGCGATTTGTTCGCCGATTCCATATTGACCGGTAAGCGAAACCCTCGTTTGCCTTTAATGTATGACTCGACTATTGCATCCGAATATGCGTGGAAGTTCCTGCAGGATGCTCGTATGAATGACTTGCCGGCTATTGGCAATTTACAGACTCTTGAACAAATACGCGAACGCAGAAAAAACATGAAAAATGGATATGGGTTGCTGCATAGTAATCCACCACAAATAACTAACTCCTTAAAATAATAAAACCATGTCAGACTTTTCAAGAAGAAAATTTCTTAAAACGGGAGCCGCTGCTTTAGCAGGAATCACCATTGCTCCCAGCTCTATTTTAGGTATGAGCCATGGGCACGTTTCACCAACCGACAAACTGAACCTCGCAGCCGTAGGTATCGGCGGTATGGGACATGCCAACATCAACAACGTGAAGGGCACCGAAAACATCGTAGCCCTTTGTGACGTAGACTGGAAATATGCCAAAGGCGTATTCGATGAATTCCCGAATGCGAAGAAATACTGGGATTACCGCAAGATGTACGATGAAATGGGCAAATCCATTGACGGCGTAATCATTGCTACCGCCGACCATACTCATGCCATCATCACGGCAGACGCCATGACAATGGGCAAGCACGTATACTGCCAGAAACCGTTGACTCACTCCGTTTACGAATCCCGTTTGCTGACCAAGCTGGCCGCCTCTACCGGAGTAGTTACTCAAATGGGTAATCAGGGAGCATCGGGCGAAGGTACCGACCTGGTTTGCGAATGGATATGGAATGGAGAAATCGGCGAAGTAACCAAAGTGGAATGCGCCACCGACCGTCCTA
>CANSEY010000086.1 GCA_947646015.1 uncultured Bacteroides sp. | reverse complement strand
AGATCGAGACTTAAAGATACAAAGACAACGGGTACTTTATCGGGGGCTTACATAGTATTCACGAGTCAATTCTTTATACTCTTCACTATATTGATGACGGGCTACTTCAGTCAACAGTTCCTCCTTAATACATCCCTCATTATTAAACGTAAAAGTAATTAACATCCGTTTAGGAGTTCCTCCCGGCTTGGTTATTACATTTAGCTGGCGAGTTGCATATAAATGATATTCGGAAGCTGCAGTCTTCACCCTGTCAGCCACGTCTGTCGGTATTACGATTGTAAAAGTACCCTCTTTCTTCAATAAATCAGCCACACCCTTCAGCAACTTTTCATAAGTCAGAGAATCGTTATGTCGTGCCATGCTTCTCTGTTGGTCCGGACAACTAAGCGAATCCACAAAGTAAGGAGGATTGGAAACGATCACATCAAATTTATCCGGAGACTGATAGAACAGAAAATCTTGCTTCACCACTTCTATCCGATCCTTCCAGGGAGAACGGGCCACATTTTCCTTAGCCTGCCCGGCAGCGGCTTCGTCAATTTCCAGCGCCACAATATTTGCATCCGGCAGACTACGTTGAGCCAGCATCAAAGCAACCAACCCCGTCCCGGTTCCAATATCTAAAATTCGATGTGCCCCTTGAACAGAAGCCCACGCCCCTAAAAGTACCCCATCCGTACCTACCTTCATGGCACATTTGTCATGCCATACTGTAAACTGCTTAAACTGAAAGAAAGGATTCGCCATTTTATTAGCCATCTAAACCTGTTTTTTATTGATCTTTGCTGAAAACCGTCAAAAATAAATAATTATTATGGAATAAATCCATTACTGCCCGATATTTTGGCATTGTTTTTGTGTTTTTATTCCACACTGTGCTTTATTATTAAAGAGAATCAATTAACTTTGCAAACGATTTATGCATATTATGTATGACATAAACTAAATTAAAACGAAAAGATGAAAGAAAGATACTTATTGGAAGAAGAAGTTGGTGAGAATGGCTTCTCACTGATTACCGACTATGATGGCAATGACGAACATGTGTTTGATGTGAATATAAAATCCGGTGATATTCTTCCGGTTCTCCCCCTTCGTAATATGGTGTTGTTTCCCGGAGTATTTTTACCTATTACAGTAGGCAGAAAGGCTTCATTAAAGCTGGTTCGCGAAGCTGAAAAGAAACACAAAGATATTGCAGTGATTTGCCAGAGATCGGCACACACGGAAGACCCCAAACTGGAAGATTTGCACAATGTCGGCACTGTCGGACGAATTGTACGGGTACTGGAAATGCCTGACCAGACAACAACAGTCATCCTTCAGGGAATGAAACGTCTGCGTCTGAAAGATATTGTAGATACACACCCTTATCTGAAGGGAGAGATCGAACTTTTGGAAGAAGATGTCCCAAACAAAGACGATAAAGAGTTTCAAGCCCTGGTTGAAACATGCAAGGACTTGACGATGCGTTATATCAAATCATCAGAAATGCATCAGGACTCGTCATTTGCTATAAAAAACATCAGTAATCCGATGTTCCTCATTAATTTCATTTGTGCCAACCTGCCATTCAAGAAAGATGAGAAGATGGATTTATTAAGTATCAACTCATTAAGAGAGCGTACTTATCATCTATTGGAAATCTTGAATCGCGAAGTACAGCTGGCAGAAATCAAGGCATCCATCCAAATGCGTGCCCGTGAGGATATCGATCAGCAACAGCGTGAATACTTCCTCCAGCAACAGATCAAAACGATCCAGGATGAACTGGGTGGCAGCGGTCAGGAGCAGGAAATTGAAGAAATGCGCCTGAAAGCAGTTAAAATGCACTGGAATGCAGAAGTAAGAGATACTTTCCTGAAGGAACTGGCGAAACTGGAACGTACACATCCGCAATCACCGGACTTCAGCGTACAGCTCAACTATCTGCAAACAATGCTCAACCTGCCTTGGGGAGTTTATACAACAGACAATCTGAATTTGAAAAATGCAGAAAAGACGTTGAATAAAGACCACTACGGACTGGAAAAAGTAAAAGAACGTATTTTGGAACACCTTGCCGTATTAAAACTGAAAGGCGATATGAAATCACCTATTATCTGTTTGTACGGCCCTCCGGGAGTTGGTAAAACATCCCTCGGAAAATCCATCGCATCGGCACTGAAACGAAAATATGTCCGTATGTCTTTGGGCGGTGTGCACGATGAAGCAGAAATTCGTGGTCACCGCAAAACTTATATTGGCGCTATGCCCGGACGAATCATCAAGAGCCTGATTAAGGCAGGAGCCTCTAACCCTGTATTTATACTGGATGAGATCGACAAAGTCAGTGCCGACCGTCAGGGCGATCCGTCATCAGCTTTGCTGGAAGTACTTGATCCGGAACAGAATACCTCTTTCCATGATAACTTCCTGGATGTAGATTATGACCTTTCCAAAGTACTGTTCATTGCAACCGCCAATAATCTGAATACGATCCCCGGCCCGTTGCTCGACCGTATGGAGCTGATTGAAGTCAGCGGATACATCACGGAAGAAAAAGTTGAAATTGCCCGTAAGCACCTGTTGCCGAAAGAACTGGAAGCAAACGGACTTAAAAAGACGGATATCAAGATTCCGAAAGATACTTTGGAAGCGATTATCGAATCATATACCCGTGAAAGCGGCGTCCGTGAACTGGAAAAGAAAATCGGCAAGATTCTCCGCAAATCTGCCCGTCAATATGCAACAGACGGTTATTTCGCCAAATCAGAAATTAAACCGACTGATTTGTATGAATTCCTGGGAGCACCGGAGTATACTCGTGACAAATATCAGGGAAATGACTATGCAGGCGTAGTCACCGGACTGGCATGGACTGCCGTCGGCGGTGAAATACTCTTTGTAGAAACGAGTCTGAGCCGTGGTAAAGGTGCGCGTCTTACACTAACAGGTAATTTGGGAGATGTAATGAAAGAATCAGCTATGCTGGCACTCGAATACATCAAAGCACATGCTTCCATCCTCGATCTGAATGAAGACATCTTTGACAACTGGAATATACATATCCATGTCCCCGAAGGTGCTATTCCGAAAGATGGACCGTCGGCAGGTATTACTATGGCTACTTCTTTAGCTTCTGCTCTCACCCAAAGAAAGGTAAAAGCAAACCTTGCCATGACGGGAGAAATCACTCTCCGTGGCAAAGTGCTTCCTGTCGGTGGTATCAAAGAGAAGATTCTTGCCGCCAAACGTGCCGGAATCAAAGAAATCATCATGAGTGCCGAAAATAAAAAGAACATAGATGAAATTCAGGACATATATTTAAAAGGACTGCAATTCCACTATGTAAACGACATAAAAGAAGTATTCGCAATTGCGCTGACAGACGAAAAAGTTGCGGATGCCATTGATTTATCTGTAAAGAAACCCAGCCAGGAATGACATTTGAGTTACAATATACAGACACTAAAAGTAATGCCCGTGCAGGTCTGATAACAACAGACCACGGGCAGATACAAACACCTATCTTCATGCCTGTGGGAACACTGGGCACTGTTAAAGGAGTACATGTAACAGAACTGAAAGAAGATATCCAGGCACAGATTATTCTGGGCAACACCTATCATTTATACTTGCGTCCGGGACTAGACGTAATTGAAAAGGCAGGCGGACTACATCGCTTCAATGGTTTTGATCGCCCTATGCTGACCGATAGCGGTGGTTTTCAGGTATTCTCATTAGCAGGAATACGAAAACTTCGGGAAGAAGGAGCCGAATTCCGCTCGCACATTGATGGCAGCAAACATATCTTTACCCCGGAAAAGGTGATGGATATAGAACGTACCATTGGCGCTGATATCATGATGGCTTTTGACGAATGTCCTCCGGGAGATTCAGATTATGCATATGCCAAAAAGTCATTAGGGCTGACACACAGATGGCTTGATCGTTGTATTCAGCGTTTTAACGAAACTGAACCGAAATACGGCTACAACCAGTCTCTCTTCCCCATCGTGCAAGGATGTGTTTATCAGGATTTGCGTAAGCAATCCGCTGAATTCGTCGCCTCCAAAGGAGCGGATGGAAATGCAATCGGCGGACTGGCCGTAGGCGAACCGGTAGATAAGATGTACGAGATGATAGAGGTTGTCAACGAGATTCTTCCCAAAGACAAGCCCCGCTATCTGATGGGAGTCGGTACCCCCGTAAATATCCTTGAAGGCATTGAACGCGGAGTCGATATGTTCGACTGTGTTATGCCTACCCGAAACGGACGAAATGGCATGCTGTTTACCAAAGACGGTATCATCAATATGCGAAACAAGAAATGGGAAACAGACTTCTCTCCCATCGAGGCAGACGGTGCTTCTGCTGTAGACACGCTATACAGCAAAGCGTACTTGCGTCACCTTTTCCACGCACAAGAACTACTGGCAATGCAAATTGCTTCTATACACAATCTGGCATTTTACCTGTGGCTGGTAGGTGAAGCCCGGAAACATATCATTGCCGGAGATTTCTCTACCTGGAAGCCGATGATGGTAAAAAGAGTGTCAACAAGATTATAAAGAATGAAAAGCAATCGATTAATAAAACGGCTGGATTGGTATATCATCAAGAAATTCTTGGGGACATACGTATTTGCCATTGCATTGATTATCTCAATTGCGGTGGTGTTCGACTTCAACGAGAAGATGGACAAGCTGATGGAGCATGAAGCCCCTTGGGACAAGATCATCTTTGAATACTACATGAACTTCATCCCCTACTTCTCCAATCTGTTCAGTCCGCTGTTCGTATTCATCGCCGTTATCTTCTTTACCTCCAAACTGGCGGAGAACTCTGAGATCATTGCCATGTTCTCCACCGGTATGAGTTTCAAAAGAATGATGCGCCCCTATATGATCTCTGCCGCCATCATTGCTGCGGCAACATTCATGATGAGTTCGTTCATCATTCCCAAAGGTAGTGTTACCCGTCTGAACTTTGAAGATAAATACATCAAACCCAAGAAAGTCAACTCGGTCCGAAACGTGCAGTTGGAAGTGGACAGTGGTGTCATAGCCTATATCGATAATTACAATGACGGAATGAAAACCGGCAACCGCTTTTCATTGGATAAGTTTGTCGACAAGAAACTTGTCTCCCACTTAACGGCACGCCGTATCACTTACGATACAACAACGGTCAATAAATGGACCATTCACGACTATATGGTACGTGAACTGGACGGACTAAAAGAAAAGATCACCAAAGGAGACCGGATCGACTCTATTATAAATATGGACCCATCGGACTTCCTGATCATGAAGAATCAACAGGAGATGCTGACCAGTCCGGAACTGAGCGAATATATCGAAAAGCAGAAACGACGGGGATTTGCCAATATCAAAGAGTTTGAAATTGAGTACCACAAACGAATTGCAATGTCATTTGCTTCGTTTATTCTGACAATCATCGGGGTTTCTCTTTCATCACGAAAAACGAAGGGTGGTATGGGACTTCATCTGGGTATTGGATTAGGGCTTAGCTTCTCTTATATCCTGTTCCAGACAATCACTTCTACCTTTGCCATAAACGGTAACGTGCCTCCTGCGATTGCAGTCTGGATTCCCAATATCCTCTATGCAGGCATCGCATTCTATCTGTATCAGAAAGCACCTAAATAAGGAAACATAAAACTTAGATCAAGGAGATCTAAAATAGAAGTTCCGCCTATTCTTGCCGAAAGCAAGTACAGGCGGAACTTTTTTGTTGTATCCATTTCCTCTTTTGTCTATTCTCCATTTTAATCACCAAACGGTGATCCGGAAAATCCCTCTTTCTCCTTACTCTTTTCGAGATTGTCAACCAACCTCACTTACATAAGCAGAAAGATCTGCAGCAGAGATGTTTTTGGCTATAATCACACCATTTCCATCCAATAAATAGTTTGTGAACCCCCGATTCAAACGGTACTTTTTAAATAATCCGGAGTCCTCGCCTTCTGTTTCCACGAAACAAGTGGGCGTAACTATTTGGTCCTTACGAACGGTTTCCTTAAAGATTGACTGGTATTCGTCAAACGAAACAGAAACCATTTCCACATTACGGGAAGAACGAAGCACATTGCTCAAACTTACGTTTTGCATCCGGGATTGCGCGTCATAACTTGCCCAAAAACTAAGCAACACATATTTACCTTTCAAATTACCCAACTTAAAAGCCGGTTGCCCATTCGACGCAGATTCGATTTTAAAATCAGGGGCTACGTCACCCTCACTCAAACCTCCGGTAGGTTTGTCTTTCTCAACGAAAGCGGTCAAGGAACAAATCAGTAATACAACAAAAATCCATTTTACATGCTTCATGTAATTCGGTTTTAGTTAATACTATCCGGGACTGTCCTTAAACAGTGGTTTCTTCCCGAAACGTTGTCTTTTCAGGCATCAGGCGAAGAGGAATCCGCTGATTATCAGTGCCTTTAATTTTGAAACCGGATGCAAAGGTAAGTAATTATTAAATTAACTTCCAAAAAAACAAGCCATTTTCTTACTTTTTGGGTATAACTTTTTATGTTATTTAGCATAAAAACGAACTTTTTTCCCTACTTTTGCAGCGTTAAAGTCTATTTTTTTATGCAACCATCAAATACTGAATTGATTCTGATTCGAGTTACCGGCGAAG
>CANSEY010000085.1 GCA_947646015.1 uncultured Bacteroides sp. | reverse complement strand
TAGCTAATTCTGCATTACAAGAGAGTAAAGGCAGACGTGGACGTAAGCAAGTCTGTGTCCTGCTTGAAGAAATGCTTATACAACCTCATGCAGAACTTCTTACCAACGAGATAGAAAAAATACTCACCGAATGGATGGAAACGAATGATACGGATTCTATTCTTGCTTATATTTTTGCTGCGCTGACCAATGGAAGCTTGCTTAATGATACCTATAACTATCGTACTTTCCATACAGCCATCTTGGAAAAATTCCCATCCCTTGGATTTAAGTCTGGCTTTGATTGGGGAGAAGCCCTTTATAATGCCATTGTCAGTGAACGTGGCAACGACTATAATTTGAGTTTATCAGAAAAGACTGTTCAAACAGGAAAAGAACAGGCAAAGTTGATAAGCATAAGACTGCGCACCTTACTTTCCCCTGATGTATATTGATTGCATCATAAAGGCTTGATTTGTTAAAAAGAAACGCTGTTCCGTTAAAAGCACCTCGGCAGAAATCGTCATGATTTTTACCGAGGTGCTTTCATTTTATTCCATCGTAATTTCGCAGCGTAATTATTAAAACAACATGATATGCAAGGCAATTTTATAATGTTACAGAAGGATGACCTGAAACAGGTTGTTTCTGAATTGGTGGAAGAATTAGTTGGGAAAAAGCCACAGGCCGATTTGACACCAGAAGAGAGTGACGAGTATTTTACTCGCGATCAGGTATGTGAACGACTCCACATAACCTATACCACTTTGTGGCGTATGCAGAAGGAGGGAAGAATTGTAGTTCACAAATTGGGAGGACGTAATCTTTACTCGAAGAAGGAAATCTCCTCACTTCTGAAAGCTAAAGTACAGACTGCTAATAGCGCTAATCCAAATGTTTAATCTAAAAGCAAGCATTATGGAAGAACAATACATTCGAGTAGGCACTACTATATATAAGGTAGTGCAGCAGCCTTTGGCAGATGGAACGATGACTACCCGCAGATTGCAATGGAGCTTTGGCACTATCCGACAAGATTATGGTAAGCACAATATCCCTACTATTGATAAATATAATGGTTTTTGCACAGTGCCAAGTCACACAGACTACCAAAAGGATGTTGCAGGTTTCTATAATCTGTATGAACCAATTGACCATGTTCCGGCAGAAGGGAATTTCTCTGATATTGAAAAACTGCTACACCACATCTTTGAGGAGCAATACGAACTGGGGTTGGACTATATGCAGTTGCTTTATATGCAGCCGACTCAGAAACTCCCCATCCTGTTATTGGTGTCAGAGGAACGAAACACAGGAAAGACCACTTTCCTGAACTTTCTGAAAAGTATCTTTCAGGACAATGCCACCTTTAATACAAACGAGGATTTCAGGAGCCAGTTCAATGCTGACTGGGCTGGCAAGCTACTCATCGTTGTGGACGAGGTGCTGTTGAGTCGTAGAGAAGATTCAGAGCGATTGAAGAACCTAAGCACAGCCCAAACCTACAAGGTGGAGGCCAAGGGTAAAGACAGACAGGAGGTAAACTTCTTTGCCAAGTTCGTACTATGTTCCAATAACGAACTTTACCCTGTTATCATTGACCCGGGAGAAAACCGCTATTGGGTGCGTAAAATCCGACCACTTGAAAGCGATGATACCAATTTCCTGCAAAAGCTAAAGGAACAGATACCTGCATTCCTCTATTATCTCCAGCACCGCACACTCTCCACCAACAAAGAGGGGCGTATGTGGTTTCATCCTACCCTTATCAGGACAGAGGCTCTTGACCGCATTATCCAGTGCAACCGCAACCATACGGAGTTGGATATGGTAGAGCTGATACGTGACATTATGGAAACACAACACGTTGACAAGCTGTCGTTCATCCCTCAAGACTTAATACCGTTACTGACCATGAACGGTGTAAAGGTGGAGCAATGGCAGATACGAAAGGTCGTGAAAGATGTCTGGCGACTTACCCCTGCTCACAATGCACTGACCTATCTTGCCTATCAATGTGACTACACTAAGCCGGGGCGTGTTTCCTCAATTAGCAGAGTGGGACGTTTCTACACGGTGACCAAGGAATTTATAGACTCTTTAGGTTTATAATCCTTTGTTGAGTTGTTGAATTGTTGAGAACAACAGACTAATCTTTGGTACTCAAACAAATACAATTCAACAAGCACTCAACAAGAGGTGTAACTGGGCAAAAGAGAAAGCTATTTTTCTTTTCACCAGCCCATTCTCTCAACAACTCAACATTTCAACAAATCACTCACATTATGACTATACAAGAAATAAAGGCAATCCAAATATCCAACTTCCTTGCAAGCAAGGGATATGAACCAATAAACAGAAAAGGAAATAAGTGGTGGTACTTATCGCCACTACATACGGAGAAAACCGCATCATTTAAGGTGGATTTAACCAAAAACGTGTGGTATGACTTTGCACTGGGCAAAGGAGGTAACATCATTGATTTGGCGATGCAACTATACCACACGCAAAACATTTCAGAAGTATTGCACATGATGGGGCATTCAATTATTCTACCCACAATACCAATCCATTCTACTTGCTCACAAAAGGACACTTCGTTTGAAGATATTGAGGTAAAAGAACTGGCTCATCCTGCTTTGCTACAATACCTCTCGGGAAGGGGTGTTGATTCTATTACAGCCAAAAGGCAGTGCGTGGAAATACACTACAAAAGTGCTGGCAAGCGATATTTTGCTATTGGCTTCAAGAATGATGCTGGTGGCTATGAACTTCGGAATCCATACTTCAAGGGATGTATTGCTCCGAAAGCAATCACTACGATAAGGAACCACGAAACCGCTTGTCACATATTCGAGGGATTCGTGGATTATCTCTCCTATCTCATACTACATGGCGAATGTGATGCGGTGGTACTCAACTCCATTGTAAACATCCCGAGTGCTCTCTCCATGCTCAATAAGTATTCTCAAATATGCTGCCACTTGGATAATGACAAAGCTGGCAGAATGGCCACCTGGCAGATAATGAAAGTATTGGGAAACAAGTGTACTGATGCCTCAAATGAGTATGAAGAATACAAAGATCTCAACGAGTATCTGATGAACAAAAGTATTGCATTCCTACAAAAGGGAAGAAACAAATTCTGACTTGGCGGCTGGACGCAAAGAGGTGTGGCGTGCACGATAGGGCTTGCCCTGATATAGCCCACTATAACTTCTCCACTTTATTCCCGAAGAGTGAGTGTTCGACCAATCTACCACATTGCAGCATGGTAAATAGAGCCAAAGAATTGAAAACCAACACTTTTAATAAGCCATAACGGCTGCTTGAATATCATTGGCAACAATATACTTTGCAGCCGAAATCGATAACGAAATAAACAAAATATCAGATTTATGACAGAAAAGAACGCATTAAAGATGAACCTCGACCATGAACGCAAGATAGTGGAGCTTCAGTCGAGAGTGAACAAGTTGGAGAACCTTTGCTACATGACAAAGGAAGTATTGAACCTTGAAGAGGCTTCCGCCTTTCTCGGCATTGCCAAGAGTACGTTCTACAAGATGACGCATCTTAACCAGTTGCCGTACTTCAAGCCTGCTGGCAAGCTCATCTTCTTTGAGAAGAAAGCCTTGCTTGACTGGGTGCGTGGCGCAAGAGCCATGTCGGAGGAGGAGATAAGACTGGAGGCTGCAAACCGTCTGAATGAAATGAACAATAGACCATAGCATCATGACGAAAGATGAACTTGTAAACAGTCTGCAAAAACGTGACCCTCTGTTGGCTAATGCGGTCAGCAATATGGTAGACTACATTTCCGACCGCTTTCCTGCTGCTTACCCAAGCAAGGAACAGACGGAAGCAGTCTATAACTATCTTCACTCGGTCTATGCTGACGGTGACGGAACCATGTCTGAAAGAAACTGTGAGCATCGAAGAATTGCATCACAGAAAATTACCATCAATGCCATACAAGTGCTTGACAGTCCCCAACTTGACCGACTGCAACGTGTGCTTGACCATATCGCATACGACAAGGAGTATTATATGCCAGAGAGAGGCTTCGGCATGAGGCGATAGTTTCTCTTTTGACGGCAGAGAGTTTTCCGCATAACAGCAAGAAAAGATTTACATAACAATAATAGAACAACGATGAACAGTAATATTTTCAACAGCATTATCCTGAGTAACGAACAAGTGAACTATCTGATGGGTGGCACGGCTGGCATCAATCGCCTTTCATGCCTTTATCAACTCATTCAGATGGTGACACGACAGATAGAAACCTCAAATGAGGTTGGGGAATCTACAACAGAATTGTGGGAAGTGAACATGTCAGAGGTGGCTCTATCCAAACTATGGAAGTGTGACCGAAAGACCGTCTCCAAGATGCTTGACCACATGAACAAATTGGGCATTCTTTCTTCTATACAGACAAGACGGGGAAGTGTTCACACTTTGCTCTGCATTTCAGCTTGGATTGTTGATGGCAAGAAGTTTGTCAATCCGTACTATATCCCCATCAACCAAAGAAGCAACTATGACAAGTCAAGTTCTTCTGCTTCCACAACCGCCTTCCCCAACAAAGAAGATCCTCCCATCAAGAATGGCGGTACTTCTCCTACACAACTTGCCAACAGTTCCTTTTCTTCCCTAACTTCTGGAAATGGCGATAATGGCGAGAAGGAAGATGATCCACAGCCAAGCGTCTCTGACATGGAACTGGAGGCGGAAGCCAGAAGGCAATTCTTCAAGGAACAGATGGAAGCGGAGGATGCCCCACAATTTCTATTGCTTGGGTAATTTGAAAACCGTTATACAACAAGTCTGTGAACATGTGCAACCGCAGTGCGTAGCGTGCTTGTGCGTAAACTCTGATAGCAGTGCTATGCAAGAAATACCAATGTCATACAAACGCACTTCGTTTGTCCGTATGCCAATGGACTTCTTGAACGCTCGCAAGCTCGCATTGGGTTGCACACTTTTATAGAAGCAATACTTGGTATGAATAAGAAAAATATAGAAAAGGAAGCACCGAAATACACGAGCCGCCTGATAGTAAGGCTTACGCCACAGCTTCATAAGGAGATAGCGGAATATGCAGCCCTTTGCGGACTGACCACAAGCGCATACGCACGCAAGCGGTTGGAGGGCAAATATCCCAAACAACGCTTGACTGACAAAGAAATGGAGGCTTTGAACAGCCTATCGGATGCCAGGGGCGATATACAGAAATTGTTCGGCTTCCTCAAAGGTCGTCCGCTAACGGAACGTGAGAACATTCTACGTAGCGAAATCTTTATGAAACGATGGAGAACAAGCGCAGAGGTGATCTTGAACCGCATGATTGAGATAGAGAAATACTTAACACAATAGAACATACAACATATATGATAGCAAAAGCAAAGGTAATAAGTCATGGCGCAAATGCCATACGTTACTCAGTGGATAAGGACAAGGCGGAGATTGTAAAGACCAATCTCTTGCCCGATGATATTTCCCCAACGGCAATGTGGGCAAGAATGCTTGCCTTGCAGAAGAAGTTTGAGGACAAATTGAACCGTTATCATCCGCTCAAACGTAACATGATACGCATTGAGGTTTCCCCAACCTCGGAGGAAACGCAAGGTTGGACGATGGAGGAATGGCAGAGGTTGGCGGATGACTTTATCCGTGAGTTTGATGCGGTTGACCTTTCAGCCAAGTCGAAGCGCAAGAGTGCAAAGGCAACCAACCTCAAAGACAGCCAATATGTTGTTGCGCTTCATCGTGACAGCAAGAGTGGCATTATGCACCTTCATATTGATGCGAACCGCATAGACATAAGGGGCAACGTGAATGATGCCCATTATATCTACGAGAGAGCGATGGCTGCTGCCGCCAAGGTTGGGCAACAGCGTGGATGGAAAGATGCACAAGAGGTAAGCCGCCAAAATAAGGACGCGATAACCAATGATTGTCTTTCCGTTTTGGCTAAGATGCCGTACTTTGATTGGGGACTATACACAAAATGCCTCACACAAACGGGATATGATGTCAAACTGCAATCCGACAACAAAGGACAAGTGCGTGGCTATGCCATCAAGCGTGGTAACTCCATTTATAAGTCCTCGGAACTTGGCAAAGGTCGTTGTCTGATGCCCTCAAAGATTGAAGGTACTTGGGCAAAACTGCATCATCAAGAATTGGAGAAACCAGTTTCAACTCCAACAAAGAATACCCAACAGCCAAAGATTATGACTGTACCCAAACCCATGCCTACTGCGGACAACTCTCCAAAGATACGTCACTTCGATTTTTCTACGGACGAGTTTCATCATTATCCTGTTGACATTCCACAGAACTGTCTGGAAGTCATCGACAAGAATATTGCTTTGGATGCCGACAATGTGTTTGCCAAGATTGGTGATGTGCAAAAGACCGCCATCCTTCTCTTTGCTGAATACATTGATGCAGCCACAACCATTGCCGCCCAGTCTGGCGGTGGCGGAGGTGGCGCTACCTCAGGTTGGGGACGAGATAAGGACGAGGATGAACTGTCATGGGCGCATCGTTGCGCTATGATGGCTAATCGCATGTGCAGACCTCGCAAGAAGCAAGGATATGGCAGATAACCGAATGTTCAACCAACAACATTGATACTATGCCGATAGGTAAAAGCAAAATCTCGGATATGGATTTCGGATCTTTCGAGAATACGATTGACAAGAATATCGAAACGGACAAGGCTTCGGACAAGTTTGACCAACAGCTTCAAGCCTACAAGGATGCTGGCAATAGCTTGACTTTGGCAAAATCAAGTCTTGAAACGGCAACTGGTTCTTTGCAGGAAGCCAAGGAAAACTTGAATAAAGTCACCGATAAAGCGGACGCTGTTACAAAAGCCATTGATAGCTTTATTGCAAAAGTGAGAGATATAAAATTCAAGGCTAAAGTTGATGATGCCGACATGGAACAGGCAATCAACAACAGGAAGAAACTCATTGAAAACGAGTCCAAACTTCTTGAAGACCACCGAAAG
>CANSEY010000084.1 GCA_947646015.1 uncultured Bacteroides sp. | reverse complement strand
AAGACACGGAAAATATTCTCTCCGTAAAAGTCGATAGTCATCCGTTGCTGGTTCGCAAACAGTACATCAACCGTCGTCGGGTTTATTTTTTCTGCACGAAGGATTCCCAAAGTCTGTTCCTGATGGACGGATGCCGAAGAAACGTCACTCTGATCCGATGCTGCGGATGCCTGTATGGAAGAAAGGGAAATCGGACATAAGAATAAAATGGCGGTAATACGCCTGAAATGTCGTAAAGAGATGGGGGTTTCTTTTTTCATGTTTTTATTTATTTGGTATTAGAAATTAAGACTGTTAATGTCAGATTGTAAAATTACTCGTTTGGTAATAAATACACTTCATCTTTGGGTTACCCTAAATCAGAAGCTGTTTTATTATTATTTATTCACAAATCCCATAGGGATAAGCGGAGGTCAATAGCGTGTCACCTTATTTTTTAAATCTAATCCGATATCTTGTACAACAAATAGCATAATTCACTTATCCATCAATAGGACGCTGTTGCCGGAATTCCCGTTCGCTTTATCAATTCTACAATCCGGTCCAGTTCTTCATGAGTGGCTTTCTGCAGATCATGGTCGGGAGTTTCCCTATCAATCGTATAGATCATCACCTGACTGGGAGCTATCTCCTTGACTGCTTCCAGCCAGGGGAGCACAAACTCATCGGATGTATTATTCATATCTTTTCCAAGGTAACTACCTTTCAGAAACATAGTCTGAACAATACAATTTCCTTTGAATTCTTTCATCTTTTCGATGATCTTCCTTACGGAATATTTCCCGTTGGGACGATCCAGGAGATGAATGTATTCTTCGTTCACTGTATCCAGCTTCAGGATATTATTATCTATCTTGTTCAATGCATCGAATACCGCAGGACGGTCGATGAAGGTAGAATTGCTCAATACACTTACTTTTGCATTCGGGAAATAGTGGTCACGAAGTGCCAGTGTATCTTCTATAATTTCCGGAAAATGAGGGTGGGCAGTCGGTTCACCGTTTCCGGCAAATGTGAGTACATCGGGGGCGGGACCGTTCTTCTGCATATCTTTCAGCTTTTCTTCCAGGGCGATGCGCACTTCTTCACGAGTGGGCAGATGCTTCTTCGGACGATGGTCGGCATTAAAGCCGCATTCACAATAAATGCAGTCGAACGAGCAGACTTTTCCGTCTTCCGGCAATAAGTTGATTCCCAAAGATACACCCAAGCGGCGGGAATGAACAGGGCCGAAGATGGGTGAAGGAAAAATAATAGTCATCTTTTTATTAATTGTTTTAATGTGAGTTCAATATCAATACGGACGTTTATCACATCAAGCTCACATTATTTTATCATTTACTATTTCATAATATCCAAAGGCAAAGATACTTTAAAACTTAATACGGAGTTGCATTTGTACGTCAGCTTTTTTATTTCCAAGGATTAAATCGTTGCCGGAACCTATTTCATTCCGGTCGAGATAAACGGTTTCTCCGAACTTAGTTATAAACATCCAATGTTCATTCGGCTCATATCTCAGACGGACGGCACAGCGAAATCCACGACCTTGAAAGGAGGGAGTGTAAAATGTATAAAGCAATCCCTTCTCTGATACATATACCCGCGAATCATAATCGTCTGTAGAAAAATAACTGCCTTGAACGTCAGCAAACAGCCTGGTCCAAGGCAGTTGGGAGGACATCATTTGTGTAACTTGATATCCTTTACTAGCAGCCCTGTCTTGAGAATGAAAATGGTTGTAATCTAAAGTTGTACGACAGCTAAACACATCTCCATAAAAATAGTTCAAACGATATCGAAGTTGGTGATGAAAAATAGGAAGCGTTAGGTTTTCTTTGCTACCTGTCAAGTCACGCTCTTTCTGTTTATAACGATATTTTAAGTACATTGTCAAATTATTGTGCGGAGTAAACGTAGCCTGAAGCAATCCGTCCATACCCCGGGAAGGTTTGCTGATCCGGTATTTCTTCCACGGGAAAGAAAACAGATCGAAGGAAGCAAGGATGTGCCAATAGCGGAAAGGGGAAGTTTCCACCCCCAGATAATATCCCTGTTCGTTTTGAACCGCACTTCCTTCTCCAAAAGAATGGGCGAACATGGCCCAATAATTATATGAATAGTATCGTTGTACGATCATCAACTGAGTTCCTTCCACCGGTGAATATTGGAAGCGGTTCAAAGTAGCACTGCCTTGTTTTCCCATAGCTGTCTCTCCTTGGAAAGAAAAACGATGCCAGCGGTAGGCATAGTCTATTCCTAAATTGTAGAACTGATTTCCATGAATGTTGTATTGAGAATAACCTGTTAATTGCGGTTCATAAGGTCGGTTGAAAACATAGTAAATACCGGTGATACCCAGCCGGATACGGTTCTGTTGATAACTCACGTTTCCACCGGTCAGCTGCATGGTGAACAAGTTCTTTTTATCGGCTTCTTTCTGACTGCGGTGTAGTCCGGTTTTGTAGATAGAAGTTATTTCGCCATCGGTCAGCACACCGTCCAGCGAACGGTGTGAGTAAAAGCCGGACATACTCCATTGTTTTGTAATGCTTACGGTTGCCGCCACTCCCCGAAAATAATTAGTTTCGTCAGTAGAAGAATGTTTTCTGATTCCTCCGCTGCGGGTGTTGAAAGAAGAAGCATATACGGTCTTTCCCAGTAAGTAATCCGTGCTGATCACCAATCCCTGTCCGAAACTTAACCGATAGTTACCAACAGCCAATGTTTTTAACCGCCCACAATCTTTGAGTAAGAGATAAAAAGAATAATAATCATACCCTTGACGATTGTGCAGAGCAAGGAAGGGTTCTCCGGCATCCTTCTCCGCAACGAGACCTGCATAGAGCTGATCGCGATAACGAAAAGCGTATTTAACAGAGTTATAAACAGAAGGTCCCAAATAGGTATGTTCATAACCTTTCCGCTTGTAAAACGGTATATCTATGCGAGTTATCACTTCATTCTTTCCATACTTCATAGCGCTTTTCAACATAGTTTTCCACCGAAAAGACGACTCATTGTTAATAGCTTTGATGCATACGAAAGGCAATAGATACTGAATAGTCTGCCTGTCCATATCCTCTATTAACTGAAGTTCATAAAGTGTTTCCATCTGCCCATGCACGTATATATAGGCCAGCAGATGTTCAATCTGAATATCACTGAGAAAAGGAAATTGTTCCAGTTGTTGACGGGTAGCCCGGTTTAAATCTACAGGTTCGTGAAGGCGGACGGACAATTCTTCCAGTTCATTCTCCCAGTTGGGTTCATTAACAGCATTATCAACACTATTATTAACAGATAAATCTTCAAAAATATCTTCTATAAGACTTTGAGAAGGGTTTTGAGCACTACAAGCAGGAATAATGAACAGGCTGTTTATAATACTTATCAACCGAAATAGTTGAGTAGTTTTCATCAATAAATTATTTGTTTGCACCTTGCGTTTTTACAGACAAGGCCGCAAAGATACTTTAAATAGGTTAACGTCTAAAAGAAATGTCTGAATAATAAAATTTTAATTCTATTTTTGTAACGTGAAAAGGAGGCTTAACATAGTAATAATGATGGCGTTTGCTATGGTCTGTTCATCGAAGATGCAGGCACAGGACAAGCAAAGCATCAACGGATACTTGGTTCCAATGTGTATCTACAACGGAGATACCATTCCATGTGTCCAGTTAAGGACTGTTTATATCTTCCGCCCGCTAAAATTCAAAAACGAAAAAGAACGGCTGGAATACTACCGGCTGGTACGTAATGTAAAAAAGGTATATCCTATCTCCAAAGAAATTAACCAGGCTATTATTGAAACTTACGAGTATCTTCAGACATTACCCAACGAGAAGGCTCGCCAAAAACATCTCAAACGGGTGGAAAAAGGACTGAAGGAACAATATACCGCACGGATGAAGAAACTCTCTTTTACACAAGGCAAACTCTTGATTAAATTGATAGACCGCCAAAGTAATTCCACCAGTTATGAACTGGTGAAAGCTTTTATGGGACCTTTCAAAGCAGGATTCTATCAGACATTTGCCGCACTGTTCGGTGCCAGTCTGAAAAAGGAATATGATCCGTTGGGAGAAGATAAACTAACGGAAAGAGTCGTGCTGCTGGTGGAGAACGGACAAATCTGATTCACCTTGTTATAAGGTTATCAACGTTGTTATTAACCATCATATTTCTATTAAATCTAATTCCACTATCACCATAGGAAAATTACCCCGCTTTATCTGACTTCTAGGGTATTAACAGTTGACTTGTCAGGTGTTAATAGTCTGCATGACAAGTATTAACAGTTGAGAAGTCAGCTATTAATAGCTGTGATGCCATCTGATAACAGCTTGAAACAGGATGGTTAATAAACACTGAATCAATCAGACTCAACCAAGAGTAGATTGCAACAATACTCTCTTATTATCCCACACAATTATAAACAGAAAAAGAATATTGATTAATAGCAAGTTAACTATGATATCAACCACTTATTAACTAATTATTAACCGACTGATTTTACACCGTTAACGTAGCTTTTTGAACAAATCCCAGATGACAATGCCCGTTGTTACAGACACGTTCAGAGAATGCTTGGTACCATATTGGGGAATCTCGATACAACCATCCGAATGATCAATCACTTCCTGTTGCACCCCTTTCACTTCATTTCCCATTACGATAGCGTATTTCTTCGTCTTGTCCAGTTCGAGTTGATCCAGCATAATGCTGCCTTCCGCCTGTTCTATCGAATAGACAATATATCCTTCTTTTCGAAGGTTATCAACAGCATCAACAGCGTTATTAACATACTTCCAGTCAACAGTGAACTCTGCGCCCAAAGCCGTCTTATGCATTTCGGGGTGGGGAGGGGTAGCCGTTATTCCACACAGATAGATACACTCGATACGGAAAGCATCCGACGTGCGGAATACCGAACCTATATTATGCAGGCTACGAATATCATCCAGCACTACCACCAGAGGCAGCTTTTCTGCCTGTTTAAACTCTTCGGCACTGATACGGTTCAGCTCTGTTATTTTCAGTTTTCGCATACGTTGTTCATTTATTACGTTTCGGTTGCAAAGGTAGTTCTTTTCTGTTAACAGAGGTGTTGATAACGGTTTAAAACCTGTCAAAACAATCGGGAAAGAATTTGAAAAATAATTCTTGCATTATTCAAAAGAAGGTATAAGGGGCCTTCATTATGAACATTCCAAAAAACAAAGACGAAACTTTCTATGCAGACATCAACATATTTTTCAGCACTTATCTGCCTGTTTATATCCATAAAGTTTTTAACTTTGCACTTTATCAACAGGGAGTTAATAGCAAACTTCCATTTGACGGCATTTAACGATGCTTTCATTGATAATGAAGCAAGTAGAATAGGATATCTTGCCCTTTACATCAGTTCATAACCGACTCATAAAGCAGAAGTATGGACTAATAACTTATCCGGCAAGAAAAATCGTATTTATTTGCTAACACTATTAACAGGCTATCATCACTAACAAAGGATTTTTTTTAAAAGGAAGAAATAAAAGAATATTATTATGAATAATCTCATAAAGGCTATTAATGAGCTGAAGAAAGAAAAGAATGCAATCATTCTGGGGCACTACTACCAGAAGGGTGAAATACAAGATATCGCCGATTACGTTGGCGACAGTCTGGCGTTGGCTCAACTGGCTGCCAAAACGGAGGCGGACATCATTGTGATGTGCGGCGTTCACTTTATGGGTGAGACAGCGAAGGTGCTTTGTCCGGATAAGAAAGTGCTGGTGCCCGACATGGAAGCAGGTTGTTCGCTGGCGGACAGTTGTCCGGCGGATCAGTTTGCGCAGTTTGTCAAAGAGCATCCGGGATACACCGTTATTTCTTACGTCAATACGACGGCTGCGGTAAAAGCGGTAACGGATGTGGTGGTGACTTCCACCAATGCGAAGCAGATCGTGGAAAGCTTCCCCAAAGATGAGAAAATAATCTTTGGTCCGGACCGGAATCTGGGAAATTATATCAACTCAGTTACGAACAGGAATATGCTGCTTTGGGACGGAGCCTGTCATGTGCACGAACAGTTCTCGGTGGAAAAGATCGTGGAATTGAAAACGCAGCATCCGGAAGCATTGGTGCTGGCACATCCCGAATGCAAAAGTACGGTGCTGAAACTGGCAGATGTGGTAGGGTCTACAGCTGCACTGCTGAAGTATGCGGTGAACCACCCGGAGAATACGTATATCGTGGCTACCGAATCGGGTATCTTGCATGAGATGCAGAAGAAGTGTCCGCAGACAACGTTTATCCCCGCTCCTCCGAACGATAGCACCTGTGGATGTAACGAGTGTAGCTTTATGCGGTTGAATACGTTAGAGAAGCTCTATGAGTGTCTGAAGAATGAGTCACCGGAGATTACTGTAGATCCCGAAATAGCGGAGAAGGCAGTGAGGCCTATTCAGCGGATGCTGGAGATTTCGGCGAAGCTGGGATTATGATAGGATATACAAACGGTACCTTCCAATACATTAAACGGTACCATCCAACATACTGGATGGTACCGTTTAATGTATTGGAGTGTACCATTCCGTGTATCAGATGGTACCGTTCTTTGAGATGTAATTATCTCATTTAAATTTTATTCATAGCGATATTAGTTTTCTGCTTCCAAACGAATAACGAATCCACCGCCTTTTGCCATATTTATATTCAATATGGTTTTACTATCCACTGTTCTTTTCTCTACCATGTATTCTTTAGGTTGCTCGTAGGAGTTCGGAGCGTCTTTAAAGATAGTTGCCTGATAGGAGACATTGTCTTTCAGGAAGCTGAGGTTCACTTCTGTAGAACGGGCATCCCAGTTGGTCATTCCGCCCACATACCAGTCATTGCCTTTTTGTTTGGCTGTCACGATGTATTCGCTTAATTTTGCTTGCAATGGCAAGGTCTTATCCCAAACTGCGGGAACTTTGGAAAGGAAGTCGAGTACATCCGGATATTTATTGTATTCAGTGGGTGAGTCACATAAAT
>CANSEY010000083.1 GCA_947646015.1 uncultured Bacteroides sp. | reverse complement strand
TCAGCCCGGCAAAAAGAGAGGCTGCGCCGTAAACCTTAATTACGACACAGCCTCATGTTTGGTGGTTTAGCTGCAAATGATTAACTTCGCGGTATGAGACGAACTGTAAGACATGGTGCCTATATATGGCAACGGAATGATTGGCCTGAGTTCCGCTGGGACTCCGATGCGTTGCTTGAACCGCTTAGTCGGCTCAGTCAGTTGCATGGACTCCTGAACGGCAGGATGTCGATGCTTGGATTCAACGAGAAGTGTCGGTCGCTGTTGTCGGCTATGACTGAGGAGCTGATAAGTTCTTCGGAGATAGAGGGCGTGTTACTCAACCCGAATTCGGTGCGTAGCAGTATTGCACGGAGACTCGGAATCGAGAATGACGGACTCTTGGTTGAGGATCATTATGTCGAGGGATTGGTCGATGTGATGCTTGACGCTGTGCGTAATTGCCGGAAGCCATTGACAGATGAGCGGTTGTTCGATTGGCCCGCTGCTTTGTTTCCATTTGGGCGAAGCGGTATGCACAGAATCACAGTTGCCGATTGGCGGAAAGGTGAGGAGCCGATGCAGGTAGTGTCCGGTGCTTTCGGGCATGAGACGGTGCATTATGAGGCTCCGCCATCGGATGTTGTTCCGGCGGAGATGGAGCGGTTGATTGAGTGGTGCAACACTGCCGGTCAGTCGCCTTTCATCATGGCTGCTGTGGCGCACTTGTGGTTTGTGACCATACATCCGTTTGATGACGGCAACGGTCGCATAAGCCGCACTCTTGCCGATATGCTTCTTGCTCGGCTTGATGAGGATTCGGCGCGATATTACAGTATGTCGGCTGAAATTAACCGCAACAAAAAAGCCTATTATGAGGTTCTTGAGCGGACTCAAAAAGGCAATCTCGACATAACTGAATGGATGCTGTGGTTCTTCGGCTGTCTGGAAAATGCCATAGTCCGCGCCTCTGGCATAATCGAGCGGACTTTGCAGAAAGCGGCATATTGGGATGAGTTCCGCGATGTTGACATAAATGAGCGTCAGCGCAAAGTTGTCAACCGCCTTTGGGATGGCTTTGAGGGAAAACTGACATCCTCAAAATGGGCGAAGATATGCGGTTGCTCGCAAGACACAGCGTTGCGCGACATCAACGACCTTATATCCAAAGGTATGCTCCGCAATAGCGGCGAGGGTGGCCGCAGTGCCAACTACCTTTTGCCTGAATAATCATTTGCCTTTGAGCTTCCTCTGCTCGGCCTCGAATGCTTCGAGGAAATGTATCTCGACAGGCGAAAGTTGATACTGCGTGCGTTCGCGGAAGCGGTCGTATTCAGTGTCGGCTTTGAGTTTCGCCACCTCTGCCGATACCGTACCTGCATGGGTCAAGAGTTCTTTACCCGAAAGCGTCAGGAAATCATCAAGTTTCTTGATCCAGTCCTTCATATACATCGGCACATGGCTTTTTGCTTGTAGTTCGGCAAAGTCGAGGTATAGGTTTACGATACGGTTGAGCATATCCACCTCCTCTTCCGTGAGATAATTCTTGGCAATCTCCGCTTCATGCTTGGTAGGCATCGCACCGCGCCATGTTGTTAGTCCCATGAAATCTTTTTCGGCATCGGCACGTTGGAATATGACCTCAGCGGCGGTGTGTCCGTGAGCTGAGAAGTGCATCTTGTTCTGTACGGTCTTGAAGAATCGCTGTGTCGCCTCGGTCCGAGGGTCATAGTCGATACTCAGGGCATAAATCTCCAAGATCTTGCGGTAGAACACCTTTTCTGAACTGCGGATGTCGCGGATTCTTGATAGCAGTTCATCGAAGTAATTACCTTGTCCGGCATTTTTCAGCAGCTCGTCATTCAGCACAAATCCCTTAATCATATACTCCTTCAACACCTGCGTGGCCCACTGCCGGAACTGCACGCCACGGTGTGAATTTACCCTATACCCGACACTTATAATCATGTCGAGATTGTAGTATGCGATGTTGCGCTCAACCTTTCGCTGCCCTTCATTCTGAACAGTTGCAAAAAATGCAACTGTTCGATTTTGCTCCAATTCACCGCTTTCAAAGATATTCTTGATGTGCCTTGAAATGGTAGATTTATTACGTTGAAACAGCTCCGCCATCTGGTCGGCAGTCAGCCACACGGTCTCATTGGCAAGACGAACCTCAATCTTGGCTTCACCTCCCTGTGACTGATATAGTATTATTTGCCCGGTATCCATATTTCAAATCTCTGTATTTGATTTTTGTTCTTGACTGCACTGTGGCATAGGGATACAGTTTGTTTTACAGACAACCCTTTCTCTGAATAGTTTCATGTCTGTAAAATTGCGACAAATGTTCTGTGCAATATCCATATAGTTATCAGAGCCATCCTCTTTTTTGTAATAATATGGTTTTATTGAAACACAATTTTTGTGTTCGAATAAAGTGTTTAATAAAGTCCTATCCGAATTACCACATGAGTGTCCCATGATATAAATCTGGTATTTATCAGATTCGATGAATTCTAACAGTTTTCTGTAATTGTCGGTTTCTAGATATTTAATGGATTTGATATATTTTAGATATTCTTGGTTTTCGTTCCTTAGAATAGATGGATAAGCGTCATCTAGTTCATCCCCATATCCAAATATCAAAGTCTTTGGTTTTGTGATATCTCCATGAATAAATATCATTTCTGCTTTAAGGTCTGTTCCGTACTTTAAATTTTCTATTTGGATTAATAGATAGGCTATTGCTATAGGTGTGTAATTGAAATTTAATAATAATACACGGCATGGCAGGCTGTATTCCTTGTGACCGGAACAAGCCTCATATTCCTTACCATTAGGGATTAATGTTCCATAATCCTCGCAGTGTTGTTTATAGGCTTTTTGCCCCGATATAGATATATCTTCGGGATAAAAACAGCCATAAATAATGTTGGAGATGTCCTCGTTTTCTCTATTATAGAATTTTATAGATTTAAGATATTCAACCAACAAACTGCGTATATACTCAAGTTGCTCGTTTAATTGTTTAATCAGAAGGTTATTATCATCTGTGCCAGTTCTTTCCAAGATTAATTTCAATTGGTAGTAGTATTCACGTTCTATATCTACCCACCTATAATTCTCTATAGACTCACAGATGCTTTTGAAAAACGGTGATAAAGTATACTCATATAACTTCGGCTCATTTTGTATCCCTTTAATAACTTCTTTACCTGTTAGCTTATTAAGAAATCGTGGGAGATTAAACGCAAAAACATTCCAACAATTAAAAGTATTGCATGATGTCATTTTAATAGAACAAAGGCAGTCCTCTGATATCGGCGTAAGATTTCCAATAAAAGAATCAACCTTTTTATTCCAATACCAATTTATAAAATCTTCGTATTTGGTAGGATAGCCATGAGCTAAATCAAAGCCATTACCAATTAGTATAATTCTATTCATTAGATAGTATTATTCATACTTTATTTAGTGACATATGCCGACATCTACACTCTGCAACAGGATTCTTTAGGTTCGTTAGACTAATCCATGTATTACACTTTTCACAGAATGTTTTGTCATATAATTCCTGTATCGTCTTTGCGAATTGCTTTACTTCGCTATCACTTAATGATTCTGCCCACTCATTATAGTGGCATCCAAGGAGATTCCTAATAAACAATAACTGATCGATTTGGTCAATTAAATCTTTTACTTCAGTCTTGCTCATTATTTTTTTTATGCCACCCCATAAATCACCTATCGTATACTTTTCGTCATCTCGTCGTTTTACAGATGTAGGGAGATTTACACTTAACTTTTGGCATATTTTCTCTAATAAAAAGCCACATGTAGCTGCAATAATACGCATATTATTTGTATGTAGTGCGGTCGATAAGGTGGCATCCTTGATTTCATATTTCTTTTCTTGAACAGTTGGACCCGCAAGAAAATCCCAGCTATTGATATGAAATTCCTTAAACTGATGACCTCTCCTATTGAAGAGGTATTTAATCTGATTTAGCCAAAGACGATCATGACATGTGAAAATAAACTGCCAATCAGGCATATTTAAGAGTAGATAATCAATGAATTTTACTCTAATGGAAGAATCAACACTTTGTAGGACATCATCTAAAATTAAAAATTTATGTTGACCCTTAAGTACTCCAAGGCGAATTATTGAAATATATAACAATAATATCATTAAATCAAAATTAGCCTCACTAAAAATCAAATTAGGAGATGTTTGAACACCATTAACTAATTTTATCTTGATATTCAATGATGCAACAGATATATTTGCAACACTTAGGCTTATGGATTGAATATAGTTTATATTTGCAATTGCTTTAAATGAATCGGAAAGGAATATGCTCGCGTCTTTTAAAATGGATGCTAGATTAGCGAAAATTCGTTTTGAATCATTATTTATGGCTTTTTTATTTCGTATATTGGCATTTATAGCTCGGATTTGTTGAGTTATCCCTGCCAAATCAAATGTATACCGTTTTATATTATTATAAGATTGGTCACTTACAATATGCATATGCGGTTTTAAATAACCCGTTTTGTTTTTATAACTGCGAGAAACAATCCTATTATTTATATATTTCATCATTAATGTCTGGTCATGAGACATCTGCTCGATAGAGTCAATACTAATATATGGGCATTTTGCTATTTTTTCAAATAGTTCACGCCTGCTATTTTTCAATATAAGTAAATCGTCTCTCAAAGATATTATTTCAGGATCATTATCATTTTTGACACTCCCTTTGAGGTCATATAAGAATGAAAAAAATAGAACCTGTCGCTGTGATTCCTCAATATAATTGTATGCGATAATATCATTTCTTCGTAATATAACAGGTACTTGAAGAAAACTTGAGTGCGAATCTGATGGATATGATTTAAGACGGGGATAATCGCCATCTTTCATCTCTACCCTAATTTCGCGAGTATATGATTCCCCATCTTCAAATACTACAGTAATTTCACTGCCTTGTGGTATTTTTGAAGTGAATGTTCGTACAGAAGGTCTTAACGGGTTATTTATTTTGTCCGAGCGTCCTATTTTACCCTGTAATACAAATTCCAAAGCATCGGTTATAGATGACTTACCCGAGCCATTTTCTCCATATATAATGGCGGAGATTGCATGCCCATTTGAATCTGTGAAATCTAGAGAGAGATTTTGAGGTATTCCACGGAAAGCTTTTATATCAATACTTCTGATATTTTTCTTCATAATAATTAATAATGCAATCAGACTTGCTGTCCTAATTCTACTTTAAGGCCATTTAAGTCACCAATTAATGCGAATTAACTTTTTATACGCTGGATGAGTTGTAATCCTATTCGTTCTACAATTCCAGTTACCAGTGCATTACCCATAAGAAATGCTCTACGCATATCGGAAGAACCCTCAGTATGGTTATCAGGAAACATATTTAGCCTCTCTAATTCAATCGGAGTCAAGCGTCGATATCTGCCACTTGCAGTTAAGATTACATGCTTGAATCGAGATGGCGCATTGCCACCTTCTCCGGTTATTATAGTGCGTGACGGTTTATCTGTGCTATCAGGAAATGACATAGCTCCTTCTGAATAGTTATATTCGAATCCGGTGGCTTTGTTAATTCGTTTTTCTGTTTTGCCGCCTTTGGCATATTGCCATTTTTCTAAATCTGTGTCACTGATAAAGAAATCATTGGGGACATCAGATTCTGGCACAAGGATATCTCCAAGTGTGACGAATGGGCCATTATAACTTGGTGTCAATTGAGTTGTGAACACGTTGCGGTTAATCATCACCCCCGCATTCTTAAAAGGTGAGACATTTTTGCCTTTATTAAAGGACTCAGACACCACTGATAAATCACCGATAATAGTAAACTCAACTAGTCTGACATAAGCCTGCTCCACAGGAAAAGAGTTGGCCATAACACCATCTTTATATAACCAGTTGATAGGACACCCTATCATATTAAAAAAAGGAGTATCTTGTTTGAAGGCAAACATATATGTACGACGACGACGTTGAGGCATCCCATATTCAGCTGCATTTATTATTCTCCATTCGACGCAATACCCCAAGTCTGACAGGGATGCAAGTATGATAGCAAAATCCCTTCCTCGTTGTGAGGCCGGCGAGCCTAACAAACGATCGACATTTTCAAGAATAAGGTATTTTGGAGGATTGGGATGGTCCTTCAATATGCGATGAATTTGCCACCAAAGAACCCCCTTCTTACCTTCAATACCTCCTGATCGCTTCAGTGTTGTGGCAACGGAATAATCCTGACATGGGAATCCGCCTACCAAAACATCTGAATCTGGAATATCATCAACGGGAACCGTTGAGATATCCATATTAGAGTGCCCTGCAGATCCAAAATTTTTACAGTATATTTGAGAAGCATCCTGCCGTTTAGTAGAGGGTTCCCATTGATTGTTCCAAACTGTCTTGAAACGAGAAGATGCACGTTCAAGCCCAATTCTAAAACCACCGACACCCGCGAACAACTCTATAACACGAATATCGTCGTCAGAAGTCTCAACCTTTTCATCAGGAAATAATGATGGCTGATGACAAAATTTGCCATATGCCACTAATGGTTCACATAGAATATTGTCTGATATTTCGGTATAATTACTCATTTGTTTTTTTGTTGTCGATAATTTCTTTTACATATTCAGCCATTGATGTCCCATTAAAATCGGAAAGAGTACTTTGAAATTGTTGAAATTTAGTTTGTTGGAAAAGATTTTGGTGCGAACGGACTTGATTAGTATATTACGGTTCTTCAATCTGACGAACCATGTACAATGTCAAATACGTTTTCTCCCAACTAGTGACCTTTATGAACCGAAGCAAGTTCAACCGAATCGTTGAAAAGTATAATGGCAACCGATATGTGAAACATTTCACATGCTGGAACCAACTTTTGGCAATGATGTATGGTCAGTTATGCAACCGGTCAAGTCTGAGGGATCTCATCACCATTCTTGATGCACATAGTTCCAAGTGGTACCATCTGGGATTGGGTCGTAGTGTATCCAAGACCAATCTTGCGTATGCAAATCAGAATCGGGATTATCGAATCTTCGAGGAGTTTGCATATTATATGGTATCAGAAGCCTGGGATAAACGAAAAACGAAAATCTTTGAACTACAGGGAAACGTTTATGCGTTCGACTCAACTACGATAGATTTATGTTTGGCTGTATTCTGGTGGGCTAAGTTCCGCAAGAAGAA
>CANSEY010000082.1 GCA_947646015.1 uncultured Bacteroides sp. | reverse complement strand
CCACAGAGTTTGCTTCTATAAAGTGATTTACCCTTTTGGGCTTTACTGGCTCTTCGATTATTACCGCTTCTTCTGCATACTCACCAAAGTTACTTTCTCTTCTTACCTGTGGCACATTGCCAATAATTTGTAGATTTCTCATAACGAATAAAATTTTAAATGATTTATAAATTGATTACGTGGATTGAAATATATTTCGTTTTCTATCCAACTACCCTCGGGGGACGTTAGAACTACTCTACTCATTCGTACGTAACTTTCAATTCAGTAAATCATAGGAGAAATAAGCTGATATATATTTAAGCTCCTATTTTTATAGGTAGGGGGGGGATTATATATAAGTACCTATACTTTATTGCACGCATATCTTTCTACTCTCCACAAATGGAACTACTTTAGACCATTACAGAATGTGGCATAACCATACAACCAATGTTTGAAAAATGAGTATCATTCATTTTTTAGCTTCCCCAATTATTCGTAAATTTGTGTATCCCATGAAGGAAGGATTACCGTATTGCATTGAGGGCTTTTTATCTCCATTTCCCAATTACTATCAATGTGGTAAATTCATTTCTTCGCAGTCTTTCATAGATAAAGCCATGTCTGATAGATTTTATTGCAGTCGCCTATATACTAGTATTAGACGACCTTTTTCATTTTTGTAGCATAACCATAAAAAGTAGGGCAATTTGACGTCTGCCCTACCGCTTGTGGTTATGAAAATTTCTTTATATTACCTACCATGTCAGAAGTATATACCTATCAAGAATTACGTGAATTAGCCTTAAAATACGGAATCAGAGATAATAAAGTCCATATCGGTGTATGGATACAGACACAAGGCTATCAGAAACAAAGAATACAGATTAACCACATTAGAAAAACATTTTATTTAAAATCCCATGATTGAGACAAGAATCCCAATAGCACCTGACACAAGTACCACCCTTACAGATGAAACAACAGAGCACATCATTCATCGCAAAGTAACAATCAAAATAGACAGAGATTATTTAAGAAAGAAATACCCCGAACTATTCGAACGACTAGCAAAAGTTGCAGAAAAATATCCTTATACTCCGAAAAAACAACTTGTAAAAAAACAGGGGCACGCTCATGTAAAAAAACAGGGTGGACTATACTACTAACCATTGGAAAATAACTAATAAGCATTGCCTTCTTTCAGAAGTCAAAAGCACATTCTAAATCTTATTTTTTTCATGTATGTAAATCAACTAACCAATGAAACTTATATAGACAGAAAGGAAGCCAAAATAAGTCTCGGAACTTCCAATTTCAACAGATTATTAAAAAAGAAGATTATTTATTTTATCAACGGACAACCATTTGCCAACTATGGGATACAGAATAATACCGGCAAGCCTAGCCATAGGGCTTACAACAAATGAAGCATATACTTATTTTTGTTTATTAGCGAAATCAGATTACAACACTTATATTTCACACGTAAAGCTTGAAACGCTATCCCAATTGACAGGAATAAGCAAGACCGAATATATATCCAAGCATATCGAGAAACTAATAAAGAAAGGGTTACTACGGAAAGATACACAACAGAACATTGGTAACAAAGGCGTGTTCAATACCTGTACGTATTATCTATACAAACCGCAAATTGACTGGATTAGAATTGACTTGGATTTATTGGAAGAAAACATTCCTAACAAACTCAAAGCTTTCCTCATCTTATTAAAATGTATCTGCCTAAACAACACCAATTACACAGGATACAACAAAAGTGAAATCTGCAAGAAACTAAATATATCCCGCCCGACCTTAGATTCTTATCTCAATCAGTGTATCGACAAAGAACTGATAAAAGAAGAGCAAAACGGATACACACTTACAAACGCACATTTATTCAAAATAGATATTGCCAAAGGAAAGGATGATGACGAAGTTTATACAAAGGTATATATACCAATGGCTGATTTTTTCGCATCACAAAACATTACAATACCACCATATAATAAAAAAATAGTAGGAAAAATCATCGACCATTATAGCGCATTACCATTTTTAGCAGCAGCACTAAAAAAACGAAAAATACCGGAAGGAACTGTTTGTACTTGGAAGTATTTAGCTAAAGTCTTGAAGGTAAATATCGTGGAAAAACCTCGTCCCATACCACCAAAGGTTACTCTTATCATGTAAAAATTAACCTTTGCAAAAAAGGAGATTCACTCATCACGGAGCGAATCTCCTTTTTGCTACCAAATTATTCTTTTAGTCGATTATTTCAAAGTAAGGGACATTTTTCGAACAGGGTCTATAAAAGTACTTTTCTTAAAAAAATGTCCTTCGCATTATAATATTTCCTCAATCAGCAAATAACATCTTTCACCTCTGACTTTGCATTCGGACACCATAAAAAAATCGCTTATAGTCTTACTTGTTATGGCTTTAGGGGGATGTATATTCAATAGAGCATAAATTCTCTTTATTTCTTCTTTGATATATTTACGAGTGTATTTTTGACCAACAGTAAATGAGTTCTTTATTAAGCGGATTACCTCTGTTCCGGTTGCCTTCTCACTGTATTGCTTCTGTATCATGGCTTCCGTGATTTTCTTTTTGGAATATTTGAGTTGTTCAATCACTTCTTTACCTACCGTATCATAAGCTTCAACAATAAATGAATCAGCCGCAATCAAATCCCGCTTGTATTCCAATTCCATTTCAGTAGCACAATTTCCCAACATCTCCAACTGGCGGACTATCTCTTTACGCTTGTCTTTAATGGATTGAGATTTATTTTCCCTCTTTAACCGCTCAAAGTCACCTATCGAATAGTAAAATCCATGTTGATAAGAAATAAATGAATAACAATTATCGTATGCCTCGTTTAGAGAGCCTTTATCGTAATAATAATTTTTCATCAATTCCTCATCTATGTAGTTGTCTATTGCAAACCAATTCTCTCTCCCGTTCCTATCAAGCATCTTATTAAAAGGAAGACTTTCCAGTGCAGCACGGTAAGCATCACGGGAAGCCCTGTCTGCTGCACAATCATAAAAGTTCTTCATTGTTCGATATATCTCCTTGCTGCAAACAATATATCCTTTTATTTCTTCTTTCGTTCTTTGTGGTATACCTTCTTTAACGTTACTAATGTGTGTAATTGATGATACACCATTTCTGAATCGTCCAACCATCTGGATAGCATCAGTATAAGGGTCTATCATTGTATGTTCTGCAAAGTAAACATCGGTTAACATTATTACATGAGGTTTCTGTTCTAACTCAATATCCACAGCATTGAAAAAACGGCTAGTGAAAAAATTGTACCGTTTCATTTTATCAATACTGTACTGTTCATAGGCATTGGTAAATTTATTCCTTCCCAACTTATCAACACTCTTAGGGGCACAAAAGACTGCGGAATCTTCCAATAAATCTAGTTGCTTCATCAATGAATATATAATATCAGTTGAATTGATAAACACACAAATCGGAAGTGGTGCAGCTTCCTCATTATTTAGCTTGGATAGTGTATCTTTAAATGCTTGCAGCGTATTATTCGTATGATGAAGCCAAATCTCCTTTTTATAATCGAAAGTCGGCTGTATTTCTATCGTCTGAAAGTTCTGCTCCTTAAATCGAGGGTCATTCAATTCTATTGGTGTGGCAGAGACCAATGCTTTTTGGTCAAATTTAAAGAAATCATCTATCGGTAGTGTTATGTTATTCCGGTAATCCGCATCCTTCACTAGCTTATGACATTCATCAAACAGAAGAAAACAAGAACAATGCGCACTCATTTCCAGTTCTTCAAATGCGTCCTTTACTTTCTGAAAACTTTCGGGAGTAGTAAGTATCTTATAATACTTCTTCTTGCTCTTCTCCAAGTAGTTTACAATATCGTCAGTATATACACCTTCATATACTCCGAACAGATTATCATCTTTATGCTTAGGGTCATTGCACTTACCAATTATAACAGGAACATTCGGCTCAATGATAATCGAGTTACGTTTTGCTGTGATTTCTCCATAGGTAGCACCAAGTCCGGTCAACTTCTTATAAAGAATAGTATTCGTAGGAATTTCGGGAAGAACTTCGGTAAGGTATTGCACCTTACCGAGCTCACTAAGATTAATTTCTATTGTCATCTTCCTCATTAACGTCTATCACATCCATTCCTTCATTTTCGTATTCTTCCTGCTTGATTGCATCAAAATCAGGTGCATCTTGCAACAAATTTCCAGGAGTATTAGCTTCATTAATGAACTGGGACAACTCTTCTACTGGCTTTACATTTAACTTTTTCATAATTTTAAATTTTAATAGATTTATAAATATAGGGAAGGAATTGCGCCTTCCCCCGTTAATAATTCAATTATGCTATCAATTCTTTTTCCAATAAATAATCATATAACTCTTCTGTCCTTTCCAACCGGAAGAAAATCTTTCCTTTTCTGAAAAAAGCACTGGCAGTAATTTTCGCTCCATACTCACGAAACGTAGGAACAAATTGTAATGCTTTTCCCGCTAAAATCAGTTGCTTAAAAATTGATAGTTGAAAATCCTTATCTTCTCCCTCACCATAAGCCGTAACACTATTAGGATTAAAACCAAAATCTTCCGCTTCTCCTGTTTCCAAATAAGTACGTAACCAACTTAATCCTTCTTGATTCAATATCAAACAGAAACCTTGAATCTTTTTGGATTCAATCCAAGCGCATGGATAGTTATCCTTGTTAGTGTAAAACTTAACATTCAATTGCTCACCTCTTTTCATCATTGCCTTTACAGTTTGCATTGCACCTTCATTATCATAAGACTTAACTACTTTCTTTTCTACAAATTCTAAATTCATAATCTTCATTTTAAAAAATTAAACATTAATGAATCTCAAACGAGGTGCGCACCTTTGTCTTTGATTACGCTGCAAAACTACGGAGAAATAGAAGCGTATGAAATGAAGAAAAAAACATAAAGAAATCCCTTTTTTTATGCTTAATTCTTTATGTAATCACAAATATCATAAATCACAATATATCAACAAATTATGTATATTTACACAATAATCATCAATTAAATAAAGGCTATCATTTTTTATCTTTATATGTTTTACCAATATGATTTTAAATGTTCAACTGGATTATTGGGAGACATTTTGCACATGGGGATTTTCCACCAATTTGGACGAACTTCATATTTTTGTAAGTTCCTGATTGTAGCCCGCAAATTCAATATGTCATTTTTAGGACTGTCCTCATCAATCAGTTTGAGATATTTCAGTAACTCAAGAATAAAATTCCCCTCGTTATCTGTTAATCCTTTACCTTTGGCTGCAAATGATGAGTGGCGTAGTAGGTTATATATACTAAGAGTTATCGTATCAAGTATCGCATTTTCGCGCTTCCTCCCTCTTTTACCTATACTGGGATAATCTTTATCCAATTCCGTTTCCGCTTCTTCCAAAGTTGAAACTCCTAAATATTTATCAAGATATGGAGTTATCATATTGAGAAACCAACTATCATCATTCGTAAGCTCTATTTTCTGTTTGTTATATTCAATCGTGACAATATTACTCTTGGTCTTTTTCTTCTCATGAAACATCTTGTAAAGACGTAGCATATCCGGTCTGACAGAATAACTATACTTTAGTTGCGTTGGGTCAGCAATATAATCCTCAAAATCAAAATAGCCATTGGTCTGTGTGTATTTATAGTAGATACTTATAATAAGAAGAATAGCGTAAAATACATCTTGGTCTTGCTGTTCATAGGCTTCGTCCTCATTTTTATTGTATGTATTCCACAACGTTTCAATATACTCGGCTTTAAAATTACCACTTTCAAGGACTAAATTCTGTCCCACAGTCATGCTAAATTCATATTTGTCCTCATCTGTCCCGCAATTAGGATAGGGAATCTCCTGCTCTTCCTTCTTTATTGACAAGTACAAATCCTGTATTTCCATTGGGAACTTATTACCCAAAAGATATACATCAGATATATAGTCCAGTTCATTATGAAACATTGAACGGCTGAATCCCACTTCACTATTCAGCCATGATTCGATTCGTTTTATCGTATTGATTGGTATTATCTGATATTCCATATTTTCAAACTTTGTCACAAAAATAAAAAATGTCGCTTCACCATAAAAGCAAAGCGACATTTTATTTCAAAGAAGATTCTTCATTGCATCATCTAATTGTTTATTTTCAAAGCTATCCAAATAAATCTGTGTCACCCGTTCGGAACTATGTCCCAAAGATTCACTGATTACAGATGTTGAAACTCCCGAACGCTTCAAGACTGTCGCATAAGAATGTCGAGCCGTATAACTGGAAATCTTCAATTCAATACCCAATTCCTTCCCAATATCAGCTAAATATCCGTTGACATTATCCAATACATCATATATTCGGTTTCTTATCTGGCGTGGAGTTCGTTCTCTATTATCCAATATGGGAAATACATATTTACGTTGTGAGGAACGATAACGATTCACTATCTCAATTGCCTTCTCTTGTAATGGTAACATTATTTGTTTCTTCGTTTTCTGACGAATATACACCAAACGTTCACCTTCAAAGTTCTTATCAGTAAGAAACGCCATGTCAGTGAAATTAATACCACCCATTAAGTAAGAGAACGTAAACATATCAACTGCCAATCTCTTATAAAAGCGAGATTTTGACACATCATACTCAATAACCTGCTTCACCTGCTCTTTTGTTATTGCACGCTTAGCTGTCTCCTTATGTAACTTAGAAACCTTATACTTTTTGAATGGATAATTATCTGCTTTTACCAATCCCTCCACAAGGGCTAGATTATATATAGCCCGCAAAGTTCTAAAACGAATACCAATTGTATTATCAGCCAACTTATTACACCTCAACCATGATTCATAAGATTTCAGCCAATTAACATCTATATCAGAGAAATATATATCCAAATGACCTCTGAACTTGCACAATGAATTACAAACTTGCTGAACAGAAAGCGCATACCCTAACCTGCCTTCACCCTTCAGTTGAGCTATATATTCATTAAACAAATCACCAACAGTCTTTACCTTCCTTGCCGGAGCAACCGCTTCAACCAAGGTGGCAGGCGAATATTCCCGTTGTTCCATAGAGAATTCCAGTATCTGTTCTGAATACTTCTGTTCTTGCTCATTTAGAAGCTTAATAATTTGCTCCCTATTAGGACAATTGCGCTTAGGTTTATTCTTCTCAAAGTCCCAATTATTAGGTTTTACCGAAATCCCAAGACTGATATACTTTCGTTTACCCTCTTTACACACACAAATCATAAGCGGATGCTCTCCATTACGAAGAGTTTTTGACTTGTAACACAACACATTAACTGTCGCTTTCATACATTTTTCGGTTTACATCTTGGTTTACATGAACCGCATAATTCGTAGGAAATGTTACTTAATTTAAAGCCCAAGGACAGTTTATCTTAAGAAAATGCAGAAAAACAAAAAGCTCCGTAAATCAATGATTTACAGAGCTTTTAATCAGGAACGCTCGTACTCGAAGCGGGACTTGAACCCGCACAGCCGCAATGGCCAAAGGATT
>CANSEY010000081.1 GCA_947646015.1 uncultured Bacteroides sp. | reverse complement strand
CGTTTCGGATTGAATCTGAACTTTAATCTAGGCGAAAGCAAGGCCTGGACATTGGGACTGAAACCTGCCATCGTATATGATATGCAAGGGGATTTCAACCAGGCAAAAAGCCGTTTCAATGCTAATAATGCAGCATTTGAACTGACTGCCGGACTGACTTACCACTTCAAGAGTAGTACAGGAAACCGTTACTTCACTAAAGTAAGAGTTTACAACCAGGGAGAAATCGACGATCTGAATGCTTCTATCAATGCCCTCCGCGGACAGGTGAACAATAAGGACGGTGAACTCAACAGTGCTAATCAGAGAATCAGCGGATTGCAGCAAGAACTGGAAGAATGCCGTACCAAGGTCGTTCCGGTGGAGACTGTAGTGAAAACTGCCCGTGTTCCTGAATCTATCATTACTTTCAGACAGGGTAAATCATCGGTTGACGCTTCACAGTTGCCGAATGTGGAACGCGTAGCTTCTTATCTGAAGAAATATGCTGATGCAAAAGTAGTGATCAAGGGGTATGCTTCTCCGGAAGGCAGCGTCGAAGTCAATGCAAGAATTGCTGCTGCGCGTGCGGAAGCCGTAAAGACTATCTTGGTCAATAAATACAAAATCAATGCTTCTCGTATCACTGCCGAAGGTCAGGGCGTAGGTGACATGTTTACCGAACCGGATTGGAACCGTGTAAGTATATGTACGATTGAAGACTAAAAACAAGAGATGTAAATAGAATGGTGAGGGCTGCTCCGTGAAAGGGTAGCCCTTGCTGTATATATTCATTTATGACCTTCAGTTTGTGAATAAGTAATAGTAATATCTGTCGGACGGGCAGGAGATAATAGCAGAAAATCGGGCAAAGTCATTGTTTGTCTATCTAAAGTGACTACTTTTGGCAAACCATACTATTAAGGTATGGCTGAAGATGATGAAAGAGCAGAATATACCCCAGGACAGTTTGATAGCCGGCTATCTTCCGGCAGATTATTGCGATTCTTTTTCAAGGAATGTGGTCAGTGAAAAAGCAATCACTTCCGACGAGTTCTTTGATATGGCTTTTAACCACTCTCCGGCGTGGGTGAATGGGCTGATGAAGTTAAGGAATACGATAGTCAAACCGTTAGGTCTGGAAGTTGGTATGCGCTTTGCCGATACGATATGTGAGCAGAATGCACAGGAGATTGTTTTCGGTATGCCCGATAAACACCTGACGTTTTATGCTGCCTTATGGTGTGGAGAGAAGGAGTCCGGTGGGCAGACGTTTACAATCACGACCGTTGTAAAGTTCAATAACCGACTGGGCCGGTTGTACTTCTTCTTTATTCGTCCTTTTCATAAAGTCATCATCCGTTCTATGCTGAAAAGGGTAGCAAAACGATTGAAATAAAACAGCTTATGGATATAAATGATATCATAGACTCGATTTACAAGTTGCCGGATGCTTCAAAAGAGGCTTTACTGAGCGATGCTCCCGAAGTAGCCTATCCTAAAGGCTTCCATCTGTTCCGGGCAAACCATAAAAGCTCTAAGTTCTATCTGATGAAGAAAGGGATGCTGCATGCCTATACTCATCAGTCGGATAAGAAGGTTACCTTCTGGTTCGGGAAAGAAGGGGATGCAATCTTCCCTTTGCAAACTCTTTATGATAATCGGGCAGGATATGAGAATATTGAACTTTTGGAAGATAGTGTCCTGTATGAACTCAGTGTCGATAAACTGCACAATCTCTATCTGGAAGATATACATATAGCCAACTGGGGACGGAAGTTTGCCGAGAGAGAATACATCAAATCGGAAAAGCTGTTTATATCAAGGCAATTCAAAACTTCATTGGAGAGGTATCAGGAACTGATATCCGAATATTCCGATATACTTCAACGTGTGCCATTGGGTATTATAGCTTCCTATTTAGGCATCTCACAGGTCAATCTAAGCAGAATTCGTGCGAAGATAAGATGATTTTTTAAACTTTGTAAAATCCCTTTTTTACAAATGTAAAATGAAGGGCGCCGGAAATTCATGACCTTTGCAATCAAAAAAAGGAAGTGTTATGAATTGGATTCTTTTGATTTTGGCAGGATGCCTTGAATTGGTCTTTACTTTCTGTTTGGGAAAAATAAACAGAGTAGTAGGAGCAGAGAAATATATGTGGTCATTAGGGCTGCTGATATCCCTGTGTGTCAGTATGCTCCTTCTGATAAGGGTTACCAAAGCATTGCCCGTTGGTACGGCTTATGCTATATGGACCGGTATCGGTGCCGCCGGTACGGTGCTGATCGGTATCTTTTTCTTTAAAGAGCCGGCAAGCTGGGGCAGACTTTTCTTCATCTTCACATTGATTTGCTCCATTGTCGGTCTGAAATTGGTATCACATTGATACCTTATGGTATCATAAAAAAATAATTATCGATTATAATTTGGTAGTTATGAAAACAAAGCCCATATTTGCACCCCAAAAATAGAGACAGGCATAGAAAATCCTCATCGGAGGGTGCTATAATAGATAATTATAGTGCTGGATAAGATGAATGGTGTGAATCATTCAGCTTGTCCGGCACTTTTTTATTTTGTAACAAGTAAGATAAGAGGAGTAAGTATTGAAAAACTATGAAAGAGTTAAATTTGACACAAGGGAGTGTTCCGAAAGTATTACTGCAATTTGCGGTTCCTTTTCTGATTGCCAATGTGCTTCAGGCACTTTATGGTGGGGCCGACCTTTTTGTGGTAGGACAATACGATGATTCTGCAAGTGTGGCGGCTGTGGCCATCGGTAGTCAGGTGATGCAGACAATCACGGGGATTATTCTTGGCATTACGACAGGAACAACCGTTCTGATTGCCATAGCTACCGGAGCAAAGGATGACAAGAAAGTAGCTTTCACCATCGGTTCGTCTGTATGGTTGTTTTCAATAATCGGGGTGTTGCTTACTTTGGTCATGGTGTTTTTTCATGGTCGGATAGCAGAGTTGATGCATACGCCGATAGAGGCGATGGCGGATACGAAAAGTTACATCCTTGTATGTTCGGCCGGGATATTGTTTATAGTAGGATATAACGTCGTATGCGGTATTTTGCGCGGATTGGGAGACTCCAGAACGCCGCTTTATTTTGTAGCACTGGCGTGTGTGATTAATATTGTACTCGATTTTATACTGGTAGGATATTTCCATTTGGGAGCTACAGGAGCGGCAGTTGCCACCATAACGGCGCAAGGAGTCAGCTTCATGATCTCTCTTTGGTTCTTATATCGGCACGGATTTCATTTTGAGTTTACCCGGAAAGATATCCGGTTGAACCGGAACCTGGCCAAGAAAGTCATGACATTGGGAGCGCCTATTGCGTTGCAGGATGCGCTGATCAATATCTCGTTTCTGATCATCACCGTTATAGTCAATCAGATGGGAGTGATCGCATCGGCTTCTTTGGGTGTCGTAGAGAAGATTATAGTGTTTGCCATGCTGCCTCCGATGGCAATCTCATCGGCAGTAGCGACGATGACGGCACAGAACTACGGAGCCGGACTTATACAACGGATGAACCGCTGTCTGGCTTCGGGGATAGGAATTGCACTTGTTTTCGGTGTATCGGTTTGTGTGTATTCACAATTCCTGCCGGAAACGCTTACCGCGTTCTTTACCAAAGATGCTGCGGTGGTATCAATGGCGGCGGAGTATCTGCGGGGATATAGTATCGACTGTATCGTTGTAAGTTTTGTGTTCTGTATAAACTCTTATTTCAGCGGACAGGGAAATTCATTGTTCCCGATGATTCACAGTCTGATAGCGACTTTCCTGTTCCGGATTCCGTTGTCGTACTGTTTTAGTCAGATAGACAGTTCTTCCCTGTTTATCATGGGTTTTGCACCGCCTGTTTCAACAGTGGTTTCATTGTTAATCTGTATTTGGTATTTAAGATATACCCGGAAGAAAGTTTATTTGAAAGGCACCATGATGCCTGCTATGTCGAATTAGGTGTTTTTAAGTGGATATATTAACTAAAATCAATTTGTATGGAAGCTTATTTGAAGAAACTCTGTTTTGAGTATCAGGTTGAAGAAAAGGAAGTGAAAGAGCTGTTGGCTCGTATGGAAAGAGTGTATCTGGATAAAGGAGAAACGATTGCTTCTGCTACAATGCCCGAGCAGAGCTTGTACATTATCGTTTCCGGTATCCTGCATACATTTACTACCCGGCAGGGAGAAGAAAAAACCGTCAGATTCCTGTCCGAAGGTGATGCTATATTGTGCTATAATACAAGTAAGCATTCTGTCAAAACACTGACAAGGTGTGTGGCCTATTACATCAGCGAAGATGAGATCGAGGAATTGTGTGCAACGTCCATCACGTTTTCCAATCTGGTTCGTCAGATGATGGAATATCAGTTTTACCTTAAAGAGGAAATGAGTGTGAATGCACGTAAACTGACGATCAGGGAAAGATACCTTTCTTTATTATCAGAAATTCCCGATATTCTGTACAGAGTCCCTTTGAAGTACATTACTTATTATTTAGGGGCTGATGTGACAAGTCTGGGATATCTGGCCGGAAGCTGTAAATAAGAAATGTCTCATTCTCTATATTTGAAGATATTCCTTGTTGAATAGTCTATTCTTACCCCGGTGCTTCTCAAAACCGGAAAGTCTTTGGATTATTTGATAAGGAATATTATTTTTGTAATTGAAATGAAAAATCTGATTCCCCGATATACTTTCTATAAGAATAAGTATGGAAGTGAACTTTTGATAGATGTCGTCGAACTGAAATACGTAAAGAAGTTCCTCTCTCAGAGTTCTGTCCACACGCTGACTTACTATGATATCACGTTTGTCACAGAAGGGGAGGGCAAGTTTTCGATAGATAATCAGACTAACGAGGCGGCTTCCCGTGATGTGTTTTTCTCTAAACCGGGAGAGATTCGGAACTGGGATACCCGCCACATAGTCAATGGTTATGCTTTGATCTTTGAAGATGAGTTTTTATCTTCTCTTTTTAAGGATTCTCTCTTTGTGCAGCATCTTTCATTCTTCCAGTCGGGAAAGACATCATCCAAATTACAGTTGCCGGATGAACTTTATATGCGTATCCTTCAGATATTGCACAATATTAAAACGGAGATTGATTCGTACAGACAGAATGATGTGTATGTATTAAGGGCATTACTTTATGAAGTCCTGATGTTGTTGGACCGGGAATATAAGAAAGTGAATATGGAAGAAGAAACTACATCCAAAGAGGTTGGTAATATCCATATTGACAAATTTATGAAGTTGGTTGAGAGCCATCTGAAAGAGCAACATTCTGTTCAATATTATGCGGATAAACTTTGTATTACCCCGAATTATCTGAATGAGATTGTAACCTCTACAAAAGGGATTAGTGCGAAGCAATATATCCGGAATAAAGTAATGGATGAGGCTAAGAGACTGCTTACTTATACAGATTTCCCTATATCGGATATTGCGTTTGAACTTCATTTCTCAACTGTCTCTTATTTTATCCGTAGCTTCCGGCAATATACTGGAACAACGCCATTACTTTATCGAAGAACGCATAAACCGTAAAAAGTGATATTTCTCCCTTTCTTTCTGTTGCACTGATTGTCTTCTATATCCCTACTTTCGCATCAGATAATAACCAATTAAAATTATTGAACGATGAGAGATACGGAAAAAACAGTAGGGAACATGATTGATAAGCTGAAAACGGCCTTTATCGGTTCCATAGACAGTGAAGGATTTCCTAATATGAAAGCTATGTTACAACCCCGAAAGAGGGAAGGGATAAAGACGATTTATCTGACTACAAATACTTCGTCAATGCGTGTGGCCCAATATCGTGAGAACAATCATGCCTGTATTTACTTTTGTGATACGCGGTTCTTTAGAGGGGTGATGCTGCGCGGTACTATGGAAGTGCTGACCGATCCTGCCAGTAAGGAGATGATATGGCAGGAAGGGGATACGATGTATTATCCCGAAGGAGTGACAGACCCCGATTATTGTGTTTTAAAATTTACAGCGATTTCCGGAAGGTTTTACAGTAACTTTAAGTCGGAAAGTTTCACTGTTGAATAGAATCAGTAATAATGGTTGAACAACCCGTAATTTATCTACTGTCAGATGTATGTTTCTTCCTTAATTTTGTACTGCAATAAGATCAATTCGACTATCGATCTTGTTATTGATAGGTATATAGGTATTGAATATAATAATTAAAAGTACATTTATGGAAACAATAAGATTGAACAACGGTGTTGAAATGCCGATTTTAGGCTATGGTGTATATCAGGTGACTCCTGAAGAGTGTGAGCGCTGTGTGTTGGATGCTATTAGTGTCGGTTATCGTTCTATTGATACAGCACAGGCATATTATAATGAAGAAGGAGTGGGGAATGCAGTCAGGAAATGCGGGGTACCACGTGAAGAACTGTTTATCACCACGAAAGTATGGATTTCGAACGGTGGATACGAAAAAGCAAAAGTTTCTATTGACGAATCCTTGCGTAAGCTCCAAAGTGATTATGTTGATTTGCTGCTTATTCATCAGCCTTTCAATGATTACTATGGTACATACCGTGCCATGGAAGAGGCTTACAAGGACGGAAAAGCTCGTGCCATTGGCGTCAGCAATTTCTATCCGGATCGTTTTATCGACCTGGCGGAATTTTGTGAGATTAAACCGGCGGTGAATCAAGTTGAAACACACGTCTTCAACCAGCAAGTGAAACCGCAGGAGATTATGAAGAAATACGGTACGAAGGTCATGTCATGGGGACCATTTGCGGAAGGACGCAATAATTTTTTCTCTAATGAAGTATTGAAAGCAATTGGAGAACGGTATGGAAAATCGGTTGCACAGGTAGCTCTGCGCTTTCTTATTCAGCGTGATATCATCGTTATCCCGAAATCGACTCGCAAGGAACGCATGATAGAAAACTTCGATGTATTTGACTTCACCTTGTCTGCAAAGGATATGGAAGAGATTGCCGGACTCGATAAAAGAGAAAGTCTGTTCTTCTCCCATTATGACCCTGAAATGGTTAACTTTCTGATTAATTTATAATAGAGGGAATATGTAGACGGAAGATGTTTAGAAAAGAATCGTCAGGAAAGATTAATCTCTTCTGACGATTCGGAATATTGGAACGTAGCGAAAAATGGAACTTTATTATCCCGATGTTCTCCGTATGTTTTGTCTATTTGGGTATGAGGCTATTTTTATATCTAATGTTAGTTATCCGGTAATTGTTAAACTTAACCTTGCTTTTATTACTCCGGACAGAATCCGTTTTTATAAAACAGATAACTTTTTTCTATTGCTTCGGCTGTATCAGCTTCTAATGCATATAGTATTTCCCTGCAAAATTCCAGTTGTCCGGTTCCGTTAGCGGTTATGATCTTTCCATCTCTTACAGCTTGCTGATCAACGTAGTTCGAATCACCTGTATATCTCTCTCCGACATGTTGTTTCAGATAATCGATTGTATTACTCGTATGCTTTACGTTATTGAGAAATCCATGCATAGCAAGGAAAACGGAAGCATTGCATATTCCGCCAACCACTTTCTTATCTTTGATAGCTTTTTCTATCAGCGGGACTATTAATTCAGCTTCTGGTGAAAACCAGCTCATGCCGCCAATTAATATCAGACCTGCATAATCTTCCGGCATATCTTTCAAATCATAATCAGGCAATACTCTGAATCCCCCTATTGAAGAGACAGGCTCTTTGGTTATAGACAAGGTTTTCACTTTATAAGGAACAGGACTTCCGGGCATAACACCCTGATTCAGGCAGGCAGCTATAAATGCGCCTTCCCAGTCGGCGAACTCATTTAATAATACAAAAATTACTTCTTTCATATATCATTCTATTTTCTTTATGTATGCAAAGGTGCTATTTAAAATTGAATAACCCAGATGATGCAGTGAATTATTATCTTTTTTATATATGACTTTATAGGTCTGATGTCCGATGGCGGGTAACAGAATGTTTAAGATATCCGTCAGTCTTAGTCGTAGACTGTAGCTGTTAGCGATCTGGGTTTCGTGTAATGCATAAAAAAAAGTCTTTGATTATCAATGTAATCAAAGACTTTTTTACTTTCTTAAGAAGCGGTGCGTACGGGACT
>CANSEY010000080.1 GCA_947646015.1 uncultured Bacteroides sp. | reverse complement strand
GGAACTTCTCTTTTCTGGTTTGCCCATAATCAGCCGCATAGCGGATGACTACGGGCAAACCGGGAATGAGAACAGTCATTCCGATGAAGGGGAGGGTGGGGAAGAATACTGCGTGAACGCAAAAACACTCTCGGATATGTAGCAAAAAAAAGCGGCACTAGGCCGCTTCAATCATTTGCTTGCTTTTTTCTTTTTAGAGACAGCCTTCTGTTTAGGCTGATCCGGTTGTATAATCTTCTTTTTCCGGAGCCGGATAAAACTTGGTGGCTACCATCACAATGCGGTTACGCTTCTCCCCACTTTTAGAATCCGTCCATTCTTCCGGCTTAAAGTAGCCTTCAACGGTTATCAGCTCACCTTTTTTCAATACATCGAAGGAATCCAGTGCTTCATTCTTTCTCCAGGCTTCAATCCCCATGAAAGCGGAAACATAAGAGGTTTCTTCACCTGTCTTGTCTGCACGGCTGACCGCGATAGAAAAGCGTGCTACGCTTGCTGTTTCAAAACTACGGATTTCTGCATCCTTACCGATAAAACCTGTTACTGCGAATGAATTTTCAATCTTTTTCATATCTCTGATTTTTTAGAAGTTAATTAATCAATTTTACAGTGCAATAACTGATTGTTGGCTTTGGGGGACACCATGAAAAAAGATATAAATACTCTTTTTATGCTGGCCGGAAAAAGGAAGATTTGTAACTTTTTTATTGGTGAAGATGGCAACGAATAATTCGGGTTAAATACGCTTTTTGTGCAAGGCAAAAAAAGGAAGATTTCAGACGAATAACAACGTGGTGTTTGTGAATCGTCCCCTTATCCCCGTAAAAGGGGTTAGCAACAATCTATATTTGCAACGGAAAATGATTTGACTTCCCTAAAAAATGATATGAAAAAGACAAAACTTGAAAATCAGTAACAGGTTTGGAAAGGATGCAAAAAACAACCGGTCAGACAGCAAGCATGGCACATTCCGAAAATATGGTCAGCCGCCTATCGACACACCGGAAGAAACCTCTGCAATTCCTTTTAAAAAAATGAAGCCGAAGAATGAAGCATACAATATTCCACGTATCGAAAAAAGTGACTGCACGATAAAATGAAAGGCTGCAACGGAAGAACAGACTTGCGGATTCTGCGGGGAGAACATAACCATACAGGCATACAGCCACTACAACTGTTTCCGGAAAAAGAAGATTATACAACCGGAAAAACAGAAAGGCATCCACTCGGAGAAAAGCAAGCAAACGATTGAAGCGGACTGCCGATTTAGCGGCGAAATATCCGACTACCTATATACAGCCCTAAAAGGCTGGGGCATATGGGTAAGCAACAGACTGCCGGGCAAATAAAAGGAGAGTGGCATAGCCGCCGGAAAGAGGTTGTCTCGATGTGGCCGAAGCTCCGAAAGCAGACCGGATATGCCTCTCTCCTTTGCCTTCCCCATTCCTGGATTTCACACAATCACGGAGCCTGCGAGTGACTATGAGAAATCCTGAAACGGGGACAGTCACTCCGCTGAAAGGGTGGGTGGGAAACATGTGACTTTCTCCAAAATAACAAATAGGGGTATAAAGATCTCAAAAGAAAAGAAAGCCGTTCCAGAAAAGACTGGAGCAACTATCACCATCTACTGTTCTTTAAGTTAATTGCAGCAAATCCAAATCATCAGTGACCAATCCATCCAATACATGTTGGATTTTATCAAATATAGCCTTATCTATGCCATACGTGGCGCATAACGATTGAAATTTGCTTACAGCATCGAACACCTGTAATATCTTCTTTTCGGGCTCCTCTACAAAATCCTCGGCAAAGTTGACGAAATCACTTGTAGTCAAGGCAGACCTTTTGCCCATCACGCCCATCGAATGAATGTGTGCTGAAGAATTTTCCCATGTATTTGCCGTGAACATTACATCATATGCAGGTGATAAACGCCATACCCCTGCCTTATCCATGATAAACGATATGTTCTTATTATGATCATCGGATATACCTGCGACATAATTAAATACCATTCTGATAAATATCTGATCTTTGTCTTCCTGGGGAAGTTTCAGAGTCTCTGCTATCCAACACAGCTTCATATAATCATCTGCACCCGGCATAATGGCCGCAAGGGTCTGACTAAAGAGCTTTTCTCCATTCTTACGATCAAATCTTTCCGTTACGAAATGATTTCTTCCATCAATTTCTTTCAGGAAGCATGGCATCATGTTGATTCCCGCCGCCTTTGCCATTTCGCTATATACCATTTCTATCTCTGTGGTAGGAGAGTCATCTGCTTCTTTAAATTTGATGATATACTGCTTAAAATTTTCAGGCAAATCCACCTGGCCGGAACGAAACTCTTCCGTTTCGAGATTATAGGCAATCACTGCCTTCGGGCGCATGCCACCGGCAGAAGTTCCAAGATATATCAACTTTTTCATCGTGAGGCTATCCTCCGGTGATATGACAGCAGCATCTCGATCATTATATATTTTAGAAGCCAAAGTTGCCAATGATGACATATTTACTGACTCATGGATGGCATCATCATTAAATTCCGGTTCAAATTCCAATGCTCCCATAGCCCTCTTGCCAATATAAGAGAGCTTCAATAGAGGCAATGATTCCGTAACCTTTATATTATTATCCGTGAGCCATTGGTCAAATAGGGAAGCCCCCCATTTGTCAGGAAGCGCATCTGCAAGAAATTCCGGAAGCCCTTGATATAATTTATCTTTATTCCCATAGAAAGACGCAAACAAAGGGGTTCTCTTAGGGTGTGTGGAAGGGCATATATCATAATCTTGTTTCCTATATTCATCCGTAAATTGGAATACAGAACAATGCTTTTCAAAGTCCCAATTCAATTTGCCAATGCAAGTCCCCCACAGATATACATTCACTATAATCGGCTCTTTCTTCATACCATCTTACGTTTACCGTTAATTCTTTGTATTCTTTTACCTGTTTTTTCATTGATTAGGAAAGGGGAGTCTGGAAGTTCCGGAACCAAACCGACAACGCCTTCAAGAGTTCCACTTATACGCAAAATCTTAAGCAATGTACTTAGGGCAATATCACTTACTTTACAAGATTCTATTCTCTTAATAGTAACGATAGATACTCCTGCCTTATCCGCAAATTCTTGCTGGGAAAAACAGCAGCTAAGTCTTATAGACTTAACTCTCTTGCAGATTTCCTTTACAATACATTCATCTGAAAATTCGTATATTGTATATGTATCATATAATCTTTTCATAGAAAAACATATTTAGGTATCATTTTTGATACAAAAATACCGATAAATCTGAAAATCACCAAATTAAGAAACACTTTTTTTATAATCTTCTGCCGCATTAGCAAACGATTGAAGCGACCTTGTGCCGCTTCAATCGTTTGATTGCTTTTTCTTTTTAGTCCGGGGGTTCTTATTTTTCCGGAGTCGGGTAGAACTTAGTAGCTACCATCACAATGCGGTTACGTTTCTCCCCACTTTTAGAATCCGTCCATTCTTCCGGCTTAAAGTAGCCTTCAACGGTTATCAGCTCACCTTTTTTCAATACATCGAAGGAATCCAGTGCTTCATTCTTTCTCCAGGCTTCAATCCCCATGAAAGCGGAAACATAAGAGGTTTCTTCACCTGTCTTGTCTGCACGGCTGACCGCGATAGAAAAGCGTGCTACGCTTGCTGTTTCAAAACTACGGATTTCTGCATCCTTACCGATAAAACCTGTTACTGCGAATGAATTTTCAATCTTTTTCATATCTCTGATTTTTTAGAAGTTAATTAATCAATTTTACAGTGCAATAACTGATTGTTGGCTTTGGGGGACACCATGAAAAAAGATATAAATACTCTTTTTATGCTGGCCGGAAAAAGGAAGATTTGTAACTTTTTTATTGGTGAAGATGGCAACGAATAATTCGGGTTAAATACGCTTTTTGTGCAAGGCAAAAAAAGGAAGATTTCAGACGAATAACAACGTGGTGTTTGTGAATCGTCCCCTTATCCCCGTAAAAGGGGTTAGCAACAATCTATATTTGCAACGGAAAATGATTTGACTTCCCTAAAAAATGATATGAAAAAGACAAAACTTGAAAATCAGTAACAGGTTTGGAAAGGATGCAAAAAACAACCGGTTAGACAGCAAGCATGGCACATCCCGAAAAGATGGTCAGCCGCCTATCGACACACCGGAAGAAACATCTGCAATTCCTTTTAAAAAAATGAAGCCGAAGAATGAAGCATATCATATTCCACGTATCGAAAAAAGTGACTGCACGATAAAATGAAAAGCTGCAACGGAAGAACTGACTTGCGGATTCTGCGGGAGAACATAACCACACAGGCATACAGCCACTACACCTGTTTCCAATAAAAGAAGATTACACCACCGGAAAAGCAGAAAGGCTCCACTCGGAGAAAAGCAAGCAAACGATTGAAGCGGACTGCCGATTTGGCAGCGAAATATCCAACTACCTATCTACAGCCCTAAAAGGCTAGGACATATGGGTAAGCAACAGACTGCCGGGCAGTCACTCCGCTGAAAGGGTGGGTGGGAAAAAACTAAGTGGACGCAAAAAACAACCTTACCATTGGGGGATAAACTTCCCCCTATTTTCACTTCACATATTCTTTACCCCACTTCAATTGATTCAACAAACTTCAACAACAAAGCGACTGTTACCGTATGAAATGAAAGCTGATTGAACAACTTATGCGCTTTCAGCATCTCAATAGCGGCTTCAGCCGTAACAACTCTCTGTTCATAAAGCCGAATTGTCGCATATAACTGGTCATTTGCGACAGGCCCCATTATTAGGTCATAGTCACCGTTTTCTCTTCCTCTGCGGTTGTTGACAACAAACTCCAGCCATTCTTTTGTCGCACCCATAAACCGAAGAACCGGATATTCCCTATCAAGAATATCATCGGGAACTTCATAAACAGAGACGATTGCTTTTTCGCTCTGTTCCCTGTTCTTCTTCAACAAAGCCCATTTTTTTGCTTGTTCAAAGTTGGTTGTCGTATAAAATCCCTTCCCAAAGTCCGTAGCCTTCCGTCCTTTCTGTATATTAGGGCGTTTCACGGTAACTGTAGATCCATGAAATAGTCTCATTTTCTTTTATTGATATAAGTCGTTATAGTATCTAATATATATTCGGGGTCTTGGGTATGAAGCATTTCAAAAGTCTCATCCAAAAAATCAAAAACCCCATAGTCCGAAAACAACAACAAGGTTTCTTCCGCACTTTGTTTCTTTTCCTCCCTATAATTCTCAATGCAGAACATCTTGAAAAGCAGGATCTTCGTGTCACCGTTATACCGTCGTTTTTCTTCTGTTTTTTCCTTCTCCAATGTTTCATAAAGCGACAATGTACTTGAATACCATAACTTGGTACTCTTATCCAGCAAAGATTTATACAACTTGGAAGAATATATATAATACAGTGCATCGCCTAAAGGCAATGCCTTTTTCTTCATGACCAGTTCTACCAGCTCTCTCATCACGAATGGGAGCATGGTTGAGTCAAGTTCTCCTTGATTTTTATGAGTAATTTCCATATTCTTGTTGTTATTACTTTAGCATATTTTCGAAAACACCTTCTTCACAGTTCTTTATACACACCTGACACTCGGCCACCACTTCTCTTAATATTCGGGCACATTCTTCATTCGAATGCCCTTGCAGTAATTCATAGGCATATCGCATCAGTTCATTAGCTTCCATTGTTTCCATCCTTATCAATAATATTCAAGTTCATCATTATTTTCTGCAACGACTCCATATTTGGAGTTCCTAACCAACACACACCTATGCAAAAGGTCATATTGTTCTCTGTATCTGAAAAACGCATATTGTTTTACCTTTTACAAACATTGTTGTCCCATTAAAATCTAAAAGAGTTCTTTGAAATATTTGAAATTTAGTTAGTTACAGCGATTTTCCGAGCGAACGGACTTGAATTTGTAGCTTTGCATCAGATTAATCCGATGGCATATGTTCCAAGACAAATACGTTTTCGCTCAATTGGCTTCATTTCTGAATCGAAGTAAGTTTAACCGCATAGTCACCAAGTATGATGGTGATAAATATGTGAAGCACTTCACCTGCTGGAATCAACTACTTGCTTTGATGTTTGGTCAACTTTCTAATCGTGAAAGTCTGCGAGATTTGATAGTTGCTCTTGAAGCTCATCATTCCAAATGTTATCATTTAGGAATGGGTAAAAATGTATCAAAGTCATCGCTGGCAAGAGCAAATCAAGATAGAGACTATCACATCTTTGAAGAATATGCTTACTACCTGGTTAGCGAAGCACGACAAAAGTGTGCTAATCATATTTTCAAACTTGGCGGTAACGTTTATGCTTTCGATTCGACTACTATTGACCTGTGCCTTTCAGTCTTTTGGTGGGCAAAATTCCGCAAAAAGAAAGGTGGTATCAAAGTGCATACATTATATGATGTGGAAACACAGATTCCTGCATTCTTTCATATCACGGAAGCATCCGTACACGATTCTAAAGTTATGATTGAAATTCCTTATGAACCAAGCTCTTATTACATCTTTGACCGCGGTTATAACAACTTCAAAATACTGTATAAAATTCATCAAATTGAAGCCTACTTTGTTGTCAGAGCAAAAAAGAATCTCGGGTACAAATCCATCCAATGGAAACGTAGGCTGCCTAAGAATGTGCTTTCAGACGCAAGTGTATTTCTGACAGGATTCTATCCTAAACAATATTATCCAGAGCCACTTAGATTGGTTAAATATTGGGATGAAGAACAAGAACGAGAATTTACATTCATAACCAATGCGATGCATATATCTGCGCTTCAAGTTGCTGAACTTTATAAAAATCGCTGGCAGGTAGAGCTGTTTTTCAAATGGCTCAAGCAGCACCTTAAAATCAAAAGATTTTGGGGAACTACAGAGAATGCTGTTCGAATACAGATATATGCTGCTATATGCGCTTACTGTTTGGTGGCAATCATTCAACACGATATGCAACTGAACAGAAGTACATATGAAGTGTTACAAATACTGAGCATCTCATTGACTGATAAGACTCATCTGAGAGACCTCTTTGATAAAACTAAATTTCAAAATGACAAAGAACGATTCGGACCAAATGGGCCAAGTTTATTTAATTTTTAATTCGTCCCAATTTTAATGGGACACTAATGTTTTACAAAGGTAAAACAATTAAGTAAAATTCATCTATCATTGCTTTTCATATTTATTGTGTCTTTCTCTTTTGCATCGGAAGTATTAGCACTTACAGCAACCAGACAGTATGACATCGCCACGTTTGATCATACCGCTGGAAAACAACGATATACAATCTGAATCAAAACAGATTGTATATCACCAATTTCTTTTTTTGTGCCTTGTTAAACGTATAAGAAGTTCCTCCGGCAGATTTTCCATCCCAATAGGCAATCAGCCTACAGGCGTGTGAAATCATGTAATCATTACGGTGGGCATAGCATTGGGCATAATAATATTCGGATAGAACTACCACCTTGTCGGCTTGGCGCAAAATATCAGCATACCTCTGTTTGTCCTCTTTGTTGAAATACACATCTTGCCCGACATAAGGAACAACCGCCACCAAAACCATATCGGGATATTGTTTCCTTTGTTCAAGTACGGTATGAGCAGCCATCATGTCAAATCCAACCGCACAACCAATATAGAAAAAACGGATTCCATTCTCATAGCAGAAACGTACCTCTTCATTCAACGATACGGACAAAGCATATTTATTTGTTCGTATCGTTCTATGACCGGTAAAAGCAACGGACATCATTTTCATCCATTTATCACGTGCCTTTCTACATATATCCAACGAACCTGCCGAAGTTTCATACACCATTCCATTCACCTCATAACGATAAGTGAACCAAGTAGTATCTCCAAAGATATCCTTCTGCTTCTCTATATAACTCTCTTTTTCTTTCATCTTATAACATACGGACAACTGTTTTACCTAAAAAGAAACCTCCCAAAACCTCACCTCCTATTTTTTCCAACTGACATGCGAAACGAGCATACGAAAACCCTTTTGTTAAAATATCGTCAAATACCAAGATTTTCTTACCCCGAAAAAAGTCCTTGTCAAATTCTATCACTTGTACTTTTTGAAGCGACTTGCTGTCAAATTTCTCGTGAATAGCCAAACGATCTCCACTGACACGTATATGTTCATACGCATTGATAGCACCTGAAAACTTACACACAGCCGAAGCAAACCCCTTATAACGAAGTTCATTCTTATCAGCGGAAGAAGCCGGAACACAAGCAAAAACAATATTCTTAACATCATCACCAAAAACTTGATGTAACTTATTCGCTATCATCCAAGCTATATTCAAATAAGCTTTTCCATCCTTAAAACTCCATATCATCTTACGAATTTGCCATTCTCTTTCCGTTGCCTGCCGATATTGCATAGGAAGATACTCAAAGAAAGAAAACATCATCTTATGCCATTGTCTGTCTAAACTAGGATATTTACTCTGATGTGCCATAGTCTTTTATCTATTAAAATTAAACTTATGCTTCAGCTAGATTTAAAGACCTTTTTTTAAACCCCTTTCCGGGATGGCCTTTTCTTTCTGCCGACTTTTTTTTTGAGCTTTCA
>CANSEY010000079.1 GCA_947646015.1 uncultured Bacteroides sp. | reverse complement strand
ATTCTTTTAATAACACATATTAAGTCAGATAATTTGCGCCGTCTGTTTCATACGAGTATCTTTGCCTTACTGTTCTGTTAAAACGATAGGGGAGAATGTATCACAAGAGAAAAATAAGAGCATACATAGCATGGATGTTATTCATGACATTCATTCCCTTCTTTGTAGTGAAAACCTTTCACTATCATGGAAGTGAAGATGAAACGTCATGCTCTCATGCCGAACATTCCCGGAGTCATGCCGAGGATTGTGCCATATGTAAATACTCCCTTTCTCTCTTTACAGAACCTCAGTCGGTAGAATTTCACTGTATATTGACGCTCGTTCCTTACGAGCCGATTACTTATCAGGATAAGGTTGTCTGCAAACGGACTTATTCGCATCACCTACGCGCGCCTCCTGCCGCATAATTACATATTCATATTTTCTAGGAAGACAGGTTCATTGTAACTTGTCCTCACATTCATTTTACACATTATATAAAAGATTGTAATTGATGCGTATCGGAATTATTTCGGGCGTAATAGGGTTGTTTGTAACCTTACCCGTCCACGCACAGAAGTCCGATTCAATCAAGAGTATGCTTTTGCCTGATGTTGTTGTGACCGAGTCGTACCAACAGCGTCAAGCCAAGAAGTCTGCACTTACGGTTGAAGTGATAGAACAGGATTTTCTGCGCAAACATTTTACGGGAAACTTCATGCAGGCAATGGAGAACATTCCCGGAGTACAAGCTATGGACATAGGCTCCGGCTTCTCCAAACCGATGATTCGGGGGATGGGATTCAACCGGATAGCCGTATTGGAAAACGGAATCAAGCAGGAAGGCCAGCAATGGGGAGCCGACCACGGACTGGAACTGGATGCCTTTAATATCGAGACAGTCAATGTATTGAAAGGTCCTTCCTCACTGCTTTACGGCAGTGATGCCATGGGCGGAGTGATTGATATAGCCTCTCCTCCCATACCTTCTGCGAATATGCTCTTCGGCGATGTCACCCTATTGGGCAAATCCGTCAACGGAACACTGGCAGGTTCGCTGATGCTGGGACTTAAAAAGAATGCCTGGTATGCGCAAATCCGTTATTCCGAACAGCACTTCGGTGATTACCGCATCCCTACGGATACCATTGTCTACCTGACTCAGAAAATGCCCGTCTATGGGCGTAAACTGAAAAATACGGCAGGAGTGGAACGCAATATCGGCCTTTTCACCCAATATCAGCGAAAAGGCTATAAAGCAGACTATTCCATCAGTAATGTCTATCAGAAGACGGGGTTCTTTCCGGGCGCACACGGTGTCCCCGACGCATCGCGCGTAGAAGATGACGGAGACAGCCGGAATATCGAACTGCCTTACAGCAAGGTAAATCATCTGAAAGTAACCACACATCAGCAATATGCTTGGGAGAAACTGATCCTGTCCGGTGATTTGGGATTTCAGAATAACCATCGGGAGGAATGGAGTGCTTTTCATACTCATTACGGCTCCCAGCCTGCGCCGGAGAAGGACCCGGATAAAGAACTGGCTTTCGATCTGAACACATACAGTGCTTCGGTAAAAGCCCGCTTTATTGGCTCTTCTTCATGGGAGCATACGTTGGGGTGGGATGGGCAACATCAGCAGAACGACATTTCCGGCTATTCATTCTTGTTGCCGGAATACCATCGTTCTACTACCGGATTGCTCTGGCTTACGACGTATAAGCCTAATAACATTCTCTCTGTCAGTGGAGGCGTGCGATATGATTATGGTTATATTGGCATCTCTCCGCACGAGGACGTTTATCTGGCGGATTACCTTCGGAGGCAAGGATATGATGATGAACAAGTAGAGTCCTATAAATGGAACAGTCATGCCGTCCGAAAGCATTTCGGTGACTATTCCTTTTCTTTGGGACTGGTATGGACACCCTCCGTTCAGCACATGGTGAAAGTGAACATCGGACGTAGCTTCCGCCTCCCCGGAGCCAATGAACTGGCTGCTAACGGTGTACATCACGGCACTTTCCGTCACGAGCAGGGAGATGCTTCTCTGAAATCCGAGCAAGGATGGCAGATGGATGCTTCCTACAACCTGCGATATCACGGATTTTCCGTTTCCGTGTCTCCTTTTGTCAGTTGGTTCAGTAACTACATCTTTCTGCGTCCCACAGGCGAATGGTCAGTTCTGCCGCATGCCGGACAGATTTACCGCTACACGGGAGCCGAAGCACTGTTTGCCGGAACGGAGGCTACGATAGACATTAACTTTCTGCGTCACTTCAATTACCGTATCTCCGGAGAATACGTCTACACCTACAACTGTGACGAGCATATTCCGTTAAGTTTTTCTCCGCCGTTCGGTATGCGGAATACGTTGACATGGCAAAGAAAACACTATATGCTTTATGCGGAGTGGCAACTTATTGCCCGTCAGAACCGTGTAGACCGTAATGAGGACCGTACACCGGGGGCTAACCTGTTTCATTTGGGTGGCTCGCTGAATATTCCGGTTGGTAGGACTAACGAGATAGAAATAACCCTGACCGCCCGTAATATCTTCAATACCAGATATTACAATCATCTTAGTTTTTACAGGAAAGTAGAAATTCCGGAACCGGGACGAAACTTCCAATTATTAATCAAAATTCCATTTAAAAAATTACTGTAATGAAAACAAAACTTTACCTCCCGATCATCAGCCTTCTGGCAATGTCTGTATTTGCATTTATTTCTTGTGACGATTCGGATAGCGATACCACCAAACCGGTGATTGAACTAAGTGAACCGGAAGAAGGGCAAGAACTGAAAATTGGCGACGAGCACGGAGTACATTTTGAAATGGATCTGTCGGACGACGTCATGTTAAAGTCATATATGATTGAAATACATAGTAATTTCGACCACCATTCGCATGGAAAGAGCAGGGCTGCTGCTACGGGCGAAGCCACTGTCGATTTCAGTTTCAACAGGTCTTATGATATCTCCGGAAAGAAAACGGCGCATATCCATCACCACGATATTGTAATTCCGGCCAATGCTACTCCGGGCGATTATCATCTGATGGTTTATTGCACGGATGCCGCAGGAAACGAAACCTACATTGCGCGCAATATTGTACTGAGCACTACCGCCGAAGGGGACGATCATCATCACGATGAATAAATAAAATAGCCAGCCTGCCATGCAAAACGGGGGCGGGATGGAGTATCTTTTTTCTCTTATTAATCAGTGTTCGTATAATTTTCTTTAAAAGGTGTAATAGTTATTACACCTTTTGTGTTTCCAAAGCTTTACTTTTGTGAAAAATACTTTTTCACTATGATGAAGTTACCATTTATAAACCGAATTTTTCCTTCGTACAGATCGAAGATAATAGCCATTATCATTGGCGGTATTATTGTAGGCGGAGGAGCTTTATTTATGTACATGCTTCGGGCACATACGTATCTGGGCGATGATCCGGCAGCGTGTGTGAATTGTCACATCATGTCTCCTTATTATGCCACATGGTTTCACAGTTCACATGCACGGGATGCCACCTGTAACGATTGTCATGTTCCTCACGAGAACATTGTAAAGAAATGGACATTCAAAGGAATGGATGGTATGAAGCACGTCGCAGCTTTCCTTACCAAAAGTGAGCCACAAGTGATACAGGCCCACGAGGCCAGTTCGCAGGTGATTATGAACAATTGTATTCGTTGCCATACACAACTGAATACGGAGTTTGTAAAAACAGGAAAGATAGATTATATGATGTCTATGGTAGGAGAAGGAAAGGCTTGCTGGGACTGTCATCGGGATGTACCTCATGGTGGTAAGAATTCGTTGTCCGCTACTCCGGCAGCTATCGTCCCTCTTCCCGAATCGCCTGTACCGGAATGGCTCCGGAAGATGGTTAATAATAAGGAATAAGCATATACATAACTACGTAATAAAATAATAAAACCGATATACAATGGAAAAGAAATTAAAATCATGGCAAGGATGGCTGTTGTTCGGAGGTTCAATGGTCGTTGTTTTTGTTTTAGGATTATGTGTTTCTGCGTTGATGGAGAGGAGGGCGGAAGTCGCCAGTATCTTTAATAACCGCAAAACTGTCATTAAAGGTATTGAAGCACGCAACGAACTGTTTAAAGATGATTTTCCCCGCGAATATCAGACTTGGACGGAAACGGCAAAGACTGATTTTGAAAGCGAGTTTAATGGCAATGTCGCTGTTGATGCTTTGGAAAAACGTCCGGAAATGGTTATTCTGTGGGCAGGATATGCATTTTCAAAAGACTATTCCACTCCGCGCGGACATATGCATGCTATCGAGGATATTACGGCGTCACTTCGTACCGGTTCTCCTGCAGGTCCGCACGATGGCCCTCAGCCTTCTACTTGCTGGACTTGTAAGAGTCCGGATGTTCCCCGCATGATGGAAGCATTGGGAGTCGATTCTTTCTATAATAACAAATGGGCTGCCTTTGGTGATGAAATCGTGAATCCGATCGGCTGTTCCGACTGCCACGATCCGGAAACAATGAATCTTCATATCAGCCGTCCGGCATTGATTGAAGCTTTCCAGCGTCAGGGAAAAGATATCACAAAAGCTACTCCACAGGAAATGCGTTCATTGGTCTGTGCGCAGTGCCACGTAGAATATTACTTTAAGGGTGACGGTAAATATTTGACTTTCCCGTGGGATAAAGGTTTCACTGTAGAAGACATGGAAGCATATTATGATGAGGCAGGTTTCTATGATTACATTCATAAGTTAAGCCGTACTCCGATCTTGAAAGCCCAGCATCCCGACTATGAAATAGCTCAGATGGGTATTCACGGGCAAAGGGGCGTTTCTTGTGCCGATTGTCATATGCCTTATAAGAGTGAAGGGGGCGTGAAATTCAGTGACCATCATATTCAGAGCCCATTGGCAATGATTGACCGCACCTGTCAGACTTGTCATCGTGAGAGTGAAGAAACATTACGTAACAATGTGTACGAGCGTCAGCGCAAGGCAAATGAAATCCGTAACCGTCTGGAACAGGAACTGGCAAAGGCGCATATCGAAGCAAAATTTGCCTGGGATAAGGGTGCTACAGAAGATCAGATGAAAGATGTGCTTGCATTGATTCGTCAGGCACAATGGCGTTGGGACTTCGGTGTGGCATCACATGGAGGTTCTTTCCATGCACCGCAGGAGATTCAGAGAATTCTTTCTCATGGTCTGGACCGTGCTATGCAGGCTCGTCTGGCTGTATCCAAAGTTTTAGCGAAGCATGGGTATACGGAAGACGTTCCGATGCCGGACATTTCAACGAAGGCCAAAGCACAGGAATATATCGGTCTTGATATGGATGCTGAAAGAGCTGCTAAGGAGAAATTCCTGAAAACGACCGTTCCGGCATGGCTGGAGAAGGCAAAGGCAAACGGGCGTCTGGCACAAAAGTAAAATAGGGATATATGTGGAGCAAACCGTGGAGTTATAAAGAAGGGCTGGTGATTGGTGCGGGATTACTGGTGATAGGTATTTTGCTGCAAATGGCAGTGGGAGCCATCAACTGGGGCCTGTTTGCCTGTCCGGTCAATGCGATTGTGTTAGTGGTTTATATCATAGCGCTGGTAGCCATGCACCTTCTTCGTAAACGTGTGTATCTGTTTGGATGGTTGAGCCATTATTCCGCTGCCGTTTCTTCCCTGGTATGGGTAGCCGGCATGACGGTGATCATGGGACTTATCCGGCAGGCTCCTTCCGGTCATGCTTCCAATGATATACTGGGATTTTCGCAGATGATTTCGTCCTGGCCTTTCGTCCTGCTTTACTTTTGGATGGTCACTGTATTGGGACTGACCATATTCCGTGCCAGCTTTCCATTCAGGATTGGCAGACTATCCTTTCTTCTCAATCACGTAGGATTGCTCGTGGCATTGATTACGGCTACTTTGGGAAATGCCGATATGCAACGCTTGAAGATGACTACCCGAATGGGAAACGCAGAATGGAGGGCTACCGATGATAAAGGAAAATTGATAGAACTTCCGTTGGCTATCGAACTGAAGGATTTTACGATTGATGAATATCCTCCGAAACTGATGCTGATTGACAATGAAACGGGGGGAGTACTCCCCGAAAAGTCTCCTGTGCATTTACTGCTTGAAAACGGAGTTTCCGAGGGCAGTCTGCTGGATTGGGACTTGTTTGTCGAACAGTCTATTCCGATGGCTGCCTCCGTAGCTACAGAGGACACACTGAAATTTACAGATTTCCATTCGATGGGAGCGACATATGCAGTGTATCTGAAGGCCGTCAACCGAAAGAACCAACAGACGAAAGAAGGGTGGGTGAGCTGTGGTAGTTTTCTTTTTCCTTATAAGGCATTGCGTCTCGACTCTCTGACGAGTCTGGTGATGCCGGAACGGGAACCGCAACGTTTTGCTTCGGAAGTAAAAGTCTACACACAGGAAGGAACGATAATGGAAAGTACGATTGAAGTAAATCGTCCGATGGAGATAGCAGGATGGAAAATTTATCAGCTTAGTTATGATGAGTCGAAAGGTCGCTGGAGCGATATCAGTGTCTTTGAGCTGGTTCGCGACCCGTGGTTGCCTGTAGTATATGCAGGGATCATCATGATGATGCTCGGAGCAATTTGTCTGTTTGTCAATGCACAAAAGAGGAAAGAGGAGGATACGGAATGAGTTGGGAACATTTTATATGGTTTGCGATAGCCGCATTGATTTGCTGGGGCTTGGGCGCGTTTGCTGCCTGGGAAGGAAAGAAGCCGGTATGGGCTTATGGGTTTACCTTGTTGGGGCTGGCTATCTTTTTCAGTTTTATCCTCGGTATGTGGATTTCTCTGGAACGTCCTCCGATGCGGACGATGGGAGAGACACGTCTGTGGTATTCTTTCTTCCTTCCATTGGCTGGTTTGATAACGTACGTGCGTTGGAAATATAAATGGATTCTTAGTTTCAGTTGCATTCTCTCACTGGTATTTATCTGTATCAATATCTTTAAACCGGAGATTCACAATAAAACGCTGATGCCTGCTTTGCAAAGTCCGTGGTTTGCCCCTCATGTCATAGTGTATATGTTTGCTTATGCGATGTTGGGAGCTGCGGTGGTCATGGCTGTCTATCTGCTTTGGTTCAAAAAGAAGGATATTGAACGGAAAGAGATGGACTTATGCGATAACCTGACTTATGTGGGCTTGGCATTTATGACATTGGGAATGCTGACGGGAGCTATCTGGGCGAAAGAAGCGTGGGGGCACTACTGGGCTTGGGACCCGAAAGAGACATGGGCGGCAGCTACTTGGTTCTCCTATCTGGTATATATCCATTTCAGGCTGGGCAGACCGTTGAAGAGTCGTCCGGCATTAGTCATTCTGTTAGTATCATTTGTCTTATTACAAATGTGTTGGTATGGAATCAATTACCTTCCATCGGCACAAGGAGTTAGTGTACATACTTATAACTTAAATTGAAATATCAATGAAAACATTTTATTGGTCATTCGTTCTTATGCTATTGCCAAGCATGGCATACACACAAACTACGGAGAAGGAAAATGAATTTTCGATGTCTATGCAAATCAGACCTCGTGCGGAGTATCGAAACGGTGCTTTAGTCCCTCGCAATGAAGGGCAGAAGGCTGCATCATTCATTAATAACCGTGCCCGTTTGTCACTGGACTACAAGCGTTCGGACCTTGAAATCAAGATGTCGGCACAGCATGTCGGAGTATGGGGGCAAGATCCGCAGATTGACAAGAATGGTCGCTTTATCTTGAATGAGGCATGGGCAAAGCTGGATTTTGGAAAAGGCTTCTTTGCACAGTTAGGTCGTCAGACGTTAGTTTATGATGATGAACGTATTTTGGGCGGACTGGACTGGAATGTGGCAGGCCGTTATCATGATGCGTTGAAACTGGGATATGCCAATAAGAATAATGAAATACATGCTATTCTGGCTTTCAACCAGAATGATGAAAAAACGGCAGGTGGTACTTATTACAATTCTTCTATTGGTCAGCCTTACAAGAATATGCAGACTGTGTGGTATCACTATAAAGCAGATAAGATTCCGTTCGGGGCTTCTTTACTGTTTATGAATTTAGGGTTAGAGACAGGGAATCAGCTCACTCAAGATTCTCATACCCGCTACTTGCAAACGATGGGAACTTATCTTACATATAAAAATAGCGGATGGAACTTGGATGGCGCTTTCTACTACCAAACAGGTAAGAACAAGGATGCCGAGAGTGTTTCTGCTTTCATGGCAAGTGCTACGGCAGCTTATGCGTTCAATAAAACATGGGGAATGGTTGTAAGCTTTGATTATTTGAGCGGAAATGAAGAAGGTAGTAGTAAATTTAAGGCTTTTGACCCTCTTTATGGGACGCATCATAAATTCTATGGCAGCATGGATTATTTCTACGCTTCTGCATTCAACAAAGGATTTGCTCCCGGATTAATAGATGGTCGTCTTGGGGCTCGTTTTCGTGCATCTGCCAAGGTAGATATGGAACTCAATTATCATTATTTTGCTACTGCTACTGAAGTAGATTTTAAAGAAGATTTGAAGAAGTCACTCGGTTCGGAAGTTGACTATCAGATCAATTGGTCCGTAATGAAAGATGTGAAACTCTCTGCCGGTTATTCTTTTATGCTTGGAACGAAGACGATGGATGCTGTGAAAGGCGGAAATCATAAGAGTTGGCAAGACTGGGGATGGGTATCTGTCAATATCAACCCGAAAGTGTTTTTTACAAAATGGTAATTGAAACCTAGCTAGGATTCAGATTAAACCGTTGATAGAATATA
>CANSEY010000078.1 GCA_947646015.1 uncultured Bacteroides sp. | reverse complement strand
TATACATTTTATAATATACATCAGAAGAATGAAAAATACCAAATTGTTCATGTTTGCGGCATGCACCCTTTTCTTAGCTGCGTGTGGTAAGCAAACCGTGAAAATAATGACTCCGCCGGATGCGTCAAACCGCGTTCTGTTCAGTGCGGAACAGTTACAGTCTACCCTGGATAAAGCCGGTTATCAGGTAATGATGCAACAAGGGGATACCACATTCTCCGATCCTGAAATAAAGACGATTCTGCTGACGGAAGTGAATGATACGACGCTTAAGAAAGAAGGCTTTCATATTACGACTGCCGGTAATCTGACAAGAGTATGCGGCAGAGACGGAAGCGGAGTGATCTACGGAAGTCGCGAACTGATAGACCGTGTGAACGACTCTGATGGCAAGCTTGACTTTCCGGAAGAGTTGAAAGATGGTCCGGAAATGGTGCTCCGCGGTGCTTGTGTCGGTCTGCAGAAAATGACTTACCTGCCGGGACACGGTGTGTATGAGTATCCGTATACTCCGGAAAGTTTCCCTTGGTTTTATGATAAGGAACAATGGATTAAATACCTCGATATGCTGGTAGCCAATCGCATGAATTCCCTGTATCTCTGGAATGGTCATCCGTTTGCATCGTTGGTCAAACTGGAAGATTATCCGTTTGCGCTGGAAGTAGACGAAGAGACGTTCAAGAAGAATGAAGAGATGTTTTCTTTCCTTACGGAAGAAGCGGACAAACGTGGTATCTTCGTGATACAGATGTTCTACAATATCATCCTTTCCAAACCATTTGCAGAGCATTATGGACTGAAAACGCAGGACCGTAACCGTCCCATCACTCCTCTGATTGCAGACTATACCCGTAAAAGCATTGCCGCATTTATAGAGAAATATCCGAATGTGGGACTGCTGGTTTGTTTGGGTGAAGCCATGTGTACGGTAGAAGATGATGTGGAATGGTTCACAAAGACCATCATTCCGGGTGTAAAAGACGGATTACAGGCATTGGGACGTACCGACGAACCGCCTCTTTTGCTGCGCGCACACGATACGGACTGCAAACTGGTAATGGATGCGGCATTGCCGATATATAAGAATCTTTATACGATGCATAAGTATAATGGTGAATCACTGACAACTTACGAGCCTCGTGGCCCCTGGTCGAAGATTCATACGGATTTGAGCTCTTTAGGATCTATTCATATCAGTAATGTACATATCCTGGCAAATCTGGAACCATTCCGTTGGGGCTCTCCAGACTTCGTACAGAAGGCGGTACAAGCGATGCACAACGTGCACGGTGCCAATGCATTGCACCTTTATCCGCAGGCTTCGTACTGGGATTGGCCATATACAGCCGATAAACTGCCAAATGACGAACGGGAATTCCAACTGGACCGCGACTGGATCTGGTATCAGACCTGGGGACGTTATGCGTGGAACAGCCATCGGGATCGTGCTGACGAGATCGGTTACTGGAATCATCAACTGGGACAGTTCTACGGAACATCCGACGAGAATGCAGGCAATATTCGCATTGCTTATGAAGAAAGCGGAGAAATTGCCCCGAAGTTATTACGTCGTTTTGGTATCACAGAAGGAAACCGTCAGACGTTATTGTTGGGTATGTTTATGAGCCAGCTTGTCAATCCGTACAAATATACCATCTATCCGGGATTCTATGAAAGCTGCGGACCGGAAGGCGAAAAGCTGATCGAATTTGTAGAGAAAGAATGGAAGAATCAGCCTCATGTAGGTGAGATGCCGCTGGACATTGTCGCTCAGGTGATTGAACACGGTGATAAGGCAATAGCAGCGATTGACAAGGCAGCCGGTTCCATCTCCTCTAACAAAGAAGAATTCGCACGTCTGCAGAATGATATGCATTGTTACCGTGAGTTTGCCTATGCGTTTAATCTGAAAGTGAAAGCTGCGAAACTGGTATTGGACTATCAGTGGGGAAAAGACATGAAGAATCTGGAAGAAGCTATCCCTCTGATGGAACAAAGTCTGGAACATTACCGCAAACTAGTGGAACTGACAGACGAGCATTATTTATATGCCAACAGTATGCAGACTGCCCAGCGCCGTATTCCTATCGGCGGGGACGATGGCCATAATAAGACATGGAAAGAACTGCTGGTACACTACGAAAAAGAATTGGAGAACTTCAAGGCGAACCTTGCCATGCTGAAAGAAAAGCAAAATGGCAATGCGGTGACTGAAACGGTAGAGATCGCTGCCTGGGCTCCTGCGTATGTGAACTTAATATCGAATTATCCGACAGTGAAACTGAATGAAGGAACTTCCTTGTTCACGGATCTTCCGGGCAAAATAGAAGCAATAGCTCCTGAACTGAAGGGAATGAAGGCATTCCGCTTTAATGGAAATGAACAACGGGAAAAAGGAACAAGCATTACTTTTGAAACAAATGCTCCAGTCAAACTATTAGTAGCCTACTTTAAAGACGATCAGAAGAAGTATGCCAAAGCTCCGAAACTGGAGATTGATGCATCTGCCAACGATTACGGTCAGGCGGAACCTGTACTGACCAATGCAATCCATATCAATGGAATGCCATTAGCGAATGTACACGCATATAGCTTTCCGGCAGGAAAACATACGTTGATGTTGCCCAAAGGCTACCTTCAGGTTCTTGGATTTACGGCTGCGGATATGAAAACTCGTAATGCCGGACTTGCCGGAGACGAAGAAACGATGGACTGGTTGTTTTACTAATGAACGATTGCTGTAAGCCGCTATTTAGTTTCAAGGCTTGAAACTATTAGTTTCATGCCTTGAAACCATTTGTTCCAAAGCTTGAAACAAATAGCGGCAACTCAACAAAAAGATGATAGACAAAAGTATAATGAAGAAGTTATTACTGACATTTTTAAGTATAGCTGCCGTATGCTCACTGTATGCCCAACGTAAAGTCACGCAGGAACGGATGGAGCAGATTTATGAAGAGGTAAAGACGCCCTATAAGTACGGACTTGCTGTTGCCCCGACCGACAATTATCATAAGATTGATTGTCCTACTGTCTTTCGTCAGGGAGACAAGTGGCTGATGACTTATGTCGTTTATAATGGCAAAACCGGCACGGATGGTCGTGGATACGAAACCTGGATTGCAGAAAGTGATAATCTGCTTGATTGGCGTACCTTAGGACGTGTACTTTCTTATCGGGACGGTAAATGGGATTGTAATCAGCGTGGAGGATTCCCTGCACTGCCGGATATGGAGTGGGGTGGAAGCTACGAACTTCAGACCTACAAAGGCCGCCACTGGATGACTTATATCGGTGGAGAAGGTACAGGTTATGAAGCTGTAAAAGCACCACTCTTTGTCGGACTGGCATCTACCAAAGGAGATATTTCCACCGCTCATGAATGGGAATCTCTGGACAAGCCAATTCTGAGCATCCATGATAAAGATGCCCAGTGGTGGGAAAAGTTGACTCAATATAAAAGTACCGTTTACTGGGATAAAGACAAAACACTGGGTGCCCCGTTTGTGATGTTTTACAATGCGGGAGGACGTCATCCGGAAACTGATTTAAAGGGTGAACGGGTAGGAATCGCACTTTCCAAGGATATGAAAACCTGGAAACGTTATCCCGGCAATCCGGTCTTTGCACACGAAGCGGACGGAACGATCACCGGTGATGCTCATATTCAGAAGATGGGTGACGTATATGTGATGTTTTATTTCTCTGCCTTTGAGCCGTCACGCAAGTATAAAGCCTTTAATACGTTTGCTGCAAGTTATGATCTCGTCAACTGGACAGACTGGCATGGAGCTGATTTAATTATTCCTTCCAAGAATTACGACGAATTATTTGCGCATAAAAGCTATGTGATCAAACACGACGGAGTAGTTTATCATTTTTATTGCGCGGTGAACAATGCCGAACAGCGTGGTATTGCTATTGCTACAAGTAAGCCGATGGGACGCTCTGCCGTTCGCTTCCCGAAGCCGGAAACGAAGAATCGCCGGATGATCACTGAACTGAATGAAGGCTGGAAAACCTGGTTAATTGACAATTCACAATTGACAATTGACAATTCAAAAGGCAATCACCAATCCCCGATTATTAATTGTCAAATACCTCATAATTGGGATGACTATTACGGTTATCGCCAACTGACTCATGGCAACCTGCACGGAACAACCATGTATGTGAAAGACTTCTCCCTCGATAATTGTCCATTGTCAACTGTCAATTCTCAATTAAAAAAACGTTATTTCCTACGTTTTGAGGGGGTAGGTACGTATGCTACTATTAAAGTGAACGGACATGATTTCGGACGCTATCCGGTAGGACGTACCACGTTGACACTGGATGTGACCAATGCATTGAAACAAGGAACGAATCGTCTGGAAGTAAAAGCGGAGCATCCGGAAATGATAGCCGATATGCCGTGGGTATGTGGTGGCTGTTCGTCAGAGTGGGGATTCAGCGAAGGATCTCAGCCGTTAGGTATATTCCGTCCGGTGGTGCTGGAGGCAACAGACGAGATCCGTATTGAACCCTTCGGAGTACACATCTGGAATGACGAAAAGGCGGCTAATGTCTTTGTCGAAACAGAAGTAAAGAACTATGGCAAGACCACGGAGACAATAGAAGTAGTCAATAAGTTGAGCAATGCGGACGGTAAACAAGTGTTCCGTCTAGTAGAGAAAGTAACATTGGCACCGGGAGAGATGAAGGTGATTCGTCAACAGTCTCCTGTAGAGAATCCTGTTTTATGGGATACGGAGAATCCTTATCTTTATAAATTGGCAAGTATGATTAAGCGTGATACCAAAACAACGGATGAGATATCTACGCCTTTCGGTATCCGTACAATCAGTTGGCCGGTAAAGAGAAATGACGAAGATGGGCGTTTCTATCTGAATGGAAAGCCTGTCTTTATCAATGGTGTATGCGAGTATGAACATCAATTCGGGCAAAGTCATGCCTTCAGTCGGGAGCAGGTAGCTGCGAGAGTGAAACAAATACGTGCGGCAGGCTTCAACGCTTTCCGTGATGCCCATCAGCCCCATCATCTCGATTATCAGAAATATTGGGATGAAGAAGGCGTCTTGTTCTGGACACAGCTTTCTGCCCATGTATGGTATGACACACCGGAGTTTCGTGAGAACTTTAAAAAGCTGCTTCGTCAATGGGTGAAGGAGCGACGTAATTCTCCGTCAGTAGTGATATGGGGATTGCAGAATGAAAGTACATTGCCTCGTGAATTTGCACAGGAATGCAGTGAAATCATTCGCGAAATGGACCCGACAGCACGTACGATGCGTATCATCACCACCTGTAACGGCGGTGAAGGAACCGACTGGAATGTAATTCAGAATTGGAGCGGCACGTATGGAGGAGACGTTACGAAATACGGAAAGGAACTTTCGCAGAAGAACCAGTTGCTGAATGGAGAATACGGTGCATGGAGAAGTATTGATCTGCATACGGAACCCGGCGAATTTGAAGTGAATGGAGTATGGAGCGAAAGTCGTATGTGCCAGTTGATGGAAACAAAGATTCGTCTGGCAGAACAGGCCAAAGACAGTGTTTGCGGACAGTTCCAATGGATTTTCAGCAGCCACGACAATCCCGGACGTCGCCAGCCGGATGAAGCATTCCGGAAAATAGATAAAGTAGGTCCGTTCAACTATAAAGGACTGGTGACTCCGTGGGAAGAACCACTGGATGTATATTATATGTATCGTGCCAACTATGTGCCGGCGGCAAAGGACCCGATGGTATACCTGGTATCACATACCTGGGCAGATCGTTTCGAGAAAGGACGTCGTCGGGCTACTATCGAGGCTTACAGCAATTGTGATTCCGTATTGCTTTATAACGACATGATCAATGACAAAGTGACTTATCTGGGACGCAAAAAGAATAATGGAACAGGCACCCACTTCATGTGGGAGAATCGGGATATTCGTTATAATGTACTTCGTGCTGTAGGATATTACAAAGGGAAGCCGGTTGCCGAAGACATAATTGTACTCAACGGACTGGAGCAAGCTCCCCACTTTGACGTACTGTATCAGAATGCGAAACCTGTATTGAAAGGGGAAGACGGATATAATTACCTGTACCGTATTAACTGTGGAGGAGACGACTATACAGATAGTTTCGGTCAGTTATGGATGCAGGATAATACCCATTATTCCCGTTCATGGGCAGCGAACTTTAAAGAATTGAATCCATACCTTGCCAGTCAGCGCACGACGAATGATCCGATTCGGGGAAGCCGTGACTGGAAGTTGTTCCAGCACTTCCGTTTCGGACGTCATCAACTGGAGTACAATTTCCCGGTAGCTGACGGAACATATCGGATTGAACTCTATTTCACAGAGCCTTGGCATGGGACGGGAGGCAGTGCTTCCACCGACTGCGAGGGGTTGCGCATCTTCGATGTGGCAGTGAATGATTCGGTAGTATTGGATGATCTTGATATTTGGGCAGAGAGTGGTCACGACGGAGTATGCAAGAAAGTAGTGTACGCTACAGTAAAAGGTGGAGTACTGAAGATTCATTTCCCGGAAGTGAAAGCAGGACAGGGGCTGATTTCAGGTATTGCCATTGCTTCTGTTGATTCGAATCTGCAACCTACTGTATTCCCCGCATCCGACTGGAGTTGGGAAAAGGCCGGCAAAGAAGTCATGGAAAAAACTCCGAAAGAGTTGCTTCCCGAAGACAAGAATGCCCGTGTCAGTGTAGCGTATGAAGCTGAAACGGCAACCCTGAAAGGCAAGTTCCGGAAGAAAGAACATCGCAAGCAAACGGGAGTATTCTTTGATAAAGGAAAAGGTAACAGTATTGAATGGAATATCTCTACCGGACTGGCACAGGTTTATGCCCTTCGCTTTAAGTATATGAATACTACCGGAAAACCAATGCCTGTTTTAATGAAGTTCATCGATTCAAAGGGAGTAGTGCTCAAAGAAGACATTCTGACCTTCCCGGAAACACCGGACAAATGGAAGATGATGAGTACCACCACCGGAACTTTTATCAACGCCGGACATTATAAAGTATTACTTTCAGCGGAAAATATGGACGGTCTGGCTTTTGATGCCTTGGATATTCAATAAATCTGTTAGCAGACTGAACTTTTGCAATAGTAGTAAAAAAGCGGGACGCAAAGAAGCTTGTATAGCTTTCTGCATCCCGTTTCTTATTTTGAAACCTTTTTCCTATAAATAGAATATATATGTTATTTTTTTATGATTCGATAGTCAGATTTTAATTATTTCGAGCGTAGATTTTAAATAATCTCTATATTTGAAGTAAAAAACAAAATAACGATGGAAAGCGATATACCGAGGTACGATTTAACAGTTGATTATATAGTGGGAGAAGGATTTGGGATAAACTTACTGAATGGGTATAAGAATTTTCATTGTAAAATAGAGGCAGGATTCTTCATACTTTGTGTGAAAGGGACAATACAGGCAACAATTAATGGAGAACGATATAATATTGTCGAAAATGATTTAATCACTCTGCCACCTAATTATTTCATGGAAATTCATGAGTTTTCATCTGATATTCATATTTATTATGCAGGCTTTTCATCTCAGTTCATAGAAAATATAAATCTGATGAAGTCCACCCAGCATCTGCTTCCGATAATAGTAGAAAATCCGGTTATCAATTTGTCTCCATTGCAAGCCTGTAGCTATAAGATGTTTTATGAGTCATTGATTCTTGCGTATGCTTCTGCCAAGACATTGGCCAATAAAGAAATCGTAAAGGCTGTACTCACTATGTTTATTCAGGGGGCAACAGAGATTTATAAGCTACAGAGCAATCGGTATTTATCTACTCAATCAAGAAAGTATGAGATATATCAGGAGTTCCTGCAACTGGTCATGAAGAATTATACAGTTCATCATGGTGCCTCTTTTTATGCTGATCATTTGGGACTTAGTCTGCCTCATTTTTGTTCAACAATTAAAAAGGCAGCGGGGAATACCCCGCTGGAAGTCATTGCTTCCGTCATTCTGATGGATGCTAAGTCTCGTTTAAAGTCAAGTAATGAACCTGTGAAGAATATCGCTTTGTCTTTGGGATTCAATAATATCTCTTTCTTCAATAAATTCTTTAAGCAGCATACCGGTGTCACTCCGCAGGAATACAGAGGACATTAATCTTCTGTCTGCCTTTCAAATGGAAGAGTAACGATAAACCGGCTGCCTTTTCCCATTTCAGACTCTACAGAGATGTCTCCTTGCAGATGTTCTACGATTGTTTTGCAGATAGAAAGTCCCAATCCGGTCCCTTGCTTAAATGTATCTACTTTATAGAAGCGGTCGAATATTTCCTTTTGGCATTCTTTTGGAATCCCTGAGCCTGTATCTTCCACAAAGACATGAACCGAGCTTGCATCGACGGAATCCACTGCATAACCAAAATGGATATATCCTTTTTCTGTAAACTTCCGGGCGTTATTAATGAAATTGCTTATTACCTGTTTCAGGCGTGTAGCATCCGTATTGATATAGACATCTTCATTCGGTAATAACGCTCTTATTTCGATTTCGGATATAGGTTTCATAGTCTGTTCTTTCTCTACATCTATCATGAGAGATCGGAGAGAACAGTCAGTGAAAGTAAATTTAATCGTATTTGATTCAATCTTGGATAAATCAAGTACATCATCAATCAGTCTTACTAAGTGTTCGCTGTTGATACTGATTAATCTCACAAAATCGGCACGTTCTTCCTCGCTTAATTCATCATACGTAGAACCGATTACATCGGAGAAACCGACTATTGCATTCAGTGGCGTACGGATCTCATGGCTCATATTTGCCAGAAAAGCCATTTTAAGTCGGTCGCTTTCTTCAGCTTTCTTACGTGCTTCGATTAAGGTGTTCTCTATATCCTTATATTCCTGGATACTCATACAGATACCGACCAACCGATAGGGATGCCCCGAGATATTGGCAATATAAGTAGACTGGCCTTCAAACCATTCCCAAGTTCCGTCTCCACGATGCAGGCGGAAGGGGACAGATTTATCGAACGTTTCCATGCCGCTAAGTTGCACAATAAAGGCGTC
>CANSEY010000077.1 GCA_947646015.1 uncultured Bacteroides sp. | reverse complement strand
TTCACCCATTGTGACTTTTAGGGGTTGGGCGTTGGCAAGCGTGATTGATTGGGAGGCATAACCGATATAGGAGATTTCTAACACATCACCTTTGGCAGCTTGTATTTTGAAATTTCCATCCATATCAGTAATCGCACCAGTAGCTGTTCCTTTCACCAGAATGCTAACTCCAATTAAAGGTTCACCTTGTGCATCTGTTACTGTTCCCGTTGCAACGATTGGTGTTTTTTTCTGTTGTTCTACTTCTTTCTTAGTAGAAAGTACAATATGCTTATCGACTATTGAATAACTGATATTTGTTCCTTTAAACAGCTGACCCATAACGTTAGTCAGCGACTCTTTAGAAACTTTAATAGATATGACACGATTAATATCGACGTCATTTGTGTTGTATACTACTGACATTGAAGTTTGTTTCTCTATCTCTTTCAATGCAGTATTTAGAGGTACCTTCGATAGATTAAGGGTAATCATTCGTTCCTGCCCATAAGCTGAGGCAAAACTCGAAAACAATAAAAGGAAAAATAACAAGTATGGAAACTTGTGTTTTATAATTTCTTTCATCTTATTCTTTTTAATTAGAAATAGTTTTTAGGTAGTTAACAAACATGTGCGGGTAATAAATATAACCGCCACTCATACAAAGGATCTATGTATCTCTGTTTCTCATATTTATAAATTTAAAGGTTACACTAAAAATGATTTTTCATAAGCGCTTATTCATCAGTAATACATTTGATACTGCAACCATACTAAACGAAAATAAGATTTTTTTTCGTAAAAAATGGTTAGACTAAGCATTTTTTTGAAAAATAAATACATAATCATTTGATAAATAGAGCATTAAGTAGTTCTGAAAAACTATTCAATTTATTACATTTGCATGCAATTTGCATATATTCAAATAACAGATAGATATAAAGAATCATTTTATGTTCAAATATTCAAAAGATGGAGTTTCTGTATTGACCATATTAGACACCAGAAGGGCTAAAATTAATGGATTATTTCCAGTTAAAGTTCAAGTCGTATTTAGGAGAAAGCAGAAATATTATTCTACGGGGAAAGAATTGTCAAAAGAAGACTGGGATAGATTGTTAAAGGCAAAAAGTCAGTTATTAATGGAGGTAAGGACTGATATCGAAAGTAGTTTTTCTATTATAAAACAACAAGTTAGCGAACTTATCCAAAAAGGAGAATTTAGTTTTGAAATATTGAGTATCAGACTTGGAAGGCATACGAAAGAAATCAATCTGCGTACAGCTTTCGAATTAAAGATGAAGGAATTAGAGGATAATGAGCAGGCAAGTACATATTTAAATTATCGAAGTGCTTTGAAGAGTTTAGAATGTTTTGGTGGTACCAATATTCCATTAGACAGAATTACTGTGGAGTGGCTGAAGCACTGTGAGCGGTTTTGGATTTCTAACGGTAAGAGCTATTCAAGTGTGAGTATTTATTTTCGAACCTTAAAGTGCATATTAAACCGTGCAGTACGAGATGGAATACTGAAAGAATCATCATTTCCTTTTGGAAAGAATAAATATGAAATACCAGAAGGACATGGTCGAAAGCTGGCTCTCACTCTTCCTGAGATAAAAAGAGTCATGTCTTTCCAGGATTCTACCAATGAATTAGAGGAATTTCGTGATTTATGGTTCTTCTCTTATTTATGTAATGGAATTAATTTTATGGATCTGTTATTTCTCCAGTACTCAAATATTGTAGATGGAGAAATCTGTTTTATACGTTCCAAAACATCCAGGACTACTAAACATAGTAAAGAAATACGTGCTACTATAACTCCTGAGATGTGGGATATCATTCATAAGTGGGGAAACCCTAATATAAGCCCACAAACCTATATTTTTAAATATGCCAAAGGGAATGAAGATGCTTTTGAAAAGATCAAATTAGTGCGTCGTATCGTTACTAAATGTAATAGAAAATTAAAAAAAATAGCCCAAGGTACAGGTATTGCTCAACTGACTACTTATACAGCAAGACATTCATTTGCGACAGTACTAAAACGTGGTGGAGCCAAAACGTCTTATATTTCAGAAAGTCTTGGTCACTCTAATTTAACTGTTACTGAGAATTATTTAGCATGTTTTGAAAAGGAAGAGAGGATTAGAAATGCTCGACTACTGACTAATTTCGATAATAAAATGTAAATTTGAATGGTGCATGCAAATTGTATGCACAACGCTACTTTTTGTGTTTATTGCATAGGCATAAAATAAATGAGTATACGATAATATGATGAATTATAGAAAAATCTCATTGTGTCTAATATCATTACAAGATATGATTAACCATATGGTTAATCATATCTTGTAATGTCGCATTTTATAAATAATAGAAAACATGAAATCAGTAAAATCAGCACATTCTTAAAAAAATGCATATTTAATGTGTCTAGAATGTAATATATTACACTAAACTATATAAGAATTAGAAATAAAACCTTTATTCTTGATTTGTATTCAACGGCTTGATTTAAATAAACGTTATTAATAATTATATGGTTATTAAATCGTTTAAAATACAGGCGTTTTAATATAAATAACAATATATAGAATCATATTGTCATTTCAGAATCAAGCGAAAAATTAAATCAAATAGAGAAAAAGTTCTTTCAAAGTGCCCATATTTATCTTGGTTTTAAAGGAACTGGTGTTTCCTTTAAAACCAAAATGCCGTTCCTTTTAAACCAACGACTGCTCCGTTCGTATATTTTAAAGCTCTTTCATAGAATTGAAGATGGCATTTTTATGCACTAAGCAATTGTTTTATGCAAACACATCGCATAATCTTGCAATAAATTATACATTTTTTTGCTATTTATTAGATTTCATAGACTTTGACTACCTGGCTATTCTTAAAAATAGAACATAAAGAAGTATGAAAACAGCTATAAATTCATTACTCCCAAGCAATCACGTTGACCAATGCCCAGCCATTGAAAATAACAATGGGGGAAGATACACAAAAATTGGATGAAGTTGTTGTTACTGCTTTGGGTATCAAACGTTCTGAAAAAGCACTTAGCTATAATGTGCAGAAAGTTAACAATGATGCTTTAACTTCCGTAAAGGATGCTAACTTCGTCAATAGTCTAAACGGAAAAGTGGCTGGTGTGAATATACAACGCAGTGCTTCCGGTGTAGGAGGTAGTACTCGTGTTACAATGCGTGGTAACAAATCTATTAGCGGAGATAACAATGTTCTATATGTAGTTGATGGTGTACCAATTGGTAATCAAGCTGACAGAACTGGCGACGGAACAGGATTCGGAAGCGGCAGAACTTCAGGTGAAGGTATCGCCAATTTCAATCCGGATGATATTGAAAGTGTGTCAGTATTGACTGGACCGTCTGCTGCAGCATTGTATGGAGCAAGTGCAGCAAATGGAGTTATCTTAATCAATACGAAGAAAGGCGAAGCTGGAAAAATGCGTATAGATGTATCTTCTTCAGTAGAGTTTATGACACCGCTCACAATGCCTAAATTCCAAAATAGATATGGAATATCAGGAAACTATTATTCGTGGGGAGATAAACTGGAAAATCAATCATCGTATGATCCTAAAGACTTCTTTGAATTAGGGGCAACCTTTAATAATTCATTTAATCTTTCAACCGGAAACGATAAGAATCAGACTTATTTTTCGATTGCTGCTGTAAATTCTGATGGTATTGTCCCCAATAACAAGTACCACCGTTACAATGTGACATTGAGAAATACTGCTAAATTCTTGAATGATAAGCTGACATTAGATGCATCTGCAAGTTATATACGTGAGTATTATAACAATATGATTTCTTATGGAACTTATTTTAATCCAATTGTTGGCGCATACTTATATCCGCGCGGTGAAGATTTTGAGAAAGAGAAGTATTTTGAACGCTATAATAGTGAACTCGGATATTCTCAACAGCAATGGAGTCCCGGAGATTTTGGTATGGATATACAAAATCCATATTGGATTGCCTATCGTAACATTCGTCCGGAAGTAAAAGACCGTTATATGTTATATGCCTCTTTAAAGTACGATATTACCAACTATTTGAATGTGGCAGGTCGTGTACGTTTAGATAATACCTATACTGAAAAGGAAGATAAACGTTATGCATCTACCATAAACACATATGCTAGTACAAACGGACGCTATACATACTCTAACGAGACGTTTCGACAGAAATATGCAGATATAATGGTAAACTTCGATAAACAGTTTGCTGAAATCTATCATGCTACGATCAATGCAGGAACTTCTTTCGAAGAATATGATACAAAAGGACGTGGATATGGAGGGCAGTTGCTATTAGTACCGAATAAATTTGTATATAGTAATATAGACCCGACGCAGAGCACCGCAAGTCAAACTGGTGGAGACAGCCGCAGGAGAAATTTTGCTGTATTTGCTTCTGCTGAGTTATCATGGAATTCGGCCTTATACCTAACCTTGACAGGGAGAGCCGATAAGCCTTCTCAATTGGTAAACAGTGATGATCCGTGGATTTTCTATCCTTCGGTTGGTTTGTCTGCCATCGTTACTGAACTGTTACCCAATAATATTAAAGAGAAATTAGAGCCAACTTTAGGTTTCCTGAAAGTCAGAGCTTCCTATACAGAGGTAGGTTCGCCGATCCCCTATACAGGGTTAACTCCTGGAACTCTCACTCACGAACTTGAAGGAGGAACCTTTAAACCTTTTAAATATTATCCGATTTCCAATCTGAAAGCTGAAAGAACTCGTTCTTATGAAGTAGGTCTTGATTCCAAATGGTTTAATAATACAATAACTTTCGGAGTTACGTATTATCATTCAAATACATATAATCAGTTACTGAAAGCTACATTGGGTAGTAATTTTGAATATATGTTTGTACAAGCCGGTAATGTTCAGAATAGAGGACTTGAATTAAGTTTAGGATTTGACAAGAAATTTGGTGATTTTAATTATAATACAACGTTCACTGCGACGACAAATAAAAATAAAATAATCCAATTGGCACGTGATGTCTTGAATCCGGTAACAAATACCTTGATAGATTTAACGGATATTCAGGTTGGGCGTTTCCGTTTGAGAGAAGGAGGAGAAATTGGTACTGTATATGCAAATGAATGGCTAAAAAGAGATGGTGATAATTATATAGACTATCAGCCAGGTCAGGCATTAACTACAGAAACCACCTCACCCTACAAGCTAGGTAGCGTGAACCCTAAATGGAATTTGGGATGGCAGCATGGATTTAGTTACAAAGGATTTAATCTTAACTTGTTGTTCACAGCTCGTATTGGAGGAATCGTAATATCTAAAACACAAGCTATGTTAGACAGATATGGAGTATCTGAAGCATCAGCAGATGCACGTGATGCAGGTGGTGTATCATTAGGATATTTCAAAGTTGATCCAAAAACTTATTATGATGCAGTTTCTAATTTGGATGCCTACTATACATACTCAGCAACTAATGTGAGATTGCAGGAAGCCAGACTAACTTATACTTTCCCCAATAAATGGTTTAAAGGAACTGTTAATAATTTGAGCTTGTCAGTATACGGTACTAATTTATGGATGATATACAATAAGGCCCCTTATGATCCTGAACTAACAGCTTCCACTGGTACTTTTGGTCAAGGATACGATTACTTTATGTTACCCAGCCAGTCTACTTATGGATTGAGTTTGAAATTTGGATTCTAAAATAAATAAAGGAATTGAATATGAAAAAATATATAATTCTGCTTTTGGCACTTTGTTCTATGTCAGCTTGTGATTATGAAGCTGTCAATACTAATCCTTACGGTGTCTCCGATGGGGAATTAGGTCCTCTTAAATATGGTGCCCGTTTCATGAATATGCAGCAAAGAGTGATCCCTATAGGTTCACCTAGTTTGACAACTGGACCTGGAAATGATTTACAAAATACTGATTTGATATCTTCCGGTAACTATATTGGTTATTTTGGCAATAATAATAATTGGGGATTTAATAATGAGGCTAATTGGAATTTTACAGATAGTAGAATGAATTATGCATATCAGAACTTTTACTCGCAAATCTTTTTGCCCTGGAATGAAATATATGAAATCGCTAAAGATTCGGATTCCCCATCAGAACAAGCTATATTGGAGATTGCTAATATTGTCAGAAATATAGCATGGTTGCGAGCTACAGACGTTTTCGGTCCTATTGCTTATAACTCAGCAGGTGATGGAAGTATTGCGCCAAAATTCGACAGCCAGGAAGTTGTTTACAGAAGCATGCTGGCTGATCTGTCAAAATCAGTAGAATTGCTGAATACAATATCTTATAGTGTGATGGCTCAGTACGATTTGATATACAATGGCAATGTTCAAAACTGGGTAAAACTGGCTAACTCATTAATGTTGAGAATAGCTGTCAGAGTACATTTTATAGATGAGACTTTGGCTAAAGAATATATTACGAAAGCATTAGATCCTAAAAATGGCGGTGTTATCGAAGATATTTCAAGTGAAGCAAAGATCAAAAGTTCTGATAAAATGCCATTGCTGAATTCAATGTTAGCATCTGTCAATGAATATAACGAAACAAGAATGGGCGCCACTATTTGGGGATATTTGGATGGATATAAAGACCCTAGGTTAAGTGCATATTTTACTGAAGGAACATATGGTTCTGGCAGTTGGGCGCAAACAGGTTATTTTCCGGTTGCACCGACGAATAGTAAATCTAAATCGGAAACCTCATATTCTGCAAAATTTGCATCGCGTCCGAAAGTAGATTCCAATTCTCCTTTATATTGGTTCAGAGCATCCGAAACTTATTTTCTGAAAGCAGAAGCTGCTCTATACAATTTGATAGGTGGTGACCCCAAAACGTTCTATGAACAAGGAATAAATATTTCATTTCAAGAGCAAGGAGTCAGTGGAGTTGCCACATACCTGTCAGGAACAGGTAAACCAACCGGACTCACTGGTAGTAATTACAAATATGGCACTTATAACCATGATTTAAGCATTGGAAATACTTCACCCAAATGGGATGATTACACAGGAAATTTGAGTAAGCAAGAAGAACAGTTACAGAAAATTATTACGCAAAAATATCTGGCACTATATCCGAACGCTGTGGAAGCCTGGACCGAATATCGCAGAACCGGTTTCCCATATTTAATGAAACCTATGGATGAAGCTGCTCCTGGAAGAATTGGCGCCTCAATAGAAGATTGCAGAGTTCCTGAACGCTTTAGATTTGCTCCTACAGCCTATAATTCCAATCCTAATATGGCTGAAATTCCAACATTGCTGGGAGGTGGAGATATAGGAGCTACTAAATTATGGTGGGTACGTTCAAACAGGCCCAAACAACCTAATCAGTAATAATGATATTCATTTTTAAGAAAAGAAAATTATGAAATTATTAAAGTATTTGTGTATAGGTATATCTGCCTTAAGTATACTAAGCTGTTCTGACTGGACATCTGAAGAAAGAGAGGTTTTTGAGAATCAAGAAGGAATGCACCGTCTGATTCCCCTAATAGAAGCCCAAACTGAAGAAGATCTTACACCGACCATGCGTGAATATTTCGCTCAAATAAGAGAATATAGAAAAACTCCTCATGTGAAAGGCTTTGGTTGGTTTGGTAACTGGACTGGAAAAGGAAACAACGCTCAAAATTATTTGAAGATGTTACCCGATAGTGTAGATTTTGTATCTCTCTGGGGAACAAGAGGTTACCTTTCTGATGAACAGAAAGCAGATTTGAAATTCTTCCAGGAAGTGAAAGGAGGAAAGGCATTATTATGTTGGATTATTCAAGATTTGGGAGATCAGCTGACTCCTAAAGGATTGAATGCAACGCAATATTGGGTAGAAGAAAAGGGACAAGGAAACTTCATTGAAGGAGTAAAAGCATATGCAAATGCTATTTGTGATAGTATTGAAAAGTACAATCTTGATGGTTTTGATATTGACTACGAACCTGGATATGGACATTCCGGAACTTTAGCAAACTACCAGACAATCAGTCCTAGCGGTAATAATAAGATGCAGGTTTTCATTGAAACTTTAAGTGCCCGCCTACGTCCTGCTGGAAGAATGTTAGTTATGGATGGTCAGCCGGATCTCTTATCTACAGAAACTTCAAAATTGGTTGATCATTACATCTATCAGGCATACTGGGAATCAAGTACTAGTTCTGTAATTTATAAAATAAATAAACCGAATCTGGACGACTGGGAGCGTAAAACAATTATTACCGTTGAATTTGAACAAGGATGGAAAACTGGTGGCATAACTTATTATACAAGTGTGCGTCCTGAATTGAACAGTATGGAAGGGAATCAGATTCTTGACTATGCAACACTCGATTTGCCCAGTGGTAAGAGAATAGGTGGTATAGGTACTTATCATATGGAGTATGACTACCCGAATGACCCTCCTTACAAATGGTTGAGAAAAGCCTTGTATTTTGGTAATCAGGTATATCCTGGTAAGTTCGATTAATATTAAAGAATGACTATTATGAAAAAGAATATTTATTTAGCTGTTCTGTTATTCTTAACAGGTTGTCAAAATGAGTTATATAAAAATCCTTTGGATGATTTTCAAAGTGAGCAAGGAGTATATATAGCTAATAACAGCGTATTACAAAGCTTTGTGGAAGAAGGCAAAGATGTGGAAATTAAAGGGCTGCAAGTAGCTTTAGCTGTTCAAGATACTAAAGAAATAAAAGTTACATTGGAGGCTGGTAATCAAGCTCAGTTAGATGCTTATAATGCTAAAAATGGAACTAACTATATAGTACTTCCTAAAGAGATGTATGAGATCTCACAGAAAATAACATTTATGCCTCTTTATGCAATGATGGATGTTCCTATTTCTTTGAAGAATGTAAAATTCTCACTAGAAGGTAACTATGCTTTGCCTATACGTATTACAGGAGGTGACGTGAATATTATCAGAGGGCAAGAAGAGACTTTACTTGTACTTGAGCAAAGAGTGAATACAAAAGCGCTCCGGATAAGTACAAGTGGAAGTGGTTCGGGGAGCGAGGATGATAAAATGTTCCCTAACGATTTCAAAGTTGATCAATGGACAATGGAAGTTATGGTCAATAGGGCTAGTTACAAAAGTAACAATCGTTCTATTTGTGGAACTAAATTGGTTGCCAATGCTGGTCCTATGGATGAGATTTATACTCGTTTCGGTGATGTAACTATTAACCCTAATCAATTACAAATTAAGACGGGAAGCTCTCAGATTGATGTTCCCGCTGACAAATTCTCTGCACAGCCTGACACTTGGTATATGTTAGCTTTCGTATATGATGGTCAAAAGAATTATGTATACGTGAACGGAGTGCTGGTTGCTGACCGGGAAATCAGAACAGGTCCTTATGGATTGATTGGCTTTTGGATTGGTGGTTCAAACGAGCTGATTCGTGAGGTTCGTTTTTGGAAAACGGCCAGAACTTCGCAAGAGATAGCTTCGAATATATGGAAGATGGTAAATCCTGACGATGACAATTTACTGCTTTATTATCCATTGAATGGGAAGAAGAGGGATAGTGCTACCGGAGAAATTACAGAGGATGAGACTCTGCTTTGGGACTGGAGTAAGAATGGTAAGAATTTACCCAAGCCATCAAGTTATTCTTTTGATGATAACAAAGGGAACGGGTTTATATTCCCACCGCAAGAATAGCAACAAACTACAATAAATTGTACATATAGAAAAGGCTGCCTTTGGAATGAGGCAGCCTTTGTTTTTACTATACATTGTAAATAATAACGACATAAATAAAGAGACAGAACTATCCACTCAACAATTCATATATTTACACAAATATATGAATTATCAAATACAAATATTAATGGTTATATTTAGTATGAGATGTTCTTCTCTCATACTACTCCGCATATCTCCCAATCAATCACGCTTGCCAACGCCCAACCCCTAAAAGTCACAATGGGTGAA
>CANSEY010000076.1 GCA_947646015.1 uncultured Bacteroides sp. | reverse complement strand
CAAAGAAAGTAGTAAAGGCTTGTTATGACGGTGGTGTTCGTGCTTTCGAATTCACCAACCGTGGTGACTTTGCACAGGAAGTATTTGCTGAAATCGTGAAATACGCAGCAAAAGAATGTCCTGAAATGGCTATCGGTATCGGTTCAATCGTTGATCCGGCTACTGCTGCTATGTATCTTCAGTTAGGAGCTAACTTTGTGGTAGGTCCGTTATTTAATCCGGAAATCGCTAAGATATGTAACCGTCGTCTGGTAGCTTATACTCCGGGTTGTGGTTCTGTATCTGAAGTAGGTTTTGCGCAGGAAGTAGGTTGCGATCTTTGCAAAGTGTTTCCGGGTGATGTATATGGAACTAACTTTGTGAAAGGTTTGATGGCTCCGATGCCATGGTCTAAGCTGATGGTAACTGGTGGGGTAGAGCCTTCCAAGGAAAACCTGACTGCATGGATTAAAGCAGGTGTATTCTGTGTCGGTATGGGATCAAAACTGTTCCCGAAAGACAAGGTAGCAGCAGAAGACTGGGCTTATGTAACTGCAAAATGCGAAGAAGCTCTTGGCTATATTGCCGAGGCTCGCAAAAAATAAGATTAGAGAGCGAAAGCTATCTATAAATAAAAAAGAGGCTGATGCGTCAGCCTCTTCAAAATATGCCTCAAAGGGTTAGTTAGTTTAGTTAGTAATGAGGCATATTTTCCATTTTGTTTAAAGGTGTTTAAAGGGGATAAGTCATCGGAATGAGTGATCATTTCGGTGACTTGTTTTTTTTGTTGGTCGTAAGCGCTTCTTTTAAGAATGATGTGGCATTCGCATTTTGATAATCCGTCCGATAACGAGCGCTGCAATGTACACCACGGCAAAGCCTACGATTGAAAATACAAACGGTTTCTGTTCATTGAAAGTGCGGCGTGGAGGTACAGCGGTATAAGCCTCGTTGGCTGTAGTCTGATTGTCAGACTTGGTGGCTGCTGTTACTTGCAGTGTTGTTTCTGTTGCTACCATCTGGCAGCTATCTGTAGTTGTGGTTACAGTATCCACTAATATTTCTGTAGACATCTTTCTTACCCTTTTAAGTTATACGTAAATTCCTGTTATGGTTTCAACACAGTACTTATGGTTTAGTTCAAAGGGATTCTTAAAATCGGCGCAAAGGTAACTAAAAAAGTAAACGATGGAGCATGAGAAGCATATTCTTTTCAAATGATTTGATGTAGATCAATTATACAGGCAGACAAGGCACATGCAATCGGGGTTATCGCTGTTGTGCAACGCCATACCAATGATAAAAGTTGTATGTGTGTTGTGCTAAAGAAGAATCTCTTCTTCTGTACATACAAAGAGGAGATTCTTCACGATGTTAATTGTTCGGACGACAAAGATGCCTTAATTAGTTATTCAGGTACATAAATGATTTCACCGTTATCCAGTTCATAGGCAATGCCTACCTTTTTCCCACGTTTACCTTCTTTCTTGTCCTGATCTTCGGACGGGGTATACCGGTTGATTTTATTGCCTTCCTTGGTAATGATTTCCATATTCTCTTTACCCGGATTCTTTACCATCGTATAGTCTTCCTGCGAGAAAACCTCTGTCATGTTATACCGGCTGACAAGTGCTACCATCAATGCAACGGCAAAAACCATCGCAATGTCGAACAGATTGGATACTACGCTGATCGGGTCGGAGTCTTCCTCTTTTCGCAATAGGTTATGTTTCATTTCTCTGAGGTTTTATGGATGGAACGTTTGTCATTGAGCAATTCGGATATGAATTCAAGGTTGGTCATATCCTGCAGGTACCAGCGTTGTTTCACTTGCTGTGTAAGGAAGCCTACGGCACCGGCTACCAGTCCGACTACAGTGGTGGCGAAAGCGATCTGCATATTGTAAGCCATGGAAGCAATATCTCCGCTGGCCAGTCCTGCGAGGGCGGGTCCCATTGGAATTAATGTTCCCATCAGACCTAAGATCGGTCCCAGTTTGGTCAGGGTCTTGGAGATGGCTAAGTCTTTGTCCGCTGCGATTTCAAAATTAGCCAATAAACGTTGTACCTGTGCCGGAGTATCACGGGCGTCCAATACCTGACGCATATAGGTAATGACAAGTGATCTAGAATTTTCCGGAAGTTTGGAACTCAGTTCTTCTACTGTGTCCGGAGTCAGCTTGCTCAGCTCGTTGCGGAGCAGGGTTTCCGTTTTACGAATGGACAGATATTGACCATAGAAACTACCGGCAAGTAAAATCGCGCGGCAAAAGAGGATGATTAATAAAACGATGACAGGAACGAGCAAGCCTGTTGAAATCCAGTATAAAATATCTGATATAAAGTTCATTGTTATTGATAATTTGAAGAGTTATTTATTCTATTATTGTTTCACACTTTTTTCTTTGTTTCTGTTTCGGATGTTCCACCAGAGAAGTCCGAGAATTCCGCCAGCCAGTGCGATGACTATGACGCCTGTCAATGCTTTCCAGTCTATTTCACTGACACCTGCTGCGGAAGTCTTTCCGTTGACTGTGGCAACAATTCCCAAAACGGCTACCAGGGCATTGGTCAGGAAAAATAGTTCGAGGCGCAGTTCTTTTTCCGGCAACAAATGGAGCAGTATAAATCTGCCGCAAGGGATGGCTGCCAGGATAAAGGCTGCATAGCTCCATGCTATCGTTTGAAATGAAGTACCCGGAAAAGCAAAGATGAGATATACCAGCCCGCTGAATAAAACCGGGAAAATCAATAATCCCGGAAACCAGCGGAGAAAACGGTACATGAGTATCATGCGTGGCTTGACCGGATAGTCATTGGCTACGTGGACGGCAAGCATGGCATAAGCCATTTGTATGCAGACTTCCACACTGAGGAGTACGGAAGTATCTAGCATCAAGGGCTGATTGCTTAGCCAATTGGCTATCTGAGTCTTCGATTGCTCGATAGCATACGGCCACATCAATCCGGCGAAGACAGCGCAGATAGCGGCGATAATACCGACCGCTATCAATTTCCAGAACGTTTGCTTCAACAGAAAGTTAAATGCTGTAAGAAGCATAAGTACAAGAACAACTGTATCCATTATATGATTTTACAATTTACAAGTTACGATTGATAATTCACAGGACGTGGGTTACATCTGACTGCTTTTGCGGCGCTTGCGTACAAAGAGTATCAGAGCAAGAATAACGATAATGACAGCGATGCCTACGGCTACATTGCTTAATGTATTTGTCTGATTTTCGGCTGTCTGATTCATCTCTTCTTTTTTCATCACCACTCCCTTGTTGCTGCCGCTTGCTTTTGCTTCACGGATTTTAGAGATATTTTCTTTGTACTGTGTAGCGGTTTGTGCGTCTGCTTTCGATGCAATGAAGTCACGGAGCTTGGCATTGTCACAAACAAATCCGGAACAAGACGGGCGGTAAGTATTGACAATCTCCGTATGAAGTTTGCTAAGTTCCGCTACCTGTTCTTCACTTGCTTGCCACAATCCCTTACGGGCGCTTTCGAGCATGACGGCAGTCATCTCTTCCAAAGCGGCAGGATTCTGTTGTTCGAAATATTGTTTGACTCCCAAGTTCAGTTCATCCTTCACATATACATTATATATATTATCCCAAAGCTCTTTGTCGATTGCAGCCGGTTTCATCACATTCCATCCATAGGTATTGGTGATCACTTCTGCAAATTCACTTGCCGAAGAAGCCCCGCCTTTCATTTTCTCTTTGATGTAAGTTGGGTTCAGGATAGTGGTGCGACTTTCTACGCCGACAGCCTCTTTCAGTTCCTGCATCTTCATATGGTTCCGGTTGCGATAATCACTGAGGTAGGCATCCGGATCTTTGCCGGTCACATTGCGTACGGCGAGATTCATACCTCCCATAAATTCGTATACATGGTCAAGGCTTAAGGCTCCCCAGGTATTACTTTGTCGTGGTTGTACGACAACATCCGTCCGGGTCAGTGCAGCTTCGAAAGCGAACTTTTGGAATACTTCCCAATTCTTCTCACTGCCGTAATACGCGCCCATATTATTGAGATAAGTATCGGCGATTTCCGATTCATTCTCCCAGCGGTCGCCGGATTCTACCATTTCCTGAATACCGGTTCCATACATACCGTTGGCTCCTCCGAATACCCGGAATGTTGAAATTTCGCGGGCATCTTTCGGGCTTAATCCTTTTTCGGTCAGCACCCGTTCGGCTTCTATTACGCTGGAGGCAACCTGATTTTCATATTTGTCGTCTTTGGCGGCGGCAGCCATTTCTACTGCACGGTTGATGAGGAAGAGACGGGAGGCGGCAAGATCACGAAGTTGTCCGGAAGTCTGGACTACCACGTCGATGCGCGGACGTCCTAATTCGGCTGAAGGAATCAGTTTTAAATCGCTGACACGACCGAAAGCATCACGGACAGGCTCAACACCTAACATATAAAGTACCTGTGCGATGGTTGCCCCTCCGGTTTCAATAAACTCGGATGACCATAGTGTATAACTGACCTTGCGTGGTATGGAGTCGTTGTGACGTTGCTTGTACCTATCAATTGTCTGCTTGGCCAAAGCAATACCTTTTTCCCAGGCAGACTCTGTCGGAGTCGCTTCGGCATTAATGGCATACATATTACGTCCAGTAGGTAGCGTGTTCGGATTAGCGATCGGGTCACCACCGGGTGTGGGAGCTGTGTATCCGCCTTTCAAGGCATTCATCAGACTGCTCAGTTCCTCTTCCGGACTTGTCAGAAGTGCATTTTTATAATTGCCTACATTCTTGATGGTACGTTCTACTTCAGCTACTGCAAGCGCAAATTCCACCTCTTCTTTGCTGTATTCTTTCGGAGCCTTTCCCATAGCTGCCATCATTGCTGACATACCCTGCGGCTTTTCAGTCTTTCCAGCCATTGCCGGTTTGCCCGAAGCGTCTGTGGATGTATCCTTATTAGCCTTCATGCTGGCTTCCATTTTCTTTAAAGCTTCCGGACTGGCACCCATTGATTTGGCCATTTCCATCGCTTTTTCCGGGTCCATGTTAGCACCCATTTTCTTCATGGCTTCTTTCATGCCTGCAGGCATTTTACCATGAGGTCCTTTTTCCATTTTTGCCGAAGCCGGATGACCATTGCCCGACGGCTCATTATCAGCCTGATCCTTTTTGGCTGCGGCAGCCATCATCATTGCCATCATGCCTTTGGGGGCATTGCGCTCGGCTTCTATCTGTCTCGCTTTTGCCAACTCTTGCGGAGTGATTCCGGCTGTGTGGCAAATCAGTTCGTCGGTTGCCAGTGAAGGGTTAGCCATCAGTCTCTCTACGAGAAGGCGGGCAGGCATGAGATATTGCTGGGTAAAGACACTTCGGTGTTTTTCGGCAGATTCTGTAGCTTTGCCGCGTTGCTTGTCAAGAGCAAAAAGACTATAGGCAATCGGTTCTGTTGCCATCGCGTAGACAGAAGAAGTTATTCTTTCCGGTTCGTAAGGAACTCCCATTGTGTAAAGCTGCCCCGTGATTTTCTCTGTAGCCAGTTCTTCGGCAAAGTTTTCTACACGGGCGATTTCATCTTCCGTATACGGTTTATTAGCCATACTGTCCAGTCCTAAATCACGATGGATTCCCATCTTCACAGTCAAGGTTTTCACAGCCAGCGACTCCTGATCTTTGTTTGCCTTCTGGGAGTTATTATAGATTTTGATCTTTTCCATTAATTCCCGGTAAATGCCGCGTACGCTGCTTTCAAGGAAAGGAGGAGTGAGATATGATTGCAAGGTAGCATAAGAACGGCGTTTGGCCATCATACCTTCTCCGACGTTTCCGATAGAGTAGAGGTAGTAGTGGGGAACGGCTCCTACCAAACGGTCCGGCCAGTCATTGCTGCATAATGCGACTTGTTTTCTCGGAGTGAATTCGAGACTGCCGTGTGTACCGAAGTGAATCAGTGCATCGGCTTTGAAGCCATGTTGCATCCACAGGTATGAGGCAATGTAGGTGTGTGGCGGAGCCATGTCGGTGCCGTGCACCACCTGGAAGGAGTTGTCACCGCTTCCGGCAGCGTTTTGTGGCAATAGCACAACGTTACCGAACTGTAAACGGGCAATACCTAATTTGCCGTCAGGAGTCACCATATAGTTGCCGGGAAATTCTCCGAAAGCATCTACCACCTCCTGATACTTTTCGGGACGAAGCGATTCTTTCACCCAGCTTTCATACTGTTCTTTGGTGATCAGTTCGGGATGTCCGTTTTGCATGAAGTCGTTGAAAGCTCCTTCTGCATAAGCGTTGAATACCGCCCCTTGGGCTTGTATCATTTTTCCCAGTTCCTGAGCGTTGACAGGCAGACCGGATATATTGTATCCCTCCTGTTTCATACGAAGCAGAAGATTGTAAAGGGAAGGTACTACTTCCATGCCGGCAGCGGTCAATGCGTTCTGACCGGGACCTTTGTAATAATAGATAGCTACTTTCTTCTCAAAATTAGGTTTTGTTTTCAGATTCAGGTAGTTATCTATTGTAGATACAAAAGTCTTCAGACGTTCGGGGACGGCATACGAATGGTGCAATCCTTCTTTATCTTCATATTGTGCGAAAAGGGCGAAAGGGCGGATAGCTCCGTCTATTTCCGGTGTTACGATGCTCTGTGACATAAAGCCTCCCGACATACCCATCGGATCGTTTTCCCATTCATCCACAAGACTGTTGATTGTGAGCGGAGCGAACAAAAGGATATTTCTGGCTTTCAGATAATCCACCATTTTATCTCCCATACGTCCGTGTGCCATATTGATGACGGCATCGGGCTGCACTTCCTCAATGAATGACATGAATCTTGTCATGGATTGAACGGGATAAACATTATATCCCGCATTTTCCAGTGCTTTTATCAGATCGGTGGCATCTGCCATTTGTCCGGTAATCATGATTTTTCGTGCCCCTTCTTTATAAAGGTTATTCTCTTGCATGAATTTCTCATAATCGGCAACGGTGAGGAACTCCTGTTCATCATCCGGATTACTGATTCCGGCATGATAAAGCATATCGCTCGGTCTTTCTGTCGGATCTTCCACTTCGGGTACAACGGAAGCCTTTCCGTCAATGGCTTTACGGATATAGTTCAGCATATTGCGGTAGTTGGTCTTTCCGCCGTTGCTCAGATAGCCGCGTATGAGATTCTGCTGTATACTGTCGAGGTTGCAGATGTTATTGGCAGGGTTGGTAGCCATAGAAGTGTATACGGGGATACCCTTATCTGCTGCCTGCTGTATTTGCTGACGTTGTTCTTCGACAATGCGCAGTCCCATGCCATTGATGAATACCATGTCATAACTGGTCAGACGATCGAGGTTGTCAAGAGACACTTCGCTGAGTTTGATGAATGAATTGTCGTTGGCTTTCGAGATGCTTCCCTGCTGTATGGTCTGGAAGTTGACGAAAGCTATTTTGGTAGCGCTGAACCAGGCATTCCATGCGGATAGACCTATCAGGGCTGCTACAACGATGCATCCACCTAAAATGATTTTACTTTTCTTTTTCATTTCTTTTATTTTTAGCTTTGTATGTAGTTCTATTGTTGCCGTTTATTTTTTGAAGAGCCTGTCTATATCCAGTGATAGTCCTAATGTCAGGTTGGTTCCCGTTGTGGTAGGAGAGTTGAAATAATAATAATCCGGCACATAGTCGAACAGGTTGTTTACAGCCAGATTCATATTGATTCCTTTTATAATTCCCAACGAGAAAGTAAAATCCCATATCATATATCCCGGATACTCGACTGCCTGGCTTCCGGCAGACGGATTGTTGAAACTATCGTTATAGATGTTTGTTTTAACTTTTGACAGCAAACGTCCGTTGAGTGAGTAGTTGAAATCGACTTTGTTCAGAGTCTTACCCCAGTCGATTCTTACAGTTGCCGTATGGGGGCGTGTATCCGTGAATTTCTTTTGACCGTCGCGCATGAATTCATGAATATATGTGTATGACAGACGATAGCCGAGTCCGCAAGGATACTTGGCGGAAACGTTGGCGTCAATTCCTGCAATATCCATTTTGTCGGTATTGGTATAGATTTGTCCTTTGGGGTCTTCGCTGTAAACGGTATTGATACGATTGTGTACCAGATTATAATATCCTGTAATAGAGAAGTTATAACGACTCTTGGTATATTCGGCAGATACAGAGAAATTATGGCTTGTTTCCGACTTAAGGTCCGGATTACCATAAATCATCATCATATTTGCCATATTGAACACCATATACATCTCCTTCAGGGTAGGAGAGCGGAATCCTTGCGAATACGATCCTCTTAATGAACAATTGCCTATCTTATACATCATTCCCAAATGTGGAGACAGATGGCGTACATTGGAGTCGGAGAAGTAGTCGAACCGTAATCCGGCTATCACATTCAGTCTTTCTGTGGGGTTCCAGTCGAACTGACCGAACGCATCTGCCGTATGCATGGTGTGGTCTGCGTTATCAGTGAATTGGTAAGACATCAGATAATCGCGCAGGTAGTCGGCGCCGACAGTCAGCGTATGCTTTCCGTTGAAGGTATAATTATAGAGTGCATGCACATTGTGCTGTACATTACTGTAATCACGCACGTCATTTTTATAAAGAGACTGATAATCACTCTTATCATACTGGTCGAAAGTATAACCGACTTCAAGGTTACTCATTATATTGAAGGTGTAGTTAGCTTTCATTCCACCGCTGAATCCACGGTATCTGTCCTGGGTATCCCCCGGTTTATTGCGTTCACGGAAATAATAGCCGACTCTTCCCGTCAGTTTGAGCGTTTCCAGCGGACGGTATATTAAACGTTCTTTGAAGTTCCACACCCGGCTTCCGAACACTGTAGAGAAATCTCCCGGATTGTCTACGGCATAAGTGTCTACATTATTATACTGCACGTTGGTCAGGCTGTTGAATTTACCTGCATTAAATCCTGCAGTGCCACCATACCGCTGGTCGTTGTGTTCGGAGAAACGTGAATTAAGATTTAAGTTCCATGGATCGTCCGATTCGCGGGTGATGATGTTAATTACTCCTCCGATAGCACTGGAACCGTAAAGGGTAGATGCAGCACCTTTCACTATCTCTATGCGTTCTACATTGTCGAGATTCAGACGTTCGTAGTCTACATTATTCAGTGTTTCCCCTGCCAGCCGTTCGCCATCTACCAGAAACAGTACGGAATTACCGCCGAAGCCTTGCATATTAATAGCGGTTTGCTGATCCATAGAGAAGGAAAATTCGATACCGGGCAACTCTGTTTTCAGCAGGTCGGCAACGTTGTTGGCATTAACTTTCTTAATATCGTCTGAGGTGATAACCCGGGTGATGATGGGAGCGTCCTTCAGCAATTTGGGAGTACGGGTACCGGTTACAACGACTGTTCCGAGGTCGAACTGATCTTCGGATAAGCTGAAGTTAACTTTCTTTCCTTTCTCGGTGGTTATTCTTTTTTGTTCGGTTTGATAACCTATGTAAGATGCAGTAATGATATATGAACCGATTCCCGGCAGTTGTAATGTATAGGTTCCGTCAACACTGGTGACGGCTCCTGTTTCTTCTCCTTTTATGGAAATGGTCGCACCTGGTAGGGGTTCACCATTGGTATCAGTAACACGTCCGCTGATGTGCTCGGTTGATTGTTGTGCGAATGTGGAACAGGTTACTATAAAGGAGAATATCAAGATTGATGCTATAAATGTAGGTTTCATTCTTTGTAATTGGTTTCTTAGTTGTTTTCTTCGAAATCAAGTGGATATAGGAAATCGAAGTCGATATAGCCTTTTATGCCTCTGGCATTGGTATAGTTGGTAAAACGAATGGCCGCATAGGTATTATCCTTCAACTGTATCAGATAGACTTGATTGGACATGGTGTAAATAGGAGGCATACTTGAAGTGTCTACGTTTAACCAGCCGGATAAAATATCATTACGATAGTCTTCTGTATATTTAATGTTTCCTTCCATCATACCGGACATATCGATTGCTATTTTATCTGTCGTCCATTCGTCTTTTACAAAATTTTCTTCGGCGGGAAGTTTTCCACTGGCCTTCAGGTCATCAATACTTGTATAAGTTGTCTGAAAGGCTGCACCTTCATTGGTTTTGATGTCGTAGCGGTGGATGGCAAGGTCCCATTTTGCTGGTATCTCGCTCTTATGTTCCTCTCCGATTTCAACAGTCGTTGCTTTACGTTCGGATAGGTCGATATAGACCCAGTTAGTGTACTCGGTAGCATTGATTTGTGAAAAGCTACTTTCTTTAATCTCCATTTCCGCTTCAATGGGATCGTCATAAATCCCTTCAAACATTCCATTACAAGCTGAGAGCGACATAGCCGCTCCCAGTATCAT
>CANSEY010000075.1 GCA_947646015.1 uncultured Bacteroides sp. | reverse complement strand
ACAAGGGGGGCATTTTTAATAATTTTATGGGGGTCAATTTGTTGAGAATATCCATCTATGAGGCAAATCCTGAAAGTACGTTAGCAGGATATGTTACTAAAGCATACACCGCCGATGTGGGCAACGGCAGAGCCGGTCGCAAAACCGATATATACCAGCGATGGCAAATGGTGAGCTGTCACACCGGGCGTCGCTCATTCGCCACCAATATGCGACTACGAGGGAATGACCGTGATGTAATCTGTGCAGCCACGGGGCACACCACCGAAGCATCACTAAGTCGATACATAAAGGAAGACCGTTTGACCCGTGCATCACGCCTAAAGTAGAGATGTTCAATAGAATATTTTTCTTTTCACCAGCCTTGTATATATATTGGTCTGGTTTAGGTCGGGTATATATTGCCCGGACTAAACCAAACTGAGAATAGCAACAGCCCAAACAGCCCAAATCAGCCTAACACGCTGAAAATCCAATAAAAATGACTAACTTTGCACTAATGGTATGAAATATGCCAAGAGAGACAGAAAAATATGAAGCCAATAACAATACTTGATAAAGACTATCTCGCATGGGTGCAAACTCTATGTGAGCGATACCGTGTAAGCCAAATTAGAGCCGCGGTTAAAGTAAACAAAGAAATGCTCCAATATTATTGGCTTCTCGGCAAAGAAATAGCTGAGCGAGGCGATGAAAACAAATATGGCTCGGCATTTTATGCTACACTTAGCCGTGATCTGAAGAAACGATTGCCAAAAGCGACAGGCCTATCGGAAAGGAACATCAGATATGCTCAAAGTTTTTACGAATTGTATTCTCGCTTTATTCAGAATTTGCAACAACCTGTTGCAAATTTACAACCCTCTGAAAATAAGAGCGATGCTATCACATATTCAAATCTGCAACAACTTGTTGCAGATTTGATGAACGTTATATATCAGATACCTTGGGGACATCATACGCTCTTGATTGATAAATTTTCAAGTTGTCCGGACAAAGCCGTATTTTACGCCGGGGAGGTGGTGAAAAATGGATGGAGTAGAGATATGCTTCGTAATTTTATTGATACCGACCTTTATGAGCGACAGGGCAAAGCGTTGACTAATTTCAAGCGAACACTCCCGGAGGCTACAAGTGATTTGGCACAGGAATTGACAAAAGACCCCTACGACTTTGCTTTCACCGGAATAACTACGAAGTATAATGAGAAGATACTCAAGGATGCACTTCTGAATAATATCACCCAGTTTCTCATCGAACTTGGCACGGGCTTCGCATACGTCGGGCGTGAATATAGATTACAGATAGGACAGACCGAGAAATTCATAGACCTCCTGTTCTATAATCTTAATTTATCAGCATATGTTGTTGTTGAAGTGAAAATCGGCAAATTTGACTTTGCCGATGCCGGTCAACTTGGAGGGTATGTCGTAGCCTGCAATCATATCCTGAGAAAAGAGGGAAGGGATAATCCTACTATCGGAATCCTTATCTGCAAAGAGAAAGATAACCTTGTCGCTCAATATGCACTTGAAGCAAGCAGTCTGCCTCTTGGAATTTCAGAGTATGACCTCGCACGACTTTATCCTGAAAAGGTAGAAGGAACTATACCTACAATCGACGAACTGGAGAAAGGCATATTGTCAGAAGGAGAGTGTAAAGAATAGCAACACAAATATTGGCACTCATAAATGAATCAAATTAAAGACATAGAACAACGCGCTAAATTTGCAGACGCTGTCAAGAAATACAATGAGAATCCTACGCCGGAGAACTCATCGAAATTTCTGGTAGAATTGGCAAAACTTGATATCGTTTGGTCCAATAACACCGAAGAAGAAAAAGAAGCAGCCAAAGACTGGGCCGATTTAAGCTATGAGTTGTTCGTATCAAAAGATTACGACAAAGCAAGAGAATTACTCGTAAAGCTGATGTCAGATATAGACCAGCTTTCAATTAAGGCTACGAGATAAGTTTCTTTTGCTCAGTCTAAACAAATAAAGCTTTGGTTTATCGGGCATATATAAAGCCCGAACCAAACTGATGAGTTGATTTACATTTTTACTATTATGGGAGGTAATCCTAATTTATTTCTAACAATCGATAAAGCCAAAACATCTATTCTTTGATAAAATTGTTCAGCTTCACGCCCGCTAATAGAACGATGAGGAGCACCCGTCTTTTTGTTTTCGTAGTGCCTTGTTTCTTTTCTTCCATTTGCAATACCCATTAAATCCCGAATGGATGTATCTATGAAAAAAGGCTGAAGTTCTGGAAAATATTCTAATATTCGTTTGTCATTATGTGGATTAGATTTGCTTGGTGGATATAGATTATTAATCATATCAATTACTTTACTCATAATCAAAAAACAAGAACGTTCATCAGATTCAACCGCACTATTATGAAGAGCTATTAGATCTTTAATTTCTTCATCTAGCACATCATAGTTGTTTAGTGCCATCTGTAATTCTGCCAAAGCCGAAACAGCCATATATCCATTATTGGGAAAAACAATAACACTAATATGAGAAGATTGAGTATCTTTTAAATAAGTATCGACCTCATTTATATTAGCAGTCCAACCTTTGGGCATTTCTCGAATATCAATACCTTGCATACTTCGATAAGTTAATTGCTTATGTGGAGAATTCAATGACATTCCAATTACATATTTCAAGAGCATCGTTAATCGTTCTACAAAAGAAGATGTTTGAACAGCTAATATAGTTAAATCATTATGATCATGTATGTCAGCTAAAGTGGATACTAAAATTCGATATTCATTGCCAATAGCAACTTTTTTATAATCATCAGATATAGTCCATTGGTCATATATAAACATACTAGATACATATTTTTCTATTGTAATGGGAAATGCTTGACTCTTATATATAAGTTTCATCGCCATGTATTTATAAGGTAACAGGATGGATTTATTCAATTGGCAATTTTTTAATCATTATTGCTTTTGCATCCTCTCTAGGATAATGTATTGGCGCATCCAGAAGTTTTTAGAACCCTATCAATAATGCTGTCTGACATCCCTAATATCACAAGTATATATGTAAGGATGATTTTGTTCAGTTGTGTTGCAACTTTTTCATAATCAACCGGGGAGAAACTAGGCTGCATATTAGCGTTAGGATGAATTATATTATGACGTGTATTAACAGCTTTAATAACAAAGTTAGCCTCCATCTCATTTGAAAGATATTTGTCAATAACTTTTATTAAATTGGTAAAACGTGTCTTTAGTTCAACGCCAGACACATTCAAAAAACGTGTTTTTAATTCATTGGCATCAGAACTATTTATATTATATTTTTCAATAATTTTCAGTAGGTATTTTGCCTTCTTAGTTCCCAAATCTGGACTACCTTTTGGACCTCGCATCTCTTTGGAAAGTGTATCTATTGTAGAGATAAAACTCTTAATTTTGGTAGATGGCGGGGTATAAATATTTATATGGTTTTCAAAATAGGAGTTTAAAGCATCGCCTTGCTCTATATATAGTTTATCCCATTTACAGAAAATAGATGAAATTTCGGTGTCCGAAAAATCACTCATTTTTATATGAGGATTTAAATCTGAATACTTTTCAATGAATTGATACGAAGAAAACTCATTTGCTTTATATACAAATACATTATTGCCACTTTCAGAATATAAATAGTCAATCGGAAATACTCTATTTGTAAGGATATAAAAGAGATACTGTATTTGATTTATATAAAATAATGAATCTTGAAAAGAGCATCTTTTATTAAACGAAACTTTTAAAAATGCTTTTTGCTCTACATACTGATTAATGCCTCCAACAGAATAAACACAAGGGAAAGTTAAACTAATGCAAATTATGTCGTTTTTATAGAGTATTTTGGGATGAGGTAACGTATGATAAATTATATGATGACCATAAGGAATTTTCTCATATGGCACAGACATATATACTGATTCTAAATAATCAGAGCACCATTTATCTAAAATATTGGCTCGAATGTATATCGAAGATATTTTATCTATTTGTAGGAGGTTGTCATAAATGAAAATTCTAGAAACATTATATCGATAATGCCATAAGCCATTTTCCAAATGATTCCAGCAAATATATTCTAATCCCTCAACCAAAATATTCGCAGCATATTCTTTCCCGTCAGCTCCGATTCCGCTAGTGCACCCTGTCAGAGATTCTATTGTCTCAGGGAAGTCACTAGCTTTCGGCTTAAAAAACAGTTCAATCCACATTCGTTGTCCCTCGATGAATAAAGTGCCCGAAATGTTGTCTTCTGGAATATTGGGACGTACCCACAATCCGATATAATGAGTCTGAAATTTAAAATCGTGTTTATCTAATGGCATATATAAAATCGATTTGAATCACAATGATTAATTACAAGGCGATATTAAAAAGGTGACAATTTGAAATTCAGCTATGCTAATTAGCCAATCGTCACGATTCCTAATAACGAATTTAGTAAAAAATCCTGAGATGGCGATGAAATCATCCTATGTATTTTATGTTGTTCCTATTTTGCCCATTATTATAAATTAAAAATATCTATAAGTTTATCCAAAACAGGTTTAAAACCATCATAATCATCATCGTCAAAAGTATTGTAATTACCTTCAATATGTGATTTTATGGCAGAAGATATATTTGTCGTAAATGTTCGAAATTCTTTATGTGTAGTCTTATGTTCAAGACGAAACCCATCTATCTTTTTCTTATATGACTTAGGTGCAAAAAGATCTTCTACCATTATGGTTTCACTATTTTTGGGAGAGTTACTTGTATTTAGCGTAAGACTATAATCGTGTTGATAGAAAATAGTGCTAAGTTTTGCATCTTCTTTAGCCTTAATTTTTTTCCAACCACTATATCCTCCCTCATCATAATCAAATATAAATACAATTTTATCATATTTCTCAATTTGCGGCATTAAAACTTGCTCGAAAAATGTATCAGCATTTCCAGCGCTATTACTAGGAATAATCGCTAATTGTTGCAAAACCTTATATTTCTCATCTCTATTACAGAATATCTCTAAAGCTTTTTCTAGGTACCTCTTATCATTAGGGCCCTCTGTTATGAGCAAGTATTTAGAACTCAGCACAATTGTTCCATTAATATAATCAATCTCTCCTGCTGTCAATTGTGTTAATGCATAAATATATTGAGATGACAAGATTTTGCCATTCTCCATATGGAACAAACAATCTTTGTGATGTCTGTATATTTCATTAACAAATACTGGTGAATGTGTTGTAAGTATAACTTGTCCCTCGAATGTTTCTATTGCACTAAGTAATTCTTTCTTCCTGGCAATATGTGTATGTGCATCAGGTTCATCAAAAAGTAATAATGAATCTTTATCACCTAACACCTTGGTTATACATTCTATAAGAATGAGTTTTTTCTCACCTTCACTTAAATTGTCAAAATATATATTATCATTAATCTTTATACTAATATCTTCTATAAGCTTATCTGCATTTAATCCCATTTTAGGATTCTTCTCTGGCATTGATAAGAAATACAAATAGTAAAATATCCGCTGATCAACAGCTACATAAACATCCTGCGTTTCATTTAGATCAATCTCTTTTAGCGCAGATATCGTGAATTCTCCATTACCCAATTTATTTTCCACCTCTTTATACCAGTTTGAGGCATCATGGTTTCTTTCTATTTCTTGAGTTTTTCTTGTAAATTTAATTTTTACGTCTTCCTCATTAATCCCCAATTTGTTTGAGAGAAAATCCTTTACTTCTCGATTCTCACTATACAGCAGCGAAATTAGAGCAATTTTCCAACTATACTTATTGATATATAACATCTTAGGAATGTACGAACCACCCTGAATAGCCTTATTAAAAAAATCTGTATAATATGATTTATATACAGAACTCCACATTCTCATATCTTCTCCACTATAACACGAAATAACAGATGAAGGCAATTTTGGATTGGCATCTAATTCAATGTCATTATTATCTTCATCTATATTCCCATATGTATAGTCCGTTTCATCAAGGTTATAACAAATTCTAAATTTGCCAATATTGACAATGTTGGAAATGTTGTATAACTTTCCATATATTAAACTTATTGCTTCTAGTAAATTACTTTTACCAGAGCCATTTTCACCGATTAACGCAATATATCCATCTTGTTTAGTAAAATCGTACGTGCCTGACAAGTTCTTATAATTGTCAATATATACAGATAAGAGTTTCATTGTTAGTAGTTATTTGTAATTCTATACTCCTAATCCACCCCAAATCATTGGATTAGTTAAGAGGTTGGCGACGATATTTGATGCAACATCGGAACCAAAGGACTTAAGCTTATCAATGATTCCCGGACGAGCCTTTTGCAAATCACCATCAGCATTATTTACAACCTGTTTCAATTCCTTTATCTGGCGTCCCGTCAAATCATCCTTAATCGCTTCTATAAATAATTCTACAGCTAAAGTCTGTTCTTGGGTTTGAGTTTGGGATTGCTGATTTGAGTTATTTATGTTCGTAGTCACATTGATGGCATTACGACCTGTGCCTTCCTTTTCCTTAATTTCAGTGATACGCGCATCCGGAATGATACTGGGTAGCGAAGAAAATGCCTCTAAAATAGCGAGCAATTTTCTCTGTTGTTCGGGGGATAGTTCTTCACTGCTGACAGCAACAAACTCTTTAATATCCTTATCATTCGGGAAAGTTATTCCTAAATATCGTTTAGTTGTTGCAAGCCATTTTTGATAACATGCACTATCATCATAATAATAGTATGAAAAACCTATACATCCAGGTGGGCTAGGCTTATAATGCAGTTGTGGGATACGTTCTTTATGCTCTTGAATCAAAGAATCTAATGTTATTTCCTCCATGTCTATAAAAAGATTTGGTATTCAAAGTTCTTTAATGCTTGTATTCTGTTCTCAATCGACACCTTTTGCAGTGATAAAATTTTATCACGCATCTTGTTTATTTGTTTTACCATAGCCAACTGTTGCGACATATCTGGGACTGGAATAGGAATATTAGAAATTTTTTCTTGGTTAACTATAGGAAGTGTCGTTTTTGAACGCTCTGCGGTTGTAAGCTTCTTATGATAATGAAGATAGTAAAATACGAACTCAGGGCATATTAATTCTTTATTTAATGTGAAACCTGTTATCTGTTGATTAGAAGATACCAAATTGTCTTGCACAATGCCCACTTTCCCCACAGTAGAGCCTATACCCACAAACAAAATATCTCCCTTGTGGAATATTCTGGCTTTTTTGTCATCTATAGCTTTTTGTGATAAAGCGCGTTCAGACTTTGTCAAGTACATTTCACCTGTTATATCTGAAGGTGTATAAAACTTTATATTACCGTTAAAATACTCTTTTTGGGAAGTTGGAGGGGTCGTTCCTGTTGCAATATTTACAATGTAATTACCTAGTGGATATATAGGTACATATGCTGAAATCTTATTCGAAGTTGCAAATGTATCCCATCTTGTTGTAATATCCGCAAATCTTATAAAACTTAATAATTGAACTCGATTACTATTTTGCTTTAAACCTATGCTCTCGTTAAAATACTGCGCTATATTACTATCTATTTTCATAGACTCTTTTACAAGTTTATCGGCAATCGTTATCAGTTTATTATACTCCTCGACCAAATTGTTCTGCTCTTCTAATGATGGAACTGGAACTTTTATATTGAGGAATTGGGCTTCATCAACACGTTGGCGATTCGTTGTACCATTACTGCAACTTTGGCAAAAGTCGATAAATTGTTTTGTCGTACTTACCAAAACCAAATATTGAGGATTGACTCTCGACTTATCTATATCATATGCTAAAAAATCTTGTGTTACAATAGCTCCATCTAAATATTCAGGAATAATTCCCATTGCTCCATTGCGCGCATCAATTTTTGAAAGGATAAATTGGCCTCTTGATACCATAAATTGTCTCTTAGTGCCAATATTTTCACCCGTCAGCTCATCACGAAGTACCACACCACCGTTGCGAACACGAATAGTTACTCGCTTATATGTCTTGTTATCTTCGATAGAAACTGCCGTTTTATTACGTTTCAAAAACTCTCCAATACGCATCATTGGATATGCCTTACTGAATGCTATTTTTGAATCATTCAGATATTGCACACACCAATTGAACAGTCCGCTAAATGGGACAGTCGAGATATATTTCATTGTATTTAGCATATCTCTTCCCATTCACTGTCGCTCAACTTCTTATAAAGGTGGTTATTCTCAACCTTATATTCATAGCGTTTTGCTGTCGCCTCCCATAGTTTATTCTTTTTGCGATAAGGCGTATACTCTTTTAAAAGCTCATCTAACTCATTCTCGCACTCGGTACCGGTAGTGGTAATGCCAGCCTTCTGCACTTGAGCAATCGGAATCTGGTAATCAAAGATCAGTTTGATAATAGGCTTCATCTCCTCTGCAATCTGTGATTCAAGGGCTTTCAACTCGGCTTTCTTAATCTTTACCTCAGTGCGAGGATTTTTCTTATTTTCGACAAATGTTTTCAGTTCGGAAAGTTGCTGGGCATATTTGGCCGTTACCTGCGCATAAGCAGTAGCTTTTGCTTGCTCATATTGAGCAGTCTCCTCTGCCGTAAATTTTTTGAAGAACAAAAGACTCGGCTTGACGGTTGCGCCCGATGCCATAAATACATCTTGCGGAATTGACGTAATCAAAACGATTTTTGCCATACCCTCAAAGAGTTCGCGCACACTTTGGAGTTGAGTATTATTCAACACGCCCTCAGGCAATACAATACCCAAACGACCTCCCGGTTTTAACAATCGCAAACAACGCTCGATAAACAAGACTTCGGTTAGTCCGCTAAGTTTACCTGAGTCATAGAGACTAAGGACTGATTCACCAATATTGCCATTAACCTGCTCCAAAGCTTTTGTGTACTCTTCGCCGTAACGGTTCGTGTAATGTTTGATTTTTGCGTCATCCGTAAACATATCTGTCTCGGTGATATTCAAACTTTTCTCTACACGCGAGCCAAATGGTGGATTAGTCAGAATAACATCAAAACGATTCTCGAAAATACCATTCACATTGAGCAAGCCATCGTGATGGTGTACTCCGCCGTGTCCATCACCATGCATAATCATGTTCATCTTGGCTGTACGGGCCATACGAGGGTTGGCGTCAGTACCGAAGATACAATCACTCGATAGGTGCTGTAAGCGGCTATCTTTATGAATTGTGTCTAGCTCTTGATTAAGAATTGCAAAGTATTCGTCTATGCGCTTATCAATCTCTGCCTTCTTTTTGTCACTTAGCGAATCATATTTCTCATCAAGCAATTGATTTTTGATCTGCTCCTTTGCTTTCTGGATATCGTTTTCAATCTTCTCACGCACATACTCAAATGCTTTGATTAAGAAACCGCCACTGCCGCAGCAAGGATCGCAGATAACTTCACCTTCCTCTGGATCAAGCAGCGAAACCATAAAATCTACAATGGTACGAGGCGTGAAAAATTGCCCCAACTCTCCACGGAAGGTCTTACCCAAGAATTTCTCAAAAGCAATACCTTTAACATCATCTGCAGTACGAGAGAGGTTGTAAACTTCCAACTCTTTTACAATTGCTTCGAAACTTGCCTCCTTGATTTTGATGGTATCATTAGGTTCGAATAGATCATCTTTTATATAATCTTCTTTTGTGCGCTCAAACAACTGCTGATAGAAAGGCAAACTCTGCTTTGACTTTGTTTTGTCGTATGCCTCCCGCAACTTCTTAAACTCTTCTTCCGAAAAGATCTGAGTACCTGTGTTATCGCGCTCATATCGAATCTTGATAAACAACACCTTACTAATCTCATCAAAAGCAGCTTCAGGAGAGAGCTTGTCATTATTACGAATGATATTATGACACTTAAAAAGCACCTTGCTAAATTCGTCACGAGTAAAGGCCTTGGTTTGATTCAGTAGCTCTTTTATCTTTTTAGCGTTAGTCAGGTCCTCTGCTTTGGGAATATCCACAATTTCCTCTAACCGTTTAGGCAACTTACCCTTATTAACCTTGAATACGCGAGTCTCCTTAAGATTGGTGGTTACAAAGAAATCAGCACCAGCCCAAGCTGCATAATTATAACCTTGAAAGTAGTCTTCCTCACGAATAGTGATATGTTCTGCTTTGCACTCAACAACAATTGTTGCTGCATCCTCATTACTTTTGGCTGAAGCCGACTTCCATACTACAATGTCTGCTCGTGCTTTACCTTGACCACGATGCGAATTATTAACTTGGACTTCTTGAGCCATTTGTCCAATCTCAAAACCATAATGATTTACTAAGCGACAAATATATTCTTGTCGCACACGCTCCTCCGGCGTAAGAACTAACCATTTGTCTTTTATTGGAGAATATATCTTATCATCCTTAAGTTGGAGTTTCATGCTCATATCATTAGATTTTTATAGATTCGACATATCGCTTATTAAGTAGTCCTTCCATTTCTACCTCTAATAGTTTTGAAATCTTAATAAGGGTCTCAATATCTGGTTGGGAGGTATTGGTACACCATTTTGAGACAGTAGATGGATTAATGCCTAACTGTTCAGATAGCCATTTACTAGTTCGTTTCTTCTCAACAAGAACTACTTTTATGCGATTTAAATCTTCCATTGTCAAAATCTTTGCCTTTGTGCAAATTTAGTGATTCTTTTTCACGCAACAAAATTTTCATTTCAGAAATATGGATAAAAGCTCTTACAGCCAAAAGTAAAAGATGGTTAGACGCGAAAGGCCACCGTGTAGCTAACAGTTGAAAAGGGACCCAGGTGGCATTTGAAAATGGGACCACCCG
>CANSEY010000074.1 GCA_947646015.1 uncultured Bacteroides sp. | reverse complement strand
CATCCAACTCTTGACCTCGAATTTGATTAACACTTTTTAAGAGACACTAGTGCTATCATGATAAAATTACTGTAAAGGAGTCAGAATTGAACCGGTTCAAAATTAATCGAGAAGATCTAAAAAAATGAATGTGTCACAAATTAGAACCTTTAAGATACAACGAGCAGAAGAACTGTCTCGACTCCACCGCTTTCTTCAACGGAAATTAAAAAATGCGACTCAGGCATTGGAGCCGTTAAGGGTCGCTGCCAATGAATTAATGAAAGAAGCAGAACTAAAGGATGGAAATCCAACATGGGGTTATAACATAACAAATCTTGTGTTACCTTTAGGTGTAAACAAACATATAGAACCCTCTGGAATAAAAACTTTAAGAGTTCGAATTGATTGTAATGTGAAATGCAATGTGGAACATTGGAATCAACTTGAAGATCCCTTTATATCCTATAATTTTGCTGCAATAATTTTTGGCGAGAAAGATAACATCAATTATTCTATCTGTTGGCATGTTGACAAAGATTGTGGAGATGATTCAGATGAACATCATCCGTTATATCACTTGCAATATTCGAACGGTTGCAGTCTTTTAGGAAAATCAAATACCAATTTTAATTGGGGTCACCTTGTGTATTTGGACAGCCCAAGAATTGTTCATTACCCAATGGACATTGTACTTGGAATAGGCTTTTATTTGACTAATTTCCATTATAAGGGCGTATTCGAAGAATATCTAAAAGATCCATTATTTAGCCGTTTATATAATCAAGCAAAAAATAAAATTCTAAAGCCATATTTTTTGAATATCGCATCTCATTGGGATTGTGATGACAGTCAACTCCAATGGAAAAGTAGCGGTCTACTATGCCCTCATCTATGCTGAACAGACAAATATTGACATATTTCAAAAAATGTTGTGATGGTAAAGATAGTCAATTCGTTGATCGACTTATTATCATGACCTTTCTACGTCAACATAACATAGACATCGACATCTTAAATACTGGTTTTCTATCAGATTATATAGATAATCAAAACATCTATTTTATAGACTTTATTAACGTTCTTAAAAGATATAATGTAACACTATCAATTGAAGATATTCTTGAACTATTTGAATTCGTTATTTCTCCTGCCGAAAAAGAGGTTAATGGAGCTGTATATACTCCTCTATACATACGAGAATATATAGTTAAAGAAACCTTAAATAAATATTCAGATTTAGAACTTACGAAGATTAAAATTGGAGACCTTTCATGTGGATGTGGTGGTTTTTTTATTACAGCCGCACTTTATATACATAAAAAAACAGGAAATCCAATACACAAAATAATTTCAAACTTTTATGGCGTTGATATCGCGTCCTATAGTATAGACAGAACGAGAATTATACTAAACTTGCTTTGCCTATCTTATAATGAAGATATCGTTGCCCAGCCGAATCTATATCAAGCAAACTCGTTGGATTTTAATATTTGCTTAATCGATGAGATTGCACAAAACCAAGGTCTCGATGTTATAATCGGGAATCCGCCCTATGTTAGTTCCTCAAAAATTTCGGAGGAGAGCAAACAGTTATTATGCAACTGGTCTGTAGCCTCAACAGGTAAAACCGATTTGTATTTACCTTTCTTCCAGCTCGCAATAGAAGCATTAAAACCCGGGGGAGCACTTGGTTACATTACAGTAAATAATTTCTATAGGAGTCTAAACGGAAGAGCCTTTAGAGCTTACATGTCTGAGCACCGTTATAATCTACAAATGGTAGATTTTGGTTCCGAACAAGTTTTTAAAGGACGTTCAACTTATACCTGCATTTGCCTAATCTCAAAAGCAGAGGGAAACATCTCGTATTGCAAAAAGAATAGTCACGACCTGGATCAAATTTGTCAAACAGATTTCATTTACCTTGAATATGAGAATTTAAATAACTTTACAGGATGGACATTGTGCAATACAACTACATCTAATATAATTAGAAAGATTGAATCAACTGGAAGTCCGTTGGGAGAACTCTTTGATATAAAAAATGGATTTGCTACATTAAAGAATGATGTATATTTGTTTACTCCCATGCGAGAAACAAAGAAATATTTTATTCTTGAACACAAAGGGATTGAGTATAAAATAGAAAAGGGCATCTGTCGGAAAGCCGTCAAGCCAAATATATTAAAAACCGATTCCGATATAGATGGAAATTTAGAATATATCATTTTTCCATATATATTGGATACTAAAGGCAAGCCTGTGCTTATTGGTGAAGATGAAATGGAACTCAAATATCCACATGCTCTGAAATACTTGCGTACGAATTATGAGATTCTAAAAAAACGAGACAAGGAATCGCGAACATATGCCTCATGGTATGCTTTCGGGCGTACACAAGCATTAAATATAATCGGCAAGAAACTACTCTTCCCTTATCTCGCAGATAAGCCCTACTTTGTTTTGACGGAAGATGAATCTTTATTATTTTACAATGGATATGCAATTGTTGGAGATTCAACCCGCAAACTTAAAGTTCTGCGCCGTATCTTACAATCTTCTGTATTTTGGTACTATATCAAACATACTAGCAAACCATATGGAGGAAACTATTTTGCTTTAGCAAAAAACTATGTAAAAAAATTTGGTATTCCCAAGCTTACAGAAACAGAAGAAGATATCATATTAAATCTTAGTCAAGCAGATTTAGATTCCTACGTTGAGAATCTGTATGGTGTAAACTTAAACATTTGAAATATGGATATCGAACAGAAATATCAAGTAAACCATTACCTCGTTTCAGCATTACTTAATTATGTTGATAACAAGGAAATTGCCATACCGGAGATTCAGCGCCCATTCGTTTGGGATGGCGCAAAAGTGCGCGACCTCATAGACAGCCTTTATCAGGGTTATCCAATCGGTTATATCGTTACTTGGCAGAATCCGGATGTGAAACTAAAAGATGGCACGACCTCGACCGGTAAGAAGATTCTAATCGACGGACAACAACGTGTGACTGCGTTAACAGCAGCAATACTTGGGCATACCGTAAAAAATACTGATTATGAAGATGTCCGCATTAAGATTGCCTTTAATCCCAAAGAAGAGAAGTTTGAGGTAAGCAATCCGGCTATTGAGAAAGATGTGACATGGATAGCCGATATTGCCCCTTATCTTAGTGGACAACAAAGATTGAGAGAGTTACGTGACTCTTATTGCGAGCTGAACCCGGATATGAGCGAAGACCGTTTTGAGGATATTCTTGAAGGGTTGAAAGATATTAAGAAAAAAGAAGTTGGAGTGATTCAGCTCGCCGGAAATCTTGATATAGACGCGGTAACAGAAATTTTCATCCGCATCAACAGTCAGGGAGTGCCATTGAGTCAAGCAGACTTCGTAATGTCTAAGATTGCAGCCAATGAATCGTATGGAGGAAATCTTCTTAGAAAGTGTATAGACCATTTCAGTCATCTGGCTGTAAAGCCTGAATTTTATGGTAAACTGAAGGAGAACGATACGGAATTTGTCAATTCGGAATATTTCCAGCCGATAAGTTGGTTACGCAACGAGAACGATGACATATACGACCCTTCGTATGTAGATATTCTACGTGTCGCCTTTACCTACAAGTTTAGCCGAGGCAAGATGAGCGATCTTGTGAGTTTACTCTCAGGTAGAAACTTCGAGACACGCGGTTTTGAGCAAAGCATTGAGGAGAGCACTTACCGTGAGCTTAAAGCCGGAGTAATGGACTTTATCAATGAAACCAACTTCAAGCGTTTCATCATGATAGTACGCTCTGCAGGTTTTTGCCATACGAAACTCATTCGTTCACAAAACGTTCTCAACTTTGGTTACATTCTTTACCTAAAACTGCGCTCTCAAAAGTATGCTCCTGAAAAGATTGAGAAATATGTACGACGTTGGATTGTGATGGCATTCCTCACCGGCCGATACAGCAGCAGTCCGGAATCTCAGTTCGACTATGATATCAAGCAAACAGACTTACGCCCGTTTGAAGATTTTCTCAAAGATGTCGAAAACGCACGATTGTCTGATGCATTTTGGGATGTCGAGTTGCTTCAACGACTTGATACATCTGTGGCAAGTAGTCCAGTGTTCAATGTGTTCCTTGCATCACAGTGCAAAATGGCAGTGCGTGGGTTCCTATCAACTGACATAACGGTAAAAGACCTGATTGAACAACGAGGAGATGTACATCATATCTTCCCCCGTCAGTATCTTAAGGACAACGGATTCTCACGTGGTCAATACAATCAAGTTGCCAATTATTCCTATGTTCAATCTGAGATAAACATAAAGATTGGAAAGAAGGCGCCTTCGGACTATCTCAGTTATGTTGTAAACCAGCAATGCAATAGCGAAGAATGTAAGTATGGAGGTATTACAAATATTGCTGATTTGCACAAGAACATGGCAGAGAATTGTATCCCTATGGGCACTCCTGAAATGACACTTGCTAATTATTCCGACTTTCTTTCTCAAAGAAGAGCACTCATTGCCAAACGCCTAAAAGAATATTATTTTTCACTTTAACGATAGTAGTATTCACGAGCTATGCCATACGAAGACAAATATACGGACTTTGAGCAGTATCTTGCTTCCGGGGAACCGGATGTGGAGGAGCGTGCGCGTAACTGGTCGATGGCTATCGGTTTGCAGGATGTCGACCGGCTGAAACCGTCGGGGTTTCTGCTTGAACAGGCTAAAGCTAATATCGAGGGTAAGATTTCGAGCGAGGAGGTCGGCAAGCGTCTTGAGGAGTATTATAGTCAGAAATCGGTTCGAGAAAAAGCTGAGGCCGACGGAACCTTTGAGGCAGACCGAGTGGCAGACCGAATCAATCTTCTTTTGGCGGAGAAGGCTTTTACATTCTCCCCTATGGAGCTGTCGCGTATACATGGCTTTCTTTTCAAAGGTGTTCTGCCCCATGCCGGACAGTTCCGAACATATAACATTACTAAGAATCAGTGGATTCTTGACGGTGATACAATCAGTTATGGCAGCGCTGACTCTTTGTCGGAACTTCTGAATTATGACTTCAGTGAAGAAAGGAAATTTGATTATAGCACCGTTTCTTCAGCTGACGCTATCAGACATATCGTGCGATTCATTTCAGGCATCTGGCAGATTCACGCTTTTGGCGAAGGTAATACACGCACAACTGCGGTATTTCTTATCAAGTATCTCAGAAGTTTCGGCTTCGAGCTGAACAATGAGAGTTTTGAGAAGCACTCATGGTTCTTCCGCAATGCTCTCGTCCGTTCACAATACGAGAATATCCCCAAAGGCATTCACCGGATATTCGAGCCATTGGAACGATTTATGAATTTCGCGGTGTTCGGAATTCCGGCAGACCTCCGCAACCGCACTTTACACATCCGTTGGTATGTAGCTAAACCTCAAAGCGAAGTCTCTAAACATCAAAATGACGTTTTGGAAACATCATTATCCGCACTCCTTTCGCTGAAAGAAATGGCTGTGATACGACAGATTCAAGACAATCCAAACATATCCATTACGGATATAGCTGCCAACACTCGCCTCTCCAAAAGTACAATCGACCGCGTAGTCCGCGCACTCAAAGAGAAAGGATTACTGACCCGCACCGGAGCTAAAAATAACGCCACTTGGTTAATAAATCATGGGCACTAATCTTAGCTTGTTCTGACAAAACAGACAAGTGGATAATTCTGAAATAGCCTCTGTCCTGAATAGCATCAAGTAACATTATTGGCATAGTAACGCGAGATAACGATTATGTGCTTCTCCCAATTGTCTGTGGTCGCAATGGTGGGGGAGAAAACAGATAAAAGGTAGGGAGAAAATATATTATAGTAGGGAGAAAATAGCTATATTTGCAGAAAAATACGGCAATGAAAAGTAAATTAGAAGAATTGGTAGGGAGATACAGAGCACTTGGCATAGACCAGCAACTGGATTATGACAAGTTTTACTTGTATTCTATCATCACGCATTCTACAGCCATCGAGGGTTCGACAATAACAGAACTCGAAAATCAGATTATGTTCGACAACGGGATTGCTCTGAAAGGTAAAAGTCTCATTGAACAGAACATGAATCTTGATCTGAAAGCCGCATACGAACGGGCATTAGTGTTTGCCCGTCAACATTCCGATGTCACTGTCGAACGGTTGAAGGAACTGTCAGCTCTTACGATGAAAAATACCGGGACTGTCTATCATACGATGCTCGGTGATTTTTCCTCAGCTAATGGTGATTTACGTCTGCTTAACGTAACAGCCGGAGTAGGTGGTAAATCATACATGAGTTTCAACAAAGTGCCGTCACGTTTGGTGCAGTTTTGTGATGATCTGAACGGATTACGGCGCGATGCCGGCAAGATGAATATGCAAGAACTCTATGATATGAGTTTCGACGCTCATTTCAATCTTGTTACCATTCATCCATGGGCCGACGGCAACGGACGCATGGCAAGACTGATGATGAACTGGCTTCAGTTTGAATATGGTCTTATTCCATCCCGTATTTTTGCAGACGACAAGGAGGAATATATCAAGGCATTGGTAGAAACAAGGGAATCAGAGAATCTTGACATATTTCGGAATTTCATGACAGAAATGATGATACGTCATCTGACTCACGATATTGCCGCCTTTGAGGAGTCAATCGGCGATAATACCGTCGAAAAGGTAAAATTAAGCACTGCGGACCGCATAGTTTCTCTTATCAAAGAAAATCCACGCCACAGCGCAAAATCTCTCGCCGAGGCAATCGGAATCTCAGCTAAAGGCATTGAAAAACAGATAGCGAAACTGAAAGCGCAAGGCGTCATCCGGCGTATCGGACCGGACAAAGGCGGCTCTTGGCTAATTGTCCAGAATGGGAACGATTGAATAGTGCTAATTAATACAACTACTGAGTAATACCCTTTGTTTGAGCGAAATCCATCATTAATAAATATGCCATACGAGGAGAGAAATCGAGATATCGGATGGAGATAGTAAAGAAGATAGTAATGGAGACAGTAAAGAAGACAGTATAGAACAAGCAATGGAACAAGTAATGGAACAAGTAATGGAACATGCAATGGAACAAGTAATGGAACAAGTAATGGGGCATGCAATGGAGCAAGTAATGGAGTAAGTATGGAGCGGGTAATAGGACAAGTAACACTGAAAGCAAAACTAAAAGTAATGCTGAAAGCAAGAAATCAGGCAAAACTCGCCATATAGATTTGAGCATTGTCAATTCTTACATTCCAATTTGGCTCATTGGTAAATTGAGGCAATCGCTGCAATTATTCATCGCTCAACATATCATATAATAAATATTTTTACTATCTTTGCAGCATTAAAAGATATATTGAGCATGGCGAAGTTATTAGCTTAGCCGCTTTGCACCTTAAAATAAACAATGGCAAAGAATACTATGGGGACTAAGTTGCCCCGGAAGCTGGAGCAGAAAATGGCTCTTATGGGTGAACAGATTAAGCTCGCCCGACTGCGTCGTAACCTCTCGATTGCGCAGGTTGCGGAGCGTGCGACCTGTTCACCTCTTACTGTTAACCGCATTGAGAAAGGTTCTCCTACTGTTTCGATCGGCATATATGCTCGTGTTCTTTATGCCCTGCAACTTGATGATGATCTTCTTTTGATTGCCAAAGAAGACACACTCGGCAGAAACCTACAGGATTTGAGTCTCAAACATCGCCAAAGGGCATCTAAAAAGGACTAAGCCATGAAGAAATTATTTGTGTATGCCGACTTTGACTGGCAGGATACGCCTCAGTTGATTGGCGAACTTTCCTATGACTCGGTGCGCGGTAGCGATACTTACGGATTTTCATATGATAAGGAATGGCTTGCCAAATACGGTGATGTTTTTCTCAGCGAGGATTTGCAGAATTATACCGGCATTCAATACACCCGACCGGAGCGCGATATATTCGCGTGTTTCTCCGATGCTCTCCCTGACCGCTGGGGCCGCACATTGCTGAATCGCCGTGAACAGATTGCTGCCTCGGATGAAAAGAGAGCCGTGCGACGATTGACCTCGTTTGATTATCTGATGGGAATAGACGACACTTCACGTATGGGCGGTTTTCGGTTTGCAGAAACTCCCGGAGGAAAATTCATCAACTGTGAGGAAAGCCTTCGCGTGCCGCCATTAGCGAATGTCAGAGAATTGATGAATGCCGCGCATGAGATTGAGATAAGCGAGGAAAAACATCTTCTGCCGTCAAAAAAATGGCTAGCACAACTGCTGCATCCGGGTACTTCTCTCGGTGGTGCAAGACCGAAGGCATCTGTCATCGACGAGGACGGCAGTCTGACAGTTGCCAAATTTCCTTCGCGCAAAGATGATTACGATGTTGCCCAATGGGAGCATTTCTGTCATGTGATGGGTCGAAAGGCAGGACTGAATGTTGCCGAGACACGAACAATCGACGGCGAGGATTTTCATATTTTACTTTCAAAACGCTTCGACAGGAACAACAATGGAAAACGAATACATTTCGCTTCCGCGTTAACCCTGCTCGGACTCACCGACGGCGACAATGCCTCAACCGGCTACGGTTACACCGACATTGTTGATTTCATTGTTCAGCATGGGAGCAATGTCGAGCAAAACTTAGAGGAACTATATCGCCGCGTGGCATTCTACATCATTGTAGGCAACTCCGACGACCACTTCCGCAATCACGGCTTTCTGTTGACTCGCAAAGGCTGGGAACTTTCCCCGGCATACGACATCAACCCGACACTTGCCGACAACCAGAGCTTGCTTATCAATCGCTCCACAAGCGAATCCAACCTTAATACCCTATTGGCATCAGCCGGAGATTACATGCTTTCAGCTGACAAAGCCAAAGACATTATCGCCGAGGTAAAAACCGCCATGGAATCGTGGCGAACAGAAGCCCGCAGACTCGGACTGCCACAGCGCGACATCGACATGTTCACCCCACGATTCGATAAATGGATCGAGTCGCCCATATAAGGCGTTTGCTGAAGTCAGAAGATAAAATCGCGCCAAAGGCCGTGAAATAAAGCAATAAATCGCGCCAACTTGTCGTGATTATTCGTGAATTTTTACTAAATTTGTCGCGATAAAGACGATGCACATGACTACTGAAATCGAAATATTACAATATTTGCACTATAATCCTCTTGCCAAGAGGTCAGACATTTTGCCTTCACTATCCAAGCAGGTTAGTGACAGGACTCTTATGCGTATGCTTTCCGAGGCGACTGCCAAGGGTCACATTGAGGTTGTCGGTCGCGGACCGGCTACCCGCTATAGCCTTACCCCGCAGGCACATGTGACGATGGAGCTGAACCTCGATACATACTTTGCCAAGGATGTTGACGAGCGTCAAGTGCAGGAATCATTCAATTTTGAGCTCATAAATGAAATCCTTCCAAAGGTGGATTTTTTCACCGATGAGGAAATGCAACGTCTTGATGACGCACAACAACTCTTCTGTCAACACCTTTCGGAAATGTCAGAATTGGAATACCGCAAAGAGATGGAACGTCTCGGAATCGACCTGTCTTGGAAATCTTCGCAGATAGAGGGCAACACTTATTCGTTGTTGGAAACGGAGAGACTGCTGAAAGAAAAACAGACGGCAAGCGGTAAGACAAAAGAGGAAGCCGTGATGCTACTCAATCACAAAGATGCGCTCGACTTTATTCTTGATGTGCCGGACTATCTTAAAGATTTGACCGTTGCCCGTATTGAGGAAATTCATGCCTTGCTTACGAAAGAATTAGGCGTGGAAAGAAACATTAGGCATCGACGTGTCGGTATAACCGGAACAAATTACACTCCGCTCGACAATGAGTTCCAGATCCGTGAGGCTCTTGAAGATACCGTACGACTCATCAACGGTAAAAGCAATATCTTCGAGAAAGCCCTGCTTGCGCTTGTTCTACCAAGCTACACTCAGCCATTCACCGACGGCAACAAGCGCACAGCAAGAATAGTGAGCAACGGTATTCTCATCGCTAACGGTTACTGCCCAATTTCATTTCGCACGGTGGATTCGATCGACTACAAAAAGGCTATGCTGATGTTCTACGAGCAGAACAACATCGCAGCCTTCAAACGCATTTTCATCGACCAGTTCCTCTTCGCCGTCAAAACCTATTTTTAGGCATCTTATACGCTCATCTTCACGAATAGTTTTTATAGAAGTCTCAATAAAAAGAGAATATGGAAACACAAGCCATTTTAAACAAGCGAATTTCATTCTGTCCGAATGTACAGGCTAAATCGTATAAGTCAATAACATTGTTTGAGGCGCTTAACTCTATTCGTACCAACATTTATGAGAAACGAATTAGTAATATTCGCCGTTTACTCATAAACAATAACATTCAATCCTACAAAGCAAAGAAAAAGCAACTGCCAGCATATATTTTCTCAGGGATTGCGTTCGGAAACAGGTACAAATTTGACATTAGTGGATATACTTCATTAATCGTTGTTGACATTGACAAATTAGAAAATATAGAACTTGTAAAATCTCAATTAAAATCTGATTGCCATGTCATAAGCGTATGGCTGTCTCCATCTGGGAACGGACTAAAAGCTCTGTTCTATATAGAGTATGCCAGTCCGATAAAGGAAGAAGAAATATGGGTGCTCCATGAACATTGCGCGTTCCCACAGATTGAAAATTATCTTTTTACAAAATACAGCATTCAAGTTGATAGGACAGGTGCCGATATCACTCGATTGTGTTTCGTCTCATCTGATTCTGACATTCATCTGAAAAGAGAATTTGAGCCTTTCACCATAGACATTACGATAACCTCAAAACAGATATGGAATCACTAGTGTCTCTTAAAAAGTGTTAATCAAATTCGAGGTCAAGAGTTGGATGG
>CANSEY010000073.1 GCA_947646015.1 uncultured Bacteroides sp. | reverse complement strand
TCTCGTACCTTCTGTTTATCTCGTCGATATATCGCTCGAAATGCTCTTCCACTATGTTTGTTATATAGCTCGACAGGCTGACATCGGGTGCTACCGCCGGAAGAAAACGCTTGATCTGCTCATGCAGGCTACGGTCAATATATACCTGCACACGTCGTCCCTGTGGATTGTTCTTCAGGAACTTGCGTCTATAGCTTGCTCCATCATAGTGATTTTTTCTCGTAGTCATATCCATATTGGATATTTCGCATGGCTGCGTTTCATTAATACCGGCTTTTTTGATTGGCTTTTCCATACTTACATTCGTTTTAGGGGTTTTACTGATTCGTTGATATACAGTTCATGGATTTTATTCCAGTGACACTGGATATGATCCTTGAATATGTTGCTGAGATACCCGGACACGCTGACACCGGGGGCTATTATAGGTAGATAGCGCTTGATGCAGTCCACAATCTCCCTGTCGATGTAGACATGGGAGCGGTTGGAAGCCTGCGTGTTGGTCAGGAATACTTCGCGGTAGTCGGATGAGTTTTTTATCTTCTTTGTTTTCGGCCTGGTTGCCTTTGGTTCTGTTTTCATATCAGTTGTCGTATAATGGGTTGGTAATCTCGTTATTGTAAATCCGGTCAATCTCCTCCTTGTATTGTTCAAGATGAAGGGACAAAATGTTGTCCACGTATCGGGATATGCTTACCTCCGGTGCAACAATCGGAAGGAAACGCTTAAGGAACTGGTAGTTCGCCTGACTGATATAAGTCTGTTGGCGATGTGTCACATTCCCCGGTGATAGATACAGTGCGCGGTAGTCGTTACTCTCATCCTTACGTTTTTTAGGACGTGAAGGTGTTTTTTCACCGGGTACATGTTCTGCCTTTGTCTTTGTGTCTGGTTCAGCCGGGTCACTCGTAGTCCGGTCTGCGACTGATTTGGTCTGCTTGCCCTTGCCGAATACCGGGATATCGCCTGCCATGATATCTTTTATCATGTCCTCATTGACTTCCACTTTATTTCTATTTCTCTCCATATCCGTCCAATTTAAGTTTGACAATCAGTTCTTCCGCAAGTTCGGACAATCCGCTGCCTTTCATCAGTTTGGCCGGAGGCGGGAAAAGTGTGCATCGGAAGTAGTTTTTAGATTGTGTTGACAGTTCCTTGTCATAACGGTTGGTGTCCGGTATGACCGCATCCAGCAGGGTGAGTCCGAGATCCTTCATGATGCTGTTATATGCGTCGAACACCTCCGTGGATGCGCGGGCATCTTTTTTGTTCCAGAAGAAAAGAATGTCCTTTAACGGAATGTCCGGGTGTTCCCGCACATATTCCAACACGGTGGTTGAGAATGAGAGGCTGCTGTGCATAACGATGCGGTCTGCGATAATCGGGGTTATCACATAGTCCATGTTGATTATGGTACGGATGACACCTGCTGAATTCACGGTGCCGGGCAGATCAACAAGAATGAGGTCGTATTCACCGTCTTTCCTTAGCTGGTCTGTCGCTTCCCTCGCATTTTCCGCCTGCGCCCCCACGATGGCGTAGGCTTTTTTATGGATACGGTTCCACTGGTTCACCAAAAGCTGGCGGAAATACTCGCTGTTCTCAACTGTGCGCATATCGCGCTCTTTCATACGGATAAGGCTGAACTGTGGAAAGTCACAGTCCACCACGGCCACATTAAGACCTTTCAGGTAGTGGAAATACCCGGCCAGCATGATTGTGATGGCGGATTTGCCGACCCCGCCTTTCTGGTTGCTGATGGCAACGAATAATGGTTCTTTTTTCATGTCTACGTTTTTTATGCTATATGATACTGAATTCATTCCTGCATGAGTACATGTTCGTATGACTGAATATGTACGCTCATTAATGACCTCTGTCAGTCATTTATACATACATGAGTTCGGGCATTCACTCATTCGTGATTTACTGATTCTTTAAGTGCATTCACTCTGTCACTCGTGCCTGATTGACCTCACTCTGTCAAGATGTCTCTCAATCTTTCAATCGGTCACTACTGACTTGCGGATCTCAATCACACTGCAAATAAAAGGAGATTTTTTCGACTTTCAACCATCTTGTCAAGGCCCTGACATTACGTGTCACCGTATGTCATCACGTTGCATATAACACTCTATTTTACAACCGGATAAATGCCTGTAACTTTGCCACCGACAAGGAAACGGACCGATGCAATCGGTGGAAATCCCCGCTAATGTCAGGCAAGAGGGCCGGAAACAATTTGACGAAGGAAAATTCATGTTCAAGCGAACATAGCAAGTTGTGTTTCTCGGCACACGAAATAAATTTCGTGCCTCGAAACAACTTGCCGCTCGCCTGACGGCTCGGGAGGGGATTTCCTCCAAAGTCGGAAATCCGTGCCGGATTATCAGTAACTAAAAAATGTATTGAACCGTATGAAAAAAGAGAACCCACAACGAAGAAAAGTCGGGCGAAAATCTAAGGCCAAACCCGAAAAATACCGTTATGTCGTCCGTATGGACGAGGATGAGAACCGTCAGTTCAAACTGATGTTTCAGAAATCAGAGGCGGTGCATCACTCCAAATTCATCAAATCCGTGTTGCTGAATCGGACTATTAAAATAATCAAGATAGATCCTGCGACGACGGATTTCTACATCCGGCTCACCAATTTTTATCACCAGTTCCAGGCGATTGGCAACAACTACAACCAAGTGGTAAAAGCCGTAAAGACCAATTTCGGGGACAAGAGGGCCTTCGTGCTGCTCCGCAAATTGGAGAAGGAGACCGTCGAACTTGTGATAGTGAGCCGCCAGATAGTGGCTCTCATCAACGAGTACAAGGAGAAGTATCTTGACACCCATCTCCCGGACTGACATGGTGGCGAAAATCAACCGGGGCGTTTCGCTCTACGGGGCACTCGCCTATAACTGGCAGAAGGTGGATGACAGGACCGCGCGTATAATATCGGGGAATGGAATGATTACTGATTCGGCCAACTGCCCCGATATGAATATGCAGAATGCCATCTACGGCTTCCGGAAATACCTTTTGGCAAACAAGAACACGGATAAGCCTATACTGCATATATCTCTCAATCCGTCGCTTGATGACAATCCCTCGGAAAAGCAGCTGGCAATGCTTGCCGACGAGTATATGCGCAAGATGGGCTATGGAACCCAGCCATACATCGTTTTCCTGCACGAAGATATAGAGCGCCGCCACATACATATAGTGTCAACCTGCGTGAACGAGCGGGGCGAGAAGATTGATGACTCATACGAGTGGAACCGCTCCATGCGCGCCTGCCGCGAGCTGGAACGGAAATTCGGTTTGCAGCAGGTGGCTGACAAACGCCGCGAGCTGCTGGAACCATATCTGAAAAAGGCCGATTACCGTGACGGTGATGTGAAGCGTCAGACCGGCAACATACTCAAGAGCGTGTTTTCATCATACCGATTCCAGTCGTTCGGAGAATACAGCGCGTTGCTGTCATGCTTCAACATCGAGGCGAAACAGGTTAAAGGCGAACATGACGGAGCGCCCTACAACGGTATCGTCTATGCGATTACCGATGATTCAGGTCGTCCGGTCAGCATACCTGTCAAGTCATCGCTTATTGGCAAAAGGTTCGGGTATGAGGGGATACAGAAACGTATCGGCTACAACGCACGTGACTACAAGGCGAAGAAATGGCAGCCGAAGATTACTGCTGATGTCGCCCTTGCCAAGCACGGTTGCCGTGGCGACCGTGGCACATTCGTGTCTATGCTGGCCTCGCGTGGCATAGACGTGGTGTTCCGTGAGAACGATGACGGGCGCATCTACGGCGCCACTTTCATTGACCACTGTAATAAAGAGGTGTATAACGGTTCCCGTCTCGGCAAGGAGTTCTCGGCAAACGCTTTCGAGAATATCTTCAACTCCAATACTGGTATTCCGGGGCTTGACGGACTTAACGACGACCTGCGTATTGGCACACATTCCAATGCTGTCACCGACATTGGCGAAGCGATACAGCAGGCTTTCGGAATACTGTCTCTCGACACCAACGAACCAGATCCGCAGGAGGAGGCTCTGGCGAACCGTCTGCTCCGAAAGAAAAAGAAGAAACGCCGTTATCGCGGCCTGCAATGACAACCAATATTATAAACCCATTAAAAATTATCCCATATGCAACAGGAAGATGACCTCCGGGGACTGGCAAAAGTCATGGAATTCATGCGCGCCATCTCCATAATATTCGTTGTGATACACGTTTACTGGTACTGCTACCGGGCTATAACCGACCTCGGTGTGAACATCGGTGTCGTGGACCGCATACTGCTGAACTTCCAGCGGACTGCGGGACTTTTCAAGAACCTTCTTATCACCAAGATGTTCGCACTGATATTCCTCGCCCTGTCATGCCTCGGTATCAAGGGTGTCAAAAATCAGAAGATGACATGGGAGAAAATCTACGGAGCCTACATATCGGGACTCGTGCTTTTCTTCATGAACTGGTGGATGCTTTCCTTGCCATTGTCTCCGATGGTGAATGCGGCGTTATACACCGCAACACTCACGGCCGGATATATACTGCTGCTCATGGCCGGAATATGGACGAGCCGCATGTTCCGCCACAACCTCATGGACGATGTGTTCAACACGGCCAACGAGAGCTTCATGCAGGAGACACGCCTCATGGAGAATGAGTATTCGGTGAACCTGCCTACCAAATTCGTGTATCAGGGACGCGAATGGGACGGATGGATAAACGTGGTAAATCCGTTCCGCGCTTCGATAGTCCTCGGTACACCGGGTTCCGGGAAAAGCTACGCTGTGGTGAACAACTATATCAAACAGCAGATTTCCAAAGGGTTCGCGATGTACCTGTATGATTACAAGTTCGATGACCTCTCAATTATCGCCTACAACGAGTTGCTGAAGAATCTCGACAAGTACAAGGTAAAGCCTGAGTTCTATGTGATAAATTTCGATGACCCGCGTCGCTCGCACAGGTGCAACCCCATCAACCCGCAGTTCATGGCGGATATCAGCGACGCATACGAATCGGCATACACCATACTCTTGAATCTGAACAAGACATGGATACAGAAACAGGGAGATTTCTTCGTAGAGTCGCCGATTATCCTGCTTGCCGCTATTATATGGTACCTCCGCATATATAAGGAGGGCCGCTACTGCACCTTCCCTCATGCCATCGAGTTCCTGAACAAGCCCTATGCCGACATATTCACCATCCTAACCTCCTATCCGTCCCTTGAGAACTACCTGTCACCCTTCATGGACGCATGGAAAGGTGGTGCCCAGGACCAGCTCCAAGGCCAGATAGCTTCTGCTAAGATACCTCTTTCGAGAATGATCTCACCCCAGCTGTACTGGGTCATGACGGGAGATGATTTCACGCTCGACCTTAACAACCCGAAGGCTCCCAAAATACTGTGCGTGGGCAACAATCCGGACAGGCAAAACATATATTCGGCAGCTCTCGGACTTTACAACAGCCGCATAGTCAAACTTATAAACAAGAAAGGACAACTCAAAAGTTCCATCATCATTGACGAACTCCCTACCATATATTTTCGCGGCATCGACAATCTCATTGCCACTGCACGCTCCAACAAGGTGGCGGTATGTCTCGGCTTCCAGGACTTTTCCCAGCTTGCGCGCGACTACGGCGACAAGGAGGCGAAAGTTATCCAAAACACTGTTGGCAACATTTTCAGCGGGCAGGTCGTCGGTGAGACGGCAAAGAACCTGTCGGAACGTTTCGGCAAGATACTCCAGCAACGCCAGTCGGTATCCATCAACCGGCAGGATACTTCCACCTCGATAAACACCCAGCTTGATTTCCTTATACCGGCATCCAAGATAGCAAATCTGTCGCAGGGCACGTTCGTCGGCAGCGTTGCCGACAACTTCGGAGAGGAAATAGACCAGAAGATTTTTCACTCGCGCATCATCGTTGACAGCGCGAGAGTGGCGGCAGAGACGAAAGCCTACAAGAAAATACCTGTAATCAATGATTTTCTGGACGAGGATGGCAACGACATCATGCAGGAACAGATTGAAAGAAACTATTCTCAGATAAAGAATGATGTAGAGCAGATAATCGCCGACGAGATGGAGCGCATCAAGAACGACCCGGAATTACAGCATCTGCTCCCGCCGGAGGATAACGGAGAGGCCGGGGAGAAATAAAGCCGGTGTCTATTCTCTCCGCGAAGGTAGCCACACGCCTTTCGGACGGATGCAAGGCCGGGCCCTGCGGGTTTCGTGGAAAAATCTTCCGCGCCCCGTGGGGCTTGCGGTATTTTTCCCGAAAGCCTTGCACTGTCCGGCGTGTGGCTGTCATGGCGGCAAGAATAGGACACAGGCTGCTGTGCCCGATAAGGATTTATAATCAACTAAATAGAAGATATATGAGTGTTATATGTACAAGATGCGGAAGCACCAATGTCGCTTGTGAAGCGATAGTTAATCCCAACGGGAATGTGTTCAGACGTTATACGGATGAGTCTTTCCTGTACGGACAGTGCGAGGATTGCGGTACATATCCGGAACTGACCGATCCCGATGAAGTCAAAATGGATATCGACAGATTGTATCAGGAATTCAAGTCTTATTCGGACACGGAGCCGGATTATGCCAACTGCCGGATAGTGTACAAGGATGACGGTAATGAGCATGATATAAAAATATCATTGAAAGTGGATGACAAATCCGCAGCAATGGAAGAGAGCATATTCTATTACTGCGACTGCCTTTCCGATTTCAAATCTCTGGCAGAATATGGCTGTGAGGATTTCATACTGGTCGGATGCTACAGATTCGGCAAATGGGCAGAAGAAGAATGTCTTTCAAATAATAAATAAATGCTTATGATAAAGTTACTGAAAGAATGTGCGGAGTATATACGCTTGCATCCGGATAATGGGCTGTCTGAAAAGCTCCTTGATAAAATAAAACTGGAACTGTCACGCAATGACGGCTATGCTGTTGTCTCAACCGTGTCGCGTGAGGATATAATATCCGCAGGATATGTTGCCGATGCTGTCAGTGATGAAGCCCTTGACCGGATTGCGGAAAGTATGCACGAGGATCATACCGGGTATGGCGGATATTGGGTGGCGTTAAAAGATGCCTGTGATGACATGAAAATTCCCACGCTGCCAAAAATGCCAAATGTGATTACATAATAAAGATGCAAGAAAACAGCGGAATCCACATTATAGCAGGTTCCGCTGTCTTTTATGTCCTGTGGTAGTCGGTTCAAATTTTATCACGTCATTTATCACGCCATCCATAATTTTATTATGCCATCTATATCGCCATTTTTAAAAGCACCGGACGAATAGTCTGCAATAATTTGTTCCAAAGCACTCCAAAAAGACAATCAAAACTAAAATCTTGCGGAATATCTGCAAAAAATGAGTTTTAAAAGTCTAATTTTCATATTTTGGGAGCAATAATACCGACTTCTTATACTTCTTGCATATCCTTACATTTGCGCAATATCAGCCAATGCGGTAGGATCATCATCCGGCTTTCTATTACGAACAAAATGGATAACCCACTCGGAAAGATCTAAACGAACTATTGTAAAAATTCATGCTCTACTTTTGTAACCGACTTATCAATTGCGAGCGGACAAGTTCGTAACCCGATAGTGGATCAAATTCTCTGTCAGGACGGATAAGGCTTTTTGTGTCGCCTAAGAAATCCAGATCCGACATCTTTTCCTCCATATTGTTGATAAACTGTTTGTATGTAGGTGGTTGCTGCACGGTAAACGTCATATAACGGTTGTAACAACGCATGATTTCATCGACATCAACAGATGCCTCTGATAATGCAACATATAAATCGAAAAGGTCCCGTCCTTTTTTTCTTTGGTATAAAGCTCTTAGCTTTGTTCCTAATAACTCGTTCAGACTATATGTAGTAATCTCACATTTGCCGGAAAACCAGCTGTTTTCCATCTCAAATGGCACCTTGACAAGTCCGAGTTCACTGAAGTGTTCAAAACAGTTTATCTCTATTTTCAATCGCAGGGGAATTACAGGTGGGATTTCCGATTCCATACGAAACAACATCGTGTTGTTGTATCTCTTTTGTTTCGTAACCCGGTCAGGTAGGAAATCAAGGACTTCCCCCAATCTGTACATGATTGGTTTTATTGGTCCCGACGCAATCTGTACCAGATCAATATCCTCGCTGTATCTGGGCTGGGGCGACAGATATAACTTATGCAGGGCGGTTCCACCTCTGAATGCCAACTGGGAGGCAAGGAATTCATCACTGAAAATAGCAACCAGCGCACGGGAGATGATAAGGTCCTGTTCAACCTGTGCATTGTCATTCCAGGGAACAATTCTGTTCCATTGGGTAATGGCTGTTCTGTTTATCATATTTCGTCTGTTTCTATTATCGAGTTTATATAGACTTTCCAACGGGAATTCTTTTCTGCATTCTCAACGGTTTTTCGCGTATTGAGAGGAACATACCTGAAACGTTTTGCGTATGACCTCAATTCCGTATATAGCACGTCTGCAATTTCCGTCTGCCCCAAAACATCTTCAAGCATATATCCAAGACGTTGTATGGTCGCTATTGATGTATAGTCCAACAAACTGTCGGACACTCCATGAAAATCAAGGTTCTCAGTCAGTTCTTCAAGAATGGTAGCCGCTCTTGAAAGACCTCCTATATATTGTTCATACTGTACAATATCAATGACTGTCAATTCGGAATTTGAGTAAAGAATCGTACCTGTTTCAGAATTGCGGGATAGTAGAAAATCCGATGGAATCTCCTTTCGATATTCCCATACAAGCGAGTTGTTTTTTGCCGAAGACACTGTGGATTTTGGGAATACAGTCATTACTGAAAATTTTTGCGGCCGTTGATGGGCTGCCCCTAAAATTTCTGCCGCGCTCAGCAGGCTGATATAGTATGGTTTGTTCAGATATGCCATCAGCTGATCTATATAATATATAGGCGGTATCATTCTTTTTGCCGCGTAATGTGGGGGCATTATAACATAAAATCCTCTGTATACAGGATACAATATACCTTGTGATGATAACCGGAACAAATCATTCTTGATGGATTGTTCCGAATAATTAGTAAAGGCCGACCTCACATCATCAACCGAAAAGGTTGGGAAGCCGCTGATTTCTCTATCTCTGATCCATTCTCTAATTGTCATGATGACTGATTTTGGTGCAAAGGTAATCAAAATTTGAGTATCAACGCACTTTTTTAGCGCATATTTGGTGCTTATGATGTATTATTCCATGAATTACCATCATAAATTCAGCTTCAGTCGGCATCGCCGGCTAAGTCCCTTTATCAAGGTAACTCGGAGACCGAAATCCTCACGTTCAGGCCCTCCGGGTTTTCCTGCAAAAAATTCCCTGCGGTAATTTTTCTTGGAAAAAACGCTCCGGTTTCGCCCCTCCGAGTTGTAGTGTCGGTCGGGACTTAGCAAGCGATGCCGACCGATGACGCATAAAACGGTCAACTGAAAAACTGTGGTGCCGGCATTATGGAATATTGACGGTGCCACAGACGATGCCATATTACGAGAACACACATAATCGTGCCACCTGTTTTTTACTGACGGATATAAGCGGGGACAAAAGCAGCTCCGCCTCTCAATTCTGCATATTACGGTCGTTTCTCCCCCCTCCCCATTCTCCTTTCCGTTTCCCTCCGTACCTGTCTTTTTCGCCTCGTAATTGGCTCATTGCGGCCTTTTGTGTGACACCCTGCGGTGCAACGTGATGACATACGATGCAATGAATTGTCAAGCATTTGCAAATCAGTATTTTGTATGATTTTAGAGCCTATATTTGCAGTGGAAACACTTATTTATTCACTCTAAAGACTTCAATGTATGGCAAAAAAATCAGCAAGGGCGGAACCGGATCCGCCGACACCCAAAATCACCGAGAACGAGCAGATGAGCGACATCGTTTTCATCCTTGACAAGATGGAGCTGATATTGCAGGCGGTGTCAAAACTTGACAAGGACGGGCGTCATGAAACAATCCCGGCTGACACCAAGCACCGCAACTCGTTCCTGAAAATCGACCGCTATGCGGACATGTTCGAGAATTTCCTCAAGAATTTCTGGAGCCAGCTCAAAGACCCCACACGCTTCGGCATCCTGTCGGTAAAGGACAAGCACCTTGACGACCCCGATGTAAGGCAGGCGATAGAGGATATCGCAGCAGGGAAGAAAACCGACGCGGTGGAGGAATTCCTCAAGAAATACGAGATTACCCCGAAGGGGAAACAACAAGAAAACACCAATAATCAAAATGTAGAAGAAATGGCAAAGAAACAAAAAGACCAGGAAGAAGTGCGGATGTCACCCCGCGAGGTACACGCACAGCAGGCCGCAGCCGCCGGACAACAGCCGGAACAGCGCGCCCCGCGTTACAACGAGTCAATGATCGACTGGGAACAGCTCAAATTATTCGGTATCTCGCGCGACTATCTCGCCGAGCGCGGACTGCTCGACCAGATGCTTCGTGGCTACAAGACCAACCAGATGGTGCCTATAACCATGAACTTCGGCTCAGCCGTGCTCCGCACGGACGCACGCCTGTCGTTCCAACAGTCGGCTAACGGCCCCGTGGTGCTCGCCATCCACGGGATGCGTCAGAAACCGGATCTCGATCGCCCGTATTTCGGGCATATATTCTCTGACGAGGACAAGAAGAACCTGTTGGAGACCGGAAACATGGGACGTGTGGTGGAACTCAAGTCACGAAGCGGCGAGATGGTTCCCACTTTCATCAGTATCGACAAGCTCACCAACGAGGTCGTGGCTATGAAGGCCGAGAACGTATTCATACCCGATGAAATCAAGGGCGTGAAGCTTACCGAACAGGAGAAGAACGACCTGATAGAAGGGAAGGCTGTATTCCTCGAAGGTATGAAGTCGCAGGCCGGCAACGATTTCGATGCCAAGGTGCAGATCAGTGCCGAGCGTCGCGGAATAGAATACATCTTTGAGAATGTGTAGCTAACACTTGAAAAGGGACCCAGGTGGCATTTGAAAATGGGACCACCCG
>CANSEY010000072.1 GCA_947646015.1 uncultured Bacteroides sp. | reverse complement strand
AGCTTTGGCTTCGAAAAGACTTGTTATTTGGAAACAAAAGGCTTGATTTAACAGAGGGTTAAATCAAGTTATAGGAAGAGGAAAAACAAAAGGGGAAAAAGGATTGAAAATGAAGAAAATAGAGAAAAAAGGGGGACTTTTCTGGGGAAAGGGATAAGTGCAGGTCCGAAAGGGATAGTTGCGATTAAAGCAAGTATGGGGGGCAGGAGATTTTAAAAAGCAAGGTTGGGAGTGAAAGCAGGAGGAGTTTACTGTTAAAGACCAAAGGACATTGCTTAAAAACTAACCTTAGGAAAACAAACTGTGTACACTGGCACTGTCCGCCATTTTGTGTAGCTAGCATGGAGAGTCCCGATCCTTTTTTGAAAGCCACCAATATTCAGTTCCACCCAAAGTTATATTCAAGCTACACACCATTCTAAAGTAGCTTGGACACCTCCTTAACAGAAGCCTCAAAATGAAAATCTCTCATAACTTATAAAATATGCGCTTATGTTTTTATACTTTTGCATTCATATTCAGAAAAGAAATTATATGCGACTCGGACTTTTAACCGCTTTCATCCTACTCCTGTCTTTTACTACTTCCTGTCAATATAAGGAAGCACAGCCCCACCCTGCATTTAAAGATTCCATTGTCCTCGTAACTCCAGTGGAACCGCAACCAATTACAAGTAAAAGCCAAACCGCCTTTTATCTGGATTCCATCGGTCTGATGAATATCGCCGAACTTGATTCTACATTCATTATCCGGCTCATGTACGCCACTCCGGACAATTTTACCGGTCAACTTCTTTATACTGATTTGAAAGAAGCATATCTTCACCCGGACGCAGCTAAAGCTCTTTTAGAAGCACATCTGTTACTTAAAGCCCAATATCCCAGCTACCGCCTGATAATTTATGATGCGGCACGCCCGATGTCCGTACAGAAAAAAATGTGGGATGTGGTAAAAGGGACCTCCAAGTATATGTATGTATCTAACCCCTCACGAGGTGGAGGTCTGCATAATTATGGATTGGCAGTAGATATCAGCATAGCCGATTCACTAGGACATCCGTTACCCATGGGGACAGAAGTGGACTATATGGATGCAGCATCACACATAACAAATGAAGCAAAATTAGTAAGAGAAGGAAAAATAACCCAACAAGAACGGGAAAACCGAATTCTACTAAGACAAGTTATGAAAAGTGCAGGATTTCGTGCACTTCCCAGTGAATGGTGGCACTTTAACCTATGCAGCCGAGACGAAGCCAAACAGAAGTACAAACTCATAAACTAAAGTAAGATATGTATCTTTCTCCGGAAACCATCTTGTTTATCCGGGAGCATCGCAATGACGATGTACACTCCCTGGCATTACAAGCAAAAAGATATCCTCAAGTGGACATGCCTCTGGCTATCGTTCAGATAGCCGGATGGCAAGCTACCGTTTCTAAAATACCAAGTTGGCATGCAACAGAAGGACTTTTATATCCGCGCCATCTATCATTAGAGCAATGTTCATCGGAAGTTACCGCACTCTACAAAGCTTCACTGGTACATGGAGAAGGGTTAGTCGATCTAACCGGCGGATTCGGCATTGATTGTGCCTTTCTCGCTACTCAGTTCAAAACAGTCACCTACATAGAACGCCAGGAGGAACTTTGTGAACTTGCCATGCACAATTTCCCATTACTGGGGCTGAAACACATTCGGGTACAAAATGGCGACGGAGTGGAATATCTACAACAGATGCCGGCTGTAGACTGTATTTTCCTGGACCCGGCACGCCGCAATGAACATGGTGGAAAAACAGTAGCCATATCCGACTGTGAACCCAATGTAGCCACATTGGAAAAGTTACTACTCGAAAAGGGTAAGCAGGTAATGATTAAACTTTCACCCATGCTCGATCTTTCCTTGGCTATACGAGATATGCAGCACGTATCCGAAGCCCATATCGTCTCAGTCAACAACGAGTGCAAGGAGCTTCTGTTACTACTCCGGCCCGGTGATGATTCTCCGGAGATTCCATCTGCAATGTCTCAGCCCATCGTCTGCATCAATTTTGCAAACCAGGAAATACAACGTTTTGTTTTCACCCGCGAATCAGAACAAGCCACCGAGTGTTCATACACCCACGAAATAGGAACTTACCTGTATGAACCCAATGCCTCTATTCTCAAAGCCGGTGCTTTCCGCAGCATCGCTTCTTCGTTTCATCTGAGTAAACTTCACGCCAACAGCCATCTCTACACCTCAAACGAACGAATAGAAAAGTTTCCGGGACGCATCTTCCGGATAACCGGTTACTCGGGCCTCAACAAGAAAGAATTAAAAAATATTTTAAACGGATTAGATAAAGCGAATATCACCACCCGCAATTTTCCACAATCCGTAGCCGAATTACGGAAACGACTGAAACTAACCGACGGAGGTGATATCTATCTGTTTGCTACTACTTTGAACGATGAAAGAAAAATCATCATCCGGTGTGAGAAAGCATAAAATGAGGAGAGGCAACGTCGTCCCGACGCTGCCTCTTTCTCTCAATCAATTTATAGAAACTGTTTGTCCCAACGAATATATTTCATCTGATTGTCCATAGGGCTTTTCTTTCAACATCCCCTGGACCTTAACCACAATCCTATATTTGGATTCAGGTTCTTTCAGTGTATATTCCCACGAAGTAGGTTCACCTTCCAAAGAAATCTGATGCTCCAGCACCGCCCCTTTGTAAACCTGAACATAAACGGATAAAGGACGTTGTATCTCTTCCGGAATCGCTGAAGGTAGTTTCCACTCCAACACCGCATCATTATCAGGTGTCAGTGACGATTTCAAATCGGTCACCGGAGGTAAGGAAACTCCATCTTTAAAATCAATGATATCGCGATCCTGGCAACCTGTGACGGCAAGTATACAAAGCATCACAGAAAAAAAGTATAATATTCTTTTCATAATCGTCTGTTTTTTATTAGTAACCCGGATTCTGTATATAATTTCCTTTCGCCCAGTTCATCTGTTGCTGAGGAATAGGTTTATATTCATCTCTTCCCGCAACAAAGACCGCATTATTCATCCAAGAGAAACGGGTTTTCTCTTTTTTGAAGTAAGCATTCATCGTAGGCTCCAGGATTCCCCATCTTTGCAGATCGAAGAAGCGTCTTCCCTCACATGCTGTTTCAAGACGATTCTCAAACATCAATGCTTTCCATGCATAGTCTTTGGTCCAAGCAGCCTCATCGGTATACAAGCTGACCTTATAATTCATGTAAGGAGTACCATCTGCCATCAACAAGCGAATTCTACTGTTATTAGCACGTTCGCGCAGCTTATTAATGATAGGACGAGCTTCTTTGTGACGATCCAACTGAATCAGGATCTCAGCTTTCCACAGCAAGACTTCAGCATAACGAATTTGCTTCACATTCATCGAATTACGGTTTACAATGATACAATCGCAACCGGCAGGAACCAACTCTTTAACAGATTTCAAATAACCATAATCACCGGGGCTTCTGGAAGCCTTTTCCTCGTACAGCAAATCCGGATTATATTTATAAGGATATCCCGGGATAGCCGCCGTATGACTCAAACGAGGGTCAAAGCTATTTTCATCGAAATACTCTTTGAATCTTCCTTTCATTTCCGCATCGTTAAACGTATCGAACAAAGGCAATCCGTCTGTACCGGTTCTGAAGGCATTTGCCATATTAAAGCTCATCTTATGGAAGTCACAACATGGGAAATAAGGTTCCCAGGAAGGAGCATTCAATTCTGCACCATTGTTTGTATTTCCTCCGCTTGATGTTCCGTCGTTGATAGAATACTGGATTTCCCAAATTGCTTCTTTGGTAGCATTATCATATTCCGGCAAGAAGTTTTCGGCAAAGTCTTCACACAAGCCTACGTTTCCACCTTCTTGATCAGTGATCTCGTTGATATAAACCAAGGCACGTTCCAGAATCTTCTTATCCACTTCGACTACCTGATGTCTTGCATCCTGCTTGTACGCCATGAACAATAAAGCTTTGGCAGCCATTGCACGTGCGGCATTCTTGTTGATACGACCTATCTCCTCTTGTTTTTCAGGCAACAGTCTGACAGCCTCTTCCAAATCGGCAACAATGTGTTCCCACAAATATGTATCATCAGTACCATTGGGGCGGTTCGAGATATTAGTCACATCTTCCACCGTTCTTCCGTTCTCTTCATCCACCCAAGGAATGTATCTCCACAGAGTCTTCATAAAGAAATAAGTAGCTCCGCGCAAGAATTTCACCTCACCGGTACGTACACCTTTCAACGGATAGTTTTCATCAGTAACTTTAGACAAGGCATAGAGTGCCAGGTTGTATCTGGATATCGCTACATATCCTTTGAACCAAGGTCCGTCATTGTTCCCTACATTAGCAGTTACAGAAGAGAAAACTTCCATATCGTGCCAGGCCGACTGGTCACTTACACCCGATCCGCCTTTGTAAGCATCATCCGATCGGATAGAACCATGCATCCACCATGCATGAGCTTCCGACCAAGGCAGATAAGGAATCAGCGAATAGCACGGAGTCACAAAATCATCAATATGTTCGGGCTTTCCTAATAATAAATCATCAGCCAGCACCCCTTTAGGGTTAATATTCAATTGGTCGGCACAGCTCGTCACCAATAAGGAAAGCAAAAGGGCTGATGACAGAAATAAACTATAAAAGGTTTTCATACTATTTCTATTTAAAAGGTTATATTAACTCCGACTGTAGCGGTAAATGGAATGACATAGCCAAAGTCACGGATTTCAGGATCGGGACCTGAGAAACGATTGCTATCCCACCATTTCTTGATAGTGAATACATTGTTAGCCGAAACATAGGCACGCAAGCGGCTGATCATGGCTTTCTTCACCATACTTTCCGGGAAAGTGTATCCCAGTTCTATCGTTCTCAACTTCAAGTACGAACCGTCTTTGAGGAAATACGTAGACGTACGCTTTTCATCATTGGTGTTACGAGTAGACAGAGCCGGAATGTTAGAGTCCGGATTCTGAGGAGACCAAGCATTAAATACACCTTTCAAGTGGTTGGTATTATTCACATTCTGAATGTTCCAGAAGTCACTGTATTCAATCCATGAATCCCAAACATCTCCGCCATGCACACCCTGGAAGAAGAGAGCTAAGTCTACGTTCTTATACGAAGCCTGAAGATTCAAACCATAAGTAAAGTCCGGGTCACTGACACCAATCCATGTACGGTCGTAGTCCTGAGTGATACGTCCGTCTCCGTCAAGGTCTTTATAGCGAATGCGTCCCAAACCTTTTCCTGCCTGCTGCGGTGAATTGTCCACCTCTTCCTGTGTCTTGAAGATTCCGTCTGCCACGTATCCGTATATAGAGTTACGGGGGCGTCCGATGATATCATCCAACATACCGTTTCCACCATATACACTTCTCACATTGTCCGGCAATTCAGTAATCTTATTCTTGAAAGTCGCGATGTTTCCCGTAATGCTATAATTAAATCCCGATGGAAGACTGTTCCGGTATGTCAGCAAGATTTCAACTCCACGGTTTTCCATACTCGGACCATTCACATAAGTATCTCCACCTTCACCGAATGCACCGATATAAGGGGGCAAATAAAGCATATCGGTTGTCTTCTTATAAAAGTAATCGATTGTTCCGACCAGGCTCTGGTTGAAGAAACCAAAATCGATACCGTAGTTGGTCTGTGTTACAGTTTCCCATTTCAATGTCGAATTACCGGTGAGATATTTACGGAAACCAGACTGTAGAGAACCGCTTTCCTGTCCGTTCATAGCATAAGAAGTTCCGTTATAATCGGCTACATAACTACTTTGCAGGTATCCGCTAGGAATGGCCGAGTTACCATTACGTCCCCAACTGAATCTCAGCTTCAGGTCCGAAAGAAAATCTACATTCTCAAGGAACGGTTCATTCTTAATTCTCCATCCCAAAGAAAATGCCGGGAAGACTGCCCAACGGTTATCAGCACCGAACTTGGAAGAACCATCATAACGTAATGTTGCCGATGCCAGATATTTGGAAGCATACGAATAGTTGAACTTACCGAAGTATGACAACAGAGCATAAGCATCACCCGAACCGGTAGCCTCTGTAATCTTGTCACCAGTAGCCGAACTTAAAAAAGCATAGTCTCTGTCTTCCAGAGTCAAACCGTCTTTACGTGCATAGAATGCTTCACTTTCAGCTTTCGTAAATTCCATTCCGACTACAGCTCCTATCGAGTGTTTTCCGAATTGCCCGTTATAGTTGATCTGGTTGGTCCACTGGTATTCCAGGAAATGAGTCTGATCGTTGCGGACATAGTTGAACTTTTCATCACGGCCCGAACCGTCTGCTTCACTCCATTTTTTATCGACTGCACGATAATATGAACCACGATAATCTACACCGAATGATGTTCTCAGGTTCAAACCTTTGATAATCATCAAATCGGCATACGTATTACCAATTACCTTCAGGAACTTATTGACATTGTCTTTCCCCAGAATAAGGTCTTTCACCGGATTACGATAGTCATCCATACCCACATCGAGAGAAGCACCACCCCAACCACCGGTTTCGGTATATACAGGAATGATAGGGGGTTCATTTGCAGCAAGCTGTGTATGGTTGGCTTCACGATAATTCATATAGTTCAACTCAAGGTTTTCACCTACTTTCAAACGACCATTCAATAAGTCATACTCCGAGTTCAAACGAGCCGAATATTTTTTCCAGAAAGTTTCAATCTGAATACCTTCTGTGTTTTCATAACCCAGGTTGAAGAAAGTACGTGATTTATCAGTACCACTCGATACTGAAATCTGATGGTTCTGCGATACTCCGGTACGAGATATTTCATCGATCCAGTTAGTATCGGCTGAGCGCATAGTCTGAGCTGTATTCAGCCATTCCACCGGTTTCACGGAATTAAGTACCGGATAACCGTTGCTGTCATAACTCCAGTCATAATCGAAGAAACGGACGCTTTGCTTGATTTCACCAAGTTTATCGTCGTTTGCATACGCTTGCCAGATGGCACGTCCATACTCATCGGTATTCAACAGGTCGGGTTTATTAACCCATTTAGAGAACTGTACACGACCTTCGTAACTAATCTTCGATTCACCCTTTTTACCCTTCTTTGTTTCGATGATAATCACACCACCGGCAGCTCTCGAACCATAAATACTGGCCGAAGCCGCATCTTTCAGCACCTGAATCGATTCAATATTCGCCGGGTTGATATCACGCAGGTTATAGTCTCCTGCCAATCCGTCAAGTACGATCAGCGGGTTAGGCTGCGCATTCAGTGACGTAAGTCCGCGAATCTGTATCGAAGCATTTCCCCCAGGGCTACCATCTGTAGTAATAAATACACCCGGCAATTTTCCCTGTAAAGACTTCAATGCATTAGTCGAAGGGTTCTGAGCCAAATCCGAAGTGTTGGCCATAGCAACCGAACCGGTAAGATCAGCTTTACGCTGTGTCATATAACCGGTCTGGATCACTACTTCGCCCAACATCGTGGCATCATCGGCCATCACCACATCAATCTGACTCAATCCTTTCACTGCTTTCTCCTGTGTAGCCTTTCCGATAAACGAGAATACCAGAATATCTTTATCGGAATTCACATCGACCGAATACTGGCCATTCAAATTTGTAATTGTACCCTTCGAAGTACCTTTTACCGAAACGTTTACTCCAATTAACGGATCACCTGTTTCCTTTTCGGTCACCGTACCCGTAATGACTTTCGTCTGGCTGATATCCAGATTGCCCGCGTATGCCATCAATGTCCCCGAGGACAAGACAACCACCCAGACCAAAAGCCTTCTCAACACTTCTTGCAGCCAGTCACTTCCGGAGGCCACAAGGCAAGGTCTTTCATGTTTCATATTCACCAATTAGATTTAATTAAAAATTTAAATAATACTATCATATGTTTTTCAGTCTGCCGAAGCCTCAACAGCAGGCAGCAACTGCCGGCGGGCTTCTTCAATACCTGAAGTTCCAAATACCTGTGCCTCCGGATCGCCATACCAATAAATAGTAGTGGCATAATCGGCCTCACCTCGTTTCCATCCCAGCATTTCAATATCGAACTTAAAGCTCTTATTGAAAGGAATACCATCCAGATGGCGGGTGCGATAGAAAGCATTATAACCGTGAGAGCTTTCCAAATCGGCTCTCGGGGCTCCTCCAAATGGAGTATAGAAAGGCACTACCGGTGCCCATGAACTATTGTAGTAATCTTCTGTGCCTGTACCGAAATGTGATGGGAAAGTATCGTCGTCCACCCAAATCTTTTCATCACCTTCACCATACCACAACGGGGCATGATTATAAAGTGAAAGTAAATCGCCTTTGTAGACACCTCTACCTTTCAGGGTAGCAAAGTTCCATTCTACACATTGGTCGGCCTCTTCAGGTTTATCGTGGATATAGATACCATTTTCCTGTCTCCATGAAGCATAGAAATACAACGAACGATCTTTATTCCACTTTAATGGAGCTACATTCACCTCCATTGTAGCAGCAACCGACCGGGAAGAGAGGTTAAGTACTTTCAGCACACCATCTTTTTGGTAAGGCATCAACCAACGACTGGAGATATTTCCTTTTCCATCGGATGTCAGATACCAGCTATCTACCTTGGGGGCACCCATACCACCTCCGGAGAAGTCACTCAACGGTACCCATACGGTCTGCTTTCCGTCAAACCCGGCACTGAACACCAATTCCCGCATCAACTGGGCATATTGTTCAGGATTATCGGTACGAATATTGAACTTCACTTCGTATACCGCATTTTCGCCTGCAGGCAGAGGGATGACCAATGAATCGGAAGGAAGAATACTCTTCTCCTCCCGGAGGATCTCACCTTTACGGCCGGCTACCGGCTGAAGAAGACGGTTGTCTACTTCGGCAATCTTCTGTGCCGCTCTCTCCACTACCTCCTTAGAAAAGGTCTCTACCTGTGTGCCTTCAGGATATTTACGGAAGTTGATGTGATAATACTTGGGAGTCGGATTCACTCCCGGCTCGTCTTCGAATGTCACTTTACATCCACGGGCATAAGGGATAGGCAGGAACAAGGTATTTCCTCCTTTACCTTCGGGCGTATAGCTGGTGTGTGCCTGTAACATTCCCTTTCCCAATCCGGGTACATTGATCCGCATCAGGTCATAAGCCGGAATGATCCAGCCCGGTTGATCAGAACCATCAAAATAAAACCGCCACGTACCCCGCTTGTCAATGGTAGTAATCCAGATACGAGTGATCGCTCCAGGTCCGACTTCGTCGAACATCACTTTCTCAATGCGGCCTGCCACCGTATCTACCCGTTTGATTCCAAACCCGTCACTATTGGCAAACCAACCGGCAGAATCGGGTGATACTGATGCACGGTCGTAGCTACTTTCCTGACGACAGGTATAAGAGGGAACCGGATACAGCGCCTGTTCCTCCACCGATACCATTTCGTCCAACAACGTTTCCAGCGTTACCGGCTTATCCGACACCCGGGAACTACATCCCCACGAGCAGAACAAGAGTCCTGCACAGACGGACCACCATACATTTCTTTTACTTTGTTTCATACTTATATCCAATTTTGTGTTTATTATATTTTCGAGAAAGCATGTTCTTCTTTCACATTCTCCTCAGCCTCTTTATCCACTCCCAGCTCTTTTTCTATTGCCTCCAATGACTTGCCCTTGGTCTCGGGCACACAAAACAAAATGAATGCGAATGCAGCAATGCTGAAAACGGCAAAGATTCCGAAAGCAACCGATCCGCCCAGGTTATTCAGTATCCAGGGGAAAAACTGAACGGTGAGAAAAGTACATAACCAGCTGATTCCGGTGGAGAGTGACATAGCTGTTCCACGAATACGAGAAGGGTAAATCTCGGAAGTCACCACCCACATCAAAGGTGCCAGTGAAGCGGCAAAGAATCCGATATAGCATAACACGGCTATTAAGGCACCGATACCATTGGCTGCCGGAACGACGAAAGTGTAAACCAGGTACAGCAATGAGATGCCCATCCCCAGACTTCCGCAAAGAAGCAGAATCTTACGCCCTACTTTATCGACCAGCCACACAGCAATCAGGGTAAACAGCAGATTCACCACTCCCACCAGGATAGATTGCACAAGGGCAATATCCCCGGCAACACCTGTCATCTCGAAGATGGAAGGTGCATAATTGATGATGACGTTAATACCCGTGATTTGCTGTAAGGCGGCCAGTATAGAACCTATGAAAACCACTTTAGCCAAGTTACCCTTAAACAATTCAGTTACCTTTATCCTATCTCTACCTTCTTGTGTGTTTGTGTCGGACACGGTCATCTCACCGGCTTCCAGGTTCAGTTTACTGGCCACCTGCCTGGCTCTACCTGCTTTTCCACGAGCCGAAAGCCAACGTGGGCTCTCAGGCAATATACCCAATAACAACAGATAGGCCACACTAAAGAAGAACGGGAATCCCAACATCAGGCGCCAGTTCCGCTCATAGTCCAGCAATATATAATCTACAATGTAAGCAATTAGAATTCCTATCACAATAGCCAACTGATTGTAGGAAACCAGTGTTCCCCTCAGCCGGGCAGGAGATATTTCAGATATATAAATAGGTGCTACGGCAGAGATCACTCCGATACCCAGCCCGCATATCAGGCGAAAAACCAGCAGTGAAACCAAATTACCGGATAATGCGCAGCCCAAAGAAGAAACAATAAAAAAGACAGCTGACGAGAACATGACTTTCTGTCTGCCATAACGGTCGCTAAAACCTCCTCCCAGCAAAGCACCGCAAAGGCAACCTACGGTCAGAATACTTACCACCAATCCCAAAGCCATATCATCCAACATGAATTGTTCCTGTAAAAAAGGAACGGCTCCGGAAATACCTGCCATATTTAATCCCACAATCAATCCACCAAAGACGGTGATAAAGGTATATAGGAATAAAGGTTTGTTCTCTCTGTTCATTTTGATTCTAAATTTATAGTAGTTATACGATGTGTGATTGTTGATGCAAGGTTAGCCAGAATAGTACAGAGGCGATATAACGCAGGAAACAAATAATATAAGAATGGTAACATCCGGCAAAAATACCGGCAGACTATCAATCCGGTTACCCGCTGATGTAACGAAAGGATAAAACTAATAATGAAGCATTTGGAAAAAATGATTCTTGTAAGAAGTAGATTGTCTTTTATCAAAAGGAAGATAATGTTTCAAAAGACGTTC
>CANSEY010000071.1 GCA_947646015.1 uncultured Bacteroides sp. | reverse complement strand
AATATAATTATTTCATCATCTTATCGATTTCTTCAAATTCAGGACCCATGTTCAGATTATAGTAAACACGGTAAAGACCCTGTAACCACAAATCTTTCTGATCAGGTTTCAAAGCTCTGGCTTTTTCGTAGAATGGCTTAGCTTCTTCATAGAATTTCTTCACTGTAGCTTGTGCCTCTGCATATTTCGGATCATTGATATCTGTTGTAGCTTTATCAGCATAATCCTGAGCCTTCATCAAATACACTAATCCTACATTAGAATATGCCTCTGCATATTCAGGATCTGCAGCAATAGCTTTCTTGTAGAACTCAATAGCTTTATCATATTCTTTCATATTATGATAAAGATACGCTTTCACATAAAGATACAACTTGTTATTAGCATCAGTAGACAACATTCTATCAGCAAATTCCATTGCTTTAGAAGCTTGGTTAGAGCTAGTATAGTAATCTACCAAATTCGCAAAGAAATAATCATTTCCAGGGAATTTTAAAATACCTTCTTCCAATGATTTAACCCATGCTGCAGTATCACCTTTAGCTTTATATGCATCTGCCATCAATTGCATTGCAAACTTACCGCCATCTTTGTCATCCAAAGCAGCAGGAGCATATTTAATAATTGCATCTTTATCTCCTACTCTGTCAGCAGCCAATGTTGCGTAATATGCTATTTGTGCCAAAAGAGTATCTGTTTTAGCCAAATTCTGCTCTGCCAACATAGGATAAGAAGCTGATTCTACGTATGTTGCAAAGAATTGCAAAGCTTCCTTATTCTTATCAAGGTTAAAGAATTGAATACCACCGTTAATTAAGTTAGGACGTTCAACCAATATAGTTGAAGCATTTGCTTTTCTATATTTGTTTTTAATTTTACCTTTTTCATTAGGTACTTGAGCTAGATCATCACATTTAGTATAATACTCAAACATTTTTAAAATGCTGTTGTATGCCTTCAATGTGTCAAACGGCTGTTTCAGAACACCTTTCTTATCACGTTCTTCTTCAATAAAACGTTTCTGAATAAATCCAGCAACGTCCCATGTGTCAGGAAGATCCTTGGTCTCAGGGTTCTTAATGGCTTCATTAATCAGCTTTTCAGCTTGATTAAAATTCGGTTTTACATCACTGGCAATGCTTTTGGCTTCTTTTACATTCTTCATTTGAGCGAATGATAAGCTTACGGCCATCAATAAAACCATTGAAAATAATACTCTTTTCATGATTGTTGTTTGATTAATTATTAATATTATGTCTATTCCTCAATTTCGTTGTTATTTTCATTAACATCTGTAGCAGTATCTGCATTGTCAACATCCTGATCAGTAGTCAGATCACTGACAATAGTACCTTCTGCTTCTTCTGCGGGAACTTCATCCTCAAGACTTTCTGTCATTACTTTACATACAGAACCAATCTGATCGTTACGTTTTTCAAGATTAATCAGACGAACACCTTGAGTAGCACGTCCCATAATACGGACATCAGCAACTTTCAGACGGATAGTTATTCCGGATTTATTGATAATCATTAAGTCGTTCTCATCAGTCACTGACTTAATTGTTACCAACTTACCTGTTTTTTCAGTAATATTCATGGTCTTTACACCCTTACCACCGCGATTAGTCTTACGATAATCTTCAATTTCAGAGCGTTTACCATATCCCTGTTCAGAAACAACCATTACAGATTCTGTTTCCAAATCTTTTATACATATCATTCCTATTACTTCATCCTGACCATCATTATCCAATGTAATACCACGTACACCTGTAGCCGTACGTCCCATTACACGAACTGCAGCTTCATGGAAACGAATAGCCCGACCATTACGATTAGCAATAATGATTTCATTATTACCATTCGTCATTCGAACTTCAATTACACTGTCATCCTCACGAATTGTAATAGCATTTACACCATTCTGACGCGGGCGTGAATATTGTTCAAGCAATGTCTTCTTGATAACACCTTTCTTCGTACAGAATAATACGTAATGACTATTGATATATTCAGTGTCATCCAGGCTCTTAACACGCAAATATGCAGTAACACTGTCATCAGAGTCAATATTTAACAGGTTTTGTATAGCACGTCCTTTGGAATTCTTCGTTCCTTCCGGTATCTCATAAACTTTCAGCCAATAACATTTACCTTTTTGTGTAAAGAACATCATGGTATTGTGCATAGTAGCCGGATATATATGCTCTACAAAGTCCGCATCACGAGTTTCTGTTCCCTTAGAGCCTACCCCACCACGATTCTGCGCACGGAATTCTGTTAATGGCGTACGTTTGATATATCCCATATGAGATATTGTGATAATCATCTGATCATCAGCATAGAAGTCCTCCGGATTAAACTCTTCGGAAGAATAAACGATTTCAGAACGACGTTCGTCACCATATTTCGCTTTAACTTCCAATAATTCATCTTTCATCACCTTACGACATACCTCATCATCAGCCAAAATGCTTTCCAAATAAGCAATCTGTTTCATGATTTCTTCGTATTCAGCATGAAGCTGATCCTGCATCAGACCAGTCAACTGACGCAAACGCATCTCTACAATTGCACGTGACTGTATTTCTGTCAGATTAAAACGTTCTATCAAACCTGCAATAGCATCATTTGGAGTCTTAGCTGCACGAATAATACGAATAACTTCATCAATATTATCAGAAGCAATGATTAAACCTTCAAGGATATGTGCACGTTCCTTTGCTTTACGCAGATCGAACTGAGTACGGCGGATAACTACTTCGTGCCTGTGCTCTACGAAATATTTAATCATATCTCTCAGATTCAATGTCTTAGGACGTCCGTGAACCAATGCAACATTATTCACACCGAAGGAAGTCTGTAAGGCTGTCATCTTATACAGCTTATTCAGCACTACACTTGCATTAGCATCACGTTTTACATCGATAACGATACGCATACCGTCACGGTCAGACTCGTCGTTTGCATTCGAGATACCTTCTATTCTCTTATCGTTAACAAGATCAGCAATATATTTGATCAGTTCAGCCTTATTAACATTATAAGGGATCTCAGTCACTACGATTTTATCATGTGTCTGTCCGGTTTCAATTTCCGCTTTTGCACGCATTACTACACGTCCACGACCTGTCAGATATCCTTCACGTACTCCGCTGATACCATATATATAACCACCTGTAGGGAAATCCGGAGCTTTGACATAAGTCATCAGTTCCTCTACTGTGATTTCCTGATTATCAATATATGCTTCACAAGCATCAATTACTTCCGAAAGATTATGAGGAGGCATATTAGTTGCCATACCTACCGCAATACCGGAAGCACCATTAACCAAAAGATTAGGAATACGGGTCGGCATCACCTTCGGCTCTGTCAACGTATTATCAAAGTTAGGTTCGAAGTCTACAGTTTCCTTATACAGGTCATCCATCATCGCTTCACCTAACTTGTTTAGACGAGCCTCCGTATAACGCATGGCAGCGGGGCTATCACCATCTACAGAACCAAAGTTACCTTGGCCATCTACTAAAGGATAACGCATTGCCCATTCCTGAGCCATACGCACCATAGCATAATAAACTGAAGAGTCTCCATGCGGATGGTACTTACCCAGTACTTCACCCACAATTCTTGCAGATTTTTTATAAGGTTTGTCTGAAGTATTACCCAATTCCATCATTCCGTATAAAATTCTACGGTGAACGGGCTTAAATCCATCTCTAACATCCGGAAGGGCACGTGAAACAATGACCGACATGGAGTAGTCAATGTACGATGACTTCATTTCCTCCTCGATGTTAATCTTTATAATTCTGTCTTGTTCAAGCATTTAAAATGATTATTAATTATACATTGTATGGTCTGTGAAAAACCACGCTAAAGTACTACTTTTCCACGATATACGAAAGTTTTTCCGAAGAAAGTTTTTTTCTGCTTGAAGGACAGTCTGTTTGTCTATATTTAGTTATTAAAATTAAAAATTTCAAGGAACGGATTGACTTCTAACCATTAATATTAGAAAAAGAAATGAGAAAAAGAATAAATACTACCATTAAGGAGACTATATCTGTGAAAAACAGGGAGTGGTATTTGTTATACCTTATATATATAATACAAAGCATTGTTTTTATGGCACGCCATTTGTAGATATAAGAAATAAAGCAAATATGCAATACAAACTTGATTAAATGCGTATATTTGCCAGTAAATAACCCCTTAGAAGAAAAGGAAAAAGTATGAATAATCAATTCTCACAAAGAGTTTCCGACATTATCGTCTATAGCAAGGAAGAAGCTAACCGGTTGAGGAGTAGGCATATCGGACCTGAGCACCTACTTCTGGGATTGCTTCGTGACGGTGAAGGAAAAGCTATCGAGATATTGTCAAAACTCAACACCAATTTAGCTGCAGTAAAGCAGCAGATTGAAGCTCGGCTGAAGACAGAAGCTGATGATATGCTATTGCCTGATGCAGAGATACCGTTGTCTAATGACGCGGCAAAAATATTAAAAATGTGTATTTTAGAAGCACGTGGAATGAGAAGTAATATAGCTGATACAGAGCATGTTTTGTTAGCGATCCTAAGAGAAAGAAACAATATGGCTGCTTCCGTGCTCGAAGCTAATGATGTTAATTACGTGAAAGTGTTGGAACAAGCCACATTGCAACCGGATGTAAATTCCGGCATGGGATTCCCGGAAGACGATGATGATGAAGAAATGTCTTCTCCCCGATCTGGTGGAAGCGGTTCTGAAGAACGCCAGCAACAGGCGCAAACAGCTTCAAAAAAACCGGCTAATGACACGCCTGTACTTGACAATTTCGGTACAGATATGACAAAAGCGGCAGAAGAAGGACGTTTGGACCCTGTAGTAGGCAGAGAAAAGGAAATTGAACGCTTGGCTCAAATCCTGAGTCGCCGTAAAAAGAACAATCCGATTCTGATCGGTGAACCTGGTGTAGGAAAATCAGCAATCGTTGAAGGACTTGCTTTGAGAATTATTCAAAAGAAAGTCTCACGCATCTTGTTTGATAAGCGAGTAGTAGCTCTTGACATGACCGCAGTTGTGGCAGGAACAAAATATCGTGGTCAGTTTGAAGAGCGTATTCGTTCCATTCTCAACGAGTTACAAAGGAATCCGAATGTAATCCTGTTCATTGATGAGATCCATACAATTGTAGGTGCAGGTTCTGCAGCCGGTTCAATGGATGCAGCCAATATGCTGAAACCTGCATTGGCACGCGGCGAAATACAATGTATTGGTGCTACTACCCTTGATGAATACCGTAAGAATATAGAAAAAGACGGCGCTTTGGAACGTCGTTTCCAAAAAGTTATGGTGGAACCCACTACTGCTGCCGAAACTCTTCAGATTCTGCGTAACATCAAGGATAAATATGAAGATCATCATAACGTGAACTATACAGATGAAGCATTGGAAGCTTGTGTCAAGTTGACAGACCGTTATATTACGGACCGTAACTTCCCCGATAAAGCTATTGACGCTTTGGATGAAGCAGGATCACGTGTACATCTGACCAACGTCAATGTACCCAAGGAAATCGAAGAGCAGGAAAAACTCATCGAAGAAGCTAAAAGCAAGAAAAATGAAGCTGTGAAATCGCAGAATTTTGAACTCGCTGCCAGTTTCCGAGATAAGGAAAAAGAGCTCACGCTTCAGTTGGACGAAATGAAACGAGAATGGGAAAACAGTCTGAAAGAGAATAGACAGACTGTTGATGCAGAGGAAATTGCCAATGTTATTTCTATGATGTCCGGCATTCCGGTACAGCGTATGGCACAAGCCGAAGGAATCAAGCTGGCTGGCATGAAGGAGGATCTGCAATCGAAAGTAATCGCACAGGATCCGGCGATAGAGAAACTGGTCAAGGCTATTTTAAGAAGCCGTGTGGGATTGAAGGATCCCAATAAGCCCATTGGAACCTTTATGTTCTTAGGTCCGACTGGTGTAGGTAAAACCCATTTAGCCAAAGAATTGGCAAAATATATGTTCGGGGCTTCCGATGCACTGATTCGTATAGACATGAGCGAATTTATGGAAAAATTCACAGTCTCACGTCTGGTCGGAGCTCCTCCGGGATATGTAGGATATGAAGAAGGCGGACAATTAACTGAAAAAGTACGTCGCAAACCTTATTCTATCGTCTTGCTTGATGAGATCGAAAAAGCACATCCGGATGTGTTCAATCTCCTTCTTCAAGTGATGGACGAAGGCCGTCTGACTGACAGTTATGGCAGAATGGTTGATTTTAAAAATACAGTTGTTATCATGACTTCCAATATTGGTACCCGCCAGTTAAAGGAGTTTGGACGTGGTGTAGGCTTTGCTACACAAAGCCGTCTGGATGATAAAGAGTTCTCGCGAAGTGTTATACAAAAAGCATTAAATAAATCATTCGCGCCCGAATTTATCAACCGTGTCGATGAAATCATAACATTTGACCAACTCTCTTTGGAAGCTATCACGAAAATCATTGATATTGAGCTAAAAGGACTATATGATCGTATTGAATCTATTGGATATAAGCTAGTTATTGATGATGAAGCTAAAAGATTCGTGGCCGAAAAAGGATACGATGTGCAATTCGGAGCCCGCCCTTTAAAACGAGCTATTCAAACCCATTTGGAGGATGGACTGTCAGAACTCATTATAACTTCTTCTCTGAAAGAAAAAGATGTCATTCAAGTCTCTCTGAATAAAGAGAAAGGTGAATTGGAGATGAAAGTTATTGCATCTTGAAAGAAGATTACTTAAATAAGATAAGTCATAAAATATGCCAGAATGTCAGACCTTAGGGTCTGGCATTTTTTTTGTCTCTATCTGAACAAATATCAATTAAAAACATTCTAATAAATAAACCAAAAAAATATACGTTATTATGCAAAAAGGTAATATTGGGGTTACAACAGAGAACATTTTCCCTATCATCAAAAAGTTCTTGTACAGTGACCATGAAATTTTTCTTCGCGAATTAGTGTCTAATGCAGTAGATGCCACTCAGAAACTAAATACCCTTGCTTCCATTGGGGAGTTTAAAGGTGAACTGGGCGATCTGACAATTCACGTTGAATTAGGTAAAGACACTATTACTATCTCCGACCGTGGTATTGGCCTGACTGCAGAAGAAATAGAAAAGTACATCAATCAGATTGCATTTTCAGGAGCGAATGATTTTCTGGAAAAATACAAAGATGATGCAAATGCAATCATCGGACATTTCGGTTTAGGCTTCTATTCTGCCTTTATGGTTGCAAAAAAGGTTGAAATTATCACCAAATCCTACAGAGACGAAGCACAAGCTATAAAATGGACTTGCGATGGTAGCCCTGAATTCACTATTGAAGAAGTAGATAAGGCAGATCGTGGTTCAGATATCATCTTATATATCGATGACGATTGCAAAGAATTCCTCGAAGAAGCACGTGTTTCTGAGCTTCTGAAGAAATATTGCAGCTTCCTTCCTGTCCCCATTGCATTCGGGAAGAAGAAAGAATGGAAAGATGGAAAACAGGTAGAAACCACTGAAGACAATATTATTAACGACACCACTCCTTTGTGGACTCGTAAGCCGAGCGAACTGTCGGACGAGGATTATAAGTCGTTCTATACCAAGTTGTACCCGATGTCAGACGAGCCATTATTTTGGATTCATCTGAATGTGGATTATCCGTTCCATCTGACTGGTATCCTCTACTTCCCGAAAGTAAAGAGCAATATTGAGCTGAATAAAAATAAGATTCAGTTATATTGCAACCAAGTATATGTAACGGATTCCGTAGAAGGAATTGTACCGGACTTCCTGACTTTATTACATGGAGTTATTGATTCCCCGGATATTCCATTGAATGTATCCCGTTCTTATTTGCAAAGCGACTCGAATGTGAAGAAGATTTCTACCTATATCACGAAGAAAGTTTCCGACCGCCTGCAATCGATTTTCAAGAACGACCGTAAACAGTTTGAAGAGAAGTGGAATGATTTGAAAATATTTATCAATTACGGCATGCTTACTCAAGAGGATTTCTATGAGAAAGCGCAAAAATTCGCCCTTTTCACCGATACAGATAACAAACATTATACATTTGAAGAGTATCAGACCCTTATTAAAGATAATCAGACAGACAAAGATGGAAATCTGATCTATTTGTATGCTAATAATAAGGATGAACAATTCAGTTATATCGAGGCTGCCACCAACAAGGGATACAATGTTCTGCTTATGGATGGTCAATTAGACGTAGCTATGGTAAGTATGCTGGAACAGAAGTTTGAGAAATCTCGCTTCACCCGTGTAGACAGCGATGTGATCGACAACCTTATCATCAAAGAAGACAAGAAAAACGAGACACTGGAAGGAGAAAAGCAAGAAGCTATCACAACTGCTTTCAAGAGCCAGTTACCCAAAATGGATAAAGTTGAGTTCAATGTAATGACACAGGCATTGGGAGACAATTCAGCTCCGGTGATGATTACTCAAAGCGAGTATATGCGTCGTATGAAGGAAATGGCAAATATTCAGGCCGGAATGAGCTTCTATGGGGAGATGCCGGATATGTTCAATCTGGTTCTGAACTCCGACCATAAGCTTATCAAGCAAGTGCTTGACGAAGAAGAAGCAGCTTGTCACCCTGAAGTAGCTCCTATACAAACAGAGATGAATAGTGTCAGCAAGCGTCGCAACGAACTAAAAGACAGCCAAAAGGACAAGAAGGAAGAAGATATTCCTACTGCGGAGAAAGATGAACTGAATGAGCTGGATAAAAAATGGGATGAACTGAAAAATAAAAAAGAAGGCATCTTTGCAGGATATGCCAGCAACAACAAGGTAATCCGTCAACTCATCGACCTGGCTTTATTGCAGAACAATATGCTAAAAGGTGAAGCTCTGAACAACTTCGTGAAGCGCAGTATTGAGCTGATTTAATACCGCCCCTTTATTTATAACATAAATCAATGAAAGAGCATTCAACACTAAAACGTGTTGCAATGCTCTTTTTTCATCATAAAACGAACGCTAAAATATCGATAAATTGGAAAGTATTGCATATATTTGAACACTAAATGATAAATACTTCAATTGTTTGATTTGGGTTATGAGAAAAATACTTTTAGTGTTAATTGCTATATGGTTATTCATGCCGACTGTCTGCGCCCAAAAAGTAGGTCTTGTCTTAAGTGGTGGCGGTGCCAAAGGATTGACACACATCGGCATCATTCGCGCCTTAGAAGAAAATAACATTCCTATCGATTATATTACAGGAACTTCCATGGGGGCCATTATCGGCTCTCTTTATGCGATGGGGTATTCTCCTGATGATATGGAAGAATTATTGAAGTCAGAGGACTTTAAAAGATGGTATTCAGGACAAATAGAAGAGAAATACGTATACCACTTCAAGAAAAATGTCCCGACACCGGAGTTTTTTAATATCCGTTTCTCATTCAAAGACTCATTAAAAAACTTCAAACCACAATTTCTGCCCACAAGCGTAGTAAATCCCATACAGATGAATCTGGTTTTTGTAGATTTGTATGCACGCGCTACAGCTTCGTGTAAAGGCGATTTCGACAAGTTATTCGTTCCTTTCCGATGCATAGCTTCTGATGTCTACAATAAAAAGCAACTCGTAATGAGAAACGGAGATTTGGGAGATGCCGTCCGAGCTTCCATGAGCTTTCCCTTTATGTTTAAGCCTATAGAGATTGACAATGTGCTGGCATATGACGGAGGAATCTACAATAATTTCCCAACAGACGTTATGAGAGACGATTTTCATCCGGATATTATAATTGGAAGTGTGGTATCTACAAACCCCACCAAACCCAAGGAAAATGACCTCATGAGCCAGATAGAAAACATGGTCATGCAAAAAACCGATTATTCTATTCCGGATTCAATGGGTATTCTGATGACATTCAAATATGACAATGTCAGCTTGATGGATTTCCAGCGAATAGATGAATTGCATGATATCGGATATAACCGAACCATAAGCATGATGGATTCTATAAAAAGCCGTATACAAAGGAGGGTTAATTTGGATAATATACGTTTGAGAAGAATGGTATACCGAAGCAACTATCCGGAATTACGCTTTAAAAACATCATTATTGATGGAGCCAATCCCCAACAACAGGCATATATTAAAAAAGAATTTCATAGCTCTGACAATAAGGAATTCACTTACGAAAACTTGAAAGAAGGCTATTTCCGGCTGCTTTCAGACAACATGATTTCCGAGATCATCCCGCATGCCGTATACAATCCGGAGGATGAAACATATGACCTGCATTTAAAAGTCAAACTGGAGAATAATTTTGCCGTACGATTAGGTGGGAATATTTCCACATCCAACTCGAACCAAATTTATCTCGGTCTCAGCTATCAGGATTTAAATTACTATGCGAAAGAATTTCTTTTTGACGGTCAACTCGGGAAAGTCTATAATAATGCGCAATTCATGGCTAAGATCGACTTTTCTACTGCGATCCCGACCTCTTACCGCTTTATCGCATCTATTACTACTTTCGACTATTTTAAGAAAGACAAGTTATTTTCCAGGAATGACAAGCCAGCATTTAATCAGAAAGACGAACGCTTCCTTAAACTTCAGGTCGGACTACCTTTTCTTTTAAGCAAACGAGCTGAGTTTGGAATAGGGATCGCCAGAATAGAAGACAAATATTTCCAGAGAAATATCATCGATTTTGAGAAAGACAGATTCGACAGAAGCCGTTATGATTTATTCGGCGGCTCTATCAGCTTCAATGGAAGTACGCTTAATTCACGGCAATACCCGACACAAGGCTACAAAGAAGCTCTTGTTGCACAGATATTCATGGGACGGGAAAGATTCTATCCCGGTGAAGAGACCAAAGGAGTTCAAATAAATAAAGAACACCATTCCTGGCTGCAATTATCATATATGAAAGAAAAATACCATACAATGAGCGAACACTGGGTTTTGGGATGGTATTTAAAAGCTTTGTACGCTTCCAAGAACTTTTCCGAGAATTATACGGCGACTATGATGCAAGCAGGTGAGTTTTCACCTACTCTACATAGCAAACTCACCTATAATGAAGCTTTCCGCGCCAATCAATTTGTGGGAGCCGGCATTCGTCCCATCTATCGCCTCAATCAAATGTTCCATCTGCGAGGTGAATTTTATGGTTTTATGCCTATATATCCGATTGAAAGAAACTCATTAAATAAGGCATATTATGGAAAAGCCTTCTCTAAATTCGAATATTTAGGAGAAATTTCTGTTGTGTGTCAATTACCGTTCGGAGACATCTCTGCTTATGTAAATCATTATAGCTCACCGAGAAGGGAGTGGAATGTCGGGTTAAGTATCGGTTTCCAACTGTTTAATTACCGTTTCATCGAATAATTTTCTACAAAAAAAAGTCGCCGAATGCTTGCTAATTCGGGAAAAGTACGTATCTTTGCACCCGTTAAAACGAAACAATGGTCGCGTAGCTCAACTGAATAGAGTAGCTGACTACGGATCAGCCGGTTACAGGT
>CANSEY010000070.1 GCA_947646015.1 uncultured Bacteroides sp. | reverse complement strand
CCGGGACTTACCGCTTCCGTAACTGAAATACTTGCCAAGTATGACGCTACTATCCTTGATATCGGACAGGCGGACATCCATAATACTTTGTCGTTAGGCATCCTTTTCAGAAGCGAAGAAAGGCATTCCGGATTCATTATGAAGGAGCTGCTGTTTAAGGCATCTTCATTGGGAGTAACCATTCGTTTCGAACCGATAGGAACTGACCAGTATGAGAACTGGGTAGGTATGCAGGGGAAAAACCGCTATATACTGACGGTATTGGGCCGCAAACTGTCCGCCCGCCAGATATCTGCCGCTACCCGCGTACTAGCAGAACAAGACTTAAACATTGATGCCATCAAACGTCTGACGGGGCGTATCCCTTTGGATGAGGACAAAACGGATACCCGTACCCGTGCCTGTATCGAGTTCTCCGTACGCGGTACCCCGAAAGACCGTATCGCCATGCAGGAGCGACTGATGCAGCTGGCTAGCGAACAGGAGATGGACTTTTCTTTCCAGCAAGATAATATGTACCGCCGTATGCGTCGTCTGATCTGTTTCGATATGGATTCTACCTTGATCGAAACTGAGGTAATCGACGAGCTGGCTATCCGTGCAGGTGTAGGCGATGAAGTAAAGGCAATTACAGAAAGCGCCATGCGTGGAGAAATAGACTTTACAGAAAGCTTCACACGTCGTGTAGCCTTGTTAAAAGGACTGGATGAATCAGTCATGCAGGAAATAGCAGAAAGCCTTCCTATTACAGAAGGAGTAGACCGCCTGATGTATGTACTGAAAAAATATGGATACAAAATTGCTATTCTTTCCGGAGGATTCACCTATTTCGGTCAGTATCTGCAAAAGAAATATGGCATAGATTACGTATATGCGAACGAATTGGAAATTGTAGACGGCAAATTAACCGGACGCTATCTGGGAGACGTAGTAGACGGCAAACGAAAAGCCGAACTCCTCCGTCTGATCGCTCAGGTAGAGAAGGTTGATATTGCTCAGACAATAGCCGTTGGAGACGGTGCCAACGACCTTCCTATGCTGGGAATCGCCGGACTGGGAATCGCCTTCCACGCAAAGCCCAAAGTAGTGGCAAATGCCAAACAATCCATCAATACCATCGGGCTTGACGGAGTGCTCTATTTCCTGGGATTCAAAGATTCTTATTTGAATATGTAATTGAGACCAAAAATTATTTTATCTTTGTCGGCAAATAAAAAGAAGTAATGAAGTTTTCCGAACTAAAACTAAATGCAAATGTGCTTGATGCGCTTGACGCCATGCGATTTGACGAGTGCACGCCTATACAGGAACAAGCAATTCCAATCATACTAGAAGGTAAAGATTTGATAGCAGTTGCACAAACGGGCACTGGTAAAACAGCAGCATTCCTGCTGCCTATCCTGAATAAGTTATCCGAAGGAGGACATCCCGAAGATGCCATTAACTGTGTCATTATGTCCCCTACCCGGGAATTGGCACAGCAAATCGACCAGCAAATGGAAGGCTTCTCCTATTTTATGCCCGCATCGAGTGTTGCCGTATACGGTGGAAATGACGGAATCCTTTTCGAACAACAGAAGAAGGGACTTACGTTAGGTGCAGATGTAGTAATAGCTACTCCCGGACGGCTGATAGCCCATTTAAGCCTTGGATACGTAGATCTTTCCAAGGTTTCTTATTTTATACTGGACGAAGCAGACCGTATGCTTGATATGGGATTCTACGAAGATATCATGCAAATCGTGAAATATTTGCCGAAAGAACGACAGACAATCATGTTCTCGGCAACTATGCCTGCCAAAATACAGCAACTGGCAAAAACAATTCTGAATAATCCGGCGGAAATCAAACTTGCCGTTTCAAGACCGGCAGATAAAATCATCCAGGCAGCTTATGTATGTTACGAGAATCAGAAGCTAGGTATCATACGCAGCCTTTTTACTGACGAAGTACCCGAACGTGTGATTATTTTCGCTTCCTCCAAAATCAAGGTTAAAGAAGTAACAAAGGCTCTGAAAATGATGAAACTGAATGTAGGAGAAATGCATTCGGATCTTGAACAGGCACAACGTGAAGTGGTCATGCACGAATTTAAAGCCGGAAGAATCAATATTCTGGTTGCTACGGATATCGTTGCCCGTGGTATCGATATTGACGACATCCGATTGGTTATCAACTTTGATGTCCCCCATGACAGCGAGGATTATGTGCACCGTATCGGACGTACAGCACGTGCCAACAATGACGGAGTAGCACTCACCTTTATCAGCGAGAAAGAACAGAGCAACTTCAAATCCATCGAGAACTTTCTTGAAAAAGAAATATATAAAATTCCCGTTCCCGCCGAATTAGGAGAAGCACCGGAATACAAGCCCCGCTCTTACAACAATAAGAGAGGTGACAGTTCTAAAAGAAGAAGCTTCGGAGGAAAAAGGAATAACAACAATGGAAAAAAAGGCAATAACCGCCCCTCTTCTCCTGCAAGAAACTAAAAACACTTGGCTATTTCGTCGGAGTAATAGTCAACTTGCTGCTAAAGCTGACAGTCAAATTTGCTATACTGTAAATAGAACTTTCCGGAATGGATAAAACAGCCTGATAATGGAAACCATTCCGGTCTACCTTTACAAATTTAGTATCAGATAAAATTGCCTGCACCAGGAAATCCGCAGGAACCACACTTTCAAACATCTGCTTGGTAATATCACTGGCAAACAGGCTCTTCTTGCCTTCATACACACAAATGTGCATCACATTATCGTAGTACACATTATCCATACTAATACCGTCTTCAGTATATATCGTCTTGATCACCCTCATTTTGGATGGATTGATATACACATAAGCACGATAGCGGCTACCATTATAGTTCACAATACTATCGCGCTTCGTTACTTCCGTATAGGTGGGAATAATCATTTCCTGACCGACAAAAGATAACGAATCATTAGGATCTTCAGATTTATGCAATCTGATCATATTATCTGCAATCGAATGAAACCAGAAAATATGCTCCCCCTGCTTATCTATCTTATAATAGGTAGTATCATTGCCATAAGTATAAAGAGTATCCCGTATAATTTTGAATGTAATAGGAGCGCTCTGCGAATCTGCATAATAGATGGTATCCCCTTCTATACGCATCAACGGGCTCTCAGTCTCATCATCCAGCCAGATTCCTTGCAGCAGTTCTTTCGCACTCAAATCCTCCTCTTGTCCGGAGGAAGAGTGCGGATTCTTACTGCTGTTACATGCTGCGAGCAAGATCGCTACTAACGATATCGCTACATATTTCGTCATTTGTCTAAATTTTGTGTATAAAGATACTCTAATTATCTTATTTACCAATGCATGAATAAATAAATCCGAGCTCTTCCATTTCTTTTTTATCATAGATATTGCGTCCATCCAACACAATTTGCTGATTCATAGTCTTTTTGATGACAGCCCATGAAGGCAGACGGAATTCTTTCCATTCGGTAATTAACATCAGGACATCAGCATCAAGTACCGCATCATACATATCGCGGGCGTAATAAATAACATCACCGATACGACGTTTACACTCATTCATTGCAGCCGGATCATATGCGCGTATCTGACAACCTGCTTTCAGAAGTTTATCGATCAATACCAATCCCGGAGCCTCACGCATATCATCCGTTTCCGGTTTAAAAGCCAATCCCCACAAGGCGATGGTCTTACCTCTCAAATCACCATTAAACTGCTTCATCAGTTTTTCAAACAAGACTCCTTTCTGCGCCTCATTCACATCTTCCACCGCACGAAGTACACGCATAGTATACCCGTTTTGCTCGGCAGTCTTGATCAATGCTTTCACATCTTTAGGAAAACAAGAGCCACCATATCCGATACCTGGGTATAGGAACTTGCGTCCGATACGAGTATCAGAACCGATACCGCTACGTACCATATTTACGTCGGCACCTACCAGTTCACACAAGTTCGCGATGTCATTCATAAAGCTGATACGGGTTGCCAACATAGAGTTAGCCGCATATTTCGTCATTTCAGCCGATGGGATATCCATGAAAATAACACGGAAGTTATTCAATAAAAACGGCTTATAGAGTTTCGACATCAGTTTCTCCGCACGAACAGACTCCACTCCTACCACTACACGGTCGGGACTCATAAAGTCGCTGATAGCATTGCCCTCTTTCAGAAATTCCGGATTGGAAGCTACATCAAACTCAATGTTTACTCCTCTTTTATCCAGTTCTTCTTGTATAGCGGCACGAACTCTGCGCGCAGTACCTACAGGAACCGTGCTCTTCGTCACTACCAACTTATATTGATTCATATTACGACCGATGGTGCGGGCAACTTCCAGCACATAACTCAAATCAGCACTGCCATCTTCGTCCGGAGGTGTACCGACAGCACTAAATATAACCTCAACATCATCCAGGCAACTCTCAAGCGAAGTCGTGAATTTCAGTCTTTTTGCCTTGACATTACGAAGTACCATTTCTTCCAATCCATTCTCATAGATCGGAATCACTCCTTTCTGCAAAGATTCTATTTTCTCGCTATTCGTATCTACACAAGTTACATTCACGCCGATTTCAGCAAAACATGTTCCGGTTACCAAACCAACATAACCGGTTCCGACAATCGCTATTTTCATATCTATCGTTTGTTAGAGTTTATTCAAAATATACAGCATCTCTGAAAGCCATGCCCTCTTTATCCTTGGGCGACAAAAGCATCTGCGACTCCCCAAGCATCCAGTCGATGCCTAACGTTTCATCATTATATACTATAGACGCTTCCGCTTGCGGAGCATATTTATTGTCTACCTTATACATGAACACAGCTTCTTCGCTCAACACCACAAAGCCATGAGCAAAACCACGGGGAATAAAAAACTGCCTTTTATTTTCTTCACTGAGCAATGCGCTGACATGTTTTCCAAAAGTCGGTGACGACCGGCGCAAATCGACAGCAACATCCAGCACCTTTCCTTTCAGAACGCGAACTAACTTTGCCTGGCTGTATTCACCCTTCTGATAGTGCAGTCCCCGCAATACGCCAAAGGACGATTTCGATTCATTATCCTGCACAAAGTCTACCGGACCGATCTTCGCTTCAAACTCCTCTTTCTTAAAGGCTTCCATAAAGTAGCCCCGTTCATCAGAATAAACATTGGGTTCTATCAGCCACACCCCATCTATTTCTGTCTGTATATAGTTCATCGTTAGTAGTAATAAGTAAAACGATGCAAAAGTAGTGATTTTTTCGAAGTTTTCTGGGATATATTCAATTAATCTCTTAATTTTGCACTATGATTGAATTAGCACAACACATAGAGGCTCTGTTGTTAGAGAACGATTGCGTAATCGTTCCTAATTTTGGCGGATTCGTAGCACACTACGCTCCCGCAACCTATGTAAAAGAAGAAAATCTTTTTTTACCTCCTACCCGTATCATCGGTTTCAATTCTCAGCTTAAACTGAATGACGGCGTGTTGGTACAGTCCTATATGTCTGCGCATGACACCAGTTTTGCCGATGCTACCCGTATGGTGGAGAAAGAGGTGAACGCATTCGTCGAGATTCTTCATGAAGAAGGTAAAGCCGATCTGGAAAACGTAGGTGAAATCCGTTATAACATTTACGGAAACTACGAATTCACTCCTTATGATCATAAGATAACGACTCCTTCATTATATGGACTGGATTCTTTTGAGATGCGTGAGCTCTCTGCGTTGCAGCGAAAAGAAAGAATACTGGTACCTGCCAGTCTGACGAAAGAAAAGAAAACGTATGAAATCAGCATCAGCCGTACCCTTCTTCGTAATGCTGCGGCAATGATTGCCGTTATCGTTATGTTCTTCGCATTCTCTACTCCTGTAGAAAATACGTATGTCGAGAAGAACAATTATGCCCAGCTGCTGCCTGCCGAGCTTTTTGAGCAAATAGAAAAACAATCAGTTGCAGTCACTCCTGTTTCTGTAGAGACAAAGCATAATCAAAAGAATGCGACTGGTCAGACGAAGAAAGTTACCGCAGATAAAGCCAGAACTTCAAGACCTATCGCTGTCAAAGAAGTCAAGGTTGCCAAGCAGGAAACAACACCGGCCGCACCGACAGCAACAATACCGACTACGACCGCAGTGACAACTCCGGTTGCACCCGCAGTTCAGCCACAGGCCAATCATCCCTTTCACATTATCGTAGCAGGAGGAATCGGTCTGAAAGATGCTGAAGCAATGGCAGAACAATTAAAGGCAAAAGGATTTGCCGAAGCGAAAGCCTTGAACAGCGATGGCAAAGTACGTGTCAGCATCCGTTCATTCGGAAATCGCGAAGAAGCTACCAAACAACTACTGGAGCTTAGAAAAAACGAAACTTATAAGAATGCCTGGTTACTGGCAAAATAAATCCCCTTTTGAAACATGAAACGAGTTCTTTGTCCTAAATGTGAGAATTACCTTTTTTTTGATGAAACCAAATACAGCGAAGGTCAATCGCTTGTATTCGAATGCGAACATTGTGGCAAACAATTCAGCATCCGTCTCGGAAAAAGCAAAGTAAAAGCCCTTAGAAAGGAAGAGAACCTGGAAGAAGAAGCGGAGGTTCATAAAGAAGAATTCGGTTATATTACGGTTATTGAAAACGTGTTTGGTTTCAAACAAGTACTTCCGTTGCAAGAAGGTGATAATGTGATAGGCCGTCGTTGCGTGGGTACCGTTATCAATACTCCGATCGAAAGCGGTGACATGAGTATGGACAGACGCCACTGCATCATTAATGTGAAGCGTAACAAACAGGGAAAGCTTGTCTACACATTACGGGACGCCCCCAGCCTCACAGGTACCTTTCTCATGAATGAGATTCTGGGAGATAAAGACCGCGTCCGCATGGAAGACGGAGCAATCGTAACTATCGGAGCTACCACATTCATTCTTCATACAGCTGAAGCTGAATAGAAAGAAAACTGTTTTTCTCCTTTCTATCAGAACTATCTTTGATATCATATATACACATAAAAACAGCGTCACCATTCACAACGAACAGTGACGCTGTTTTTATATGATATTACTTACTTAAAGGATACCCTTTACCGTTTCAAGCATACCTTTCTCCTGAATAGAATCCAGATCAGCCTTTACAGCTGCTGCCAGTCCCGGAATCTTATTCAAATCTTCGCCCCAGATAAACTCTGCTGCCAGTACACCTTCGGTAACCTTCTTCGTGCAACCGGTAGCCCAAAGCTCTTTCAGCAAGTTCATGATTTCAGGAGCATCGTTCGGTACAATTTCAGCCCCGTCTGCACGTACACCACCTTTATAATAAGTGATAATAGCAGCCAATCCGAGTACCAGTCCTTTCGGCAGTTCCCCTTTACGTTCCAGATAAGTCTTCAATCCCGGAAGATCACGAGTTTCATATTTCGGGAATGAGTTAAGCATAATGCTTGTTACCGCATGATCGACGAATGGATTGTTGAAACGTTCCAATACATCCTCTGCAAACTTCTTCAGTTCCTCTTTCGGAAGATTCAATGTCTCCATCAATTCATCAAACATCACTTTATGAATATACTTGCCGATTACCTCATGTTGGCAAGCATCACGCACGATATTCACACCCGACAAGTATGCTACCGGAGAAAGAACCGTGTGAGGACCATTGAGCAAAGTTACTTTGCGTTCGTGATAAGGAGCTTCCGACGGAACAAACAACACATTCAGCCCTGCCTTATCAGCCGGGAATTCTTTTGCCACTTCCTGCGGAGCTTCAATTACCCACAGGTGGAAGATTTCAGCCTGCACAACAAGGTTATCATCGTACTGTATCTTTTCCTTGATAGCAGCAATATCCTTGCGAGGGAATCCCGGAACGATACGGTCTACCAATGTCGCATATACTCCGCAAGCTTCCTCAAACCAAGTCTTGAATTCATTGCCAAGATTCCACAGGTCGATATACTGATAAATCGTTTCTTTCAGCTTGTGGCCATTCAGGAAGATCAGTTCGCAAGGGAAAATGATCAGACCTTTCGTCTTGTCACCGTTGAATGTTTTAAAACGATGATACAGCAATTGAGTCAGCTTGCCCGGATAAGATGAAGCGGGAGCATCTTCCAGTTTGCAAGTCGGATCAAAGGCGATTCCGGCTTCTGTAGTGTTCGAGATAACAAAGCGCATTTCCGGTTGTTCAGCCAGCTTCATAAACTCGTCATTCTGCGTATAAGGATTCAATGCGCGACTGATTACATCAATCATTGTCAAGCTGTTAACCACTTCTCCTTTATCCAATCCTTGAAGGTTAACATGATACAAATCATCTTGTGCATTCAGCATATCGACCATACCTTTATCAATCGGTTGAACCACTACCACACTGCTGTTGAAGTCAGTCTTCTGGTTCATGTTGTAAATAATCCAATCTACAAATGCACGTAAAAAGTTACCTTCGCCAAATTGGATAATGCGCTCCAGACGTTGTACTTTAGGAGCTGTTTCTTTGTTTAATGCTTTCATGTTAGTTGTAATTTATAAAGTTGATATTATACAAATTCGAAATAAAAATCAATATTTTCCTTTATCATAATGTCGATAGGCATGTACTTTACCGGTTCAACGGATTTCTTGAAAACGACGTGGTCGCAAAGAGCTTTTACGCCACAATATCCCTGCAGTCCCGGACGTTGCCCGATCAGATAATGCACATCACCGGATTTCAGCAATTCCACGTTTGCTTTCAGAAGGTCATATCCTATCAGCCCCTTCATGCTTCGTCCCGCACTACGGAGATATTCGCCCAGCTGATAAACTCTGGAATTGAATACGACACCCAACGTAGCTTTCGGATGCAGCCGGAAAAATTCATCCAATGTCTTTTGATTATTTTCCTGATTAGACTTGTTCAGCACCACTTCATGAATCACCAACTTTTCATACTCTTCGGTGATAAAGCTCATAAATCCTGCCAAACGCCGTTGCATCTGTATTTCTGCCGGACTGTTCTTATTATTACTCAAGAACAAAACCAGCTCCTGCCCCTCGCCGGCCTGATAGTTGCGCATTAATATTTTGGCGGCAATGTATCCGCTTTTATAAGAGTCCTGTCCGATATAGGTCAGTGCGTTCGCTTCCTCCATATTGAAGTCAATGAATGCATAAGCTATTTTTTTAGCTTGCAGATAGTCTGTCAAAGCCAATGTCTCATTTCTGAAGTTCGGAGCGATCAGTACAGCATCGACATTACTTTCTTCAACCCTGCGACACACTTCCTGATAACTCTCCTTGTCCCCTTGATGGTAGCAAAGATAATCCACACTCACATTGAAAGGACGCAATTCCTGACGTGCCCGCTCGATGCCTCCCACTACCGAATGCCAGTAGTCGTGCTCTATATAATAAGGTATCAGACAAACGAAAGAATATTTCTTCTTGGCAGCCAGTCCGATAGCAAATACATTAGGCTGGTAGTGAATTTCGTCCAATACCTTTTGTACTTTAGCCTTGCTTTGAGGAGATACGTCGCCGCGATTGTGCAGCACTCTGTCAACCGTTCCGGCGGAAACACCCGCCATACGGGCAATGTCTTTGATGGTATAGTTCTGGTCCTCCATAGTGCTAAAACTTAAATATTATAAATAATCGCTGCAAATATACGAATTATTTTGTTACTCCAAGTAAATTTTCTATTTTTGTGTTCGATAACGGTTAATAAAACTAAAACGAAGATTTACACCTATTAGCTTTAAAATCAATACTATATAGGTATAAATGCAGAAAGTAATAATTTTATATACTAAAAACACAGTAACAATGAAGAACTTCATGGATGAAAACTTCTTGCTGCAGACAGAAACTGCACAAAAGTTGTATCACGAGCATGCGGCTAAAATGCCGATTATTGACTACCACTGTCATTTAATCCCCCAAATGGTAGCTGACGACTACAAGTTTAAATCACTGACTGAAATCTGGTTGGGTGGCGACCATTACAAATGGCGTGCAATGCGTACAAATGGCGTAGACGAACGTTATTGTACAGGAAAAGATACCACAGACTGGGAAAAGTTCGAAAAATGGGCTGAAACCGTTCCTTATACCTTCCGCAACCCGTTGTATCATTGGACACACCTGGAATTGAAAACTGCTTTCGGCATCGACAAAATTTTAAGCCCGAAGACTGCACGCGAGATTTACGACGAGTGTAACGAGAAGCTGGCTCAGCCGGAATACTCAGCTCGCGGAATGATGCGTCGTTACCACGTAGAAGTAGTATGTACTACGGACGATCCGATTGATTCTCTGGAATATCATATCCAGACACGCGAAAGCGGTTTTGAAATCAAAATGTTGCCTACCTGGCGCCCGGACAAAGCAATGGCGGTAGAAGTTCCTGCCGACTTCCGCGCTTATGTAGAAAAACTGTCTGCAGTAAGCGGTGTGACAATCTCTAATTTCGACGATATGATTGCGGCTCTCCGCAAACGTCATGACTTCTTCGCAGAACAGGGTTGCCGCCTGTCCGACCACGGTATCGAAGAATTCTATGCAGAAGACTATACCGACGCAGAAATCAAAGCTATATTTAATAAGGTATACGGCGGAGCTGAATTGACTAAAGAAGAAATTCTGAAATTCAAGTCTGCTATGTTGGTAATCTTCGGCGAAATGGACTGGGAAAAAGGATGGACTCAGCAGTTCCACTACGGTGCTATCCGTAACAACAATACGAAGATGTTCAAATTGCTAGGTCCCGATACAGGCTTCGACTCTATCGGCGAATTTACAACAGCCAAGGCAATGTCTAAATTCCTCGACCGCCTGAACGTTAACGGCAAGTTGACCAAGACAATCCTTTATAACCTGAATCCTTGCGCCAATGAAGTGATTGCCACTATGCTGGGCAACTTCCAGGATGGCTCAATAGCCGGCAAGATTCAGTTCGGTTCCGGATGGTGGTTCCTCGACCAGAAGGATGGTATGGAGAAACAAATGAACGCTTTATCAGTACTTGGACTTTTGAGCCGTTTCGTAGGTATGTTGACAGACTCCCGTTCATTCCTTTCTTATCCACGTCACGAATACTTCCGCCGTACATTATGTAATTTGGTAGGACGTGATGTGGAGAACGGAGAAATTCCGGTATCTGAAATGGATCGCGTAAATCAGATGATCGAAGACATCAGCTACAACAATGCCAAGAACTTCTTCAAATTCTAAAACAAGAATTACTAAATAGTAATACCGCTGTCGGGGCCCGATGCTCCACAGCGGTATTTTTTTTAAAACTAACGCTCCTCTCCCTGTAGTTTCATATACGATTCTATTGTCACTTGTCACCTTTTATAGTTAAAGAGTTAGTAATCAATAAAATAGTGGTGACAATAAGCGGTGATAATAAGGTGATAATAGAATTTATATGAATTCATTTATCACCTTCTATTATCACCCATATCTCCTACTACACTGATTACCAACATTTAAACAGGAACTAACTTCTTTTTCTTTTTATCACAGAGAACTGTATTTTCGACCCGAAAATTGTATTTTACCCCCTTTTTACCTTCTATAATTCCTATTAATCCATTATTTCTCCCTTGAGCCAACAACAAAATTTTATTTGCTAAAGCATTAAACGATGCTTCTTTGGCTTCCTAAGACATTTTAGATGGCATGTATAATAGTTAAAGCCAGTATACCTAATACATCAACAAGCCTTGATTAATACATTTTGCAGGATATATGCTCTCGTTTCACGTACGTGAAGCATTCGGACTACGCACGTGATCCCATCAGTCCACGTACATGAACCGATGGGATCATGTACCTGAAACTTGTTCTTATTGCTTTCAGAAGACATTAACTTAGCATACAAAAGGGATTAATCAACGAAGCATAGACTATTAAACCAGGCAGGTCTGAT
>CANSEY010000069.1 GCA_947646015.1 uncultured Bacteroides sp. | reverse complement strand
TATCAGCACGCTCATGTCGGTGGGGGCTACCAGCCTTATCCGCTTCATGATGGCTCGGAACGCCGAGCCGTCACGCGAGAACAGGGGTATACGGCTCCGTCCGGTGTGCCGTTCTTTCAATATGTTCCGTAGCAGAGGGACGAGTTTGTCTTCCACAAGCTGTTTGGGGATGTAGTCCAGCGAGCCGAGTTTCATGCTTTCAACAGCCGTATGCACTTCGGCATAGTCGGTCATGATGATGAACGGTTGCATCATGCCCTCCTTGCGCATCCAGCGCAACAAGTCGATGCCATCGCCTTCAGGCAAACGTAAGTCTGAAACTATGATGTCGTTTTCTGTCGCTTGTAGCAGAAGCTTCTTTGCTGTCGAGAGGTGGAATGCTTGCACGGTGCGGAATCCATCACGTGCCAGCAGGTTGCAGACAAACTCGCAATACACGATGTTGTCATCCACCACGATGATTTTTGTCTTATCCATTGTCGTATTTTCTCCTTTCTTCTTTTGCCAGCCGGATGATTTCCGAACCCTTATCCAGTACAGCTTTTACAGCATTGCCAATTGTTTTATCGTCAGGTGTGCCATCGCAATGAAGCAATTTGTATAGTTCCCTTAACGGCTGGTCGGCACGGAGTATCTCCCATGAACTTCGCAGGTGGTGTGTAAGTGCGTCCAGTTCCTGAAGGTCTTTCTTTAGACCCGCTTCCCTGATTGCCTGCATTTCCTTTTCGGTTTCCGTTATCAGTTTCTCCAGCATGACGGATTCATTGCCGTAGGACAGCAGGGAGGTGAAATCCGGCTTTTCATTCCGGTTGCCTTTCATGGCGCATTTGTCTGAAACCTCCATCAGTTCCGATATGGAGAACGGTTTGAGCAGGCAACCGGAGAAACCACGTTCCATAAGTTCCTCCTTGCTGCAACTGCCCGAAGCGGTTGTCACGACTACCGGGATAGTCTTTGAATTGCCAACGTTGGAGGTGCGCAGCAGTTCCAGCAGCTCGAAGCCGTTGATTTCCGGCATGTTCAGATCCGTCAGAAGCAGGCTGTATTCTTTCCGGTGTATCATTTCCATCAATTCCGCAGCATCGGTGCAGGTTTCGCAGTGTACGCCTTCCTGTGCATACATTTCTTTAAGCATCAGGAGAAGTACCTCGTCATTGTCGATGGCAATCACATCATGGAATGCACGGTCATGATGAATCCGTGCATGATTTATCCTTTCCGGCAGTTCCCCGGCTGTCTGCATAGGTATTTCCACCATGAAACGGCTGCCTTTGCCTTTCTCGCTCTCCAACTGTATCGTGCCGCCGAGCATCGCCACGATACTTTGCACGATGGACAAACCCAATCCGAAGCCGTCTTTTGCGGCAGCGTTTGACAGACGCTCAAACGCGCCGAACACCCGTTGCTGTTCCTCTTCGGTCATTCCTGTGCCCGTATCTTCGACGATAAGTGTCAGCGTATCGTTATTATAATCCATTGTCAGAGAAACGCTACCATTCTCCGTGAATTTGATGGCGTTTGACAGCAGGTTGTTGCCGATTTGCAGGATACGTTCCTTATCGGTCAAGACAATAGTATCCGTCTGATTGGTTATGGTAAGAGCCAACCCCTTGTTCATGGCGATTGGCTTAAACTCCGTTTCAAGAATGTGCGTGATTGCCGAAATCCGGCAAGGAGAAATGTTCGGCTGCTCCTTGCCGTTATCCAGACGGAAGAAACTCAGCAGGGTGTTGAGCATTTCACGCATACGGTCGGAGGATTGCCGGATATTACGGACATATTGCTCTTTTTTATCCGCATCATTCCCTTTTTCCATCAACGCGGTATAACCGATTATTGCGGTTAAAGGTGTGCGCAGTTCATGCGTGATGGTATGAACGGCTTTTTTACGAGAGGCAATCAGAGCCTCGTTTTGTTTGATAGACTGTTTCTGCTGTTCTATTAAATCCGCAGTTTCTCGTTTGTACCGTTTGATACGGGTGATATTTCGGTGGATGATTATGTAAGAGATTACCAATAACAACACAACGAATCCTGTCAAGCCACCTATCTGAATAAACGATTTTTCACGCATGGTGGCTATCTCGTCCTCTCTCTTTTGCAGGTCAGCTTGTATTTTTCCATCTATTTGGCGAATCAAACTTTGTAACTGACGGTTAAGTTCGGCATTTCGTGCAGCAAGACTGTCAGCGTGTTCCGATAAACGGCGGCTTTGCGCTTGTTGTTCGGCTATCATATTCCGGTCAAGAGAATGGAGCATCGTGGTAGTCACGGTGGGCTTTGCTTCCTCCTTTTTACCAAAGATACCCAAGAAGCCCTTTCGCTTCGGCTTCTTGGGTTGTTCTTGCGTACTTTTATATACGATTTCAGGCACTTGACGGGCTATCCTTTCTTTGATGCTTTTCTGTTCATCAAGCATCTGTACAATTCGTCGCATTTGTTTTTCTTTATCCTCTAAAAGATAGCGTACACTGTCAATGCGTTCAGACGGGTAGATAGACGTGAAATAATATAGCATACTATCCAAAGCCATACGCTGCAAATGATAATTTGCAATATCTTTATCTTCCCATTCCAATATCGTTTCTCCTAACAGAGAAAATCCTGTTAAGCGAAAGTTTAATTCATTAACATGTCGGCGCAACTCATCAGTGGTTCGGTTCTCCTTCTCTATTAGTATGAATATTAGAATATAGCCACATGATATTAGCTTGCGGATTGAAATCATAAATTTAATGAGGTTTGAAGGAGATAAAATCAACAATGTCCTGAAGGACTTCGGGGGAGATTGTTTCCTCAATCGTGCCGTATTCCTGTACTGCGCCCGTTTGAGCGTGCTGGAAAAGGTGATTAAGTCCGGGATAAAGTTTCACGGTCGCTTTCGGGGCGAGTCGTTGCATTTGAGGCATATTCAGTTCCGGGCGAACTTGTATATCTTTTTCTCCGTATAGTGCGAATACAGGGCAATCCGTATCTGCAATGCTTTCCGCCGGTGAAAAACCGATATAGAAATTTAACCACGGGTTATTGTCGGCTGCAATCTTTTTCAGATTGGCTTTCAAAGATGTGTGAACGGGAGTATTCTTCCAATTTGCACATATAGCCTCAATATTTCCAACTGCCATATTGTTACCCTCCCTTATTTTCAGTTCATACATCTTGCGCAATGCTTCAACATAATCCGATACAATATCCGCCGGCATGTTGCCTTGTTCCAGCATTGTTGCACTCTGGTCTATCAATACCGAGTCACCTCGAACCGCCTGTGCGCCAATGGCAATAATGAAATTCGGATTTGAGAATAATCCCGGATTGTTATTAGCTCCCAGCATGAACGCTATTGCCGCTCCCTCGCTATGCCCCAATATTCCGACATTTTTGAATTTCATTTCTTTGCGCAGGTATTCCATTGCCGTTTTCGCATCTCGTGCAAAATCTTCAGTGGTGGCATTTTTACCGTCGCCGGTTGATTCTCCATATCCTCGGTCATCATATCGTAAGGTTGCAATGCCGTTTCGGGCAAGGTAATCGGCGATGACAGCAAACGACTTATGTCCGCATATTTCTTCATCGCGGTTTTGCAATCCGCTACCGGTAATCATTACGATAACCGGAGTTGTCTCATTAAAACCTTCAGGTAAAGTAAGTGTCCCAGCGAGAGTAATACTATCTGATAAGTTATTGAAATACAACTCCTTTATAGTGTATAGATATGGTGGCTTAGGCGTTTGAGGCCGCTTTAATTCCACAATACCCGGAAATAATTCAAGGTCGGTACTCATTGCCCCTTGTGTGCATTTCCCAATGAGTTTCCCATCTTGTTTTCGTCCGGCAAATGTCAGTCCGATGCGTCTAACCGTCACATTTACAGAATCCGCCGAAATAAAATTCACTTCTCCGGCTATTCCGTATGCTCCTTGATCCGGAGAATCAAGCGTAACTGACGTTTTGCCATCTTCTTCTGTCTTGAAATTGAACACAATCTTTAACGCCACTTGCGGAGTTATCTTCAACGTACCATGCCATGCTCCCGAAATATTATCATCGGAAGCCATGATGTTTAGCATGGAACAAGTGGCTAAAATAGTTGCAATTATTATTCTTTTCATCATTGTAAAACTATTGCTTTGTTAGCTCCATTAGTATATGACCATATATATCTTTCAGATACAGCACGGTGTTATTTTTTAGCTCGTATGACTTGACACAGTGTAGATTTGCCTCTATACTTCTTTCCAATTCCATATCGTCACAAGATACTATACCCTCTATTGCCTTTTCAGTCATGGATATGTTAGAGAAGCCCAAAATATAATTATCCTCGACAAAATTGCCTGATATTATGTTACAGTCAGTGGTGCAGACAAATCCGGTGTTATTCAACTGTAAAACGCAGTCCGATTCCTCATTTACATCAGTAAGTTCGTTTGAAGTTGTAACGATGCTGTTGTACTTTTCAATTCGCCATTTTCCATACAAACTTTCATCCGGTGAGTCATAACTGATTAGTTCCATCATTATATGACCCTTGTCATCCTTCAATACCAAAGTGGTGTCATCCGTAATCTCGTATGATTTGATACATGGCAAATTAAATATTATGCTCCTTTCCACCATCATGTCATCACAAGCTAATTCGGTAAAGGATATACCGGAGAATTTCAAAGTGTTTTTGCTTTTTTCAAAACAGCCGGAGATGGTATTGCAATCGGTGGTACAATAGAATACTCCGGTTTTATCCATCTGCAATACATAATTACAATTCTCATTTACCTGTGTCAGCCCGTATGAAGAAGTGGCGATACAGTTGTATTTCTCAAGTCGCCATTCCCTGTATAGGGCATTATCTGACGGGGCATTGCATGAGCCAACCAATATGGCTAATGCAAGCATTATTGCTGTAAGAATGTTTGTTTTCATATCATTTGCGTTTTATGGTCTGGCATTTTCGCTTGCTCATTTCCTCTGCATACGCTATTTCTCCGTGTTCCCGAATATAGCTGATACAAGCCGAGCGGTCGGAGTTAAAGAGCAATGCGAATACTTTGCTTATAAGGTTGGAGTAGATTTTACACTCCCTTACGTCACGCTCACACTCGGCACAGGTATGATAGCCTTTGCTTATGCAGCATTTGCGGATTTTACACCATGATGCTTTCTCGTTATTATTGCATCCGGGGCATTTGCCGGATAAGAATTTACGACACGCTCCACAATACAGCCCACATGCGGCTATATTATCTTTACTTACTTTTATACTTTCCATATTCAATGTTTTCTATCTGTATAGTTTTTACCACAGCCATAACATACACCGTCATGAACCGATATACACCCTCCACAATCGGAGCAAGTCCAACGAACCTTTTCTCTTTGCAGGAATTTTTCAATACCATTTTCTTCGATAAAGGCGAGATTGCCCATAAGCGATTCTATCATCGGATAGGCGTTGGCATACCAACATTCCTTATCGACAATCTCCCTGCACGGATATTGAGGGCATTTGTCACAGAATTCGTCCGGCAGACTTTTTCGTATCTCGCATTTGACAATCTTGCATAAATTGGCACAATACTCACCTTTATTGCCCTCACTACGGCAACCCACGCAGGGACTATCTTCTCGCAATGCTTCGCTGCAAACAGCGCAGTTTAGCCCACATAGGGCAATCATATTCCTGTCCATAAAACTGATTAATTCAACTTGTCGGAATCATCCCGACTATAAGACCTTTATATCGCAGTCTATCTCTTAGAGATAACTAAGGCTACTAATGATACAAGGTATGCCGTACTGCAAAATACGGCACACTCCAAGTATCAGATAAGATATATGTATTTTTTAGAAGTTTTATTGCTGTTTGTTGACCGAATAGTTGAAAGCCAGTGTGTAACTTGATTCCGCAGGTAGTCCTCCATTGAGACCGGGGTGGAATTTTGGAAGCATACGAGCCACACGCAGAGCTTCGGCATCCAGCACTTGGCCTGAGCTTTTTACAATTCGGGCATCCTTTACAACTCCGTCTTTGGCGATGGTAAGCTGCACGACGGCATCCATGTTAAGAACACCGTCTTTGTATGCGGTTGCAGGGAAGGAGATGTTTTTATTGATAAAGGCTCTCAGTTTGTCCTTACCGCCGGGGAAGTTGGGGGCGGTTTCTGTCCTGATGAATGGCACGGCATCGGCCGCGTCCGCTTTCTCCGTGACCACCACATCTGAATTTCTTTCTGTCACGCGAATAGTGGAATCGGATTTTTCGCTAATTTTGTAACGCAGATCCTCCACCGGTGTAGCGGCTGATACCTCGTTGATTACTGCTGACACCGCAGGGGTTGCCAGACCGATTAACGCGAGTGCCATTGCAGGCACCATGACAAAGGCACGCACACGGGCTTTGCCTGTCGGTTTGCTTGATAACATCATAGTTATACGTTTTTTAAGTGAACTGTGATTTAGACAGTTGGAAAGAGTAGCGAACCTTGCTCCAACTGTCTTTTTTATTAGAAATATCTGATACTCCTCTCGTTTTATGCCCGATGCAAGCACACGGCTGTCGGCTTCATACTCATGGAGGGTATGAAGTTCATTGCGCAGAAGCCATATAGCAGGACAATACCAAGTGATAATAATCGCTGCCTGCATAAAAAGCAAGTCAATCCAATGGCGACATTCTATATGCGCTTTTTCATGGCATACTATCATCTGCCCGAACTCGTACCAGTCACGTCTTGGCATCATGATATATCCGCACCATGCAAACGGGGCGACGCTGTTATGGCGATGAAGTATAATGCGGCAGTCATCCTGTTTTATGTGCTCACCTTTGAGAATGAACAGTGCCAACCGTACCAGTGAAACGAGGAAATAGAGAATCATGACAATAACCCCTATAAGGAAAAGTGTGACTATATAATCCCATATCGGAGTGATTTGCTCTGATACCGTATTGGCTATATAGGCAATCTCGACCGGATTAAAAGCGATTTCAATATTATTCTCCATAATATCCGCTACCCAAAAGGAATTAAGTATGAAGATAGGAAAAACGAAAGCAAGCGTTATACAGGACAACAACAATATCCTGTTGAACCGGAAACATCCGGTATTGGCAAGAACGCATTTGTACACCGCCCAGACTACAATCAGGAGGGTGCTTGCCAATAATGAATATGCCAAGAATATGCCTGCCATTGTTATTCCTTTCCTCTGTTAGATATTTGCAATATTATTTCCTTAGCCTCTTCATCGCTATATTCCTCGCTTTTAATCAGGAAGTTCACAACATTCTGAATGGAATTGTCGAAATACCGCCTAATGACACTCTTCAGATTTTGTCCACAATAATCTTCCCGCTCTATTATTGGGAAATATATGAAGCCTGTGCTTTCAGCCTTGTGGCCGAGATAGCCTTTCTGTTCAAGAAATTTCACGAATGTGGCTACCGTAGTCCGGCTTGGACGCGGCTCATTGTGAAGGGCAACGACATCCCGAACCGAGAGTGCCCCGCTTTCCCAAAAGAAGTTCATCACTTCTTCTCTTTCTGTTAATGGCCTCATATCTTCCATTTTATATAGTCTAATTAAATTAGACGATTTGATAATGCAAAAGTAGTCTAATTATTTTAGACAACAAAATAATCGGGCAGAAAAAATTGATTATAGATACGGATAGTGGAGAAAACCGAGTAGTTCTCTCCACTGTAACCTACGTTTTCGGCTCTTTACTTGTCACCATAAAGCCCGATGCGGTTGCCGACAGGATCGGCGATGATGGCGAAGTAACCCCAACCGTCAACCTGAATCTTGGTCTTGGGAGTTACGATTGTCGCGCTGTTATCCAACGCAGTTTTCACGCTGGCATCCAAATCTTTTGTCTGGAGATATACCAACACGCCTCCGTTAGAGGGTGCGAAACCGGGAAACGAGGGAGCCGAGGAGATTGAGCATACACTCTTACCGTCTTTCATAAGACAGGCCATTTTCTCGTCGCCGAACTGCGACACTTCCAGCTTTTCGCCGAAGAGTGCCTGATAGAACGCCACCGACTTGTCGAAGTCATTGGTGGGGATTTCAAAAAATGCAATCATACTTTTTATTATTTAATTAGTACGCTGCAAAATTACAGCGACATCGTAGCCTGTGATAGTAAAAAGCGGACATCTTGTGTTAGGTGGAAAAGGCCTAATACTGATTATTTTCAGCATTATAACTGTTCTGCAATTTATCGCTGAAGGATTCCCTGAGAGCTATCCGCAGTCCGTTTAAGAACGATTCATGGATATATATTGAAGAAGTCGGACAGTTGTCAGCGCAAAGCCGGCACTGGATGCAATTTTTCTCATCAGTAGGTAAAACCGTATCTTTTAATGCGAATATGTGCATCGGACAAATCTTGATACATTTCCCGCAATTTATACAAGTAGAGGTATTTAGGAACACCACCTTGTTACCTGCTATTATATCTGAACCTTTGCGGCGCATAGTTATGCCCTCCGAACATCTGGTAACCGGATTTTTATAGATCAGAGCCAACGGATGCAATTTCCATCGAAGTTTTTCGGCAAATAGTCTTGCCTCAAACCTATCCCGCTCATTCGGTCTGGCTTTATTGTAGCCGTCCCTAAGAACCCACGGCCCGGTGCGGTCAAATCCCCGGCAAGAAAACTCTCCGGCTATAATTCCTCCTTTCGCCTCTATGATTTTTTTGAGGTGCTTATGATATGCTCCCAAGAAAGGTCTGCAACGGGTGGAAAATACGAACACGTTTTTACCTTTAAGATATTGACCTGAAACAAATCTTTGAAGTCGTATATCGTGAGCGGCAAAGTTAATCGCGGAGCCAAAGCCGATAAGGTCATAATCCGACAGGTCGATTGACGGATTGCTGTCGATAGATACCAATTCGGCAGATAGGGCATCCTTCATGCTTTCCGCAATCTTCAACGTGTTTCCTCTATATGAGGAACGATAGAATATTATTGTCTTCATCTTGCGACTGATATTTTTGTTTCAGGTGTTCCGGGGCCACCGTTTACGCCCTTATACCCCACAAACATCAGAGAACTCGTGTCAAAGTAATAATCACAGCTCCAGAAAGCAGACATAAAGCCGGTAAGACTGGCTTCGATTCTTACGGCATTCTTTCCGTCTAATTTCTCAGTTCCTTTCTTTGCTGCCGACATGGTATAGAGCTTCATGTTGTCGGGGCGAAAACACTCATATTCCACAGACTTACTGTTTTTCAAAGTCAGTCCCGCATTATAGGCGATGTTCTGATACCACGGCTTGCCTTTACTCTTTACCGTCTTTGAAATCCGTTTCCCATTGAACTTGCCGGATATGGAGTATATCCCATTATTCAAACTGATTGACAGATTAGTGTTAGAAGAAGTATTCACAATCTTACAACTCTCGGTTTTATATCCGCTTCCAAAGATATACTCATGTCTTTCATTGCCTTGAACCGTATACAGGTATATCTTTCCGTCCTTGTGTTCTTCCGTCCATTTGATAGCGGTTTTCGTCCTGCCACAGGTGGAAATATAGTTTCTTTCCTGTGCCATTGCAAAAGCTGTAAGAAACAGTGTAAGTGCTATTGTAATGATATGTTTCATAGACAGTTGTTGTCAAAGATAAAATCCACATATTTGGAAATCATAGCTTCCATTCTTTCCCATGCTTCCGGGTTACTGAAATCTATGCCGTTGATTTTGTGGTATTGCCTTGTGAAAAGAACGATGTAGTTGATTGCGGATATGATTATGGCAATAGACATATTGTTGTCGCCGCCTTTATCCAAAAACTTATTCAGTTCCTCCTGCAGTTTATAGCCGATACGTTCCCGTTCTTCAATGATTCCCTTGAAAGACGAATGACTTGAAAGTTCCCATACCAGAAGTTCTTGCATGATTACATTATCTTTTAGATAGTTAAGTTGACACATAAACACATCCTTAACAATCTGCTTTATGTTACCGTCTTTAGCTCGTTTAATGGTGTCAATAAACTCCGAATAGGCAAACGAATAATAGTCATGACGCTTTGCCCATTCCACAAGCAAACCATCCAACCCACCGAAATAGCGATAAATCAAAACCTTATCGCATCCGGCTTGATTAGCTATGCGATTAACTCCGATTTTGGTAAAACCGTCGTTCTCTACGATATGGCTCACGGCTTCAAGAAGCCTTTTTTCTGTTTCTTTCAATTCCATCTTATATAACGTCACTAAGTGGTGACAAAATTATAAAAATAATCGGTGACAACCAAATACAAGGCTGTATAAACGCTATTTTTCAGAATGTAAAATAGTCAGAAACAGGAGAGTATCGAGCAATATACTCTTTCGGTGTGTAGCCGGAGAATAGCTTGAATTCTTTAATCATGTGGGATTGGTCGGTGTACCCACATTCGTATGACAGCTGCGCAAAACCTATTCCCTGATTATGCTGCATGATAGATAAGGTACGTTGCAACCTGACTATACGCATGAAATCTTTGGGTGTCGTTCCTATGTTTTCCGAGAAAATCCTGGAGAATTGCTTTTCGCTCAGGCACGCAATATTCGAAAGAGCCCTGATATTTGTTTGAGTGGAATTGTTGATATGACGTACCACTTCCGCCAGTCGTGGCAGATGATAAGGTGTCCCGTACATCAGGCACTTGTAGAAATAATTCTCTATCAGTTCAATGCAGGTGTCGTGATTTTCACTGTCTTCAACTTTATGTGCCAAATCACGCAAAGCTGTATTTTCAATGTCCGCAACCGCCACATTCCTGTCACGCAGTAAAGTGACAGGCATACGGAAGAATATTTTTGCCGCATGAGGATGGAATACCACCACTATCATTTCAATGTCGCCGGTTGAAGTCACATCTGAATAACGGCTTTCCTGACCGCAAATAAAACTCTGCGGCTGTAATTCATCACGGTTCGTGACTTTCAGCCTTTCGCCACGATGGAAAACAAGCGACATACAGCCCGTTGGCAAAGTGCGCTGCGTCACTATGCCGGAGGTACTATCCTGCAATATCCAGTAATACCGTATAAACGGTTTCAAAGCAGGCGTTGGCTGTATGATTCTGAACCGCATCCCGCAAAATTATAACATGACGATTTTCGATGATAGTAAAAAACGGACATTGGTGTTATATGCCTCACTCAACCGTAAATTCCTCTGAATGATAGTTGCTGTAAAAGCGTCCGGAAATTGCAGTGAATTTAAGCACACAATAGTCGGGATCGGTGACACCTTCCGGATAATATTCCGTATCTCCGTCACGCCAAATCATTTCCTTGCTTTGGGCATCTGTCAGCACTTCCATTGTTCCGCGAAGCATTGCACCCCTGAAAAAGCGGTTGTCACAGAAATATACACAGGCTTTGTTGTCTGAGAGATATTGACGCACACGCATCGAGGATGTATTTGTTGTGAAGTAGAATACTTTTATACCTTCCCTTTTCCGAGGCTGGAGCATAGCCTTGACATTCGGGTATCCTTGCTCGTCAACAGAGCCTATGAAGGCGGTTTTTAATTTGTCAGCCATATTGCCGACTGTTTGTTCCGGATTTCGCATAGCTTATATTATAGCATTATAGAGTAATATGTGTAAATTCATGGTTTATCCAGATGGTCACCTCCTTGCCAATGAAATGCACAAGTACATAGTTTGGATCTGTTGGGCCGGCGGGGAAATAATTTATAAAATACTCCTGCCACATCCGTTTGCGGGTTACATCATCCGTAATGATTTCTACTGTGCCGCGCAAAGCAACACTATCGCCATAAAATGAATAGGAAAGCCCGGCTTTGGGATTGAGCCTGAAATCGGCAACCTTTTCGGAGTCTGCTGCGGTCACTGCCCAGACTTCATTGCATCCTAACGAGTGAATTTTATCCAATGGCACAGGGCGAGGAAAACCGTCCGCATTGACCGATGCCAGCGTAACCTCTTTGCATTGGGAAAGAAGATGGATCGCTTTTTCAGTCAAACTTCTTTCATCTTTCTCTTTCCAACGTTTGAGTGTTGGGAAGATTTGTTGCATTTGAGCCTTTGCCTGTTGGGGCGTCAGATTCCAACCTGTTTCCTTGTTAATCTGGTCGGTAAACTGAGTGCAGAACTCTATCATCTGGCTCATGTTGAAATCTTGGAGGAAAACACCTTCTTTGTAGCAGTAGCCACAATAGTCCTTACTTTTACTGCCGTCTGAATTTGTGCCGATGTTACCCTCTACAAGGGGCATACCGCAGCTTTGACAAAATCTTTGTTCCATATGTTCTATCATCGTTTTCAAATAATCAGTTCACTATCCCGTCATCTTTTTTTGAATTTCTCTTTTGCGTATTCG
>CANSEY010000068.1 GCA_947646015.1 uncultured Bacteroides sp. | reverse complement strand
CTGCCGTTCAGGAAGTTGGACTCGCCTTTTTATGGTTTAGCGGACAGTAATAAAAGATTATGCTGTATGACCGATTGACCGGGCATCGTGTGCAGGAACCGTTTCCACACATCAACTGGGTACACTCGGTGTTGCGATTGCCCGACTACAAACTGACCCAATGTTTCTTCGGTGAGCATCTGCTCCCTTATATCCGAGATAAGCCGGTGGCTATCGTGGAGAGTGAGAAGACTGCAATACTCGCAACTCACTACCTCCCGCAATATCTGTGGCTCGCCACAGGCGGAAAGTGCAGTTGTCTAAACCGCGAGGCAATCCAAGCACTCCGAGGAAGAGAGGTGTTGCTTGTTCCTGACCTTAACGCTACTGACGATTGGCGCAAGAAACTTACGCTATTCGATGATTCGGGAATAAAGGCAAGTCTGTTTGAACAGCTTGAACAGATGGCTACTGATGAGCAGCGAGAACAAGGTCTTGACATTGCTGACTTCTTAATCGCCGAGCAAACTCCACACGGCATCCTTGAACAAATGATGCAACGAAATCCGGCATTGCGCCACCTCGTTGACGCGCTACAGTTGGAACTCGTAGGCATCGAAGAATTACAAACCGAGCGAAAGCTCATTAAAATCTGAATGAAATGGCACAATCAAAAATCTCAAATCCTCAGTCATCCGAAATGACTGATATGTCTAACAATTCTATTTTCTCTGAAACTATGGAAAATCCTACCAACCCCGAAGTTCAGCCCATCGCTGAACAGAGCGAAGCTGCTCAGTCAAAGCCACCTCGCCCCACTGCCAAGCAGCGCAAGAGCGAACTCGAAGATTACCGCACCGCTTTCTTTGCCCCGATTAAACTCGGCAAGGACAACAAGCATCAGGTAGCAATAAGCAATGAGACGTTTGACCGTGTAGAACGCACTGCCCGATTCTTCGGTGGTCCCGGCTACAGCGTCAGCAACTTTGTCGAGCACATCATCAATGAGCATCTCGACAATAACGCCGCCAACTATGAAGGCTGGTTCACTCTAATCAGTAAATCGTTCTGACCACTGCCCCAAAGGCAGTGAAAATGGCGAAGCCATCGGCAACGCCGGTATCCGGATATTCTGTAAGGAATAGGAGGATAGCAAGGTAGTGGCAATGTAAACATTTCCGACCTTGCATCCTCCGTTACCGGGCGGCTGGAGTACGTTCCCGATGGTCACAATGTCAAATCTCAAAACCCCAAGACAATGACATTCACAAGAAGAAAGAAAGCTCCTCCGGGAGCAACCGAGAAGTCTGGCAAATCATACGTTGTCAGTGTCAGGCTCAATGAAGACCAGTATCAGACCGTGCAGGAAAACTGTCGAAAATCCGGCAGAAAGATGTCTGACTTCTGGCGCCACGCTCTGCTCAACGCCAAGGTTACGGCAGTAGCCACACCCGATGATATGGCGATTCTGCGTCAGATCGGGAGCATGGCGAATAATCTGAATCAGCTTGCAAAGAAAGCTAACGAAGCAGGATTCAAGCTCGTGGAGTGGTCTCTCAAAGGTCTGAGCAAGGAAATAAAAACACTTTACACAAGGCTGTCTTATGATTGGAGGCATAACTAAAGGGAGCTGTTTTTCGGGCTGCGTGGAGTATGCCCTCGCGCTGAAAGAGAAAAACAAAGAGGCACGTCTGCTCTATTCCGAGGGTCTGCTGACCGACACGCCGAAAGATATTATCGACGGTTTTGAATGTCAGCGACATCTCAACAGCAGGGTTCAGCACTGGTGCGGACACATCTCTTTGTCCTATTCTCCGAAAGATGCAGAACGCATGGACGATGATTTTATGGTGAAACTCGCTCTGGAATATATGGATAAAATGGGCATCAAAAACACCCAGTTTATCATTGTCCGGCATCTTGACAAGGAGCATCCGCACTGCCACATCGTCTATAACAGAGTGGATAATGACGGCAAATGTGTAAGCGACAGTTTCGAATATTACCGCAACAACGAGATATGCGACGAGATGAAAAGGAAGTATGGTCTGACCTATGGTGAGAACAAAGACCACGTGAAAACGCAGCGTCTTCAAGGGCGCTCGAAGACACGTCAGGAGATATATCTTGCCGTTCAAGCCGCTAAAAAATCGGCAAAAGACTGGACTACTTTTCAGCGCGAACTCGCCCAGAAAGGCATTACCGTCAGGAAAAAATTCCGGCGGGGTTCTACCGAAGTCGATGGCCTGTCCTACTTCAAGGACGGGCAAAAATTCAAGGCTTCGCAGGTTGACCGCAACGGCAGATGCTCCTACGATGTCATCTGCAGGGCTCTCGACCGGAACAAAAACCGTCAGGCTCAACCCTCGGCATCAGCTCCAAGACCGATGCAACAGCAGCCAAAACAGGCACCGAGCGCCGCAGCAAAAATTATTGAAGCCGGAGCCGATATGGTCGAAGGACTCGGTAACGCACTCGGTGGCATCTTCCAAGTCGGACCTGCCTACGACCCGGAAGAGGAGGCTTTCATCAATGAGATGAAACGCCGCCAAAAGAGAAAAAGAGGCAGAAGTCTTTAATTTCAAAAACTGAAAAGCATGAAAGAAAATCCTGACAATTTCTCGGAGAATATTCTCCAGAACATCGCTGAAGACCTCAGCACAATCAACGGTACGTGTACCGAAATCAAGGAGTTGCAGCTCAACTGCGCCACCGCCGACGACCTGAATAATATGGGTACCACCATAACGTCAGCCGTCACTGAAAAAGTAGATGAGATGCAGACATCCATCGAAAATCAGACAACAACAGTGAAAGAAATCGGCGAAAATCTGACCACATCGGTTGATGATCTGAAAACCGAAATCACGTCCAAGATTGACAACTTCACTGCCAATCCTCCGGTGCAGAAGATTGAAAAGACAATCCGCATCGCCAAAGAATCGTGGCAGGTATATCTCGCCATGTTCATCTCAGTGTTCACTCTGATCTTCTTCGGAGCCACTTTCATCTGGCAGGAAGCTCGCATCGAACGGGCTCGTATCTCCGACATCAAGTATCACTACATCCTGATGAACGGCGGCGTTAACTCTGAAGGACTTGACAGCATCCAGAGCTGGTTCCGCGACCCTGAGCGCGTCAAGCAGATCGAACAAGAGGTTAAAGACTACGAAGACCGTGTGCAGGAAACCGCCCGCGCCCTTGACCAGAAGCAACGCCTTGAAGAAAAAATCAACGAACTCAATTCCCAAACCAACAGCAAAAAATCAAGAAAATGAAGACATTCAACCAACTCCTCTCTCGTGTAAAAACCATCTTTGGCCTCAAGGCAACATCGGCGACTGCCACAACTCCCAATGCAGAGCCGCCTACCGACCATTCGGTCGTAAGCGCCCCTCGCATCAGCGCAGCCTTCGCCGCCATCGAGAAATATCTCGCCGAAAACTACGGCACTCCGACAGCAAAACTCAACTATCAGGATTACGCCAACGGCGCAAGCCTCTTCTCGAAAGACATAACATTCGCGCCCTCGCTTGTCATCCTCACGGACTCTGACGGCCTCTACAACCTCCCCGACAACGTGATGATGCTCGTCTCCGTCACCTCGACCAAAGATGAGGACTGGCTCATTGAAGAATTGTGTAAGTTCCTCGTGTTCCTTAAAGAACTCGGCATGACGCACCGCATCCAGCACTTCGCCATCGCCTTCTCCAAAGACAAGCCCGACCATCCCGCAACCGTCAAGACCGCTGATGTAACCTGCATCCGCCTATACTAATCCCTGACCATCCCCGACGCCCCGACAAGCCTCACCCTCTTGCCGGGGCGTTAATATGTTTCTCAGCATATTTCATTGCCATTTGCGAAACTTTCACTAAATTTGCGAGCGGATAACAAATTTTATCGACATGGAAACTGATATAAACCGATTAAAAGTAGTTTTAGCAGAAAAGAAACGGACAAATAAATGGTTATGTGAACAATTAAATGTGAATCCATCAACTGTCTCAAAATGGTGTACGAATAGTTCCCAGCCAGATTTGCCTACCTTAGTTAAAATTGCCAAGTTATTGGAAGTTAATGTTGATGATTTGCTTAATACCAAAATTGTAGAATTATAAAGCATCTGCTATGTTCTATAAGATTATAGAGAAAAAAAGAGATGAATGGCTTAGCTCTCCGAGTTGCGTCATTACTGATCTTATATCTTATATCGAACATCAGCATAAGATGCGTGATGCTCAGATTGAGTCTATAAAAACATATTTGTTCCTTAAGATCGAATGTCAAAATCGTCCGTTATGGGAGTTATTTGCTGCCGGTAAATTTAATTCCACGAATGTTGACGATCTTGAGGTTAATAAAGCGACACGGGAGATTCTTACGTCTAATCCTGCTGCATTAGCATTGTGGGAATACGCATCCATTTCCGATGAAAATGGCAATGTAAATTCGCCTAAGATTTTAGCCGCTATAAAAAAGTATCCGGACTCGATTGACTATGTCCGTGTCATTAAAGACTTGTTTTTCAATGTAAGTTATCCGGATTATCTTTTCAGCATACCTATGGGTGCTGGCAAGACATATTTGATGGCAGCATTGATTTATTTAAATCTTTATTTTGCGCTTTCCGAACCTGACAATCCAATATTTGCTCATAACTTCATTCTATTTGTTCCGTCAGGGCTTAAATCGTCTATCGTACCGAGTCTCAGGGACATTCAGAATTTTAATCCAGTGTGGATTCTGCCTGATCCGGTTGCGTCACAACTGAAGAACCTTATACAGTACGAATGGTTACAGGAATCTTCATCTGCTTCAAAGAGCAATATGGTTAAGAATCCCAATGCACGTAAAATCAGTATGCACACAGCCAACCCTAATCTAATGGGTTTGGTTGCTGTGACCAATGCCGAAAAGGTTATTCTTGATAGAGTTGACAATAATTTCAACATTGATGAGTCACTTCTGAAATCGCTACCTGAAGAGGATCGTAAAGAATACGAGGCAACACGCCAAGCCAATGAACTGCGCGAACAAATAGGTAAGATTCCCGGATTGTGTATTCTTATTGACGAAGTACACCATGCCAGCGATGACCAAAAACTACGCAAGGTTGTAAACAAATGGATGGAGCAAAGTAATTTCAATTCCGTGCTCGGTTTCTCAGGAACCCCAAATATGGATCCGGCATCACGAATTAAGATCACTGATGAGTTGTTGGTCAAATGTACTCAGTACGCAAATGTTGTAACTTACTATCCACTTATCAGCGGTATTGGCAATTTTTTGAAAATACCGGTGGTGCGTCATGCTAATCTTGACTCAACAGAGATTATAAACCGAGGCTTGCGAGAGTTTTTTGATAAATACGCCGATACTACCTATTCTAATGGAGCATCGGCAAAAATTGCCATTTATGCGCCTAAGATTAAGGACCTCGAAGAGGATATTTACCCGACTGCATGTGCCATATGTACAGAGCTGGGAATTAATCCTACAGAATCAATTCTAAAATACCATAAGGGCAACTCTGAATATCAGGTAGACGAGGAGGCTCAGTTTGAATTTTCTACTCTTGATTCTCCTACGTCCAAGAAAAGGATTATCCTGTTGGTTGGTATTGGTCGGGAAGGCTGGAACTGTAAAAGCCTTACTGGAGTCATTTTGTCTCAGCGCAATTCTTGCCCTCAGAACATGGTGCTTCAGATTAGTTGTCGTTGTCTGCGCGAAGTCGATAATGCCCGTAAGGAAACGGCTTTGATTTGGCTCAACAAGTTCAATGCTGATAAGCTCAATCAACAGTTGCAGGAACAGCAATATACCACAATTACAGAATTTGGTGGCAAGAAACCTGATGATCTTGTAACGCTTAACCGCTACTCACGTATGGAGCGGTTGAAACTGCCCCCTATTGACTATTATCAGATAAAAATAAACTATAATACCATTGAGACTGCACAAATCCCGGACATTGGAGACTATTTGCGAACATATCAGCTACCCACTGTCGACTTTACAGTAATTTACACTCAAGGCTTCGATCCTGCTGATACGGCGTCTGAAAGTGCTGTAGGCTATGGCTATACCGAGTCTGCCAATTTTCGGCTTTGGCTTGACAACATTATCAAAGAGAGTTTTGGGCTGCTTGATATTGAAACGATGACAAGATACGAGACGGAACTCAAAAGCATCTTTAATAAAATCATCGTTGCAGATGGCGATAAAGCTGTCTATAATACCGACGTAGACCAAAACAAAGTACGCTCTGATATACGAAACTGCTTTGCGACACGCCGCAGATTCAATATTTCAGAGGAACTAGTACCCGAAGAAGCTTCATTGCTTAAAGTCGACGCGCTGAGGTCTACAATTGAAGTCAGCAAATCTGCAATCTATTCACCCTCTCAGGAAAAGGTCGCAGAGATTATCCGTCAGGACAGCAAACCTGTTGAAACAATATCCGAGGAAATCCGCAGATATCTTATCGAACATGGTCTACCGTTGCCTGACGTTGAGAAATCAGTTAATGACCGCACATACCATTACCTGCCATATCATCTCGACAGCAATTTGGAGGAATCATATCTCCATAGTATTATCAACCATATCAAGTCTGTCCCCGGTGTTGAATTCTACTTCAATGGCGATGACTCACTCACTGATTTCCGTATTAGATGCTACACTAAGCGTGGTCAAACGTGGAAATTAGATGGCTATTACTATCCAGACTTCCTTATGCTCACTCGCAATTCCGATAATACCATCAACAGAGTAATCATTATCGAAACCAAGGGCGAAGGATTTGCCGGAAAGTTTGTTCCGCGCAAACAATTTATGGAGGAATCATTTGTCAAACTAAACAATGAAATGATTGGGTATCCTCGGTTTGAATTCCTCTACATCGAAGACACGCTTACAAAAGAAGAGCGTCTTCAAAAAACAATTAATCGAATTGATGCTTTTCTTTTAAACTGATTATGCCATGGCTATAAAATACGTTCCATATTTTCCTACAACAGTATCGGGTCAAGCTGTGCTCGATAATTTTGTACGTACTCAGCGTATTCTACGTTATCGAGAAAACGATAACGTAACCGAGCGCATTCTCCGTGGTATGCCTCTTTATGAAGTCACAGAGACGGAACGCATCGGCGATACTGCTTCAGACAATATGATAATCCATGGCGAATGCGTTTCAGCCTGTGCCTACCTTAAAGAGAATGGCATAAAAGTCGACTTAGTCTACATCGACCCACCCTTCGCAAGCGGAGCTGATTATGCGAAGAAGGTATATATCCGTCGTAACCCTCTCGTAGCAAAAGCAATTCAAAAGGCCGAGCAAGAACTTGAAGATGATGAGCTGAAAGCCTTTGAAGAAAAAATGTATGGTGACATCTGGGACAAGGAGAAGTACCTAAACTGGATGTATGAAAATCTCATGGCAATCCGCAGTGTAATGAGTGAGAATGCGTCTATTTATGTGCATCTTGACTACCACATTGGGCATTATGTAAAGATTCTTCTTGATGAAATTTTTGGAGAGGATAATTTCCGAAACGAAATTATCTGGAAACGCTCAACTGCACATAGTGATGCTGAGTTTTATGGTAATAACTTTGATTGTATCTATTTCTATACTAAGTCTCAGTTTGATTATAATTTCAATACTATATTTCAGCCCTATGATGAGTCGTATATTGCCCGGTTTACTCAAATAGATGAAAATGGGCGGAAATGGGAAAGTGGCAATATTACTGCCAAAGGATTAAGTGGAGGAGGATATGATTATACATATAAAGGATGCCGTTCTTTGTGGCGAATGCCCATTGAATCAATGAAAAAATTGGATGCAGAAGGACGACTCCACTTTACGAAAAATGGAGGGATTCGATCTAAAGTTTATTTAGATGAACTTCCCGGTATGCCTTCTCAAGCTATGTGGTTGGACATTAAACCGATAAATTCTCAAGCTAAAGAAAAAGAAGGTTATGCCACCCAAAAACCAGAAGCATTGCTTGAGCGTATAATCAAAGCAAGTAGCAATGAGGGTATGATTGTTGCTGATTTCTTTGGCGGGAGCGGTGTTACAGCCGCAGTTGCCAATAAACTTGGCAGAAAGTTTATCCACACAGATGTCAATATAAACAGCATTCAAACAGCTCGAGATCGTCTGAAAACTAATGGTGCAAACTTTACTTTAAAAAAGGTTCAGGACGGCGTGACCCTTTACCGCAATCCGGTTCAAACAAAAGATGCCATCACTCGCATCATACCCGGACTAAGAGTTGATCCTTCCATCGGCACTATGTGGATAGGCTGCATAATGGATACAACATACGGCTCATCGCCGGTGTATGTACCAGATTTGATGGATTCATCTTCAAGGGTGCTTGACGTTGTTACCCTTAACCGCATCATCAACGATGCGATGCCTCAGTTGCCACCGACTGTAAAGCGTGTTATTGTATATTACATTGATATCGTAGACCGTCAGGAACTCGATGACTTTATAAAGGACAACAATGACACAGTCATAGAGATAGAGCTCCGTGACCTGAAAGAATTGCTTGACAATGCAATTTTGCAGGATGATGTTGAGTATACATTGAAAGAAGACCTATCTAAAATGGTTGATATTTTCACCGTTGCCATAACACGTTTCTATAGCGACCGAGTTAGTCACAAAATCAAAGAGTTCAATCAAAAGGCAATGGCTAACTCGAAAAAGAAGTTTGTTCCCATAGAGCTTAGCCTGGAAGGACTTGAAGCCATTGAAATGGTTTCGCTCGACTGCACAGCAGCCGAAGAAAATGCTCCGTGGCATAGCGATTCAGAAATAAAAATCGAAAAGGACAGCACCGTTACAATCAACGGTCGCAAAACTTCAGATTTTTGGGATGGCACAATCCATGCCGACACAAAGCCCCTCCGCATGAAAATCCGCAACATCTGTGGTGATGAAACAATAATCACACTAAAAGAACAGTAATGAGGACAGAGCTAGAAATAAAAACAGAGCTGGCAGAATTACTCAAGGCAGAGAAACCCGATTATTCTGCTATATTAGCTTTATCCAATGAGTTTGCTCAGTTGGATTCTGAACATGTGCGCTTTAGTGTTGATGCAGGACTCATCAATCGGCTTGGGAAAGAACTTGTCGGAAAAGGCGAAACTGCTATATCAGAGTTAATTAAAAATGCCTATGATGCCGACGCCACAAAAGTTGATTTGGTATTTAAAAACGCATTGAAACCTGGTGGCACTTTAATAATTGAGGATGATGGTGTTGGGATGTCCTATGAAGAACTCATAAATGGTTTTATGAGAATATCATCTTCAGACAAAATTCACAATCCAGTTTCTAATAAATACAAACGTCGCAAAGCTGGTCGTAAAGGAATCGGTCGATTTTCTACCCAACGCCTTGGTCGAGAGTTGACTATTATAACACAGACTGAGAATGTAGATTTAGCGATTCGAGCATTTATTAAATGGGATGAATTTATATCTGATAGGAATTTGACAGATATTTCCTTTGCTATTGACTTTATACCGAAAACTAAGCAAAATGGAACGATTCTTATTATCGATTCCTTAAATGATAGTTGGACTGATGCTGCAATCAAACGAGCATATAAATATACAGAAAATCTACTTATTCCAGAGCCGCTATCCTCAGAAAGAAAAAAATGGGATAACGAACGTAATGATCCTGGATTCAAAGCAAATCTTTACCGCGATTTTATCTCAGAAAATAACTGCATAATTGATGAACATAGTGCATTCTATAATCACGCATTGGCAGTAATCGAGGGCTATATTGATTATAACGGCAATGGCTTTTGGCGTATGACAAGTTCTAAACTGGATATTACAAATTCAGTATATCAGCCAATTGGTAAAGATAGAGATAATCACTCCTCAAAATTTTCTCACATTCATGACATTTATTTCAAAACGTATTATTTTATTTACGATTCCGACCTTATTCCGAAATCTATATTCTCGTATGTAAAGAGATTAGGGAATGAATCCGGAGGAATCAAGCTGTATCGTAATGGTTTTAGAGTGCCTCCTTATGGCGAAAATGGAAATGACTGGATTGGATTAGATGAATCTGTTCGAAGACGTACATATATCTTTCCTCATCAGAATCAAAGTTTTTTTGGCTTTGTAGAGATTGGAGATGTGTCTACATATTTATTTGAAGAAACATCAAGTCGAGAAGGGCTTGTAGAAAATGAGGCCTATCTAGAAATGACTGATTTCCTATATCGAGCTATAATTGCAGCTGGACTTGAAATTGCAGCTATACGTGAAAAAAAACAAACTGCGAACCAGAAAAACTGGTCCAAACGAGGCAAGGAGAAAATTAAAGAAGGGTTAGAGGATCTAAAAAGATTAACAGACTCAGAGTCTACACAAGATTCTGAACAAACCTCAGATAATGATAGACAGCAGCAGTATCGCAATATATTTCAGAAAATATCAGAAGGTCTAGATGAAGATTCTTCTGAAACGCAGGCTTTGATTGATGAAAATAATATGTTGCGGATTTTTGCTGCTCTAGGTTTAGTTATTGGGGAATTTGTACATGAAATTAAAAATTACCTCCCAGGATTTGATGCTGAAATATCATATCTAAACGATTTGTTAACAGATAATAAAGACGCAAAAGAGCGTATATCTCTGTTAAAAAACAATGTAGATGCTTTTTCTAGTTATACTCTCTATTTCGACAAAAGTATATCTAGAAATGTAAGTAGAGATCTTGAGCCGATCCATATTAAAGAACGAATAAATACGTTTTTAAATATCATCGAGCGAAATGCTTTAAAAGCTCATATTAAGATAAATACCAATTTAGATGATGATGTCATTCTGCTATCAGATATGACTACAATACCTATGCATCCTTCAGAATGGGCATCCATTCTATTTAATTTGTATACTAACTCTAAAAAAGCAATTAGGAAAAGGGGTCTTAATTCCGGTCAAATCAAGATTGAATGTTGGGAGAATGATTCAAAAATATTTATTGATTTCTCTGATAATGGATGTGGAGTAGATCCAACTATAAAAGATAGAATATTCGATGCTTTTGTTACTACAACTGGTGTCGCTTCACAAAATAGTTCAGATATAGATGTACATACAGGGACCGGGTTAGGTCTAAAAATAATATCAGATATATTATCTAGTTATAATGGATCTATTCGTCTTAAAGAAAGCCATGCTCCTGAATATAAAACTACATTTAGAATAGAAATTCCCAAACTATAATAAAAGCACTATGAGCATTCCGCATTATATTTATATTGATGATGAGAAAGATGATTCAATCACTTCATTGATTCATGGACTCAATGATACCCAACAGGTCTGTGTTGAATTATTAAATCTATCTCATGGTGAGACCTTCGACTCATTAACGGATAAAATACGCCTGTCTGTTTCAAGTAATAATGTAAATGGAATCTTGATTGATCTTTGCCTCAACGGAGAGGGGGAGAATAGACTTAATTTTACAGCAGCCCCCGTTGCGCAACATATACGAAGCTTAGCATCAGACAAGACCTTACAAAGTCTTCCAATTATACTATGTTCTACTGATGAGAAACTAAAACGCACGTACAATACCGATAAAGTATCCCATGATTTATATGATTATAAGTTTGTAAAAGGTCAGGATATTAAATGGGAGAAGGTGAGAGCTAAAATGTGTTCACTCGTGGAAGGATATCCTATTCTTGTCGATGGAGATCTTACAACCATTCTCAATCTGTCTAATGAGGAAATTAAAGATTTTGATTCTCGCATTTTTGACAGATTCATATCAGGGAAAGATCACTCATCGCACGAGTATGCTCAATTTATCATTAAAGACCTACTACAGCACCCTGGTGTTTTAATTAAAGAAAAGACATTAGCCGCTAGATTAGGTATTGACATTGATCAATCACCTGAATGGTTCAAGTTGCTTGAAATCCTAAAGCCATCTTTGCAATATACAGGTGTCTTTGCCAGCGGATGGCAGAGGTTCTGGAGTCATCGCCTAAATGATCTTTTCAAAAGAATATCTAGAGGGGCATCTTGGGTATCGTTAAACGCAGAGGAACGTGTGAAAATCATAGTTAAAAGCTATGGTCTTAACGGTATTAAGCCAGCTGCACCATTAAAATTTGCAAGTAGTTCATATTTTGATACTGTCTGTGAAGCTACAAAGAAACCATTGGATTCCATGGAAGGTTACGAAGTATATGAGTCATATGAACTTCGGCCCTGGCAAGACCCTAAATATATTTCATTTTTAGGTATTGCACAAGATACCTATCATGACACTGGCGTCTTTTAAAATCTGTTAATGCGAAATTGTTAAACTCTGTATTCA
>CANSEY010000067.1 GCA_947646015.1 uncultured Bacteroides sp. | reverse complement strand
AGGTGGATGTAATTTTTGCCTCATTTTATTTGGATTTTAATATAGTTCGTACTTATGGATTGCCGAAAACACACAGTTGAGATTGTATCGGAACTACTCTACACCGTAGCATATGCCTCCAGATACCTCGGTGTCCACCGATGCACAATCTACGATTACATCAAGCATCCGGAGAGACCATTGAGATTCTTCCATTCCCCGGATGAGAGAAGGCTACTGTTCAGAGGAGCAGACTTGATAGCCTACAAAAAAGCGGGCCTTCCGAAGAAGGGTAGAAAACGTAAGACTGGAAACCAGTAACAACCTTTATCCATATTCAGTTCCAGCGGTACCACGGAAAGTTGAGAAGTTTATCCCCTCCCTCAGCGATTTCGGAAAGGTCTAAGGCGAGAAGCCAGGCACGGGTGCGTATGTCATCCATGTCTGTCACAGCTTGAAAATACCGTGACGGGGATAAGTCACCGGATATTTCAATCCACTCGCCGGCATAACGCTCGGGGTCGAGCGCATCGACAAAGGAGATGATCTCGTTGACGAGTGTGCCGACAAGTCCATCGGTCAGCTCGGCGGTGAAGCTGAACTGCAAGCCGCCGAGCGTCCGCCGATGGAAATCGAAGAAGAAGCCGTCCTCACTATCGGTTATCGAGACCTGCCAGCCATTCTTGACTGCTATCTTAATTATATCACTATGTAACATGCCTACTTACTCGTTTTTCATAAATTAATTGGGTACAATTCCGCGCACTCAGACCTGCCATGTCCGTGATGGATATGGCAGGTCGCTTTGTGGGTTTAAAGGGAAATCAGTATTCTTCGGGAACCTCCATTTCCTTTATAGCGTCCAAAAGCTCCCCTATCATCTTCTCGGTGGCTTCCATATCTTCAAGCACGGCTCTCATTCTGTAGGGAGCGCCGTTTCTGCCATGCCCGAACTGGTCAAGCCAGATATATGTCTCGGAGTCAACATCAAATCCCTCATAGTAATTGTCGATGTCCTCGATAAGAGAGTTGATGTTGGCGCATTTCATTGTGGCGTTGAAGGAAAAATCGCGTCCGGCAGGGCTGTACTTGCCAAACTCAAACTCACTTTTCTGCTCCTTATAGATGATGCCCGCTTCCACATGCCAGCCTTTGGCTTCGGCACATGCAACCACCGCATCGGTCAAATCGTCGATATACATAGTCTTTAGGTGTTTGTGTCAGCCGTGGCGGAGAGTGCCACGGCTGACAGGTTGATTAATCCTCGAACCTTGCGAGAAACTTCTGCAAGCGGTCATCGCGGAGGTTCTTCAAGGCGGTCGGCTTGAAGTCCGGCTGTTGTCTCACTTGCAATTTGCCATAACCCTGCGCGGTTAGGTCAAGCTCTACACCGGAGAGTTCTTTCAGCGACACATAGCCGTATTCATCTTCAAGCAAGCCTATGACTATGCCGAACATGATAGTGTCATCGCCCTCCCTTTCGCCCTCAAGTATGAACCATCGGGCAGAGCCTATTGCGAATATTGCACGGCATATCGCTTCCTTTCCCTTGCCGTCCTGGGAGTATAGTGGGAAGCCGTTTAAGGTTTCCTCCAATTGTGGTGTCTGTAGTCTGCACATATCAATCAAATTCTATTTCGTCATCATAAAGTTCTATTCTCGCTCCGCTGCTCAACTCGATTATAAAGCGGTAGCCATTGCGTCCTACTATTGTTCCTCTGTGGTAGCCTCGCCACGGCTCTTTGAGTTCACACTGCCGTCCGTATTCGGGGAAATCGGTATCTTCCATGTCATTATCCGTTTTTAAGTTCTGCGTAATCAGCGTCATATATGAGGTCACAGTCAACAAGATGTCCGTAAGCCTCGTCAGCGATGCGCGATGCCCACTCGTTGCGCTCGTCATAACGACCTTTGCGGTAGTTGTATGCAAGAGCCTTCATGTAGCTGAGCATGACCTTGAAAGCCTGCTGTTGCAGGTAGCGGTGCATGGTGGTCATAGCCATTCCGGTCTTTTCGGTGCTGCTCACTTTGCCGTTGACAAAGTTCTCAAACTCCATCACAAACGCCTTGTCGCCCTCGGCGATATTCATAAAGTCGATGTCTGTATTCATGTCGGGTGGAAATTAGATTGTTGCCTGATTGTAGATTTGGGGTTCGGGCGACACATTATAGATATAGTCGCCACAACGTACCAAAAGGCAGTCCGCTCCATAGTAGAGCTTCTTCATGCCTCGGACACTTCCTGTCCTGTGGAAATTTGGGAAGCGGTTGATGCCTACACGCTTACCCTCTTCAATAGTCATTCTTTTTACTCTCATAGTTCCTTATGTTTGAAGTTCAAGTTCTTTTCCCTTGAAAATAAAACGACAAAGCATAGTATTGGATGTCACCGACTTATGATTGAGATATCAGCGAAAGATAACAAGCAAGTAACAAAAATGGATTTTATTTGTAGGAAGCAGTCAGGCGGTCAAAAGGGAATGGAAAGGAAAGATAAAGGTATGGTCGTGAATCAATGGATATGGCTGACTGCAATCTCTTTCTGACTTTGCAAAGGAAATAAATTTTGATGAATCTGCCAAGCGAAAACAGGCAATTTGTCAAGAGTGTCAATCGGCCTGACTGTCGGGAGTCTCCCGGAACCGATGGAGCTGACGGCGGGAAATATTCAGATATGAGGCGATTTCGCCAAGCGGCACAAGCTCAAGTATTCGCGGGAACCGCTCTACCAGTTGACGGTAGCGTTTTAGGGGCGAGTAATAATAGCCGTCAAGTATTGTTCCGTATGCCTGAGAGAATAACGACTGTACGAATCGTAGGTTTAGTTCCGAATTGCATATCAAGTATTCCCTGATAACCTTTGTCGGCACAACCATCACATCGGAATCTTCCAATGCGATGATGGATGTTGGCATGGGGTCTCCGGACATTATTACGGAATAGTTGGCCAAAACAGCGTTTCTGAATACGAAGCCTACGGTTTTCAAGTTCCCCTCACTGTCGGTGAGTGCGTGTTTGAATTCACCGCTCTTTATCCATCCGCAATTTTTCAAATTCTCACCGGAATGCTCGAAGTATTCGCCTCGGCGGTAATGCCGTAGCTCACCCTGATTCTCGCAGATCTCTTTCCAAAATGCGAAATCGATATCACGCTCAAAGGCGTTGAACTTCTCCATAATGCAAAATTACCACTTTTTTAGGAGGTTTTGGTCCTTCCGTGCTTATAAAATCCTCACAATATGGCGAAAAACGCATGAGGTGTGACAAATGTCACACTTAAAGTCAATTATTCTTGTTAACTTTGTGTTGTGAACTACCCTTTAGCGACTTATGGGATAGCAAAGAAGAAATGACAGCATAAATCCGGGCACAATGGGAAACGGCCTCGCAAGAATCATCGGAATAGCGCGTCACCGTCTGCCAACCGACGGCGATGGCGTCACCACGCTTGTGGCTTTCCACGGATGCCCGCTCCGTTGTCGTCATTGCCTCAATCACCGGTCGTTCAGCGATGGAATTTATATCGGGAAAGGAGGAGAAATATGAAAACCTCTCTCCGATACAAGATTGCGCTTTGGATGGTGTGGGTGCAACTCGCGTTGCTCCCTCTCGCCAGTTATATGAAAAGTTTGGGAGGGTATCCTGATTTATGGCGTTGGAATCTTCTAAATTGGATAATTATAACAGGATATGCAATCGGGTTGGTTGCATGGCCCATAAGCCGGAAACTTGAAAAGCCGAAAGTCCTAAGGTTATGGCTGCGTGTTGATTTTATCGTATCATTGTTATTTCTGTTGCCTTTTGCGTCAATCATGTATAATGAGGACTGGATTACTGTGCGTGCAACTTCAGGAAAATTTGTCTTATATCAACATCATGGTTTTCTGCTTCATTCGGAGGTACTTCGTTTGGGAGAAAAACACGGCATCTTCATTCGGGCGTTGTCTAAAAACGCTATATATAGCCACTATAAACAAAATATTGATGAGTTTGGTGTCGATACAGTGGCAGGATGTTTCTATGGATACGGACATGGGGAAATATCAGTAGCATGGGTCTTGCCTCTTGATCGCACAATGCATCACCCCGACACAATGAGATATCAAAAAAATGCTCGTATCATTAATAGATTGATTGAGACTGTCTATGCGGCTCAGCCTATGGGTAATTACAGCTATTGCAGCTCATTTGTATTCCCTGATCATTTTGCTGGAATCAGATATGAGGACAAAGAAATCTTTTACAAAGATTCGGTAATGTATCATATCGACTATGAGCCGGAAGATTCGGTCATCGTATCAAAATGGCAGACAAATTCCGATAACATCCCAATGATATCATTCCCTAAGCATTCCATGTCGTATATGTCGCCCGACGAAGTGCGTAGGTTTATCACCAATTTGGAAAGGAGGGTCGCACGATGAAGCCGATATGGTATAAAATAGGTGTGGCGTGTGTGCTTATTTCCGCTATTGGCAGAATGGCGGATAAACCATTGGCGGTGTTAATCGTCATTGGGATTCTCGTCGTGATCTTCCTTACTGTCAGACTGTATGACAAAGGTAAAATCAGGATTCCTGAACGGGCTAAAACCATTCTGAAGAAAATCGGTGTCGGCATAGTCTATGCAGTCGGTATCATATACCTTGGGGGAATGACCGGATTTGCTATTTATTCCGTAGCAACGGACGGTAATTTGCAGGGTGTCATTGTGCTTGCCCTCGCTACAATCTTTATCGGCATATCGTGGTATATGACACGTTGGCGCAGATGGTGGGTAAAATTCATAAAAACCTTTTTGCCAAAAGACCAAGTAAATAATGGCGATTGGAAACTCCGTGAAAATTATTATTGGACTTTTGATTACGATACAAACGCGCAGTATGATTTGCGCATAAAAGAACGCATTTTTGAAGGCCGGGCGAGAGTGTGGCTTGACCCTAAAGATGTTGATGCGTCGTTAAAATATATTACCTCCTGTTTTTATGACTGGCTGAAGCAAAAAGGCATAGAGGCGAATTTAGTTGTTGACCATATGTCGGGATGTATATACGCTTATGTCGTAGCTGAAACAAAAGTCAAAACAATGACACCATCGAAATTGCAGCAGTTCAGAGATAGTTTTCGTTTGCTCTCCGGTATGAATTACGAGGGCGACTACTATGGAACATATCATGGCGAACTCGGCATTATATTTTTTGAATCAACATCGAGTGGCGTAATCCGTGCGATCAGAACAGAACCACGAGAAGAGCGTTATCTTGACCCGGACAGTGGATTTGGCTCCGATGAGGCTAGCTATTTTATTTCATCATATCCGGTTTGGAATGAAAATGAATGTGAGCTGATTACTCAAAAGGAGTTTTTCAATCTATGGCATGAGTACGCAGATTATGAAGATAGCGACGAGGCTTTCAGTTTTTTCACGAACGCATCAGTGATGTATTTCGCTGCCTTGGAAAATGGTGATAAGCAGGAACAGGCAAACAGCCAATGGGATATTGAGAATGCCGCCAAATATTTGATAGCCCATGATGAAGTGGATATAATGAAGGAGTTGCTGACGATACGGGAGGACTTTATGTTTTGGGCAGCCAAGCTGTTCCATGATGTCATTCCGGAACTTTGCGAGGACGCAACCAACAGACTTGTGGAGAATTGCGACAATCCTGTGATCGTCCGCAACTCAAAGCGACTGTTAGCCCAATGGAAGAAAGGAGGTAACGCATGAATAAGGTATTGGCAGAATACATATCTATATGCTCTCAATTCCGCAAAGACGGCTTGAGCAAACCTGAAAGGAAACAGCGACATGCCATGCTTTCGGAATGGACCAAAAACATTCATACGGATGAAATCCCGACAATGCTGGAATTATGTGAATTTCGGGATTGTTATGGCGAACTGTGCTATAATAATTATTTCATCAAATCCATAATAATTCCTGTGGTAGCCGCTGACTTTGAAAACAACGGAATTGATGGCATCAAGTTTTTGTTCAGTTGTTTCCGTGGTCACGATAGGTTATATAACAATGCCAATAGTCCGCTATCCATTTTTTGTGACGCTATTGGTTATAAGTACAATCCCATACAGTTGGCTGATTTAGTTCTTGATGTGGAACCTGAAAATCTTGATGTATTGAATTTCAAGTATTATTCTTTGAAATCATATTTGGAATTTTCCCTCCACGAAATACCGTCAGGCATACTCGACGGTATGAATGGAGTTTCGGTTTCAGCCATTCTGGATATGCTTCACATTGTAGATGAGTTTCAATACTTATCAGAAAGACTTTCGTTGAATGATGACAGTGCATTGATTGCCGATTGTCGCAAATTCTATTCCGCTTACGAGAACTATCTCAAGAATCTGGATTCATTCAAGAACTTTGCAGATTATCTGAATAAGAACGGTATTGAATACGAGGTTTACAGCAACACATATTATTACGAATAGAGGCATGAAAAAGTGGCAGAAAATATTGGGCGTTATTGTCGGCGTGATAATCGGAGTATTGAATTTCATCATATTCCGAGCAATCGAGTATGTCTATATATCAAATGATCTTATAGGCGAGGATAACTTGCCATTATGGCAAGTCAGTAACTATTTTATGGCTTTGGAAGTCCTTTTTATTGTGACTTACATTGCTGGAATCATACTTTTTATCAAGTTATGGCGGAAAGGAGGTAGGCGATGAAAAAGTTAATCTCAGCCTTAATTATGCCCTTGCTTTTTGTTGGATGCTCATATCGCAGCGACGACATTAAGGATAATGGCGTGTGGGTGCCTGTACCGATTGGAGAGTCGGTTATGGGATATGACAATATCGGCGGTAAAATCTATTGGGGGTATATTGTGGGGATGGATTTTACAGAAGATGAGTGCCTTGGAGCGGATATTGAAACATTCCGCGTTTGCAAAGGAACTGAATATGCCAGAGACAAACACCGTGTATATTATCCGCATGATGAAATCTGCTATGATGGAGTTGATTGTGGAGGTGTTGTTGCTGAAAAGATAGTCCTGGATGGTGCGAATCCAAGCCGTTTCAGATATATAGGAGATGGATATGCTGTCAGCGGCAATCAAATGTATCTGAATGGAGAGAAGATTGAGTGGAATGACAGCATAATTCAGAAAGGAGGGTCAGCCAATGAGAACATGGATTAATGTATTCATCAAATTCTGGTGGTTCCTTCAAGGCATCATATTATTGGTGTTCGGTTTTTTTGTTTGGATTCCAATCTCCGTTACGGGCATACTTGTAATTGTTTGCGACTGTTTGTATGACAATCGCAATCATAAGGTTCGCGTATTATCTCGAATCTTGCTGATGATTTGTGCGTTAGCGTATATGATTTATGTCGGTATGTTGATAGCTGTCGGTTCGCCACAAATATGGTTTGCGGTATCTCTGATAATTGTAGGAATTACCGATGTAATACTAAGTATTAAATTAGTCATTAGTTAATTATTAGGAGGATAGTATGAAAAAGTGGCAGGAAGTATCAGGTTGTGTAATCTTCGGATTAGGAGCAGTTATTGAATTGCTTTTAGTCTGCAACGCATATCTCGATCTTAAATACATTGTAGAGCCATTCGACATTCAGGATATAATTGAAAGAATGTACCTGAGTGTCGATGCACTTTCATGTGCCATGTGGATAAACTATTTCGTGGCACTCGGACTGTTCGTTTACTTGTGGCGAAGAGGAAACCGAGAAAAGAAATTACCCAAATATTCTTCAAGCGATGGACTAATACTTGATTGGGTGAATGGCTTTGAAATCAAAAGCAATGTAAGTGAGGATGGCATGGTTATAAAGGCGAACAAAGAAGGGTTACTCTCATTGGCTAATCATCTTACGAATTTAGCGCAAGCAGATGTGCCTCCCGGCACTCATATACATTTGGATTCCTTAAACTCGTTGGAAGATGGTTCGGACAATATAATAATTGAGAAAACATGAAACTGAAAGATAAGAACACTGGCAAATTTATTGGTGTGGCGACTATTAGCGGCATACTGACTTTTGCTATCGCTTGCGGATTGTGGTATATGGTTTCAGGCGAGAAGTGGTTGGATTTTTGGGGGATTCCTGTCACAATCATTTCGTTTTGGATAATCGGGGCTTTGATAGCGTGGCTTATCATCCCTGACAGGAAAAGCTATCTGTTAGGCATCGCAGCGTATTTATCCACTATCGGGGTTAATTTCATTATAGCGGCTTTTAATTTCCTCAACGGAGAAAACGGATGGATTGTCCTGATCGCAATAGGTTTCGCAATTATCTCCATTCCCGGAGCTATTCTGCTGAATTTAGTAACAATACGGATTATCAAATGAAAGTTAAGAAAATTCATATAGCCATCGCGACGGCAATATTGTCATTAATCGTAATCGCCGGTTGCTCCCGAAGTATTGACTATAACGATGGTGAGCCTGTGATGTTCTCTGAACTGCCGAAAGAGGTTCAGGACACTCTAATCTGGTGGGGAGAACATACAATCGTATCCGTTGGAGATACGGTTGTTGTGGAACTGGACGATGTGGTATGTTTTGATTCAGACTATACTTTTTTGCGCTCTACTCTCGGGCCGTGGATAACGTCAAGAGGTTTGCGTCGAAATAGAGACGGGAAAGAATGGAAATTTAATGGTAATCTGAATGTGCCGACCCCTATTGTCACCATAGGCGACACCATTTATATTCCATCTGGCTATAATCTTGTCACTTGCGGAGGAGTGAATCCGGATGCTGTTTTCTATCGGCAAACACTCAATTAACTAATCGGCATGGAGGCTTTAATTGAAATGGTTATGTACTCGATACTTGGTTCAACATTCCGGCATATTGGAGCGGGCCTCCGATATTTCTTCATCCGAGTTATCCTCAGGAAGAAAGTAACATATAAAAGCCTGCGTTACGATAATCCGAAAGATATGGTTCTCGCAAACTTTGACAACGCCTTTGCCAACACCTTTTTCGGTTTTGTAGTCTTTTGCGTACTCCTAATTTTAATGGTCAAATACCTGTCATAATATGAAAGCCGATAAATACATAGCGCAAGAATCGTTTACTGCACCAACCTTATGTGTCGTAATGACTGCATGGTGCATATGGGCCGGTTGCACTGAGGGCTGGAATATTCTCAGTGTTGGCGGTTTGGTATTTTTCGCTATCGGCATGGTCGTTTACATATTCAAATATGTGAAATATGGACGCAGCGTATTGATGATTGATGAAACCGGAATCACTATAAAAGATTGGCACAAGAATAAACTCCTGCATTGGGACGAAATCGAGAAATGCGACATAGCATGGCGCACCGCTATGGGGCACTGCTTCCGTTGTCTGGGCATAAAGACTTTGGCAGGGAAACGAGAAAAATTCCACGACGTAAGACTATCTGGCAAATTATGCCGAAACAGGAGCGTAAGACAAGCCATTGAAAAGTTTGGCGGAACCGAAATATTCGATTATGAAGGTTCAAGCCAACAGAACCGCTATGTCGTAAATATTATGATCTTCACACTATTGGCAGTATTCGTATTCTTCATAATTTACTCCATAATATGAAAAAGGCCGGAAAAATAATCGCATATTCTATCGCTCTCCTTATTGTTATAGCTATAGCAGTTTCTATTGTCGCAATTTATCATATGGGATACAATACAGCTCATTACAGAGAGAAAGACATTGAGGCAATAAATCAGGCGACCTTTGAGAATAGATACAACGAGCAATCGGAACATAAAGATATAATTATAAGCAAAGAAGAAGCCATAAAGAATTATTACGGCAAAAATTCGGTATTCGATATTGACCGTGAAGATTATGAAACCGCAAAATGGGTTCTGGAATCTTCATTTCCGAAAGAAATAATCAGAGATGGAGGCGGGTACAAATGCGTTGAGTCCGGAAACACATCATCCGTCGATAGGATAATAAGGATGTTTCCTATTGACCGGTATTTCAAACAATACCTTGGTGTCTGGCAGAATGGGCGAAAGACCGTCACTATATATCTCACAACAGAATACACTCCGGAGTATGTGGGGCAATATGTGCAATACAAGGGTCTAATACCGGAAGAGATTACGGTAACCATTGATTTGATGACCGAAAAACTATCCTTATAATCCAACTACCATGATTTTAATACTCGGAATTATAATACATCTGATTATCTTTACTTTACTGGCGGTGGTGATTGCATTGCCATTGGCCGGTATTGTATGTTGGCTAAGCAGGAAGCATAGGAAACGTAACACTATATTGGCATTGTTATCGCCATTCGTGTTTATATACTCGTTCTATTTCACCGGTCTTGTCGGAGATTTTGCCTGTGCGTCAATCTTTGATACAGGTTGCGGAATGGATGGGTATTATAAGACTGAATTGCCTAACGGTTATCAGATAGAATCTCATACATATGGTTTGACCCGAGAAAATTTTACCGGATTTCTCCATAAAGACGGACAGTTTGTCTATGAATGGGTTACTAAAATTAAGGTTTCAGGCGACTCTATTTCGGGAGAACGTTATGATCTCGACGAAACACCAGGAAGTGAATATTACTTTGCAATAGACACTAAGACTGACAGTATAACGGAATATAAATCGCTCAGTGAAGCAAAGGCAAAAGCACCGACCGTTGTAACAGAATTAACGTCATTAAAGGCATTCTATTATAAAAGTTGGCCGTGGGTAATCCCTTTGACAATCATCGCCGTTGTCGTATCGGCAGGGTTAGTATTTCTTTTATGGTTTGTTGTTATCAAAATATCTGCGCGATGGAGAATTTAACGACGAAAAGGAGATGGCTATTAATCGGATTGCTTCTTATAGAGGCAATGATTATGTTTTGGGTTGTTCCGAAGGCCAATGCCGATGAAATTGAAATGCCAATATCGCTTACGATTAGTCTATCATTAGCCCTGATGATAAGTCTGGCCATCTTGATAAAATGGAATCAAGGTAATCGCAAGACCGTTATTCCCATCTTCATTGTATGCGTTGCAACATATCTTCAGATACTATATTGCTCCGTGTTTTATGATTGGGGCGCCTATGTTTGTATGACCTTGCCGATATTCCAACTGGTATTGGGATATGCGGTATTTCGATATTCCACCGACATAGTCTCTTTATTTATTGGCTGCTCGAATCTGATGTTTTCGGCTATATGGGCTAATCAATATCAAGGTTTCCTATGGTTTCATAATAAGTCCTGTGATTTTGAAACGATGGCAGTGGCGAGTCTTGGCGCCTTTGGCGGTGCTGTGATTGTATTCGCCATATCAGCTATTATGATAATGAAGTTCAATCATAAAAACGCTTGAGTATGAATTATGATATAACTATCGAATATAAGGATGGCCGGGTAAGTATGAAATTTCTCGGAGTTGATTTCTTTGCACTGGATAAAGTTTTTGGAACGATGCCAATAAAAAAACTATCCAATTATTGCTTCGGAATTTTCAATACAGAACCGGATGAACCGACCTATATTCAGTCATCCGACAATAATATCTCTGAAATCGTATCCGTACCGATTACTAATCCACACTCGCTTATTGAGTTTTTCAGGAGTATTCCGGACAGAGAAGATTTTTCAATATATAAGTTGAAAATAGATTTCAATGACTTCTCCATGCTCTATGATGATGATTGTATGCTTGTCATAGAGGGCAAGTGCTCTGACAATGCTGAATTTAAATTCTTTAATAGACTTTATCGTGACATATGCGATACCCTTGAAAATGAGGATTAAAGTTATAGTTAATTTGCATGAAATCAGACAACAAGACATATCGGTTTTTCTTTGGACGGCGGGGTGAGAGGCACTTGCCATTCGGTGCTATGCTGCTGATTCTCGTGCCTTTTCTCATTGTAGGTCAGTATTTCCAGAATCGCAAATATAATGCTCTGTCGGCAAGTCCGGAACATACATCAACTGTAATTTCAAATATCGGCTACATAGGCAACAGTGGCCCTATAATACATTACAGCTTTACAGTGAATAGTATTACATATAATGGTGGTATGCATGCCAATGGTTTTGCCGTTGGCGACAGCATAGGCGTGGTGTATCAGAAAGACAATCCCGAAAACAATATGACGGTGTTCGAGTATTACGACGGCCCTTCGTATGGATTCGTTTCTGCATTTGTCATTCTTGTTGTAATTCTTGCGATTATCCGTTGGCGGAAGATAAGCAGGCAGTACAAAGCTGATGCCCCGGTGGAAACCAAAGTGCAAAGGGCATGTGGGATTTATCGTACCTCAAAAGAATATATATTCGTTACGGGTTATGGCAAGACCGGCTTCGGCTACAATATGAATTATCCTATAAAGTTTGCGCCAATTGATTGTGATGATATAGAATTCAATAATGCTTTTGGCGAAGTTTTCTTAGCCAGCAATCGCGAAGAATATAAGGAGCTAAAATCATCGGAACTAATCAAGGCAATGAAACAACGCTCATGGCGACAGCTTCACCTCCATTCGACCTCCGTATTTGTAAATCAGGACGACGATAAAATCAGTGTAGTCCCTACTAAATTGGCATCCGATAAATGGCTTGATTGGGATTCCAATCAAGCGCTGACATTTGACGTTGGCAATGATTCTATATACGACATCGTAAGTGAAACCCGAAAACTCCTCGATAATCATGAAACTGACCGATAAAAACTCCGAGATAAGAATCTACCAAAGCGTATGGAAAAATACGTTTTATGCCATCTGTTGCTTGGCTTTTGCTATTGTCGGATATTTGATACTCGTTGGTTGAATTAAGAATCTAAATATTTACAAATGAAAAAGTTGCACAC
>CANSEY010000066.1 GCA_947646015.1 uncultured Bacteroides sp. | reverse complement strand
ATAACTATTTGAATTTTAATAGGTTTGCACTATATTTGCGCATCTTGAAAAAACACTTTGTTTCATTGCTTGAAACAAAAAGTTTCAACCGTTGAAACCAACAGTTTCAAGGCATGAAACTTTTTTTTATCTGATAGCATAAAATATTCGGAGAGCATATTGCATCATACTATCCGGTAGCCAGCTCTTGCTTTTAGCAAACAGAACTTGCACCAACGGACCTACTTTAGTCCGGAAAGGAGGATTTTTACGCGCTACTATTTTACAGATTGCAGCACCCAGCTTGCGGGGATCGCATCCGTTACGCTCTTCTTTTTCAATAATCTTTAATGATCTCAGAAAACTGTCAGCATAATCTTCATTCTGTCCGGTCAGTTCAGAGATATTCCGGTTGTCGGTAAATCCGGTATTAAAATCCCCTGGCTGCACCAGACAGACTTTGATATGAAACGGATGAACTTCCAGCGCCAAGGCCTCGCTATATCCTTCTACTGCAAACTTGGATGCAGAATAAAATCCCTGATAGGGGATACCCATCACTCCACCAATAGAGCTGATATTGATAATCTTTCCCCGACGTGCCTTGCGCATATAAGGGAGCACTGCTTTGCACATATTGACCACGCCAAAGAAATTTGTATTCATCTGCATGCTCACTTCTTCTTCGGTAGCCAGCTCCAATGCTCCGCCAATTCCCATACCGGCATTATTAATCAATACATCCATCCGTCCCTGCTCGGATATTATTTGTTCTACAGCCTGACGAACAGAAATACTATTCGTTACATCAACGACAAGCATTCGGACCTTACCTATATTCTCTGAAGGTTTCCGGCTCGTACCGTAAACGATATGACCTTGTTCTGATAACATTTGCGCAGTGATCTTTCCAAATCCGGAAGAAGCTCCGGTAATGAGTATGATTTGTGGTTGCATATTCTTTTATTTGCAGCAAAGATAAAGAGAATATCCGAAAATTCTGTTTTTGCCGAATAGTATTCTGATTAGACGGTTTCAGAAGCTTCCTCCTGCAAAACTTGGTTTTCTGCAAAAGATATCCTATCTTCGGGAAAAATAACGATATGAAAAGAATACTTATATTCAGCATAGTATGTCTGACTTCAATTATAGTGTCGCTGGGACAGTCAGTGGAAAGCACCATTCTTCCTCCTACGGGCTACACTCGTGAAGTATGCGATGAACATTCATTTGCCGCCTATCTGCGTCAACTCCCATTATTGCCCAAAGGGAGTAAGGTTTTACTTTACAACGGACAGGAGAAAAGGAATCAGGCAGCCGCATTCGCCGTAGTAGATATGGAAATAGGCAATCGCGATTTACAGCAATGTGCGGATGCAGTCATGCGCTTGTGGGCAGAATACCTATGGGCACAGAAAAGATACGGAGAAATCAAATTTAACTTTACCAATGGCTTTCCGGCAGAATATAAAAAATGGGCGGAAGGAAACCGTATCAAAGTAACCGGAAATAAGGTAGAATGGTATGCTGCAGGAGGCAAAGACTATTCATATAAGACTTTTCGTAAATACTTGAATATGGTATTTATGTATGCCGGCACTGCTTCTCTTTCAAAAGAGCTTCGTACGGTTCCTTATACTTCACTGCAAGCAGGAGATGTGTTTATCAAAGGAGGTTCACCGGGCCATGCCGTGATAGTAGTAGATGTGGCAATTCACCCGAAAACAAAAAAGAAAGTTTTTTTATTGGCGCAAAGTTATATGCCCGCCCAGCAAATACATATCCTCGTCAATCCTGCCAACCGAAATCTGTCACCTTGGTATGAACTGACAGATACAGACAGTGGCAGATTGTATACACCGGAGTGGACATTTGAAAAGAAAGAGCTGAAAAGGTTTTAGAAATTGCTTACCTGGCACTTTTCCTTCCGGGGTCCCCTCCTGTAGGTGGGAGGAGCATAAAGATACCTCTTCTCAACTATTTAGTATAACGGTCAACTCTTGCCGCCAATCAGCACCGTTTTCCGGTTGGAAGGTTTCGAAACCAAGTTCTTTGCCTATGTGGATATTCGAACTTCCATCGTCAACGAAGAGCGTTTCGGAAGGTATGACATGACTGTCTTTTATCATAAAGTCGAATATTTCGGGAGCCGGTTTGGTATGTCCCAACTGGTAAGATAAATATAGTTTGTCGCAATAATCGTTCAGCGGTTTCCCTTCGGATGAAAACTCCGGACTGCATGCCCATGACATAACAAAAGGATTGGTATTACTCAAGAGATACACATGATATGATTTACGAAGTCCCAATATATAATCGAGCTTTCGCAAGTCCACTTCATTGAAAAAGCCTAACCACGCCTGTTTGGTTTCTTCCATCGTCAGTTCGCGACCGCACAGATCTCCTAATTGCTTCCGAAATTCATCGGCACTCAACTTTCCTTCTTCCAGTTCTTGGAAGATTCCGGTCTGATGGTATTTGTCCAAACGAGTATCGGCATCCGCCAATCCCAGTTTGATAAACGCCTGAACAGCTTTATCGCGATCAATGTCTACAATCACTCCGCCAAAATCAAATACAATGTTCTTAATCATGATATATACAATTTTTATTTGTTACAAAGATACGGCTAATCTTCTTAATAAACAGCCCGTCATCGCTTGATCTTTGTCAAAAAAAACATGAGGGCAATCTGCGATATGCATAATAATAGGAGCATAAATAATATAGTGACACTATCCTGCCGTGATGGTGTAACTATGATCACAGTATAGTGTCACTATGAGAGGAGGATAGTGACACCATTTTTTGTATGGTTTATAGAGGTGTATGTATCATATTATTTTTTATATTTGCAAATCCAATCGTTTGTATACAAAGATAAAAGCAGAGTTATGAATAATCTTCGAATCTTATTATACGTGGTTGTCCTTTCACTGGCTGCATGCCATCCGGAAGGGACTAATGTAAAACAGGGATTAGACAAAGCCGCACAGCTAATGGGGCAGGACCCGGATACAGCATCTATTATTCTCGAAAATATCCAGATCAACCAGATGAACGAAGCACAGCTGGCAGAATATAATCTGTTGTGTACCCAGCTGAATGAAGATAAAAATATCGCCCATACGTCTGATAAGCAAATCCGTCAGGCAGTTTCATACTTTGACCAACACGGCAATGAACTTCAGAAATCAAAGGCTTATTTTTATCTGGCATGCGTAGAGAGTGATCTTGACCAGAAAAAGGAAGCGGAGACCCACTTTAAGGAAGCAATAAAGCTTGCTGCTCTTACAGAGAAGTACGATTATGTAGCCAAGGTGTGCAGACGTTGCAGCCTTTATTATCAGAAATATGGTCATTTCGACGAAGCATTGGAAATGGAAAGAAAAGCCTATGCCAGCCAGCTAATGCTGAACGATCAGACAGGCGATACGAAGATTATTCTTTCTTCTGCATTGGGAGTCTTTGGTGTGATGTCCTTATTACTCGGGCTGCTCTGGAAGAAGAATAAGTTTGTATATTCTCAACTGACTACTTTTAAAGATGAAATGTTGCGAAAAGAGGCAGAGTCGGATAAACTGATGTTGCAATGTAACTATCTGGAAGAAAAATATCAGTCGCTTCAACAGCATATTTATGAAAGTTCTTCGGTAGTATCGAAAGTCCGGCAAATAAAAGAACGGTCTGTTTCCCCTTCCAAGGTTGTTTCTTTTTCAGAGAAAGACTGGAGTGAATTATTAAGACTACAGGAAGGAGTATATGGACTTGTTTCCAAATTGAAAGAGATAAGTCCTAAACTTACAGAAGAAGATTTGAAAGTATGTGCTTTCCTGCGCGAAGGTATCCAGCCTGCTTGCTTTGCAGATCTAATGAAACTGACTGTAGAAACTCTTACCCGAAGAATATCCAGAATAAAAACGGAGAAACTTATGCTTGTAAGTTCCAAAGAATCACTGGAAGACTACATCAAATCATTGTAGTCCGCATTTGTCCGGAATTACCTGACAAAAAGCTTTGTTTTTCAACACCTTATAGAAATGGGATGTCCGTATCCGTCCGGCTAAAAATGCCTGTTTTATATCACTGTTCTATAACTTTGCAAACAAAAAAGTTACAGAACTATGAACTACTTATTATTTAAAAGATGGAATGATTTCAGTGGTTGGCTTGTCTTCCTGATAGCAGCTTTCGTATACGGAATGACAATCGAACCTACTGCCAGTTTTTGGGATTGTCCTGAGTTTATTTCATGCGCCGAAAAGTTACAGGTCGGACATCCGCCTGGTGCACCTTTTTATATGCTGGTAGGTAATCTGTTTACACAGTTTGCCTCCGATCCCTCCCAGGTCTCACGTACAGTCAACTTTCTGAATGCACTGCTAAGTGCAGGATGTATCCTCTTTCTTTTTTGGAGTATCACTCGCCTGGTCAGATCTCTTCTGAAAGAAGAAAAAGAGAATCTGTCAGTAACCGACGTGATTATCATTCTCGGTTCCGGGTTGGTAGGAGCTTTGGCATATACTTTTAGTGATACTTTCTGGTTCAGCGCAGTAGAGGGAGAAGTATATGCTTTCTCTTCTTTTCTTACTGCCTTGGTTTTTTGGATGATTCTGCGCTGGCAGGATGAGTCGGACACCGTTTATGGTGACCGATGGATTATTCTGATTGCCTATATAATCGGACTCTCCATCGGAGTACATCTGCTCAATCTGCTTTGCATTCCAGCGATTGTACTGGTTTTCTATTATCAGAAATATCGAACGATTTCGCTTAAAGGAGCAATTGCGGCGATTGCTTTATCCGGTCTGCTTATTGTATTGATACTTTTTGTCTACATTCCCGGAATGGCGGATATTGGAGGATGGTTCGAACTACTCTTTGTCAACGCCTTGGGATTTCCTTTCCAAACAGGACTGATTGTCTTTCTGGCTATCACATTTTTCCTGCTCATAGCTGGTATCTATCGTTTCAAAAAACGATTAATCAATACAGCTTTATGGTGCATACTTATGCTTACCGTAGGTTATACCACCTATGCAGTGATATTGATTCGTGCCAATGCCAATACACCGCTCAATGAAAATGCTCCGGATAATATTTTCGCACTCAAAAGCTATTTGAACCGGGAGCAATACGAAAGCGCCCCTTTACTTTACGGCAAAACGTATGCCTCCGAACCGGAGTATGTGCCCGAAGGAGATTATTACAAGGTAAAAATGAAAACGGGTGGTGCTGTCTACAGACCGAATAGGGAAGAAGGGAAATATAAAGTGATTCGAAATAAAGAGGAAGTATGTTATACTCAAAATATGCTGTTTTCACGAATGTGGAATGATCGCATGGCTTCCTCCTACAAAAGCTGGTCGGGAGGAACGGACGGAGCTCCCACTCAAAAAGAGAATCTTACCTATTTCTTCACTTATCAGCTCAACTATATGTATTGGCGCTATTTTCTCTGGAATTTTGTCGGGCGTCAAAATGATATCCAGGGACATGGCGAACCGGAGCATGGAAACTGGATCACGGGGATTCCTCTGTTAGATAATCTAAGACTTGGTGACCAGCAACTTTTGCCCGAATCTTTGCGTCAGAATAAAGGGCATAACGTATTTTACGCTTTGCCGCTATTATTGGGATTAGTCGGGATTTACTGGCAGTGGATGCGGGGAAAGAAGGGAATGCAGCAGTTTAGCGTCGTGTTTTTCCTTTTCTTCATGACAGGTCTAGCTATTGTGCTATATTTGAACCAGACTCCCGGTCAGCCCCGTGAACGGGATTATGCATACGCAGGTTCATTCTATGCTTTTGCTATTTGGATAGGAATGGGAGCTGCCGGATTGTGTGACGCACTTCGAAAAAAGAAGTCATCAGTACTTCATGTCGGCCTGTTAATGTTTCTCTGCCTGCTGATTCCGGTTCAGATGGCTAGTCAGACATGGGATGATCATGACCGGAGTAACCGTTTCACCTGCCGTGATTTTGGAGCCAATTATCTGATGACACTCCCCGACAAAGGAAATCCTATCATTTTCAGTAATGGAGATAATGATACTTTTCCCTTGTGGTATAATCAAGACACGGAAGGAGTACGCAGGGATGCCCGCATCTGCAATTTGAGTTATGCGCAAACAGATTGGTATATTTATCAGCAGCAATGCCCGTTGTATGATGCACCCGGATTACCCATTACCTGGAGTAAAGACCAATATCAGGAAGGAAAAAACGAATATGTAGCCATCCGACCGGAACTGAAAAAACAGATAGAAGAGCTTTATCAGAAACATCCGGAAGAAGCCCGTGATAGTTTCGGCAATGATCCGTTTGAGGTAAAAAACATCTTGAAGTACTGGGCATTATCGGAGAAACAGGACTTCCACGTAATCCCTACCGATACGATCAGTATCAGCATTGATAAAGATGCAGTACTCCGATCAGGCATTATGCTTCCCGACTCCATCCGTCATCTGAAAGGTGAAGATCTGAAAAATGCGATACCGGATAAGATCTATATTTCTCTGAAAGATATGCGTATTCTAACCAAGGTAGATATGCTGATGCTGGAAATGCTTGCCAACTGCAATTGGGAACGCCCATTGTACATGGCAATATCCGTCGGTGAGGTCAGCAAGCTGAAGTTTGATCATTATTTCGTTCAGGAAGGATTAGCTTTCCGTTTCACGCCTTTTGATTATAAAAAATGGGGAAATGTCAAAGGAGATAATAACTATGCGATAGATGTAGAGAGATTGTATGAAAATGTAATGAACAGATATAAGTATGGCGGACTGGACACTCCCGGACTCTATCTGGATGAAACCACCCTGCGAACCTGCTATTATCATCGGAGGCTTTTCGCCCAACTGGCAAAGGAACTGATCAGGCAGGGCGACAATACCCGAGCAAGGAAAGTACTTACCTATGCAGAACAAGCTGTTCCGGCGTACAATGTCCCCGAGATCTATGAAAGCGGGTCATTCGACATAGCCAAAGCCTATGCTACCCTAGGAGAAAAGACGAAAGCAATGCCTCTGTTAAAGTACCTGACAGCCGAATCGGAAAATTACATCAACTGGGCATTCTCATTAGGAGACAACAGGATCAGTATGGTCCAGAGAGATTGCCTGTATAAGTTCTGGCAATGGAATCAGTACAATGAACTTGTAAAAGAGATTGATAAAGAGGAATACAGGCTAAGTAATCAGCGCTTTGAGGAGAAATATGCTTTATTCTCTCAAATCGTGGGACTTAGAAACTAAAATCCGGAAATATAAACTTGAAAACAATAAAACTATCAGAAGTATGAGAAATGCATTGAGTAAAATAAATTATATTATTCTATCGATTGGTTCGATATTGATTATCACAGGATATGTATTAATGAGCGGCGAGGGGAGTACCCCTGCCGCCTATAACCCTGATATCTTCAGCAAACTTCGTATATGTATTGCACCCATTATTTGTTTACTCGGTTATTTGCTGAATGTAGTTGGCATTATTTATATTACAAAAAAGAATAATTAGCAGGGATACATCTTAAATATTTTCAAAAGAATGCGTTTTTAAGCCAAATAATTACTTCTTTTGTCCTCACTAATAAAAATGAAAGTCGGACAACATGAGTAATAACATTGACATAAAAACGCTTGAAGCCTTCCAGGATGGAAATCACAAGGCTTTTGAAACAGTTTTTATAGCCTATTACAATAAAACAAAGACTTTCATCGACGGATATATAAAATCGGAATCGGATGCCGAAGAATTGACAGAAGACCTTTTTGTCAACCTTTGGATCAATCATGATTCAATTGATGCATCCAAGTCTTTTAGTTCTTATCTGCATACAATTGCCCGTAATTCGGCCATAAATTTCTTGAAACATAAGTATGTACATGACACTTATCTAAATAGTAGTCAGGAGATCGAATATAGTTCTACCTCCGAAGAAGATCTTATTGCTAAAGAGTTAGGCTTATTAATAGATGACATTGTCGGAAAAATGCCGGAACAGCGGAAAATGATCTATACATTAAGCCGTCAGGAAGGGTTGAGCAATGCTGAGATAGCAATACAGCTCAACACCACTAAAAGAAATGTCGAAAGTCAGTTAAGCCTCGCATTAAAGGAGATACGGAAAGCTATCTCGTGCTTTTTATTATCTTTTTTATAAAAACATCCACTTTTTCATTGAGCTTTTTGCCATCAGACTGTATATATAGTAAATACAGCAAAAATGGAAAAGAGTAATATTATCACCAGAATCATCAAAAAGTTCCTTTCCGGACGTTTTTCTGTTGAAACGGAGGAAAAGGTACAGCGATGGATTATGAAGGAAGAAAACGTGGAGGAGAAAGAAAAAGCCTCATTAGAGTATTGGAACGAACTGGATACGGAAGCCGATTCAAAAACATACAGTGCTTTAGAGCGGGTCAATTTAAGAACCGGATACAACAAAGAACATCTTGAAAATATTGTTTTATATCATAAGTTTGTCCGCATTGTAGCCGTCGTTATTCCCATATGCTTATTGGCAGGAGGATTGCTTTATTATATCCCTTCCGAAAACGAGCAGATAGAAATATCCACAGCCTATGGCGAACAAAAGCGCTTGGTTCTGCCGGATAGTTCCGAAGTATGGCTGAACGCTGGAAGTACAATTACCTATCCGAAAACTTTTACCAAAGAGAATCGTGTCGTAACCCTTGATGGTGAAGCCTATTTCTCAGTCAGAAAAGATGATGCAAAACCTTTCATAGTAGAAACATCGCAACTATCCGTCAAGGTACTTGGAACGAAGTTCAATGTAAAGGCATATGCTAATGATGCGAATATTACCACAACGTTGACTAGTGGAAAAGTGGAAGTGAGTACGCAATCCCGTCCTCCTCAAACTCTCAAGCCCAACGAACAACTCACCTATGATAAATCGACATCAGATATTGAGATATCGACAGTAGACACTGTTGACACGAACAGTTGGGTAAAAGGGAAAATAATCTTCACCAATGCTACTGCCGAAGAAATATTCAGAACGCTGGAACGACGTTATGATACTGTTATCGATCATTCTACCGATTTTTCTGCCTCTAGACGGTACACTGTCAAATTCCTAAAAGATGAGAATCTGGATGAAATGCTGAATATATTAGGAGATATAATCGGCTTTAGCTATCGGCAGAGTGGAAACAAAATAATAATAACCAAATAAAAAAATAGCCTATGAACAAAAAGAACCGGGAAGCAGCTTGAGACCCTCTTCCCAGTTCTGAAATGTCTATCCTCATTTAAACCGCGAAGTAAAAACGAAGTATCAACGTACAAATATAAAATAATGAATCGAATTAATGCGAATAAAAAGCCAGATAAGATGATCATTCTTTTGTTTTTTTCTATTCTGTCATTGACGGCAATTTCCCAAAATGCAGAAAAGAAAATTACAATTCAAAATAAAAATATCTCTTTAAAAGAAGCCTTTGAGCAAATAGAACTACAAACAGACTATAGCATAGCTTACGAACAGTCAAATCTGAACCTGAAAAAGAGGCAAGCATTATCGCTAAAGTCCGCAAGCATTGAGAAGGCACTAACACAAATATTGAAAGGTACCGGATACATATACAAAATAAAGGGATATCATATTATTATCTCTCTGCCGACACCAAAAACAGAAACAATCGACGAAAAGACACAAAAACTAACGCAAACCATAAGAGGAATCGTAGTCGATTCCAAAACTAATGCTCCAATAGAGTATGCCTCTGTCTATGTCTTAGAGGAACCTTCCTTGAATAGCTCTACAGATAGTCCGGGAAAACTTCAGAATCAGCAATGTTCCTATTGGACGCTACAATATTCAAGCGTCTTTTACGGGATATCACATAAGCATAATCAGTGAGGTATCCGTAACTTCATCCAAAGAAGTATATGTAGAAATTCCGATGGACGAGAATATCCAATATCTGGCAGAAGTCCTCGTGAAGCCGGAAATAAAGAAAAACCGGACGATCAATCCTATGGCTATCACAGGCGGCCGTATGATCAGCATGGAAGAAGCCGGCAGATTTGCCAACGGCTTCGATGACCCTGCACGATTAAGTGCCGCTTTCGCAGGAGTAGCGGGAGACATCGGCACCAATGCCGTAGCCATTCGCGGAAACTCCCCGCAATTCACGCAATGGAGGCTGGAAGGAATTGAGATACCCAATCCGACTCATTTTGCCGATTTGTCGGGATTGGGCGGAGGTTTCCTGTCAGCTCTGAGTACACAGGTGATCGGAAATTCGGATTTTTACAACGGAGCTTTTCCCGCAGAATATAACAATGTATTATCGGGTGTTTTCGATATGCACCTGCGCAATGGAAATAATCAAAAGTACGAACACGCTTTTCAAGTCGGACTAATGGGTATCGATCTGTCATCAGAGGGACCAATCAGTAAAAAACGAGGAAGTTCTTATCTCGTTAACTATCGTTTTTCGACTACATCACTGGCTACCGGCAATGACCTGAATCTTAAATATCAGGATTTAGCATTCAAGCTAAACTTTCCGACCTCCAAAGCCGGCACCTTTTCTATTTGGGGATTAGGATTGATTGACAGAAACAAAGCTCCAATAGAGGAGCGTTCCAAATGGGAAACTCTGGGAGACCGGCAATCGGGAGAAAACAGGCTCGAAAAAATGGCAGGAGGGCTGGCACACAAGTATGTGATAAATGAAAACACGTATGTCCGTTCTTCTCTGTCTGCCACTTATTCCAAAGATCATACAGTGGTAGATCAACTAGCAGATGACAAACTAATCAGAGTAGGAGATATCCGGAACAGCAGGTGGGACTTCGTTTTTAATTCTTATCTGAATACGAAGTTCAGTCCGAGACATACTAACAGAACGGGAGTTACGATTACAAACCTTCACTATGATCTTGATTATCAGGTCAGCCGTTATTTCGGATTAAACAGACCTATGGAACAGATTTCAAAAGGCAATGGCGAAAGCACAGTCTTTTCGGCCTATAGCAGTTCGGTTATCAATCTGAATAATAACTGGGTCACCAGCTTAGGAGTAACAGCCCAATATTTTACTTTGAACAATAACTTATCCATCGAACCGCGGGTTGCCCTAAAATGGAAAATAAATCCGAAACATTCTTTGGCGTTAGCCTATGGGTTGCATAGTCGCAGGGAAAAGCTGGATTATTATTTTGTAGAAAAGGTCGTCAACGGCAAGAACCAGTCAAACCGATATCTGGATTTTTCCCGGGCACATCATGTCGGGATGACATACGACTGGAATATCAATCAAAACCTGCATTTAAAGATAGAGCCTTATTTCCAATATTTATTTCGCATACCAGTTGAAAAGAACTCCTCCTTCTCGGTCATTAACCATGAAGATTTTTATTTGGACAGAATCTTGACCAACACTGGTCAAGGCAGAAATTATGGAATAGACATCACGCTGGAACAATATATGAAAAATGGCTTTTACTATATGATTACAGGTTCTTTATTCAAGTCGAAATATAGGGGAGGAGACAATGTTTGGCGTAATACAAGACTGGATAAGAACTATCTGCTGAACTTGCTTGCCGGAAAAGAGTGGATGGTCGGTAAACTTAAACAAAACGTACTGAGTCTCAACGGACGTTTATTCTTTCAGGGAGGGGAACGTTACACACCCGTAAACGAAGAAAGAAGTCAGGCAGAGCATGACATCGTTTTTGACGAAACGAAAGCATACAGTAAAAGATTCAGTCCTTCCATAAACGGTGATGTTTCTGTCAGCTTTCGGATAAATAAGAAAAGAGTATCTCATGAGTTCTCATTGAAGATTCTGAATGTAGGTATGCGCACCGGAATGCACTTTTACCAATACAATGAAAAGACCCTTGAAATTGAAGAGAAAGAAGGAACAGGGTTAATTCCCAATATAAGTTATAAGATTTATTTCTAGACATACTAAAATCTCCAATGTCTTAAAGTAATCATTTTGCTCTGTCATTTAGACCTCTCATTACCAGGGGAGAATGTTCTGAATGACAGAGGCTCTTAAATACAATGACTTTCGGTAATTATGGTATAACAATCCGGAATATATATACTACCGACACCTCTAAATTCCAGTATATTTGTCGCATAAATAAATTAGTCATTAATTAATATGCGTATATTCAAAAAAATTAGAGCACGTATGATCATTGGAAGTATAATAAGTATAGCAGCGCTGTTGACCGTAGCAGTCGCACTCTTCATCAATCAGCCCAGTTTTGGAAGAACTCCCCGCGGTGATCGACTGGAAAGAGTAAAGCAGTCTCCTAACTACAGAAACGGAGCATTTCAAAACCTGCATGAAACAACATTAATGACTTCAGACAGAGGACGGTTTGAAGGCATCCTGGATTTTCTTTTTCGAAAAATAGAAGGGCTGAAACCCGAACAACCCGTAAAAGCAGTCAAGACTAATCTTCGGAAAATAGGGAAAGATGAAGAAGTATTGGTATGGTTCGGTCATTCCTCCTATCTGATACAGACGGGAGGAAAACGTATATTGGTAGATCCGGTATTCAGCATGGCTTCCCCTGTATCCTTCGTCAATAAAGCGTTTAAAGGTACCGATATTTATCAACCCGAAGATATGCCGGACATTGATTATCTCGTCATCAGCCACGATCATTGGGATCATCTAGATTATACTACGGTCAAGAAACTCAAAGACCGGATCGGAACAGTGATTTGTCCATTAGGAGTCGGTGAGCATTTTGAGTACTGGGGATTCGACAAAGAACGCATCACAGAGCTTGACTGGAATGAGGATGCCAATCTTAATAACGGTTTTATAGTTCATTGTCTGCCCGCCCGTCATTTCTCCGGTCGCGAACTATCTGCCAATCAGTCCCTTTGGGCTTCTTTCCTGTTCGAAACTCCTTCACGTAAAATATACATCGGCGGAGACGGAGGATATGATACACATTTCGCAGAGATCGGTAACCGTTTTCCGGATATTGACCTAGCCATTCTTGAAAATGGCCAATACAATGAAGAATGGAAACTTATTCATCTGATGCCGGAACACATTGCACAGGCAGCCAAAGATTTAAAGGCTAAGACATACCTGACTGTACATCATTCCAAATATGCATTGGCTAAACATCGCTGGGATGAACCTTTAAGGAATGCGGAAAACATGAGAGACATAGACTCTCTGAATGTACTGGTTCCGGAGATAGGAGAAAAGATAGAGCTGAAATAAGCCGATTATGCATATACTAAAAAAATCCTAATCAGTAATATTGGTATAACTTTCTGTAATTTATATACTGCAA
>CANSEY010000065.1 GCA_947646015.1 uncultured Bacteroides sp. | reverse complement strand
TATCAACGCTGCTGCACGTCTTGAAGGAATGTCTTATTCTAAATTGATGGGCGGTTTGCACAAAGCCGGTATTGAAATAAATCGTAAGGTTTTGGCTGATTTAGCTATGAATCATCCGGAAGCTTTCAAAGCTGTAGTTGCTAAAGCAAAAGCTGCTTAAGTTTCAATAGTTTAGGATTTACAAAGTGTCAGTTATCGATCCGATAACTGGCACTTTTCTTTTGTTAGGCGGAGAGAAAGGATGAAAAAAAATGTTAGTGGACGAACAAATTCTTTCTTTTTCTTGCTATTCTCAGAGAATCTTATTACATTTGTGATAGAAAAATATTAGCCGTATCGACTGGATCGGGAAACTCTTCAAATTAATCTGATGCACCGAGAAAGCTTCGTTCTTCAATGGCGGGCCACATCCTTCGGGACAGCTTTAAGCCGGTGGATTACAAAGAGGGCGAGCGCTCAAATCTTGTTCTATCAGAGTTTCATCACATCGTCGATGCGGCTTTTTTATATACTCTTCTATGATATTTTATTTCTCAGGTACAGGTAACTCTAAATGGATTGCTAATCAGCTTTCTAAAGAACAACAGGAAGATTTGTTTTTTATCCCGAACGCATGGAAGAATGACACATGGGAGTTCTCTTTGCGGGAGGATGAGAAGATCGGTTTTGTCTTTCCGGTCTATTCGTGGGCGCCTCCCGTGATTGTACAGGAGTTTATTCGGAAGCTGGTTCTGAACGGGTATCAGCAGCAATATCTGTTCTTTGTGTGTTCGTGTGGAGACGATACGGGGCTGACCCGGCAGGTGATGGAAAAGGCATTGGCTGCGAGGGGATGGAGATGTAATGCAGGCTTTTCTGTAATTATGCCCAATAACTATGTGTTGTTCCTCGGATTTGATGTGGATAGCAAGGAACTGGAAAAGAAAAAACTGGCAGAAGCGGTTCCGGCTCTTGAAAAAGTCAGTAGACTGATAACCGGGAGAGAAACTGTCTTTGCATGCAAGGAGGGGAGTTTGCCTTTTATCAAGACGAGGATCATCAATCCGTTATTTGTTCGTTATCAGATGTCTCCCAAACCTTTCCATGCAACGAGTGAGTGCATCGGGTGCAAGCGCTGTGAAAAAAGTTGTCCGGTAGGGAATATAACGATGAAGGAAAGAAGACCGGTTTGGGGAAAGAATTGCACCGCCTGCCTGGCATGTTATCATGTGTGCCCTCAGCATGCGGTGCAATATGGTAAAAAGACAAAAGGCAAGGGGCATTATTTTAACCCCGACTCAGCTTATTGATCTTTTATTTTAATACAGCAGTTGGATAAGTCTTCGATTATGGCAAGGCTTTCTACTCTGACACCTTTCTCTTCCAGTATTTTACGTCCATTTTGGAAGGCTTTTTCGATAATGAACCCCATGCCTACCAATTTTGCTCCGGATTGCTCTATGAGGTCGAGAATGCCTAATGCGGCATTTCCGTAGGCAAGGAAATCATCAACAAAAAGAACATTGTCATTTGGGGTCAGAAAATCGGCACTGATCACTACTTCATAATCACGGTCTTTGGTGAACGAGTGTACGGTAGTGCTTAGTGCGTTCTGAATGGTTTTGGGTGATTTCTTTTTGGCGAATACAACCGGTAAGTCCATGAGATAGCCCGTCATGATGGCGGGAGCGATACCGCTTGCTTCTATAGTCATGATCTTGTTTACGTTTGTGGCTGCAAAGCGGCGGACAAATTCTACTCCGATGGATTTCATCAGGACAGGATCCATCTGGTGATTGATAAAACCATCTACTTTAAGGATGCCTCCTTCGTAGCATTTTCCGTCCTGCAGAATTCTTTTTTTTAGTAATTGCATTATAATCTGATAATTAAATAATGTGCTAATATGCCATTTGTTACTGATATCATACAGTATTGGGTTGGCATATTAGCACATCGGGCATTTGAATATTTATTTGTTGTCTCTTACGTCCTTCACTCTGACGGCTTTTCCCTCGCTCTGCGGGAGAGACCCTTTCTTTACCAGTTTTACTTTCGGGGTAACCAGTATTTCATCTTTTAATTGACGGATAATATCTCTGCGGATCTTTTCCAGTTCGATATAGTTGTCTGTAGAAAGATCACTTAATTCCACTTCGACGATCATCTCATCCTGATTGTTGACTGTCTCCAGCGTAATCAGATAATTGCTGCCTAATTCGGGGAACTGAACCAGAATCTTTTCGACTTGCATGGGGAAGATGTTGACTCCCTTGATGATAAACATATCGTCGCTGCGTCCCTTGATCCGGTCGATGCGGAGATGGGTGCGGCCGCACGGACATTTTCCGGGTAGTATACGGGTAAGGTCGCGGGTGCGGTAGCGGATAAGCGGCATCATTTCACGATCAAGTGTAGTGAGTACCAATTCACCGATTTCTCCTTCGGGAACGGGTTCTCCTGTTTCAGGATCGATGATTTCTACCAGATAGCAATCTTCCCAGAAGTGCATTCCGTTCTGCTCCTGGCATTCGAAGGCAACACCGGGGCCGTTCATTTCCGTCATACCGAAACTATTATATGCTTTCACATTGAGCATCCGTTCTATTTTACGGCGCTGTTCGTCAGTATGCGGTTCGGCGCCGATCACCAAGGTTTTCAGGGTTGTTTCTCTCGGGTCGATACCTTCTTCCTGAAATACTTCGGCAAGACGGATAGCGTAGCTTGGGATGGCGTGTAAGGCGGTAGTCTTAAAGTCACTGATGAATTTAATTTGCCGTTTACTGTTTCCGGCTGCGGCAGGTACGGTAAGGCAGCCAAGGCGTTCTGCACCATATTGAAAACCTAATCCACCTGTAAACATTCCATATCCGGAGCTGTTCTGGAAGACATCTGTCTTGCGGATCCCCACCATGTAAAGGCAACGGGCTACCAGATTTGCCCATGAGTCGAGGTCATGTTGTGAATGTACGATGACTGTAGGGTTTCCTGTAGTTCCACTGGAAGAGTGGATACGTACACCGTCTCTTTTCATGTCGCCGGCCACTAGCCCGAAGGGATAGTTGGCACGCATGTCCGATTTAGTGGTGAAAGGAATTTTGCGGATGTCGTCCAGTGACTGGATACTATCTCCGGTGATGCCGTTTTTGCTGAAAACCTCTTTGTAATAAGGTGAGTTTGCGGCTATGTTAATCGTTTTTTTGAGTCGCTGAAGTTGCAGTTCCTGCAACTTCTCGCGACTCATGATTTCAATTTCTTCTTCCCAGTATTGTGTACTCATGATTGTGATAGTTATTGCATTAGCTTTTCCGCAATTTCCTTGCCGGCAGCCAGTGCTTTAAGATTCATTTCGACAATAGCTTCTCCTTTGCGCAGGAAGATTTCGCGGATACTGTCTTGTACTTTCTCGTAATCGATGCCGAGGAATGGAATGGTTGCGCCCAGCAAAACGATATTGGCAACTCGTGCAGAACCTACTTCTTTGGCTACTTTATCCACGTTCAGTACGATCTTATGCGGCAATTTGTTGATTTCAGCCATTACTTTGTCTTCTTCCGGATAATTGGGGATGTTGACAAACGGAGTTTCGTTGGTTACCAGCCATCCTTCCGGACTGAGATAGGGGAGATAGCGCAGACCTTCCATCGGTTCGAGCGAAATGATAAGGTCGCATTTGCCGGATGGTATCAGATCCGAAGCAATCGGTTTGTCGCTGATGCGGAGGTTGGACTGAACGTCTCCGCCACGCTGGCTCATTCCGTGTACTTCTGCTTGCTTCATGTAAAGTCCTTCTTTCAAAGCAGCTTTACCAATAACTGTAGCGATGGACAAAATACCCTGTCCACCTACTCCTGATAATATAATGTCTTTTTTCATGGCTTACTTACTTCTTTTTTTGCGTGCTAATGTTTGAATACACTCTCTGCGCGGGATGATAACGGATACGCCATTGTATTCGATTTCTTCGCGTATGATCTGTCTCATTTCCTCGTGGTTCTTCTTCAATGGAACAACGACACGGATATGAGCAGGGTCGACTCCTAAACCGATACAGATGGATTCAATACGTCCTGTGCCCGCAGAGTCCTGACCACCGGTCATTGCTGTTGTCTCATTGTCTGAAATGACAATAACGACATTGGCATTTTCGTTGACGCAATCCAGCAAACCTGTCATTCCGGAGTGAGTAAATGTAGAGTCACCGATTACAGCTACGGACGGATGAAGACCTCCGTCGGCCGCACCTTTTGCCATTGTGATGGAAGCTCCCATGTCTACGCATGAATTGATGGCGTTGAACGGAGCGTTGGCTCCCAGCGTATAGCAACCGATGTCGCTGAATACTTTATGGGAAGGATATTCTTCTTTGAGTACTTCTGTCAGTGTGATGTACATATCACGGTGTCCGCATCCTTCACACAGTGCGGGAGGACGCATTTCGACTACAGAAGGGACGCCGAATTCCGATTTGTTTTCTTTGCCGACCGCGCGTGCTACAGAGTCCGGATTTAATTCTCCGTCTTGTGACAGTGTGCCGTCCAGACGTCCTTTTACTTTGATACCAATGCCCAGATAGCCTTTCAGATGTTTTTCAACGAATGGCTGTCCGTCTTCCAGTACCAGAATCTCGTCGCAGGATTCAACCAATTGCAGCAATTGCTTTTTAGGCAATGGATACTGGCCGATCTTAAGTACCGGGTATTCACAACCTTCCGGATAGTTTTCCATCAGATAATTGTAGCCGATACCGCAAGCAACGATTCCCAGTTTTTTGTTAGGACCGTCTATGTATTTGTTGTAAGGAGATTCCTCGGAAGCTTTGATGAATTCGTCCTGGCGGGCAAGCAATACTTTATAGCGTTTGCGGGCATTTCCCGGCAACAGGATAAACTGACGGGGATCTTCACTGAATGAAATGCTGTTCTGTGGCTTCTGCTCTTTGCGCTCTACTCCGGAACGGGAGTGTGCGAGGCGGGTGACCATACGCATTAAGATCGGTTCGCCTGTTTTCTCAGAGAATTCGAATCCGTTGTATACCATGTCGTATGCTTCCTGTTGGTTGCTGGGCTCGTACATCGGTATCAGGGAGAAGTCTCCGTAGAAGCGGCTGTCCTGTTCATTCTGTGAAGAGTGCATGCTGGGGTCGTCTGCCGCTATCACAATCAGTCCTCCCTTCACACCCGTGATGGCAGAATTGACGAAACAGTCTGCAGCCACATTCATGCCTACATGCTTCATGCACACTAAGGCGCGTTTGCCTACAAATGACATACCCAGTGCGGCTTCCATGGCAGTTTTTTCGTTGGCACACCAACGATTATGTATGTTCTGCTCAGTGGTTATAGGCGCCATTTGGATATATTCAGTAATCTCAGTTGAAGGAGTACCGGGGTAGGCATATACACCTGAAAGTCCGGCATCCAGTGCAGCTTGTGCAATGGCTTCATCGCCAAGTAAGAGTTGCTTGCTCATATATTTCCTTTATTAGTGTTGATCACAGTTTGTTATTATATCGGGCAAAGATAGCCTTTTTGGCTCGTTTTATCACAAAATTACTTGAAAATCTTTCTTTCATTAAGTGCTTTCCAATATTTTCTTGCATTTGCCATGTGGTCGGCATAATTGGATGCGAAATTGTGAGTACCTGAAAAATCTTCTTTCGCACACATGTAAATGTAATTGTGTTTCGTGTAGTTTAATACACTGTCCAAGCCCTTTTTAGAGGGGATGCGGATAGGTCCCGGAGGTAAACCGCTGTTGATATAAGTGTTGTAGGGCGAGTTGACTTTCAGATGCTCATTGGTGATGCGTCGCAGCCCGAAATCCTGTAAAGCGAACTTGATGGTAGGGTCTGCCTGCAGGGGCATACCTGTGTGCAGGCGGTTGATGTATAGTCCGGCTACCATCGGCTTTTCTTCGTTGTTGTTGGTTTCTTCTTCAACAATGGAGGCGAGGGTGCAGACTTCTTCCGGTGTCATGCCGATAGCGGTTGCCTGGGCAAGACGTTCGTCATTCCAGAATCGTTTGTGTTCTGTCTGCATACGTTTGAAGAAGTCGTCGACACTCATATCCCAATATACCTGATAGGTCTCGGGGATGAAAAGACAGGGCATGGTGACCAGCGTATACCCCATTTCGGCCTGAAAAGCGGAATCGAATAGTTGGCGGGCTATCTCGGCGGAGTCGATCATCAGTTGCTTGCCGATGCTTCGCGCCAGCCGGTCTAGTGTCCGTACGCTTCCGATAGTGAGATTCATCGGTTCCTGATAACCTCTGAAGAAGCGGCTGAATACATGGTATACGTTTTCGTTAGGGCGGATGGCATAACGTCCGGTATGTATATTCTGGTCGAATTTTCTATATTTTGCCATCCATTGAAATCCGGTGAATTTGTTGACATGACCGGTTTGTCTGATCTTATTGTAGATTGAATCTGCCGTGTCATCCCGGTCTACATATACATAGACGGTTTTGGAGGGATGAAACTGAGGAGCAAAGAGATAATAATAGACTGTTCCTCCGGCAATGGCGCAAAGAAGGAGAGCTCCGGTCAGAACGGATAATAAGATATTTCTTGTTTTCTTTTTCATCTTGTGACGTAACTTTAAAAATTGCGTCAAAGATAGGAAGATTTTGGATAGGAGCGATTCCTTTCAACGGTGAATAGTTGAAATTCGGCTGATTTTGTCAACTATTAGCGTGGCCACTGGTAATAATCGGCATTGGCTTCTACTGCATTTTCTATTTCATCGGGCAGGGGAGAGAAGAAGTCCATATGGGTAAGTTTCTCGATGCTGTCAATTGATACCGCATAGGTGGAAAGAGGCTCTACCGCCTGTCTGTTGTTGAATAAGAACCCGATGCCACGAGCCGGTTTGACAAAAGGAGAGAGGATTACTTTGAAGAATCGTTCGGGCACTGCCACCTTATTTTTTCCGATGGTCTTGGACGGCTTGTCGATGATAGGGCCGCATATGATGATGATGGCACTATCGGCTACCGCCCAGTCTCTTATTTTTTCTTCCAGATTTTTCCAGCCTCTTCTGTTCAGTTGAGGATGCTGCGGACACATATTGCTGAAATAGAAGGATTCTTTCATGACATCCGGACTCCATTTCATGTCGGCGGCTGGTGCCATATGTCCTTTGTCATATCCTGAGCGTGCATAATCCGCATTGGTCGCAATGGCGCCTTTTACTAAAGGATCGGCGATGAAGTTGTCACCTCTCTTTTCTTTTCCTTTGGTTTCTTGACGGGTCAGCTCGTAAGAAACCCAATTCGGAATCTTCAGATCTTTATTGTAGGAAACCGTATAACCTTTATGACGAATGATCTGCTCCTGACGGGGAATCAATGAAACGGGAATCTCTAAATCTTTGCCGGATGGAGTGGGGAGGGAGACGGAAGTCTCTATCTGCGGTTTGCTACTGTGCTGGACACTGTATTGCTGATAATACAGATAAAGCCCGTAACAAATGGGAATAAGTACGATGATAGCGATGATACACCCTAATCTTTGATTGGAATGTGACTTCTTTTTCTTAAATAATCTCCTGCTCTTACCTCGTTTCATGCGATTTGCTTTGGGGGTTAATAAGAAAAGCGCTAACTATTCTGTAGTTAGCGCTTTATTGTCAAGAGCCGCTAGCCAGACTTGAACTGGCGACCTACGCGTTACGAATGCGTTGCTCTACCAACTGAGCTATAGCGGCGGTTTGTTTCTCGTTTACGGCGTGCAAAATTACAGCTTTATTTGAGAAAACAAAAGGATTCTGAATATTTTTTGAGCTTTAATTTAAAATCTTCCTTTACCATAACTCTTTGCATAAAGTAACGGTAGTTTAACTTTCGAACATTCTGCTGCGTGCCAGCATACACGCGCCTACAATACCTGCTTTATCCTTCAATTTGGATGTAATGATGGCAGAGTCTTTGTTGACCAGATTGAGTGAATACTTACGTACCGCTGTTTTGATAGGTTGGGTGATATAATCTCCCGTTAAAGATAAAGTTCCGCCTATAATGACCAGTTCCGGATTGAAGATATTGATTAATCCTGCAATTTGTTTTCCCAGCTTTTGCCCTATTTCTTCAACAATTTCAATACAAAGCAGATCTTCCTTGTTGACGGCTGTGATGATTTCGTCAAGCGTGATGGGGTCTTCTTCACCGGATATTCGGGTGGAAAGAATAGAGCTTTCTCCGCTTTTAATACGCTCCAAAAGAATGCGATGAAGGGCAGAGCCGGATGCTTCTGTTTCCAGACACCCTTTTTTGCCGCAATGGCAGATGATTTCATTGTCGTATGCATTGACGTGACCGAACTCTCCCGAGAAACCGGATTTTCCTGTGTAGACTTTGCCGTCGATAATAATTCCGATGCCGACTCCCCAGCTGACGTTGACGAAAATAATATCTTTTTCTCCTTTTACACACCCTTGCATATATTCTCCGTAAGTCATGGCACGGGTGTCGTTGTCAATGGTTACTTTATGACCCAGCTTTTCCGACAGGACATCCGCCAACGGGCGTTCCTCAAAATTGAACTGGCTGAAACTATATCCGGATTCCGGATTTACCCGTCCCGATACATTTACATTGATATTTAAAATCTTCTCCTTATTAATAGGAAGTTTTTTGATGAAGTTGAGAATGAGTTTGCACAACTCGTTCATCCCTTCTATCGAATTCTCAAATTTATAGGGGATATTCATTTTTAACTCTACCATATCACCTTTAAAATTGATCAGTCCGATATTGACTGCAAATCTTTTGATGTCTACACCTATAAAATAACCGGATTCCGGATTCAATCCATAGAGATTCGGGTGGCGTCCACCGCTGGTTTCCAGTTTTCCGTAATCATTGATATATCCGTCCTCACACATTTCACCGATAAATTTGGTGACTGTGGGCACGCTTAGATCTAGTTCTTTTGAAAGATCGGGAATAGTGGAACTACCATTATATATATAATGTGTAATGATCCTCTTTTTAACGAGGGCATTTTTAGAGCCCATTTCTATTTCTTTCAAGAATTGTTGGTTCATACGTCTCTTATATTTTGTAATATCTACAAAGATAATTAATTTTTTTATTAACTAATAAGGTTCTTGACGAAAAAATTAGAATTGAATCTGAGATGATGCTGTGCTGATTCCTTATAGAAAGTGAATTCTCTCATTGATAGTTATTTGAAATCTTCTTATATAATAAGGTAATAAGGGTACTGGTATCTGAATAGCTTCATATTTATAGTCTTATTAATGAATAAAGAAGCGAAAATCAACTTTATTAATAAAATATTTTATTATCTATTGTTTATTTAATAAATATAGCTATATTTGTACCGTGATATTAATTAAGATGTACCGTAACCAAATCGTATTATGATGAAAAACTTATTCCAAATACTCTGTGGGCTGTTTCTGGTAGTATCATACTCTTCTTGTATGCACTCAGAGGAAGATAAGGTAGATGTACTTATTATAGGTGGAGGTGCCAGTGGTGTAACATCCGGCATCCAGTCTGCTCGTATGGGAGCCAATACACTGATTCTCGAAGAAAGCACCTGGTTGGGTGGGATGCTGACTTCTGCCGGTGTGAGTGCTGTGGATGGAAATTACAGATTGCCTGCCGGACTTTGGGGAGAATTTAAGAATAGATTGTCTGATTATTATGGCGGGCTGGATTCTTTGAAGACGGGTTGGGTAAGTAACGTATTGTTTGAACCGTCAGTTGGAAATAAGATTCTTCACGAAATGGTAGCGGCGGAAAATAATCTAAAAGTTTGGAAACAGGCTTGTCTTGAAGAAGTAAAAAGGACGGGAGATGAGTGGGTCGCTAAAGTGAAGGTGGAAGGACAAGGTGTGAAAACGGTTCGGGCGAAGGTTATGATTGATGCCACCGAACTGGGGGATGTGGCAAAAATGTGTGGAGTGAAGTACGATATTGGTATGGAAAGCAGAGATGACACGCACGAGGATATTGCTCCGGAAAAGAAGAATAATATTGTGCAGGATATTACTTATGTTGCCATATTAAAAGATTATGGTAAGGATGTGACTATTCCGGAACCTGAAGGATACGATCCTAAAGAATTTGCCTGTGCCTGTGCCAGTCCGGTATGCATAACTCCTAAAGAGCCGGAGCGCGTCTGGTCTAAAGATATGATGATTACCTACGGGCGGTTACCAAATCATAAATATATGATTAATTGGCCGATAGAAGGTAATGATTATTATATTAATCTGATTGAAATGACTCCGGAAGAGCGCTTGAAAGCGTTGGAATATGCGAAACATTATACGATGTGCTTTGTCTACTTCCTGCAACATGAGCTGGGATATAATACACTTGGATTGGCGGATGATGAATATCCGACAGAGGATAAGTTGCCCTTTATCCCTTATCATAGAGAGTCCAGAAGAATTCACGGATTAGTACGCTTTAACTTGAATCATGCACTCAATCCATATACACAGGATGAAAAACTGTACCGTACTTGTATTGCTGTGGGAGATTATCCGGTAGATCATCACCATACCCGCTATCATGGTTATGAAGAGTTGCCTAATCTGTATTTTCATCCGATCCCTTCGTATGGGTTGCCGTTAGGTACATTGATTCCTCAGGAGGTAGACGGGCTGATTGTTGCAGAGAAATCTATTTCCGTATCGAATATTATGAATGGAACGACTCGTTTGCAACCGGTTGTACTGCAGATCGGTCAGGCGGCAGGAGCTTTGGCTGCACTTGCTGTGAAGAATAATCAGAAGATAAGTGATGTTTCCGTTCGTGATGTTCAGAATGCTATTTTGGATGCTAAAGGATATTTGCTTCCTTATCTGGATGTCCCTGTCTCGGATGTGAAGTTTGCTTCTTATCAGCGGATTGGTTCTACGGGGATTCTCAAAGGAGTCGGTAAGAATGTGGACTGGTCCAATCAGACTTGGTTGAGAGCGGATACGGTATTGCTGGCGTCAGAACTGGATGGTCTGTTTGAAGTGTATCCGGCTGCCAAAGATGAATTCAAAAAAACAGGAGCGGATAAATTAAGTATTGAGGAGGCAGTTCAACTTGTTCAGAAGATAGCAGAAACGGAAAAACTACATACTACTGTTGATCCGCAAGCGCTTTGGAAAGCATACGGAATGCAAGAACCGGATTTGAAACGGAATATTTTGAGAGGGGAGATGGCTGTAATGATTGATCAGGTATTGGATCCTTTCAATAAAAAACAGATCGATATCACTGGTAAGTATATTCAATAGGTTAACATATATCCAAGTAAAAACAAAAAAATAAAACTATGGAAACTAATAATCGTAGAGATTTCTTAAAGAAGGCAGCTTTGGCCGGAGCTTCCGCTTTGGTTGCCCCTTCATTATTTGCAGCTGACGGAGAGGGGAGAGGGGAACTCTCCCTGAAGATCAAGGCTGGCGATTTGGAAAGCAAATTGATTGTTCCCAAAAATAATGGCTTAAAAATTACAGGAACTTTTTTGGATGAAATATCTCATGATATTCCTCATCAGAACTGGGGTGAGAAAGAATGGGATCTGGATTTTCAGCATATGAAAAGAATCGGTATCGATACAGTGATTATGATTCGTTCCGGTTATCGTAAGTTTATGACTTACCCTTCACCTTATTTGCTGAAAAAAGGATGTTATATGCCGTCGGTTGATTTGGTAGATATGTATTTGCGTCTGGCGGAGAAGTATAACATGAAATTTTATTTTGGTTTGTATGATTCAGGACGGTATTGGGATACAGGTGATTTAAGTTGGGAGATTGAGGATAACAAGTATGTGATTGATGAGGTTTGGAAGATGTACGGAGAGAAGTATAAAAGTTTTGGAGGCTGGTACATCAGCGGCGAGATTAGCCGTGCCACGAAAGGGGCTATTGATGCTTTCCGTGCTATGGGAAAGCAATGTAAAGATGTATCGAACGGACTCCCGACTTTTATCTCTCCGTGGATTGATGGCAAAAAGGCTATTATGGGAACAGGGAAACTGACAAGAGAAGATGCGGTTTCTGTACAACAACACGAAAAAGAATGGAATGAAATTTTTGATGGAATTCATGAAGTGGTAGATGCTTGTGCTTTTCAGGATGGACATATCGATTATGATGAGTTGGATGCGTTCTTTACTGTAAATAAAAAATTAGCAGATAAGTATGGTATGCAATGCTGGACCAACGCCGAGTCTTTTGACCGTGATATGCCTATCCGTTTTCTACCCATTAAATTTGATAAGCTCCGGATGAAGCTGGAAGCTGCCAAACGTGCAGGGTATGATAAGGCTATTACTTTCGAATTTTCTCATTTTATGAGTCCTCAATCTGCCTACTTGCAGGCCGGACATTTATATGATAGATACAGAGAATATTTTGAAATCAAATGAGTGATATGAAGTCTACAATTAACTTTGGCTATCTTATTTTCCTTTCTGTTGTAGCAGCTTTGGGAGGATTTTTGTTCGGATATGATACTGCTGTTATATCCGGAACAATCGCTCAGGTTACTCAACTTTTTCAACTGGATACGTTGCAACAGGGGTGGTATGTGGGATGTGCTTTAATAGGTTCTATCGTCGGTGTTCTTTTTGCCGGTATCCTGAGTGATAAGCTGGGACGAAAAATGACGATGATTATTTCAGCGACTCTGTTTTCTACATCGGCTTTAGGTTGTGCGATCTCCGCAGACTTCACCCAATTGGTAGTCTATCGTATTATTGGTGGAGTTGGTATTGGTGTTGTGTCGATTGTTTCTCCTTTGTATATATCTGAAGTGGCTGTGGCACAATATAGAGGGCGTTTGGTATCTTTATATCAATTGGCTGTGACAGTTGGATTTTTAGGAGCTTATTTGATTAACTATCAATTGCTGGCTTATGCTGAAAGTGGTAATCAGTTAAGTATGGACTGGTTGAATAAGATATTTGTTACTGAAGTCTGGCGAGGAATGTTGGGAATGGAAACATTGCCGGCTGTGTTATTCTTCATCATTATCTTCTTTATTCCGGAGAGTCCTCGTTGGCTGATCGTAAGAGGTAAAGAAGAAAAAGCTGTCAATATATTAGAAAGGATATATAATTCAGTTTCAGAGGCTGCAAGTCAATTAAAAGAAACGAAATCTGTATTGACGTCTGAAACAAAATCTGAATGGGCTATGTTAATGAAACCCGGAATTTTTAAAGCGGTCATCATTGGTGTATGCATTGCTATTTTGGGACAGTTCATGGGTGTGAATGCTGTACTTTATTATGGCCCTTCCATTTTCGAAAACGCAGGACTTTCAGGAGGAGATTCTTTGTTTTACCAAGTTCTCGTAGGACTAGTCAACACTCTGACCACCGTTCTTGCTCTTG
>CANSEY010000064.1 GCA_947646015.1 uncultured Bacteroides sp. | reverse complement strand
GTGGGTCCCTTTTCAAATGTTCTTCCTGGGTCCCTTTTCAACTGTTAGCTACACCAAGTTTGGTGCAGACGAGGAAAAAATGATGTACTTCTTTATGCTGTCGTCACTCCGTAAGGAGCATTTCGAGGCTATGGGTATCGAGAATGACGAACGGTATTACTATCTTGATGATGAAGATAAGATGAAGATAATAGCCAATCTTACAGGCAGACAGAAAGCCATTATCCGCCGGGATTTCCTGCTTGCCAATTTCAAGAACGCATCAGGTGCTAATGCCACAGCATCCCTCTTGCTCGATTTTGCCAAAAAGCACATGCCCGACCGACTGGCTGAAATCCAAAACGGACACAATGAGGTTTACGAGAAGCGACACCAACGCATCGAAGAAAAGATTGCCGTCCTGTCGGTACAGGAAAAGGCGAAGCAGGAAGATGCACCCACCGAGGTCAGCCAACCCGAAGCGGTGGCGCAACCCGAACAACAGCCACAGCCCGAAGAAGTTGCAGCGTGATACGCCACAATATGACAAAGGACGGATTTTTCCGTCCTTTGTTGTTACCTCGCTTTTCTGTAGGACAGACGGCGAGCCTATCCCTTTTTATCTTTTCCGTCCAGACACTCCACACGCGCCGCGATTTCCTGTTCTATCATTCCGATCCACGCTTCGCCTATACCTGCCTTTCGGGCATACTCCGCGTAGTTCGAAACCGTTTCCACCGCCTTTTTTATGAACGGTTCTGCTGCCCTGATGTCATATTTCCGGGCTATCTCCATCAGGTCGTCAGCCGTAATATCCTCTGTTTTATTGTTTACAGCCATGCTGTGGCGGTTGACGTAGTACGGAGCATCCGTATCGACGGTAAACGTGTAGTCGTAGGCCGGGGCGACGTGCCACTCTCCGTCTTGACCCATCATGAAACTGAAGTTCTTGTTATGGTCGTCCACGTTTCCGCCCAGCACGTTCATCACCATAAGGCGGAACAACTGCTGCAGCTCTGCCGGAGGCACACCGATGCGGTGAGCCGTGTCGAACAGATCCTCATAGGAGTCGGCCGACGGTTTCATGGCTGCCAATGTCTGTATATGCACCTTTTCGCCATCCCTGCGGTCAAACCGTTCCGTCAGGAAGTGTGTCGCCGTATCGCCTTCAAGCAGGCGGCTCGGCATCATTCTCAGGCCGGCATCCGTAGCCATCAGGTAATAGCTGTATTCTATCCTGGTTGTCTGCATCTTCAGATGCTCGTCGAATTTGATAATCATGGGCGTGTAGCCCGGATAGGGCGTGGCCACCTGTCCGGAATAACATTGTCCTTCCTCTATATTGACATTAACCACGGCTTTGGGGCGACGTCCTCCGGCGGAAGTTCCCACCTTGAACAGACTTTCTATCATCAGGTCGCCGGATATGGCGGCATGGAAGCTCCCGGCTTGTTCCAACGCACGTCGCGCCAGTTCGTACAGGTCGGTGATCTCCACGCGGAAAGGTGTCTCCATTTCCTCTGCGGTCGGAGGAATGAACTCCAAAGCTCCCATTCCGCGCCGCCCTATGTAGGCGAGGCGGTCAAGTGCCGACAGGTCTTTCACGCGGATGTGGCGGGCCTTCGCCCATTCGTTGAACACGGTGTTACCCCAGTGGTCGGGCAGCGAATCGGCCACGAATGACGGCAGACCGCCGAATATCCGTTCCTCCTCGGGATAGACCGGCAGGCCGCGCAGAGCGGCTGCACCTTTTATCGGGGCGCGTAGCGGCGCGATGTCATATCCGCCCGACACAAATTCCTTATCGAAATAGAAGCAGGCTTTATTGCGGTGGCCCTCACGGCTCGACACGAGTGTGCCGGCCTTTTTGCCCCACAGTATCACATCAAGGCTCTCTATCATTGCTTTTTCCTCCTTACTCTTTTAGGTATCAGTTTCTCTATCTGCCTGAGTGCCATAGGCGGCATCGGCAGTTCCGGCAGCAGCTCCACGATACGTTGCTCCATACCGAGGGTACGCAGCAGCGAGATAAAGTTGCTCAGCGTCATGTTGCGGTTCACGCCCTGTTCAAAATGGCTGATCGTCGTCTGGCTCACACCCGAGAGGTCAGCCAGCTCCTTTTGGCTCATTCGTGCCGCCAGCCTGTAATCCTTCAGCCGCTTTGCCAAAAGCAGCAGGATGTCGCTGTTCGTCGTATGCTCCGTCTGTTCCATATTTATATATTGCTATTTATCTGCAAAAATAGCAATAATTATCCATATATAGACACCTCGCACACCTTTTTTACTGAAATATTCTCTACTCCTTGCATTTTCCACCGTTACGTTCACCATGTCGCCGCCGGTCGGCTTTTATTCGATGCAAAGGTGGGCTGACGCGCCTGATTACGACACTTTGAAGTGCATTTCCTGTAAAATTCTTCCTTGCCTTGCAAGAGTAATTTTCCGGAAAAAGCGTCGCAAAGGGCTTTTTCGTCAGCTCCTTCATGGCATCGTAAAACCCGAAAGGCTCCGACAAAAGGTTGCCGAACAGAGGGAAGAAAAAACAACTTTTAAAATTCAAGACAATGCACAACATCAGAGAAAGCAAAGAGTATCAACTCGCGAAAGACTGGGAAAAGGCAGTGAACGATTATGGTTTCAACCCCAAACGCTTTGCCGCCGCTATCCCCGATATGCACCCCACATTGCAACAGAGCCTTTACCGGCTGATTAAGGAGTGTATCGTGGTAATGGCTGACGAGACACGCCGATACGATGACCGTAACCGCGCATCGCACGAGGAAGCGAAACGCATCATGGAGTATCTCAATGCAAACGGACGGAATATCCCTTTAAGATAACATCAATAATACAATAGCGTATGAGAACACAGGAAATCCGATTTGACGGCAAAACGTATGTATGCCGCATCGTGAAATCAAACGAGGGCGAAGAACTCCTGATAGGTTCTACAAAGCTGCTCGATGCCCTGCATCCCGGCAGTTTCGAGGACGAAAACGAAGGTTTTGCCGGTAAGGAGGCTGAACGGCTCTATGACGGGATTTTTTTCTTCACAGACAGCAACACGCTTGCGTTGCCGGACAATGCCCTTATTGCAGAACTCCAAAAGAGCAATCCCGAATGGTTCAACTGAAATTAATAATCATCTAAAAGCTAAAGCTATGAATGAAGAATATGTAATGCAGACTGCACAGACAATCCGACAGCAACTATGGTCTATGACCCCTTTTTCGATTCTCATGTCGTGGGGAATCACACAGTTGGTCGCCACCACGTTCCGCAATTTACCTGCGTTGCGGATGAAGGTAAACGGACGCCTCCATTCCGGTTATGTAATTATCGCGCTCAACGGCTCAGATTATTACGAGGTGTATCTGCTGAAACAAAAGGACGGCGAGGCGGAATGCGTACATAATGAGGTCTGCTTCGACGAACTGGGAGACGTTATCGACTGTGCCATCGAAAGCGGAACGGATAAGGAGGAATACGACCGGTTCTGCAGCCGGCAAATAGCCGTATTGGTGAAAGCCCAAAGTGTCTGATAGGTTGGCTTACGAATGAACACTGCCTGCATCATGAAGATGTGGGCACTGTTTTCGTGCGGTTTACCTGTTATAGCTTTCTACAAATGAAGATAGTGTAGTGTGATACACCTTATCGCTGTCGGCGAAAAGGTTGCACCATACGATTATCAGCGTGGAATCCTTGCGGAAAGCTATGCACTTTTCAGGAGCTTCCGAAGGAATGTCTATATCGGCATAGCCTTTTTCCGGAATATCAGCAAACCATTTGAACTGCGTGTCGCCGCTATTTGGGAATGTAATACGGTCAATGCTCATACATATAGAATCATCCATCATTAGACTGCTGTAGGTGTCACAGTAGTCTATGGCGGTTGTATCTGCCGATGGCACTGCATATCTTAGAAAATCGCACACAACACGGTTGCGCCACTCGGCTGTTCTCATGGCGGAACTGTCGGTCTCAATCCTGCCGTTTGTCCGGCAGAACCATATCCGTTCCGTTACCTCCTGCCCGTACACCGAGCCTGTGGCGACGGCAAGAATAATCATTATCACTATATGTCCGCTACCGATTGATTCAGCCGTTTATGCGCCGCCTTCTCCAAGCCACGATGTAGATGCGGTTCCGGCTTCGTAATTGTGCTCTATCCATTGTCCGGTCTTTTCGCCGCCCAGATATTCGCCCTCGATTAGATAGATGAGTTTCCCGTCGCGCGTAAGCTCGTTGCGGTATTTGCCGTTCAGTAACCCGTCGGCATAGTGGCGCACGATTCTCGACTGTGTGCCGTTGCCGTTATCTGCCGTTTCCCATTCCTCGCCCTCTTTCTTGCCGTCGATGTAATGGGTTTCAAACACCTGCCTGTGTGTGGCGTTGTCATAACGCCGTTCCGCGCCATGCTCCACGCTCATGCGGTAGGTCTTCTCGGTGTCAAGGCTTCCGTCGCTGAAATATGTCCTGACAACACCGTCGATTCTGCCGTCTTTCATCGGGGTGGTCTTCCTGACGGTCTTTCCTCCGCTATGGTATTCCGTGAAATCTCCCTCCCGTTTGCCTTTGACATATTTGCCGGATTCACGCAGCTCACCGTTGCGGTAACGGCGGTAATCACCGTCAATCACACCGTCCTTCAGCTTTACAAACTCAATGTCAAGCCCCCGCTTTATCCGGTATTCGCCTTTCAGCGGTTTATGTGATTCGCGTTCATAATAGACCGTGCGGTTGTTGTCATCAACAATCGTCAGCAAATCCCGCCAGTCGGCGGCTTTCTGTGCCGATGCCGTAGCTGCCGACAACACAAGGAGCAGTATTGTAATAAACCTGTTCATAAATCATGGGTATTGATTTATGCAAAATTAGCGATTATATGGCAGAATCGGAACGGATAGTGCCGTGTTTTTCAGCATATAACAAAGATTTAGTGAGTAAAAAGTATTATTTTTGCAGTCAGAAACACGTTTTTGAGGATATGAAGCATGGTATCGGACATATCGGCCTCGTGGCTGTTGTGGCGGTCGGCGGTTTTTGCGTCGGCTGTGCCGGGCGCGATATTCCCTCCGATGATGCCATGACAAGCAATTTCCGGGCCAACGAAGAGGCTTTTGCCGAAATGGTTGCCTTGCTTCAGGATTTTCCCTCTTGGGAGGGTGATAATCCTGGAGGCCGCCGTTGGCGTGACGGCTACTGGCCGGAGGATACGGAGTGCCGCGAATTTCTCGGTGAGGAAAGAGCCGCGATGATTGACAGCCTATTGCGAGCGACGGGTTGCGACAACGTGCATTTCCGCTATTGCCGTGCCGATTCCTGCGCCACCACCATACCGGGTGAGTATTCTTTCACCTACCATGCCGAAGGGTTGTCAATCGGCCCGTCGGTTGTCCGGCATTATGTCTATCGTGCGGAACCGACCGATTCCGCCGCTCCGGCAAGCTGCGTATGGTATATGTCCGACCGGCCCGATTCTATTTTTGTGGCTGACGGTGATCTCGCCGGACTATACGCCTCCATCTGGCGTGATGAAAGGGAGCGGAATGATACCATCAGCAGAATGTCGCTGGTACGGCACATCAAAGGAAACTGGTATCTTGAACTTGAATACGAACATTGATATGAGCAGTATTACCGAAATATGGGAGGCTGTCAGTCAAATGGCTGGCGACCATTTCGAGTGGGCGCAGAACAACCCGAAATTCGGGTATCTCATAATATTTGCGTTGCTTTCCTTGTGGCTCACGGGGTTATTGCTCCGTTGGAAATGGGCATGTCATTGGCAGTTTTGGGGCAAACTGTGGTTCTTTGATGACTGTAATCCCGAAACGCGCCGCCGGATTCAGATTGCGTTGGTGAGTGTGGCACTGGCCGCCAGTCTTACGATGTTCTTTGTATAGAGGTGAAGGTATGGAAGTAAATATGCAACGCAAGCAACGGTTTTACCTCTGGGATTATCTTTGGTGGCAGGGTGAGATGATTAGGATTCATCTGCTCCGGTCCCAAACGCGAATGGGCGGTTGTTTGATTTTGTTCGGATATATTATGGCGCTAATCATCGTGCCGTTGATGCTTTTGTCTTTGCGGCTTTTCTCGGCTGAAACGATAGTAGCACAAGTTATTGTATGGTGTATTGTCGTCCTTGCCGGATTTTGCTGGATAGAATGGATATACCACTCTCGCGGAAAAGCCGTGATGAAACATTACTCCAAGCGCAGCTTCTATCCCATAATCGGTATTCTGCTCTTCCTTATCCCTTTCGCAATAATATTTACTATGGCGTATTATTTTAATATGTTGTTTCGCAACTAATCATCATTAGTAATGATTTGTCTGCCGACAACATTCTCGTTATGTTTCGCTTATTCAGTCGGTTTGCTGTTTGTTAGCATCGTTCGTTAAATAATCACAACAATAATTGCCACAAAAATCATATTTCATTTTCTTCAATTCTTGTATTCGTTTTTCTACTAACTCTTTATATTTCTTTCTATCTTCTGGATTTTTTATCCAAGATAAATTCAAATTCGTAAAATTAGGATGAGACGCAATACTTATTATTTGGTCGACATCAAACATAAAGAATGGGACCAACAACTTTGGAACTAATAGTTGATTTTTATATTCATTCAAAATCGAATTTATAAGTTCTATCATTTCCAAATATCTATTATCGTCCCATTCCAAATTAAGCCTTAGATAATAGAGAAACCAATCATCAGAATCTGCTTTTATATGATATGCTTCTATCAAGTCCATTTTTCTTTGTTGTTATAATGATGCTAATGTCCGGCGGATAATCAACCTTTCGGGAGATTGATCCGCTTGTTATTTATCACTGTTTATTCAATTGCTTTCATTTTTTTAAACGTATAATTTCTATTCGATAATTCGCAATTCTACGGATAACTTGTGTATGGCGTTCTAAGTTGCACATAGTATTCTACAATGTTTCATAAAATTTCATCTTCAACCCAGTTCTGTCAGCTATATTCTTAAACTCTTGGCTAACAACCCATTCGGATTTTTCTCTTTATCTCGTGCTATCAAAAAGTTATCTAATGATTTATTTATAACTCTCGGATGACTTAAAATCTTGCTCCCATCTCTAAGTGTTCTGAAGCCTGATTTTTCATAATCAATTAAATCAATATAGTTTTTTATTTTTGCCAAATAAAATTCTTCAACTATGCCATTGCACTGAATTTCAATAGGGTAAAAATCTACTTCATTATTTAAGATAGGAGAAAATTCATTCATAAATCGTGAAGAAAAAATAGGAATACCTACAATACCCTGTAGGTAATCACACATTCTAAGATCTTTTTCTCTTAAATTTCGTTGTGCAACTCCAACTAATTTAGAAAACTGTAGAAATTTATCGTTATTATCGTTTAAAACGAAACACTTTACTAATCTATCTGTATTTCCTTGAAAAACTATTAGTGTTTCAGGCTTATTTATAATTGACTGGATGTAATATGTTCTCATTTTGTTTTTAGTGATGAATTAATGTTTGGCAGCGTTCCACTTGTTTAGTCGGTAGTGCTGTTTGTTAGTGATTTGTTTATGTTCTCAATTTCCATATCAAGAAAGGTTACATACCATTTGATAAATGATATTCTATGCCCATCTTTCATTTTGGGGATAAGCCCGCTGTAATCAGCTCGCCCATCAAACCATATATGTCCTTTTTCATTTCCATTCACCACCAATAGGAATGTGCATCCATGTCCGAAATGACTTATTTGCAGACAGCCTGCGATGTGGGCTGTACTAATATAAGCATCTACTATTTCCGTGTCCGGATATTCTTCGTCCCAATCAAAGGAGGCAATCCATTCTTCATTCCAATCATCTTGATATGGAAATTCCTTGTTTAAGGAAATATTAGGCTTATCTCTTAATTTGAAGTCAACAATAGCTTTATTAAGAGGTAACAGCCCATGTCCGGGGCCGAAACCTCCATTGCCTATTTCCGAGATAAAGAATCTATAATCATCAGGAAGAGTGATCGAATGTTTACGTTCAAAAGCCGCAATCTCCGCTTCGGATAGACAAGGGTTGTGGGATACCTCTTGTTCCTTTACTCCAAAAGACACCAATTCTTTATGACTTTTTATGAAAGCCAATTTTTCTAATATTTCCTTTTTTCGATTCATAATCACTAATGGTTTGGTGAGGAACAGCGTTTAGCTGTTGGCTCGACCTTGTTAGTATTCTTTTTATTAGAATAGATGTTTCAAATGTTCCATGCCATTGTGTGGAATGAATTGTAGTTGTATGCGGTCGGCATAGTTTTGTTGTATATATTTATCTATATCATCGACATCATCCATACTCACATTAAGCCGCAGTCCACCACCATGAAAATGTATCCAAATCCCATTTTCAGTCTGTTCCAATGAATATCCTTTTGTCATTATATCATAAATCCAGCCATGACTTTTTGATAGGCTTTCATCGTTCGTCAGTTCTGATTTTATCATAGGGGATAAGGAGTTGAATTGAAGTAGCATTGCTCGTTGTATTCCCATAGACTTAATTTTTAGACTTTTACAGACAATCGCTCTTTTTACTATTTCTTTAAGGAAGTCAATGTATGCTTCTTTATCATACTCCATATCGCCAATCAAACTAAGAGGTCTGAAAGTAGCTGAACATATAATAATGAATTTTTGGTGCGAGCTACCTTTATCCATTAGGTCTAATATATGCTTTCGTATGTTAGAAGAAATTAGAGCTAAAACGTATAAATGCCCACTACAATATTCCCATACAGACTTTTTCTTGTCAAACGCACATTGCATAATAAAATCAACATCTTCCGTCATGTTCGCAATATTTTCATGTCGCTGAAACATTTGAAACAGATTGTTACTGATTTCTTCTGTAATCCTTATTTTATCGTTGTCATTCATAATCCGTTCTATCACAATGAATACTAATGTTTGGCGGCTAACCGATTTTCGGAGGTTTGCTGATTGTTATCAACTAAATTCTATAATGATTATAACTTTATTGTATGCTCTTTCAAAGTAATCCCGTCAGTGAAAACTTGTTTTAAGGATAGCTTAATACTACTTTCCACATAATCTGTCATATCTTTAAATTGAGCATAATCAACGGGGATTATTGTCACGCCCTTGTCTGATTTTCTTTTAGCATATTCATTGAAACGGTGTTTTTTATCAATACCCCAACTTATTTCTTCTTTTATTGGCAAAGATATCTTGATGCCTATGATCTTTTCCTTATCTTTCAAATAAGTGATACCTCGTTTTCCAATACAAATTTCCTTTTCTCCAATTGCTCCACCAAGAGAAATTTCAATAGATAAAGTCCAATTAGTTATTGAATCATCCACTTTAATTTGTCCTGTCAAATCTTGAAAATAAGTTTCAATAGCATTATAATCAAAGCAACTCATTTCTGGATAACCACTTGAATAATCAAAATTCATATGTTTTTGATATTGATTCTGACAATAAAGTCCCGATCTAACCTTTATTTTAAATTTCATATTTCACTATTTGCACTGTTGATAATGGGTTGCAGCTTGCCACCGTTAGGTGGCACAGGTGCTTGTTAGCATCGTTTTTTTAATCCAATTCAGCACGAGAAAATAAGTCCATTATTAATTCTTCATTTTCACATGCTTCTTTAAACTGTAAGATGAACTTTCTTAAAGCCTCTTTATCACTTGAATAAGCACAGAACATACTTCCTTCCGAATCGAAATCAATGCTTTCGGATAGTTCTGGCGCTTGCTCGTCAATAAAGACACGAGCCAAAGACTCCCAATCGTAGCCATTACCTTCAAATCCGTCATCTTCTCTTGATTGAAAGATTTCCGTTTTATACTCGCCAACAGTCAGACATACCGAAACAGTTGATTCATGTTCAACCCAAAAGAAGGGTTCAATGGCTGCTGCAAAATTATTAATGTCCATATTGTTCTAATTCTTTAAAAAGTTCATCTCCATTTGCTTTAATTCCATTTCTAAACTTGGTAGGAATTCTGCTGCCACAACGTTCAAACCAATCGTTAAAAACATTTTCCCATTCTTGAACTTTCTCTTTTTTAATTAACAGATTGGCATCAACGGGGTATTTTTTTGCCAGTATTACCAGCATATCAATAATTGCCAATATTGGTTGAGAAGGATCTTTAGTTGTTTTCATCCAATCAATAAATCCATCCATCATTGAAATGGAGAATTTTATATAATCAACTCCAACAGCTTCTGCAAGCTCATTTCCTTCTGGTGCTGTACTAAATATCTTCATATTATATTTTCCTTATTCTTCGATGCTAATGTTCGGCAGCGTTCCGCTTATTCAGTCGGTTTGCTGTTTGTTAGCGATATATTTATTTTTTTCTTGTTCAACGTATGTTTCAAGTAAAGACCAAATATCACAACTTGTATATAAGTAAAACGACTTTCTCAAAGTTTCTATTTCATCACTATAAGGAGATGTTTGGTAAATAGCATATATTTGGGATAAGATATCAGCTTCTTGATTCGCTCCTATATTTTGAAATGCTTTAATTATTTTAGGGATAATGCAGTTAATCCAATTTTCAAGAACTCCACCTACACCATTCATTGCAAGTTCAGTATCGAACTCTATAATATAGATTGCATCTTGAATGAATTTAGGATAATTACCTAACTTGTCAAGTTCAGGGAACTCTTTTTCATGCATTTCTGACCCTAATGTTTGAATTATATCATCAGCAGACAAGTGGGGTAGATTTTCTAATATGTTATTTAAAGCATTCATATATCTTTTCTGTTATATCGCTAATGATGGTTTGCAGCTTGCCGCCGTTAGGCGGAACAGGTGCATGTTATAAGCTAAATTTCGTATTCAATCTTGTAATCTTCATATACATTGAATACCGTTTCACAATCAGATAAAATACTTTCAAGTAAAGGTTTGACTTCACTATTCCAATCCAACTTACCCAAACCTGCACCTATTTTCGGGAGCGACACAGTTTTGATACCTCTGCTTTCACACACTTTTTTCAAGCGTTTCAAACCTTTATTCAGATAGGTAAATTCCGCATGATACATATCGGGTTGTGTAGCGATGTAAATTATACCCGGAGAGAAACCTTTGATTTCTCCGATGAACACATCGCCAGCTTGAAACTTAGTGTTTCGTGTGTACTTCTTAAAGAGTTTTTGGATTTCAGGGAATTTACTTGACAACTTAAAGGCAAGTCCAGTTCCTAATCCTTCCTGTGAGCCAATAGCTACACCTTGTGCTATGTACTCATCTTTACTCTGCAATATATCTCCCGAAATGTATTTTATCATATTGTTTCCGTTTTTCAGTTGCTTATAATGTTCAATAGCGTTCCGCTTTAAGCAGTAGTGCTGTTTGTTACTAACGAATTCATTCATTAATTGATGCTTTCATTTTTTCTACAATTACATCAATATATTGTTGTGGAATGTTTTTATTTTTATAGTTCTCAATAGCATCAAGAATACTTTGTTTCAATATCTCAACACATTGAGAATCATTTGCTGTTTCAAATTTATCAAATGGGAGTAGAATTTCCAATTCTATCCGATTACGTTTTTTCGAATATCGACTTAATGGATTTGTAGTAAATCCTTTTAAGCAGAATACATAGAAACTTAGTTCATTAATATATGAAATATCACATAGACAATCCATATATTCTATTACAGAGTTTCTTGCTTTACGAAACTTATCAGAAATACTATGTTCCAATTCACCTCCAATAAAAACTTTCATACAAATTTGTTATCGTTAGTAATGTCCGGCGGATAATAGACTTTTTAAGGGAGATTAATCCGCTTGTTATCGACTTATTTGTGATTGCCGTTTTAGAAATTCGTTTTTAGCTTCTTTAGAAATTTCTTTATTCTTATCCGAGATTAGTTTTTTCAATAAATCTATTGGTAATTTCGAATTTCGCACAAGGATTAGTTTTACGGCATCGGATTTGTCATGAACAAGTTTTTCAAATGTAAGCCTATTGCAACATCTTTTCATCGCGATTGTACAACGAATATCCTCATCGTTGTTTTCTATCAGAACCTCCAATATATTACCAGGGATTAGTTTATTATGTATAAGCCAAGCATATCTATCTGGGTGATTCTTTAAAATTTCTGAAACGACTTCCTGTGACAATTCTTCCGTAACCGTTCTCCGGTTGTCTTTTCGGCAATCGCTATCACAAAGTCTTATGTATTCTTCTATATTTGAGATCATTTTTTAGTCGATAATGTCCGGCAACGTTCCGCTTGTTCAGTCGGTCTGTTGTTTGTTAGTAGCCAGTTTTTCTATTATTCTGTTTTCTAAATGAATAGGAAACCATACCGTTGAATAAGCATAATGGTTTCTTTCCATTTCCTCACGAGTGATGGGAGTTTCTTTTGCTGTTGCAAATTCTCTAAGTCTGAAATCTCCGGGAACCCCAAAAACCATTTTTAGATTTGCATAGTTTGAATCTTTATATTTATCGATGCAGTGCGTAGAACATGCTGTCGCTCAATGGATTGAGAATCTTCGGGTACAAAAGCCCGAAATTGCTCCGTTTTTACCTTCTGAAAATCGCTTTTTCAGACCCTCCTGGGCCTATGTTTTTGTACCCGCAAAGATAGCTGTTTTAACTAAGATGTGCAAACGGCCGATACGAGGTCATTATCGATTCGTTTGAAAAAGTGTAGCCACCCCTCGGTTATTCGTTTGAAAAAGTGTAATGGAAGCATGGTTATTCAGTAGAAAAAGTGTAACTCTTGTTCTACTCAATTGAAGAATCCAAGCCTTAAAAAGAATTTAATCAATCCTCTGCGTATTCGTAGTAGATGTCCCACAAGGTATCCGGAAAGCCATATCCACAACATTCCACAGACTCAATCATCTTTTTCATACGTGGCGAGTATTCTGACATTAGTCCATTAGATGATATAAATTTGACCGCCTTGTTGAAATTGTTCTCAAGAGCGGTATAAAACGGATCATCGTAATCACCGTATTGCGCGGTAAGGCTACACCCTTGCTCAACATAATATAGCATCAGATCTGCAATAGCATTAGGGTCAGGTATGAGTTTCTTGAATGAGGTTATCAGTTTATTGCATTCTCTGAAACTCGGATCTTTGGGCCAGTCATTGCGACCAAAGAATTGGTTGCGTATTGCCTTCTTATATTTTTCAAGCTCGGCATCGCTATTGGGCTCCATATAGAACTCAAGCCATGCACTCGCTTCCTTGCTCGCATTGTACAGCTGAAGCATTATGTCAACAACCTGTTCTTTTGATAGAGCCGACATATATTTTTTTAATTTTGCTTTTGACATAATATTGCAGGTTATATAGAAGTCACGCTTCTGTTTTATATCCTTTGACCGTAGTTATAACAATTGGAGTGTGTCGGTTTTAGCGTTTATCACAACATGTGGAAATGCTCATAATGTCAGTCCCACCAAGTCCTAAGTTTGTATTGTCGGAGCTTATGGTAGAGTTGCCATGCCTTTTCAACCCTTAGGTGGTCTTTCATCAAAACTCCAGTTTTCGGGTCTTCGAAGTGTTCAGATGTCCATTTAGGATTAAATCGTGAGGCATTCTTTGTATTCACATATCTTCCCATTTTCCATTTGGCATCAGAATTTAGTTCCAGATAGCCATTATCCTTGAATTTGAAAGGTTCATCGCACAACAGCTCTGCCTCTCCGTTTTCTTCGATTATGTCAAGGAGTCTGAGGACGAGATTCATTGATGCTACATCTTGCTTCCAATTAACGTGATTTCTGTAGTGGTTGATGCTGTCGCGCACTCTCTTTATCTGATGGCGTTCAACAGATAAAATGCTGGAATAATCAAAATCGTAGGCTCTCCATAAAACGGGAAGATAAGAGATCCATCGAAAGATGTTATCTCCAAAACGTCGAATATTGTTTATAAACTTCATAATTTGTAGGAGTCTTACATCTCGGATACTCTGTTGAAACGGCTTATCCGTTCATTTACGATACGGACATAATTGCGTTTCAGTTTGTCGGTTAGAAAACTATGGTCAACAAGTCGCTTTGCTACTTCAGAGAATCCGATATATTTGTTTAAGATTCTGTCTATACGTTTTTTCACCAAGCCAATTCTCTCTCCGAATCTCTCAAAATCCAGACGGCAGGGGTGGCCGGTTCTGTCGTAAACGTCGCTCTTTTCTATATCAGATGACAGTCCGCCGTCAAGGCCGAAGTCATCGCCATTGACATGTAAACTTGTATTGATTAAATCGTAAGCAGGAGCCAGACGGTAATCGTGCCCATTCAGAATCAACGAAAAATTTTTAAGGTGATCATCGCCATTCGCATAAATGTAATTGAAAACCACAAGTTCAAAGAATCTCTCCATATCAACCATCCATGCGGCTACATTTGCCCTAATCGCTTTGGCTATATCCTCATAGCAACCGTTGTATTTGAACTGGAGTCCGGCGGTCTGTTCATTCTTGCCTATTATCGAGGCGAAATCCTCCATAGGTAGTTTTGACCCATCGGGGAGGATGTCGAAACGTCGTGTAATATATACCGGCTGACCTTTGGTCGTAAAACAGAGACCATTCGCTGCGGTCTGTATGCCGTAAATCTGTGAGGCAATCTGCATTGTAAGATGCTCGTTGGCAGGAATCATCTTGCGGTCACGAAGAGTCTTGTCCCACG
>CANSEY010000063.1 GCA_947646015.1 uncultured Bacteroides sp. | reverse complement strand
GCATTTGGAAACCTACCATAGAAATATGATAAGGCGCTGGGTGCTTAGCCTACACAAAACGGTTAGAAAGTACTTCGGTGAGGCTGTGGTTGTCACTCAAGAGTTGGATGATATCGTGTCAAGTCCCATTATCAAGGACACCATCATCAACAATGCCGATTGCAAGATTCTATTGGATCAGCGAAAGTATATCAACAAGTTTGACTCCGTACAGTCCCTGCTCGGACTGACCGACAAAGAAAAAGGACAAATCCTGTCTATCAATCAGGCTAACGATCCGGCAAGGAAGTATAAGGAAGTTTGGATTGGTCTGGGTGGTGTCCAGTCTGCTGTCTATGCAACAGAGACCTCTGTCGAGGAGTATCTCACCTATACCACAGAAGAAACCGAAAAGTTGGAAGTCACACAAATGACCGAGAAGCTGGGCGGTAATATGGAGCAGGCGATCCGCGTGTTGGCTAAAGAGAAGAAAAAGAAAAAATAAACGATTAAAATCAAGAAGCAATGAAAAAGAGAATTTTAAGCATGTTGTTTGTCCTGTCGCCCTTTATGGTACCGGCAAGCGTGCAGGCACAATGGGTGGTCAGCGATCCGGGCAACCTCGTCCAGGGTATCGTGAACAGTGTCAATGAAATGGTGGAAACATCTGAAACGGCTCAAAATGCACTTTCCACATGGAAAGAGACCTCAAAGATTTTCGAACAGGGGCGTGAGTATTATGATAAACTGCGTAAGGTGAATGACTTGATCAGCGGCAGTGAGAAAGTAAAAGAGTCCGTCCTGATGCTCAGTGACATTTCTGAAATTTATGTAAACAATTTCGGCAAGATGCTGACCGACAAGAATTTCAGCCAGCGGGAACTGAATGCGATAGCTGCCGGTTATAACACCATCATGAAGAAGAGCAGCCGCAGCATTGCAGAGCTGAAGAATATCATCAACCCCACCGGCATGTCCATGAACGACAAGGAACGCATCGACCTGGTGAACCGGGTATACAGGGAAATGACACATTACAAGGAATTGGCCAACTACTACACCCGCAAGAACCTGCATGTATCCTACCTGCGTGCCAAGGAGAAGAACGAGCAGCAACAGGTATTCGACCTGTACGGCAAGGATGAGCGTTATTGGTAGTCTACAATTTTAAAAGAATCAATTATGGTATTATTATCCATTTCATTTGAAAATATGCACCAGATTCTTCGGAATCTCTATGATACGATGACCAAACTCTGCCACCCGATGATGGACATGGCGATGGCACTCGCTGCATTAGGGGCTTTGTTCTATATCGCTTACCGTGTCTGGCAGTCTCTCTCCCGTGCGGAGCCCATCGATGTCTTTTCGATGTTACGGCCTTTTGTCCTGGGCATGTGTATCCTTTTCTTTGACGTGATGGTGCTGGGAACTCTCAACGGTATCTTTAGCCCCATCGTTCAGGGAACCGGAATGCTGCTCCGTGACCAGACCTTCGACTTGCAGAAGTACCAGCAGGAGAAGGACAAGCTCCGTGCGGACATGATGGCTAAGACGATGATGACCGGACGTGTCTTTGCTTACAATGAGGAGCTGGATGCGGAACTGGATAACATGGGCTGGAGTGAGGAGGAACATACGGCCTTGCAGACCATGTATGAGGTTTCGTATGCCTTCTCCCTGCAAGGTATTGTCCAGATGGTCATGCGCAAATTGCTGGAGATTCTCTTCCAGTCTGCCTCGCTGGTCATCGACACGATCCGTACCTTCTTTTTGATAGTCTTGAGCATTTTGGGGCCGATAGCCTTTGCCCTGAGTGTTTTTGACGGGCTGCAGAACACGCTCATCCAATGGCTGGCACGCTATATCAGTGTCTATCTCTGGCTGCCGGTATCAGACCTATTCGGGGCGATGCTTGCCAAGATACAGACGCTCATCCTGCAGGAAGAGATGAACCTGATGGCCGATCCGATGAGTATCATCGACGTAGACGGTTCCTCGGCCATCTATCTGATATTCATGGTCATCGGCATTATCGGATATTTTTGTGTGCCGACTGTTTCGAACTGGATTGTCCAGGCGGGAGGTATGAGTTCCTATAACCGGAATGTCAACAATACGGCATCCAAGGTGACCAATGTAGCCGGTGCTGCGGCGGGTGCTTCAACGGGAAACGTCGGTGCCGTATTATTGAAAAAGTAGAAATTGAAAAAACATAAAATTATGGAATTTAAAAGTTTAAAAAACATCGAATCCTCGTTCAGGCAGATCCGTCTGTTCACGTTGGTCTTTCTGGGCATTTGCGCCTCGCTGACTACGTATGCCATTTGAAGGTCCTATCTCTTTGCCAACCAGCAACGGGAGAAGGTATATGTATTGGATCAGGGCAAGTCACTCATAGTGGCGTTATCCCAGGATGCGGCATTGAACCGTCCGGTGGAGGCCCGCGAGCATGTGCGCCGCATGCATGAACTGTTCTTTACGCTGGCTCCCGATAAGGCCGCTATCGAATCCAATATCAACCGGGCCATGTATCTGGCGGACAAGAGTCTTTATAGTTATTACCGGGATTGGAACGAGAAAGGCTATTATAACCGTCTGATCAGCGGCAATATCAACCAGACTGTCCTGGTGGACAGCATGCAGTGTGATTTCGATAACTATCCGTACCGGATCACCACCTTTGCCCGGCAGATGATTATCCGAAACAGCAATATCACCGAGCGTTCCCTGGTCACCCGTTGCTTCCTGCAGAGTACGGTCAGGTCGGATAATAATCCGCAAGGCTTCATGGCGGAACGCTTTGAGATTTTGGAAAACAGGGATATAAGGACCGTTGAACGCTAATATAATAAGGTAATGAAAAGCAGGAAGATAAAGACAGAGATCAGCGAAAAGCTAAAGAACGTTTGCGAGGAGCTGTCCGAAAAAGAGCGTAAGGGAGTGCTTGTGGGCATGCTGGCTATCAGTACCGTTCTATGTGCTATCACCGTAACACGCGCTTTCGGGCGTTTTCTCTCCCACGGCACACAAAAGGAGTTGCCGTTTGTCCATCCGGCGGACTCCATCCACCGGGCGGATAAAGACAGTATAATGTATCACCCTAAAACCCACGAGTAATGGAAGATAAAGATTTGGAAAAGCCCGAAGCGGCAGAAGAAACGGCGGTACAGCCGGAAAACGTCAGAGCCTTGAAGGAAGAACCGGAAAAAGAGAAGAAGGTGCTCACACCGGAAGAGATGGAAAAAAGAAGGAAGTTCATTGTGATTCCGGCCTTTGTGCTGGTCTTCCTGGGAGTCATGTACTGAATATTTGCCCCCACCGGCAAGGAAAACGGGACGGAAGCTCCCGGAAATTCAGGATTCAATGTGAACGTGCCGGAGCCTACCACGGCCAAACTGGTTGATAAGAAGACCGCCGCCTATGAGAAGCAGCAGGCGGAAGTGGAGGAAGAAAGCCGGATGAAGTCGCTGGAGCAGCTTGTCGGGACATTGATGAATAATGGAAAATCATCCGATACCGGTGAAAAAGAAAAGGACGGAGACCGGTTGCAACAGTCTGTTAATACCTACGAGCAAATCTCCGGGCAGTTGGATGATTTCTATGAAACTCCCAAAGAGACGGCAAGCGGCGATCTGGAAAGAAAAGTGGACGAACTGAATAAAAAACTGGAAGAGGCGGAAAAGGAAAAGAGCAAGGCGGCTACCCGTGAAGAACTGATGGAGCGTTCCTACAGGATGGCGGCAAAGTATCTGAACCCTGACAAGGATACGGTTCGGGAGAAAGCTGTCGGAGAAGAACCCACGGAAGTTGTTCCGGTTCAGCGGGCGGAGTATCAGACGACTTCCGGCCTTTCACGACCTGTTACGGATTCCGCTTTTATCGCTTCGCTCACTGTCGAGAGGAATTACGGTTTTAATACTGCTGTCGGGAGCAGCTACCAAATGGGGACGAATACCATCGCCGCCTGCATTTCGGAGAACCAGACCATTGAGCAGGGAGGCAGGGTAAGACTCCGGTTGCTGCAACCTCTGCAGGCAGGAAGTATTACCGTTCCGGAGAACAGTCTGGTAACGGGTGCGGCGGTCATACAGGGAGAGCGTCTGGATATCCTGATCAGCAGCATCGAGTATGCCGGAAATATCATCCCCGTGCAGTTGGCGACTTACGATATAGACGGGCAAAAAGGGATTTTCGTTCCCGGATCGGAAACCCGCAATGCGGCAAAGGATGCGGCTGGGACGGTCAGCGAGAGCATGGGAAACAGCGTATCATTCGCACGTTCTGCCGGACAGCAGGTGGTCATGGACCTGACGCGCGGAGTCATGCAGGGCGGCACGCGGTTGATTGCCGGGCGGGTCCGTGCGGTCAAGGTGACGCTGAAAGCCGGATATAAGGTGCTGCTGGTCACAAAGAAACAATAACGGATTATTCACTTTAATAAAAAAGATAAGACAATGAAAATAGTAATAGCATTATTGATGGCTGTACTGGCCTCGGTATCCGGTTTCGCACAGGAAGAAAGACCGGCAAATCCCGTCAGGATTCTGACGGCGGGCCAGCATATCACTCCTTATAAGATAGAGGTCACTTTCGGAAAGACGGTGCATATCCTCTTTCCCACTGAAGTTCGTTACGTGGACCTGGGAAGTAACAATATCATCGCAGGTAAAGCTGACGGGGTCGAGAATGTGGTGCGTGTCAAGGCGGCGGTGAAGGAGTTTCCGGGCGAGACGAACTTCTCCGTGATTACGGGAGACGGTTCTTTCTTTTCTTTCAATGTGGTTTATAAGGAGGAGCCTTCCACGCTGAATATCAATATGGACCAGTGGATGAACCCGGACGAGGGAGAAAAGAAGGGAGGCAGTTCCATCCGTGTCACGGAACTGGGCGAGGAAGATCCGACGGTCATTGCCAGCGTGATGTACACCATCCACCGGCTGGACCGCAGGGACGTGAAGCATATCGGGTGCAGGCAGTTCGGGATGCAGGCTCTTTTGAAGGGCATTTATGTGCATAAGGACCTGATATTCTTCCATGTTTCCCTGACGAACAATTCCAATGTGCCTTTCGATGTGGATTTCGTGCGGTTTAAGATAGTGGATAAGAAGATAGCCAAAAGGACGGCCCGGCAGGAAACTTATATTGAACCGGTACGCACGCTCAATGCCCTGACACGCATCGTGGGAAAGAGCACGGGACGTATCGTGTATGCCTTCCCGAAGATTGTCATTCCTGACGACAAGTTGCTGGAAGTGGAAATTTACGAGAAAGGGGGAGGCCGTCACCAGCGGTTCTATATGGAGAACAGTGATCTGGTGGATGCGCGTATTGTGAATGAATTAATCGGTGAGTAATCATGAAAAGAGTTTTATTTATTATGTTATGCATTTGTCTGCCCTTTGCGGCAGGCGAATGCTTTGCCCAGCGTTACCTGCCGGGACAGAAAGGTATCCAGCTCATGTTAGGCGGTGTGGACGACTTCGGTTCGAATGTGAAGCATCTGCGTGGTAACTTTCAGCTCGGAGTGGCTCTGAGCCGGTATAACCGGAACCATTCCCGCTGGCTGTTCGGGGCGGATTATGTGAAGAAGCACTATTCCTACAAGGACATTGCGATTCCCAAAGCGCAGTTTACCGGAGAGGTAGGCTATTTCGTGCCGTTCTTCTCGGACCGTGGCAGGAACGTGTTCTTCTCTGCCGGTCTTTCCGCTCTGGCGGGTTATGAGACGACCAACTGGAACTGCAAGCTGCTCTATGACGGGGCGACTTTAAAGAATGACGGATGCTTCATTTATGGTTTTGCCCCGGCTTTCGAGATGGAGGCGTTCCTTTCCGACAGGCTGGTTTTTCTTTTCAATGTCCGCCAGAGGATATTCTTCGGATCATCCGTGGGGAATTTCCACACGGCGGTAGTTGTCGGTGTCAAGTACATTTTTAATTAGCGGCAATAGTATGGAACAAGGCAATTGGAACGTGGATGAGATGCTTCATTGGCTGGATATGAAAATAAACCGGGAAGACCGGGACATACGTGAACAAAGCAAGAAGATGAATGGGAATTTCCTGCACTTTTTCGAATGGAATGCGGAGAGCCTGTATAAGTCTCATTTTATGTCCGGGTGTTATAAGATACTCCGGCAGGCGGTGGACGGGGCAAAGGACATGGATACGGTTCGGAATATTGTTGAGGACAACATTGCTTACTGTGAGAGCAAACTGTTGAACGGTCAGGTGGATTGTAACAGTTCCAGCCGGACAACGAATGTTGCCCATTTCCTGAAGTTGGAGTGTATGCAGCAGTTGGTTAGGGATTACCGGGAATTCGCGAATATCCTTGCGCAAACGCCTCCCGAAGAGAATTTGCAACAGACGGCTAATAAAACAGAAAAGAAGAGAGAAGAGCCGCCTGAAAGAAAGATAAAAACGGGCATCAGGCGTTAGCCGACAACGGACTCAATCAAGTAAATTATTCATTTAGTAATACGTAAAATCATGAAGATGAAATTAATAATAAGTGGTATCATGCTCACATTGCTTTGCCTGCTGGGTGGCTGTGATGATAAATTGGAAGTACAGCAGGCTTATGATTTCTCGCTAACGTCCTGGTATCTCCAGAAGACCATTTCCCCGGATGAAACCGTGGAGATTCGTCTGACACTCAATCGTAGCGGAAACTATGAGGAAGCCGGCTATCAAATCGGTTATATACAGATGGAGGGCAGCGGCGAGGTGTACGACAAGAAGAAGGTCTATCTGGTGAACCGGGAGATGCAACCGTTGGATTCGATAGCGGAGTTGGATGACAGCGATCCCTGCCGCCAGGTATTCACGCTCTTCTATCATAACCGAAGCAGCAAGAATGCGGAGATTAAATTCGTGATAGCGGATAATTTCCATCAGGAAAGAGAACTGGATATATCCTTTCAGAGCAAAACTGAAACGGACATGGAACTATAAATCGGACAACAATGGATAAAAGTGATTTAAGGATCGAACAATTGCAGCAATATCTTGACAAGAAGAAAGGGGTTGTGGAAAGCGATATAAAAGAGTATAACCAGCAACTGGGAAAAAACTATCTTCATTTCTTTGACTGGCATGCCGATGACTTGTATAAGGCCTGTTATATGGATAAGAATTATAAGGCCATTCAGGAGGCGATTGATGCCGCTGAAACGCCGAAGGATATTGAAGGGATTTTGAAGCGTTATACCCTGTATATAGAAGATGATCTCCTGAACGGTCCGCTTGTCAAGAAAAGTACCAGCCCGATGTCGAATATGGCCCATTCCCTGGAGATAGAATGCAAACAGAAATTGCTGAAGGACCTCCGGTATTTAAACAGGCTTCTTCAGAGTGAGACTGTAAGTGAAAGGATAAGGCCGCAAGAAGCACCCCGACAAGAGATTGTGCCTGTGAAAGAAAAGAAGAAAACGGGACCACGGTTGAGATAGTATCAATTGAAAGCAATAAAAAAGCTACTGAATTTTTGTTTCAGTAGCTTTTTTATTTATCCCAGTCTTATATTCCGGCTATACCAGATAAGCCTCAAAAAGATAATGTATGAATAACCGACCCTTTTCCGTCCAAACGGTCAACATGGCCGTGCCGGTTTCTCCTGTGCGGCTTTCCCATACATGGGTCCGGGTTGCCGTATAGCCTTGATTCTGATAAGGAGCTTTGAGCAGCCATTGACCGGATTGACGGAACTGGATGCCTGCCCATCGAAGCCGTTTGTTCAGCATACCGGCAGTCATTCCCAATTCTTTCGCTATCTGTGTGGTCGTGTAGGTGCTTTGGGATTGGAGGACTTTGTCATAATACTGAACTTTTGGGGCCTGTAGCTTGAGTTTCAGGATAGCATAGTTGTTCTCCTTCTCCAATGCTGAAATACGGCTGTCTCGCTCTTTTATACGGTTCTGTGCGAGCAATATGGCACGCGCAAGTAGTTCATTATCCGTTTCGCCATTCTTCTTAAGAAGATAGCCACCGTTCTTTAGTGTTTCGGGAACCAGTTCATCAAATATCCAGCTTTCGAATTTCTCAGCGGAAGGCAGCTTGCTACCGGCAATCAGCCGGTATACGTTCCCTTCGCTGATGTACTTGATTTTCTGGACGGCACTGCGTGTAGGGGTGTCGTAAACCACGACGCCCATTGGTTTACAATGTCTTACGACGGCATCTCTCGGATTGGAGTAGCCAAGTGCGGCGGCAACATCTGAGGCGCAGAACCATATTTTCCCGTCAATTTCCAGTGTCCGGATGCGTCCGAACTCAGGATGTTCAAATATTGATACTTTATTCATGACTGTTTAATTTATAGGTTTCTTCTATTGCTTTAAATATCTCGTAGACTACCTGGGGGACGATAGCGTTCCCGTATCCTTTAATGGATGCCTGTCTTCACCGAGAAAAGGAGATACCGTCCAGTCGGGGGGGAAGCCCATCATCTCGGCTACAAACAGGGGATTCAGCTGGAAACTCTTTCCGGTCCGGGCGAAGAAATCGGGCAGGCTGTTCTTTTCCGGTATCCGGCCTCTCTTCTCCAGACTTTCCGGGCTTGCCGCGCCCTTCCAGTCCCTCGCTGTCGGAGTGGGCAGAAGCTCCGCCATCCTCCCAAGCCCTACACTCCAGACATGGCCTTTCTGATTGATCTTTCTCACCTTTCCTTTCGGTGTCACTATGATCTTGTCGTTTTTCCCCATTACCGCACCCACACCGGCATCGCTGGCTACCGGGGTGGGCAGCAGCATCCCGTAAAAGTCCAGAAAGTCGCTCAATCCGTTGGGTTTCTTCTCCCCTTTGAGCTGGCTGTGCAGGGATGGAGCATGGGCCTGTTTCCATTTGTGAACCCTTTCCGGATGGTGTATCTCCGTAGCCAATGGAGTGGGAAGGAGTATTTCATGGATCATCTCCGGCAATCCCTGCTGGCGGCTGTTCGGTCCCCTGCGCTTGTAATCCTGGGCTGTCACGGTGGGCAATAAACCATACCCGGTCCCGGCGGTGGGGAGCTCCGACGGCACAAGCCGGTATAAGTACCGGCTGGACGGAATATCCTTCACGTTCAAGATCACGGCAAATGGTTTCAACAACATATTGCTGCCGTCTTTTAAATACAGGCTCACTCTCTCCGAATAGAGTGGACTGACTTCCCACTTCAGTCTCCTGGCCGGGCTGTACCATCGTGAGGATGCCAGCAACGTTCTCACCAATGACCCAATCGGGCCTGATCTCATGTATGGCCCTGAGCATATGAGGCCAGAGGTAACGGTTATCATCCGCTCCTTTTCTTTGGCCTGCGACAGAGAATGGTTGACAAGGAAAACCTCCTGTAAGGACATTGATTTTTCCTCTCCATTCTCTGAAATCTGTCGTTGCGACATCTGTATAACTTTTTGCATCTTTAAACCAGTAATTTAAAATGGTATTACAAAAATCGTCTATCTCACAATGGAAGGCATTCTGCCATCCCATTCATTCGGCAGCCAGGTCTGGGGCGCCGAATCCACTAAACAGAGAAGCGTGTACCAGACGCTTCCGCTGTTTCTTGTCTTGCTCTTCTTCTTTCATTGTTTATTCATTATTTAGAGGTTCGAGATTCATTACTTTTTTGTCGATCTTACGATAGACACTCCCCATCTCCAGCATATTCTCCAATCGGAGCAGGTCCGTGATTTCATAGACGGTCATCCCTTTCTGTGTCGTGAAGCGGATATATCCTTTCTGTCGCTGTATCTCCACTTCCTCGGGAGTCATGTGCAGGACTTCACAGATTTCCTGCAAGGTCAGGGTCAGGCTTACTTCCTTAACTGTGTAGATGTAGGTCAGGATGTTCAGCATCTGAAGACATTTGCGGTGTGATTTGACAAGTGATGCGAATTTGTTTCGTTCTATGACGATTACTTTAGCTTGATTTTCCATGTGAATTTTTATTTATGAGTTAATAGAATCGGATATGAAATCTTCGTTTAGACATTCTTCTCTCAGGAATTTATATACGTCAGAAGCCCAGAAGTAAATCTTGCCGCTGAGTTTGAAAAATGGGAGTTTGCCGGAATTACGCCAGCGGATCAGTGTCCGGTCGCATACTTTCAGCATCAGGCGCATATCCCGGCTGTCCAGCATTTGCTTGCCGTTGAAACTGGTTACTGCTTCCAGAGCCGTTTCCAGCTTGGCAATCAGTTTTCGTTGTTCCTCAAAGTTTTCCTTTATCATTGCTTTGAGTATCTCAATATCATTTCTGTTCTCTTCCATAAAATATTCCTTTGTTCCAATGGGTTATTTTTCTTTCTTCGGTTGCAAAGTTTTCAAAATTGGGCATGAAAAAATAGGGCTGACGGTAACCGCCAGCCCCATATTTTCTTTGTAACTTACTTAGTATCAATGTCGATTTACAGAATGCTTTTTTTCTTCCTTTAAGGTAGAAAGAAAAATAGCAGTAGTTACCATTCTTTTCAAAAAGATATTTATAGGTAAACAATATAATGAAGGGCACCCCAAAAATCAGATTTTACTCTTCTCAGAACTATCAGTAGAGGGGTAATTTTCTATAAAAAGTTTTTTAGTACCCTCCAATTAATACCAAGCCTTCTAATAAATTCAGATTAACTTGTAACCGTCAAAAACATTAATTACATTTGTGTTAGAGTAATACTTGAAATTGTACAGAGCAACAGAATATGTAGCTGGATTGCGCTACTACAATACTGTTTCTGCCAGTTTTAAAGCAGTAAAATGATTTTTCCTTTGTTTTAAACTAAAAATTATGACGAAACAAGAACTGTTAATTGGGAAGCATCCAGATAATTCACATCCTTATGGGAAATGGCTTGCTGCAAATGATTTGCCAGATTCCTATATGAAATGCCACAGGGAACTTACTGAAATTACAGCTGTAGATGATGAGTTAATAGAATGGATGGCAAAAAAAATAATTAATCACCATTATACTCAGTTTAGAATATCTAGGTTAAAAGAAAAATATAAAAGTTTAGGCTTTGCTAAATATGCAGAGCAGCATAGAAAATTACCTATTACGGATAAGGTGAAAAAAGGTAATGCTACGGAAATATTACTTACTGATTATATTCAAGCATCACAAAAAAAAGAATTTATCAAGGTATATAAATTGAAATATAATCCAAATGTTGATCAAGCCATTAAAGGAGATGACACTTTGATGGTTGATTTATTTGAAGAAAATGGTAATGAGAAAATCAAAATTTATTTGGGAGAATCGAAATTTCGCACTACTCCTCAAAAGAATGTAGTTGAAGATATTACCAAATCTTTAAACAAAGATACTTTGCCTTTATCGTACACTTTCTTAGTAGAAGAAATAGCAAAATCAGATGAATTACTTGCTCGAAAGCTGGATGATTATATAGTGCAAGATATAAAAGATAGAGGCGACCTTATTTATGTTGGTTTGTTACTAAGTAATACCAAGACTTCAGAAACAGTTGAAAAACATTTGAATAGTGATAATTCAAATTTGGTTTTCATTTCTATTGGAATTGGTCAGCCAGAAGAGTTTATTAAATCCATATTTGAAAAAGCAGAAGAACTAATATCTAACCCTGATTTATTATGAATATAGAGCATGTTGAAAAAAGCTACCAAGAATTAGAATCAGATTCTACTTTGCAAAACTTAATAGCTCAAGCTAACGCTAGATATATCCTATATAATACGGAAGAATCTAAAGAAAATTTTCCTCGATATACAATTAAAGATGAGCAGCTAAATATCTTAGCTTTCAAATATCTAAATATTGGATGTAATTATTTTAGTGAACATAATTATCTAAAAGCATCTCATTCTCTAGAAAAAGGAGCTTTAATACTTGAGTATATACACGGTTCTATTCATATTCAGACAAAAAATAAGAAACTATTTTGTCTAATCTCCGCTCTTTCTTATTACGTTTGTTTTCAATACTCTAAGGCATTTATACTTATAGGCAAACTTGAGAGTGATACAATGATTTCAAGTTTAGTATCTCTATTTCTTAATAGAAAATTTGATCAGTTATTAAGTGAAATCGATAAACTTATTACAAACTCCAGTTATGGGGATGAATATCTGGCTGAACATTTTGAAGAAGATAATGCTACAAAAATTTATGAGATAATTATAGCAAAATCATTAAATTATTATGTGCAATTTTATCAGACAGGAAACAAAGATTTTTTAGAAATTGCAAAAAAGGATCTTGTAAATCTTCAAGAAGTAGCCGCAATGAGAGGTGAACCTGATGTTTGGTGGGTTATTCGATTATTACTTCTCATTATAGATGGATTTAAAGAATCCTCATTATGGTATGTATTAGGAAATTATTTTAATACGGAAGATAAACTTCCGTTAAAGTATATACAATCATTAGTTTATAAAAATGGCAGTATAACAGAATTGTTTCTTACTCAAAGAAACTCTTTACCAAAGGTTTTGAATAATAAGCAGGGGAGTATTGTTAGCATTCCTACAAGTAGTGGAAAAACAAGAATTGGTGAAATTGCGATTTTAAACTGTCTATTAAATGAACCTAAAGCGAAAATTCTTTTTATAGCCCCTTATAGATCACTAGCTTACGAAATAGAAAATTCGTTTGATGAGATTTTTAGCAATCTTGATGTTTCAGTCTCACATCTATATGGTGGAAGTTTATTTAGTAAGCTTGATGAAAGAATTATAGACGAATCATCCGTAATTGTAGCAACACCAGAAAAGGCCAAAGCACTCTTTAGAAGCAATGAGGATATTTTATCATGTATCAAACTTGTAATTATAGATGAAGGACATTTATTGGGAACTGATAAAAGACTCATAGTTAATGAAATGTTTTATGAGGAATTAAAGTATCATGTAAAAGCTAATGGTGGAAGATTCTTGTTATTATCTGCCGTTTTACCCAATGCAGAAGATCTATCTGAATGGCTAACGGATTCTACTGATAATGTTTACAAAGAGAATTGGCGACCTTCTGATGAAAGAATCGGAATAATGGAATGGAATGGAGTTTCTGTGAATTTAAATTGGAAAAGCACTGATGCAGAAAGAAATTCATTTAATCCTAATTTTATTATGCGACAAAAGTTGCCTAAGAAGCCTAAAGAAAGGATAATGCATTACTTTCCTGAAAATAAGAACCAAGCCATAGCTTCTACTGCATATAAACTAAGGAAGTTTGGTCCTGTTTTAATATTCGTTGGAATCAAGAAATCTGTTTTTGCCATTGCAAGAGAGTATGAAAAATGTATTCAGCCTGAAGAACAGAAGTTTAGATTTAGAAACAAGGCCAATTGGAGAGCCTTTAAACTGGCTTGCATAGAATCTTATGGTGAAGATACGGAATGGGTTAAGTTTGCTAAACAAGGAATTTTCTGTCATAATGCAGATTTGATCTCAGATGTGCGAATTCCCTTAGAAAGATTAATGAGAAGTGAGAAGCCAAGAGTTATTATAGCGACTTCAACATTAGGACAAGGAGTTAATCTTGGAGTTTCTACTGTAATTTTCTCAACTTTGTATCAATCAGGTAATCCTATTACGAAAAGAGATTTTTGGAATATTGCTGGTAGAGCGGGGCGTGCTTTTGTAGATCATGAAGGCAAAATTTTAGTTGCTCATGATATAACCAAAAAAGACGAGAATAAAATAAATTGGGAAAGAAAAATGATTTCTGCATATCTTAATAAGAGTAATATAGATAGAGCAGAGAGTGGTTGTTTGGAACTAATAAGGACACTTAAAACAGTGGCTCAACTTAACGGAATAGCATTTGATAACTTAATTAATTTACTTGCTGAAAATCGTATTAATGAAATTGATGAGTCTTTAGATGAAGTTAATGATCTTCTTGATTTGATTGATGACGGATTATTATCATTGCATAATTCGAATAATTTTGAAGGAAACACATTGGAATGGATTGATAGTTATTTTACTAAATCCTTAGCCTATATACAAGCTCAATATTATGAAGATATTACTGGCGATGAAGTTCTCGATTTTATAAAGGCTAGAATTAAAGGTATAACAAAAAAGGTAGGGATAGAAAAAAGTATTTGGGAAAGTATTGTATCTTCTGGTATTCCAATCAATTCAGATTTGCAAATAGATGAGAAGCTTAGCGAGATTATTAGTATTGTTCAAAGCTATATAGTAAGTGATAAAACATTAGAAGAACGCATTTCACTTCTTGAAAATATAGAAGACGTCATTAGAGATGTGAATATATATAAAGAAAAATTTGAAGATAGTGTTGATATAAAAGAGATACGAAAAAAGTGGTTAAGTGGAATATCCATGTCAGATATCGTTCAACATGAAAATGCAGTTAATATAGTAACTCAACATTATTCTTTCAATATGCCTTGGGTTCTCAATGGTATTTCAAAGAAAATGAAGAAACAGAATTTAATTGAAGAAGCGGATACTATCGAAGAATTGGCTATTCTTGTAGAATTAGGATTACCTAACATAAAATCAGTTAAAATCTATCAAGCAGGAATTCGCTCAAGGATTTCTGCCTATGAAATTGCCAACTTATATGATGATGATCTTTGGGAAAAAAGCATTAGAACATATAAACAAGATTTAATAGACCATGCTGATTACTATAAAAACCAAGTATCAGAAAATGCAGCATTATGGATCGATTTATTAGTAAGATTTTCGAAGAGAAAATTTATAAAAATTAAAAAAGTTCCTAACTTCAGATATGGAAAAGTACATAAAAGAACAAAAAGGTTAATGGCAAGAATAATTAATGATAAGCAATATTTAGTTAGTCCGAATTTTAGTGTTATAAATGAAATAGGTGAATCAGATATTGACTTTTCTAAAGTCAGTAATATTAATGGAATTTACTTTGATTATGACGAAGATGATAAACTTTGGAAAATAACTTGCATGAATCCTTATGTGGTATTTACGTAATTACTATATACTTTTGGGAAGAGATGAGA
>CANSEY010000062.1 GCA_947646015.1 uncultured Bacteroides sp. | reverse complement strand
ATCTGAATTTGTTCCCCAATAATGTAATCGACAAGGAAGTAAGTTACTATTTGACGAAACAGAATCCTTATGGATTGCCATTGGACTCTCGCAAAGAGTATACAAAGTCTGACTGGATTATGTGGATTGCAGCTATGTCTCCAGATTTAGAAACTTTCAAGAAATTCACAGATCCTCTCTATAAATATATCAATGAAACGACTTCACGGGTACCTATTAGTGATTGGCATGATACAAAAACAGGCAAAATGACAGGTTTTAAAGCGCGTTCAGTAATTGGAGGATACTGGATGAAAGTATTAATAAATAAAGTACAAAACAAACAATAAAATAAATAATCGTTCAAAGTTGATACAATTAAATAGAATGTGAAATAACTCAATATATTTTAAACATCCACCCGTATTGTACTGATTCTCTAAAGTATAATACAGGTGATAAAATTAATTTGCTATGAAAAGTAAAGAACAAGTGTTTTGGTTTTTAAGCCATAATAAGATGTGGTGTATCCCACTCTGTCTGGCTGCATTTTCATTATTACCTGGTAGCTATACTCATGCTGCCAGTATAATAGATGAAAATACATTAATAGTAAACTCTACCCAACAACAACGTATTGTAAAAGGTACTGTTATTGATGCCAATGGTGAGCCATTAATAGGAGTCAATGTAAAAGAAGTAGGGGGGAGTACTGGTACAATCACTGATATAAACGGTGAGTTCTCTCTAAATGTAGCTCCCAAAACAAAATTAGAAATTTCTTTTATCGGTTATCAAACACAGAATGTTACTGTGGGAGAGGCGAGACAAATTACTGTAACCTTACAAGAAGATACACAAGTTCTAGATGAAGTTGTTATAACAGGATTTGGTATGTCACAAAAGAAAGCAACATTGACGGGTGCTGTTTCTTCAATTAAATCTGAAGAAATTGCTCGTTCTTCTGCTGTTACTGCAGGTGGAGCTCTGGTTGGTAAAATTGCAGGTGTAAATACTCGTCAACAAGATGGACGTCCTGGCGCTGAAACAGCTTTGCAAATTCGTAACATGGGTACTCCATTATTTGTAATTGATGGTGTTATTTCAGATACAGGGCAATTTAGTCAGATGGATTTTAATGATATTGAATCTATATCTGTACTAAAAGATGCATCAGCTGCTTTATATGGGGTACGCGCGGCGAATGGAGTAGTGGTTGTTACAACTAAGAAAGGTAGTCGTAATTCTAAAAATACAGTTTCTGTTAATGCTTATTATGGTTGGCAGAAAAACTCTAAATATGTTAGTCCAGCTAATGTAAAGGATTATGTTCATGCCTATGTAACAGCAGAAACATTCTCTGGACGTAATGGCGATTCTCGTCGTTACAGCAAAGAAGAATACGAGAAATGGATGAGTGGTACAGAACCTAAATATCAAGGATGGAATTGGGAAGACTATATTTGGGTAAGCGCTCCGCAGTATTATATTAATACTAATTTCTCCGGAGGTACAGATAAAGCAAACTATTATGTAGCGGTATCCCACATTAATCAAGATGCAACTATCCGCAATTATGGTGGATTCCGTCGTACAAATGTACAGATGAATATCGAAATGAATGTAAATGAACGTCTCAAGGTAGGGGCAAGTATGAATGGACGCATTGAAGATCGTCGTCATCCTGGAGTACCGGGAGCTGATGATACATGGCTGCCTCGTTTCGCAACAATGAAAAATCAACCAACTAAACGACCATTTGCTAATGATAACCCGAATTATCCACAGCTAGTATCCGACCAACCGGAAACAAACTTTGCTATTTTGAATTACGAGACTACAGGAAAGGTATCAGATGTATGGCGCGTAATTCAAATGAATGGTACTGCTGAATATGAGATTCTGAAAGGATTAAAATTCAAAGGAATGCTAGGCTACTATTATGCTTATAACGAACTGGATAACCAAGAATTCACCTATGAACTATATGGTTATGACGAACAAAAAGATAATTACTATGTAACCAACCGTATGTCAAATCCTTATCGTGAGCGCAACCGCGAGAAGGTAGAAGATCAATTTTCAAACTTTCAGTTAAACTTTGACCGCAAATTTGGTAAACATGCGGTTGTTGCTGTAGCTGGATTTGAGGCAAGTCAGCGTAAACGCCCTAAAATGTGGATTCATTCTACACCAGTTTCTAATGCAATGGATTTGATTCGTCTGAAAGAAATTCAGGAGTTTAATGATGATGGAAATAGAACAGAGGCACGTATGGGATATTTGGGACGTATCAATTATAGTTATGCTGACAAATACCTAGTTGAATTAATAGCTCGTTGGGATGGATCATGGAAATTCCGTCCGGATAATCGTTGGGGCTTTTTCCCATCAGCCTCTTTAGGCTGGCGTGTTTCTGAAGAGAACTTTTGGAAAGAGAGCAAAATTGGTGAGATCGTTACTAATTTAAAGTTACGTGGTTCATATGGCGAAGTTGGTGATGATGCTGTTTCTGACTATTCTGCTTTTGACTATCTACCTGGCTATAATTACAACAGTGGGGGTGCAGTAATTGATGGCAACTGGGTAGTAGGAACTTCAACTCGGGGACTACCTAACCAAACACTATCCTGGATGACAGCAAAGATTCTAGATATTGGCGTAGATTTAGGTTTTCTCAATAACCGTTTGAATATACAATTTGATTATTTCCGTCGTGTACGTGATGGAATTCCTGAACCTCGTTATGATGTGTTAATACCGAACGAAGCAGGTTTTAGTCTACCAAAGGAGAATCTTAAATCAGATATGCATAGAGGTTTTGATGCTTCTATTATGTGGACTGATCAAATCAATGATTTCAATTATAGTGTTGGGGGTAATATAACCTATTCCCGCTTTTGGGATTGGGAACAATATAAGCCGCGCTTTAGTAATTCGTGGGATGAATACCGTAACAGCATTTGGCATCGTGTAGGATATGTGAATTGGGGGTATGAAGCTATCGGTCGTTTTGATAGTTGGGAGCAAATTGCCAATTATCCAGTTGATAATGATAGAAAAGGGAATCGTACAGTAGTTCCAGGAGATATCATGTATAAGGATCAAAACAATGATGGAGTGATCAATTATTTGGATGAACGTCCCATTGGGTATCGTGTAGATAGTACTCCTACTCTCAATTTTGGTATTAATCTTTCTGCATCATGGAAAGGATTTGATTTGGCAATGGATTGGACCGGCTCCGGTATGACATCATGGAATCAATGTTATGAGACAGCCCGTCCGTTCCAAAACGATGGTAACAGTCCTGATGAAGTATTGAAGGATGCATGGCATTTATCTGATATATGGGATGCTAATAGTCCGTTAATTCCAGGTAAATACCCCATGGTTCGTCTAAATACTGATGAAACTAGTGCTTATGATAAAAGTTCATATTGGTTACATAATGTAACTTATTTAAAGTTACGTAATTTGGAAGTCGGCTACACATTCCCCAAAACATGGTTAAACAGAACTGGCATTAGTAATTTAAGACTGTTTGTTTCAGGCACAAACTTACTGACTTTATCCAATTTGTCTGTGATGGATCCGGAATGTGCATCTGACAACGGTTTGGATTACCCTCCGATGCGAGTAATAAACATTGGCGTAAACCTAAAATTTTAAGAAACAATGAAAAAGAAATATTTATATACAATAATGACTGCCACGATGTTGTCATTGGGCAGTTGTAGTGGCTTCTTGGATACAAAGCCCGATACGTTATTAACCCAAGATCAGACTTTTGGAGACCCTACATTAGTTAAATCCGTATTGGCCAATTTTTATGGACGTGTAACAATAGGACAGCGTATTGATGACTGGGATCAATGGACAATGCTAGACGAGGTAATTCATTTCGACACAAATAGCGATGAGAATATTGATAGAAACAAATGGCGTACATATGACTATACTCTAGTACATGACCTTAATCAGTTCTTAGAAGGTATTAAACCCTCAGACGCTGTAGATGAAGCCACGAAAACTGCTTATATAGGTGAAGTACGCTATATTCGTGCATGGCTTTATTTTTGTATGGGACGTACTTTAGGTGGTGTACCTATAATAAATGATGAGATATTCAATTACACTCCAGGAATGGATATAACAACTCTGCAGATACCCCGTTCTACTGAGGCTGATTTATACGATTATGTAATCTCAGAATGTCAGGAAGCCTCCAAAATGTTGACCAAAGACACTAACAAAAACTCTGCACGAGCCAATTATTGGGTAGCAAAAATGCTGGAAGCCCGTGCTGCTTTAACTGCAGCTTCATTAGCTACTTATAACACGGCCGAGGCACATCCGCAGTTGCGCACGAATGGTGGAGAAGTAGGTATACCTTTTTCCAAAGCCCAAGAATACTATAAAATAGCGTTGGCCGCTGCAAAAGATGTTATAGAAAATGGACCTTACAAGCTCATGCTGGCATCAGAGCAAACTCACAAAGCATATGCGGACAATTTCTATAAAGCTGTATGCCAAAAAGATGGTAATACAGAAGTCATTTGGTGTCGTGATTATGTCTCTCCGGGGCAAACACATCAGTTCACTAAAGGAAACCTGCCCAAAAGTATAGAACAAGATACTGGAAGTGACCGTTTATCTGTTTTACTAAATCTAGTTGAGGCTTTCGAACCACTTGATGCCACGGAAGAACAAAAAGGGACGAGTATACCATTTGAAATTGGTACCCTTGAAAATCCGAAATTCTTTACCGAACCAACAGAACTATTCATGGAACGTGACCCACGCCTAATGGGTTCTATCATTGTACCTGGAGCAACTTTTGACAGTAAGGTTATTGAATTACAAGCTGGGCAACTGCGAAAAGAAAATGGTTCATGGTCTGAAGTGACTGGAGCCCGTAATTCTTATGACGAGGATGGCAGGTTGATTACAGCTAATAATGGTCCTTTCGGCGGTAATGACCGAGAAATAAACCGTACCGGTTTCTACGTGCGCAAATATTTGGATGCTACACCTTCAGCAGGTACTATTGGACGTGGTTCCGAAATGTGGAATGTTTATTTCCGTATAGCAGAGGCTTATCTAATTGCCTCTGAAGCTAGCTGGGAGCTATCACGGGATAATACTGATACAGATGCACTGAAGTATATTAATGCCGTTCGTAATCGGGCTGGAATCTCGTCATTAAATACAATTGATCATGAGAAAATCATGCATGAATACCGAGTAGAATTTGCATTTGAAGGTAATCGATGGTGGGATCTGAAACGCTGGATGGAGGCAAGCAAAATATGGACTGGTGAACCAACAGCAAGAACTTCACAACGCTTAGGACTATGGCCATTCAAAGTGGTTGCTTCAGGTGATCCTAACGATGGCAAGTGGGTATTTATTGAAAAAGATATGCAAAAGTTAGATTTATGGCGCCGTCCGTTAAAATGTACAGAAGCACAATATTATTCAGAAATTGATAACGGCTGGATTAATAATAATCCAAAGTTAGTGAAGAATCCTTATCAGTAACTTAATAAGAAACAATGAAGATGAAAACAACATTTAAAATATATTCAATAGTCATATTATCCATTTTTGCATTAATAAGCTGCAGCAAAGATAATTATGACGAACCTACCTCCTTTATAAAAGGCCGTGTGGTCTATAAAGGAGAGGCTTTACAATTACGTGGCAACGAAGCAGTCAAATTGCAGCTATACCAACGTGGCTATCAAAAACATGATCCTGTAGAGGTTTTTGTAAACCAAGATGGAGAGTTCTCTATCTGTATCTTTGATGGACAATATCAATTAATAACGAAGGCTGGCAATGGACCTTGGAGTGATGAGGGACGCGATACTATAGAGATAAAATTAAATGGACTTGCCACACAAGATGTTGAAGTAACTCCTTATTACTTAATAGAAGATGCTAAAATAGCTCTGAATGGTAATAAAGTTGATGCTTCATTTAAAGTAAATAAAATAGCAGGTACTGGAATTGATCGTATGATTATGTTATTAAGTACCACACAATTCTTGAGTGATGCTGAACATAATGTAGATCGTTATGACGAAACTGAAAATTTAGCACAATACGACGAAACAGGTAAGATATATAGTTTTACTACCAAAGATTATACTAATAACAGTATGTTCCAAACAGCTTTAAAAAGAGGAACATTGTTTGGACGTATTTGCCTGTGGCCCAAAGGGTCTGATCAAGGAATTTATTCGGAAGTATTTAGACTTAAATAGAACTATATTTCAGTTTTATTTATGAGGGTGTCTTCGGACACCCTCTTATCATTTATTCTAACTCAAGGAGTAAACGGAACTGTGCCAGATGGTTTAGGTAACGGAGTATTCACCGGTAAAGGGACTCCCAAATCCGGCATTCCATCAGCATCCCATCCTATCTTCTGCAATCGTGGATTGCGACTTTCCGACTCTCCCGTATTACCGCTAGGAACACTTCTTGCCTGATACAATATATACCATTCCGTTCCATCAGGCGAAGGAAGAAAGGAAAGGTTAGCCGGGCCATACACTCCATCTTCCGGTCTCTGTTGAAATACAGGAACGGGGCTCTTCTTCCAGGAAGCCGGATTCAGCAAGTCACTATCCGCGTCGGCAGTCAACATTCCGGTACAATAATAAGGAGACCAGCAACCGCTTGCCGCATAATAGACAATGACAGTCCGGTTATCTTTGGAATGAAAATACTGAGGGCTTTCATTTACATAAATCGGATAAGCAGTCCGCCCGCCATCCGGATTTACCCACTGCCGTTCCCATTCATACTCCGGCTTCGAAATCAGAACCCTTTCCGTAGCCAATGTCCAGGGGTTTTCCATGCGGGCAATATAGATGCATTGTGTTTCACTGCCTATCCTCCGATTAGGCCACCCGGACCATAGAAGATAAAGCTCCCCTTTATGTTCAAAAGTTGAGGGATGTATTCCCCAGTTCCAATCGGGATTGGTCATGATCGCTCCTTTCATGCGAAACTCTCCCTGCATAGGGTCAGGAGAATCATTCTCAATCACATAAATCTGATGATTATCTGTATTTCCATCATCGGCAGCAAAATAGATATACCATTTACCATTGATATTCCGTATTTCCGGATTCCAAAGGTTATGGCTATTCGAAGGATCTTTAGGCACCCAGACCTCTTTACAAGTAGAATGAGCCATATCGGTAATATCGGTGGTTACCCACAGATATATTTGCTCATTAGTTTCATGGGTATAATAATATTTACCATTATGGTAAATCGCGCTTGAATTAGCCCCTTCCATAAATAATGGATTGGCATAAGTATCTTTTTCAACATCTTCTTTTTTTCCCGCCCGTTTGGAATTACAAGAGATGTTCAGCAAAACAAGGAATAATAACAAACATAAATTGATTCTCATAGTTTCATTTTTAAGATGATACAAAGAAAAGACTTTTTTTTCATTAATAGTTAATAAAGCGAAAATAAAAATTAAGTTTGGAATATCATTCTCGTCATTACATCGTGACACATCCTGCTGATGACAGGAAAACAGAAAAAAGAGAATGTAAAGACAAACTACCCATTAATAATAAAAACAGAAAGTTTCTTGGTATCATTACACACTTTCACACGAAATATATTAACCCTTTATATACTTCCTCCGAATCATTTATTAATAAATTCGTTCATCGTTTATTATAAACGTCCCCCAAGTTTATTATAAACCCGAGCATCGTTATTTCAGCAACAAATATCAATTTTAAGCAACAAAAAGGGCTGCAATTCCCATAAAGAATCGCAGCCTTTAGCTTGTATCAGACTATCCGGCAAGCACTATCCGAAGTGGAAACGCTTGCAATCTGTTATTATATTGTACTTATTATTACTCATTTTTCGTCTATATTATCAATGTTATCGAATTTACTTCCGGTTCTCACTTACAAATATACAACATAAAAAACGGTTTGTCAAGCCCTGCATGCTTCTTTCATACATCTGATGACAAATCAAATGGTAGAATCGGCATCCGGAGTGCTTTCTGCCGCTGTATCGGAAGCAGACAACTGATTGACATATTCCTTCGGGAGAACTCCATATTGTGCCTTGAAACACTTGGCAAAATAAGAGGAGGAAGTGAATCCAACCTGTGCCGCAACCTCGGAAATACGTGTACCGCCCTGAATTAACTCAGCTGCCTTATTCATACGGAGGGCCTTCAGATAATCATTGGGCGACATTCCCGACAATGCTTTTATCTTCCGATAGAAGTTGGAACGGCTCATGTTCATCTGCTCTGCAAGAGTATCGATGGAGAAATTCTCGTCTGCCAACTGGTCGGCAATCACTTCCTGTATCTTGGCAACAAACTCACAATCTCTCTGAGTCATCGCAAGTTCTGCCGAGGCCTGATTGGCATTCCCGGACAAACTGGCCATCAGCTTATGGAAAGACTGCCTCAACCGGAGCAGGTTCTCGATCTGCTTATGCAGTTGTTTGATAGAGAATGGCTTCTCAATATACACATCGGCTCCGCATTCCAGTCCTTCCACCTTAGATTCCAGCGTCGTTTTTGCCGTCAGTAAGATGACCGGAATATGTGAATAGTCGATTTCCGATTTCACTTTGCTACAGAGTTCCAGCCCGTTCATTTCCGGCATCATCACATCACTGACGATGACGTCTACACTCTCCTGTTCGAGTATCTCAAGTGCCGCACGACCATTCGGAGCTTTCAGCACACGGAACCAGGCAACCAACGAGTCACGCGTCAGATTCAACAGTTCGACATTATCTTCTACCAGCAATACGGTGAATTTCTTTCCGGAGAACTCTGAAGGAATATTCTCTGCCGAACCTTCGTTTTCGGAATGAACCTCAACGATATCAGCAGCTTCTTCTGCCTTCTTTTCGTTTAAAGGAAGAGATAATATAAACGAGGAGCCTTGCGGTTCGTTATCTTCAAGGCGCAGGCTGCCTTGATGGGCTTCTGCCAGAGATTTCGCAAAAGCCAGTCCGATACCGGTACCTGTGGCGGTAGCGACTTTATCATCCGGCATTTGGTAGAAGGCTTCAAATATCTTTCCCTTTTGGGCATCCGGTACTCCACGACCGTCATCACTCACATATATCTCATATCCCGCATCAGTTGTCACGAGTTTCAAATCGATATGCGTACGGGCATATTTTATCGCATTGCCCATCAGATTCACCAGTATCTTACTCAACTTTTCCCGATCGACCATTGATACCAGTTTCTGCTCGGGCAGAGTCAATACCAGTTCAATTCCCTTTAACTCGGCAGGACTGGTGAACTGACTATATACATCATTCACTATTTCCTTAATATCGCAACTTACCAGATTCAGTTGCAAAGCTCCGTTTTCCATCTTCTGGAAGTCGAGCAGCTGATTGGTAATCCCTAAAAGATAGTTTACATTCTTATCTATTACAGACAGATACTTAGCTTCTTTTCCTTCATGTTCTATCTCTTGCAACTTTTCAAGAGGCAATCGGATCAGACTGAGAGGGGTACGTATCTCATGTACCAGATTAATGAAGAAGCCGATCTTTGATTTATAAACTTCCTGTTCTTTAGCTATCTGATATTTCTCCATCCGGCGTTTGTACTTATGCTTCACGCGAAGATTCCAGCGCCATGCAATCCAGACAATCCAGCCCATCAACAGGAGAATATAAATAAAATAGGCGAAAGAACTACGCCACCAAGGGGGAGTAATCACTACCCGCAGAGTAGTCGTCTTCTCGTTCCACTGATGGTCATTATTGGAGCCACGCACTTCGAACTCGTATTCTCCGGGAGGCAGATTGGTATAAGAAGCAGAGTTGTTCTCGGAGTTGGTAATCCACTCTTTATCTACTCCTTTTAATATATAGGAATATCGGTTTCGTGCCGGGTCTTCATAGCTTAACGCCACAAAACGAATCGTGAAACTATTATTTTCATAAGACAAGGTTATCTTGTCAGCCATATAAATCGGTTTCCCCAGTTGAAGCAGCTTCTTCACTTCCTGTTCGTCATTCAGATAGGATAAACGGATATCAGTCACATATACCGGAGGAATGTAGGAATTATCCACAAAACGTTCCGGCTGGAAAACATTAAAGCCGTTGATTCCGCCAAAATATAGTTTACCTTCAGAAGACTTTAAAGAAGAACGTGCCATAAACTGATTTCCCTGCAAACCATCATTAATCGTAAACTGTCGGAAATGAGCTTTAGAAATCGGATTAATCTTAAATATCCCTGCATTGCTGGATATCCAGAAATCTCCTGTCTGATCTTGTTCAATAGAATAGATCACCTTATTGGGAAGCGCAGAATCAAACTCAATAAATGCCTCTGTTTTGGGATCGAAGGAGCATAATCCTCCCCCATTCGTGCCAAACCACATCACGCCTTTGTTATCTTCAAATACCGTGATCACCGAATTACTGGTAATGGTGGTCGAATCTTCCCGTTCGTGCTGGAAATGTTTCCAGTGTCCGCTCAGGGTATTGTAGGAGAACACGCCGCTATTGGTCGTTGCAATCCACAGGTTGTTATACATATCCTCATATATATCGCCCACGGAAATCATGGAGCCGATACTGGTAATCGTCATGAAATTATCGGCATCAGGATTATACCGGCATAAGCCCCAGCTTGTTCCAACGAAGATTTCCCCTTTCCGGTCTTTATATATGCATAGTACGTCATTGCTGCAAATGGTATTGGGGATTCCGCGCGAGTGTGTATATTCCTTTATCGAACCGGTACGCAGATTAAGCACACGTATTCCTTCCGCATAAGTACCGATCCAAAGACAATCGCCGTCTAACATCAAAGAGCGAATATCATATTTCTGACTCTTTACACCACCGATATGATATTCCGAAAGCTCCCGTGTAACGGTATTGAAGAAATATAAGCCACTCTGAGTACCAATCCAGATATTTCCGTCTTTATTTTCACAGAATGGGCCTACCACCTCTCCTGCTCCCGCTATCCCCGACAGATAGGCGGGTGAATAGTAATCGAAACGCTTGGTCTGCTTGGACATATAGTTGATACCTCCCAAGTTCGTCAATACCCACAGAGCACCTTCCGCATCCCACATCATGCCGTTTATGGTCTGATCACTCAGACTTCGCGGATCAGCCGGATTATCTGCACGGAGGAAGGTTTTCGACTCGCGGTTGAATAGATAGAGTCCATTATCGGTTCCTACCAGCAGTTCATTTTCCGTATATTTCAGCAGGCTGCGAACTGCCCCGAAGTTCAATGAAGGAGCCATGTAATTCTCAACCGTTCCAGTCTGCCGGTTCAATCTCCCCAACAAATTGTTGCCTGCTCCCAGCCATACTTCTCCCTCTACATCCAGTACACAGTTTATTTTGTAACTATCGGAAGAGTTCACGTCCGATGAGACCTTATATGATTGCAGAAATTTGCCGTTTTCATCGAAACAAAGCAGTCCTTCCTGTAGCGAAGAAACATACACCTTCTTCTTATCGTAACTCTGACAAACATCCCAGACAAAAGAGGTCTGAATACTATTCTGAGTCAACACTTCGGTCTTGGGATCATAAATAAAAAGTCCCTGCCCCAAGGTGGCAATCCAGAGAAGTCCGTTCTCCGTCTTTACAATCTTCTTGATTTCACTGCTGACGTATACGCCATACTGAGTGGTCTTGTCAAAATAGGAGAAACGGTCCGTTGCCCGGTCATAGATATACAGTCCGGAGTTCGTTCCAACCCATATATTCTGATCTTCTTCAATCAGTGCCTCAACGAAGTTGTTCTCCAATGAGAATTTATCGTTCAATACATTCCGATAAACTTTATTGCCCCGACCGTCGTAACGGTTCAGTCCGTCACTGGTGCCCAGCCAGATAAATCCATAGCTATCCTGTATAGCACACCATACCGTATTATGTGACAAGCCATCTTCCACCTGATATTTCTTGAAGGAGAAATAGGGAGATGCAGACAATGGTTCGAGCCAGAAGGCCAGTAAAAGTATCAGTATCTTTGTTAACTTCATACCAAGTGTGTCTTATGTTTAGATTAACGATTCAACCAGGGTTCCGGATTCAACTTTTCTTTCTCTCTGCGTAACTGGAAATGCAGTACCGTTCGTCCGTCATCCGCGCCATCAGAGAATATCTGTCCGATAGACTGCTTTGTGCTCACCGTATCACCGGATTTCACCGAAGCGGAAGACAGATTACAGTAAACGGAAATATAATTACCATGCCGGATGAGGACGTTAAATAGTCCGTTCAACTGGAACACGGCTGCTACCTTACCATCAAAGATGGCACGGGCTTGTGCTCCCGGCTTTCCTTGTATATCAATTCCTTTATTATCCAGCTTCACATTACGGAGTCCTTCAACGGAATACTGTCCATAGCGGCTGGTTATGATATAAGGTCCGGATATAGGCATCGGAAGTTTCCCACGGTTGGCAACAAAGCTACCGGACAGTTCACGATCTGCCTTGCTCATCGTAAAAGCGTCCAATGGCTCCGACTTCGGTTTGGCAGCCGTTCCGGTTTCGGAGGCACCTTTGTCATTTGTATCCGCCTTCTTGCGGGCTGCCGCTTCGCGGCGGGCTTCTTCCGCGGCACGTTTGCGGGCGCGTTCTATTTCTTCTGCGATCAACCGGTCGATACGGGCATTCAGTTGATTGGCTTCCCGTCTCTTCTTGTTCACTTCGCTTTGCAGACCTTTCTGTTTCTTTTGCAGATTAGCCACCAGTGTGCGCTTCTCTTTCTCCTGAGCTTCCAGTTTCGCCTTTTCGTTCTCACGTTCTTTCAGCAGTCCCTCTTTGGCGGCTTTCACTTGCTGACGTTCTGCTTTTTTCTTCCGTATCTGCTCCTGCTTCTTTAATATTTCCTCTCCCTGCAGACGCTGGTAGGTGGCATATTCACGCACATAACGCATACGACGATACGTTTGTCTCAGGTTCTTGGCGGAGAAGATAAACATCAGTTTCTCTTCAATCGATTTATTCTTATAGAGGTACTGGACAGATGCTTCGTACTTCTTCTTTTTCTCTTTCAGGTCTTTTTCAAGACTATTCAGCTGGCGGTTCAATGACACTAATTCGCGTTCGATAGTCTCCACATCGTTATTGATCGCAAGGATATACCGTTTTCGTTCTTCAATCTGTCCCGTCAGTGCCGCCAGTCCGTTCAACTGACTGCCTACGTCCTTCTTTGTATTCTGTAAAATCGACTCCGTCTCGGCGATCTGCTTCTGCAGAGCACCGCGCTTACCTTCCAGCTCACGAATCAGCTTGTTCGATTGAGCAGAAAGCGGAATTGCCAGCCAAAGGCTGCTTACCAGAATTACAAAGAGACGTTTTATCATAATAAAGCTACCAGCATTTTCATTAATTCTTCCAAAGAGACCTGACGGTATCTGGAAGTAACTTCTGTCGGAGTGATTGAAAGTTCTTTGGTCGAAAAATCATAAAGTTGTACTTTCGCTTTCTCCAGTTTGGGGATTCCCAGGTCTTTCCCGGATAGTTCAGTCTTTCCTCCGGGTTTAGAAGCGTCAGTCAGCAATTTCTCCAATTGGGAGAACTCTACATTCTTCGATAATATTTCTTTCAATTCATTTTTGGTTGCGCGTACAAACCGCTTGTTCATCCGGTCGACGAATAATACTTCAGTAGGAGTCACCTCGATGCGTGCCAATTCCGTACGGAGAATAGGCATCAGCAAGGAAATCTGTACCCGTTCACGGCTCTTCATCTTCATGGTACCGCCCACTGACATACTTCCGCCTTTACCCGGAATCGTCAGCTGAAGTCTGGAAGCCAGATAGCTGGGAATAGCTGCTTCGGAAGCAGCTACTTCCGGCACCTTTGTCGCCGTCAGACGCTTTGAACTCTTACAACCTACCAATACGACTGCAATCAACAAAAAATAAGCGATTCTTTTCATTCTGCAATGTATTTTTTCTTTTCTATTTTCTGTTTCAATGTTTTCGACTCACTGCCCATTTCCAGTGCTTTCTTCCAGTAGGTAAGCGCGCCGTCCACATCTCCGGTCATATAATAGATATCTCCGCAATGTTCTACAATCACATCACTCTTATCGCCGCCCTCACTTTTCATGGCGTTATCGATGTAAATACGAGCTTCCGCATAGTTCCCCTTTTCAAAGAGAATCCAGGCATACGTATCCAGATAAGTGGCATTATTGGGCTCAGCCTTTACGGTCTTATAGCTCATTTCTTCCGCTTTATCCAGATCACGACGCTCTACTGACAGATAATAGGCATAGTTGTTCAGTGCGCCAATATTGGAAGGGTTGTACACCAACGCCGAGTCATAGGCGGCATAAGCCTCCTTCATCTGCTTCTGCGTATGATACATATCCCCCAGAATAGAGTAGAACTCCGAAACGATTTCTTTTTTACCGTCAGCCGTCTTATGTTCCAGCGCTCTCTTGCAGATGCTTATCACACTATCCGGTTTCTCCGCCTGATTATAGGCAACAGCCAGATAATAATAAAATTCCAGCGCATCCGGAGTCGCTTCAATACCCGGCTCGCAGACTTTGATAATCTGCTTATAATCTTCTTTTTTTACCGCAGCACCGATCAGCATCATACGGGCAGCATTATTGGTAGGGTCCAGGTCAACCACCTGTTCCAAGACGGGGACTGACTCCGCCTCCATATTCTTGGACAACAGATATTGCGCATAAAGCATCGGAATCTGAGGATCATCCTGCTCCTGCTTCATGATCCGGTCAAACAAAGCGATGATCTGCGTACTGTCCTTATCGGCCTGTTCATTTTCCACAATCATCTGACGCATGACGCCCACTTTGGTATCAGGAGTCACCTTCTTATTCAGCAACAGTGTATCCAACTGCTGTTGGTAGAGTTCTTCCTGCCCTGTCTGTTTATAGTAAGAAGCCATCGAGAAGATAGCCATCGGATTATCGGGTTCCGCAGCCAGCACCTTCTGATAAACGTCATAAGCCTCCTGTTTCTTACCATTCTGAAGATATACGTCTCCCAAGATGACTTGATAACGCATGTCCATCGGATATTCCTGCACCAGACTTTCTATTTCCTGAAATGCTTTCTTATCATCCTTCATCTGGAGGTAGATACGAAACTTCTCCATGGACAACTGTTCATTCTTACCCATACGCTTTTCCAGACGGTTTAAAGTAGAGATGACTTCATCATACTTTTCTTGTCGGCCATACAGGTCCAAAAGGTTGAAAAGCGGGTCCTGCTTGGCAGGAAAACGTACCACCATCTGTTCCAGCAGGGTGACAGCCTTATCCAGTTCGTTCTGTTGCTGATACAAAGATGCCAGTCCCTGACTATACCAGTAGTTATCCGGCGCATTCGCCACAGCCTTTTCCAGCGCTTCTTGCCCTTGCGGCACCTGACGAAGGAACATATAATACTGCGAAACCTCATAAAGCGCAGAAGCCGCATTCGGATGAATAT
>CANSEY010000061.1 GCA_947646015.1 uncultured Bacteroides sp. | reverse complement strand
AAGAAACGTTATGTTTATCTTGTAGGTGAAAACGTAGGAAATTTTCAGACTGATGTAAGAGATAGCATAGTGGTTCTCACGCATATAGCGTGGACCGTTCTTGTTACATCTGCATCAAAGGTTTCCTATGAACTTCACTTAGACGTGGCATAGGTGGCTCACGTTCTTTCATTATAAATTTAATAACCCAATAGAGCCATAGGGATTATTACGAATATGAATAAATTGCTTATGCCATTTATGACGCTTGTTTGCTTGCTTTTTACGGCTTGCAACAAGGATGATATTTTACCCGGTGGACCGATGCTCTGGACGTATGAGATTCTGACACCGGAAAGTGTAGAGTATGAAGGTGGCACCGTAGGTTGGATACCTAAAGAATGTTTCAAGGCAAACGGTAATGAGGGATATATCGTGATGACTTGCAAGAATTTCGATATGCTCAATCCTATTTCGGGCGGTTCTTACACATACGATTGTGGATGGGCAACGCTCAAGGTAGAAGCCAATCAGTTGAAGATTCATTTTCCCCGTCAGGTTTCGGAAGCCCCGGATGCATACGAGGAGATTACAATCTCGACAAATGATGGAAAGAGAACAGCAAGTACAATTATCTGTTTGTCTAGAACCTTTAAGGACGAAGGGCAACCCGATCCAGAGCCGGAACCTCTGCCCGAAGAAGCCAAGTTCAAGATGAAAAAGGCATACTTCACTCCGTTTATGCACCTTGACACCCAATTCCCGGCACCGCTCGATCTGGTGACGTTCAGAATCACGGATATAAACGACAATTACACCCCGCTGGGCTTTCCTGAGTTTACACAATATTACGACTCTATTGTTTGGAGTGCCGAGGGTTTCCCTCATACGTTCAGAGTCTATGAAAGCAATACAACGGAGGGAGGGATGGAAACACATCTTGCTACGGAATGGAGTTCGCACTTCTTCAAAAGCGGTACCATCAAAAATTACCTGAAAGGCTATCGCAAAGGAAAGGTTGAATATGAGACCTCACTCGCTGTGAGACTGTACGAACGTGATTTCTTGGGGATTGAATGGGGGACAATCGTGTTGCAGAGCCCACAGAACCTTACAACCTATTGCCTGCTGGACACAGATTATGAGTATCAGGTGTATGACATCGTGGCAAAGGATTATAACCCCTTTTCTAAAATAATCCCGGTGAACCATAAGCAACTCTCGGATTCAGACTTCCCGGCAGCAGCGCAAAAAGCCATCAAAACACTGATGGAGAATAACATTGGTGAAGGGCAAAATGCTGGTGGAAAAGAGAACCTGTTCAAATGCCTGCCCGAAGAGGGTGTGAAAGCTGAATTGTATTGGGAAAACAAGACTACCCGTATACTGATGTTGCATCAACTCTCCACTGACCCCGATGACCTGACACAAGAGAAGTATTATCTACACGTTGAACCTAAACAATAAAAAAATGAATAAAGTAATAGTCACATTCCTCCTTTTAATTGGTATAGTAGCATCATCTTGTACAACCTCTAAAAGTGTAATATCACAAAAGGCGGACTTGTCGAGGTATGAATATGCCTCAATTATCAACAACGACACTTATCATATTCCGGCTCAACTGATGGAATATGAAATACAACTATTTGATGCCATAGAGAGTTCCCGTCTTAAACTTGTCAATGATATACGTATTGGCGAACTTTCTCCGAATCAACAATCAAAGTTGCTTATGGTAAAATATGGAGTAGATATTTTAGAAGAAGAATCTGTCGTAACTGTAAATTTCATAGATTATCTCACTGGTCGCCCGATAGCTTCATGCCGTGGTGCATATACAACCTTAGGATTCAGCGTATCAGCAGACATTAGAGGTGCTATAAAACGTGTTGCTAAACAAATAGCAGAAACATTTCCTAAGTAATTTATTTCATACAGCGAATTTATAATGGTAAATGAATTGAATAAAGAAATGGATGTGGATAAATACAAAATAAGAAGTTGGTCTAAAGACGATTTTTCCACTTTAGCTAAATATCTTAATAATAAAAAGATATGGGATAATTGCCGTGATAGCCTACCATATCCTTATTCTGAAAACGATGCGCAACAATTCATCCTGTCCGTTTCAAGTCAAAACGAACAAAATAATTATTGTATCGAAGTAAATCAGGAAGCGGCTGGTAATATAAGTTTTGCTCGTGGTATAGATGTAGAGCGCTACAATGCAGAATTAGGTTATTGGCTTGCTGAACCATATTGGGGTAAAGGGATTATGACCCAAATGTTAGCACTGGCTATTAGCAGCTATTTTCATCATACAGATGTGATGCGCATTTGTGCAAATGTTTATGCTGGCAACATAGCATCGATGAGAGTATTAGAGAAAATAGGTTTTCGTAAATGTGGCATACATCGTAATGCCTGTTTCAAGAATGGAGTATTTACAGATTGCCATTATTTTGAATTGCTAAAAGAGGAATTTAGGAATTTGGTTAAATAGTACAAAAACACCCGGCTTTACATTATTGGGTATAAAACTGGGTGTTTATTTGCAAATTACTAATTTTCAGCGTTTATTGCGGAAAGATAGGCTCTCAGACCTCTAAAACATAAAACTGAACCCTCTCTTTTGTGAAGCATTGAAACGTTCAATCTCCAAAGAGAGGGATTTCTTTAATTGCCTTGCCATAAAGTCCAAGAAAACCTGATTGGTTTCTTCATCCTGACATTGGCGTAGGGAAAGGATATATTCTTCTCTATCCTCTTTAAATATCTTCGTCGGGAAAAGGTGATAGCAAAATTGGATGTAGTTCATCAGCAACCGAGCCATTCTGCCATTACCATCCACCCACGGATGTATGGTTACTAAATTCAGGTAGGCATTGAAACTCAGTTCATATTGTTCCCGAAATGTCCCCACTGTTTTCTACTTCGCTTGCAGTATAGCGCAAAGTTCATCTACCTTAGCAGGAACTTTCAGATAGTTCATATAAGCATGTCCACCGACACCAGCCGTAACACCACATAGAGGAAAATCCCCATTCGAAGAATCGAAAGAACCGCCCATTACACTGCGTACACTGCCTGTAGTGCGCATCAGTGTTGCATTCAACCTTTGTAGCAAGGCAGGAGTTATCTGTACAAGGCTACTGGATTCGGTTTTGGCAAGTTCATACGCTTGCTTCAAATCCTCATTCATCAGATGATGCACAAGCGGTTTCCCTTTCGCTGTTACTCCCTCGTCAAAAAGAAGCTGCGTATCAAGTTCCGTAAGCGTTGAGCCTTCAATGGCTGTGGAATGGGTAATAAGAGAAACAGGTAGTACTTATCATAGTCCACCGCTTCATTGATACCAAGTTTCTGAAACTTTTGGTATAACTGTTCTATCTCTTGCCAAACGCCTTGTTCCATTGCTTTTTATTTAATAGGCTTTATTCTTTTCAAAGGTAGTGTATTTACTATGTTCAGCCAAAGAAAAACATTCATTTAATATCGTATTTTTTGCACGTGTGGGGAAAATGTGAGGAAAATTCAGATAAAAGAAAAAGCTAAGTAATTGACTATTCAATACTTAGCTTTTTTCTTCGTACCCAGACCCGGTACAAACCATAGAAATCATAAGAAAATAAAAGAATCTATCTTCCTTATTATCAATTACTTGAATATTTCCTATTTTCTCTATTTTTGCCATATTTTGCCCATTTTCCGTTATTCAGTACACTTTTAGTACACTTTGAAATATCATTTTCTTTTGTACCTTTGCAATATCAGAAAACAAAAGAAAATCAACTATTTAGCGTAATCACCCGGTTATGGTACCTAAATCGGGATAAAACCTCTAAACAATGGCAAAGTTAGAAAATAAAACGAAAGAAAACCCCAAGTTAGAGCAAAATAAGCTCTCGGATGGTAGAATTAGCCTTTACTTAGAGTATTATTTAGGTAGAGAGGAAAAGCCCGTATTAGATGAAAACGGCAATCAAGTGTACTATGATAGTGGAAAGATGCAAGGTAAGCCCAAGTTTGCAGTAAAGCACAACAGGCGAAAAGAAAACCTTAGTCTGTATCTGATAGATAAGCCCCGTACCCCTGCGGAACGCCAGCAGAACAAAGAAACATTGGAGCTTGCCACAAAGATACGTGCAGAGCGTGAGCAGGAATTTAAAGAAAGTATGTTGGGCTATCGGTTGAAAAAAGATAGAACGGTCAATTTCTTAGACTATTTCCAAGCCTATATCAACAGTTATACCAAGAAAGATATTCGCATGGTACAAATTGCGCTTAGCCGTTTTAAGGACTTCTTAAAAGAGCAATACCCCATGAATGAGTTTAGTATCAAACCGGAACTTATCACCAAAGAAATGATGGAGCAGTTTGTAGCCTATCTGCAATCCCGAAGTGTGGGTGAGGGTGCTAAAAGCATTTACCAGCGTTTCAAGAAAGTTATTCGATATGCGATTGACCACGATGTAATGTTGAAAGACCCATGCAAAAGTGTTACCTGCAAAGTGGATAGCCAAATGCTTCGGAAAGATGTTCTTTCTCCCGAAGAAATCCAAAAGTTGGCGGCTTGCCATTATGACAACGAGAACCCGAATGTCAGACGAGCTTTTATCTTCTGCCTATACTGCGGTTTACGCTTCTGTGATGTAAAAGACCTTACCTATAAGAATGTGGATTACGCTAATCGGTTATTGAAGTTTGAGCAAAGCAAGACAAAGGGACATTCTGCCAGTAGTGGTGTGGTTATTCCTCTGAATGACGGTCTATTGTCTATCATTGGTGAAGCCCCGGCAGATAAAAACTGTTTGATATTCGATTTACCTACTTACGAAAGTTGCTGTAAATCAGTAAAGCGTTGGGTAAAGAGAGCCGGGATAGACAAACATATAAGCTGGCATTGTGCCCGACATTCGTTTGCCGTGAACATTCTGAACAATGGGGCAAATATCAAAACCGTAGCCAGCCTTTTAGGGCATAGCGGATTGAAGCATACGGAGAAGTACACCCGTGCAGTGGATAAATTGAAAGAGGAAGCAATAAACAGCTTGCCCGAACTAAAGTTTTAACCATAAAAGACTTATCTTTGTAACTATGAACTTTGAAGCATTAGTAAAACATATCAGCACGATACAGAACACGTTGCAGGCACAAGCCGCACACGCTGTAAACCTTGCCCTTACTTCCCGTAACTGGCTTATGGGTTGCTATATCGTAGAATTTGAGCAGAACGGAGAAGACCGTGCCGCCTACGGTGAACAACTGTTGAAGAAGCTGGAACAACGACTGAAAACAAAAGGTCTGAATGAACGTAGATTCCGTGAATTTAGGCGGCTGTACCTTGTTTATCCACAACTAAAAGAACCTGTTACACAATACATTGCATCACAAATTCAAATTCGGCAGTCATTGACCGCCGAATTCACCGAACCAATTCGGCGGTTGGTGACCGCCGAATCTGAAAATGGCGTTTGGAAACTATCAACAGAATACCCACAAACCGAAACATGGATGATTCCGGCTGATAGATTATTCAACAGATTATCTTCCACCCATTTAAACACTATATCGGGAATTGAGAACCCGGTAAAACGTGCTTTCTATGAAATGGAAACCATTCGTGGCTGCTGGTCTGTAAAGGAGTTGGAGCGACAAATCGCATCTTTATATTACGAACGTAGCGGACTATCCAAAAACAAAGAAGCCCTCTCCGCTTTAGTCCAGCAACAAGCAACCTTATTACAACCTAAAGATGTTATCAATACACCTGTTACTTTGGAATTCTTAGGGTTGAATGAACGTGCATTAGTGACGGAAAACGATTTGGAACAATCCATTCTTGACAACTTGCAACGCTTCCTATTAGAAATGGGACATGGCTTCTGCTTTGAAGCCCGGCAAAAACGTATCTTGATTGATGAAGATTATTTTTTTGCCGACCTTGTGTTCTACCACCGCATTTTGAAATGTCATGTTATTGTAGAATTGAAGATAGACAAGTTCCGCCATGAATATGCTTCGCAGCTAAATATGTATCTGAACTATTTTAAAGCAGAAGTAATGCAGCCGGATGATAATCCGCCCATCGGCATTTTGCTGTGTACCGAAAAAGGAGATACATTGGTAAAGTATGCCACTGCCGGATTAGACCCAAATATCTTTGTACAGAAGTACATGATAGAACTTCCAACCGAAGAAGAAATAAAGAGGTTCATATCCTCCACAAGCTACTAAAAACAGAACAGGCGAAAAGAAAAGACTATTTCTCTTTTTCTTTTCGCCAGCATATATATTTGCTGTCAATAGGAATAAGTTTAGTTCGTTTGGCTATATAGGCAAAGACACAAACTAAACTTAGTTCATCCTTAACTACCTATACATTGCAACCGATATTCATTAGGCGTACACCCTACTTCCTTTTTGAAAAGTCGTGTAAAGTGTTGGGGATATTGAAAACCTAACAAATAAGCTATTTCACTAATAGTTTTATCTGTTGAAACAATTTGCGTCTTAGCAACATCTATTACCTTGTCGTGAATATAACGCAAAGCGGTACTCCCTGTTTCCTTTCTCAAAAGGTCACTCAAATAGTTAGCAGACAAATTAAGTTCATTCGCTATATGTTGAACGGTCGGCAATCCTGTTTTTTCTGCTCTCCCCTTCATAAAATAGTCCTCCAATAGTGCTTCAAAACGAACAAGAACATCTTTGTTCACATTATCACGAGTAATAAATTGGCGGTCATAGAAACGAGTGCAATAATCTAAAAACATTTTGATGATATCCACTATTAAACTTTTACTGTGCTTATCTATTGGATGCTGCAATTCGTATTGGATTTTGTGAAAGCAATCCATAACCACTTGTCGTTCTTCACGGCTTAGATGCAAGGCTTCATTTGTTTCGTAAGAAAAAAATGTATAGTCTTTCATCATCAATTTGCCCAGCGGTGTATTCCTTAGCAAATCCGGGTGGAACATCAGCAAATAACCCGTTGGTTGAAATACTTCTCCGTTATCATCTGCGCCAAACACTTGACCGGGTGCGACAAAAATCAGTGTTCCGTCTTGGTAATCGTAATATTGCCTGCCATACCGAAGTTCTCCACATTTTACATCTTTTAGGAATATGGCGTAAAAGCCATACAGTTTACGGGCATGACGTAACGGTTTCACAGTAGAGAAGTCTATGAAGCTAACCAAAGGATGCTTGGTTTCTACTCCTGCCCATTCATTATATATGCAAATATTATCTGCTTTTATCAGTTCATTCATAGCTCTATTATTGTTTTAACTGTCACAAAGTTACTACATTATTTGGATATACTTCATTCATCAGAGAAAATGGTAGGAGTATCAGAGTTTTATATACAAAGCACCTCTCAACTATCCCCTAATTTTGCAACATATAAATGATTAAAGAGAAAATAGTATGAAAATAGAATGTTTTATCAACAGAAAAATGTGGATTGCGTGGGTATTGCTCTTGACTTTATGTAATCCTTTAATAGCGCAAAATATGGAAAATGAATTAACAAAAAGGCAACAAAGTATTATCCCCATTGCCGCTTTTACAGCCAAAGGAGATATGAAAAATTTAAGTACAGCCTTGAATAAAGGGTTGGACAACGGACTGACTGTAAATGAAATCAAAGAGGTGCTTACACACCTTTATGCTTATACTGGATTTCCTCGAAGCCTAAACGGAATAAGTTGCTTTATGTCAGTATTGAAAGAACGAACTGGAAAAGGAATTGTAGATGAAACAGGAAAAGAAGCAACACCACTTCCCAACAATAAAAGTAGCTTGGAACTGGGGACAGAAGTACAAACCCGACTTTCAGGCAATCCCGTAACAGGTGGTGCTATGAATTTTGCTCCGGCAATAGATTATTACCTAAAAGCACATCTGTTTGGCGACATATTCGGACGTGATAACATTTCCGAAAGTGACCGAGAACTGGCAACCCTTTCTGCTTTGTCAGCCTTAGAGGGGACAGAGGGACAGTTTAAATCACATCTTCGCTACGCCAACAATGCAGGACTGAACGAAATGCAAATTTGGAACATCATAGATGTGCTGAAAGAACAGGTTGGCAACAAAGAAGCCTACCGTGCCAATAAGGTAATAAGCGCAGCATACGAACGTAAGTTTTCAATGGGCTGTCCTATCGAAGATGCATTTCCGAGAGGCAGAATATCAACTGCCGATTATTTCACGGGAACCGTATGGAACCAGCGTTTAGTGTCGAGTGATAGCATTACTAAATGCCAAACCAGTAATGTAACATTTGAAGCAGGGTCACGTACTCGCTGGCACATTCATACCGGGACACAAATATTGCTATGTACTGCCGGGATAGGCTGGTATCAAGAGCAAGGACAAGCAGCCCGTGAATTACAAGCCGGAGATGTCGTTGTCATTCGTCCGGGAGTAGTGCATTGGCACGGGGCATCTGCAAGCCATGAATTCAGCCACCTTTCTGTCATTCCCAATCCCGAAAAGAACAAGGACACATGGTTGGAAGTGGTAAATGAAGAAGATTGTCAACTCTTAAAATAATTAAAGATGAAAACATTTATAAAATTCATCCTATCAGCTTGTATGCTATCATTGTTGTTGTCTATTTTCGCTTTTTGTAGTAAAAACGAAGAGATAGAAACGGACAATTCCAATAACAATACGACTAACACAGAAGATACTATATCTTTCGATGATAAAGAAATACTTATTGCTTATTTTTCTCGTGCGAACTATGTGCCGGAAGGAACAGACGGAGTTTCCGGTGCAACCAATAAAGCTGGGAACACACAAACCGTAGCTTACTATATTGAACAACAAATCGGGGGAGATATTTTTGAGATTATCCCGGAGCGGAATTATCCTGTATCACATAGTGACTGTTCCGCTATCGCCCAACAAGAAGTAAAAGACAATGCCCGTCCTGCACTGGCTTCCCATGTAGAAAATATGAAGAAATATAGCATTGTCTTTGTCGGTTTCCCCATTTGGGTATATCGTGAACCTATGGCTGTGCTTACTTTCTTGGAAGAATATGATTTTAAGGGAAAGACCGTCATTCCTTTTTGCACAAGCATGGCGGTAGGAATAGAGCAAAGCATGGATGATTTCAGAAATACTATCCCGGATGCGAATATTAAACAAGGATTACGCTTAGGCTACACACTATCAGGAGATTGGAAAGTTGAAATAGATAATTGGCTTAATGAATTAGAAGATAAATAAATATGAAACGATTGCCTAAAATAATAAGCCACATAAACAGTTCTGTAGACGGTCGCTTGGTTGCAGACCGCTGGACGTTACCTTTCAATGGCAAAGACATCGAAGATGTACTTTCTGTTTATACAGAAATCAAAGACGGATATTCCGCCGATGCGTGGATATTGGGACGAAACAGTGTACAGAAACACTTCTTCTCTGAAACATTCGATAATGGAACATTTACATCTGCCACAACTTTCCAAACTTACATCGGACATCGGGATAGCAAGCGTTCTCTTGTCATATTCGATTCCAAAGGTCTTATCAGATATACGGATGATAAAGTATATGGCGATAACATCATAGCTGTATTGGGTGAAAATGTAAGTGAGGAATATTTGGAGTTCCTGCGACAAAAGGGCATTTCCTATCTCTTTGCCGGGGCAGACGGATATGACTACGAAAAAGCACTGCATATATTATACGATGAATTTGCCATGCGCCTTGTGTTATTGGACGGTGGTGGTATGCTGAACGGGCTATTCCTCAAAAAGCAGCTTATAGACGAATTGAGTTTGGTTATTTATCCGGGTATTGATGCGCTTTCCGGCATTTCCTCTATTTATGAATACAAGGGAAAGGATTGTGAGTACCCTGCTTATGGGCAATCCCTTGAGCTAATGGATATGAAGCAATGCCGGGACGGTGTTATATGGTTGAAATATAAAATACATAAAAAAGATAATAACCATGAGTGAAAACAAGAACGAAAAGAATTTATTGCCCGAAACAGAATATCGGGCATGGGATAAAGAACTGGTAGCATTGAGGGATGAAACGCATAAGGCGATGCTTTGCTTCAATACAAGTGGAGATAAACAAGTGTTGAAAGAACTTTTTCAACAACCGTTGGAAGATGTCAGTATTGCCCCGCCGATGCACTGCAACTATGGCGGCAATCATATCCGCTTCGGGCATCGTGTATTCATCAATGCCAATTGTACCTTTCAGCCCGCAGGCGGCGTGGAAATTGGCGATGATGTATATATCGGATCGGACGTAAAGTTTTATACCACTATTCACCCTATCAACCCCGAAGAAAGGGCAGCCGGAAAAGCATCGGTACGACCTATCAAAATAGGGGCAAAGGTGTGGATAGGTGGCGGGGTAGTCATTTTGCCCGGAGTGGAAATCGGAGAAGGCACTACTATCGGGGCAGGAAGTGTCGTTACCCGTTCCATTCCTGCTTATAGTGTAGCTGTTGGAAACCCTTGTCGGGTAATCAGAAAACTTTAATTATTTGAAACGATGAAAAAGATAATATTAATTTTAACAACAATCATTATGTGTACGCACGTTTCAGCACAAGAGAACAGAATACCGTCTAAAGGCTATGCTCTATTCAGCAAAGACGGAAGTTTTCAACCCTATGAGTTTACCCGTCATTCCATAGGTGAACATGACATACTTATTCGCACCCTATACTGCGGCATCTGCCACAGCGATATTCATCAAGTACATAGCGATTGGAAAGAGGAAACATATCCAATAGTTCCCGGTCACGAAATTGTAGGCGAAGTGGTGAAAGTAGGGAGTGCCGTAAGCAAATTCAAGGTAGGCGACATTGCCGGAGTAGGCTGTATGGTAAACTCTTGCCGTCATTGTGAATATTGCGAGGATAATCAAGAACAATATTGTACTGACGGACGTGTGCTGACCTATGCCAATAAAGATGTCTATCATGACGGAGAAATGACACAAGGCGGTTATTCAACCAATATGGTAGTGGATGAAGCATTTGCAATCTGCGTTCCGAAAAATGCTCCATTGGAGAAAGTCGGACCACTGATGTGTGCCGGGATTACAACTTGGTCGCCCATTAAGCAGTACGGAATCAAAGCTGGTGACAAAGTAGGTGTGGCTGGTTTCGGTGGTTTGGGACACATGGCAGTACAATACCTTGTCAGTCTGGGTGCGGAAGTGACCGTTTTCGATATTACCGAAGAAAAACGTGAAGATGCCTTGCGCTTGGGAGCAAAGCGATATATTAATGTAACACGTGAAGAAGATTTACAGGGTATTAATAACACGCTAAAATTCATTCTTTCCACCATTCCTGCAAACTATAATCCAATGATGTATATAAACATTCTGAAAGTGGGTGGTACATTAGCTGTGGTAGGTATGCCTGCGGCTAAAGAAACGCCTAATATCAGTGTGACAGCTTTACGAGGTCGCTATCTCACGACTTCCATTATCGGCGGTATCAAGGAAACACAGGAAGTAGTTGATTACTCGCTGGCCCACGACATTTATCCCGAAACGGTCGTTATCCCTGCCGATGCTTCTGCCATAGACAAGGCATATCAAGATGTGATAGACGGAAAAGTGAAATTCCGTTATGTTATAGATTTAAGAACAATCAAATAAAAAAGTATGAAACGAATAATCTTAATGATGTGGTCTATGTTACTGACCTTTTCCCTCTCTGCTTGTGGCAGCGAGAATGATTTCCAAGAAGAACCGGAAACTCCGATTGAAAATCCCGGAAGTAGCAATGAGAATAGAGAGCAAACAGCTATTACACTTACCATAGGCGCTAAAGTATTGAACGCTTATCTGAATAACAGTACGGCAGCAACCGACTTGTTGTCACGCTTGCCCGTAACGGTTCGTCTGACAAATTCGGGTCACGACTATTGCGGCGACATTACCCCTGCCCTTTCGTACAAGGAAGAAGAAATACAGAATGGCTGGAAAGACGGGGATTTAGCATTTTGGGTTACAGGAAATGACTTTGTAATCTTCCACGATGATGAAGAAACATCATCATCTACCGGGAATATTGTTGTCATCGGACATGTGACAGATGATATTGATAGAATAAAAGAATTGGATACCACCATTGATGTGAGAATTGACAGAAAAAGCAATAACAATCAAACAGAAGATGATATGAATCAATCAGCCTTTAATATTAAAGTTAAGTTTGGCAATAGAGAGCTTTCCGCCACGCTATTGAACAATGTCACTACACGGGCATTCGTAGAAAAACTTCCGATAACTCTACCTATGCTGGACTTGTATAACCGGGAAATGTGTTACCGCTTTTCCGAAGCTCTGCCTACGGACGATGTAAGCACGTGTGGCTATGAAGTGGGAGAAATTGTCTATTATCCACCAATGCACAGTTTCGTGATTATGTATGCACAGAACGGAGAACATTTCAGTATGCAGAAATTAGGTAAAATTAGTTCCGATGTAGCAGTTCTCAACGGGATTGGAAATATAGATATTACATTTGAGCGGAGTTACTAACAAGAAACAGAGTTCAAATAAGGATATTTTTCACTTATTTGAACTCTATTTCAAATTTCAACATTTTATGATAAACAATTATTACAACAGAAGTTTTTCCGATTATTATCGGAATACCCACAGCGCAAAGTTTCTGCATCCGAACTGGCAGAAGCTGTTGAAGAATTGGCTACCCATGTAGTCAATTTTAGTATTAACGAGCAAGATTACAACGTATTATTACGTTATTTCTCTTTTGGCTTGTATCGTCTTAAATCGTATCGTACACGGTTTGAGCAAGAAAAAAATGCCCTATTTGTATTTAATTGACGAAGCAATAGGAGTTTTGAACACAGAAATACGCTTGGTAGAATGGCGTATTAAGTTCCCGGAACTGTTTGGAAGATATACCAACAAAAAAACTCTTTCTCCTCTCTACTTGACAGATAAAACAACCCTTATCAACATCATGGAAATGGTAAGCGGTCTGTTCCTCTCCAAAGACATCGTTTATCAGAATGGCAAGCCTGCCTATTTGGTGGATTTATCCAAAGGTTTTGAGTGGCTGTTTAACATCAAGATAAGCGACTGTCACCAAAAGCATGAGGACGTAATAAAACGAAAGCCGGGCAAACTCACCGAATTTCTTAATGGACTGGCAGAACTTATCCGAAAGGAACACGACAAGAAAGGATATAGATAATCAGCAACTTATGATTTATTTATAGGGAATTCCATTAGTTCCCCTGTAATTTCTTTGCATCCGTTTTTAGAACTTTGCTTCATCAGTCGATTGACAAACAAGAATGTATAATCTGAAATATGAAGCAATTATGTATATAGAGAATGACGAATTTGGTGAATGGATACAGAAGCTGTACGCCAAATTGGAAGAACTCTGCAAAGATGTACGGGTACTACGCAATGCAGACAGGGTGCTACCCGAAGATGATAACCTGCTGGATAATCAGGACTTGTGCCTGCTGTTCAAAGTAAGCATCAAAACCCTGCAACGCTACCGGGCTATCGGTGCGCTGCCGTACTTCACTATCAGCGGAAAAGTGTATTACAAGGCTTCCGATGTCCGGGAATTCATCAAGGAAAGGTTCAGCATTACCACGCTACGCCAGTTCGAGAAAGAACACTGTACGAAGAAAAAGAAGTGAATCTGAAAAGCCGGAACGGTGAATGTGCTTCATCCATCCCGGCTTTCCCCGTTTATGGCTTACCCAGCTTATCAGCTTCTTTCTTTAGCTGTTCGGCTTGCTCGTTCAACAGCCTTGCACGTTCCAGTGCTTCCGCCTGCTTTTGGATGCGGTATTCAAAATCCATCACTGAATCGGTCAGACTTCGGATAAAACCGTTATCCCGTTGCCACTTGAACTTGTTTTCCAGCATATCAAAAGTTTCCCCGTCTGCCTGTCCTTGCATCAGCAAATAGCGGTATTTCATATCGTTGTCCTGCAACTGCTGCATACGTTCAGCCAAACGGACATTCAAGAATATGGAAGCGGAACAGATAACCAGCACTGCCGAAAAAAGGAACAATCCCGGACGAATCCAAGAAGCGACCTTGTTGTAAATCCGTTGATAGAGCGGTAAGGGCATAGCTTCCTCTTTATCCGTCTTGCAAGAGCCCAAAGTATCAAGCATTACCTTGAAACAACGATAGGTTTCCAATACTATTTTCTTGGTGTCCTCGATATGTTTCTGCTGACCTTGCATCCTGTTCCTTATCTCGTCAAGCTGGCTTTGGATAGCCTGCAAATCCTTTTCGGGAACAGCAGGGTTACTGTGCAGTTCCGACAATGCCTGTTCGATTGCGTTCAGCCTTTCGAGAGTTTCCTCCCGACTGGCTGGCGTTACCTGTGCTTCCTGCTTCTCTTTCAGTTCAGTAACCATTGAGAGAAGCCCCTCTAAAATCAAATTTTCCTCCATACGCTTATAACTTTAGTTGTTTTTTCTTTTTTTTCTTCTTCTTTCTCAAAAAGGAATCATCGGGCATTTCATCAGCCGGGGCTGACAAACCGGAAAACAGACCGCCTAAACCTGTTATAAAAGAATTATCCGCTTTGTCGGGTGCTGATACTGGTTTCTGAACAGGTGCGGTAACCGTCTGCTTATTGCTTCCGACTGTCGTCTGCCCTACATCCCCAAAACATTTATCCAGTTTGGAGAAACTGAAATTACGGTCTATCTCCGAACCCTTGAACGTGTATTCGCCTTTGGAAAAGGAAACGCCCTGTATCTCGCCCGTCTGCCCCTTATACTTGAACCGGATAGTAATACCCTTTTCCGCTAACCGTTCCTGTAACTGCTGCCAGTTCTTGGACTTCCCGATTTCATTCTTTACAGCGTTGTAAATCTCGTATTTCGATTTGTCCGGCTCTTTCAAGCGGTGCTGCTTCACCTGTTCTTTTCCACCAGCGAAATAAAGCCCGTGCTTGGCTTTCAGCTTCTTGCATACCTGCTCGTTGCGGTACATATCGTTCCTGTCCAAAATGGTCTTGCCGTTGTTGTCTATACGGTTAAACACGATATGCACGTGCGGATGCTCCCGGTCTTGATGGCGCACGATGATATATTGCGTATCGGTGATTTTCATCTCACGCATATATTCCTGCGCAAGCTGTATCATCTTCTCGTCTGTCAATTTGGGTGCATCCACCGGGGAATAGCTTAACGCAATATGTCCGACAGGCTTTTTCAAGTCGGGATTCATCCCGGTCTGCATACAGAAGCTGCGGATTATATCTCCCCGGCTTTCTGTCAGTACCCCGTCCGCATGGAGCAAAGCCGCCTGTTCCTTGCCAAACACATAGTTCACGCAGCCCTTAAACCCGCTTCCCTTTTTTATTTTTCCAATCATCCGACAACTGGTTTATAATTTCGACAATCCTGTTTTTCAGTTTCACCAGTTCCACCGCCACCAGTGCGAAACCTCCGGCATTTGCCCGGTGCGCCAACTGGTTTATGTTGTTGGCTTCCCCTGCCAGTTTGCGGATGGTGTCCGCATCCTGCCTGTTCA
>CANSEY010000060.1 GCA_947646015.1 uncultured Bacteroides sp. | reverse complement strand
AAAAAAATCCTAATCAGTAATATTGGTATAACTTTCTGTAATTTATATACTGCAATAATCAATCACTCTGCTTAAATTTGCATCGGTTAAAAAGCATAAGATTCGATTCTGATGAAATTGAAAATAATTAAGATATAACTACTATAAATTGAAAATCTAATAAATTTATGTTGCGTACTATCAGACTTACAGCCGCAATCGTGTGTTTCACACTTATTACCCTGCTGTTCCTTGATTTCACAGGGACATTGCACACATGGTTCGGATGGCTGGCGAAAATTCAGTTCCTACCGGCAGTATTAGCCTTGAACATAGGTGTCGTGCTATTCCTTATTGTGCTCACATTACTATTCGGGCGTATTTATTGTTCGGTCATTTGCCCGTTAGGGGTATTTCAGGATGCTGTTTCATGGTTCTCCGGCAAACAGAAAAAGAATCGCTTCCGTTATTCTCCGGCTTTAAAATGGCTGAGATATGGTGTATTGGCTGTATTCATCCTTGCCTTGGTTGCCGGGCTGAATACTTTTGTCGTTCTACTGGCACCTTACAGTGCATACGGCCGGATGGTTTCCAGTCTGCTGGCCCCGGTATGGCAATGGGGAAATAATCTCTTGGCATATTTTGCCGAACGGGCAGAAAGCTATGCTTTCTATGAAGTGGATGTCTGGATGAAAAGTCTTTCAACACTGATCATTGCTGTGATTACACTTATTGTACTTTTTGTTTTGGCATGGCGTAACGGACGTACTTATTGCAATACCATTTGTCCTGTCGGCACCGTATTGGGATTCATATCACGATACTCCATCTTCAAGCCTGTGATCGATACTTCCAAATGTAATAGCTGCGGATTGTGCGCACGTAATTGTAAAGCATCCTGTATTAATACCAAAGCCCATGAAATTGATTATAGCCGTTGTGTCGCTTGTATGGATTGCCTGGGAAAATGTAAGCAAAGAGCTATTAAATATACCAGACGTATTCAAAAGAAAGAAGGAGTCAATACGGAAACGGTTAAAATAAAATCCGTGACCTCGGAACAGATTGACAATGCCCGTCGTAGTTTTCTTTCGGCATCGACTATTTTCGCCACTTCTACCATACTGAAAGCACAGGAGAAAAAGGTAGACGGAGGATTGGCAGCCATTGAAGACAAGAAGATTCCCAACCGGGAGAATCCGATTTATCCTCCCGGATCATTAAATGCACGCAACTTTGCCCAACATTGTACTGCCTGTCAGCTATGTGTCTCTGTTTGTCCTACTCAGGTATTACGTCCATCCGGTAATCTGGCAACTCTCATGCAGCCGGAAATGTCCTATGAGCGTGGTTATTGTCGTCCGGAGTGTGCCAAATGTGCGGAAGTATGCCCTACAGATGCCATTCATCTGACCAGCCTGGCAGAGAAATCCGCTATCCAAATCGGGCATGCTGTATGGATCAAGGAGAACTGCGTACCGCTGACTGATGGAATGGAATGCGGCAACTGTGCCCGCCATTGTCCGGCAGCCGCTATTCAGATGGTAGCTTCCGATCCCGAAATAGCGGACTCACCGAAGATTCCGGCAATCAATGTCGAACGGTGTATTGGTTGTGGTGCTTGCGAGAATCTTTGTCCATCCCGTCCTTTCAGTGCCATTTACGTGACCGGACATCAGATGCACAGAATTGTATGATTTAAATCAGAACAAGATTATGGAAGAAAAAAATAAGAAAGACATAAACAGAAGAGATTTTATCAAAATCGTAGGTATCAGTGCGGCTACATCGACAGCGATACTATACGGATGCTCGTCAAAAGGCACTTCTTCATCAAGCAGTGCATCGGCAGAAGGGGAAATTCCTACCGACAAAATGACTTACCGCACGTCTCCAACAACAGGCGACCGCGTGTCACTTTTAGGATACGGCTGTATGCGCTGGCCTCTCAAACCGGCTCCCGACGGTAAGGGTGAAGTGATCGATCAGGATGCAGTGAACGGATTAATCGATTACGCCATCGCTCATGGAGTAAACTATTTCGATACATCTCCGGCCTACGTGCAAGGTTTTTCTGAGAAATCCACAGGAATTGCGCTAAGCCGTTATCCACGTGATAAATACTTCATTGCTACCAAACTATCCAACTTCTCTCCGGATACATGGTCACGCGAAGCTTCCCTCAAAATGTATCATAAATCTTTTGCAGACCTTCAGGTGGACTATATCGATTATATGCTGCTTCATGGCATCGGTATGGGTGGAATGGACGCCCTTAAAGGACGATATCTGGATAATGGAATGCTTGACTTTTTGATAAAAGAACGTGAAGCAGGTCGCATCCGCAATCTCGGATTCTCCTATCATGGCGACATCGAAGTATATGATTATCTGCTTTCCCGACACGATGAGATAAAGTGGGATTTCGTACAAATACAGCTTAACTATGTGGACTGGAAGCATGCGAAAGAGACAAATGCCCGGAATACCGATGCCGAATATCTGTATGGTGAGCTACATAAAAGGGGGATTCCATCCATTATCATGGAACCGCTTTTGGGAGGTCGCTTGTCTAAACTGAATGACAATCTGGTGGCACGCCTCAAACAACGCCGTCCGGAAAGCAGCGTAGCTTCATGGGCTTTCCGCTTTGCCGGAACGTTCCCCGATATATTGACTGTATTAAGCGGTATGACATATATGGAACATTTGCAGGATAACCTGCGTACTTATTCTCCATTGGAACCGCTGACTGACGAAGAGATGGATTTTCTGGAAGACACGGCACAGTTAATGCTGAAGTATCCTACCATCCCTTGCAATGACTGCAAATATTGTATGCCATGTCCGTATGGTCTGGATATTCCGGCTGTCTTATTACATTATAACCGTTGTGTCAATGAAGGCAATGTTCCTAAAAACGGACAGGATGAGAATTATCTCAAAGCCCGCCGGGCATTTCTTGTAGGATATGACCGCAGTGTACCTAAACTCCGTCAGGCTAGTCATTGCATCGGATGTAATCAATGCGTACCTCACTGTCCTCAAAACATAGATATACCCAAAGAACTGCACCGGATTGACCAATTTGTAGAACAACTGAAACAAGGAACCTTATAATGGAAGAATTAATCAACTTATTACACTCGGGAGGATATTCCTGTGTGATTGCCAATGGAGACAACATACGTACCTTTACCCAACGTGGCGTAGCGGATTTATATGATTTGCTGACACAGGAACCGGATTTCCTGAAAGGAGCTTCGATAGCCGACAAAGTAGTAGGGAAGGGGGCTGCCGCCCTCATGATTTTGGGAGGTATCCGGGAACTTCATACAGACATCATCAGTTCGAAAGCGTTGGATTTATTACGAAGCTCGGATATAAAAGTCCATTTCGTACAAGAAGTACCTTTTATATGGAATCGTGATCACACAGGCTGGTGTCCGGTAGAAACGATGTGTAGCGAAGAAGAATCGGCAGAAGCCGTATTGCCGCTGATTCGTGATTTCCTCGAAAAAATAAGAAGTGGTAAAAAGTTGCAGGAGAAATAAAAGCGCGAAACAGAATATGAAAACAAATACAGTTTGTTTGTTTTTGTTCGGCAACCTGCTTTCCATTTCAGGAATGGCACAACCCGGAAAAGACAGCACACAAGTCAAAAGAAACTATACTATCGACGAAGTCGTAGTTACCGGAACACGGAACGAGACGGATATTCGTCACCTTCCCATGACTATTTCAGTAGTAGGAAGGCAACAAATAGAGAAAAGATATGAACCTTCACTTTTGCCGCTATTGACGGAACAGGTTCCCGGATTCTTTACTACCAGCCGTGGTATTATGGGATATGGTGTGTCCACAGGTGCGGCAGGTGGCATGAGTCTGCGTGGTATCGGAGGCAGTCCGACGGCAGGTTTATTGGTCTTGATCGATGGACATCCGCAATATATGGGATTGATGGGACATCCGATTGCGGATGCATATCAGTCTATGTTGACAGAGAAAGTGGAAGTCTTGCGCGGCCCTGCCTCTGTACTCTATGGCTCGAATGCAATGGGCGGAGTAATCAATATAGTCACCCGCAAACAGCAGGATGAGGGAGTAAGAACGAATATGCAGGTAGGGTATGGCTCATACAACACTTTGCAGACGGAATTTTCCAACCGTGTAAAGAAAGGACGTTTCAGCAGTATCGTTACCGGTTCTTACAATCGTACGGACGGACATCGTCCCGATATGGAGTTCGAACAATATGGAGGATACGCGAAGTTAGGATATGATTTCAGCTCTTCCTGGAAACTCTGGGGAGATGTAAATGTAACCCATTTCAATGCTTCCAATCCGGGAACGATACAAGTTCCACTTATCGACAATGATTCGCGTATTACACGTGGTATGACCTCGCTTGCCTTGGAAAACCATTATGAGAAGACATCAGGAGCTTTGAGCCTTTTCTATAATTGGGGACGGCATAAAATCAATGACGGATATAAAACAGGAGAACAACCACAAACATCACACTTTAATTCTAAAGACAAGATGCTCGGCATTTCCTGGTATCAGAGCGCTACGTTCTTCACAGGCAATCGTCTGACGGTAGGATTTGACTATCAGCACTTCGGAGGGGAATCATGGAACAAAGTCTTGGCTACCGGAGAGCGGAAACCGGGAGTAGACAAGCAAATGGATGAATTTGCAGGATATGTCGATTTCCGTCAGGATATAAATAGCTGGTTGTCATTGGATGCGGGTGTTCGTGTAGATCATCACTCTCATGTAGGTACTGAATGGATTCCACAGGGAGGACTGGCTTTTCATCTTCCCAAAAGTGCAGAACTTAAAGCGATGGTGAGCAAAGGATATCGCAACCCTACCATCCGGGAAATGTATATGTTTGCTCCTGCCAATCCGAAACTGAATCCGGAAAAACTGGTCAGTTATGAACTTTCCTATTCCCAACGGTTATTGGAAGATGCCTTATATTACGGACTGAACCTGTATTATATTAATGGTGACAATGTAATTATGAGCAACGGTTTGACGCCTCCGCTGAACGTCAATTCCGGAGAAATAGAAAACTGGGGAATTGAAGCGAATATCGGTTATCGGTTTAATTCTCATTGGAATGTAAATGCCAACTATAGCTGGTTGCACATGGAGAATCCGGTTCTCGCCGCTCCTGAACACAAATTGTATGTCGGAGCAGACTATACCGCAGGTCGCTGGACTGTATCGACAGGAATGCAATATATTAAGGGACTTTACACTTCTGTAATCATTAATAATAAAGGCACCGAGCAACAGGATAGTTTTGTTTTATGGAATCTGCGAGGAAGTTATCGTGTTTGTAATTTTGCCAACATCTTTGTGAAAGGTGAAAACCTGTTGGCACAACGTTACGAAATAAATGCAGGGTATCCCATGCCCAAGGCAACATTCATGGGTGGTATTAATTTGAATTTCTAAAAGAATAAAGATATGGAAACAACAGTAAAACTCTATTCACTGGATTACAGTAATGTGAAGACCTATTTGGCAGCCTCGTTATTCATCGTTGGCAATATCCTTTTTCCCAGGCTCTTTCATCTCATTCCACTAGGTGGATTAACCTGGCTGCCTATTTATTTCTTCACTCTGATCGGTGCTTACAAATATGGCTGGAAGGTCGGTTTGCTAGCTGCTATCTTGTCTCCAGTCATAAACTCTCTGCTCTTTGGTATGCCAGTGCCCGCAGTATTGCCTGCCATTCTATTGAAATCCGTATTATTAGCTATCGCCGCCGGATGGGCTGCGCAACGCTTCGGACGCATTTCTATCCCTGTATTAGCAGGAGTAGTCTTGTTTTATCAGATCATCGGAACATTGGGAGAGTGGATGTATATAGGAAATTTCTACAATGCCGTCCAGGACTTCCGCATCGGTATTCCCGGAATGTGCCTGCAAGTATTAGGAGGTTATTTGTTTATTAAATACTTGATATGTAAATAATGTCTCTAATTAAAAAATAATAAGCAGCTTTTTCTTTGCAGAAAAAGCTGCTTATTATTTTATTCATCTGAATCATCTTCTATAATACCGGAAGAAGAAATACTATATTTCTTAGCATATTGACTCGGACTCATCTTATATTCTTTCTTGAATACTTCCCGGAAATATTTGGATTCTGAAAATCCACACATCTCCGAGATTTCAGTAATATTATACTCACCTTCTTTTAATAGTTGCGTAGCACGTTTCAGCCGGGTTGTTTTTATCAATTCCTGAGGAGATAGTCCTGTTATTGCTTTCAGTTTATAATAGAAACGTGTACGGCTCATATTATGCAAATCGTTGAGAACCTCAACAGAAAAGGCAGGATTATTGATGTTGTCTTCTATCGTTTTTTTCACAGCCGATAAAAATTGCCAGTCAAGGCTATTAGTACATTTCGCCAAAGGAGTCTTAACCTCTATATCTATTTCCAAATTCGCATATTTGCTGCGCAATAATGCCCGATTCGCCAATAAATTGGCAATACTGGCTTTCAGGATTCTTATGCTGAACGGTTTTACAATATATTCATCAGCACCAATATCCAGACCATCGAGAATATTCTGTTCTTCACCCAAAGCAGTAAGTAACAAGACAGGAATATGTGATGTTTCAATATCATTCTTAATAGTGGAACACAGTTCGTCACCCCGCATTTCCGGCATCATAATATCGGATAGAATAAGCTCCGGCCAGAATTCTTTTACAATGATCAATGCTTCCTTACCATTACCGCAAGCCTGTACATTATACATCGGTGATAATGAATTGACCAGATAAGCACGTAGTTCATCATTATCCTCGACAATAAGAATACGTTGCAGATTCTCATCGTTTGCCTTTTCCGCCGCTTCGGATATAACCGGAGCATCCAGTACAGCTTCCTGTCTGCCGTTTTTTTCCGGATCTATCAGGTTCGAGTGACGGAAATGCTTATTACCCTTCGGGAAAACAACAGTGATAGTAGTGCCTTGTTGCTCAACACTCTCTATATTTATCTTACCACTATGAAGGTGCACCAATTTATCAACCAGCTTTAGTCCGATTCCACTACCGGTTATTTTTGCATTAATGGCATTTGTACCCCGGAAGTGCATCTTAAGCAGTTTATTCTGTTCGTTTGCCGGAATGCCTATTCCCGTATCTTTGACTTCCAGCTTCCATGAGTCTTTAGTCTCAGAAATAGATACGCTGACTATCCCATTTTCTGGAGTATATTTTAACGCATTGGATATCAGATTTTTTAAGATAGAATCCATCTTATCTTTATCAAACCATACATTCAGATAATTAAAGTCACTCTTATAAGTAAAATCAATATGCTTGATATTGGCATACGAACGAAAACTATTACATATCTCATTCATATACGTGTTCAGTTCATATTCTGAGATACGTAATTCGGAAGAATAAACATCGGCCCGTTCAAAGTTGATTAAATTAGTGCTCAACCGTAAAAGGGCATTCACATTTCTCAATGCCGTATTAATACGCTGCGAACCGATCTCTGTCAGTGTTTCTTCCTCAACAAACTCTTCCAAAGGAGCCTTTATCAGCGTAAGCGGAGTGCGGATGTCATGAGCTGTATTAATAAAGAAATGTGTTTTCTCATCCGATATCTTTTTCTGCTTTTTCAGAATCATTATCCGGAAAGCAATGCTGAAAACAAAGACGATCAGAAGCATATATATGAATATATCCCAGCCATTTAGCCATACAGGTTGCGATATGATAATTCCAACTTGCCGTTCTTCGAAAACGATACTAGGTTCTTCCTTCGATATGGCACGTACATAAAGTTTATATTTGCCGGGACTTAAATTGGTAAAACGAATTAAACTATTGCCACTCAGTTGTACCCATTCATTATAAGAAGAGCCTTCCAACCTCCAATAATAAACTGAATGAGAAGGAAAATCATAGTTGATGGAAGAAACACGAAACGAAAAGGTATTCTCACCATATTTAAGTCTCAACACATCAGTCTTATCAATATCTTTCTCTAAAGGAGAATCTTTTTCTCCCGGATAAATCGGTTGATAGGAAATATGAAAATCGCTGAATATCATTTTCGAATATTCATAATCCGGCAACTTTATACCTGCCGGAAATTCAACTGCCCCATCAACACTGCCAAAAACAAAATTATTATTTTTACGTAACGCACCGGAAGTTGCATTAAAACAAGCAGACATCATTCCCTGTTCGCGACTCCAGTTATGAAATGATCTCTTTTCTATAGAAAAGCTGGTAATTCCATTTTCCGTACTCATCATTATCTGTCCGTTCATTTCCGGAAGAATCGTATAAATACTGTTAGATACAAGTGCCGAATTATCAGCGTAATAGTGTTCAAAACTCATGTTTCCAGGATCATATATAAGTACTCCCGAGCCGTTTGTACCGATATACAGTAATCCGTCATTGGCCTGATAAAGAGTATTGATATATGTTGACTCCACAGGCATTAATATATACTGATATTCACCGGAATTCCGGTTAAGCAGAAAAAGTCCAGTAGCTGTCCCCACCCACATGAAATTAGTATCTTTTTCTTCAATCGCCGTAACAGTATTGACTCCGGGATACAACCGGACAGTATTTTTTCTAGGATCAATACATTTTAGATTGTAATACCCTCCCGACCATATATATCCTTTTGAATCTTTAATCATATCCCTGATATACTTATCCGGACGTATGTTGACAGAGCTAAGAAGAAAAGGCGAAAAGTACTCTACAGACAATGTTTTCTTGTTAATCTTATAAATACCCGACGTATATCCTCCTGCCCAGATAACACCTGGAGAAACTTCGCATAAAGTAATGAAAATATGGTTCTTATCTTTCAGCTGCTTATCGTAAGAACTCAGAAAAGAATGCCATTGACCGGTTTTTGAATCCTGAAAACTTATCCCATTGCTGGTTCCAAACCATAAATCTCCTTCACTATCTTCAATAACCGCATGTACCTGATCATTGACGATAGACTGCTTATTACCGATAGAATGCTTTATCCAACGATAATTCTTATAACGGAAATCGACTACTGTGATTCCTGCCGGGTAATTGGCAAGCCAGATTCTTTTTTCTTCATCAATATAAATATCGGTAATATTATTTCCATTCATCTCATTATAACTTTCGTAGTTTGCCACAATGAACGGAGAGGTATTACAAGTATTTACATCAATTTTGTGTACTCCCATTCCTTCCGTAGCAACCAATAGTTCCTTTTGATTCAACGGCCTGATATGAGTAATACTCACATCACCCAGCTTCGTATCTGATTTGATAATTTGATGAGCAGACATATCATAGGCAAAAGTACCATCACTAAAAGTTCCTACAAAAAGTCTGTGAAACTGAGGATGGAAATAGAGACCGTTAATTTGCGTATAGACATGATCAAGCACATCTAAAGGAATGACTTTCAAAGCTTCGTTTTCAAACTGAGTATACCGAACCCCCATTTCTGTTGCTATAAAGAAATGAGTGTCATCAGCCTGTTCTACTACCGTAATATTATCTTCCAACAAATTAGGAAGCCGCATAACCTGAGTAGTCTTAGTATTATACAACAAAATAGAATCTTTGCCGCATAACCATAAATTGTTGTTACGGTCCAAATAACCGTAACTGATGGCATCAGTGACTTTTGGTGACTTATAGACCATTGTAAAACGATCATACTTTTCTTCATACTGGAAAATACGTCCTTTTTTTCCAATGACCCATATCCCGCCTTCTTTATCAGCATATAGCCATCCGAGATGTATTTCGGAACTCAATTGTTTGCTTTCTTCGATAAGTTTATAGTGCTTTATATCCTTACCGTTATATCGGTCCATACCCTCATTAGTAAGAAACCACATATATCCTTGGTGATCCTTCTGAATATTGTATATTCTCCGATTGCTCAAACCATCCTCTACTCCAATATGTTTGTATGTTTGTCCATATGCCATTAACGGCAGTAATAATAAAAATAGTATAATATTCCTCATATAAATAGTTGTATTTAAAGTAGTACTATGGTCTATCTCCAAATAATAGTTAACAAAATAAATAAAAAAGGACGAGATAATCAAGTAAAATGTTCAACAAAACATTTTTATTTCCATAGTTAATTATTCGTTGGTTGAAATATTATACTTTTGAGCGATATCAGTTTAAAATATGCAACTAAAATACTACTTTCAGCTGAGTTTCTTTTTATATACCCATGCACTTAATATAAAATAGATAACTGCCTGAATCCATAAAGTAATATATTCGGGTCGGATATCAGCCATACTTGCTCCCATTGAGTTCAACTTCACAAAGGCGAGTGTAGCAGGTGCTGCCGGAAAAATATAATGAGCAGCTTTCCAATACCAAGGCATCAGCTCCATCGGATAGGAAACACCGGAAAGAAAAATCAGTCCTACCGAGAAAAAGGCAATCATAAGCAATGGTGCTTCCGAATCAGTGAAATATCGGGAGGCTGCCAGCCCCAGAAAAGAGGTTGCCAGCAAGTAGGGGATCATCATCAATACAATATACAATCCGTTTCCAATATTGGGAATACTAAAGAAATGAGGAAGCAACCCTAATAGAAAGAATGAAAAAACAGCATACAAACTACAGTAGACAAACGTTTTCCCTGATACAATACGTATAGCGACTGCCCAGCTTTTTCCGAAGGGAGTATAAGCAAGGATGCCTTTTGTCATATGCTCTTCTCCGGTCACCATACCAATGACCATCAGTAATGTCTGAAAAATGATAATGACCATAACGGCCGGAATCAGATAAGATCCATATCCTTCCGTATAGTTATAGAGTGCGGTTCCCGCTACATTTACAGGCTGCGCCATAGCTACCGCCAATAATCCCTGAGGAGGCAGAAAGACTGCTCCGTCCGGACGATATTTGTCATTGATAGCCAGCATCACACGTGAAGAAGCTCCTTGTAAGGCTTCAAAATAGAGGAAAGCATCGGTAGTGGCATACAGAGAAAACACGGCTTCATCTCCACGAAATACCCGTTCCTCAAAATCATGAGGGAGATATAAAATACCTTGTACTTTTCCAGCTTTCATCCATTCCTTAGCTTCGTGATAATCCATAGCCTGATCATAAATTTCCGCTTGAGGCGTAGCATCCAGCCATCGAATGAAGTTACGGCTCAACTCGCTATGTGAGTTATCGACTACGGCAACCGGGACATCCGTCACAATATTGGGGGCATACATATAATTATAGAGCAATCCGTACACGAAGATTCCACCCATCAATACCAGTAATACAGCATAGCTGGTACTGATAGCCAGATATTCACGTCGGATGATGAACGATAACTGTTGTAACTTATTTAATTTTTTCATATTTATGACTTTCTATGGCACGTTTCAGATGAGGAAGTAACACTAAAGCCAGCAACGGAAAGATACATAGTATCACAGCCGATGGCCAAAGGTGAATAAAACCACTCCCCCCGTAGAGCATATTTTGCATCATTTCCGTGAAATGCCGGACAGGGAAAAGATAGGAAGCATCTCGTACCAAAGGATACATATTGGGCACCGGAAAAGTGACACCGGACAAAGTAGCTCCCAAAGAGCCGACCATGGAAACAATACTTATGATCAGAGAGATAGCCGGAAATAGTGAAAACAGGAATAATCCCAATGCCTGTGTTGCCACGACAAAAAGCGCTGTCAGCATATTCATCAATAACCAGCTTCCTTGAAAAGGAATATGCAGAATGCCGAACATCACATAATTTGCCAGCCATCCTATCAGAATAAAGATAATGGTGTAGGGGAGTAGTTTTCCTAAAACAGCCGTTACCATATTTCCTTTGGCAACAAACAGCCATTCATCGGCAGTGCGAAATTTAATCTCAATTCCGACTGCATATACAGTAATGAGTAAAATCAATACCTGAAACAAGACGAAGAAAAACGGTTGGCTCAGATAAACCGAATAATCCAGACTCGGATTGTATATAGGGTGATTGCTGGCTTGTACGGGCAACAGGAATGTAGTGATCTTGTCTTGTTCCACTCCGAGAGCGACAGCTTGCATCACAATGGGAGAGAGCGACACAGGAGCCAGCGACGTTTCGAAAGCAGCCATCAATTCGCCACCTACCGAAAGCAACGCATAATGATAATAATAGGAGAGAGTCGCATTCTTTCCCGAAATAGCATCTTGCTCAAATTTGGGAGGAATGGAGAGATAGCCATAAATTTCCTTCTTCTGTACGGCCTTTCGGGCAGCTTCCTCATTCACAAAATGCCTTGTCACTTTAAATGTTGGCACAGCAGATATATTTCGGGCGATTGCCCGTGAAGAGGCAGTATTGTCCTGATCGACAATACCGATGGGAATGTTTTCCATCTGCCCGTTGCCGAAGATTGTTGCCATGAAGAAAAGGGTAAATAGCGGCAGGATGATACACACACCCAGATAAAGGCGTCGTGAAGTCATCCGTCGCCACTCCCTGAGCAGCACGGAACGAAAAGGAGAATATGTTTGTGATGAACTCATTCTATCATTCATTTAATGTCAGTAATACGGACATACCGGGGCGCAGGTCATCCACTTTCTGAGTGGGACGGGCATGAATCTCGAAGGTTCGTAAGTCATAACTTCCCGTCTGTTTCGTTGATTTCCAAGTAGCAAAACTTCCTAACGGACTGATATAATAGATTTTAAACTCAATACCTTTTTTATCGATGGCAGGTACATCCGCAACAAAGGTGCCCTCCATCTTAAATTGTGGCATCAAGTCCTCACGCACATTGAGAACTACATGAATATCGTCCATGACAACCAGGTTCATAATAGGAGTTCCCGGCGCAACCAATTCCCCACGTTTAGGAAAGATGGTAGCTATCTGACCGTTTTCGGGTGCTGTCAGCCGAGCATCGACCAATAGTGCCGAAACTTCTTCCACCGTACTTCTGGCAGCATTCACCATACTGGCGGCAGATTCTTTATCTTCTTTCTGTGCACCGTCTACCGCCATCTGATATTGTTCATAGGCTGCCCGTTCGGCTGCAACAGCAGCTTTATACATAGCTTCCACTTCATCTTTCCGCTGGGAAGTGACAACACTGTCTTTATATAAGGTAAGAATACGGTTATAAGTTGTTTTAGCCAGCGTAAGATCACTTTTTGTTTTGTTCCATAGTTGCAGCGCGGTAGCAACAATCTGTCGGCGGGTACCGGCATCTATTTTCTTGTTCTGCTGCACGGCTACTTGCTCCAATGCATTCACCTGCTGATACTTGGCATGTATTTCGGGGCTGTTGATCACAACAAGAGTATCTCCTTGACGTACCCAGTCACCTTCCTGAACCAAAAAGGTATCGATACGTCCGGGAAGTTTCCCGCTAATACGGATTTCTGTCGCTTCTGCCTGCCCTTGCAGGACGAGCGGTTGTTTGTGCATCAATATTATTCCCAGAGCAGTAAAAATACCGACTGCCAGCATAATAATGACGAATGCCCATGAAAGGGTTCTACTAGTTGGTTTCATTGTTTGTTACGGTTTAGGTTGATAGTTTACAAATTGTTCCGGTGTGCCGCAGAGTGAAAGAAGATTCATCAATGCCACATCATATTCATAATATGCTGCCAGACGAGCCACTTTTACGTTGGCAAGCATAGTTTCAGCATCAATCACTTCGGTAGAAGTTGCCATCCCTTCAGTAAAGGATTTCTTTCGGATACGTACCAGTTCTTCACTCAGTTCGATGGTCGCATTCAGCGCTTTTACGTTATCCTGAGCTTTCTCCAATTGTGTATAGAGTTTATCCACTCCGACAGCAAGATCATCGCGTGCTTTCATTTTCCCTAAAGCCAGCGTTTGCTGGGTTAGCTTTGATTGCCGGATCTTCTTTTCCCGATCCAGTCCGTCAAAGAGATTCCATGTAAAACCGATTCCCACCATGGTACGCGGCAGTAAATTGCTTTGAATGCCATGCGAATAGAGGGTCTGTTTTCCAAAAAGGGCTATATTCGGCAAGTATCCGCTTTGGGCAATCCGTACTTCCTGCTTGGCGATATGTTCTTGCAGCTGCAGTTGATTAAGCATATAGTTTCCACTATTGACCGACATATCAAAAAGCATTTTGGGTGGTAACGAATCATTCATGAAAAGGGGAGAAGTAGGAACGATATTCTCATCCGTATCTTTTTTATTCAACAAAACTTTCAAGGCACTTTGCACCACTGTTTCTTCCTTTCGTGCAGCTTCCAATGCCCGTTTTGCTTCATCCATATTCACTTGGGCAAACAGTCGTCCTGCTTTGTCTATCATTCCGGCAGCTTCCAGTTTCAAAGCATTTTCATAATGCTTTTGCAGACCTTTATAAGTTTCTTCACGTACCGCTACGACCTGTTGCGCCAGTCGCAGACCATAATAACTTTCTGCCAACAGGTTTTGCTGGCTTGCAGCAGTCTGTGCACGATTCTCTCGCGCCAGATCCACCATTGTCCGACCAATATTTGTTGCACGAAATCTTTTTCCTCCGGAAAAGAGCACCCATTCTGCTGACAGATCAACAGTCGTCAAGTTTCTCGGAGTTAGTGGAAAGACAAGAGTATTGGCTCCTATTTTATCCAGAATAGCTGAGATTATCTGGTCATCCGGAATAATGGAATGTACAAAGTCTTTTGCCGGATCAGTAAACTGAGACAGTGGCTGCTTCACTTCTATCTTCTCGGACATATGCACAAATGCACCTGTAGACTGCAAGGTAGGATACCAAAAAGCATTGAGCTTGTCACGTTCTGCCTTGGCAATCTCTATCCCTTTATCAGCTATCTTCAAACTCTGATTTCCCTGATTAAGCAGGTGCAACGATTCTTCGAAACTTAGCGGTGTCTGTGCATTTGTCCGAATGACGAAAAAACACAAAGCCCATAGTACAAAAAGTATCTTATTTTTTTTCATGCTGGTTAGGTTAAATCTAAAATTGAGACTTTCTAACAGATGAGAGGACGGGTTTGTTCACTTTAACAAACAGAGAAAGAATCTTAAAAAAATGTTCTATATTTAAGATTAGACAAAGAATAGCTCCGTACATGTTTCATCAAACAGCAGAAATAATGTATAAAAGCATGTAACAATATGCAGAATTTCAACACGTTTTTGCATATATATTATCGGATTATACAGAAAAAGAACGTTATTTGAGCTATTTCCTTTTAAAGGAACGACTCCTTGGTTTTAAACCAACGGGACATTGGTCGGTGAGGAACGTTCTGCTCCCTTAAAAGGAATGAATAAAACACAAGTGAAACAGGTTATTTGTTCCGGATACGACTAATATCTCAATCATTTCAATCTTTCAGATTGATTCAGTTAGCAATCATTCGATTAACTTATCGTTAGTATAAGCAGATAAAACCACATATATTGACAAGAAGTAAGTCCAATAATATTAAGTTCTGAAAATATCTGATTAGAAATCCAGAGGATTTTATCGAATCATTTTATTTCTATCTGTATATTTTAAATTGTACAGCAATCGAATATACGATTTTTCATATCCGATTCTTTTTTTCATCTGGAATAGAAATTATAATATAGATTTTCCTCTACTAAAATTTGAAGAAATTTATTTGAGATATAAAAATTATGTTTACCTTTGCATCACCATTTCATAAGGCTTTTATGAAAGATACAAGTAATGCGGTAGTAGCTCAGTTGGTAGAGCATTAGCTTCCCAAGCTAAGGGTCACGA
>CANSEY010000059.1 GCA_947646015.1 uncultured Bacteroides sp. | reverse complement strand
TCTTGGGGTAGTTCAGGTAATTCTTGTTTGTTTACTGTATCTTTCTCTACCATAGGTATAGTATCTTCTACAGGAGTCGGGCATATTTCTCCAAACATTACACTAGCATTGGTAGAGTCACTGATAGTTTCCTGGTTAGTTCCTTTATTAGGAGAACTACTACATGAAGTCATCGGTGCCATTGCTACCAGTCCGGCAGATATCCCCAATATAGTTATGGCTTTTCCAGCCATCCGTTTACGTTCCAACTGTTGTTCCAGATAACGTACTTCGGCTTCGCACTTGGGACAAGTGCCCAGACAATCACCCTGATATTGACACTCGGAAGTAATGAACTCAATATCATTAGCTTCTGCTATTTGTCTGCGGATATCCTTTAATATCTTGCAGGTTTGTTTTCCTCGTTTCATGGCTGACAATTGTTAGGTGTTTTATAAGTAAACCGATCGAATTGGATGATTCCCATTTCTTTCAGTAAACGGATGCTATTATCGACGTCGTTCTCTGTATTGTATGCGGGAATGACGGGGGTACGGACAATGATTTGTTCGTTTTTTCCGTGCTCAATCAAATATTGAAGATTATGCAGGACTTTTTCATTATTTTTTCCGGTGTACTTCTGGTATATGGTATTATTAATGTCTTTGATATCGATGATATAAGAATCGACAACAGGTACTAGTTTCTCTATATTCTCTTGCGTTACATTGAGTGACGTTTCTACGGAAAGCTGCCATTCCTGTCCACAGAGTTGACGGAATTCATAAATGAAATCGCTCTGTAAACAAGGTTCTCCGCCTCCGAATGTAATGCCTCCGTTAGTGGCTAGAAAGTATAATTCATCCTGTCGGACTTCCTCATAAAGCTGCTCGCAGTCATAGTTCTTCCATATACCTTCTGAGTGCAGAGATTGCGGATTGAGGCAATATTTGCAGCGCAGCGGGCAGCCATGGAAAGCCACCAGAGTAGTGACTCCCTCTCCATCAGTACTGAGCCGATGGCGGCTAATTCCTATGAGCGGTGCGGCTTTCATTATTTCACTTTTACAATTAGCTCTTCATCTACGTACCACAGGTAGCCGGTGATATTTTTATATCCCATCTTAGTAAGCAGTTGCATATATCCTTTTACCTGTTTGTTATATTGGAGGTTCTCTTTACCGAATTTGAAGTCAACTACAACTACTTGACCGTCTTTCATCATTACACGGTCGGGACGTCGGGTTTGCAACACCCCTTTTTCTTTGTAAATGATGGCACATTCGTTAAACAGAGTCCATTCACCCGAATACCAGTTCTGAATCTCCGGGGAGGAGAATGCTTTTCGGGCTACTTCCCGCATTTCTTCGGCCTTTTCGCTGCTGGCGATGACACCTTCGAAAATGAGGCGCTCAATAGCCGGATCAATATCTTCTGCTGTTTCTATGGCAGAAAATAGCGTGTGCAGCATACGTCCGCGATGAATGAAACGGTCATCCGATTCTTCTTCCTCGATCCCCTGAATGAAATCGGCGGAGCGGTTGGATTGACGGAATTCAATCTCATGACGCATGGACTCCATGTGGACAGGCAACTTATCTGGCTTCTGAGTCAGTTTATTAGTCGAAGTTTTTGCTTTTTCTTCTTCCGAAGGACAGAGTTCTCCTTGCTCATAGCAGTCCTCCTCCCAGTCGAGGCCTTCTTTGAGGGCAACTACAGGCAGTGTATTGGCCAACAGTTCGGACATGGTTCCTTTTTGTCCTTTCTTGCTCCAGATGATCAGATTCTTTCCGGCACGGGTGAAGGCTACATAAAGCAGGTTGAGATTGTCTACCCACAGTTGAAGACGTTCCAGCAGATAATCGTTCCCATAGATAGATTCGGCCATTTGTGTCGAGTAATTGATGGGAAGGATATCCATGGCATTGAACGGAGCTTCCTGAGGGGCACACCATACCAGTTGGTTATTCGTTTCATTCTCCAGTTTCCAGTCGCAGAAGGGAAGGAGTACTGTATGAAATTCCAATCCTTTGGATTTGTGGATGGAGAAGATTCGGATACCTTCCACTTCACCGCTGGGAATGGTTTTGCTGCACAGCGTCTCATCCCAGTAGCGGATAAAACCGTCGAGCTCCGAGGAGTTACTTTGCAAATAATCCGTTACGGCATCGAAGAAGGCAAACAGATAGGCATCCTGTTCTTCAATGTGACTCATTTCGAAGATGCTGAATAGTTCTTCCAGCAATTCGTAGAGAGGCATAAGACGGAGTTCTTTCTGCTTTTCAAGAAATGCGGGCGGCAGATAGTTTTCTATCGGAAGGAGCAGAAGGGTGTTCCAGTCCAGATTCTTTTGCAGAACTTCGTTCTGATAGGCTATTGCCAGTTGGGCCCGTGCAATTTTATTGCTCTCGTCGGATAGAAATCGCAGTGCGTCTATCATCATGCAGATGGCAAGAGAGGCATCGAGGCGGAAGGCTTCGTCTGATACAATTTTATAATGTAACTCTTTGTCGAAGTAGTCCGCGATGCGGGGAATACTTTTGTTCTTGCGTACAAGGATAGCTATGTCATTCAGCCGTACACCGGAAGAAAGCAGATGCTCTACTTCTTCACCGAGACTTATCAGCGTCTGGTCTGTATAGTCATGCGCTTCGTCCGGTTCCAGAAAAGTGGCTTTGACATATCCTTTCTGTACACTTCGCGGAGATTCCTGTACCACATCGGCATAGGCTTTCTGAAGATCATCGCAATCTTTGCCCAACTGTTTTTTGTATACTTCGTTCAGGTAATTTACAGCAGCAGTGAATATTTGGTTGTTGAACCGGATGACATTGGTCTCACTTCTCCGGTTGGTGGCTAAGGTCTTTACCTTGATGGGGAAATGCTCGATGCGGTCGTTCAGACCGTTAAGGATTCCCCAGTCACCGTTTCGCCAGCGGTAGATGGACTGTTTGACGTCTCCTACTATCAGGCTGTCTGCTCCTTGTGAAAGCCCTTCGAGCAGGAGCAGTTTGAAATTTCCCCATTGCATCCGGCTGGTGTCTTGAAACTCGTCGATCATGACATTGCGGATGTTGGTTCCTATCTTTTCGAACACGAAAGAGGAATCTCCGTCCTTAACCAGTTGATGGAGCAGGGCATTGGTATCTGATAAAAGGAACCGGTTGTTGTCATGGTTCAGCTGTCGCACTTCTTCGTCGATATTGGCGAGAAGCTGTACCTTGTTGAGATGCTGCAGGGAAAGCCGGCAACTATTTAGCAGGAGATTGTTTTTAGAACGCAGCTTCTCCGCATCCTCCAGTATCTGCATCAGGCTGGATTTCGCAAGATCAATAATATCGGCAAACCGTGGAGATGTTTTGGTAGCCCAGTGTTTGGCATCTTCCAGGCATTTCTCTACAGTGGCATTGCGGATGTCATTACTTAGAATGCCATTGTTCAGCTTACGGAAATAGCTGCCGATTCCTCGTGAACCGTTTTTTAGTTCATCTGCGGTAAGGGCGTGTCCTTCCAGTTCTCCTTCAAACTGGTCATAGAATCCTTTCATTTGCTCCAGGATTTCTGTTTCCAATGCTTTCAGCTGCTTGCGGTATTCTTTGATGGTATCCGGATTGCGGAGGCGCTGGCGGAGACCTTCACCTTTTTCTATATATCCTTCGTCGAAGATGTTGCGCCCGAAATTTTTGACTTCATCCGATACATTCCAGCGTTTGTCATCAGCTATTCGTTCGTTGATGTAGTCTAACAGCCATGCGAGGACAGGAGAGGTGGGACCCAGTTTCTCAATCATGCTGTCCACCGCATCACTGAGTACTTCCGCATTGTTCAGTTCGATATTCAGATTCGGACTGAGTTCCAGCTCACGTGCCAGATTGCGCATGACGGACTGGAAAAAAGAATCGATGGTCTCTACACGGAAACGACTGTAGTCGTGCAACATATATCCGAGGGCGATTCCTGCGGCTTCCCGTATTTCCTGTTCTGTCTTCTTTGTTTCTTCTTTGATGCGGTTCAGGTAGGCCTCGGAATCTTTGTCGCCGATCTGAATGCCGTATAGCTGACTGAGAATACGTTCTTTCATTTCTGCTGTTGCCTTATTGGTAAAGGTAACAGCGAGAATCTGCCGGTAGGCACGTGGATTCAGTATCAGCAACTTTATGTATTCCACTGCAAGGGTAAAGGTTTTGCCTGAACCTGCCGAGGCTTTATAGACTAGGAGTTCACTCATGCTTTTGATATGAATTGTTTCATGATTGTTTGAATATGTCAAGCCCGAAATAAAGAATAAATAAAGGCAAATAGTCTTTTAGGGCAATGCGTAATAGCTTTAAAGCCTGTCCGATACGATAGTTAACGGTTTGGGGAGAGACGTTCAGCTTTTCTGCAATTTCTTTATGGGTCATCCGGTGATTACGATTCATTTCGTATGCTTCCCGATAATCTTTGGGAAGCTGTTTCAGAGCATTCTCATAAAGGCGGAACAACTCATTTTCCAGATAAAAGTCAGGATTGTCGAATTCTTTCTCGAATTTTTCTGTAATCTCCTGATGTACTTTTCGTCTGATCTCGAAATGGGAAATACGGTTCAGAGCTTTGTTTTTGACAATAGTAAAGAGAAGCGTTTTCAATGTAAGCTCTTCCATAAGACTACAGCGGTTTTCCCATAACCACATCATCGTGTCCTGTACAATCTCCTCAATCTCCTCCTGCTCGCTGACATATTGCGAACAAAAGGCGCACAATCTACGGAAATAATACCTGTAGACAGCGTCGAATACATATTCTTCGCCTGCTTTCAAGGCATTGATGATAGATTTATTATTGTTAATATCTAGGTATATAGGAGGTTGTTGCATTCTTCATTATTTTTTATGCAGAGCAAAAATAATGAAAGCAATGAAAGAAACGAAATAAAACGGGAGAAAATATTTTTTTCTTTTTTAGTTTAGTATATTTGCGCTGCCAACTGTATTAATAACAGAGGTATTATATTTTTTTATAGTAAAAGGATGATTGAACATGGATGAATCTATCTTGATGAACTACCTGAGGGGAGGATGCAATGACGAAGAATGTCAGCAGGTAGAACTATGGTGTGAAGAAGCACCGGAAAACCGACAAATACTAGAGCAGCTATATTATACCCTTTTTGTAGGCGACCGTATGGCAGTGATGGATGCTGTAGACACAGAAGCGTCACTGACGAAGTTTAAGTCGCTCGTACGTGAAAAGGAGAAAAAAGCCAAGCGAAGAAGTATATCGGTTCGATGGGGACGTTATGCGTCCGCGACAGCCGCTTTTCTGGCAGGTCTTGTTTTCGCAGGCGGAATTGCGTGGGGATTGCTTTCCAATAAACTTTCTGATTATACAGTGATGACTACCGGTGGACAGAGAGCGCAAACAGTGCTTCCGGACGGTAGTAAGGTTTGGCTGAATGCATCTACGAAGCTTATTTACCGTAACTCTTTCTGGAGTACGGATCGACAGATTGATTTGTCGGGCGAGGCTTACTTTGAAGTGGCTCGTGACAAGCATGCTCCATTCATTGTAAATACGAAGCATATTAAGACTTGTGTATTGGGTACAAAGTTTAATGTACGGGCACGTGAAGAAGAGGACAGGGTAGTGACCACTCTGTTGCAAGGTTCTGTACGAATGGAATCTCCACGAACCGTCAATAATGGCTATCTGCTGAAACCGGGACAAACGTTGAACATTAATACAACGACCTATCAGGCTGAATTAATAGAATATGCCGAGCCGACCGAAGTTCTTCTGTGGATTAACGGAAAACTGAAATTCAAGCAACATTCATTGCTGGAGATTACAAATATTATGGAGAAACTATATGACTTGAAGTTTGTGTATGATGACGAAAGTCTGAAGACCGAACGGTTTACCGGTGAATTCTCTACTGATAATCTTCCGGACGAAATATTGAATGTATTGATGCATACAAATCACTTCAGCTATAAGAAGGAAGGACGGATTATTCGATTGTCTAAAAAATAAAGAGGATAAAGAGAATGTTAAAAAAAGGTATGTCGCCCAGCGACATACCTTTTTAAGTTTTATTCCAGCCCTATTTCATCTACGAATATAAATGCCGGTCTTCCTTTACCCCAATGCCATGCCGGTATGTTATATTCCGGACGGGCTGTTATTTTCATATAACGTGCCTGCACTGTATCGAAAGAAAGTTCATGGGTATAGATGCCATTCTTATCTTCCTTACTGACGGCGGGGTAAACTTCGGATTTTACTTCTTTGTACTCTTTTCCATCGTTTGATACGGCTACGGAAAGTTCGCGTAAATCAAGAATTTCTTCTCCTATTTCTACGTAGGTGCGTACCCATGCTTTGCTTATCGGAATCTCCTGTTGCAGGTCAATCACTGCTTCAAGGTCGTTCTGATAGAAGGCAATCCATCGTCCGGTACGGTAATTTCTGCTTCCTGCCAGTCCGTCAATGAGTGTATTCTTTCCTTCGAATTTATACTTTTCATTAATGGGCTGCTGCATGGTGATCGGCTTCATGGTGGCTTTGTTGAATTTGATATCCTCTTTCAACACTGCACTACTGCCGTTGGGACGGATAGTGATTGCTTTCAGTGTGCAGCTTTGGCCGATTTTCAGTGTGTCCGTGTATATATTGGAACTGGCTGTAGGTTCACTGCCATCAAATGTATAGTAGACCGGAGTATTATCAATAGTAGATAAGACAACATTCAATACGTTGGCTTCGGTATCAGGGATATATTGGGACTTTACCTGGAAGATATGTTTGGCATAGTTATATTGATTGATGTCATAGACAGCGATCAGTCCGGGCAATCGTTTCAGGAAATCCGCATATTCTTTTTTCTCCGGCATAGTCCACTGTACTTCTGATAATGCGGCCATACGGGGGAGTTCCATATATTCTACCTGACTATAAGTAGGGATATATTCCGTCCATAAGTTGGCTTGTATGCCTACGATATGCTTAGCTTCTTCGGGAGTGAGTATCTGAGGAACCGGTTCGTAGCTATATACCTTTTCTAAAGGTACATACCCTCCGATAGCAGGCGGTTCATTGTCTGTATCCATGGTCTGATAGTAATCGAAGTACAGGAATGAACTGGGTGTCATGATTGCGTCGTGTTTATGCTTCACTGCTTCAATTCCTCCTTCTATGCCTCTCCATGACATGACAGTGGCATTGGGTGCCAGTCCTCCTTCCAGTATTTCTTCCCAACCAATGATCTGACGTCCCTTGCCGTTAAGAAACTGTTCAGCATAATTAATGATATAACTCTGAAGCCTTTGTTCGGCTGTGTGATCTTTATCGGCTTTTAGTCCCAGTTCCTTGATACGTGCCTGACATTTCGGGCATTTCTCCCAACGTACCTTCGGGCATTCATCACCGCCGACATGAATATATTCGGATGGGAAAATATCTATAATTTCATTCAGGACATCTTCTATAAATGTCAGTGTCTTGTCATTTCCGGCACAGAGCACATCTTCTGATACTCCCCACATTTTCCATACTTCATAGGGGCCGCCCGTGCAACCCAATTCGGGGTAAGCAGCAAGCGCAGCCTGCATATGTCCCGGAAGGTCAATTTCCGGTATTACTGTGATATGGCGTTCCTGTGCATATTTTACAATCTCCCTAGCTTCATCCTGTGTGTAAAAACCGCTATAGGGAATGCCGTCATATTCTCCAGAATTATGTCCGATGACTGTCTCCGAGCGTTTGGAACCGATAGTGGTCAACTCCGGACGTTTTTTGATTTCAATTCTCCATCCCTGATCATCGGTCAGATGCCAGTGAAGACGGTTGATATTGTGTAAAGCCATCATATCAATAAAGCGTTTGACAGAGTCGGCCGGGAAGAAATGGCGTGAAACATCTAAATGTACTCCGCGATAGGAGAAACGTGGATAGTCGTTAATTTCGGCAGCAGGAAGGCTTATGTCTCCTTTGTTTGTAATTGGGAGTGACTTCCGTAAAGTCTGTATGCCATAAAAAGTTCCTGCTTCTGAAGTACCTGTGATGGTTACGTTGTCTTGGGTTACTTTTAGTTGATATGCTTCGGCATTGTCTGCATTCAGACCTGTTGCTAAGATTATTGCGTTTGAAGTGACTGGCTCGTCAATGACTTTCAGCTTTTTGCCGGACATCTGATGAATGTATTTCGCCAACAGATTTGCATTTTGCTGCATTTCTTTGTTATCTTTCGGATAGACGATGGAAGTACGGTCATTTAGTACAAAGCTTCCGGTCGTAATTTTGATTTCCTGAGGCAGAGGAATAACTTCGTAGTTTGCCTGCTGAATAACTCCTGAAGAACAGGAAAATAGTCCACTGCATAAAAGAATGACTCCTAATAGATGATGTTTTTTCATTTTATCTAATTTATGTTTGCTAAAGGTGGATTGTAGCTCTATATAAAAACAAGAGCAAACTTATACATTTTTCTTGTAAGTCTGCTCTTGTCCGATATTTAATTGATGGAAAACTTATTCCATACGCTTATTACCATGCATAAATATAGAACCTTGTGATATCTACGCGGCTGGGAACAGTAATCATCTGATACTTCAGGTAACGTGTCTTAACCCGCTCGTCGAATGTGATAGTCTGAGTTCTTCCTTTAGTATCCCATTGTCCGATGGATACCCAGTCATCTCCATTCTCCGAAGAGAATATTTCCACTTTTGAAGGAGCATATCCGGCTCCCCAATGGGTTGTTTGAACGCCTGTGACGTTTTTAACTTCTTTGAAGTCAACTGTCAACCAGAAAGGTACTCCATTTGTAGCAACGTCATTCGTTCCTGTTCCTGCGACAGAGTTTGATGCCGAATTTTCTACTCCGGTCATAAAGGTGAATATCCAGTCTTTGACGTTGGTCAGTAGCACACTTTCCTTTTTCTTTTCTGCGGTTTTAGAGATTTTCAGAACTATTTCCTGATAGTATGCTGCATTAGTAACTTCCGCCGATGTTGATTCGATATCTGCGATTTTTATTTTCAGAGTATACTCAAGCGCTTCTTTGGTATTTTCCAGATACTTCCAGTCTGTGATGCTCAAAGTAATCGGTTCTGAAGCTGTAGAACCAGCTTTTATCAACAGATTTTTGGCAGACAGATTGATTTTGTTTGCATCTATACCATCACAGGTGACACTATAGTGTACATTTATATCTTGGGTAACAGCTTTTTGTGTTGTAGCCATAAACTGAAACTCAACACTGCCTTCAATACCTTCTTCTTCCACATGCTTTAGTGTAAACGAAGGAGTCGGTCTCAAATAATCTGCCGGCAATAAAGAAACATAGCTCATATCCCATTCGTTGACCGAATCATCATCGCTGCAAGATGAGAAGAAAGGGATCATTGCACTCATGAGTGTAATGATTATTGATTGAAATACTTTATTCATAGTAACTATATTAAAATTGTACCATCATTTTATTTCCATGGAGTAGCTTCATCTGTAGACAGAATCTTATCTATCCACACAGGAGTGACTGTTGTGGTAATAGTATGCCCTTTACCGGTAGCATCTTCAAATACATTACCTTTACCTTCATTGAATCTCCAATAAGCTTCTAATCCCGGAGATTTTGGACTTGTGATAGTCATGTTGTTCTGAATCTGAATTTCCGACCGGCATACAGACCAGATACGGGCTTCACTTACCAAGATTTTACATCCACTCCACCAGCTACCGCCACTGAACCAACTCATATTACCAAATATACAAGGCCCGCCGGCAACGTCTTTTGAACCTCCGTCTTTACCGTTAATATAGATACGATATTTAGAACCATTGTATGTCACAGCAAGATGTTGCCACTTATTAGGTTCGAAAGAGTAGGTCGGATTCAGATAGGTTTCATGAGTCTGAATCTGAACTAATGAGTGAGCTTTGTGGTCACTATTGTCGCTTTGCGGATCTTCGAAACGCAATAACAAGCTCTTGCCGTCGCTGCCGGATGTGCTGAATACTGCACGGTTACGATTGGCAGTATTGCTTACCTGGAAACGAACTTCGACAGTAAACTCGTTGTAGGTTTCAGGAGCTTCAGAGAATTTCTTGGCTACGAGTTCTGTACTTCCGACAAATTGCGGGGCGGAAAATTCCATGATACTATTGGCAAGAATCACCAAGCTGCCGGTAACAGGCATTACATCAATACTACCTTGTTTGGCTACTAGGCGTACGGGTAAAGCATATGATTCACCGGATGCATTCATTTCCTCGGAGAATGCTTTGATATGTATGGAAATAGGATCTGCATTATAAGCACCTGCCTTAATCGTAATATTGTCCGGAAGGGTGTAATGGGTTTCCGGCAATGCGATGTAGTTTGTACCATTAGCCTTGTTGTATGCGTCAAGAGCAGCCTGATCTATTGCCAGACTATAGCTGTTGTCTTTCTGTTGTGTATTGCTGATATGCGCGTTCAGTGTGACATTGGTTTCACCGCTGCCCATAACAGTCACTTTGGTGCTTGTTGCAGTTAAAGCTTCTTCGAAGAAGACGTGCGTGTCCAATGTACTATAATTCGCATCGTCACAGCCGATCCATGTACCGCCTGCGATAAGCGATATCAACAAGAAGTTTCTTATGTTTTTAATCTGTTTCATAGTGAATTAATATTTAATTAACGGTTTGGTAGAAGGATTCATAATCTGGATAGCTTTGCGTAGATTCTTGTATTCCGGATTTGTCGGATACTCTGCTTCCATATGATAGCTTCCTACTCCGCCTTTACGGAAACCATTTTTCGGTTGCCAGCGTGCCATTCCTTCCAAAGATTTCATGCTGTTGCCATAACGGTCGGTATAAGGATATCCGCCATCCATAGCAGCATCTACAGCCTCAAAGTTTTCGGTCATGATGGTCATCTTTGTGATTTGCTCTTCGGACATTACGCTACCGTAAGTCTGAACGAGTCCCGGACCTGCTACACCACCGTCTATCAGACGTTTGTCCAGATTGTTGTCATTACCGGGTTTATAGGCCTGAATGATAAAGTAATCAAAGTAAGGGCCTACATCGGGTCTGTTCTTTATACTTTGCGGTTCGCCGTCAATGATCAATAACTTGCCGGTTCCCGATTTAGGACCGAAGTGTTTGCCAAGTTCGTCTACGAATATGAACATTCTGTCATCGTCGTCCACAATGTTACCTTTATTACCATAGTTTGGTTCGTAGTCGATATCGAATCCGTCATAGCCGTATTTGTTGATCGTATCAGCGATAGCATTTGCATATTTGCGGATAGATGCTTCGACGGCTTCTTTATCAGACTCGTCCGAAGGCCAGCCCCAGAAATCATTAACAGCTTCCTGTTGGCTTGCGAATCCCATTGACTCCCAATTGTCATATATATGTTGTGGAGTGATCTGTGTACCTACCGAAGTGATGATAAAGCACATGGTGAAGCGAGTTCCTTTTACTTCTTGACAGAACTTGAGATCCTTCTTTTGCGCTTCTGTAATATTCGACCAATTCCCCCAGATGGAAACGACATCCACGCTATCCGGGATTCCTGCCATGCTGTTTACTAATGAAGCGCCTTCGCCTGTCCAGTTGCCGAACCATCCGAAAGCTTTGGGATGATCAGACTTTTTATATGCGCGCAGGGCTGCATAGTATTCTTCTGAAGGACCTTCGAAGTAATCTTTTGCTTCTGATTCTGTCCAGTCATTACAGCTCACCCATATTGGGGTGCTCAACGCTAACAATAAAAAATATAGTAAATAATTCTTTTTCATATTAATTCTAGTTAGGAGGTTATATTAATTAGTTTTTCCCCACGACAAATCTGTGGCTTCATTATCCGGACCACCATTTTTCAGATACGAAACACCTTGCTGATAATTGGAATGGTTGTTCTGTACTTCCGTGTAAGGGAATCTCAGACGACGCATACCACGCTTGCTGTCTACTCCTGATGGAGACAGATTGTCGATGCAAGGATAGAGTTCCGGATAACCGGTACGGCGATATTCAGCCCATGCTTCCAGTCCCAACGGATAGTTGGCTATCCATTTCTGAGTAATGATACGCTGAAGATTTTCTTCTTCATTGTTGTCATTCCATGCAACGGCAACGGTGTTGGAGATGGTATATGCATGGCCTCTGGGATCATTATTATGTGATACTGTCGGTTTTTCGGTATTTGTCAGATAATTGTCAGGCATTGTTGTGCCGTACTGTTCCATGGAGAGTTTGATTCCTTCTTCATAGTACTCTTTAGCCGATTTATTGCCGACAGACCAGTTCTTCAGTTTGCCTTCCGCACGGAGGAATGCTGTTTCAGCAGCGCAGAATACCAATAGCTTTGAAGTTCCTGTGATGGCCGGTATGGAATAACCTGCAACGTCACTTTTGGCAAAACCATCTTCTCCGGAGCGCATGCCTACATATTCCTGAGTGTGACCAGTGAATGTTGAATGGTTGAAGTATTTAGACATACGCGGATCACCGTATCCGTTCATGTAATCAACGATATTGGCATTGACACGCAAATCACCCCAGCTTACAGCTGCCAATTGGTAAGGGTTTGTCTGCGAGCCGCAATCCATCATGGCATTGTCATTATTTGCTTCGATCAGTCCGGCTTCATGAGATGCGGCAGCTTCCGCATTTTCTTTTGCCATCTCCGGATATGCTGTACTGATGCGGATAGCCACCCTCAGTCGCATGGAATTTGCGAGTCTTGCCCAGTTAGCATAATTGCCGCTGAATACAGGGTCGTTGCTGGCGAGCGGTGCGTTACCATTGGTATCTTTGTAATAGTTATAGAGTACGTTGGCAGCGCTTGCAAAATCTTCCATTATATTCTTATAGACTTGTTCTTCTGTGTCATAAGCTACATAGAAGTTACCTTTTTTCACTTGACTGTAGGGCATCGGACCGTAACAATCGGCAACACGCAGCATGGTTATGGCCCGTATCATACGTGCAAAAGCATAATAGTGCCCGCTTTCATTAGTTGCTTCCTGTATCTGGAAGAAATTACCGTATATTTTCTCGAAATTAGTATTCCAGGGACCTGCATTCCAGGCATCACTTTGATTGAATGTGCCGAAGTTAGTGCCGCTCCATACATTCGCACATGTCAGATAGCCTCCTAACTGACCGACCATCTGATCCATCATCTGCGAGTCATTCTGTTGAATGTTTACAATCGTCTCAATCATTGACTTCATCAAAGTAGAAGGGTCAGCTTCATGAATCTGGAATTGATTGGTGTTGTATTCTTCAAAATTACCGGTACAACTCCCGGCAACTAATACCAAAGCAGTACCGACTGTTATATTTCTTAGATATTTCTTCATAATAATTTTCTCATTAATTTAGAATTGTACTTTTACATTAAATCCTATATTGCGCATGCTCGGTTGCATGAAGTAGTCCACATTCATATAGTAGTTACTGGATGTAGAAGCAGACAATTCAGGGTCAAACGGTGCTTTGCAATAGATCATCCACAGGTTGCGTCCTACAAGCCCGAAGGTTACATTGGCTACATTGTTCAGCCATTTCTTGGGAAGTGTATAGCTAAGACTGAGTTCCTGAAGACGGACATTGGTGGCACTGTATAAATAGTATCTTCCGTAACCGCCTTCACCGGTACCGATGGTCTGATAGTATTTCTGTGTATCTACTTTTCCGTTATTCATTGGTACACCTTTATTGTCACGTGCATTTGCCGTGATACTTGATACGCCATAGTAGTCCAGAACACCTTGCGTGGCTGAGTATGCCAGACCACCTACACGTGCGGAAAGTACGACTCCCAGATTGATTCCTTTGTAAGTGAAATTGTTGGTCCAGCCTAAATTATAGTTAGCGTTCAAATTTCCGACTTTGGTAGGAGTCTCTGCCGTATGCATACTAAGTCCTCCGGTTTGAGCATCCACTTTTATATTTCCGTTATTATCTTTGGTTAATTCATTGTACACGTATATGTCGGTCATTGTACCTCCTTCTGTCAAGATTACTCGGGGAGCTACATTCTCTTTACCAAGCCATCCTACAGGCATGTTTGGCATATCGATCAGTTCGCCCGTTACAGGGTTGGTGCTACCGCCTGCCAGACGTTTTACCTTGTTGCGGTTCAGAGTGAAAGTAGCATTTGATGCCCATCTGAATCCTGCCCATTCGTCGGTGAAGCCGAGCGCCAGTTCGATTCCCTGGTTTTGTACATTACCAGTCTGAACGATTGCCTTATTATATCCGGAGGAAGAGGGAATATCTACTTTAAATGTCTGGTTTAAAGTATTGGAACGATAATAGGTTGCGTCCAGATTGAAGCGGTTTTCCCAGAACTTCAAGTTCAGACCGATTTCCCATGATTTGGTTTTCTCCGGTTTCAGATTGTCCATCGGGTAAACTGTCGGGTTTGCCCAGTTGTGAGTCTGGCTGTTATATTCATATCCCGGGTTAGTCAGGTAGCGGTCGAAAGAAGAGGCTACAACTGTGTAAGAACCACGTACTTTTGCATAAGATATGATTTTAGGCAGAGCGAACATTTCCGTCAGTACAGCCGATAAGCCGACAGAAGGGTAGAAATATGAAGACTGATTGGAGAAAGCCAGTTTGGAATCCCAGTCATTACGTCCGGTCAACGTGAGGTAAAGTTGACTTCTCCATCCTAATTCGACATTAGCGAATATACTTTGTACTTCGTCATCGTATCCGTCCGGTAGTGGTTTATAGTTTGCAGCGTAATTAATATTATTCAGTGCAAAGAAGTTAGGGATAATCAGGTCACCTGCAAAGCCGATTGTCTGCATGGAAGTGTGATAAAGTGACATACCTATATTGGTATTCAGACGGAAATCTCCGAATGTTTTATCAACAGTAGCCATTAAATCGGTATATAAAGAACGTTCCTGACGCATAGCATCTTCAAAACCACCATTGACAGAGCAGAAAGTGGCAAGTGTTGAAGCGTATTTTTCTGTTTTGTTACGATAATCCGAGTTGTCCAAATTGACACGTCCGGTGATATTTAACCAGTCTGTAACTTTCCATTTCAGAGAGGCATTCAGCATATAGCGTTTTTTGTCAGAGGTACGTCTGATGCGGTTTTGAGTCCAGTAAGGATTCTGCAAAGACAGTCCGCCGTCGCCATAAGGCCAGTATTGTTTCATAAATCCGTAATTTGTATCGTAACGTTCGTACAGGCGGATTTCATCAAAATTATCTCCGCGTGGAAACAGATACAAAGCGGGTAGGGGATTGAAATATTGTCCCTGAGATACCATATTGGTATTATTCTGTATGATATATTGCGCACCGATATCCAGTGTCAGCTTATCATTCAGGAAGTTAGTTGTATTGCGTGCGGTAAAGTTATAGCGGTTGTAGCTGTTATTTGGTAAAATACCATCTGAATTTGTCGTGGAAGCTGAGAAGTAAGTCTGATTTTTATCGCTTCCTGTCGATAATGTAATGGAGTTTATGATATTACTACCGGTATTGAAGAAGTCTTTCGGATCATATCTTTTATCTGTCAGATCTCCCCAGCTGAACAAGCCTGAACTTGTTCCGTATCTGTTCTGCATCTCAGGCATAATATATGCCTTGGAGAAGGTCGTACTATTGGAAACAGTAAGTGATATCTTTTCTTTTTTCCCTTTCTTTGTGTTAACCAGGACTACTCCATTGGCTGCGGCAGAGCCATAAAGGGCAGCAGCTGACGGTCCGGTCATCATACTTATACTTTCTATATCGTCCGGGTTTAAGTCTGCTACTGCATCAGAACCACCCATTGATCCGTACTGACCATCACCACCACTTGAACCGGTGTTAAACATAGGTACACCGTCAATCACATATAAAGCATTGTTATTCTTGGTCAATGACTTCATACCACGCATTACAACACGTGTAGCACCACCGGCACCTGTAGCACCGCTGCTTATCTGCACACCGGCTACTTTACCTGCAAGCGAATTGATAAAGTTGGCATCTTTCACCGCTGTTAAAGCTTCTCCCTTTACTTGCTGTACATTATAACTCAACGCTTTTTGTTCACGTTTGATAC
>CANSEY010000058.1 GCA_947646015.1 uncultured Bacteroides sp. | reverse complement strand
CATCGACATGATAATTAGCAAAATTTCTCATATTTCTTGTTTCTATTCCTCCCTTTCGAAAAGGAGATTTTAAGTTGTATTAATAATTCAAGTTTCGCAGGTTACCTTTGCGTTATCAAAACTATCTTAATTCCCCTCCTTCAGGAAGGAGGAGAATAAAGGTAGAACCGACTTTTTAGTCAACCCCAATTGAGATACTATTGTTTGTCAATATTATAAAGAACTTGCGAAACTTCAGTTAATAATTTTTCTATCAGTTCCCAATGCAGGCGGAAAGCTAAGCATCAATGGGTACCGAGCTAAACACCGATGGGCAGCGAGCTGAACACTGATAAGCAGCGAGCTGAGCATGAATGAGCACCGAGCCAAGCATGAACGAGCACCGAGCTGAAAGGCAACGCTCACGTAGCCGGATGTCAGAGAAATCCGGAGCTAATTTCCCCACTTCCAATGCACTTCATCCCACACGGCAGACCTGTCCGGTCTTGGAGGCGCATCCTTCGGAATCGGATGCCCAAGATACGTCCGTTGCCCGCCAATGAGTTGTTCAAAGCGATACAGTTCTTCCTCAGCCGATTGCCGGCAACTGCCGAGCAGCCTTTTCTTCAGCTCCTGAGCCGGACGTCCGCCCGGAGAGAGATAATTGCCGAAATACAGTTTCACATCCCTCAAAAACAGCAAGCCATCTTCCCTGCCAAAGCGTCGGATATGCTCTTTAAAAGCAGCGATCACCTCCTCCTGCCGTTCCACGAAAAGTTTGCCCATACAGGAGTGCATAGCCATCGACTCCATGTAACTTTCCGATTCGGCCATCTGATCCACCAGCATCTCCCACGGAAGAACCGGCTGTAGGGGCAACTGTCCCCTATCCTCCGGTGGAGGAACAATCTGAAGTCCGTCAGAAGCAGCGGCGGCAGAGTGCTCTTTCTCTGTCTTTTCTTCGTTACTACTGTTGTTGTCTTTGACAACAGTAGTAACTCTTCTCTCCTCTTCTCTACTCTTCTGGTTTTGATTCGGTTTTTCGCCTTTATCCATCGGTGTTTCCGGTGTGCTTCCCATGCGTTTCGGACGACCTCCTTTTTTGCCGTTTGCCACATTAATCATCCGCCTTTCTTCGAGCTTTGCCATCACCCTGTCCAGATAAGGCGAACGGAACATTTGCCGTTCTTCATCAAGCACAAAAAGGTCGAACTCACGGAGAACCCTTTGCAACACATCGGCATCCAAGTCATACATCCGCGCGAAAGCCCCCATACAAAGCGGACAACAAGATGCTTCATAATTGTCCGCTTTACGCAAATGCGTAAGAAGCATCATATAGATTCCGAGCGATTGCGCAGCGTCAAGTTCCATCATCATTCTGACAATATTGTCATTACTCAAAAAATTTACCTCTAAATTAAAATACTGATCTTTCTTCATATCTTACAATTAATTGACTGTGATTCAGGATGTCCCGAATTCGTTCTGCAAAGGTCCGAATACTTTTTTGAAAAACTACTTGCAGAACTGCAAACGATGTTTGACATTTTTCTATGAACTTTGCGGCATAATTAGTAAAAAGAAAAAATTATGAAAGGATACGAAAGAGCGACCAAGGAAGAAATTTACGACCGGCTGCGTATTGAAGCGAACTGTCATGCACAAATAGAACGAATCATCCATTTGCGCCACCTATGTAATCTGAACCTTGAAGAGGCGGCAGATGTGACCAATCTCAGTATTTCCACCCTGAGCCGGTACGAAAACGAAGTGACCAAATGCAGCGTACAAAGTTTCATAACGATATGCTACCACTATCAGAAGTACCTCCATAAGCGGCATATCCCCTTCGACAGGAGCCTGTTTCTCATAGATATGAACACGCTTGACAACTAATAGAGTAACAGAGAGATAAAACGGACGCACAAGGAATAAAGGCACAACACCGAAAAAAAGCAAAAAAGATGAAAAGTATCATATCTTTTATTACCTTTGTATGTGGCAAAAGCCCACCAAAAACAAAGAATCAAGCATGAACGACAATGAAATAGGCAATCCACCGATAAAAGCATTAATCGTTTTCAGAGAGAATGGAGATACGGACAATCTTTTTGTCCCCATTTTATGCGATGCTATCAGGACGACGGGGATTGACGTACGATGTTCCACGAATGAGTTCTGGAACTCGGATACACCTTACGACATCATCCACTTCCAATGGCCCGAAGAGGTGATGGAAGGGAATTGTGACGATCCGGACAGGATTTGCCGCCTGAAGGAGTGTATCGCTTTTTTCCGGTCCCGTGGGGCCCGGTTCGTGTATACGCGCCACAATGTCCGTCCGCATGATGCGAACGAGGTGATCGGCCGTGCTTATGACATTATCGAAGAACAAAGCGATGTGGTGGTGCACATGGGACGTTACAGTCTCGACGAATTTGCAGCCAAACACGCGGACAGCCGGAATGTCATCATTCCTCATCCTATTTATCAGTACACATACAAGGAGGACATCAGCGTGGAACGTGCGCGCCAGTATCTTAATCTGCCGCAGGAGGCGTTTATCGTCACGTCGTTCGGAAAGTTCCGGAATCGTGAAGAGAGGCGGATGGTGACCGGAGCGTTCCGAAAATGGGATGAAGCAAAGAAGTTCCTGCTTGCTCCACGGCTGTACCCGTTTTCGAGATTCAACAGGTATGGCAGCAACTTCTTCAAGCGCTGGACATCCCGGGCAGGATATTACCTGCTTATACCCTTGCTCAACCGCCTGCGCAGAATGCACGCCGGAGCCAGCGACGAACCTATAGACAACTGCGACCTGCCTTACTACATGGCCGCTTCGGATGTAATATTCATCCAACGAAAAGATATTCTGAACTCTGCCAGTATACCTCTCGCCTTCCTTTTTCACAAAGTGGTCATAGGTCCCAATATCGGGAATATAGGAGAAATCCTCCAAGATACGGGCAACCCCGTCTTCCACCCCGACAACCAATTTGATATCATACGAGCACTGGAGGCAGCCCGCCAACTGTCCGCCCGAAGGAAGGGGGAAGACAACTATGCATATGCCATCGAAAACATGAACAGCGGAAAAATAGGAAAAGAATATGCGGAGCTTTACAGAAACCTAGCCAATCTCTCTCTTTAAACGATCTCAAAAACAAACAACAATAGAGTAGCCATACACAGAATTTATGGAAAATAAAAAAATAAAAGTCAGTGTTGTCATACCTGTCTATAACACCGAAAAATATGTTCGGGAGGCAGTAGAAAGCATTATGAATCAGACACTGCGGGAATTGGAAATCATCATCATCAATGACGGCTCCACGGATAACAGTCTGCAAGTTGTAGAAGAACTGGCTGCGGCAGACAGTCGGATACAGGTGTATTCGCAAACCAACCAAGGAGGTTCGGTCGCACGTAATGCAGGCATCGCGCGAGCTTACGGAAAATATATTTATTTTATGGACAGTGATGATCTGCTGGAAAAAGAAACTATCGATCTGTGCTACCGTAAATGTGAGGAAGAACAGCTTGATTTCGTTTTCTTCGATGCAGAAACTTTCATTGACGGCAACGTCGAGAATGCACCCGCATTGAGCTATAAACATACTGGTAAACTGGAAGATAAAGTCTATACGGGCATTGAAGCATTCAAAATACAATTGGACAACAATGAATTCACTCCATCTCCCTGCTTGAATTTCATTCGTTGCGGCTTCCTGAAAGAGCATCAAATACTGTTTTATCCGGGCATAATACATGAAGATCAGCTGTTTACAGTCACTCTTTATCTGCACGCCAAAAGAACGGGACGTATCCATCATTCTTTCTTTCACCGCCGCCTCCGTGAAAATTCAATTATGACATGCGATTTTTCACTGCAAAATTTAAAAGGATATCTCACTGTCACTCGCGAGATAGTCAAATTCAAGCAACAAACCTCTGAATACGAAATCAAGAATACTATTAATTTATATCTGTCGCAAATGCTGAATGCTGTCATTTGGCAAGCTCATGTGCTCCCTTACCCGTACCGGCTTCGGCTGGCGTGGCGGTGTCTGTTTAGATACAAAAAACTCATATCCATAAGAAGCATCGGAGTCTTGTTATTCAAATCCATCATTCACAAGTAGACCAGAAAAAGATCATTCAGGCAATGGCAAACAATATTAAACATCAGTTATTTTCCGGAGTATTCTACACGGCACTAGCCAAATACAGTGGAATCATTATATCACTCGTCGTGGCAGGGATTCTTGCGCGGTTGCTCTCTCCGGATGACTTCGGAGTAGTGGCAATCGCTACGGTCATTATTGCATTTTTCAATCTCTTTACGGATATGGGAATATCGCCTGCTATCGTACAACATAAATCATTGACTAAAGAAGAACTATCGGACATCTTCTCATTCACCGTATGGACAGGCATCGGAATCAGCATACTCTTTTTTGCCGCTTCCTGGCTGATCGCCGATTACTACGAAAGTGGGATCTTACGGACGTTGTGCCAGCTCCTGTCCGTCAACCTGTTCTTTGCCTCTGCCAACATCGTGCCGGGAGCCTTGTTCTACCGCAACAAAGAGTTCAAGTTCATTGCTATCCGAAGCTTTATCATCCAGATAGCCGGAGGCGCTGGAGCAATAACTGCCGCGCTTTGCGGAGCCGGTTTATATGCGCTGATCATCAATCCTATACTTTCCAGCATACTGATATTCGTTATTTCCTATCAACGCTATCCGCAACGGCTGCGTTTCACGTTAGGACTGAAAGTACTCCGAAAGATATTCTCCTATTCGGCCTATCAATTCTTGTTTAACGTGATTAACTACTTCAGCCGCAATCTGGATAAATTGCTGATTGGTAAGTATATGAGTATGTCAGCACTAGGATACTATGAAAAATCCTACCGCTTGATGATGCTCCCTCTGCAGAATATTACACAAGTCATTACGCCGGTAATGCACCCCATCTTCAGCGATTTCCAGAATGACAAGGAAAAGCTGGCAACATCCTACGAACGCATTGTCCGTTTTCTGTCATTCATCGGTCTGCCACTCAGCGTACTGCTTTTCTTTACGGCAGAAGAAGTGACATTGATTATTTTTGGTGATCAATGGCTGCCTTCGGTTCCTGTATTCCGGATACTGTCACTTTCGGTCGGTATTCAGATCATACTCTCCTCTTCAGGCTCTATTTTTCAGGCAGCAGGTGATACAAGGAGCCTCTTTGTCTGCGGACTCTTTTCGTCCATACTCAATGTGAGCGGAATGCTGGCAGGGATATTCTATTTCGGCACACTGACAGCTGTAGCAATATGTATCGTGATAACTTTTACTATCAATTTCGTACAATGCTATTGGATGATGTATCGAGTTACATTCCAAAGAAACGCATGGATATTTATCAGACAACTTCTTTCTCCACTCCTTGTCAGCCTACTAATAACAGCATTCCTCACGCCTATATATTATATGATGGAAAATATGAATATTTTCGTAACACTTATTGCAAAAAGTTTCGTAAGTTTTATTATCTTTGGGACATATATGCAAGTAACACACACCTATGATATCACAGGCAAAGTGAAGACTCTTGTAAGAAATAGAAAGTTAGTACAAAAGAACAAACAATGAAAGGATTATTCCTCATATTCCATGGTTTCGAAGCATTCAACGGAATCAGTAAAAAGATACGTTATCAAGTAAAAGCCCTCCAAGAGTGCGGACTAGAAATGCATACATGTTGGCTAGACGATACGGACAACCATAAACGCCGTATGGTAGATGAATCGATAATCGCCGACTATGGTTTCGGGATCAAAGGAAAAATCCTAAAAAGAATCGAATTTGACAGTATCGTACATTATGTACAGAAAGAAAACATAGACTTTATCTATGTACGCTATGTCCATAATGCCAGCCCTTTCAGCATACGGCTGATGAAACTGCTAAAAAAGACCGGAGCACGTATAGTGATGGAAATCCCGACATATCCATACGACCAAGAATATAAGGGCCTCCCATTCGTATACCAACGAATCCTATTTATAGACAAATGTTTCCGACAGCATCTGGCACGCTATGTTGACAAGATCGTCACTTTTTCGGACTATGACATTATTTGGAATCGCCCCACCATCCGCATCTCAAATGGAATTGATTTCAGCGCAATCCCTTTAAGAGGTCCAAAGAATGATACCACACATTCTCTACAACTGATTGCTGTAGCGACAATGCACCCATGGCATGGTTTCGACAGAGCTATAGCCGGCATGGCAAATTACTATCGTACACATACCGGCACTCATGATTATAAAGTATATCTCAATATCGTAGGCTTCGGGGTTCCCGAACTGGTGGACAGCTATAAAAAAGATGTAGCCAAACATCAGTTAGAGAAATATATCATCTTTCATAGTGCCTTATACGGCAAAGAACTGGATGCCGTGTTCGAGCAGTCGGACATGGGAATAGGCAGTCTGGCTCGCCATCGTAGCGGTATTGACAAAATTAAGACCTTAAAAAACCGTGAATATGCAGCAAGAGGCATTCCTTTTGTTTATTCAGAAACGGATGATGACTTTGAGCATCAACCATACATACTTAAGGCAGCACCGGACGATTCGCCCCTTGACATCGAAAAAGTAATTCGCTTTTATCAATCATTGAAAACAACGCCGCTCCAAATACGGATGTCTATAGAGCAATCACTTTCATGGAAAGCCCAGATGCAAATTGTTATTAATGAAACCTTTGAATAAAACTATATCACTATGAATATACAGCCACTGATCAATGCTATCCGCTATAAATTGCGTTATGGCATTACTGTAGAATGGTACAATTTCTGGTACATGGCTCTCAGATGCCATCAGAAAATAACTCCGCAGGTAGCTTCCATTGATGAGACCATTCGGATAATCGTAGAAGACCAATGTTCCGTGAGCCGTTTCGGCGATGGTGAGATGCTGCTTACCAACCCGGACAAGGAAATAGGATTCCAAAAAGGAAATGTACTCTTGGCTCAGCGTCTCAAGGAAGTATTGACAAGCCATGAAGAAGGACATTTGGTTTGTATCTCCGATACTTTCGAAAACATTTATCGCTATAACCGCAAAGCACGCCGATTCTGGAGAACTCACTTCTTTCTGTATGGCAGTTGGTGGGACCGCTTGCTGTTGCCCGACAGGCTATACTACAATACATTCATCACCCGTCCCTACATGGACTTCGCTTCCAAAGAAGACTGCCCACGGTGGTTTCACCAAATGAAAGCTATCTGGAAAGACAGGGATGTCGTATTCATTGAAGGCGAAAAAAGCCGTTTGGGAGTAGGCAACGACCTCTTTGACAATGTAAAAAGCATCAGACGTATTCTTTGTCCGCCCCGTGACGCATTTGACCGCTACCAAGAAATTCTGAATGAAGCGCAAAAACTCGAGAAAACCGCTCTCTTCCTGATTGCTTTAGGACCTACGGCTACTGTACTGGCTTACGATTTATTCAAGTCCGGTTATCAGGCAATTGACGCAGGGCACGTGGACGTAGAATATGAATGGTGGCGAATGGGAGCCAAACGGAAAGTAAAGCTGGAACGAAAATATGTAAACGAAGCCGCCAACGGAAAACAAGTGTCCGACGCCGGAGAATTTTATCGGAAACAAATCATTGCTAAAATCTATTAAATCATGAAGATAGCCTATTACCTGCCCTCACTACAGGCACCTGGCGGAATAGAACGGATAGTTACATTCAAAGCCAATTATTTTGCAGAACATTTTGAAGGATACGACATCACCATCATTACATCCGAACAAATGGGTAAAGCACCACACTTTCCATTATCCCCCAAAGTAAAGCATATCGACTTAGGAGTATCTTTCGACCTGCCCTACTCTCAATCCATAGTAAGTAAAGTGCTGAAGTATCCGTTCCGCTACTATCGGTTTAAACAACGACTATCGAATCTATTGAACGAACTGAAACCGGACATTACTATCTCAACCATGCGCCGGGAACTGAACTTTATCACTAAATTGAAAGACGGTAGCCTGAAAATCGGAGAGTTTCACGTCAGCCGCTACGCCTATGGCGCAGAAGCACTGAAACGTAAAAGCCCGATTGTCAACATGATAAAGAAAAGATGGGCAAACAGATTTGTCAAAAACCTGTCTAAACTGTCCAGAGTGATTATACTTACAAGTGAAGGAGCTAAAGACTGGCCGGAACTGACTAATATCAGCATCATCCCTAATCCTATTTCTACTCCTGTAGAAGGAAAACAAACAGATATTCTGTCACATAATGCTATTGCTGTAGGGCGATATGCGCCCCAAAAAGGATTTGATATGCTAATCCCCGCCTGGAGCATTGTCGCCCAAAGACATCCGGACTGGAAACTACATATTTATGGAGAAGGCGACCTGAAAGAGAAGTTCACCAAACTAATAGATGAACTACAACTAAATAATAATTGTCTGCTTCATCACACTGTATCGAATATAGCCGAAAAATACTGTATGAGTTCGATATTTGTCTTATCAAGCCGATACGAAGGGCTACCTCTGGTATTGGGCGAAGCAATGGCTTATGGAATTGCTCCGGTTGCCTTTGCCTGTCCATGCGGTCCGCGGGACATGATAACGAATGGAAAAAACGGGCTCTTGGTAGAAAACGGAAACATCGAACAATTGGCCAAGCAAATTTGCTATCTGATTGAGAACGAGAATATCCGCATAGAAATGGGTAGGCAGGCAAAAATCAGGGCCAAAGATTTTACTATGGAAGTAATCTCGCGACAATGGAAAAGTTTATTTGAAGAATTGATGGAATATGCACCTCAATAAAAGAAGAAAAGAATGACTATCATCTATTTATATCGCTCACTAGCGGCTTTTGGTGGCGTAGAAAGAATCTTTATCGACAAGGCGAATTATCTGGCAGAACATTACGGATACCACGTATACATTATTACTTGGGAGCAAGGGGGACATTCCATCGTTTACCCTTTATCACCCAAAGTGACCCATGTAGATTGGGGCATACTATTCTATCGCCAGTATCAATATGGGCTTTTCAAACGCATGTTCATGCAATGGAAAATGGAAAAAGAGTTTTTTAAAAAACTCAGTAACTTCGTACATACAACTCAAGCCGACATAGTCATCGGAGCTAGTTGCGAATTCACAACTATGGCTGGTATGGATTTACTTCAAAGAAAAACGCATACCATACTGGAAACGCATAGCATGAGGACAAGTATTGAAAAAAATAATCCACCTGCCGGAAATCTATTGATGAGATGGGCATTCAAAAGAAGAGACAAGCAACTTCACCAGTATATCAAACATATGTCCGCTTTTGTAACACTGACTCACAACGATGCGAAAGACTGGTCCGACATAACACCGCAGGCAAGAATCATCCCCAATATGCTGCACCGGTATCCTGCAGAAATCAGTCCAGACAAGAAAACTCAAAAACGGATTATTACCGCAGGAAGACTGGTAGAGCAGAAAGGATATGACTTATTACTGGACGCCTGGAGTAAAGTACATCAGAAACACCCTGAGTGGATTCTTGATATATATGGAGAGGGTGAAGACAAAACCATGTTATTGGAGAAACGGAAAAATCTGGCACTGGAAAATTCCGTGTTATTTCATCCTCCCACTCTCGATATCTATCAAAAATACATGGATAGCGACTTTTATGTCATGAGTTCCCGTTTCGAAGGTTTTGGACTCGTTCTGGCAGAAGCAATGTCATGTGGTATACCCTGTGTCTCATTTGACTGTCCGCATGGTCCTTCGGATATTATAAAAGACTATGAAGACGGTCTACTAGTGGAGAAAGAAAATATCAAGGAACTTGCAGACAAAATCTGCTATCTGATTGAGAATGAAAATGTACGCATCAAGATGGGACACAAAGCCAGGGAAAACGTAAAACGCTTTCTGCCGGAAAATGTGATGCCACAATGGAAAAACTTATTCGAATCATTAACTTATTCTTCTAAATAACAGAACAACATATGGTAAAGTGGTATAAAACTTATCTGGAAGTATACGGGAAATCTTTTGATGAGATTTCTGACGATAGTATCCGCAAAGTCAAAAGACAACTCAAAGAACGTCAAAACGATTCTCCACTGGTATCGGTTGTACTCATTGCACACAATGAGGAACGTCATCTGATAAGTTGTATCTGGTCACTCTCCGAGAATCATTGCCATTTCCCCATTGAAATAATAGCCGTTAACAACAATTCAACGGATAAAACGGAAGAAATATTAAAATCATTAGGAGTTACCTATTATAACGAAACGAAGAAAGGTCCGGGATATGCCCGCCAATGCGGATTGGACCATGCAAAAGGAAAATATCATATTTGTATTGATGCAGATACTTTATATCCGCCGCATTACATTGAAACACATGTAAAATATCTAATGAATCCGGAGGTTGTATGTACATTCAGTTTATGGAGTTTCATGGTTGACGAAAGACATTCCCGCTTCGGACTATGGTGCTACGAAGGCCTGCGCGATATATACCTCCGCTTACAAGCCATCCAGCGTCCTGAACTCTGTGTGCGGGGTATGGCTTTCAGTTTTAATACGGAAATAGGACGTCGGTTTGGATTTCGTACAGATATTATCCGCGGAGAAGACGGTTCGTTAGCATTAGCTATGAAACCGTATGGAAAAATCGTATTTATTACAAGTCGCAAAGCACGAGTGCTTACAAGTAATGGAACCCTAAATACAGAAGGATCGCTGATTGATAATATACGGATACGGGTAATCAAAGCACTGAAAGGAATCACCGGACTCTTTATCAAAAAAACGGCATACAAAGATAAAGACTCTAATCTCATCAAATAAAGTCTCATCAAAATCATTATGGATATGGCAAAATATATAGTAAATATCATCTTAGTAACAGCTTGTCTTTTCACCTATACTTCCTGTATAAGAAAAATGAATCTATATGATGAGAATAGAAATACAGGACAAGACAATAACGAAAAAGATACAGATTCTACTCCCATCTATACGTATCCTTTCGACAAAGAAACAACAAACGTTACAGCAGAAATCATTATCCACACAAAAAAAGAAATACAGACCAAAGATATTAATGTCGAAATCCCTCATTTAAAATACAATAAGACATGGATGTTGATGCTCACACAAGACGACTGCATGCAGGCTGCTTTTTGCCGTACGTGGGCTGCAATAAACGGTAAACCGATCTCAAGTTCAATACCTTATCCTACTCCAACTCCCACTGATCAGAATATGAAACATCAATTATATTTTGACATCAAACATTTGCAAAAAGGGGATCTTCCCCCTACTATTATTTCCGCCAACCAATCTTTGGGATGTACAGATGGAGCAGGAAATGAAGTTCGGTTTGCTATTACTACCACTCTTGCCCCTGAAGAAAAATGGATGGATGCTGAAACAAACGTACTGCCGGGGTTTACTGCAAACTATTATCGTTTTTATATGAAATCCGGACTTATATGGGATAACATACGAGAGATGTTGAACTATGGAACAGGCATTGCCCTCCATGATGTAATGACAAAAGATGCTAATGATCCAATGCAAATATTGGAACATTTTGATATTGCCCAAAACATTATTGTAGAGAAACTCACAGGAAGGGGATGTAAATTTCTTGCTGAACCCAATGGAAATAAAACATACGTAACTGCTGCTCTTCAATGTCCGGAAATTCAAACGATGACCGCACAAGCAGGAGCAATTACCCTATATCCGTATCAAGTGTCTGAAACTTTACAAAAATCTCTGATAGAACGGGAGTTTAACGATTCACCAGCATACTTTAAACAACAGATTACTGACCTGCTAAAATTACCCAAAGAAGAACGTAAAGCAATCTGCATAGGTGTTCATGGTACGGACAACAATTGGATCGACTTTTTATTATGGTTAAATAGTAATTATGGTAAAGATGGGGATGATTCGTTATGGTTTCCAAGCCAGGAAGAATATTATGAATATAACTATTATCGTTTAAACAGCCATATTAGTATAGCACAAATAGACGCAAGTTCTTTCAAATTAACTGTAAATTTACCGGGAGAAAAGTTTTTCTACTATCCTTCTACCACTATCAATTTGTCGGGAATTAGCATGTATGACATTGCTTCTATTGAAACGAATAATGACGTGACCGGACTATCTTATGCTGACTACAAAGACGGTATCATGCTCAATATCGACTGTCGGAAATACCTGTTTGAACACGCCGAGAACTTCGTAAAACGATACGAGGCCAATCCTTCCGATGCTTCCAACAAAGCAGACGCCCTCTACTTTGTAAACATACTGAAAGAATCGGCTAAAAAAGAGGCACTAAAAAAACGACTTCAATAAATCAACAAATATCTATTAAACGAAAATACAGCTATGAACGAAACTCTCACCCTCATCCTCGAAATCATCTTCTGGTTCGCCCTGTTCATGGTGTTCTACACCTATCTGGGCTACGGCATCGTCCTCTACGCCCTTGTCAAGCTGAAAGAGCTTTTCGTGAAACCCGTGAAACGGGTGCTGCCACCGGACAGTGACCTGCCGGAAGTAACCCTCTTCATCACCGCCTTCAACGAAGAAGACGTAGTGGACGAAAAGATGGAGAATAGCCTCGCCCTGGACTACCCTGCGGACAAACTCCGCATCGTCTGGGTGACGGACGGAAGCGATGACAACACAAACGACCGTCTCCAAACCCGCTGGAACGGAAAAGCAACCGTCTACTTCCAGCCGAAACGGCAGGGAAAGACAGCCGCCATGACACGAGGAATGACACTCGTCCGGACCCCGCTTGTCGTCTTTACGGACGCCAACACGATGGTCAACAGCGAGGCAATCCGTGAAATCGTACTGGCTTTTCAAAACCCGAAAGTAGGCTGCGTGGCAGGAGAAAAACGCATAGCCGTACAGACGAAAGACGGAGCAGCCGCCGGAGGCGAAGGCATCTACTGGAAATACGAATCGACACTGAAAGCGCTCGACTCCCGCCTCTACTCGGCTGTAGGCGCAGCCGGAGAACTGTTTGCCGTCCGCCGCGAACTCTTCGAACCGATGGAACCGGATACGCTGCTCGACGACTTCATCCTCTCTCTCCGCATCGCCATGAAAGGATACACCATAGCCTACTGCACCAATGCCTACGCCATCGAAAGCGGATCGGCAGATATGGGTGAAGAGGAAAAACGAAAAGTGCGTATCGCTGCCGGAGGATTACAGTCGATCTGGCGTCTGCGCCCGTTGCTGAATCCTTTCCATTACGGAATCCTGAGTTTTCAGTACACGTCGCACCGGGTATTGCGCTGGTCCGTCACTCCCTTCCTGCTGTTTGCGCTGTTGCCGCTGAATATAGTCGTTTTGCTGCTGGGCGGATCTCCCCTGTTTTACGGCATCCTGCTGGGGTTGCAGATTCTTTTCTACGGAATGGGATACTGGGGATATTACCTCTCTACCAGACAAATAAAGAATAAAATACTGTTTATTCCCTATTATTTCTTATTCATGAACGTGAATGTGCTCAAAGGAATCGACTATCTGAAAAGAAAAAAAGGAAGCGGCGCCTGGGAAAAAGCAAAACGTGCCGAAAAATAAGAACAGAGAATCAAATATTTTGCTATCTTTGCATGAAACAGAATCTTATAAATCTAATCGGACAAGCATGAACAGAACATTACATGAGGCAGATAATGCGCAGAGAATACTGAAGTTGACCGCCGACACCATGCTATTAGTCGATAGAAATGGCATTTGCATTGATATTGATATTCATAGCAATTTATGGTTTTTACAAGAAGAGAGGCTCTTAGGAAAAAATATATTCGAACGGATGCCCGAACACACCCGTGAGAAGGTTTACAGCACCTTCCAGACCGTGCTTCGGGAACAGCGAAGCATCAGCAAGAACTACAAGCTGGAACTGGAGGATAATACCTATTATTTCAAGTGTATCATGTATCCTTACGATGACATGGTGCTCTGCCAATATCGGGACATCACCCAGCGAAGCAACGTGAAACGCCAGCTGGAACAGGTGAACCGAAATCTGAGGGAGATACAGAAAGTGGCTCAGATCGGACAGTGGATGTACAACACCCGCGACAATGTCTTCTATCACATGGGCTACACCGGAGTATTGTGCGAGGAATCTTCCAGAAGTATCTCTCTGGAGAAATATCAGGAATTTATCGTCGAAGAAGACCGCCTGAGCTTCACCAGCTGGTGCCGGAAGAATGAGGAAGGACTCAACGAAGAAAGTATCAGCTATCGGGTCCGTGTCGCCGGAGAGATTTACTATATGCGCCTTCAGGCTTATCTGCGAGACGAACTACCGAACGGCAGCTGCAACATCGAAGGTTACATCCAGAACATCACCGACATACAGCGTCGCAGAAACGACATCAACACGCTGACGCACGCCATCAACAACGCAAAGGAGAGCATCTTCGCCGCCAAAGAGGACGGTACGCTGATCTTCGCCAACCGCCAGTTCCTCCACAACCACGGCATCCCGGAAAGTGAGGAGATCGGCAAACTGAAAATCTATGAAATCGCCGGCGATATGAACACGCAGGAAGACTGGCATGAACGCTGCAAGGATATCCTGCACGGAGGAAGCAGAAGTTTCGTCGCCCATCATCCTTCGAAGGTCAGCAAGAATATATTGGCTTACGAGGGAATCATGTACAACGTCACCAATGACTCCGGTGAAGAAAGTTACTGGTCATTCTCCCACGACATATCCGAGCGACTGCACTACGAAGCGCAAATCAAACGGCTCAACCTGATCATGGATACTACCATCGACAACCTCCCCGCCGGAATTGTCGTCAAGGAGATCAACAACGATTTCCGATATATCTACCGCAACCGGGAATCGTACAACCGGAATCTGTGCATCGGCGAATCTATCGGCAAGAATGACTTCGACTACTATCCCCCCGAAGTGGCAGAAAAGAAAAGGGAGGAAGATACACTAGTTGCCACCACCGGACGGGGACTGCACTGGACAACCGAAGGGAAAGACAAAAACGGAAACGAGATCATCCTCGACAAACGGAAAATACGGGTGGACGGAGACGAACTTTCCTCCCCCATCATCGTCAGCATCGAATGGGACATCACGGAACTGGAGAAGATCAAACGGGAACTTCAGACATCCAAAGAGAAAGCCGAAATGTCGGACAAACTGAAGTCTGCTTTCCTCGCCAACATGAGTCATGAAATACGCACACCTCTGAATGCCATCGTCGGCTTCTCGCATCTGATAGCCGAAAGTGAAAATAAGGAAGAACGTAAAACATTTTATGAGATCGTCGAAGCCAACAACGAACGTCTGCTGCAACTGATCAACGAGATTCTTGATCTTTCGAAGATCGAATCGGGCATTATCGAGTTCACCAGCGCACCGATAAATATCAACAGTCTGTGTAAAGAAGTACATGACGCTCACGTATTTCGCACGCCGCAAGGGGTACAACTGATCTACGAGCCATCCGAAAACGGACTGGTGATAGAGACTGACAAGAACCGGGTGTTCCAGGTGTTCTCGAATCTGATAGGTAACGCATTCAAATTCACGAAAGCAGGCAGCATTAGTTACGGATATAAACTGGTAGGTAATCAGATCGTTTTCCACGTGACTGATACCGGTACGGGCATCGAACCGGAGAAGATAGGACGTGTGTTCGAACGTTTCGCCAAGTTGAACAACTATGCGCAGGGGACGGGGCTCGGACTGTCTATCTGTAAAACAATTGTCGAACGGCTGGGAGGTGAAATCTCCGTTTCTTCGGTGGTAGGTCAAGGGACGACTTTCACGTTCACCCTGCCTTACGAGTCGGAACAATCGACCGACACGGGTTCTATAAAGATTGACATGGCTTCTACGGAGACGTCAGTAGAAACGTCTGTCAAGGAGGATTCTGAAAAGACTTCCGGAAATACGGACGATAATAGTTCCGATAGTATTTCCGCCAATGCCTCTCCAAGCCAGCGGACTATTCTGATAGCGGAAGAT
>CANSEY010000057.1 GCA_947646015.1 uncultured Bacteroides sp. | reverse complement strand
AAATGAATAGATTATGATTTTAGACTCTATCAATCAAGAACTTCTGACTTTAAAAGAGAAGAAGAATTACCGTTCCCTCCCACAGTTGATTCATGATGGAAGAGACGTGACAGTAGACGGACGACGGATGCTGAACTTATCATCCAATGATTATCTGGGGTTAGCCAATGAGGTGTCTTTAAGAGAAGCGTTCTTAAAGACCATCACTCCGGAAACCTTTCTGCCCACTTCCTCTTCCTCCCGCCTGCAGACAGGCAACTTCACTGCCTATCAGGAACTGGAACAGCAACTAGCCACTATGTTCGGAGCAGAAAGCGCCCTTCTGTTCAATAGCGGATACCACGCCAACACAGGGATACTTCCTGCCGTCAGTGATGCCCGTACATTGATCCTTGCGGACAAACTCGTACATGCCAGCCTGATAGACGGAATCAGATTATCATCTGCCAAATGTATCCGGTACCGGCACAATGACTTAGCCCAGCTCCGGCGTCTTCTTGAAGAAAACCACGGTATGTATGAGAAGATAATCATCGTTACCGAGAGTATCTTCAGCATGGACGGAGACGAAGCCGACCTGCAAGCGCTGGTACGATTGAAACACGATTACGCTAACCTTCTTCTCTATGTAGACGAAGCCCACGCTTTCGGAGCACGGGGCGAGAAAGGCTTAGGATGTGCCGAAGAACAAAACTGCATCAACGACATCGACTTTCTGGTAGGAACTTTCGGGAAGGCGGCAGCATCCGCCGGCGCATATATCATCTGCCGACAGACCATCCGGGAATATCTGATCAATAAGATGCGTACCTTTATCTTCACAACGGCCCTTCCTCCTGTCAATATCCAGTGGACCGCATGGGTACTGAAACACTTCGCTGATTTCCGGAGCAAAAGGGAGCATCTGCTGCAAATCAGCAGGAAACTGAAAGAAGCACTGACCGAGAAAGGATATAACTGTCCTTCCGTCAGCCACATCGTGCCGATGGTGGTTGGAGCAAGCGAAGATACCATCAGGAAGGCAGAAGAATTGCAACGCAAGGGATTCTATGCCCTGCCGGTACGCCCGCCTACAGTACCCGAAGGGACTTCCCGTATCCGCTTCTCATTGACAGCGGACATCACAGAAAAAGAAATCGATACACTTATAGAAATCATTAACGGATGAAGCAGACTTTTATTATCAGGAACAATGGAAAGCACCTTCTACTATTCTTCGCAGGATGGGGAATGGACGAAACGCCTTTCCGACATATCCATCCGGCGGAATGTGACTGGATGATTTGTTACGATTATCGTTCGCTGGAATTCGATACGACTTTAATACAGGCATATTCCAAGATTTCGCTGATCGCATGGTCAATGGGAGTCTGGGCGGCTTCGCAGGTAATGAAGCAATATCCCTCCCTGCCTGTTTCCCAAAGTACCGCCATCAACGGAACACTTTATCCGATACACGAAACGAAAGGAATTACGCCATCCGTTTTTGAAGGCACCCTGCAAGGACTGAACGCACAAACCCTACTGAAATTTCAGCGAAGAATGTGTGGTTCTGCTGCTGATTACAAGGCTTTTCAGACAATAGCTCCCAAACGTCCGGTTGAAGAACTGAAAGAAGAGCTTGCCGCCATCCGGCAGCAATACTTGTCATCCCTCCCTTCGGAGTTTGTCTGGCAAACAGCCATCATCGGAGATAACGATCGGATTTTCCTTCCGGACCATCAAGAGCAGGCATGGAGAAACAAGGCAGTCTCCCTCCTGCACGTCGAAGCTGCCCATTATCAGCAGGAGCTTTTTAATGAGGTAATCATGAACATTAAATAATCATTGATCAATGAATAAGACAATTATTGCAGAACGTTTCTCAAAAGCCATCTCCACCTATCCCCGTGAAGCAAATGTACAACGGCAGATAGCAAATAAAATGATCCGCCTGCTCCAGAAACATATTCCCTCTCCCTGTCCGAAAGTGATTGAGTTCGGATGCGGAACGGGCATTTACTCCCGAATGTTGCTCCGCACCCTTCGTCCGGAAGAGTTGCTTCTGAATGACTTATGTCCGGAGATGAGGTATTGCTGCGAAGATTTATTAAGAGAGAAACAAGTCTCTTTTCTTTCCGGAGATGCGGAGACGATTTCTTTTCCGGATAAAAGTACGTTGATTACTTCCTGTTCCGCTTTGCAATGGTTCGACTCGCCGGAGGAGTTCTTCAAAAGGTGTAATACATTGCTTCACAGTCAGGGATACTTTGCTTTCAGTACTTTTGGGAAAAAGAATATGAAAGAGATACGTGAGCTTACCGGAAAGGGACTACCCTATCGTTCAAGGGAAGAGCTTGAAGCAGCCCTGTCTCTTCACTTTGATATACTGTACTCAGAAGAAGAGCTGATCCCCCTTTCTTTCGAGGATCCGATGAAAGTGCTGTATCATCTGAAGCAGACGGGGGTGAATGGTTTGTCAGCGCAATCATCCCTCTATCCGAAGCATGAGAAACAGACTTGGACCCGTCGTGATTTGCAGCATTTTTGCGAACGTTACACACAAGAATTTACACAGGGCACTTCAGTGTCCCTGACATATCACCCTATTTATATCATAGCAAAAAAGAAAAAAGTATGAAACAGAATGTATATTTTGTAAGCGGTATCGATACCGATGCCGGCAAAAGTTACGCGACCGGCTACCTGGCACGCGAATGGAATAAAAACGGCAAAAGAACCATTACGCAGAAGTTTATCCAAACAGGAAATGTGGGGCATTCCGAAGATATAGACCTGCATCGGCGCATTATGGAAATCCCTTTCACCCAGGAAGATCAGGAAGGGCTGACCATGCCGGAGATCTTTTCTTATCCCGCCTCCCCCCATCTGGCTTCCCGACTGGATCATCGTCCCATTGATTTCGACAAGATCAAGCATGCTAGCGAAGTATTAAGCGAACGGTATGACTGTGTTCTGCTTGAAGGCGCGGGCGGTCTGATGGTTCCTCTGACTACGGAGCTCCTGACAATTGAATATATCGCACAGGAGAAATATCCGCTTATCTTCGTGACTTCCGGAAAGCTAGGCAGCATCAATCATACTCTTCTGAGTCTTGAAGCCATACAGAAACGGGACATTGTGCTGGATACAGTACTTTATAATCTCTATCCGACGGTAGAGGATAAAACAATTCAAGATGATACGATGGAGTTTATACGAACTTGGCTCGAAAAGTACTTTCCGGAAACAAAGTTCTTATTAGTTCCCGAAATAGGAAAGTGAGTATAATATAATCACTTGTAGTTACTACCCGCAACACTTCCCCAACGCCTCTTCCAATGCTGCTTTTGAAACCGGCTTCGTGACAAAGTCATTGCAGCCGGCTTCCAAAGCCTGCTCCTTGTCCGCTTCGAAAGCATAGGCAGTCAGCGCAATGACAGGAATCTCCTTCGAATAGGAACGAATGATGCGGGTAGCCTCCAGTCCACCCATACGAGGCATCTTGATATCCATCAGAATCAAATCCGGCTGGAACTGTTTATACATTTCCACCGCCTCAAAGCCATCTTTCGCCCATAGCAGAGTGTAATCTTTGCCAATCATATTCTTGATCAGTACAAAGTTGCTGTCCACATCTTCAGCTACCAGAATCTTCTTGATCTTCTGCATCCTCTTGATGGTGTGGCTGATGTATTTCGTTTCCGAAGCCTCGGAAAATGCAATACGGTCATCTGAGCTTTCTTTATAAGGTATCGTAAAGTAGAAAGTCGATCCTTTGCCTATTTCCGAAGTGGCTCCGATCTCCCCTCCTATCTTTTCTATGATCATCCGGCAGATGGCAAGTCCGAGACCTGTCCCCTGCGCAAATGAGTTCAATTTGACAAAACGGTCGAAAATATGTCCCACCTTATCGGGAGCTATTCCGATACCTGTATCCTTCACATAAAAACGGATACATTGATTATTGACTTTAAAGCCAAAGCGGATTTCACCGGAAAGCGTGAATTTACCGGCATTGGTGAGGAAGTTAGTGATAACCTGCGCAATGCGGTTCCGGTCTTCTTCAATAATCAGGTCTTCGTCTTGATTATCCAGAATAAGGATAACCCCTTCCTGCACACGATCCTTATGAATCTGATAGATATTCCGACATATTTCACCCAGGTTCATCGGCTGTCTGACGTATTCCAATGTACCGGCTTCTATCTTAGACAAGTCCAAGATGTCATTAATCAGCTGCAACAGGATCTCTGAGTTCTGATTGATAATGCTCGAATAGAGTTTTTCTTCTTCAAGGGTTTCTGCAGAAGGCAACAGATTGGAGAAACCGACAATCGCATTCAGCGGTGTCCGGATTTCATGGCTCATATTTGCAAGAAAGGCGGTTTTTAATCTGTCGGATTGCTCTGCCTTGATGCGTGCCTTAATCAGTTCCTGCTCGATATTCTGAAAGTTAGTGATATCCCAGGAGATACCGATCAGAAGCGGTTCGCGCCCTTCCATCGGGACAAGCGCTTTCAGTGTCTGCACAATACGGGTCTCGCCGGTGGCCGCCACGTAGGTCTCCTGCATATCGATCCGTTCATGCGTCCGAATCAATTCCAAATCATCCCTGCGGAACCTTTCGGCATCTGCACGCTCCGGAAAGATCTCAAAGTCTGTTCGGCCGATTGCCCGGGAGGCAGGAATCTTGGAATGTTCGGCAAATGCCTTGTTCCAATACAGATATCTGAAATCGTCCTCGGGATCTTTCACATACAGATAGACAGGGATATTATTCAGAATACCGTCCAGCAGGAGATTCAATTCACGAAGTTCATCCCGCTTCTTTATTACATCGGTAATGTCCTGCGTAAAAAACCAGATAAGCTCCGTATCATCCTCCTGCGTAAGGTAGGTAGAGACTTGGTGTACTCTGTTTTTCTCCTCACCTTTGCGCACATACGCTGCACGGTATGAAAAGCTGCCGCCATTATCGCGTATATCTTTCAGTTTGGCTTCCCATAACTCCGGCGTGCGCATAGAGACGGGCAGGTCGTATATTTTCTGGGTACCCATCTGCTGGGTGACACCGTACTCTTCCATAAATTGCTTGTTGGCATATACCAGCGTTCCGTCACTGGAAACGGCAAGAATGCTGTCACTGACTTTGTCGAGTACGCTTTTAAATATCTCCAGCTGTTGCTGGGTGGCCACTCTCTCCGTGATGTCACGACACATAATCAGAACGTATTCTTCATCCAACGGAAAAATCCGGTTCTCGTAGTAATGGTGAGAGCCATTGAAATCCATGTCGTGATGCGCTGCCGAAACAGTCCGCGTGGCGATCACTTTCTGCATATTGGCATGGATGTTCTGATAGGCTTCGGGAGGCACCATCTGGCGCATGTGCATTCCTTCAAAATCTTTGTTGGATATCCCGACATGATTGGTTTCTTCATTGGATACGACTTCAATTCCCACTTCGTCGTGGTTGAACACAGTCAGCATATCCGGTAAGGAATTTAATATTTTAACGGCATACCTTTCCTGAAAGCTGGTGGAGCTTTCTTCGGGTTGTTTATTCTGTTCCAGAGATCGAAGTTGTCGCTTCAGTTGCTCATTTTCTTTTCTAAGCAACTCCAATTCCTCTTTCAGTGCTTCTTTTGTTTGTTCGTTGTTCATAAGACATCCGGATATAAATACGTACTTATCTGCCAAAAGTAAAGAAAACTTTTGAGATAAGTACGTAAAACACCTTTATTTTTTTTGAGAATCATTCAATCACCATAATCCGGTCGTTCAAACCGACCTTCATACCGGCTTCGACAAAGACTTCTTTCACTACTCCATCGGTGACAGAACGAATCTCGTTTTCCATTTTCATGGCCACCAATACGCAAAGCGGGTCTCCACGCTTGACTTCGTCTCCCTTCTTCACATATATTTTCAGGATCACCCCCGGCATCGGAGCCTGTACCACCTGACGCCCTACGGCTTCCGTACTGGCACGGGCATTATGTATCTTTTCCATCTCTCCCTGTAGCTCTATCTGATAAAGCTCACCCTTATTCATAATGGTATAAGAATTATTGGAAGAAGGGGAAATCTGCACTCCATGCGAGTGATGATCAATGATGATCGAATGAATGGAGTCGCCTCCCATATTGTAATCGACCTCATATATTTTACCGTTGACCGCTATTTTCTTGATCGGTCCGTCTTCCAGAATCTCCACCTTATATTCACTGTCCGGCATATCCAGAAGCTTGGCATAATAAGTCGCTAACGATGTACCCATATCTTTCTAATTTTAATGAATGACCAACTTAACTTTCAATTTTCAACTCTCAACTCTCCACCTATTCAATAATTATTGGCAGTCATCTGCAACTTGCCATAATACTTCCAGAGAGATTCGCCCACTACAGGGAGCGTGGTGGCACGGGATGCAGCTTCTTTCTCCCTCTCGTAATGCCTTACGGCGGCAGCGATCACGGCAACAGTCGGATCAGTATTCTGACGACGCTTCAAGTCCTCCTTGTCAAAACGGGTATCGATAAAAGTCGTATCATATTTTCCTTCGAGGAAAGCGGCATTCTTCAACACACGCTGATGGAAAGGAATCGTCGTCTTGATGCCCAGAATCTTATACTCACGCAAGGCACGTGCCATGTTGGAGATGGCGGATTCACGGGTACGCCCCCAGCAGCAGAGCTTGGCAATCATCGGATCATAATGCAGTGAAACTTCGAATCCGGCATAGGCGGCACTGTCCAGACGGAGGTTACGGCCTTCGGGAGCTTCACGAACAGTTATCACTCCGGGAGAAGGCATAAAGTTATTCTCCGGATCTTCGGCGTAGATACGGCATTCGATGGCAGCTCCGCTGAATTTTATATCTTCCTGCTTATACGGCAACGGATTGCCCGCAGCCACCGTGATCATGTCACGCACCAGATCGACGCCGGTACATTCCTCCGTCACCGGATGTTCTACCTGCAAACGGGTATTCATTTCAAGGAAATAGAAGTTCTGGTCTTTATCCATCATGAACTCCAGCGTGCCGGCACTGTAATAACCGATCCGCTTGCAAGCCTCTACGGCTACTTTCAGCATCTTCTTACGGGTTTCGTCTTTCACAAACGGTGACGGAGACTCCTCGATTACCTTCTGATTACGTCGCTGAATGGAACATTCACGCTCGCCCAGATGAACCACATTGCCATATTTATCTCCCATAATCTGCACCTCGATATGGTGCGGATTCTCGATATATTTCTCTATATAGACCGCATCATTACCAAAAGAAGTACCCGCCTCGGACTGAGACAAACGAAGAGCCGTTTCCGCTTCTTCTTCGGAACGGACCAGACGCATCCCCTTTCCGCCTCCTCCGGCAAGCGCTTTCAACATAATAGGATAACCTACTTCCTTAGCAACCTTCTTCACTTCTTCGATCCCCTGTACGGGAGTTTCCGTTCCGGGAACGATGGGCAGCCCCGCTTCACGCATGATTTTGCGTGCCTCAGTCTTGATCCCCATCTTAGCAATAATATCGGCACCGGGCCCGATAAAGATCACTCCTTCTTCTTCGCAACGACGGGCAAAGTCGGCATTCTCCGACAAGAACCCATATCCCGGATGAATGGCGGCTCCGGTCTTTTTGGCAATGGCCAGTATCAACTCCGGCTTCAAATAAGAAGTATCCTCCGGCGAATTGGAGATGCAATAAGCCTCCTCCGCATAGCGAACATGCAAAGCCCCCCTGTCTACATGCGTGTAAACAGCCACCGTCGAAATATTCATCACCCGGCAAGTACGGAAGATGCGCATGGCTATCTCTCCACGATTAGCAACTAATATTTTCTTTATCATAATCTGTTTCTTTTAATTGATCACTCTCCATTTTCAACTTTCAACTTTCAACTTTCCATTTTCCATTTATTAAAGTGGAATGTTCGAGTGTTTCTTAGGCGGATTGGACTGACGTTTGTTGGCCAGCATTTCGAAACTGCGTATCAGGCGCAGACGGGTAACGGCCGGATCGATCACTTCATCCACATAGCCCAGTTCCGCCGCGCGGTAAGGATTGGCAAACTTTTCACGATAATCGCTCTGAAGTTCCTTTCGCCTTTCTTCGGGAGTCTGTGACTTTTCGATCTCTTTCTTGAACAGGATATTTACTGCCCCGTCCGGTCCCATCACAGCGATTTCGGCAGTGGGGAAAGCCAGATTGACATCGCCACGGATATGCTTGGAACTCATCACATCATAAGCGCCTCCGTAAGCCTTACGGGTGATAACGGTCACTTTCGGCACGGTAGCTTCGCAGTAAGCATAAAGCAACTTCGCGCCGTTACGGATGATTCCGCCATATTCCTGATCTACTCCCGGAAGGAATCCCGGAACATCGACCAAAGTCAGCAGAGGTATATTGAAAGCATCGCAGAAGCGGACGAAACGGGCAGCCTTTATAGAAGCATTGATGTCCAGTGTTCCTGCCAGCACCAGTGGCTGATTGGCTACCACCCCAATCGTCTTTCCGTTCAGACGGATATATCCGGTGACGATATTCGCGGCAAATTCTGCCTGAAGTTCAAAGAAGTTATTATCGTCGGCCACCGCTTCTATCATCTCCTTTATATTATAAGGTTGATTCGGATTGGTGGGCACCAAGTCGGACAGTTCGGGTGTCAGGCGGGTCGGCGAGTCGTTGGTGACAACGAAAGGAGGCTCTTCCATATTGTTGCCCGGCAGATAAGAAATAAGTTCGCGGATGTAATTGATACATTCAATATCATTTTCGGCCGACAGATGCGCCACGCCGGACTTTGTCATGTGGATGCCCACTCCACCCAGATCTTCCTTGCTTACTTCTTCCTGTGTCACACTCTTGACTACGTCCGGTCCGGTGATAAACATATAGCCGGAGTTCTTGACCATCAGAATAAAATCGGTCAGTGCAGGAGAATAAACGGCACCACCGGCACACGGGCCCATGATGGCACTGATCTGCGGAATGACTCCCGAAGCCATGGAATTACGAAGGAAAATCTCCGCATATCCTGCCAAAGAACGGACGCCTTCCTGAATGCGCGCACCACCGGAATCGTTGAGTCCGATAATAGGTGCTCCCATCTGCATCGCCATGTCCATCACTTTGCAAATCTTCTTGGCGTGTGTCTCCGAAAGAGCCCCTCCGAATACGGTGAAGTCCTGTGCAAAAACATAGACCAGCCGTTTGCCAATCATTCCGTAACCAGTCACTACCCCGTCACCGGAGAATTTCTGTTTTTCCATACCAAAGTCAGTACACCGGTGGGTTACCAGTTTATCAAGTTCGATAAACGACCCTTTTTCCAGAAGTAAGTCAATGCGTTCACGGGCGGTCAGCTTGCCCACAGAGTGCTGTTTCTCAATACGGGCATCCCCGCCACCTTTTTCTGCTTTCCTGTTCAGTTCTTCCAGATTCTTGATAAGCTCTTTCATAGGCTGTTTGTATTAATGTTATGTGTAAAAATAGTCAGTAATAAATTAATTAGTTGTCATATTGATTACACAAAGGTATTTTTATATAGTAAACGTATCATTTGCCGAATTTGTTAGCATTTATGCCCTTAAACATCTTTATGACGGATACGGGCAAGGAATCTTTTCTACGGGTTTACACAACAAAGTCACACAATCATGTGTTTATCGCATATCATTTTAATAAAACCTAGACCCTAACAAAAATGAGAACAATTAAACTTTTATTAGCAACCGGTTTCCTGCTCGTATTGGGTACAAGTGCGTATGCGCAAGTACAACGGAATGAAACCTATTTACCCAAATTCGCCATCAAGACCAATGCCCTCTACTGGGCTACGAGCACTCCCAACCTGGGATTCGAAGTCGGACTGGCAAAGAAAATCACCCTCGATGTATCCGGCAACTACAATCCGTGGAAGTTTGGCGACGACCGCCAGATCAAGCACTGGCTCGTACAACCGGAATTGCGCTACTGGCTCTGCGAACGTTTCAACGGAAGTTTCTTCGGCCTGCACGGACACTACGGAGAAATGAATGTCAGCAACCTGAATATATTCGGAATGGGGCACGACCGCTATGACGGCAGTCTGTACGGAGCCGGCATCTCTTACGGATACCAGTGGATTATCAGCAAACGCTGGAGCATGGAAGCAACCGTCGGAGTCGGTTACGCCCGTCTGAAATATGATAAATATGCCCGCGGTGACGGAGGTGAAAAACTCGGGCACAACACCCGCAACTATTTCGGTCCGACCAAAATCGGCCTCAGCTTCATTTATGTCATCAAATAATCGAACTTTCTAAAACTTACAATGATGAAAAGAAAACTTATCTATCTATTTATAGCTCTTGCAGCCACCATACTTCCGGCTCATGCACAGAAATTTCTGAATGATGCGCTCACGCTTTCGAATGTATCCTTATGGCAACAAGGAAACTCGCTTTATGTCGGCATGACGGTCGACATGGCAAACCTAACCATCGGCTCGGCACGTAGTCTCAGCCTGATCCCCCTGCTGACGGACGGACAACATAATATCCCGCTACAGGAGATTATCGTCAACGGCAAAAGACGCGAGAAAGCCTATCTACGTGGACTGGCGATCAGCAAACAGGAACCCACGGCTATCATCGTACCTTATAATAAAAGAGAAACGTTTAATTATACGCAGGTCATTCCTTATCAGCCATGGATGGCAAACGCATCCCTGCAACTGGTAGAGAACCTATGCGGATGCGGCAACTATCAGGAAATGAACGCGCAGGAACTGATAACGAACGACGTATCTACCGAAGCCAAACGACTGAGTGCCATGTCTCCTATCGTAGCCTACATCCAGCCTACAGTGGAAGTGGTGAAAAACCGCAGTGAGCAATACGAAGCTCATCTGGACTTCCCCGTCAACAAATCTGTCATCCTTACCGACTTCATGAACAATCACTCCGAACTGGTGAATATTCATTCTATGTTTGATAAAATTCAGAATGACAAGAATCTGACCGTACAAAGCATCAGCATCGAAGGATTCGCTTCTCCCGAAGGGCCGCTGGCTTTCAACGAGCAACTCTCTAAAAAACGTGCGGAAGCTCTGAAAGATTATCTGGTCAAGAACGAAAAGGCATCTGCCAAACTGTATAAAGTGACTTTCGGCGGAGAGAACTGGGACGGACTGGTGAAAGCTCTCGAATCCTCTTCGATGAAGGATAAGGAAACCTTCCTGAATATCATCAAAAATACAACGAATGACGTGAAACGTAAACAGGAAATCATGAAAGTCGGCGGCGGCACCCCTTATCGCACTATGCTGAAAGAGATTTATCCGGGACTGCGTAAAGTAAACTGCAAAATCGACTACACAGTGGTCAACTTCGATGTGGAACAAGGACGTATCATCATCCGTGAAAATCCGAAATATCTGAGTCTGAACGAGATGTATCAGGTAGCCAATAGTTATCCGAAAGGCAGCAAGGACTTTGTAGATGTATTTGATATTGCCGTACGTATGTATCCGACGGATGCTGTAGCCAATCTGAATGCAGCGGCTGTCGCCTTGTCACAGAAGGATATCAATACCGCACTGAAATATATGGAAAAAGCGGATCATACCACTGCCGAATTTCTGAATAATACAGGCGTGTATAACTTCTTAAACGGAGATATTCAACGTGCTACAGCAGCCTTTGAACAAGCTGCCAAATTAGGAAATGAAGCTGCTCAGGCAAACTTGAAACAGTTGCAACAGATCATGAATATGAAAATGAGCAAGTAATAGCAGAAGGGACGGAAGTCACTTAAAACGATTTTTCAGGCATGGATTACACGGATTTCACGGTTTGGGGTTACCTAACTCTTAAAACCGTGTTAATCTGTGAAATCCGTGCCTAAATATATTTTTGACACATTCACAAAAAGAAGTTGGATAAAATTAGAGTCACATATCCATCAAAACTACCTTTTGTTTTGTTATATTAAGTATTCACCAAAAGTTGACTATTTAAAATTTAGAATTATGACACTAATCCTTGCTATTATTCCGGTATTGCTATTAATTGTATTGATGGCGTTTTTCAAGATGTCCGGCGACAAGAGCAGTATTATCTCGTTGATTGTAACCATGCTGATCGCTCTTTTCGGTTTTGCCTTTTCTGTAGACAATCTGTTTTATTCCTTTTTATATGGAGCGCTGAAAGCGGTCTCTCCTATTTTAATCATCATTCTGATGGCTATTTTCAGTTATAACGTATTGCTGAAAACGGAAAAGATGGAGATTATCAAGCAACAGTTCGCTTCCATCTCTACAGATAAAAGCATTCAGGTGTTGCTGCTGACTTGGGGATTCGGAGGATTACTGGAAGCGATGGCAGGATTCGGAACGGCGGTTGCTATTCCGGCGGCGATTCTTATCAGTCTGGGATTCAAGCCGATATTTTCGGCGACTGTCAGTCTGATAGCCAACAGTGTCGCTACGGCTTTCGGTGCTATCGGAACTCCGGTATTGGTATTGGCAAAGGAAACGAATCTGGATGTGCTACAACTCAGTACGAACGTTGTATTGCAATTATCGGTACTCATGTTTCTGATTCCGCTGGTTTTGCTTTTCCTCACCAATCCTAAACTGAAAGCACTCCCGAAGAATATATTTCTGGCCCTGCTGGTCGGAGGTGTTTCTTTGGTCGGACAATATCTAGCTGCCAGATATATGGGGGCAGAATCACCTGCCATTATCGGAAGTATCCTTTCTATCATTGTCATCGTTCTCTATGGAAAACTGACCGCATCGAAAGAAGAAAAGGCTCGGAAGAGTACGCTGAAAACCAAAGATATACTGAATGCGTGGAGCATCTATTTACTGATTTTATTCCTGATCATCCTCACCAGTCCGCTTTTCCCGAGTTTGAGAAGTACATTGGAGAATAACTGGGTTACAAGAATCAGTCTGCCGGTCAATGCTTCCACTGTGAACTATACGATCTCGTGGCTGACTCATGCAGGTGTACTACTCTTCCTCGGTACTTTTATCGGTGGGTTGATACAGGGTGCCAAAGTCAAAGAGCTGTTTATCGTTCTTTGGAATACGGTGAAGCAATTAAAGAAAACCTTTATTACCGTGATCTGTCTCGTGGGATTATCCACCATTATGGATACTTCGGGAATGATTGCTGTCATCGCTACGGCACTGGCTACTGCTACCGGAAGCTTGTATCCGCTGTTTGCTCCGGTCATCGGCTGCCTGGGGACATTTATTACAGGAAGTGATACCTCCTCCAACATCCTTTTCGGAAAGTTACAGGCAAGTGTGGCAGGACAGATTCATGTCAGTCCGGACTGGCTGTCAGCTGCAAATACGGTAGGTGCGACAGGCGGTAAGATTATTTCTCCGCAAAGTATCGCCATTGCGACTTCTGCCGGAAACCAGCAGGGAAAGGAAGGGGAAATACTGAAAGCTGCTATCCCGTATGCACTGGCATATGTGGTGATTACAGGAATTATCGTTTATATTTTCAGTTAACCACCCGAAAGAATAATAACAGGATAATGACACTATCGCCTTGATATAGTGACATTATCCTGCATACATAAAGGCGAACTAAAAAGTCGGTAGTAACCTCAAACTCTCCTCCTTCGGGAAGGAGGAGTCCCCGCAGGGAGAGGTGGTAGGTAAACATATAACTTTGATTATCATCAATTTATGTATCCACCTACCACCCCGGCTTTCAGCCACCCTTCCTTCCCGAAGGGAGGGGAATGGGAGATAGAACCGACTTTTTAGTCACTTTATATATTTTTTATTACTCACAGCTAAATCAGCGGTTCCCGAATCACCTTCACGGGATTCCCCCGTTGAAGATGATTATGATTACTCCAGTTTTCCTGCGCCTGAATCATCGCCTGTTCCATCGTCCATGACGAAAGTTTCACCAACAGGCGTTCCGTTGCCAGCTTCTTGTTCTGCCATTGTGAACGTTGGTCGGAAGCTACCACACTCATCCCGGACGGGATGTGAACGGCACGGACCGCGGACTCTGTCTTGTTGACATGCTGCCCGCCCGGACCGGAAGCCCGTAAGGTTTCATAGCGGAAATCTCTTTCTGTAGCCTCCTGACTCTCCGACAACACAAACGAATGCACACCGACAAACCAGTTTTTCCGCTTGTGATAAATGCGATACGGGCTTTGGGCAATCCATTGCACCGTTCCCTCCCATTCATCCGCCAGTTCTCCGCTCGCTGTGCCTTGAAGAGCAATGGTAGCCGAAAGCAGTGTCCGGTTGACCGGTCCCACTTCACGTTCTATCATTTCCACTTTCAGTCCGCTTGCCTGCGCCTGTCTTACTATTCTTTCGAGTACCAATGCCACCACCCGGCAACATTCCGTAGGTCCCCTGCCGGAAGTTATCTGTAAATAGACTTTCTCCTTCATCGCCTTATTCTTTATTCATTCGTACGATGCGAGGCATAAATCTACCCTGCACTTCCACCAAAGTCTCCTGCGTGTACATCACCCGATCGATGTCTTTATATGCCAGAGGCATTTCCTCGATACTTCCGCCTATCAATGTCACGTCTGCCTGCGACAGCATCTTTTTCAAAGCCGACTGAGTGAAACTCTCCTTTGCTTTTTGCCGGGACATCGCTCTTCCGGCTCCATGAGAAGCAGAGCACAAGGATTCTTCCACCCCTTTGCCACAAACCAGATAACCTGCCGTAGCCATACTTCCGGGAATCAGACCCGCCTGTCCCTTTTGTGCAGGAGTTGCCCCTTTGCGATGCACAATCGCCATACGTCCCGGAGCTATCTCCTCTTTCCACGCAAAGTTGTGATGGTTGTTGACATTCGCAACAGGTTTCAGTCCCAATGCTTTAGACAGATTCAAGTGAATACGCTCGTGACAGGCACGGGCATAGTCTCCTGCCAGATTCATACTCATCCAATACTCCTGCCCTTCTTCGGAGTTCAGGCTCAGCCATGCAAAATGCTGTGCCTCCCGAGGAAGTTTGCAGACTTCACGGGCCAACAGACTGTAATGTTTGGCAATAGCAGCACCCAAGCCACGTGAACCGGAATGAGACAGCAAAGCAACATAACTCCCCTCCGGAAGATTCAGCACATTATCCGCCTGCAAAGCAATTTCGCCGAACTCCACAAAGTGATTCCCACCTCCGGAGCTTCCGAGTTGCCGCACGGCCTTTCCCTGCAAATCCTTTAATAAAGGAGTCAACCGAAATTCTTCCCGATCCAGCACTTCATGCTCCTGTTCAAAGCCCAGGCCGCCATCCATTCCGAAATGTGTAAAGTCTTTCAAAGCCTCCTTTATCTGATAAGAATATCGTTTCAGGAAGTCTGCTTTCGCATCAAATACCGTCAGACTCATCCGGCAACCGATATCAACCCCGACAGCATACGGTATCACGGCATTATCAGTAGCCAGTACCCCACCGATAGGCAATCCATAACCGGCGTGCGCATCGGGCATCAACGCTCCGCCGACCGTTACAGGCAGGCGCATAGCCAGATTCATCTGTTGTTTGGCAAGAGTCTCGATAAACTTACCTCCATAGGTTTTATACATCAACGGATCTTCCCGTAAGTCGTAAGCTACGAACTCTTTCGCAAGAACAGTAGGCGACAGGTGTTCCGCCAGCTTACTCCATATTTCATTGTTTTTATAAGATTCGGGATGTTCGAGTATATTGCTCAAAGTCATTGCAATCTGTTCCTTCGTGTCATGTTTGCAATATTTGCCTACAATGTCTACTACCAGACTACGGGCTACATTATCCCGATATCCCAGTTTACTTAAATCTTTTAATCGTATTCCCATACTTTTTTTCTGTTCGCATACCACACCCCGTCCGCCTCAACAGCGGAAAGTAAGGTTATACACGGTATGCCAATGCTTCGGATACGGATATAAAACATCCATCCACAGCATTGAAGTGAATAATTTGAAAAATAAAAAATGTGATTGCAGGACTAATCAACTATTACCGCCAGCAGCAGAGTTGCGGTAAACGTAAAAAACAAAATGTCGCAAAGCCCCGTCTTCCCGACGAGACAACTTAGTCCTAATTTGAAAATATTAT
>CANSEY010000056.1 GCA_947646015.1 uncultured Bacteroides sp. | reverse complement strand
TTGAAATACCTTTTTCAGATATTCAATATTCGTTCCATAATTCTTCTTCACGTTCCTCACATCATCCTTGTCTCGTGAGCGTTCTACAACCAGCCAGCCCCTCCAGCCCATTTTGTCAAGCGTCTTTTTTACCTTATTCATATCCAGCCGCTCATTGAAAGGAAGAGTCACTCCATCCGTATCTGTACAGTGAATCTGGCAAATTCTATTTTTTCCAAGAATCTTGAGTTCCTTACATAGATCCCTTCCATTCTCTAATGCATTCTGAAATTTAAAATAGATCTTGATACCGGGAGAATTAATCTCTTTCAATAGTTTCACTTCTTCTCTTGCATCCAATTGAGTTTCAATGCCAATTACAACTCTTTCCGAAGCAGCCATATCCCCTACTTCCTTCAGCCGTTTTATTAAAGCTGTCCGAAGTTCCGGAGTTTCCTGCCAGCCTGCTTCCACTCCACCCAAAGGGAGAAAAGCGACCTTGGCACCCATTACTTTCATTGCATCCAGACAATCCCGGACTAATTCTTTATAATTAGCACGATCTAAAAAAGACTGTCCATAAAAACCGGACATAGCAATAGAAGGAACCTCTAAATTATAGTTCTGAGCTGTTTCACGAAATAGCTGCTGGAAATGGGGCTCACGCAATTTGTTATCGAACATTTCTCTTTTACCGAGACTACCCATATCCAACTCGACTCCATCTCCTTTCAACTCATACACCAATTGGAACGAACCAATCTTCTGACGTTTCAATATCATCCAGTCACATACGGCGATCTTGTAACGTTGTTCTTTTTGTTTCGATGCAGCAACAGCCAGCATTGGAAAACATTCTGCTACGATTAATATCCAAAGGATATGTTGAAATAATTTCTTTCTATTCATCATCTTAATTATACGCTGATCGTATAAAAGACGGATGAAAGGAAACTTTGTAATCGGCTACATTCCAAATATTTAATACTAAAACGGAAAAGGGGATATTTATAAAAATAAGATAATGACACTATTCCAGGTAAATGGTGTCACTATACCACTGATATAGTGTCACTATCGCAGACATATAGTGACACTATCTTTTTGAAAGGATTATTCAGGTAAGATGTAAAAAAAATAGGCTGCCGAACCCTGAAAAGTCCGACAGCCTTGTCAACCCAAAAACGATACCTATGAAACACTGTGTGTTATTTCAAATCAAATATCAAGCGTTTACCATGAACAAGTTCATCGTGGGTAATGCGGTATTTATTGAACTTCTTACCATCCAATAACACCTTATTTATATAAAGAGTTTCCGATCCGGTACGATTACTCTCAATTACCAGCTCATTTTCCTTATACCATTTAGGATCCAAGCGGATCGTTACTTTATTAAATACCGGAGTAGTCAATGTATATTCCGGCAATCCCGGACAGTCGGGATAAAAACCTATCATATTGAAAATAGCCCATGCAGACATCGTACCTGTGTCATCATTTCCAGGGATACCGTCCGGTTTGGTCGTAAAGTACTTATCCAGCAGTCGCTGTGTCTCTTTCTGTGTACGCCATTCTTCACCTTTAAAGTAAGAGAACAGATGAGCGTAAGCAATATCCGGTTCGTTAGCCGGATCATATAGTCCTTCATCAAACACCATTTGCAGCTTATTGACAAAAGTTTTCTTTCCACCCATCAGTTTAGCCAATCCATATACATCATGTGGTACATAGAAAGTATAATTCCAAGAATTACCTTCGTGGAAACCGGGATTTGGTTCAAAGTTCTCTCCCTGCCTCGGATTGAACGGACTGTAGAAAGTTCCGTCCGGAAGAATAGGTCGGAATGTACCGAACTCCTTACTATAATAATGCTTATATCCCAAAGAGCGTTTATAGAACATCTCCGCATCTTTCTTCTTTCCTAAAGCATCCGCAAAACGGGAAAGGGCAAAGTCTGCGATATAATATTCCAGTGCATGAGATACGGAGTTATCATATTGTTCACGAAGCGGCACGTATCCTTTTGACATATAGTCATCATTGTCCGGACGCATCAGATTTTCCGCCCCGGGTAATGTAGCCGACTTGTACATAGCTTCATAAGCCAGATCTACGTCAAAGTCACGCAATCCTTTCATCCATGTATCCACAATCACTGGGATACTTGGATCACCTTCCATCGTAAGAGTCTCTCTTCCATACAATTCCCATTTAGGAAACCAACCATGTTCACGATACATATCGAGCATGGTACGTACCATTTCCATCTGACGTTCGGGATAAACCAAAGTCAAAAGCTGATGTACGTTACGATATGTATCCCACAAAGAGAATACAGTATATCGGGTACCTTTCGTTGTCAAAATCTGATCGCTCTCCATAGCCGGATATTCACCATTTACATCCTGCAGAACGTTCGGATGAATCAACAAATGATAAAGTGCCGTATAAAAAACTGTTTTCTGTGCATCCGTTCCTCCTTCTACAGTGATACGTGACAAGTCATCGTTCCACTGTGCACGGGCATCGGAAAGCACCTGTTCAAAGTTTTTTCCCGACTGTTCTTTATCCAAATTCAAACGGGCATTCTCTATGCTTACAAAGGAAACTCCCATCTGTACTTCGACCTGTTCTCCTTCCTCTGTTTCAAAAGTGAAGTAAGCGCCCACATCGTCACCTGCTATTTCTTTTCCATAGCGGGTATACAATTTATATTTGCCTTGGTCTCGATCCCATTCTGCTTCCACACCTGTCATCGGACGTTGCTTTTTCCAATATCCGGTTGTGGTGGGAACTTTGTTCACTCTCATCACAAAATAGATGGGAAATACAGCTTGGGGATTATAACAGAAAGTACCCAATAGTTTCATTCCCTCTATTTCGCTGTCACTTACACGACGAAGCATGGCTCCACTCTCATTGGTCAGGCCTTCGCCCAAATTTAGAAGTATATGACTCTTTCCTCTAGGAAAAGTGAAACGGGCAATACCTGTACGCGGAGTAGCAGAGACTTCTGTCTTTATATTATACTTCGTCAGATAATTGGAATAATAGCCGGGAGAAGCCTGTTCATCCTTATATTTGCTCCCATATTCCTTATAGTCTACATTCAGTTCTCCGGTAGTAGGCATCAGCAATAAAGAACCCAGTTCAGGACAACCGACACCACTCAGATTTACATGAGAATATCCTGTAAAGAAACAATTGGTATATTCATAAGGCGTGGACCACCAACGTGCATCTTTATCGTAAGTATTATCAGCAGAACCCATCACATTAAAAGGTACTACGGACATCATTCCATTCGGGCAAACAGCTCCGGGATTAGTGGTACCGAAATTTGTCGTTCCAATAAAAGGATCTACATAATCTATCAACAGACTCTTTTCCTTATTCATAGGGGGGGCCTTACCCTCTCCCCCAAATACGGGGAGAAGGGTGAAAGCCATTGTGCAAGTTAATAATATACGTCTCATATCCTTCTTAGATAATGCTCGTCCGTTTTGTAAAATCAATTATTTCCTGGATATAGCCGAAAGCCATTCCTACAACAGTATCTGCAGCTCCATAATAAACAGCTACACGCTCACCATCCTGCAATGCCGCACATGGGAATACCACATTGGGCACATCACCTTGAAGTTCATAAGGTGCAGCCGGACCTATCAGATATTCACGGGTACGATAAAGTACCTTTTCGGGATGATCCTTATCGAGTATCGCCGAACCCATTGCATAACGGAAACCGTTGCAAGTAGTGATAACACCATGATAGAAAAGCAACCAGCCTTCATCAGTAAGGAAAGGTACCGAACCTGCACCAATCTTGGTACACTGCCAGGCACTTTCAGGGAAAGGAGTCACTTTCATAACACAACGGTGTTCACCCCAGTATTTCATATCCGGACTGTAGCTGATATAAATATCACCGAACGGTGTATGTCCATTGTCGCTGGGGCGACTTAACATAGCATATTTGCCATCTATCTTTTGCGGGAAAAGTACTCCATTACGATTGAAAGGCAGGAAGGCATTCTCGCATTGGAAGAAATCTATAAAATCAAATGTATAGGCAATACCGATAGTAGGTCCATGATAGCCGTTACACCAAGTAATCCAATATCGGTCTTCAATCCATGTAACACGCGGGTCATATTTATATTCGGATTCGACCATTTCCGTGTTACCGGCTTTAAATTGAATCGGTTCATGACTAATATCCCAATGAATACCATCTTTACTGAACCCTGTGAAGATATTCATCTGTACAGCTTTGTTGTCACAACGGAATACGCCGGCGAACCCATCTTTGAAAGGTACGACAGCACTATTGAAAATACTATTGGATGAAGGAATATGATAGCGTCCGATGACCGGATTTTGCGAGTAACGCCACATTACATCTGTACATCCGACAGGACGTTCTTCCCAGGGAATTTGAATCTTATTCATAATAATTATTTATTTAGTAATTAGTTATCTATTATCACTCAAAAATAGCAATTTATTTTTTCTTTTTTGAATCATCATACGTAAAAGGTATAAAATAGGTCATCAAAAAAGCAGGAATTGTTGCGATCAGTACATAGATAAAGAAACTACGGTATCCCAGTAAATCACTAAAATAGCCGCTGATCATTCCCGGAAGCATAACTCCCAGATTCATGATTCCCGAAGCAAATGCATAATGTGACATCTGATGTTTGCCAGGAGCAATCTGCTGCATCATGAACAAGGTCAGTCCGACAAATCCGAAACCATAGCCGAAATACTCCATTGTGATACATGTTCCGATCAGATAAAGACTGGTCGGCTGGACTACAGCAAGGAAAGTATAAGCAAGGAAAGGAAGGTTGAACACGCAACAAAGCATGAATAAAGTTTTCTTCAATCCATATCTGGCAACAAATATTCCACCCAGCAATGAACCGATAACAAAGGCGGCAGAACCAAAGACGCCATTCAATGTTCCGATTTCTGTCAATGACAGCCCCAGACCTCCGACCTCTCTGGAGGCACGCAGAAACAAAGGAGCAACCTTCATTATAAATCCTTCCGCCAATCGGTAGAGAATAATGAAGAAGATATAATATACTATATGTTTTTTAGTAAAAAAGTTCCCAATCACATTTACCAAATCCTGCATGATTTCTGAGGTAGACTTCTTGCCGGTAGCGGGAACTTGTGTAGAAGGCAACATCTTTATATGATAAAGACCGAGCAATACCATTACTGCAGCAATTACGGCAAAAATAATCATCCATGCAGATGAATACGCACCCTTATTGGCATCTATCGAAGCTCCTTCTATCGCTCCGAAATATTCGGCCAGCATACCTGCCAAAGCAACTAATCCACCGTTGGCAACCAATTTTGCCACATTATAGAAAGCTCCCTGTACTCCAATATATTTAGCCTGATCCTCTTTATTCAGTTCTGCCATATATACACCATCGCAAGCGATATCATGTGTGGCTCCACTGAACGCAATCACCGCCATAGTGGAAATACTGATAGCAAAGAAATAATCAAAGAATAACGAAAAAGCTACTACTCCAAACAATATACCACTCAACAGTTCGGTTACCAGTACAAAAAACTTTTTGGTCCGATACATTTCAAGAAAAGGGCTCCATAAGAATTTGAGTGTCCAGGGCATCATGATAAGAGAAGTCCAAAACGTTATCTGAGTATCAGAAATACCCAAATCCTTAAACATGAATACGGAAACCAAATTGATGGCAATAAAGGGAAGTCCCATTGCAAAATAAGCGGTAGGTACCCAATAAATCGGGTTGATAGTTTTTCCTTGAGAAGCAGTTTTATTCTGTTGCATAGTTCAATAGTATATAGATGAAAGGGTCATTTTTCTGACCCATCTATATATAATACAACTAAGAAGGGCAAACTACTAACGCTTGCCCCTACTTTTTTTTATTTTATTGTTACTTCGTCGATAAAGAACCATGAAGGATGCCCTACACCATAATGCCATTCGGGACATTCTTTCGTACCGGTGACCTCAACTTTCACATAACGGGCATGCACTGGCATTTCCGATTCAGTCTTCACTCCGCGGAACTCCACTTTCCCCGAACGGTTTTCCGGCATATCATGTGCTCCCCAATGTGTATAATTCTCTCCATCTTCAGAATAGGAATAAACCACCTTCAGAGGGAAAAGAATCCAAGCTCCGATCTGATGCAGGAAATCCGTATCTATACTATGTATTTCTTTCTCTTTACCCAAATCTATAACAAAAGCACCGTCTGTTCCTTCCCAGCCAATCCAGCTTTCAACGAAAGTAGATCCTCCGAATAGTCCGTCCACTAATGCCGTTTTTCCGATTTCTGCATATTTACCGGTAGGAGGAATAAGATAAGTAACCTTCGCTCCTATCGCAACGCTTTTTTCTGCACGGGGCATATATCTCTCCCGATACAACTGGCAATATTCCACAGGAGAATTGGAACGTTCATTCAATGTCGGTACATTAAATTCTTTCACCCGTTCTTCAAAAAGTGCCAATTTCGGACTGATCTCATTCATATCCGTACCAGTCTCAGTACGGGCAATTTCCAATTCCGAATACTGAATGGGCAAGCGGGCACGCTGCACACGCTTCAGGAATTTATTATCTTCAGCCACCGCTTTCTCTGCATCATCAAACAGTTGATTATAACGTCGCATCAGTTGTGGTTTCAGCATTCCGTATTTATGGGAAACAGGAGAATCATAAATCCACAATCTTTGTCCGCTGCCTATCAACGCTCCCTCCATCACCTTGATATACTGATAAAGGTATGGCGCAACCTCTCCATAGTATCCATGCAGGAAATGCTGCATCAAAGAATCAACATTCGCTTCGGGGTTCCACATTAACTTAGATACCAGATAGGCACGTAACTCAGCGAAGTCTCCTCCCCTGCTTCCTGCAATCTGTGAGAAATGCATAGTGGCATGATTCTTTTTGAACAGACGAATATTATCCTGCAAGATATGAAAATTAGGGAACGGAGCCAGATAATTATCAAAATTAATACCATAATCCCACACGAAAATATTATTAGTGATGGCAGCCCAGCCTTCCATTGCTTTCACAAACTCTTTACCTGAGGCATTTTCCGTCAAAGTCACTTCACGGTCACAATCTATATCACAAAGCATGATATTCACATTCGGCAATGGCTTCACATGTTTCGGAGGATTCATCGTATACAGATAGGCAAGCGTGGAAAATTCCTTATCGGGAAAACGGGCAGCCAGCTTATTCAAAAAAGTAATGATACTTCCTGAGAGTGCTCCTTCATAATCATCTATCGCTTTGCAGGCATCACATGTACAATTGGTATAATTACCATCATTCTGACTCACAGACATAATATGCTTATCCGGATTTGCCTTAAAAATAGAATCAATCCGCTGAGCCACGATTTCAAAAACTTCCGGGTTACTCAGACACCATTGGCTTGCTTTCCCGGGATGGCGTTTGCCTTTAAAATAAGAATAATATTCCGGATGGTCTTTTCCATATACGGAAGCAGGAAGCAACTTATCAAAAGTATGCACCCAATAACCGGCAGCAAACACTTCGTTTGGCTCTTCCAGCCTGTTCCACCATTTATATATGGAGTCTGTACGAATAGCATAACATTGTGTCTGGCGGTAACGGAAAGCCGGATTATCTATTTTATCGATAAGCGGCAGTTCGATTGTCTTCGCAGGGTTAAAAGAGTATTCGTTTTCTCCCCAGTAATCCACTCCAAGATATTGTTCGAGTAAAGTTACAACTCCGTAGACCGTCCCATTCCCACTGCCTGAAATACGTAAGATTCCATCTTTCGTAGATAGGCTGAAACCGTCTTCTGTCACTCCAGCTGGGGTTTTGCTACTGATTATAATATCTCCTTTTTTTGCATTCTGCCCTTTTACAATGGGAAATGTACAACCTGAAATTCTCTGAAGGAACAATTGAAATAAATTTGCTGATATTTGATTAATCTGGTCATTTTCTGATAGAATAATCCTGGATTTAGTTTTTCCATTATCAACTAAAACGACTTGTGCTGTTGCAGGAATATAACAACATGCTCCCAACAAACAAAGCAGCTGAAAAATAATACGGCGAATGATTCTCATAGCATTTCCTTTAATTAGTTTTTAGATAATACAATCCAAAAATATAAGATACTCAAGAAAAAAATCAGTTCTAAGTTTTATTAACAAAGAAAACTTAGAACTGATCACAACATGATATAAACAGCAAATAGCCCAAGCTCATTCAGTAATAAACTTGGGCCATTTTTTATTCAGTTTCAGTATAAATACCTACAGTATTAATATAAGGAGAATAATAAAGAGCTCCATGGAAAGTTACTCTTATATATTGCGCTTGTTTAGCCACAAGAAGAAGAATGTAACTTGTCTTATTTGCAAATCCTGAAGCTACACCAAGATCCTCATATTTCTCTCCATCATTACTTATCGCTATACTTGCACTTTCCGAAGAATAAAACCATTCATAGAAATGTAAAGCAATAGTTTTTATATTCTCTTGTTTTCCCAAATCGATATCAAGTATGCTGCCATCCGGAACATAATCATACAAGTCGCTAGATTGTCCATTCAAAGTAAAACTCCAACCCGAATGGTCATTTATTACAGAACCTACCGGTTTGTCTACACAAGATAAAAATCCGACAAGTGCTGTTTTATAAACAATATATATAACTTTATTCTCGCCTATATCTGCTCCTACTCCATCAACATTCGTGATTGTCACTGGAATAACATAGTTAGTACCCAGCTGCACAGAAGCCATATCATCCGAAAAACTCAAGGCAACACTCTCTTCCGGAGTTGTTTTTCCTTGTTTAATCATTATTGTCGATTGCTTCAAACTTGCACTAGTCAGTAAAGAATAATCTGTGCCATGCAATGCATTATACGTTCCAACTAATGCCGGATTAATAGCAAGAGTAACTTTGGTGTCACCATCTGTGGCCCATGCCGATTTTAAGATACCGTCAAGCTTCCATTCACTGCTTAAATTTGTAAATCCTTGACTATACTGATACTCTAACAGATATTCTTTACTTGAAGTCAGTGTGACATGATTTGGTTTGTAAGTCGATTCAAATGTCAAGAATATCTTACTATTACTTTCACTCGCTGATACTCCTGTTCCATTAATAGAAGTTATAGCAATCGGGAGAATATAATTTTCCGATCCGTTCTTAAATTCTTCCATATTAGTATAATGCACTTTTAAAGTATCTGCAGAGATATATTCCCCTTGTTTTATATACAAAGTTGCATTTTCCAGTTCTGCATTTTGTAAAGCTACATAGCTCGTTCCATATTCACTGTTGTATGCATCTACCAATGACCTGTCAATAGCTAATTGGATGGTCAAATCTTGTGGTGCAGGTTTAGTACACCTGACAGGAGACAAAATATGTTCGGTGGCGATTTCTTTCAAAAAAGTTCCGTCTCCTTTATACTCTAAAGTAGCATTTGTTTCACTTGGTTTATAAATATAGACATAATTGATATCATACGGATCTGTTGCTTCGTCATCGTCACATGCTGTGACTAATGGCAATGACATAGCAAAAAATGTACTGTATAATATATATTTAAATAATGCTTTCATATCATACTGTTTTAAATTATTGAGCAAATGAATATGTTTCCCATGTCACCTTTTGACGGTTTTCGTTACCTAGGTTAGAATTGCCAATTTCCACATCATGACCATTACCGGTTACATCGTGTAGTATTGTAGCTCCTTCACCTTCATTCATTGGCAGATACAACAACAAATTCTTGTCTGTATAGTCAACTTCGGTATACATAGATTTCTTTATCTGATTAACTGTGCGTGTAACTTTCCAAAAACGAACCTGACACATTTCACAGAAATCCGGAAAATATTCTTCTCCTGAAGAAATCATCTGAAATTGATCAATATTCATCGGTTGTCCTATTGAAGAAGATAATGAGGCAACTACAGTACCATTTTGGTACAATAAAGTAGTACCGGATGCTGCATCATAACTCACTGCAAAATGATACCATTTTTGTGCTTCTAAACCTTTTCCCTTAGTTGGATCACCTGTATCAAATTGAGACCCCATCGTTTTTACTTGTAGGAAATTATTTTTATAGCTACCATTCTCGGAATAGATTAAGTCACCAAACCGTATATATAGTTCTGTCCCTGAACCTCCTGAGTTTATTATAGCCTGATTATTCTTAGTATATCCACCGTTCCCTGATTTAGAGGTGACTTTACTCCACCATTCCAATGTATAATTTGGCAAAGCTAACCCCCAAGCTCCTTCCGGGGCTGCATGCATACCATTATACCATGTTAATTTAGGAACAGCTTGTTTCAAAGGCTTCACAAGAACCAATAAAAAACTGGAAGAGGATTCCGACTTCTCAATACCTCCTTCCACATTCTTAATACTGATGGGAATTGCATATTGAGCACCGCCTTCAGCTTCAAAACTTTTAATATCAACATTCACAGGATCTGCACTTACAGAACCTGCTTCAATTGTCACTGATTCAGGAAATGATATATATTCTTTAGGAGGCATTTTATAATTAGTTTCATTCTTCTTATTATAAGCATCTAATACAGATTCGTCAATAAATAAATTAGCTTTTATTGTTTGATTAATAATATTCACCAAACGTACAGTTAACGAAGTACGCGTCGTACCCTCTGTCAATGTCAATTCTTTAGTTTTGGATGTAGACGCTTCATTTATATAGACTAAATTATCTATAACATCATACTTAGCATTTTCACATGCAGTATGGACCAGTGCCAGTACCCCAAATGCCATTATTTTAAGTAAAGATATTCTCTTCATTGTTTAACCCTTTCTTTTAGTTATTAATAGGAGGATTCTGTGCAGCAATAGCTGCACGCACTGTGGGATAATCAGGATTTCCAGGATAATCATACTCAATATGATAAGCCCCCATACCTGCATGTTCTATTCCACAAGCCGGATGATAGCTCTGTTGCTCGGTAAAGTAATGCTTATCCACTGCTCTTTCAAAAGTTGCAGTCACAATAGATTTCCCCATAGCTTCTTTAAAGACATTAGGGTGACTTCTACGTACAGCTTCAAAGAAAGAATCCAATCCAGAATGTCCTAGTTCATAGGTCTGCCAAGCTATATAATCAAGACTTAGAACTGTTTCCTCTGAAAGCACTTCATAAAAGCTCAACCAACCTGCACCACCAGGGATATCAGCAACCAACATTTTCCCCGTCTTATCAAACTCCTCACGTAAAGTCTTCATAAACGCATTGGGTACTGATGGCATACCGGAGTTCATTAAAGTCCCCCAATCCTCAATATCATAATCAAATCCATCGATATTATATTTGTTACATGTATCTACAATAGCAAGTGCATATTTCTTAGCAGCCTCAATGCAAGATTGCTCATCTTTAGGATCAAAGCCCCAAAACGCTTCCTTCACTGCATCATCGTTACCCCCCGGTGTGAGATTATCACCAATATCTCCTGCGCGCCAACAAAGCACTGCTCTGGAACCCTTAGCCTGAAAGTCTTTTAAATCAGCCTGTTGCTCAACCGTCAGATTTCCCCAACAGAGCCAAAGGCTCACAAAATCCGTACTGTCCGGTAATCCACATAAAGCATATTGCATGGAAGAACCTCCCTTACCTGCCCAGTTACCAAACCAGCCAAACATAATCTTATGTGGAGAGTTAAAATAATCCTTCAAATTATTTTCATAACCTTGCGTAGGAGGTTCATAATAATCTTTCGCCTCTATGTCGGTCCAATCACTACATGCGATATTTAAGAATCCCTGCGAAAAAAAGAGAGAAATTCCTATTCCGTATATTATTTTTTTCAATTTGCTCGTTTTCATAATAAAAATTATTTTAACGTTCTGATTTAATTTTTCTTAGCCCACCAAAGATCTGTGGCAGAGTTATCTGCACCACCTAACATTGATACAGCTGCTTTCACATTTGCATTATTCGTATTATATTCTGACTGAGGGAAAGGCAAACGACGCATACCACGCTGCACTGTCACCCCATCTGTATTCAGATTATTCACGATAGGGAATAGTTTAGGATAACCTGTACGACGAATGTCAGCCCACGTTTCCCAACCATTCGGAAAATTGGCAATCCACTTCTGAATCAAAATACGCTCCAAATTCTCTGTAACACTTGCTGATTCATTATATTTCGGAGTTACAGTTGACACTGCTACTATATCCTTACCTGAATCCGAAGGATCACTGTAAGCAGCAGGAACCTTTTCACTTTTCAAATAATCGCCAATAGTAGCTTTACGTTCTTCCATAGACACTGTCACTCCTGCGTCATAAAGTTCTTTGGGAGTTCCTCCCATATTCCATTTATACATCAATGCAGCTTCTGCACGTAAAAAATAAGCTTCAGATGCAGACATAATGAGCAATTCATCATCTATACCAATATTCAGGCGGGAGAATTTTGTATAATTTGCCTGAGTTGTAGCACTTTGGTAAATACCATTTCGCACTCCTATTTGTCCTCCACCGATAGAAGCATCTGCTTCTGATGCATATTTAGCCAAACGAGGATCATTATAACCGCTTAAATATGAAGTGATATTAGCACTGATACGAATTTCATTCCATGAAGAAGTAACACGATAATATGGATTCATACCGTCATTATATTTACTATATGCAGCATCTGATGCAGATGTCATCACACCAATTACATCAGAAACAGCTTCTTCTGCTTTCTCCTTGGCAAGTGCTGGAGAAACACTAGAAATGCGCATTGCCATACGAAGCTTTAAAGAATTGGCAAATTTCACCCATTTGTTAAAATCTCCATTAAATACAAGATCGTATTCTGATAAAGAACTCATATCTTCATTACCTAACACTGCTACTTTAAAAGCGGAAATCGCTTCATCCAAATCATCAAACATGTGTTTATAAAGATCCTCCATATTGTCATATTCTACAGTAAAAGCAGTTCCTGTAATTTGAGAATAAGGAATCGGTCCATAACAATCACTAATTTTAAGTGAAGCTGCCACACGAAGAATCTGTGCCCATTGATAAGCCAATCCTTTGCCATCAGAAAGATCACGTATCTGGAAATATCCGGTATAAATCTGTGGCATAGTAGTATCAAACATATTTCCATACCACCCAACTCTTGGATTGTAAGTATAATAATTACCTCCATTACCCCATTGGGCGATACAAGTAATTTCTCCACCATATTCAGATCCAATCATCTGATCCAACATCTGTGAATTGTTCTGTTGTCCTTGTACTAATGCAGGAATCATGCTTTTAATCAATGATCCGGTGATTGCATTATCACCCAGCATTTGGTCAGGTTTAGGTCCAAAGGGATTTGTATTATACTCTTCAAATTTATCGGTACAACCTGTTCCTAGTGCTACTAACAAAGTATACACAGACAGTTTTGCAAACTTCTTTATTATCTTATTCTTTTTCATAATCTAAACTAGAATGTTAGTTTGACATTAAATCCGAGACTTCTCAAACTAGGTTGTTGAAAATAGTCAACCCCCTGATAGAAATTACTAGTGACAGAAGATGTACTTTCCGGATCATAAGGTGCTTTACAATAAATCATCCATAAATTCTTTCCTGTAAGCCCCAGTGTCATATTTACATGATTTTTGAACCATGTTTTAGGAAGTTGGTAGCTCAAGCTCAGTTCAGAAAGGCGAATATTCGTTGCACTATATGTATAATAAGTACCAACAGCGGTAGTTACTTTACTATAATATTCCTCAGCATCCACTTTACTGTCTCCAACCCATACACCGCCTGCCTGACGAGCAACTGCAGAACTTTCAGATACACCATATTTATCAATCATGGCTTGTGTATCCGATACAACTAATCCTCCAAAACGCCCGGTGAATGCAAATCCAAGATTCCATCCCTTCCAAGCAACACTACCATTCCATCCCAAATAATATTTAGGAAGAATAGAGCCAACCTTGCGGTATTCCGTATTTTCAATAGCCAAACTTCCATTAGAGGGGTCTTTCCAAATATATCCATTAGGAGACTGACGCAAACGCTGATTGATATAAATATCTCCCATTGATCCGTTTTCATAGAGTCTTAAAGTCGGACCACCACTAGTTCCCAATGTTCCTTTTGAGTAATACTCCATTTCGATAGCTTCGCCGGTTTCCGGATTGATGGCACCATTCGCTAAACTAACGATCTTGTTTTGATTAAGAGTGTAAGTGAAATTTGTAGATACCTTCACTTTATCAAATGTATCAGAATATCCTAAAGCCAGCTCAATACCCTGATTCTGAATATTACCAGTCTGCACAATATTATTCTTATATCCAGATGAAGCCGATGCATCAACATAGAATGTCTGATTGAAGGTATTAGAACGATAGAAGGTCATATCTAAATTAATACGGTTGCCAAGGAATTTAGCATTGACGCCTAGTTCCCATGATTTTGTATTTTCTGGTTTCAGATTAGTATTATAATGACTTGCAGGATATTCATATGTATTTGTTTGCTCATTATAAGTATATTGCATTTGGGTAAGGTATCGATTAGGGGAAGAAGCGACCTCCGCCCACGAACCACGAACTTTCAAATAAGAAATAGCTTTTGGTAGCTTTACAGATTCACTAACAAGCCATGACAGACCAACAGACGGATAAAAGTAGGAACCTTTGCTGGTAAAAGCTAATTGAGATGCCCAGTCATTACGCCCAGTGACAGTCAAATACAATTGATGATTCCATCCTAATTCTGCACTTGCAAAAACACTTTGTACTTGATCATGCCATTTTGATTCATTACGCTTGGAAGTATTGACATTAATATTGCCATAATGGAAGAAATTAGGAATTTGCTCCAATCCTCCCTTTAGATACATAGCATCTTCCTGAATATCATTAATAGAAGCACCAACAGTTGCATTCAATGAAAGTTTGTCATCAAAGAAATTCTTATTTATGCTAGCCATTACATCAGCATAAACAGACCGATCATTTTGTTTAGTATGTCCATAATAACCTTTAGAACTACTTTCTGTAAAAGTACCTCGTGTACTAGCATAATACTTTTCATAACTATCGCTATCTGAATTATCCACACGTACTCGCCCTGTTACATTCACCCAATCTGTTATATCCCAATTCAGACTAGCATTAAACATATAACGACGTTTAGAAAGCTCATTCTGCATTCGATTCATAATCCAATATGGGTTTTGCATATCCAAATCAGTACCAAATATAGATTCCGGCCAATATTGTACCATAAGGTTTCGAGCCTCACTATAGCGTTCATACATCTGTACTTCCTGAAAGTTTTCACCTCGTGGAAAAAGATAAAGAGATACCAAGGGATTAAAATATTGTCCACTACCTACCATATTCTTATTATTTTGAATAATATATTGAGCTCCCAAATCAAGACTCAACTTATTATCACAGAATTTAGCGGTATTACGAATAGAGAAATTATAGCGGTTATAAGCATTATTAGGTAAGATACCTGTAGAGTTTGTAGTAGAGACAGATGCGTAAGTTTGATTTTGTTCAGTACCAGTGGTCAACGTGAAACCATTCATCTCCGTCATTCCCGTATTGAAGAAGTCAGATGGATCAAAGTTGCTAGGAGTATCCATCAAGCTCCCCCAACTGCCTAACTCTCCTTCACGATTACCATAAATATTCTGAAACTTCGGCATCATCATCGGAGATGAAAAACTTGTACTATTACTATAAGAAATTTGCACTTTTCCTACAGTACCTTTTTTAGTAGTGATAAGAATAACTCCATTAGAAGCATCCGAACCATACAAGGCTGCAGCGGAAGGTCCTGTTAAAATTGTCATGCTCTCAATATCTTCAGGATTAATATCAGCTACGCTATTAGATCCTGGCTGTTTGTTCATCGTACCTCCAGCATTATCTCCTGAATTTACATTAAACATTGGAATACCATCAATAACATAAAGTGCATTATCATTTTTCTCCAAAGACTTTGTACCACGCATAACTACACGAGCCGCAGCCCCAGCACCGGCTGAAGAAGCATTTATTGTTACGCCAGCTACTTTTCCTGATAAAGCATTAATAAAGTTAGCATCCTTTATATTAGTCAATTCATCTCCCTTTACTTGCTGTACATTATAACTCAACGCTTTTTGTTCACGTTTGATAC
>CANSEY010000055.1 GCA_947646015.1 uncultured Bacteroides sp. | reverse complement strand
CAAGAGCAAGAACGGTGGTCAGAGTGTTGACTAGTCCTACGAGAACTTGGTAAAAAACGCAAGTTTGTCGCTTTGACTGTTAAATATATGCAGAGAAAATCTTATCTTTGCCTTCGTTAAATTAACTAATACCCCCATTTATGAAAAGAAATCATTATTTATTTACCCTTATTCTCTTGTTAGGGTGCTCTATCTTTGTGAAAGCTTCAGACACCGTTTTTGTACATCAGACGCAAATTCCTATTTTAATTGAGCGGCAGGATAACGTATTGTTCTACTTTCGTTTAGATGCAAAAGAAAGCCGGATGATGGATGAGATCGTTTTGGATTTTGGAAAGAGTGTCAATCTGTCGGATGTACAGGCAGTCAAACTCTATTATGGCGGTACGGAAGCTTTACAAGATAAAGGAAAGAAGAGGTTTGCACCTGTTGACTATATATCCAGTCACCGTCCGGGGAATACATTGGCAGCAATACCGTCTTATTCGATAAAATGTGCGGAAGCCTTGCAGCCTTCTGCAAAAGTAGTTTTGAAGAGTCATTATAAGTTGTTCCCGGGGATTAATTTCTTTTGGATCAGCTTGCAGATGAAGCCGGAGACTTCTCTATTCACGAAAATAAGTTCTGAACTTCAATCAGTGAAGATCGATGGTAAAGAAGCCATTTGTGAAGAACGGTCGCCGAAAGACATCATTCATCGAATGGCAGTGGGCGTCCGCCATGCCGGTGATGACGGTTCGGCTTCTTTCCGTATTCCCGGATTGGTAACTTCAAATAAAGGAACGCTGCTTGGCGTATATGATGTCCGTTATAATAGCAGTGTCGATCTGCAGGAATATGTAGATGTCGGTTTGAGCCGGAGCACGGATGGTGGCAAAACATGGGAAAAGATGCGCCTTCCTCTTTCGTTCGGTGAATACGATGGTTTGCCTGCTGCACAGAATGGAGTAGGGGACCCTTCTATTTTGGTAGATACCCAAACGAATACAATTTGGGTTGTTGCCGCATGGACACACGGAATGGGTAATCAACGTGCCTGGTGGAGTTCTCATCCCGGAATGGATCTATATCAAACGGCACAACTGGTGATGGCAAAAAGTACGGATGACGGTAAAACCTGGTCGAAACCGATTAATATAACCGAACAAGTAAAAGACCCTTCCTGGTATTTCTTGCTTCAGGGACCGGGACGGGGAATAACAATGAGTGATGGAACTTTAGTATTCCCTACTCAGTTTATCGACTCTACCCGTGTACCTAATGCCGGTATCATGTATAGTAAAGACCGCGGAAAAACATGGAAGATGCACAACATGGCACGCACCAATACAACCGAAGCGCAAGTAGTAGAAATAGAGCCCGGAGTGCTGATGCTGAATATGCGGGATAACCGTGGAGGAAGCCGTGCTGTGGCAATTACAAAAGATCTGGGCAAGACATGGACAGAACATCCTTCCTCTCGGAAGGCCTTGCAGGAACCTGTATGTATGGCTAGTTTGATCCATGTGGAAGCTGAAGATAATGTACTTGATAAAGATATTCTTTTGTTCTCGAATCCGAATACGACCAGAGGACGCAATCATATAACTATTAAAGCTAGCCTGGACGATGGGCTGACCTGGCTTCCCGAACATCAGTTAATGCTGGATGAAGGAGAAGGCTGGGGATATAGCTGTCTGACAATGATTGATCGGGAAACGATTGGTATCTTGTATGAGAGTAGTGCAGCCCACATGACATTTCAAGCTGTAAAACTGAAAGATTTGATTCGATGAAAAGTCTTCGAATCTTTTTGGGGATTGCATTTTTATTCCATACCTTATATATATTGGGGGCAGATCATTTGCGTCTGCTTCCCCAACCTCAGCAATGTGTGCTTGCAAAAGGATATTTTATCGTGGGTAAAATGCAGCTTTCCACTCCTGTGCTTTCGCAGGAATGGAAACAGTTTGTGACGGAGATGGGAGGTACTCTGACTGATCAGTCGGCATCCTCTATCAATATAAAATTGGTTGACGCGATTGACAATGTATCTGTCAATAAGGAAGAGGCTTATCGTCTGACTATTACTCCAAAGGCAATTACTGTGGAGGCTGTAGCAGAGCGCGGAGTATATTGGGCGATGCAGACGCTATATCAACTAAAAGAAGAAAAGGGAAAGAAGATCCGCCTGCAATGTGCTACTATCACTGATTGGCCGGCTTTCCGGATTCGGGGTTTCATGCAGGATGTAGGGCGTAGCTACTTGTCTTTGGAAGAATTGAAACGTGAGATAGCCATATTATCCCGATTTAAAATCAATACCTTTCATTGGCACTTGACGGAAAATCAGGCATGGCGTCTGGAGAGTAAAATCTTTCCGATGCTGAATGACAGTACGAATATGACTCGTATGGCGGGTAAGTATTACACGTTGGAGGAAGCCAGAGAGTTGACCGAGTTCTGTAAAGCTCATCAGGTACTGTTGATTCCGGAGATTGATATGCCCGGGCATAGTGCGGCATTTATCCGTACTTTCCGTCATGATATGCAAAGTCCGGAAGGAATGAAAATCCTGAAACTCCTGCTGGATGAGATTTGTGAAACGTTTGATGTTCCATATCTCCATATTGGAACAGACGAAGTGCATTTTACTAATCCGCAGTTTGTGCCCGAAATGGTGGCTTATGTCCGTGACAAAGGGAAAAAAGTGATTTCCTGGAATCCCGGATGGAAGTATAAGGCGGGTGAGATCGACATGATGCAACTTTGGAGTTATCGTGGCAAAGCCCAACAGGGTATTCCCGCTATTGACTCCCGTTTCCATTATTTGAATCATTTTGATACGTTCGGCGATATAATTGCTCTATATAATAGTCGGATTTATAATGCAGATATGGGAAGTGATGATCTTGCCGGAGTCATTATGGGTATCTGGAACGATCGTTTAATCGACAAAGAGTGGAATATGGTTCTGGAAAATAACTTTTACCCGAATATGCTGGCTATCGCAGAGCGTTCATGGCGGGGAGGAGGAACTGAATATTTCGATAAGCAGGGAACAATTCTTCCTGTAGATGAAAACTCTGAGGTCTTTCGTAATTTTGAGGACTTCGAAAGTCGTATGTTATGGTATAAAGAGCATCTGTTTAAAGGGTATCCATTTGCCTATGTCAAACAGACTCATGTAAAATGGAACATTACAGATGCTTTTCCAAATGAGGGGGATCTGACTAAAGTTTTTCCACCGGAAGAAGAGCTGAAAGATTCATATACCTATGAAGGGAAGCAATATGGAGTGCGTCCTGCCATAGGAGCCGGTATCTATCTTCGGCACGTATGGGGTAAGATTGTGCCGGCTTTTTACAAAGATCCACAGGAGAATCATACTGCTTATGCTTACACGTATGTCTATTCTTCTAAAACACAGGAAGTAGGCTTATGGGCTGAATTTCAGAATTATGGACGTTCAGAGAATGACCTGCCGCCATTGCCGGGAAAGTGGGATTATAAAGAAAGCCGTATTTGGATTAATGATCAGGAAATACTGCCCCCGGTATGGTCTGCTACTCATCTCGTGAAAAGCTCGGAAACAGCCTTAGGTAATGAGAATTGTGTGGCACGTCCGCCACTACGGGTTCATTTGCATAAAGGCTGGAATAAGGTATTGCTGAAACTGCCTGTCGGCAAATTCTCAACGAATGAAGTACGATTGGTTAAATGGATGTTTACTGCAGTATTTGTGACTCCTGACGGCGATAAGGCCGTAGAAGGGCTGATCTATTCTCCGGAAAAGAAAATGTAATTGACTTTTATATGATGAAAAATGTATTATTGATTGTTGTTTCCATCTTGTTTATTACAGCAGCGAGTGCACAGGAAAATCGTATTAAAGTTGCCTGCATCGGGAATAGTATCACCTATGGTTATGGATTGCCCGACCGGACTACACAATCGTATCCGGTGCAATTACAGAAGATGTTGGGAGAGTCTTATCAAGTCGAAAACTTCGGCAAATCGGGTGCTACCTTGTTGAATAAAGGGCACCGGCCTTATATGCAGCAAGATGAGTATCGCAGAGCGATCGACTTTGGCGGAGATATTGTGGTTATTCATTTGGGCATCAATGATACAGATCCCCGTGATTGGTCCGATTATCGTGATTTCTTTGTGAAAGATTACATTGAATTGATCGATTCTTTTCGGGCGGCTAATTCTAAAGTCCGGATTATGATTGCCAGACTTACGCCTATTGCCGATCGGCATCCTCGTTTCCTGTCAGGGACACGTGACTGGCATGGAGAAATACAATTGGCTATTGAGAATGTGGCACGCTATACCGGAGTACAGTTGATCGACTTTCATGAGCCGTTGTATCCATACCCTTTCATATTGACGGACGCCGTACACCCTGATCCCGAAGGAGCGTTTATTATGGCTCAGACCGTATATTCCGCCATTACCGGAGATTATGGCGGACTGAAAATGTCGTTGCTTTATACAGACAATATGGTATTGCAACGGGATGTTCCGTTGACGGTTCAAGGAATTGCCAATGCCGGGGACCGGGTTACTGTAAGCATAGCCGACCGGCAAATGAAAACAAAAGCAGGTCTGAATGGAAAATGGTCGGTAACGCTGCCTCTTTTAAAGGCGGGTGGTCCTTATACCTTAAAGATCTCAACGGATGAGACGGGTTTTCAATATCAAAATGTGTTAGCGGGTGAAGTCTGGCTTTGTTCCGGTCAGTCAAATATGGAGTTTATGCTGAAACAGGCTTCGACTGCCCGAGCCGATATTCCACGTGCCGTAGATCAGCAACTTCGTTTGTATGATATGAAAGCACGTTGGCGCACAAATGCCGTCGAATGGGAGGCGAACGTACTTGATTCGTTGAATCATCTCCAATATTATAAGGATACGGAATGGAAAAATTGTACTCCGGCGACAGCTTCTGATTTCTCGGCAATTGCATACTATTTTGGTAAGATGCTAAGAGATAGTCTGAATGTTCCGGTTGGATTGATTTGCAATGCTGTTGGAGGATCACCTACAGAAGCCTGGGTAGATAGAGCTAGTTTGGAATATCAGTTTCCCGCCATTTTAAAAGACTGGACTAAAAATGATTTTATTCAGGAATGGGTGCGCGGACGGGCTGCTTTGAATATAAAAAAGTCAGCAAATAGCCAGCAGAGGCATCCATATGAGCCTTGTTATTTATATGAGTCGGGGATTCGGCCTTTGGAACAGTATCCGATACGAGGAGTAATCTGGTATCAGGGAGAATCGAATGCACATAATTGGGAAGCTCATGAAAAATTATTTAAACTGCTCGTGAATAGTTGGCGGAAGAATTGGAATGATGCCTGCCTGCCTTTTTATTATGTACAATTATCCAGTTTGAATCGCCCTTCTTGGCCTTGGTTCCGTGAGAGTCAGCGTAGAATGTTGAATGAAATTTCTCATATCGGAATGGCTGTATCCAGCGATCATGGTGATTCTCTGGATGTGCATCCTACCTGTAAGAAACCCGTGGGAGAGCGTTTGGCGCGATGGGCTTTGAATAAAACGTATCAGAAAAATGTCATTCCTTCCGGTCCTTTATTTCGTGGTGCAAACGTTCGCGGTGGGAAAGTCTTTTTATCTTTTGATTATGGAAAAGGGATGCGGAGTTCAGACGGAAAGCCTTTACAATGCTTTGAAGTAGCGGAATATGATGGTATCTATTATCCGGCAACGGCTGAGGTTGTAGGAGACCAGGTGAAGGTGTATAGTAAAGAAGTGCCAAATCCCCGCTATGTACGTTATGGCTGGCAACCTTTTACGCGGGCTAATCTGATCAATCGGGAAGGACTGCCTGCTTCGACATTTCGTGCCGAATTTTCGATGAAATGAGATATTTTGTAGCTTCAATAGGAAATATTTAACAAAAAAGCAATATCTTTACTCCGTTAATATCTAATGCCCCCACTATGATCTTAAATTTGACAGGAAAGATAGCGCCGATAGCATGTGGATTGCTATGTTGCTGTAGTATGGTTTATGCTCAAGGTAATGACACTTCGGAAGTCATGCTACTGGATACCGGTTGGGAATTTTCTCAATCAGGGACTGAAAAGTGGATGCCAGCCACGGTTCCTGGTACGGTTCATCAGGACCTGATCAGTCATGAATTACTGCCGAATCCTTTTTATGGGATGAATGAAAAGAAAATTCAATGGGTGGAGAATGAGGACTGGGAATATAGAACCTCCTTTATAGTCTCCGAAGAGCAATTGAATCGTGACGGAATCCAACTTATTTTTGAAGGTCTTGATACCTATGCAGACGTATATCTCAACGGCTCATTACTGCTGAAGGCTGATAATATGTTTGTGGGTTATACACTTCCTGTAAAATCTGTGTTGCGGAAGGGCGAGAATCACTTATATATTTATTTCCATTCACCTATTCGGCAAACGTTGCCACAATATGCTTCCAATGGCTTCAATTATCCGGCGGATAACGATCATCACGAGAAACATCTTAGTGTGTTCAGCCGTAAGGCTCCGTATAGTTACGGTTGGGACTGGGGCATCCGAATGGTGACAAGTGGTGTCTGGCGCCCGGTTACTCTTCGTTTTTACGACATAGCTACCATATCTGACTACCATGTCAGACAATTATTGCTGACAGATGAAAACGCTCGTCTGTCTAATGAACTGATTGTAAACCAGATCGTTCCTCAGAAAATTCCGGCTGAAGTAAGGGTCAATGTATCGTTGAATGGAACTACCGTTACAGAAGTAAAACAGCAGGTGACCCTGCAACCCGGGATAAATCATATCACTCTTCCTGCTGAAGTGACGAACCCTGTACGATGGATGCCAAATGGTTGGGGAACTCCGACTCTGTATGATTTCTCGGCTCAGATAGCTTGTGGAGATCGGATTGTTGCGGAACAATCTCATCGGATTGGTTTACGAACGATTCGTGTGGTAAATGAAAAAGATAAGGACGGAGAATCTTTTTATTTTGAAGTCAATGGCATACCGATGTTTGCCAAAGGAGCTAATTATATTCCTCAGGATGCACTGCTGCCTAATGTTACTACGGAACGCTATCAGACTTTGTTCCGTGACATGAAGGAGGCCAATATGAATATGGTTCGTATATGGGGCGGTGGGACATATGAGAATAATCTTTTCTATGACCTTGCCGATGAGAACGGGATACTTGTCTGGCAGGATTTTATGTTTGCGTGTACTCCTTATCCATCCGATCCTACTTTCCTGAAACGGGTAGAGGCGGAGGCTGTTTACAATATTCGCCGTCTTCGGAATCATGCCTCTTTGGCGATGTGGTGTGGTAATAATGAAATACTGGAAGCTCTGAAATATTGGGGTTTTGAGAAGAAGTTTACTCCGGAGGTTTATCAAGGATTAATGCATGGTTATGATAAACTGTTCCGTGAGCTGTTGCCTTCAATGGTTAAAGAATTTGATTCGGATCGTTTTTATGTGCACAGTTCGCCTTATCTCGCTAACTGGGGGCGTCCGGAGTCATGGGGGACAGGAGACAGTCATAATTGGGGAGTCTGGTACGGAAAGAAGCCATTTGAGTCTTTAGATACTGATTTGCCGCGTTTTATGAGTGAATTTGGTTTCCAGTCATTTCCGGAAATGAAAACCATTGCTGCTTTTGCTGCTTCTGAAGATTATCAGATTGAGTCTGAAGTGATGAATGCGCATCAGAAGAGTAGTATTGGTAATTCGTTGATCCGTACTTATATGGAACGTGATTATATTATTCCCGAAAGTTTCGAGGATTTTGTGTATGTCGGATTAGTCTTGCAAGGACAGGGGATGCGGCATGGACTGGAAGCTCACAGACGCAATCGTCCTTATTGTATGGGGACATTGTATTGGCAGTTGAACGACAGTTGGCCGGTAGTATCCTGGTCAAGTATTGATTATTATGGTAATTGGAAGGCATTACATTATCAGGCAAAGCGTGCTTTTGCACCGGTCTTGATCAATCTTATACAGCAGAATGACAGTTTGAGTGTTTATCTGATCTCAGACCGGCTTGATACAATGGAGCAAATGACATTGGAAATGAAAGTCGTGGATTTTGATGGAAAAACGCTGGGTAAGAAGATACAAGTACATTCGTTGGAAGTTCCGGCAAATACTTCAAAATGTGTTTATCGTGCAAAACTGGATGGCTGGCTGACTCCCGAAGACTGCCGACGTAGCTTCTTGAAATTGATACTCAAAGATAAATCGGGACATCAGGTGGCTGAGAGCGTCCATTTTTTCAGAAAGACGAAAGATTTGCAACTTCCTCCGATATCAGTATCCTATCAAATGAAGCAGACGGATGGTAAATGTGAATTGACTCTCTTTTCATCAATGTTGGCAAAAGATATTTTTATTGAGACTCCATTGCAAGGAGCCCGTTACAGTGACAACTTCTTTGATCTCTTACCCGGAGAACGTAAGAAAGTAATTATCACTTCTCCCCGGATAAAGAAGGGAGAAGAATTACCTGTCAATATCAAGCATATTCGAGAAACCTATAAATAAAACTAATTTATTAACTACTAACACCTAATTTTTATTTTATGAAACAACTCCTAAAATTAACAGGATGTGTGGCACTGGCAGGACTGATGAGCTCTTGTGGCTCGGTACAAGAAGAAGCCAATTATCAGATTATCCCATTGCCACAAGAAATTGTAACATCGCAAGTAAACCCCTTTATTTTGAAAAGCGGTGTGAAAATCCTTTATCCGGAAGGAAATGAGAAAATGCAGCGTAATGCGCAATTTTTGGCTGATTATCTGAAGACTGCAACCGGAAAAGACTTTTCGATTGAAGCCGGAACTGAAGGTAAAAATGCTATAGTGCTGGCGTTAGGCTCAGAAGTAGAAAACCCTGAATCTTATCAGTTGAAAGTCACCGATCAAGGTGTCACGATAACTGCCCCTACAGAAGCCGGAGTTTTCTATGGTATTCAGACTTTGCGTAAATCATTGCCTATTGCTTTGGGTGCTGATGTAGCATTGCCTGCTGTTGAAATTAAGGATGCTCCTCGTTTCGGTTATCGTGGTGCACATTTCGATGTTAGTCGTCATTTCTTCACAATTGATGAAGTGAAGACTTATATTGATATGCTGGCTTTACACAACATGAACCGTTTGCACTGGCATATCACTGACGATCAGGGATGGCGTCTGGAAATCAAGAAATATCCGAAGTTGACGGAAATAGGTTCTCAAAGATCGGGAACGGTCATCGGACGTAACTCCGGTGAATATGACAATACACCCTATGGTGGATTCTATACACAGGAACAGGCTAAGGAAATTGTAGATTATGCCGCAGAACGTTATATCACTGTTGTTCCTGAGATTGACCTTCCGGGACACATGCTGGCTGCCCTTGCCGCTTATCCGGAATTGGGGTGTACCGGTGGACCGTATGAAGTTTGGAGACAATGGGGAGTAGCCGATGATGTACTTTGTGCCGGCAACGATCAGGTTCTGAAATTCCTGGAAGATGTATATGGCGAATTGATTGAAATCTTCCCTTCAGAGTATATCCATGTAGGTGGTGACGAATGTCCGAAGGTAAGATGGGAGAAATGTCCGAAATGTCAGGCACGTATCAAAGCGTTGGGCTTGAAATCGGATAAGAATCATAGTAAGGAAGAACGTTTGCAGAGTTTCGTTATCAATCATATAGAGAAGTTCCTGAACGATCACGGACGTCAGATTATCGGTTGGGATGAGATTCTCGAAGGCGGACTTGCTCCTAATGCAACAGTTATGTCATGGCGTGGCGAAAGTGGAGGTATTGAAGCTGCCAAGCAGAAACATGATGTGATCATGACCCCGAACACTTATCTGTATTTTGATTATTATCAGGCTAAAGATACTGAGAATGAACCTTTCGGTATCGGAGGTTATTTGCCGATGGAAAGGGTGTACAGCTATGAGCCGATGCCGGCTTCCCTTACTCCGGAAGAACAGCAGTATATAAAAGGTGTACAGGCTAATCTCTGGACAGAATATATTGCTACTTTCTCTCATGCTCAATATATGGTCTTGCCTCGTTGGGCTGCTTTGTGTGAAGTCCAGTGGTCAACACCTGATAAGAAGAACTACGAAGATTTCTTGTCTCGTCTTCCACGACTGATTAAGTGGTATGATGCAGAAGGATATAATTATGCAAAGCACGTATTTGACGTAAAAGCAGAATTTACTCCGAATCCGGCTGATGGTACTTTAGACATTACACTTACTACAATTGACAATGCGCCAATCCACTACACGCTAGATGGTACAGAGCCGACTAGTACTTCTCCCGTTTATGATGGCGCTTTGAAGATTAAGGAAAATGCAGACTTCTCGGCTATAGCTATTCGCCCTACTGGAAATAGTCGTGTCGTTTCTGAGAAAATCGATTTCAGTAAATCAAGCATGAAGCCGATTGTTGCTAATCAGCCGGTGAATAAACAATATGAGTTCAAAGGTGTCTCTACGTTGGTAGATGGCTTGAAAGGAAATGGTAACTATAAAACCGGACGCTGGATTGCATTTAGAGGAAATGATATGGATGTGACTATTGATCTCAAACAACCAACAGAGATTTCAAGCGTTGCCATTTCTACTTGCGTAGAGAAGGGAGATTGGGTTTTTGATACAAGAGGACTCTCTGTAGAAGTTTCAGAAGACGGCACAAACTTCACGAAAGTGGCATCTGAAGCTTATCCTGCAATGAAGGAAACTGATAAAAATGGTGTTTATGACCATAAACTAACATTTACACCTGTAACTGCACAATATGTGAAAGTTATAGCTTCACCCGAGAAAAGTATTCCGGAATGGCATGGTGGTAAGAGTTATCCAGGCTTTTTATTTGTAGACGAAATCACAATTAATTAATGAATATAAGAAAGAGATACACTAAAGTTTGTCTTTTCTTATGGGTAATCGGGATGTGTCTTTGTGCACATCCCATTAATGCACAGTCCGTAATTCCTGTTCCCTTAAAGATGGAACAGGGTACGGGCTCTTTTTTACTCTCTGAAAAAACAAAGCTTTATACAAACTTACAAGGAGAAGAAGCTATTCTTCTGGGCGACTATCTGAAAACTGCATTACCTGTACAATTTAAGGAAGGGAAAAAGAAAGATAAACAGAATGTCTTGTCTTTATTGATAACAGAAAAGAATCCTCAGTTGGTGTCACCGGAAAGTTATATATTATCCGTTACTCCTGAACATATTCTGATTCAGGCTTCTTCCGGTGCTGGGTTGTTTTATGGAATTCAGACACTGTTGCAATTATCTCAGCCTTCGGGCACGGGTTATTCTATAGTTTCTGTTGAAGTACAGGATACCCCTCGTTTTGCTTATCGTGGGATGATGCTGGATGTCTCCCGCCACTTCTTCTCTAAAGAATTTGTGAAGAAACAGATAGACGCATTGGCATTTTATAAACTAAACCGTTTGCATTTGCATTTGACGGATGCGGCAGGATGGAGACTTGAAATAAAGAAATATCCTTTATTGACGGAATTTGCCGCCTGGCGTACTGATGCCAACTGGAAGAAGTGGTGGAATGGCGGACGGAAATATCTCCGTTTTGATGAGCCCGGTGCTTCCGGTGGTTATTATACTCAGGATGACATGAAGGAGATTATTGCATATGCGCAGCAGCATTATATCACAATCATTCCTGAAATCGAGATGCCTGCTCATTCAGAAGAAGTATTGGCTGCTTATCCGCAACTCTCCTGTTCGGGTGAACCTTATAAAAACGCAGATTTTTGTGTTGGAAATGAAGAAACATTCACTTTCTTAGAAAATGTGCTTACTGAAGTAATGGAGCTTTTTCCATCGGAATATATTCATGTAGGAGGCGATGAGGCTGGTAAGGCGGCTTGGAAGACTTGTCCGAAATGTCAGAAAAGGATGCAGGATGAACATCTTTCTAATGTAGACGAGCTACAAAGCTATCTGATTCATCGTATTGAACTGTTTCTGAATGCACATGGACGTAAGTTGCTGGGTTGGGATGAAATTCTTCAAGGTGGTCTGGCTCCTAATGCTACTGTAATGTCATGGCGTGGCGAAGAGGGAGGTATTGCTGCTGTCCGTTCCGGTCATCAGGCAATTATGACTCCCGGTCAATATTGTTATTTGGATAGTTATCAGGATGCTCCGTATTCTCAGCCGGAAGCCATCGGAGGATATTTGCCATTGGAGAAGGTTTATTCATATAATCCGGTTTCAGATTCTTTAACTGTAGAACAGGCAAAACTTGTTTATGGTGTGCAGGCAAATCTATGGGCAGAATATATCCCCACTCCGGAGCATATGGAATATATGATATATCCTCGTATCCTTGCTTTGGCAGAAGTGGCTTGGTCGGCTCCCAAACGTAAATCATGGACAGACTTTCATAATCGTGCATTGAAAGCAGTTGATGATTTGCAAGCGAAAGGATATCATACTTTTGATCTTAAAAATGAGATAGGAAGTCGTCCGGAGTCTTTGAAGCCGATAAGTCATTTGGCTGTGGGGAAAAAGGTGATTTATAATGCTCCGTATAGTCCTCACTATCCTGCGCAGGGAAATACAGCTCTTACTGATGGTATTCGTGGCGACTGGACTTATGGAGATGGCTCCTGGCAAGGTTTTATCGATAAAAAGCGATTGGATGTTACCATTGATATGGGTACGGAAACTGCTGTCCATTCTGTCTCTGCTGATTTTATGCAAGTGGTAGGGGCAGAGGTCTTTTTGCCTGAATCTGTCACTATTTCCATTTCTGATGATGGAGCAAACTTCACAGAATTGAAACAATATACTTTTGAAGTAAATAGAAAAGAAGCTATTAAATTTATTAGTATTTCATGGGAAGGCAGTGCTGAAGGACGGTATATACGTTATCAGGCTCGTGCCGGAGAAGAGTTTGGCGGATGGATATTTACAGATGAAATAGTAGTGAAATAATCAGATGTATAATTTATGACTATAAATATTAGATACTTATTAGGAATAGCCCTCCTTTTTTCTTTCTCTGTGATCAGTGCACAAGTACGAACCTCGTATACTTTTGAGAAAGGGTGGAAGTTTACACGTGAAGATAATGCTGATTTTATTCAGCCTGATTATAATGATATCAAGTGGCAATCTGTGGTAGTACCCCATGACTGGGCTATTTATGGACCTTTTGGTATAGATAATGACAGGCAATTGACAGCCATTGCGCAAGACGGACAAAAAGAAGCGATGGAACATGCCGGACGTACAGGTGGTCTTCCTTTCGTCGGAGTGGGTTGGTATCGGCTGAATTTTGATGCTCCCTCTTTTGTCAAAGGGAAAAAGGCTACATTAATTTTTGACGGAGCTATGAGCCATGCTCGTGTGTATATTAACGGTCAGGAGGCTGGTTATTGGCCTTATGGATACAATACCTTTTATCTGGATGTAACTCCCTATCTGAAAGAGGGGACAAAGAATACTTTAGCTGTTCGTTTGGAGAATGAGACAGAATCTTCCCGTTGGTATCCGGGAGCCGGACTTTACAGAAATGTACATCTGGTAGTAACGGAAGATGCTCATATTCCGACATGGGGTACACAGTTAACTACTCCGGTAGTGAAGGATGATTATGCGAAAGTGAATATAAAAACGACTTTGGTCGTACCTTCCGGAAAACAGTTTGATGCATACCGTATAGTGACTGAACTTAAAGATAAGGATGGAAAAGTAGTAACTACTGATGAAAAACAAGGTTCCCGTTTTGATGATAATATCTTCAGCCAGGAACTTGTTGTTAGTCGTCCGGCTTTATGGAGCCCGGAAACTCCTGTTCTTTATCAGGCTGTCTCTAAAGTCTATGAAGGCAATATACTGAAGGATGAATATACAACATCTTTCGGTATTCGTACTATTGAGGTCATTCCCAATAAGGGCTTTTTCTTAAATGGAAAGAGAACTTCATTCAAAGGCGTATGCAATCATCATGATCTCGGCCCCTTGGGAGGCGCTGTGAATGATGCTGCTATTCGTCGTCAGATTCGTATTTTGAAAGATATGGGTTGTAATGCGATTCGTACTTCTCATAATATGCCTGCTCCTGAGTTAATCAGAGCTTGTGATGAGATGGGAATGATGGTGATGGCGGAATCGTTTGATGAATGGAAGGCTATGAAGGTTAAGAACGGCTATCGTCATGTTTTTGACGAATGGGCAGTAAAGGATTTGACGAACTTGCTACGTCATTATCGTAATAATCCGAGTGTGGTGATGTGGTGCATCGGAAATGAGGTTCCCGAACAATGGGATGGAAATAAAGGACCTAAGATGTCTTATTTTCTACAGGAACTTTGTCATCGTGAAGATCCGACACGTCCTGTCACACAGGGGATGGATGCGCCGGATGCTGTAGTCAATAATAATATGGCGGCAGTAATGGATATTGCGGGATTTAATTATAGGCCACATAAATATCAGGAGAATTATAAAAAACTTCCTCAACAGATAGTCTTGGGTAGTGAGACTGCTTCTACGGTTAGTTCGCGTGGAGTATATAAATTCCCTGTTACCCGGCAATGGATGAAGAAATATGACGATCATCAGTCTTCCTCTTATGATGTGGAGTCTTGTTCATGGTCCAATCTGCCTGAGGATGATTTTATTCAGCATGAGGACTTACCTTATTGCATAGGAGAGTTTGTTTGGACAGGATTCGATTATCTGGGTGAACCGACTCCCTATTATACAGATTGGCCCAGTCATTCTTCACTATTTGGAATTATCGATTTAGCAGGGCTGCCCAAAGACCGTTATTATCTCTATCGTAGTCACTGGAATAAAGAACAGGAAACACTTCACATTCTTCCTCACTGGAATTGGGAAGGACGAGAGGGAGAGATAACTCCTGTCTTTGTATATACCAACTATCCTTCAGCCGAATTATTCATCAACGGAAAGAGCCAAGGGAAACGTACCAAAGACCTTTCCGTAACCATTGATAATAGTGCTGACTCTGTTTCCATCATGAACTTGAAACGTCAGAGCCGTTACCGCCTGATGTGGATGGATACAAAATATGAGCCAGGCACGGTGAAAGTCGTGGCTTATAATGCTGACGGGAAAGCTGTAGCTGAAAAAGAACTCCATACAGCCGGTAAACCGGATCATATTGAATTGGTAGCTGATCGTAATGTAATCAAGGCGGATGGAAAAGATCTATCTTTTGTGACAGTGCGAGTGGTAGATAGAGACGGTAATTTGTGTCCGGATGCCTCACATGAAATCAGTTTCAAAGTGAAGGGAGAGGGTAGTTACCGTGCAGGAGCTAATGGTAATGCAGCTTCCTTGGAATCTTTCCAGCATCCGAAGATGAAAGTCTTCAGTGGTATGATGACTGCTATTGTATCTTCGACAGAGCAGCCAGGCAAAATAACCCTTGAAGCTACGGGCAAAGGCTTGAAAAAAGGAGCTTTGATCATTGAAAGCTGTCAGGAAGCTAAGAAGTAAGAAATATCGTTGTAATATGTGTAATTCCTCTAAGTGTTTCATTGCGATACACTTAGAGGAGTTTTTGTTTAAGCAGGCAGGAGTTTAACATCTTTGCAGGCAAAATAAAAGCTGTAAAAGTATGTTCTTTTATTAAATTGTATTACTTTTGCATCGTTTTAGTACTGTATCCGTTTCTCTATGAACCTTGGTTCTTATATGGAGATAAGATAAAAAGGCTAAATCCTTAAGAGATGCGCTACTGCTTCATAAATGGATTTCATTTGTGAAAGTCAGGGCGCTTTTGTCTTTTAAGTAAGTGATGAAATAAAAAACAAGGGGTAATGGGTGATAATGAATGATTTGGACAAAGAACGACAAACAGAGGGAAGGAAGGCATGGTATGCTGTACAAACCTTCTATTGTAAAGAAGAACATTTGGGGAAATATTTGGAAAAAAAAGGGGTAAACTATTTTATTCCGATGCGATATATCGAGCATGAGACGCTTGATGGTAAAAAGCATCGGAAACTGACTCCAGCTGTACACAATCTGCTGTTTATCGAGAAAGAATTTACGGAAAAAGAACTTTTAGAAAGGGTAAAAGATTGTACTATACCTTTTTTGCTTGTTCGTGACCGGAGTACACGGCGGTGTTATGAGATTCCAGACTGTGAGATGTTGGAATTCCGTGCCGTATGCGATCCTAATTATAAAGGAACTCTTTATGTCGATACAGTAACAGCAGAAGCCCGTCCCGGACAAGCAGTTCGGGTGATCCGTGGCCCGTTTGCCGGACTTGAAGGCAAACTCACGCAATACAAGAAGAGCTATTACGTAGTTGTTACGTTAGCTACTATCGGCGTCATGCTACATATTCCCAAGTGGTATTGCGAAAAAATCAACTAATCATAACATTACGATCA
>CANSEY010000054.1 GCA_947646015.1 uncultured Bacteroides sp. | reverse complement strand
TTTCAGCCGATATTTTTTTTCTTGCTCCCATTATATTTATTACTTTATTATTTCAAATAATTCCTGTTATCTTTTCTTGTTACCAGCGTGTCCTCTGAATGTACGAGTTGGAGCAAATTCGCCCAACTTGTGTCCTACCATATTTTCGGTAACATATACAGGAATAAATTTATTTCCATTGTGAACTGCAACTGTATGGCCTACAAAATCAGGCGAAATCATTGAAGCTCTGGCCCAAGTCTTTACTACGACTTTCTTACCTGATTCATTCATGGCAAGAATTCTCTTTTCAAGCTTTACGTTAATATATGGACCTTTTTTTAATGAACGACTCATAGTTTACTCAATTAATCAGATTACTTTTTTCTTCTCTCAATAATGTACTTAGACGATTGTTTCTTAGGAGCTCTAGTCTTAAGTCCCTTAGCGTACAATCCCTTACGAGATCTCGGGTGTCCTCCGGAAGCACGTCCTTCACCACCACCCATCGGGTGATCAACCGGGTTCATTACAACACCACGGTTACGAGGACGACGACCTTGCCAACGAGAGCGTCCAGCCTTACCTGAGCGTTCCAATCCATGATCTGAGTTACCAACACTACCGATAGTAGCTTTACAAGTGCTAAGAATCTGTCTTACTTCACCTGAAGGCAATTTAATCACACAATACTTACCCTCACGAGAAGTTAACTGAGCAAAGTTTCCAGCTGATCTAACCAGAGCAGCACCCTGTCCCGGACGTAACTCAATATTGTGAATTACAGTACCAACCGGAATGTTCTGAAGGGGAAGAGTATTACCAATCTCTGGCGCTGCTGTTTCACCCGACATCAGAGTCGCACCAACTTGCAATCCATTGGGAGCAATAATATATCTTTTTTCTCCATCAGCGTAAAATAACAGAGCGATACGAGCCGAACGATTCGGATCGTATTCAATTGTTTTAACTACTGCTGGAACACCGTCCTTATTTCTCTTGAAATCAACAATTCTAATCACCTTTCTATGACCGCCACCAATGTAGCGCATAGTCATCTTACCTTCGTTGTTACGACCACCAGATGATTTCTTACCATATACAAGAGACTTTTCTGGTACTGATGCAGTAATTTCTTCGAAAGTACCAATAATTTTATGTCTTTGCCCCGGTGTTGTGGGCTTAAATTTACGTACTGCCATTTTTATTAAATATTACTATAAAAATCAATAGTATCTCCTTCTTTCAATGTTACGATTGCTTTTTTGAATGCATTCGTACGTCCATTGATGATACCTGCTTTAGTATAACGGCTTTTATTTTTGCCTGCATACTTCACTGTATTCACATCAACTACAGTAACATTATAAAGAGCTTCAACTTCCTTCTTAATTTCCAGTTTGTTAGCATCAGGACGTACAACAAAGCCAAAACGATTCAGCTTATCAGTGATTGCAGTCATTTTCTCTGTTACCAACGGTTTAATAATAATTCCCATTATTTAAGCCTCCTTTTTAAATTAAGATATTGTCAATAGCCTTCAGAGAGTTTTCAGTAAGCACAACAACCCCAGCATTCAATACTCTGTAAGTATTTAATCCTGAGATAGTCTGCACATTAGTACCCTCTATGTTACGAGCTGACAAATATACGTTTTTATTTGCTTCCGGTAAAATTACAAGTAGCTTTTTATCGGAAACTTTAAGATTTTTTGTCATTGCAACGAAATCTTTTGTCTTAGGAGCTTCAAATGTGAAATCCTCAACGACAACGATTGCATCGTTTTGAGCTTTATAAGACAAAGCTGACTTACGAGCCAATGTCTTAACTTTTTTATTCAACTTGAAGAAGTAGTCTCTTGGTTTCGGACCAAAAACACGAGCACCACCAACGAGCACCGGTGAATTCATATCACCACGACGTGCTCCACCACCACCTTTCTGGCGACCGATCTTACGAGTAGAGCCACTGATTTCACTTCTTTCTTTTGACTTATGAGTACCCTGACGCTGGTTGGCCATAAATTGCTTTACATCCAAATAGATAGCGTGGTCGTTGGGCTCAATTCCGAAGATAGATTCGTTTAACGTAACCTTTCTCCCAGTGTCTTCACCTTTAATGTTATATACGTTAACTTCCATTATTTCTCAATTATTACGATTGAACCTTTGCAACCCGGGATAGAACCTTTGATCAAAAGAAGGTTATGATCCGCGATTACTTTTAATACCTGCAAGTTTTGAACAGTAACTCTGTCACCACCGAGCTGTCCGCCCATGCGCATTCCTTTGAATACTTTAGCTGGATAAGAACAAGCACCGATAGAACCCGGCTTACGAGCACGGTTATGCTGACCGTGAGTAGCTTGACCTACACCACCGAAACCATGTCTCTTAACTACACCCTGGAAGCCTTTACCTTTAGAGGTTCCGACAACATCTACGAAAGTAGCGTCATTAAACATCTCTACAGTAATAGTATCACCCAGATTCAACTCTGTCTCAAATTCTTTGAACTCGGCCAAGTGTCTCTTCGGTGTTACTCCAGCTCTCTTAAAGTGACCCATCAACGGTTTAGTTGTATGTTTTTCCTTTTTGTCCTGGAAACCCAACTGAACAGCTGCATAGCCATCTTTTTCGACAGTTTTAACCTGAGTAACAACACAAGGACCTGCTTCGATAACAGTGCATGGTACATTCTTACCATCAGCACTGAAAACGGATGTCATTCCGATTTTTTTTCCTAATAATCCTGGCATTTCACTAATTTTTAATTATCAAACTTTAATTTCTACTTCCACACCACTCGGCAACTCAAGCTTCATAAGAGCATCTACTGTCTTAGCAGTTGAGCTATAGATGTCGATCAATCTCTTATAAGAAGAGAGTTCAAACTGTTCACGTGACTTCTTGTTAACGAAAGTCGAGCGGTTTACTGTAAAGATACGCTTGTGCGTAGGCAGAGGAATTGGACCACTAACAATAGCACCCGTAGCCTTTACGGTTCTTACAATCTTCTCAGCTGACTTGTCAACCAAGTTGTGGTCGTAAGATTTCAATTTAATTCTAATTTTCTGACTCATTATGGTTTTAAATTAATATATTTATAAATAAGATAAAGCGGCAGGCTAAGAGTCATTCGCTAGCCTGCTGCTTTTGATATTCTTCTAGAGTAAATCAGCACGTCCTTTAACTTCTTCCAATACTGCCTTAGCAATAGAGTTAGAAACTTGAGCGTGATGAGAATATACCATTGATGAAGTTGCGCGACCTGATGTAATAGTACGTAACGCTGTTACATAACCAAACATTTCAGCCAGTGGCACCATTGCTTTCACGATACGAGCACCGGAACGGCTAGATTCCATACCTTCAACCTGGCCACGACGCTTATTCAAGTCACCGATCACATCACCCATGTTTTCTTCCGGAGTAACAACCTCCAGTTTCATGATAGGCTCCATCAATACCGGACCTGCTTTAGCACATGCATTCTTATATGCCTGAATAGCACAGATTTCGAAAGACAACTGGTCAGAGTCAACCGGGTGGAATGAACCATCAATCAAAGTTACTTTCATTGAATCCAACGGATATCCGGCCAACACACCGTTCTTCATTGCGCTTGTGAAACCTTTCTGAACTGAAGGAATAAATTCTTTAGGAATATTACCACCCTTCACTTCATCGATAAACTGCAATCCGCCTTCTTTGAAATCTTCATCAACAGGACCGATCTTAACGATAATATCTGCAAACTTACCACGACCACCAGACTGTTTCTTATAAACTTCACGAAGATCAACTGTCTTAGTGATAGCTTCCTTATAATTAACCTGAGGTTTACCTTGGTTACATTCTACTTTAAATTCACGTTTCAAACGGTCAATAATGATATCCAAGTGCAACTCACCCATACCAGAGATTACAGTCTGTCCTGTTTGCTCATCAGTCTTAACTGTAAATGTCGGATCTTCTTCAGCGAGCTTAGCCAAACCGTTAGACAATTTATCCATGTCTTTCTGAGTTTTAGGCTCAACTGCAATACCGATTACCGGTTCTGGGAAGTCCATAGACTCTAATACGATCGGAGCTGTTTCATCACAAAGCGTATCACCAGTATGAATATCTTTAAAACCTACACCTGCACCAATATCACCAGCACCGATTACTTCAACCGGATTCTGCTTGTTTGAATGCATCTGGAACAGACGAGAAACACGTTCTTTCTTACCAGAGCGAGAATTATAGATATAAGAACCAGCTTCAATCTTACCCGAATATACACGGAAGAAAGTCAAACGACCTACATAAGGGTCAGTAGCAATCTTAAATGCCAAAGCTGATGTTTTCTCATCATCACTCGGTTTACGATCTTCTTCTGCACCTGTATTCGGATTTGTACCAATCACATTCTCAGTATCCAATGGAGAAGGCAAGAAAGCACAAACATAGTCCAACAATGTCTGAACACCCTTATTCTTAAATGAAGAGCCACACAACATTGGTACAACTGCCATCTGAACTGTTGCATTGCGAAGAGCTCTCAACACTTCTTCTTCTGTAATAGTAGAAGGATCGTCGAAATATTTCTCCATCAAAGCATCGTCAAACTCAGCTACCTTTTCAAGCATTTTATCTCTCCATTCATTTGCTTCATCAACGAGATCTGCCGGTATTTCTTCAACTGTATAGTCAGCTCCCATTGTTTCATCATGCCAATAGATAGCTTTCATTTTAATCAAGTCTACTAGACCTTTGAAGGTTTCCTCAGCGCCAATAGGAACAACGATTGGACAAGGATTAGCACCCAAAACAGCTTTCATCTGGCGTACAACCTCAAAGAAGTCAGCACCCGAACGGTCCATTTTGTTTACGTACGCAATACGTGGCACATTATACTTATCAGCTTGACGCCATACAGTTTCTGATTGAGGTTCTACACCACCTACTGCACAGTAAGCAGCCACAGCACCATCCAGAATACGTAACGAACGTTCTACTTCAGCAGTAAAGTCAACGTGTCCCGGAGTGTCAATCAAGTTGATTTTATAAGTATCACCAGCATATTTCCATCTTGTTGTTGTTGCAGCAGATGTAATAGTAATACCACGTTCTTGCTCCTGTTCCATCCAGTCCATTGTTGCAGCACCATCGTGTACCTCACCAATTTTGTGAGTCAATCCAGTGTAGAACAGGATACGTTCAGAAGTTGTTGTTTTTCCGGCATCAATGTGAGCCATGATACCGATATTACGAGTCAAATGTAAATCTGTCTTTGCCATTTTCTTATTCCTTTACTTTAAGTTTTTAATCTAAATCGGTTATATTCTTATAGTATTAGAATCTGAAATGAGCAAATGCACGGTTAGCTTCAGCCATTCTATGCATATCTTCTTTACGTTTGTATGCACCACCTTGTTCGTTAAAGGCATCCATGATTTCAGCAGCCAATTTGTCTGCCATAGATTTACCACCTCTTTTGCGAGCAAACAGAATCAAGTTTTTCATTGAAACCGATTCTTTACGATCAGGACGGATTTCAGTAGGAACCTGGAAGGTAGCACCACCTACACGACGAGATTTTACTTCTACTTGCGGAGTTACATTATCCAAAGCCTTTTTCCAGATTTCGAGAGCTGATTTTTCTTCGTTAGGAAGTTTTGCTTTCACTGTTTCCAGAGCGGCATAAAAGATTTCATAAGACGCATTCTTTTTACCATCATACATCAAATGGTTTACAAACTTAGAAACCTTTTGGTCATTAAAAACGGGATCCGGAAGGATTACGCGTTTTTTTGGTTTTGCTTTTCTCATTTGTTTGAAAAATAATGTTTTTGTTCTTGGTTGTCTACTTCTTGACTTCTTCAACTCTCCCTCCGGAGAATTTACTCAACCTTTAGCATTTCCAACAAACTAAAACGTAAGTTATTACTTTAATTCTAATTAGGTTTTAATCCTTATTTTTTCTTAGCCGGCGCAGCTTGTCCTGGTTTCGGACGCTTAGCTCCGTATTTAGAACGTCTTTGAGTACGACCAGCAACACCTGCTGTATCAAGTGTACCACGTACAATGTGATAACGTACACCAGGAAGGTCTTTTACACGACCGCCACGTACCAAAACGATTGAGTGTTCCTGCAAGTTGTGTCCTTCTCCCGGAATGTATGAGTTAACCTCTTTTTGGTTAGTCAAACGTACACGAGCAACTTTACGCATTGCAGAGTTCGGTTTCTTCGGAGTGGTTGTATACACTCTCACGCAAACGCCACGTCTTTGAGGACATGAATCAAGGGCTGGAGATTTACTTTTCTCCACCAGCACTTCGCGTCCTTTTCTTACTAATTGCTGAATTGTAGGCATTTTAATTGTTTTTTGATTTATATTATTGTTATATTAATTTCGTAACTATACATTTTGGGCTGCAAAAATACGAATAATATTTGAATATTCAATGCGCTACAACTTTTTTTTCTTTTTTAATGTTTTTATATCAACCTCATGCTTCGCCTTTTACAACACTTAGCGGAGGCATCGGTGACTCTTCAGAAATACGAATAGGTCCAAAAGCACGTTCATACTTTGCTATGTTATCCTCCAATGCCCGCAACAAGCGTTTTGCGTGTTCTGGAGCTACTATAATACGAGATTGCACTCCTGCTTTCGGCACTCCTGGCATAACCCGTACAAAGTCTAGAATAAACTCAGAGCTTGAATGAGTAATGATTGCAAGATTCGCATAAGTTCCTTGCGCTACTTCTTCTTTCAACTCGATCTGTAACTGGTTGTTATTTTGTTCTTCCATATTAAATAAGATAAAATGTTTTTTTGCAAAATAACAAAATTTTATCGAGATAAGAATGATACAGTCAGGTAAAAGAAACAAAAAAAGGAGCAACTGCCTGCTACAGCAATCGCTCCTTTTTCATATAGTCAATTGAATTGTATTATTCTACTTCATTGTAATCAAGTACTGTCTTCTTGTTCGCCAAGATACGATCATACTCTTCTTTTGAACCAACGATAATCTTTTCAAATTCACGCTGACCTGTACCTGCCGGAATTAAGTGACCGCAAATTACGTTTTCCTTCATTCCTTCAAGTTTATCTGTCTTGCCATTGATAGCAGCCTCATTCAACACCTTCGTTGTTTCCTGGAAGGATGCAGCTGACATAAAGCTTGAAGTCTGCAGTGCAGCACGCGTAATACCCTGAAGAATCTGAGTAGAAGTTGCAGCTACAGCATCACGTACCTCAACAGGTTTCAAGTCACGGCGCTTCAGCATACTGTTCTCATCACGCAACTTACGGGCAGTCACAATCTGTCCCGGCTGCATATTCTGAGAATCACCTGCATCAACAACCACTTTCTTACCCCAGATACGATCGTTTTCCTCCATAAACTCAAGCTTATCCACTACCTGTTGTTCCAAGAAGCGAGTATCACCCGGCTCATCGATCTGAACCTTACGCATCATCTGGCGAACGATAATCTCAAAATGCTTATCATTGATCTTCACACCCTGCAGACGGTATACATCCTGAACTTCATTCACAATATATTCCTGTACAGCCGTAGGACCTTTAATTGCCAGGATATCAGCCGGAGTAGTAGCACCATCAGATAATGGAGTACCAGCACGCACATAGTCGTTCTCCTGAACCAGAATCTGTTTGGACAATGCAACAAGATACTTCTTCACTTCACCTGTTTTCGAAGTTACGATGATTTCACGGTTACCACGCTTGATCTTACCCATTGTAACCTCACCGTCAATTTCAGAAACGACAGCAGGATTAGACGGATTACGTGCTTCAAACAACTCAGTAACACGAGGGAGACCACCCGTGATGTCACCCGCCTTACCTACAGCACGCGGAATCTTCACGATTACTTCACCGGCTTTCACTTTCTGACCATTTTCAATAATCACGTGACCACCTACCGGTAAGTTATAAGTACGAATCAGATCGCCGTCTTCTGTCAGGATATGAGCCGAAGGAACTTTCGTTTTATCCTTAGATTCAATAATGATGATTTCACGAAGACCGGTTGCTTCATCCGATTCCACTTTATAAGTAACATTCTCAATTACACCTTCGAATTCAATCTTACCAGTTGCTTCAGTTATAATAACGGCATTGAACGGGTCCCATTTAGCAATTAACTTACCCTTTTCAACCAGATCACCATCCGATACATATAATGTAGAACCATAAGGTACATTGTGCGTAGAAAGAACGATACCAGTATTTACGTCCACAAAACGAACTTCAGCCAAACGGCCTACCACTACTTTTGCAGCTTCACCCATTTCGTCTACGATATCTACCGTACGAAGTTCTTCAAATTCCAGACGAGCACTGTTCTTAGCCACAATACTTGCATTTGCCGCAATATTCGCAGCAGTACCACCGGCGTGGAATGTACGCAATGTCAACTGTGTACCCGGCTCACCGATTGACTGAGCAGCAATTACACCGACAGCCTCACCCTTCTGAACCATGCGGCTTGTTGCCAGGTTACGTCCGTAACACTTAGCACAAACACCCTTCTTCGCTTCACAAGTCAATACAGAACGGATTTCAACGCTTTCAATCGGAGAATCCTGAATCTTCTTAGCAACTTCTTCTGTGATTTCTTCACCACCGGCAACAAGCAATTCGCCTGTAGTAGGATGAATAATATCATGTACAGAAACACGCCCTAAGATGCGTTCATACAGGGTAGCAATTACTTCATCGTTATTCTTCAAGTCTGTACAAACCAATCCACGAAGTGTACCGCAGTCTTCTTCCGTGATGATCACGTCGTGAGAAACGTCTACCAGACGACGAGTCAAATATCCAGCATCGGCAGTCTTCAAAGCGGTATCCGCCAAACCTTTACGGGCACCGTGAGTAGAGATAAAGTACTCCAACACAGAAAGTCCCTCTTTAAAGTTTGACAAGATCGGGTTTTCAATAATCTGACCACCTTCAGCACCAGCTTTCTGGGGCTTAGCCATCAAACCACGCATACCGGACAACTGACGAATCTGTTCTTTAGAACCACGGGCACCCGAATCCAGCATCATGTATACAGAGTTAAATCCTTGGTCATCCGAAGAAATAGTTTTCATCAAGATGTTAGACAACTCAGAGTTCACATGTGTCCAGATATCAATTACCTGATTATAACGTTCGTTGTTGGTAATGAAACCCATATTATAGTTGTTTACGACTTGTTCAACTTCGTCGTAACCTTTTTGTACCAATGTCTCTTTTTCTTTCGGGATAATAATATCACCCAAGTTGAATGACAAACCACCCTTAAAGGCCATTTGGTAACCTAAGTTCTTGATTCCATCCAAGAAGTCTGCAGCTTTAGCCACACCACAAACCTTGATTACATCACTAATGATATCACGAAGAGATTTCTTAGAAATAATCGTATTGATATAACCTGCTTCAGGAGGAACAATTTCATTAACAATCACACGTCCTACAGAAGTTTCACGCATAACGTCAACAATGTTACCATTTTCATCAACGTCTTTCACGATCACCTTTACCGGAGCATGAATATCTACCTTACCTTCATTATAAGCGATTAATGCTTCTTCCGGTCCGTAGAATGTAAGTCCTTCTCCCTTAGCACCGGCACGCAACTTGGTAATGTAATACAAACCAAGAACCATATCCTGTGCAGGCACAGTAATAGGCGCACCATTTGCCGGATTCAGGATATTATGTGACTGAAGCATCAACATCTGAGCTTCAAGAATTGCTTCGTTACTCAAAGGCAAGTGAACAGCCATCTGGTCACCGTCGAAGTCGGCGTTGAATGCCGTACATGCCAACGGGTGCAACTGGATAGCTTTACCTTCGATCATCTTCGGCTGGAATGCCTGGATACCCAAACGGTGCAATGTCGGAGCACGGTTCAACAGTACAGGATGTCCTTTCATTACGTGTTCCAGAATATCCCAGATCACCGCTTCCTTACGATCTACAATCTTCTTTGCAGATTTCACTGTCTTAACGATACCACGTTCAATGAGCTTACGGATAATAAACGGCTTATAAAGTTCGGCAGCCATCAATTTAGGAATACCGCACTCACCCATCTTCAGTTCCGGACCAACAACAATTACCGAACGTGCAGAGTAGTCAACACGTTTACCCAGCAAGTTCTGACGGAAACGTCCTTGTTTACCTTTCAAGCTATCAGACAGTGATTTCAACGGACGGTTAGCATCCGTCTTCACTGCACTTGATTTACGTGAATTATCGAACAATGAGTCTACAGATTCCTGAAGCATACGTTTCTCATTACGCAAGATTACTTCCGGAGCTTTGATTTCGATCAATCTCTTCAGACGGTTGTTACGAATGATAACACGACGATAAAGGTCATTCAAGTCAGAAGTAGCAAAACGACCACCATCCAATGGAACCAATGGACGGAGTTCGGGCGGAATAACCGGTACGATACGTACAATCATCCATTCCGGCTTGTTACGTCCACGTGATGCACGGAACGATTCTACAACCTGCAGACGTTTCAATGCCTCATTCTTACGTTGCTGTGAAGCATCATTGCCTGCACGGTGACGCAATTCATAAGACAGAGCATCCAGATCCAAACGAGCCAGCAAATCATAGATTGCTTCAGCTCCCATCTTAGCGATGAACTTATTCGGATCATTATCCTCCAGATATTGATTGTCCTTCGGAAGTGTATCCAGAATATCCAGATATTCTTCTTCAGAAAGTAAATCATATTCGGCAATGCCATCTTCAGCCTTTACACCCGGCTGAATAACAACATAACGTTCGTAATATATAATCGAATCCAGCTTCTTTGTCGGCAGTCCGAGCAAATAACCGATCTTATTTGGAAGCGAACGGAAATACCAGATGTGTGCCACCGGCACCACCAACTGTATATGTCCCATACGTTCACGGCGTACTTTCTTTTCTGTAACTTCTACACCACAACGGTCGCAGACGATACCTTTATAACGGATACGCTTATATTTACCGCAATGGCATTCGTAATCCTTAATAGGACCAAAAATGCGCTCGCAGAACAAACCATCGCGTTCGGGTTTGTACGTACGGTAATTTATGGTTTCAGGCTTCAAAACTTCACCACTCGAATTCTCTAGGATTTCTTCCGGAGAAGCCAGACCAATTGAGATCTTCGAGAAATTACTTTTCGTCTTATTTTCTTTTCTAAAAGCCATACTCTATATAATTGAGATTTGATAATTGAATCATTGGAAATTGAAAAAAGTGCGGATGCCAACAGACCTTCATCGGTACATTGACATCTCGCATTCTTTCATTATTTTATTCTAGGTTGATACTCAAACCTAAACCTCTCAACTCGTGTAACAATACGTTCAAGGATTCCGGAATACCGGGTTGCGGCATCGGTTCACCTTTCACAATTGCTTCATAAGCCTTAGAACGTCCTACTACGTCGTCAGACTTAATAGTCAAGATTTCCTGCAGGATATGAGCAGCACCGAAGCCTTCGAGTGCCCAAACCTCCATTTCTCCGAAACGCTGACCACCGAACTGTGCTTTACCACCAAGAGGTTGCTGAGTAATCAATGAGTACGGACCGATAGAACGAGCGTGCATCTTGTCTTCAACCATGTGCCCCAGCTTCAGCATATAAGTCACACCTACGGTTGCTGCCTGGTCAAATTGCTCACCTGTACCACCATCACAAAGATAAGTTTTACAGTAACGTGGCAATCCCGCTTTGTCTGTCCACTGATCCAAGTCGTCCATCGTAGCACCGTCAAAAATAGGAGTTGCAAATTTCACGCCCAAAGTTTTTCCGGCACGACCTAATACAGCTTCAAAAATCTGACCAATGTTCATACGAGAAGGCACACCCAACGGATTCAGTACAATGTCAACCGGAGTACCATCTGCCAAGAACGGCATATCTTCCTGACGCACAACACGTGACACGATACCCTTGTTACCGTGACGACCTGCCATCTTATCACCTACACCAATCTTACGTTTCTTAGCAATATATACTTTAGCCATCTGAATGATACCAGCCGGAAGTTCATCACCGATAGTGATAGCAAACTTCTTACGCTTCAATTCAGCATCCAGCTCTTTGTATTTCTTGATAAAGTTCATAACCAGATCACGAACCATACCATTAGTATGGTCGTCACTAGTCCAGTTACTCAGCTGAATAGAAGTAAAGTCAAGTGAATCAAAATCAGAAGCACTGAACTTAGATCCCTTAGCAATAACTTCTGCTCCTAAGTAGTCTTTCACACCCTGAGAAACCTTGCCTTCAGTCAAAGTCATCAGTTTCTTAACCAGAATACGCTTCAAGTCTGCAACCTTTGATTCAAACTCATCGTCAATCTTAGGCAACAATGCTTTATCCGCCAGTTTAGAGCTACGGTTCTTGATTACACGTGAGAAAAGTTTCTTATCAATAACAACACCTTTCAAAGAAGGAGAAGCTTTTAAAGAAGCATCTTTCACATCACCTGCCTTATCACCGAAGATAGCACGAAGTAGTTTTTCTTCCGGAGAAGGATCAGATTCACCTTTCGGAGTAATCTTACCGATCATGATATCACCCGGTTCGATACGCGCACCGATTCTTACGATACCATTTTCATCCAGGTCTTTAGTAGCTTCCTCACTTACATTCGGAATATCAGAAGTCAATTCTTCCATACCGCGCTTCGTTTCACGAACTTCCAGAGAGTATTCTTCTACGTGAACAGAAGTCAACAAGTCCTCGCGAACCACACGTTCGTTCAATACGATAGCATCCTCATAGTTATATCCCTTCCATGGCATATAAGCAACCAACAGGTTTTTACCCAAAGCTAATTCACCCTTTTCAGTAGAATAACCTTCAGTCAGGATGTCACCCTTCTTCACGCGCTGACCTTTGTCACAAATCGGACGCAAGTCAATTGTCATGTTCTGGTTCGTCTTACGGAACTTCGGAATTCTATATTCTTTCAAAGCAGGCTCGAAGCTTACAAATTCTTCGTCCTCTGTACGGTCATACAAAATACGGATCGTAGTAGCATCAACGAAGTCAACAACACCATCGCCTTCTGCAGTAATCTGCGTGCGAGAGTCTCTCACTAACTGTCGTTCGATACCTGTACCTACAATCGGAGCTTCACTTCTCAACAAAGGAACTGCCTGGCGCATCATGTTTGATCCCATCAATGCACGGTTAGCATCATCATGTTCCAGGAACGGAATCAGTGAAGCAGCAATCGATGCAATCTGCTGAGGAGAAACGTCCATCAAATCTACTTCAGACGGTTCTACAACCGGGAAGTCAGCATCCTGACGAGATTTAACTTTATTGCGAACAAATGTACCGTCATCATTCAACGGAGCATTACCCTGTGCAATAATCTTTTCTTCTTCTTCTTCAGCAGTCAGATAAACCAGACCATTATCAGAAAGATCCACTTTTCCGTTTTCCACCTTACGGTACGGAGTTTCAATGAATCCCAGCTCATTAATTTTAGCGAATACACACAAGGAAGAAATCAAACCGATATTCGGACCTTCAGGAGTCTCAATCGGACAAAGACGACCGTAGTGTGTATAGTGAACGTCACGAACCTCAAATCCGGCCCGTTCACGAGAAAGACCACCAGGACCTAGGGCAGACATACGGCGCTTGTGCGTAATTTCAGCCAACGGGTTTGTCTGGTCCATGAACTGTGACAAAGCATTTGTTCCAAAGAAAGAATTGATCACAGAAGAAATAGTCTTCGCATTGATCAAATCAATCGGAGTAAATACTTCATTGTCACGAACGTTCATACGTTCACGAATCGTACGAGACATACGAGCCAGACCAACAGCAAACTGGTTAGAAAGCTGTTCACCTACTGTACGTACACGACGGTTGCTCAAGTGGTCAATATCATCCACATCTGCTTTTGAATTAATCAACTCAATCAGATATTTGATGATTTCAATGATATCTTCCTTCGTGAGGACACGCACGTCCATATCAGTCGTCAGATTCAACTTTTTGTTGATTCTGTAACGACCTACATCACCAAGGTCATATCGTTTTTCTGAGAAGAACAAGTTGTTGATAACTTCACGTGCACTTGCATCATCGGCCGGATCGGCGTTACGCAATTGACGATAGATATACAACACAGCTTCTTTTTCCGAGTTACTCGGGTCCTTCTGCAGAGTATTATATATAATAGAGAAATCAGATTGATTCGGCTCGTCCTTATGCAAAAGGATGTTTTGAACTCCCGATTCCAGAATTTCATCAATATGTACTTCCTCCAGTACGGTTTCACGGTCGATAATAACCTCGTTACGTTCGATAGAAACCACTTCACCGGTATCTTCATCAACGAAATCTTCAATCCATGTTTTCAAGACACGTGCAGCCAGTTTACGACCTAACACCTTCTTCAGATTTGTCTTGTTTACCTTCACATCTTCTGCAAGATCGAAAATCTCAAGAATATCTTTGTCATTCTCGAAGCCAATTGCACGCAACAAAGTAGTCACCGGCAATTTCTTCTTACGGTCGATATATGCGTACATCACATTATTGATGTCAGTAGCAAACTCAATCCACGAACCCTTAAACGGAATAATACGAGCCGAATAAAGTTTCGTACCATTGGCATGTACACTCTGACCGAAGAACACACCCGGAGAACGGTGAAGCTGTGACACAACTACACGTTCGGCACCGTTAATGACGAAAGTAGCCTTATCAGTCATGTAAGGGATCGGGCCGAGGAATACGTCCTGAATAACTGTATCAAAATCCTCGTGATCGGGGTCGGTACAGTACAGCTTAAGTTTCGCTTTCAAAGGAACACTATATGTGAGCCCACGCTCTATACAATCATCGATGGTATAGCGCGGCGGATCAATATAATAATCCAAAAACTCAAGAACAAAATTGTTTCTTGTATCGGCAATAGGGAAGTTTTCAGCAAATACTTTATACAAACCCTCATTCTTGCGCTTTTCAGGTGGGGTATCTAATTGTAGAAAGTCTTGGAATGACTTCAATTGTACTTCCAGGAAATCCGGATATTCAAGCGGATTCTTAGTCGAAGCAAAATTAACTCTTTGATTTACAGTATTTGAAGACATCTGTCAATGAATTTGGAGAACTTAATTTGAAATATATACACAAAAAGGTTAAGAATCCTCTTGCGAAGGATTCCTAACCGAATTACCTGATTACCAGGCTAATGTTATTTAAGTTCAACTTCAGCTCCAGCTTCTTCCAATGTTTTCTTCAATGATTCTGCTTCGTCTTTAGCCAAACCTTCTTTTACTACACTAGGAGCACCGTCTACCATGTCCTTAGCTTCTTTCAAGCCAAGACCACAAGCTTCCTTAACGGCCTTAACAACCTGAAGTTTAGCTGCACCAGCGCTCTTCAATACTACGTCGAAAGAAGTTTTTTCTTCTGCGGCAGCAGCACCAGCTGCAGGACCAGCAGCAACAGCTACAGCTGCAGCAGCAGGTTCAATACCGTATTCTTCTTTAAGGATAGTTGCAAGTTCATTAACTTCTTTTACTGTCAAGTTAACTAATTGTTCTGCAAAAGCTTTCAAATCTGCCATTTTTTGTATGATTTTAATTGTTTAAATACTTTGTTGTTTTTTGAAAATTATTCGGGACGTTCACCAAGAGTCTTGAGAACTCCGTGAAGGGTGTTACCACCTGATTGAAGAGCAGAAATAACATTCTTGGCCGGAGATTGCAACAATGCAACGATATCGGCGATAACTTCGTTCTTACTCTTGATAGCAACGAGAGCATCCAATTGGTCTGCACCAACGTAGAAGCTTTCTTCTGCATATGCAGCTTTCAGTCCAGGAATTCCGTCTTTAGCTTTGTCCTTGATCAGTTTAGCAGGTACGTTTGCAGTATTGCAAAACATAACAGCAGTTGTACCTTTCAAAGAACCGTAAAGAGGAGAAAAGTCTTCTTCCAGGCTTTCAAGAGCTTTGTGAAGCAATGTATTCTTAACTACCATCAATTTGATGTCAGACTTGAAACAATCTCTTCTCAATGCACTTGTAGCAGTAGCGTTCATCGCTGTAACGTCTACCAAATAGAAGTGGCCATATTCCTTTACTGTAGCAGCAATTTGCTCTATAATCGAATTTTTATCTTCCTTTCTCATTATTTCTCTGTTTTATTAGATTTCATCCACTGATTTCGGGTCGATTTTGATACCCGCACTCATTGTACTAGAAAGATAAATACTCTTAATATATGTACCCTTTGCTGCGGTCGGTTTCAGTTTGTTCAGAGTAGAGATGAACTCTTTCGCGTTGTCGCGAATCTGATCAGGACTGAATGATACCTTACCGATAGAAGTATGAACAATACCGCTCTTATCAACTTTAAAGTCAATCTTACCTTGTTTTACTTCTTTTACAGCTTTAGCAACATCCATAGTTACAGTACCACTCTTCGGGTTAGGCATCAATCCACGAGGACCGAGTACACGACCGAGTGCACCAATTTTACCCATGA
>CANSEY010000053.1 GCA_947646015.1 uncultured Bacteroides sp. | reverse complement strand
TAAAAAATAAGGATTAACTTTCTGAATCTCAGTAAGCTAACCCTTATCTTGTCGGCTACACTATCGAATTATCGAACAAGTTTATAACCGATTTTGAAAAGATTGTTTCATCTGAACTCTGGCATATCCTCTAAAAGTTTTTGCGTTCTGATTTCTGATTCAATCCAATGGAGGGTTAACTCTATTATTGATTTTAAGTCATTAATATCTTTATCTTCCCATTTACGGGTATAATGTGTTTCATCATTGCCGAGCCATACAGCACGTGATGCCACTGTCTTAATGTTGATGTTACTAATGTTGTCTCTAATGCAATTATTGAGGAACTTATTCTTTATTGCTTCATGTTGGTCCTCAGGTAAGGTTGAAATTAAATAATCTTTTATTAGAAATTCTAAGGATTTTCTGTAACCAGTACCACAAATTTGCATGAGGTTGGTTTGTTCTGCTATATATGCTTGGTTGTATATTTCACAAAAATTTGGAGATAATTCAGATATAATGTTACTAAAGGTTCTTTTTTCGGGAAGTGCAGTGGGCAAAATTTTTGTAAAGACAGGCTTCCTAACCCCTACAGTGCTAAATTGGGTTATGAACATGTTCCGACATGTCGGGTTAGTGCATTGAGTAAATACATTGAAAAAATCACTTCTTTCTACGTTTTTTAGAAAAAGATATTCAGGAATGTTTATTACTCCACAAAATGGACACTTTACAGACTTTCTTTCTATTTCACGTGAATACATGCCATCAGAGTAATAATATACTTTAGTTGTTTCCATTGTTTTTTTTGCGAAGATATAAAAAGTTTATATAGATATACGTTTAAACTGCTTCTTTTTCTGGAAAAAAGCAAGTACGGTAATATACAAACAGAAAATATTTTGAGGAAGAAATAAGTTCCTATTCCCTTTTAGGAAAAGGGATAGCACTGTAACCCGACTCTCTGAATATTGCATTTTAGTAGGTGTGGTTGATTTGGCAAACGATTGGGTGAATGAAATTTTGGTCCAGATTTTTTCAAAAATTAGCTTACTAATCTTTACTTTCTTATTAAACTAACTAATTATTATATATAAAATTCATAACCAAAACTATGGAAACTAACTACAAGAGACAGTATCGCCAGATAGATGATACTACCAAACAAAAAATTAGTCAAGCCTTAAGAGGAAGAACTAAAAGTGCGACACATGTACAATCCATATCAGATGGACTTAAAAAATACTGGAAGCAAGTGCCAAACAAACCAAATAATAACGAAACTAAAAATGAAGAAAATGAATAAGATATATGGGTTAAACATAGATATGCTTCGGTTGTGTTACGAAATCAAAGAGCCGAACAATATCAATATTCTCAGAACAAGGGAAATAGATGAAGAAGTAGACTTTCTTTATTTCTACTTAAGACGTATAGAGGGTAAACATTTCAAATTTGTATATGAAATCCGTTACAATGATTTAGGCATTGATAAGTTATTCGGAGAATTGAGATTAGGTATCAATGATGATAAAGAAGATAGTAACTTTCATTCTAATGGTTATGCTAAGGCATGGATTAGTGTGAGTAATCGTGTGTTATATAGTGATGAAATATATTATTTGGATTTTATTGAAGATAATTTGGGTCTGGAACTGCATAATATAACTGCTTTGGACTTATGTTTAGACTTGTCTTGTGATGTGGCTCGGATGATTCGGAGGCTGATTCGCAACAAAAATGTAACAACCTTCCTCAATACTAAAGAGGTTAAAAACCGTAATGAAGACCGTCCAGAAATTACTTATATAACCAGTGGAAACATGAACAAGGACAAGTATTTAACAGTTTCTATAAAGCAAAAAAAAGCAATAAAAGATAAGGGTAAGGGTACTACTTTAACAGCGTATAATAAAAAGGTAGAAATAGCCAATAGCTCGGGTAAAAAGTACATTGAAGAGTTCTATAATAATCCAGGCAAGTTACATCGTCTGGAAGTACATTTGAATAATGACGAAGTAAAAGAATATTTGAACCGTACTAAACAAGAACTGTCTTTCTATTCATTGATAGATAATAGATTTTTGTATGACCTATTTGACCAAACTCTTAATAGCCTCATCAGATTTGAATATAAAGGTATAAAGTTAGACTGGGATGACTTGCTTTTAGGGGTTATAACAACCACCCCTGAAAAGGATTCTGTTTTAAAGCTAACTTCTTCAAAAAGAACGAAAAAAGTAGCTTAAAAGCATAGCTGTGAAATTTTAATGTATCAAAAAGAAAAGTGTATCAATTTAATCTTATAAAAGACTGATTAATACACTTTTTTTGTGTCAGTTTAATCTAAAAGATTAAATTTCTTATTCTAATATCTTATATGGGATAGTCAGTGTTCCATTTAATATTACTTCTTTTTTAAGATTATTGGTATATTTCAAATTCTTAAATTCCAATGTTAGTACCTTTTTTGAAGTATCAATATTTTGAACCACTAGATTACCAGAACGAAAATCACTATCTGTAATATATTCATCTCCACTATTATATTCCATTAATAGCCCTAATTTACTGGTAATATCACTTCCTGCTGAAAGATTTTCTAGCTTGGTGGATAGAGTACCTTGAATATACACTCCAGTATTAATAACGCTGGCGTCATTTACCCAGAATGTAAAAGCTCTGAAAGAGGTGGAAGGGTCATACTCACCTTCAATACTTTTGACCTTAATAGCTTCGCCATTCATTGTCAGACTGGAAGCTGCACCCAAATTGTCATCATCGTCTTTTGAACATGACGCAAAAACACACGCAGTCAATATGACTGCAAAAAGCATAAATAAATTCTTTTTCATTTTAAAATAAGATTTGTGCTATCTGCCCCCGATAAGCGGTTTATAAATGGGAAGAAGCGTGGGCAATTCGTTAGTTTATTTGTTTTCAAGGCTCTGGTAAACCCACACACAAAATAAACAACGACGCCCACGCCCCCTATAAAACAAGGACGTGAGCGTTTAGTTGCCATTATCTCTGTGTGTGAAAGAATTTACCAGATTCTGAAAACGAGATAATATCCTAAACGCTTCTACGTTAAATTTCTAATATGTCAGTGCAAAGATAATAGCTTTACTTTGATTATAAATGTTTAGTTGCATATTTTATTTTGATACAGATGATTTTATTGATTAACCGTCTGGTCTAGAGATTATTAACTATGATTGTTGTGCCAATTTGAAACTGGAACCGTATATTTGTACAGTTAAATAGTAATTAATATGAAAACAGCAGTAATTTTAGCACGAGTAAGTACAATGGCGCAAGATTTTGACCGTCAGATTGATGAGTTGAAATCTTATGCATTGAATAACAATTTGAATATAATGAAAATATTTGCTAATAAAATTAGTGGAGCTAAAAGTAATGATGAACGTTGTGAAATCATTGAACTGATACAGTATGTAAAAGAAAACCACGTTGATAAAGTATTGGTACTTGAAATCAGCCGCTTAGGACGGAATACGCTGGAGGCTCTGAAAGTGATTGAATTACTTAACCATGAGAAAATTTGTTTATGTGTAAAGAATTATAATATCGAAACGCTGGACGGTTTGGGAAATATTAATCCAATGGCACAATTCCTTATTACTATCTTACTGGAAGTTGCCAGAATGGAACGTGCTACAATTCGACAACGAATGGAAAGCGGATATGCACATCATATACAAAATGGTGGGGTTGTTGGACGTAAACCTGGTTATCGTAAAACTATATCGGAGATGAAAGAACAGTATAAAGAAGAAATTAAACTGTTGAAAAGAAATTACTCTTTAAGAAATGTGTCTAAATTGACTGGTACGAGTGTAAATACTCTTCGTAAATTAGTCGGTTTAATGTAAATTAACGCAATAGGGTGGTAAAATAATCTATAAGTCGTATATTTGCTTGGAAGAAAGGTAAATCCACCACGAAAGACACTTCAATTTCAATTTTATTGGAACAAGTTAGGAGCAGGAAGCACGTTCATGTGTATGCACTTCCCTGCTCTGTGGATATTGCATGAACGTGTGAAAATAAGTCGTGCAATGGCATGACAAATAATCCTTTATAACAAATGTTTAACGAGGATGAATTGAAAGTTTATGATAAGAAATTTCAAGCAATAGGTATTTTAGACAAAGAAGAACAAAAAAAGATACTGGAGTTCTTCTATACATTAGGTATTATTACGTTTAACCTTTAATTTGATGATTTATGAGTAAGAAAAAGAGTAAAGAGAAAGTAGTAGAGTATTCCAAATTAGAACATAAAGTTGCTGCTGTCTGGACACGAGTCTCAACGGGAAAACAAGCGGACAACAACGGTAGTTTAGAGTCTCAAAAAAGAATTTGTGATGAATATGCTGCTAGTAAAGGTATCCGCATAAAAGAATATTTTGGGGATACTAATGAGAGCGCACAGACTGAGGGAAAACTATATCGTAATATGATTGAAAAAGTGGCTAAAGATAAGGAGATTAATGTAATATTAGTTGCTTCTTATGACCGCTTTAGTCGTACAGGTCCAGAAGGTATAATGACAAAGGCATATTTAAAAGCAAAAGGCATTTATGTCGTTTCAGCAACGCAAGCAACCGACCCAGATAGTGCGGCTGGTACATTCATGGAGAATATAATTTTTCTTTTTAATCAATTTGAAAATAGTTTAAGGAGGGATAAAGCTGTTATTGGCATGACTGATTGTCTAAGAAAGGGTAATTGGTTTTCCAAACCGCCATTAGGGTATAATAAAGTAAAGGTTGAAAAAGACCATATTCTTACAGTAAATGAAACGGGCAGAATATTGCGTAATGCTTTTATCTGGAAAGCTACAGAGGGGATTGGGGATATAGAAATAGTTCAGCGGTTAAAGGAATTAGGGTTATCTATTGACCGAAAACATTTGAATAAAATTCTGCATAATCCATTTTACTGTGGGTATATACAGCATAGTTTGTTGGGTGATGAAATTATAAAAGGTAATCAAGAGATATTAATTGATGAGGCTACCTTTAATAAAGTGAATGGCATATCTAATACTGGATATGAACATAAAAAAATAACAGAGCCATTTCCATTGAAAAGGCATATCATCTGTTCAGACTGTGGCGGCTATTTAACTGGATACACAGTGAAAGCACGTGGGAAGGATTATTATAAATGCAATAAGAAAGGATGCAAGAGTAATCACAGTACAGAAAAGTTGCATCAGAAATATATCAATCTTTTGAATGAATATAATATACCAGATGAATATATTCCGATACTCACAGACGTTTTAAGAAAGGTTTTTGAAGAATACAACCAAAATAAAGGTGAAACAAAGAAAGTCCTTTTAAAACGAAAAACAGAGTGTGAAAATCAAATTAATGCAGTCAAAGTAAGGTTGGGTTTAGGGGAAATCAATAGTGAAATATATACGGCTACTATGGGCGAATTAAATTCAAGATTAGCAGAGGTCAAAAGAGGTCTTGAAGATGCAGGGAAAAATTTATCGAACATGATGAAATATATCAATCAAACGATTGAAATGTCTTGTAAATTAGGTAGTTTATGGAATGATAGCAACTTTGTGGATAGGCAAAAAGTACAGAATTTAGTCTTTCCAAGTGGAATTTACTTCGATAAGGAAAAAGATGATTATCGAACAGAAAATGAGAATGAAGTATTTAAGATTTTCCGCAGATTTACAGAGATTTACAAGGATGAAAAAGAAAAAGCGACAACCGATTTTGCTCGTTTGTCGCCTTCTGTCGGAATGAGGCGACTCGAACGCCCGACCCCTACGTCCCGAACGTAGTGCGCTACCAACTGCGCTACATTCCGCTCTTGAATGTGATGTTGCTGAAAATTGAGCTTTGAAAATTTTTATTCGTAAAACTCTGATTAACAATACAATTATTATCACATTATAATCAAAGAAATAGATTGTATATATGTTAAATGTTTAACCTATATTGCTCTTATTTTTTTGACGGTGCAAAGATATGGAAAAGGTTCGATTTATCCAAATACTATAGGAATATTTTTTGGAGGGAACTTCATAATGTATTCTTTTATAATGATAAGAACAAAGCTATATCCCGTGTTCTTCTCTTTAGTGCTGACTTTTAAGACAAAGAGTTTATCTCCTAATGAGAAACTGAAATATTCATTATTAGGTATATCGGCAATATGCAAAATTGAATATATGCGGATATTTAGTTCTAGTATATATACAATTTAAGTACCTTTCTTCCTAAGAGATGTATCCAATCTGTTGCAAAATTATATAAAATATTGTAAATGACAATGTAAAATATAAACTTTTTTTTTAGCTAAACTATTAAAAACTAGGAGTTTTGCAAAACTTTGTAATCTATACATATTTCTAGTTAATTCATTATTCGTTGAAATTCAATTAATTACAATTATATTACAGATTGGAAACTTCTCTTAGGAAGAGATATATTTGAAATGTCATTTATTTCTACTCATATATATAGGGGTGTTGAAAAGATGTATGTAACATTGATTTGATATATAACGTATGTCTAAAATATTTCTATTTCCGATATATAGGATAAATAGGATTCGAATTGTATGCGTGTATGTGTGAATTTAGTAATATATAATACTTATATATATGAAAAAAAACAAATTGAAACTGTATGCAATTATGATTTTTGTGCTTCTCTGCACAGAAGTACATTGTCAGAAAGTAGCAATCAAAAGCAATTTATTGTATGATGTTACTGCAACTGTTAATGCAGGAATAGAAGTTGGCCTTGCTCCGAAATGGACATTTGATCTTTCCGCCAACTATAATGGCTGGACTTTTTCACATGAGCGTAAGTGGAAACATTGGCTTCTACAACCAGAAGGGCGTTATTGGTTTTGTGATCGTTTCGCTGGTCATTTTGTTGGTGTTCATGCTTTGGGTGGGCAGTATAACATTGGTAATCTGAACAATCATATTTCATTTCTTGGAACAGATTTATCTGTGCTTTCTGATCGTCGTTATCAAGGTTGGTTTGCCGGTGGTGGTATTGCTTATGGTTATGCGTGGATATTGAACAAACGTTGGAATTTGGAAGCGGAGTTAGGTTTGGGCTGGATTTATACTCGCTACGACAGTTATCCCTGTACCCAATGTGGTACAAAAATAGCCGATGGAAAATCGCATAATTATGTTGGACCTACAAAAGCGGCAGTCAATCTTATATATACTTTTTAAATCACACAAATTACGGATATGAATAGAACAACAAAAATATTTTGTAGTAGTTTGCTATTCCTACTCTTGATGATGGGAGCAAAGGCTCAAACAATAATGGGTGGTAATGTGACAGTATCTGACCTTGCCGTGTCTCGTTCGGAAGATAAATTGTTCGTATCAATGGATATTGATGTTTCGGCATTGAGTGTAAAAAGTAACCGTGAAGTGATTCTTACGCCTAGATTGTCAGGAGAAGGTAATGAATTGAACTTACCTTCGGTGATGATAGCTGGTCGCAACCGCTATTATCATCATCTACGCAATGGCTTGTGTACGGATGATGTGATGCTTTATCAAAAAAACAAAGTATCTGTGGTCAAATATCGTACAGTCGTACCTTATGCCGATTGGATGAAACGTGCCATGCTCAGTACGGGCAATGAAACATGCGGTTGTTGCGGCGAGGCACTTGTTGATGGCAACGAGCCTCTGTTGGTACTTCAGTTGGAGCCGAAAGAATTTGTGCCTGCCTATGTATACATTCGTCCGAAAGCAGAACCGAAAATTAATGTACTGGAAGGTTCGGCTTATATTGACTTTCCTGTGAATCGGACAGAAATTCATGAGGATTATCGTCGTAATCCGACTGAATTGCAAAAGATACTTAATACTATTGATGCGGTGAAGAATGATGTGGATACACGGATTATCTCTGTCAGCATTAAAGGATATGCTTCGCCTGAAAGTCCCTATTCGAATAATGAACGTCTGGCGATGGGACGAACGAAAACACTGAAAGAGTATGTACGCAAACAGTACGATTTTGCCGATTCACTATTCATTACCGATTACGAGCCGGAAGATTGGGCAGGACTCGAACGTTATGTAGAAAACTCGTATCTCGAAAACAAAGCAGGTATTCTGGCATTAATCCGCAGTAACCTGGAACCAGATGCAAAAGAACGTAGCATCAAGACTGCCTTTCCCAAAGATTATGCATTCTTACTGAAAGAGGTTTATCCGGGGCTTCGTCATTCAGACTATGCAGTCAAATATGAAGTGCGTACCTATACTGATATCAACGAAATCAAGCGTCTGATTAAGACACAGCCACAGAAGTTAAGTTTGAACGAGATGTATCTTGCCGCACAGGATATGAAACTGGGGAGTGAAGAATATAATGAAACATTCGAAGTCGCTGTACGTATGTTCCCTGATGATGAAGTTGCTAATCTGAATGCTGCAAATGCCGCAATGGACAGGGGGGATATGAAGAATGCGGAATATTATCTGAAGAAAGCTGGAAACTCACCTCAGGCTGTTTATGGTCGGGGAACATATGCTGCCTTGAAGAAGGAGTTTGATATGGCAGAGAAAATGTTTACTGAAGCTGCACATAGGGGGCTGGCTGATGCGGAGGAGATGTTAAAGCAAATAGAAGAGATAAAACATTAACAGGATCTAAATATAAAAACATAGAAATTATTAATTCATTCAAAGTTGCAGATTATGAAAAGAATTAGCAAGTATTTTTTATGCCTTTTTGCCGTAGTTCTCACAGCAGGTTGTGCTGAGGATAAACTAGGTGAAACAGAATTTGACCCTACTGTTTATGAGGGAGATAAGGCATACATGACAGTACAGGTAACTATGCCGTCTGTACCCGGTTCGCGTAGTAATACGGTTGAAGGTGGTGGCAGCAATGTTGGTGTCGAAATCGGTAAAGATTATGAGAACAATGTGAAAAGAATGTACGTGGTACTTGCCCGCAGCACGGATAATGCATTCATTGCTTTTGGTGACATGTCGGACAAGATGAAACAATCCGCAAATAAACAGGCTTATATCGGAACTTCCGAAATAACTAAAACACAGTTGTCTCAGTTCTATAATGATACAGAAACACCAACTGATAAAAAGGAAGTGAATGTATTTATATTTTGTAATCCGACAGATGAATTGGTAGAACTTATCAGTAAAACTGAATATAAGAATACGACATGGTATAATGCAATTTGCAAGGGTGACGATAAGGAATTAGGAAAGATATGGAGCAAGAATGAAGGTGGCAGCTTCCTGATGTCCAACTATTCCATAGCCAAACGCTTGCTTCCTAATACGATGAATGACTGGTTGTTATATAATGAAGCTACTCCGTTTAATCTTTCCGGAATAAACAATGCGGGAAGTTTGTCACAAGTAGACAACAGTGTAGGTGGTGCAGTGAAAGTAGAACGCGCAATGGCACGTTTCGATTTTAGAGATGGTAGTCGTAGTTTGCCTGAAAATATACGTCCTCAGGAAGGCAATACCTATCCGGTTGTACAAGATATTGCACCGGACGGAACACCTGGTGCTTACATTGTAAACGTTCAATTAGGTAAAATGGCTTTGGTGAATATGAATAATAGTTTTTATTATTTGCGTCGGGTATCTGATAATGGACTTCCGGCACAAGCTAGTCTTTGCAGCCCGGAAAAGCCCTGGTTTACCGTTGCGGGAGGTGGGGAAACTCATCTTGTTGGTAATTATGTCGTGGATGTGTGGGCAACCGAGAAGAATCAAGGCATTGAGACAGCAAGATTAAGTGAGTATTTTAATTACCCTCTCTTTCAAGCTGACGGCTCAATAGACAATACAAAGCAAGATCAATGGAACACACATTTATTATCTAACATTCTTGGTGGTGAAGCAGATACAGATAATAGCTGGAATACTGGTAACAAATATGGTGATTATCGTATATGGCGATATGTAACGGAGAATACAATTCCGGGACCGGTTGACAGACAGGTAAACGGTATAACAACCGGTATTGTTTTCAAAGGAAAAATGATAGCTACTGAAGATGCTGCTAATAGCTCTGACGAAGATCTCAAGCGCTTGGCAGAAGTTATTAATTACACTGCTTCTGATTTGAAGCGTGATTCTTATAAAGATCCGATTATTTATATGTTTGGCGGCAATTTGTATGTAAGTTGGCCAAATGTGCGAAAAGCAGTGAAAGCTGTTGCATACAACAAAGAGACCAAAACATGGAGTCGTTCTCATCCGCTTTATGTGGCTGTATATGGTACCGGTGGTACAGGTGAGGAAGGGGATGCTAGCCCTCAAGATGAAAGTAGTGCTAATTCAAAATGGAACACTTGGGACAGAAACGACAAAACACTTGAAGGTTCTTATCTCGGTGATTTCAGACAAGCAGCTACTGATGCCGGCATAACCATCTATCAGTCAAGCGAGGACAAAGACGGTGGTTGGGGCTATTATTGCTACTATTATTATTGGAATCGCCACAATGACAATGGGGTGGAAGGTGAAATGGCTCCGATGGAGTTCGCTGTAGTTCGCAACAATGTTTATAAACTTGCTGTAACTAACATTTCCCGTCTTGGGCATCCACGTATTTCAGATAATGACCCTGATAACCCAGGTCCTGATACTCCCGATGAGCGAGGTGATATTTATCTGACAGTTTCGGTAGATGTATTGCCTTGGGTAGTTCGTGTCAATAATATCGATTTCTAAGAAACCAAAGATGCATAATAAAAAACGAAATATAATTTCAGGGTTTATCAGTACGGTGCTTGGCATCGTACTGATAAATTTTGCCTTTTCATCGTGTGAACGTATTTATGAAGATCTTGCTCCATGTCCGCATGGCGTGTCACTACGCTTCATTTACGACTACAATATGGAATATGCCAATGCATTTGCTAAGAAGGTGGATTGTCTGACATTGCTGGTCTATGATGAAAATGGCAATTATGTGGATACTCGCATAGTGACGGGTACGGAGTTGCAGGACGAGAATTATCGCATGAAGCTGGACCTCAAACAAGGAAATTATCATTTCGTAGCTTATGGTGGTCTGGCTTGTAATAAGAGCTCTTTCCTTATGAAGTATACACCCGGAGAAGGAACTGGATATACCGATTTGCAAGTGGAACTGGATTTAGAATGCTTGACAAATCCCAAACGAAAGAACTTGCATGGTTTGTATTGGGGTGAACTTACTCTCGCAACTGCCGACCTTTACAGTGAAGGCACCGTTGAGATGATGAAGAACACCAATAATATTCGTGTTGTGTTGCAACAAATGAATGGTGAGCCGGTAGATGATAAGAAATTTGAATTTGAAATTACCGATGATAATATACTGTTCAGTTACGATAATAATTTGCTTGAGAATGGTATGGTGACATACACTTCATGGGCGCAAGGGCAAGCTTCGGCAGGATTCACTGATGAGGGAAGAGAAGTGGTGGTAGCTTATGCCGAACTATCTACTTCACGGTTGATGGTGCGTGACTGGTACTCGCCTAAGCTGACGGTGCGTCGCAAAGCAGATGGTGTGGAAATTATCAATATTCCACTTATTAACTATTTGCTTATGCTTAGGAGTGATCTGTATGCAAGCATGGATTCGCAGGAGTTTCTCGATCGTGAAAGTGAATGGTCAATGATATTCTTCTTAAGCCCGAATCTTGAATGGATTAAAACTTATATTAAGATAAACGATTGGACTGTCAGAATCAACGATATAGGACAATGAAGAAAATCGCATATATCATTATACCATGGGCTATTTCTCTCCTTTTTCGGGGGTGTGCTCATGATGCAGATAGTGAAATGTTTGACAGGGGAGTGCCGTTAGTGAATCTTAATATCAGCGTTGCCCTGTCTGACATATCGCAATCGGGTACACGGGCCAGTGACATCTATCCAGAGTCTCCGGTAAATGATAATGAGAAGATGAAAACGTTGCGTATTATTGTAGTACGTAACAATGATAATATAGTGGAACATAACCGGATTTACAATTTGGAGGTTGCATCTACTGATTGTTATAGCGAGCCGATGAAGGTTATCGGAAACGAAAAGAAACGAATTTATTTGTTTGCAAATGAAGCTACGGAAATAAAGACAACGGGATTTTTTCCGAAACGTAAATTGGTAGAGTGCGATTTTGAGAAAATTCAGCCCGGAAGCTTATTCTTTACGGATTATATATCCAACCTAACCATTCGGCTAGGCAGTAATACGGAACGAATCGACGGGCCGTTGCCGATGAGTGGACTTTATATGGTAGATGTGCCTGCCGAGGATTGTGAACGTGAGCTTTCCATAACGAGAGCAGCTGTTAAATTTACTTTCAATATGACGAATGAAAGCAGCCGGTCCATAGAGATCACGAAACTGACTATTGATAAAATGGCGGAAAGGGAGTATTACTTACCGCATAATGCTACATATATAGAGAGAGAAACGACGGAGGGAACAAAGTTCTGGGACATAAATAGTTTTGATGTTCCTACTTTGAAAGGGTATTATACATATGATGCGTCATCGTTGTTTAAAGGGCAACTGCTCCCGGGAGATGAGAATACGAAAACCAATGAGCAGCCGATTTACCTGTTGGAGGGGAAGCATAGTGATGACAACAATAAGGAAAACCCTTATCTGCTGACTTTGGGTGTCAACGGAACAGAATTGAAAAGTTACTTGCCAAATCTTCCACAGTTGCCGCGAAATACACATGTGGTGGTAAATATCACAATTAATGAACATGCAATGGATTGCATAGTAGATGTGCGTCCTTATACCGGAATCACACTAGAACCCGATTTCGGATTATAAAAAATGAAAGGAAAGATTTCCTTAAATAACTTTATACAGGAAAATATGAAACGCAACATTATTTATAGTCTTACAAGTATACTGATATTTGTCTTGACTGCCTGTACAGATGATTGGCTGAACAACGAAGGCGAAAGAATGCCGGAAGGAGAAGTCAGTGTGAGTGCTACTGTAGAGTTTCTTCCTCTTCGGCCGGCTCTGGATGTAAACACTCGTACGGCAGGAGATGTAATCAAAGACATCAATGATCTTTGTGTGTTGCTGTATGATGAGGAAGGAAATCTGGTGAAATCGTACTATCTTCTTCCGAAAGGTGCTGCTTCAACGGAAACTACAGATAAATTCGATGTTGATGATATTGACCGTACAGACACAGATGCGGAAGGAGACAAAACGGCGGAAACCAAAACCAAGCGGGCTACCTTCAAGTTAGCTCAAGTTCCTTACGGCTATTATTACATGTATGCGGTAGCAAATATGGGTAACTTGGCTGAATCGGAAAAAGATAATATACAAACAGTCGATAAACTGAAATCGATTAATCTGACATGGGAAGCAGAAAACTGGTTCTCGACAGAAGAAACTACTGATGGAAAAGTGACAAAAGCTACTAAAAACCATCAGATGTTTGGCTACTTCACAACAAAAGAGAATACACCTGCGGGTGCTAACCGCAATACGGAAGCTTCACGGATAGCTATAAACAAGAAAGATATGGAATTGCATGCATGGATTCGCCGTGCAGCTTCCAAAGTAACCATTGCTTATGATGCCAGTGGATTGAAAGAAGGAGTTTTTATTTACTTGAAATCGGTTCAGATAAAAGATATTCCTGTTAATTGCTACTTGGGAAAAACAAACACACCAAGTGAAGATGAACAATCGTCCTTAATAAAAGACGGAGAAATTATAAAGTATTATACAGGAACTACCCCACCTGCATTTGACGAATCTTATCCGGTGCGTTTAGCTACGGGAAGAGCTTATTATCCGTGTGAAGAAAATGGAACTTTTAAATATGGACACGAAGAGGCAGCTGATGCTTTGTTTTTCTTTGAGAATATGCAGGGAGACCAGCCATATGATAAGCGCCAGGATGCAGATAAAGATGGAGAACTGGATCATCCCGGATTACCTCCTCATCTGCAACAGCCGGACAAAGATTATTCAAAATATAGGCCAAAAGATAACGTGCCTTATGGTACATATATTGAAGTAGACGCTTATTATCGTTCTATTAATGAAGAAAAAGTAGGTAGTGGTGATATTAAATACCGTTTTATGCTTGGCAAAAACATTACAACAAACTATGATGCCGAACGTAATCATCACTATAAACTTACATTGAAATTTAAAAATTTTGCAAATGATGCAGACTGGCATATCGAATATGCTGAACCGGAACCAGGTATTGAGGTGCCCAATCCTTATTATATTTCCTATTTATATAACAGAACGATGGATTTGCCTATAAAAATAAATCCAGGTTATGCGAAAGTGGAAAGTGTGAAAGCGGAAATAATCAACAATGGTTGGGCGCCTATTGGTGCAGATGCTAATAATTTTGATTATTATCATTTTGATTTGGAAGGCAAGAATGTATGGAATGGATTTCTTTCTTTGCGCCGTACTACTGCAACCATACTTACAACAACAGAAAAAGATGCTAGTGAAGGCTCGGGTATTGTTTATGCAGAAAGCAACCAAGAATACTATAACCGAACTCAACGAGGAAATCGCGAATATGCCGTAGATCCAGGCATTCACGAAGATACTGAATATGGTAATTATTCTGTGCGTAAAGAAGAGGGGACGAATATACTTCATATGAGTATACCTTTATATACACGTGCGAAACAGATGATCGCAAAAACTAGTTATACCGGGAATAATCCATATGTAGCCTACCGGCGTCAGGCAAAAATAAAAATAACCGCTACTTTATCGCAGGGTGAGCCATTAACAGAAATAGTTGATATATTCCAGGTACGTCGCGTAGTCAATCCTAAAGGAATATATCGACGGCATAATAATGACAAGCCTTTCCATGTCGTTTTAAAACGTTTGGCACGGGAGAATGCTACAAATTTCGAAGAATTTACTTCCGAGGGGGCTTGGGAAGCTGTTGTTGCAGCGACAACACACGAAGGATTTGTGAAGTTAGAAAAAAGTAGTAGTAACAAGTATACGAGTATAGATGAACATGGTACACTTAAGGGGCTTTCCGGTTCAGTAATTGATTTCAAAATTACTTTCAATGGTACATGTACAGAAAATGAATCCCGCCATGCCGTTATTCGTGTCAGCTATCACAACAATACTTGCAATCACCTTATATTTGTCCGCCAGGGCTATGCTCCTGTAGCTTTGCTTGATGAAGGACGGGCTTGGCATACGTTTAATATGAAAACTGCTACGGAGGAAACAGATTCGCCAGTAGAAGAAGGGTCATTGTTTAAGTGGGGAAATCTGAATGAGCCAATTGATGCGTCAAGTAATAAGCATGAGAAAGAATATTGGATAGAAGTACAGCCGAAAGACTTTAAAGATGATAAAGCCAAGCCACTAAAGATTGCTGGAAAAGAGACTACTAAATTGTGGGATGAAATCACATCTCAGCCTTTTAATACCCCTTTTGAAAAGCCTAGAATCAATGGAAAAGAAGTGGAAATTGCCAATTACGATGATTATAATGTATTGTATAAAAGCAAGGATATAGAAATGGGCTATGGTGTACTCTATGGTGATGATGCTGAGGAAACACTTTCCGATATCAATGAAATATACGGATATCGTTATGGCAGTTCCGGCACATATGGTATGCGTGGTTGTTTTATATATAATAAAACGAATGGACGGAATCTATTCTTTCCAATAGGAGCGTCAGGCTATGGACATAGAAAACAAGGATATGGTGATATGAGAAATTGGCAGGGCGTAGTTACTGGTCAGGGCTATATACATGGTGAGACAAAGAATGCAGTTGTACTCCGTTATTCTGCTGGACGTAGTGATAAATTCAATATGACGGCAGGTGATGAGAAACCTTTGTTTTATGATTTGTATATGCGTCCGGGGGCTATCTATTGGTTACAGCGGGTGTATCCACCAGGACGCGATGGAGAAAGTGATATTATGGCGTGGGATATTAATTATTTCTCTTTTGATTTTAATCTGATTTCTAAAAGTAATGTTTACGCAACTCTTACTGGTGAAAATAAAATAGAAACACCTAAAAGTGATGCATGCTTTATCCGTTGTGTAGAGCCATGATAATCTTATTTATTAATAATATAGCATTGGAAAACTAAACAGGGCTGACTTTTGGGTCAGCCCTGCCAATACTTTTTTTGTATACTATAATGATTTAAGTATAATACTGTTTGCTTTATCCACTATGGAGGCGTCTAACGAGGCTAGATAAATACGTGTTGTGTTTTCGGAGTCATGTCCCATAGCTTCGCTAATAACCGAGATAGAGATATTCTTACTCTTGGCAATGTTTGCCCATGCATGGCGGGCGACATATGTTGTTAGTGTGACGGGGATCTCTAACATTTGTCCTATTACCTTCAGTTTTCTATTAATCAAATGTGAGGCATTTTTATATTCTCTTCTTGGGTCTTTACCGTTATTTTTGATGATAGGTAGTAGATAAGGACTTTCTATAGTGTTATATTTATCGACAATTTTTTGCATGGGCTTTTCCCACTTAATGAACAATTGTTGGTCGGTTTTATGTCTGCGATAGGACAGAACTCCATTTTGCAGATCTTTCTTTTTCAGATATGCCATGTCAATGAATGACATTCCGCGGGTGTAGAACGAGAACATGAAGATGTCTCTTGCATAATCCATCAAAGGGTTTGTGCTCAGATCTAAATTTTGTATTTGGCGAATTGTTTTTAGAGATACAGCTCGTTTTACTGTTTTGTCAATACCGGTATATACATACTTGAACGGATATTGTTGTTGTGTTAACTCTTTTTCTACAGCACGATTGTATATTGCTCGGAGATTCCGCATATAATATGAACAACTGTTTGGACAGACACCGCAGTTTTTAAGGTATATTTCATATTTTATCATCAGATTGGAATTTACATCTTCAAGTAGAACGTCACCATTATTGTCCATAAAACGCTTGAAACTGTTGTATGCTGAGGCATAAGACTCGGCAGTGCGTTCTTTGCCGATTTGTTTTAGTTGTACAATAAGATCTTGTGCGAATGATAGAAAACTGTATTTATTGATGGGGGGAATACGGAATAGCTCTATTATTTTTCCGGAGGTAAAAGGATTGCCCGAATGTTCAAGCTTTGAAATGATATTTTTCAGTCTATGCATGTCTTCTGCTATTTGGCTTGTTAGTTGAGCGAGAAGACGTCGTCTTATGTCATTATTGTCCGGAAGAATGATGCAAGCCAAATGCTTATCCCATTCTGAAGGAAAAATTTTATAGCCGGTATTGATTTGCCTGGTTACTCTGGCATGAATGATTTGATAGAATAATACGCCTTCTTTTGTTTTTACGGAAGAGGTACGGAATTTGATTTTTATTGTTGCCATATCTACATGATTTGTTATATAAAACTATAAATAAATGAATATAACAAATGAGCATTTATCTGTCTCTTTATAAAATTAGTCCTTTGTCATACAGAAAAAATGCCTAATGGAAACATTTTTATTTATCATTCATTTAGGATATTAGAAAACATATTTGCTATAGAAAAAGTTTGTTCATTAAATGAATTTACAAGTGGGCGAAAAGCTGTTGCTTAACATGAGATGATGATTGAATAAATGCTGTACCAAAATCAATTGCAGAATGGTACCATATTTATGTTGATTCTCATTCCTATTGATTTTACCTGTTCCAGAAAAAGAAAAATCCCTGAATTTTGAAAAAAATCAGGGATTAATATTGTTTTGCTTTTTAAATGTGGTGCCACCAGGAATCGAACCGGGGACACAAGGATTTTCAGTCCTTTGCTCT
>CANSEY010000052.1 GCA_947646015.1 uncultured Bacteroides sp. | reverse complement strand
CTTCTTGTGTTTGCATACCAATATACGAAATCTGCAAAGTCTTTGCAGAACTAATTCTTTATATAAAGTGTTGATTATTATAATAATGAGAAATATAAACCTAATCGTCATATATGTTATTGTATCCATATATAAACGTGATAATCAATTATTTATCAGCATTATAACTACCCTTTTCTTTAACGAATGATACCCTGTTTCTATCCATTTCAATCATTTAGTTCATTCATTATAAGAAAGTTATGTCTTTATTTTATTTATATGAGGTATTATTATTGGATACTATTTTTATATTTCCCGAATATTTCTCACCACCAATCATAATGAATGATTACTTTTGGGGCGTGATAGTAGAAAAAGATCAAATCTGAAGAAAAGCATATTTAGTTATGGTATAATTCAAAATATGCAGAACCTGCTTGGGAGAATGACAAAAATCGGCAGGATTTTAAAACAGCAGATCTACGGATGAAATACATCTGTCCGTTTTTTGTTTCCTTGTGCTATATGATTACTTATATCAGCTTGCACCTTTGAATATAAAAGAAATATTTAGTTTCGATATGATATATTTCCCTGTGACAGGAAAGTCTATCAGTTAGAACAGAATTAGAAATTAAAACTACTTTTGGCTCTTCCTTTTAAAGCAATTAGATGTTCCTCGGTGAGTAACGATCTGTTCCTTTTAAAGGAACGGATCGTTCCTTTAAAAGGAAAGAGTCCTGACATTGCACTTTTTATGTATATTACAGTCATTTATATGCGACAAATCATTTGTAAATTGCATATTCTTACATTGATTTATGCATTATTTCTGCCATATTGTTAGATTTTGAATCAACTCTGTTGAAACCAATCTTAAAAACAGGACATTTCCAGACAATCACTGCCTAGCTTTTTGGTCTATTAGCTAATTTTGAATAGGCTGCTTTCTCAAGGTCATGCACAATAGTCATGTCCATGATATTTGCATATACCTGAGTTGTCTTCACACTTTTGTGTCCCAGCAGCTTTTGTACAGTCGTTATATTTGCACCACTATATATCAATAAGGTGGCGTTTGTATGTCGGGCTGTATGGAATGATATCCGTTTGTCTATTTCTGCCAGCTTGGCTAATGCATTCAAGTCTTTATTCACATTAGAGTTATCTTTCAGCTTGAAGAATCCGTTTAAATCGTCTTTGTAGTTCTCCAACACCCGCAGTCCTTTACCTTCAAATAATAAATATAAAGGAAGGCGCACATCAATACCTGTTTTAACAGATTTGTAAATCAGCCACGTCTCCTGATGGAGTTCGACAATATTCGCGGCAGTCAGATTTATAAAATCAGAGTACCGCAAACCGGCGTAACAACAAAATAAAAAGGCATCTTTTGACTTTTGTAACTTCGTAAACTTCCCTTCCAGATTCACCTCCTCCATTTTATTCAGCTCTTCCGGCGACAAGTGCGTATGACTTCCTTCTATGCTTTTGATTTTATATTTTCTGAAAGCATACTTCTGAATATCCATATACTCTTTATTTATAGCTACATTCACATATCGTTTTAAATGCTTCATATGCTTGGCAATGGTATTGAGATGATACCCCTTGGACTGCAGATAATTATCAAATGAAGACACAAATTCGAATGTCAAATCAGTGAATACAATGTCCTTTTTATACTCTTGCAGCAATTCTAAAGTGGAAAGATGATTCTGCCTGGTGCTCTCTTTTAAAGAAGAGTTGCTGACTTCCTCTTTAAAAAAGGTCAGAAATGAATTCCCATTATTTTCCGGTTTTTCAATAGAGTCTTTCAACGAATCCAAGGATATCGATCTTCTCTGTTGCCATAATCCCAGTTCTTTCTGCTCAATGTCAGCTATAAAATCATATAGCATTCGATTTAATGCATCTGAATTAGGATGGTTCTTTACCATTCTACGTTTTACGTCCCACTGGTCTGGTTTGAGGTACACCCTGGTTGAGAAGTACATTTTTCTCCTGTTTAAGTAAGCTTCTACTTGTACCAATGCCATTCCTTTTTTGTTCAGCTTCTTTTTTCTGTTAAACACAAGGCTGTAACTAATCTTCTTCATTCTATTGTCTTTTAGTTAATACTAAGAACAAAATAAACTAAGTTCTGTGCTATAATTAAGGTTGAACCTGCATTAATTTCTGCAAAAATTAAAATTCAATAATTAAGTATTTACATAACTTTAATTTAAATGCTATTTTTTTATCGTCATTTCTTCATAATAAATCAAAAAGAAACGTTTGCAGGGTAGTTTTATATCCAAAAACAAGCAAATAGAATGTTAATTACTACACTTTGCATTCACAAAGTGACATTTCATGCTTGATAAATCACAATATTTATAGCAAATAAAGATGTTTATCAGCATATTTTCGATGTTATAAATAACAATATGTTATATATACAACCTTTTTTTATCAAATTAATTGTTAGTTTCATATTTATTAATAATTTTGCAACTTGTTAGAGTATAGAGACAATTAATGTAAAGTTGAACTTTAAGAGAGAATTTATGAAAAGAAAATTAATGCTGTTATTGGCATGCCTTTTTGTGGGCATAAGCCTAGTAACTGCTCAGACTCAGAAAGTCACAGGCGTTGTGATTTCTGAAGAAGATGGGCAACCAGTTGTTGGAGCCTCTGTGTTGGTAAAAGGTACTACTCAAGGTACAATCACAGACATCGATGGTAATTTTAATTTGGCGAACGTACCAAGTTCTGCAAAGACTTTGCAGATTTCGTATATTGGTATGCAAACACAAGAAGTGGCAATCAAGCCAATGGTGAAAGTTACACTGAAATCAGATGCACAAAATCTTGATGAGGTTATTGTTGTGGCTTATGGTACTGCGAAGAAGTCTTCATTCACAGGATCAGCTGCTGTCATTAAGGCAGATAAAATCGTTTCCGGTTCCAAAGAATCTTTTGACAAGGCATTGTCCGGTAAAATGGCAGGTGTGCGCACAGCCTCAGCAACTGGTGACCCAGGATCTATGGCCGAAATCAACATTCGCGGTGTCGGTTCTATCAGTGCTTCTAAAAGCCCGTTGTATGTTATTGACGGTGTTGTAACAAAAGCTGATGACGACATGAACTACTACGGTAAGACTCAAAGCGTATTGAGTACACTGAATCCTGAAGACATTGAGAGCATGACTGTTCTGAAAGATGCCGCTGCTGCTTCATTGTACGGTTCACGTGCCGCAAACGGTGTTATCATCATTACCACAAAGAAAGGTAAAGAAGGAAAAACGAATGTCAGCTATTCAGGTGAAGTAGGCTGGAACAAGATGGCTGTAAATGCTTTCAATATGATGGGATCAGCCGACTTGATTGACTACACTCGCGAATCATTAGCCAACTGTCTGGTTACTTACGGAATAACAGATAGCAAACAAGCAGCATTGAACAACATCGATAACGGAGGTGATATGTTCATTCCTCTGCTCGACTCACCGGCTACTGTTGCTGACTTTATCCATGACCCATCCGGTAAAGTAAATACGAACTGGAAGAAAGAAATCTATCGTACTGCTTTCACTCAAGATCACCAGGTATCTATCAACGGCGGTTCGTCAAAGACTCAGTTCTATGCCGGAGTTGGCTACAATAAGAGCGAGGGTATCGTTCTTGGTAGTGACTTCGAACGTATCTCCGGTCGTCTGAACGTTAATCACAAAGTAAATAACTGGCTGAACGTAGCTCTCAAGCAAATGATAGCCGCTACATCGCAAGATGGTTTCCGCGATCAGGGAGACCAGGCTCAAGGAATGGGTACTTCTTCTCCGATAGGTATTTTATTCGCAATGGACCCGACTGCTCCGGTAAAGAATGAAGATGGTTCATATAATAAAAATGCAGCATGGGGTAAAGTTACCAACCCGCATCTGATGCTAGGTGGTAAAGACAGCGATACAGCTCTGGAGTGGATTCAGACCAAAATGTTCCGTAGCATGACCAATGCAGATGTAACAATCAAATTCTGTGATAAGTTATCACTTAACTCTATCTTTGGTTATGACTATGTAGACAACAAGCACTTTGAATATTGGGATCGCAACAGTGTTAACGGTGGTTCCGTCAGCGGAATGGGTTCTCGTTATACCTTCGAAAGCCGCGTAGCTACCAGCTCTTCTACATTAAACTACACGGATACTTTTAAAGATATGCACAATCTGAACTTGATGGCCGGTTTCGAAGTTGAAAACAGAGACCTGCTGCAGATTGTAACTGTTGCCAAACGTTATTCAAGCCACTATCCCGAATTGGCCAACGGACAACCGGACCAAGCTGCAAGTTCAACCTTGGGAGCCGGCATGATGTCATATTTCGCAAGTGGCAATTATAACTATGATAACAAGTATTATCTTTCTGCCAGTTTCCGTCGTGATGGTTCGTCACGTTTGAGTGAAGACAATCGTTGGGCTAGTTTCTGGTCTGTATCCGGTGCATGGAGAATGAGTAAAGAAGGATTTATGCAAGATATGCCGTTATTTACCGACTTCAAGATCAAAGCATCTTATGGTACAAACGGTAACTTGCCCTCAGATTACTATGGTTACATGGACCTGTATACAGGTTCCGGATACGGAAGTGCTCCTGCTATTTACTGGTCAAGAATGGCAAACGACAAATTAAGCTGGGAAAAATCCAAGAACTTCAATATGGGAATTGAATGGAATATGTACGACCGCGTAAATCTGTCTCTGGAATATTACAATAAGAAGACTACGGATTTGCTGTTCGAAGTACCTACTTCATTAATCACCGGCTTTGACTCCCGTTGGGAAAATCTGGGTGCATTGAAGAACGACGGTTTCGAATTGGAACTCAATTCTAAAAATATCAGCAACAAGAACTTTACATGGACTTCAAACTTCAACCTGACTTACCAACGTGCATTGGTAGACAAACTTCCTGAAGGAAAAGATATCCAGTATGGAGACGGAGAAATGTATCTGCACCGTGAGGGAGAGTCAATGTATACATTCTATCTGCCCGAATGGAAAGGTGTAAATCCTGAAACAGGTTTGGGAGAATTCTGGTTAGATCCTGAAGATCACTCAAAGGGAGTGGTAAATGACTACTCCGAAGCAGGTAAGGGAATTGTAGGAAAAGCATTGCCTGATGTTATCGGTGGATTCAGCAACACTTTCACATACAAAGACTTTGACCTGTCATTCCTGATCACTTATCAGTTTGGTGGTGACATGTTCGATTATCCGGGATATTTCTCTCATCATGATGGCGTAAGAATCGGTTCCATGAACCTGTCAGAAGATGTAGCCGGAAACTACTGGAAAAATCCGGGTGATAAAGTAGACAACCCGATGCCTATCTATGCCAACCCTTATCGTTGGGACAGATTCTCAAGCCGCACAATCAAATCGACTGACAATATTCGTCTGAGAGAAATGACAGTAGGATATACTCTGCCGGTATTGAAGAAGCACATTTCCAACTTCCGCATCTACTTCAGAGCAAACAATCTGGCTATGTTGTGGTCGAAGACTAAAAACATTGACCCGGATGTAGCGATCAATGGTTATCGTCAAGCAGATACACCGGCATTGAGAAGCTGTGTATTCGGCATTAATATCAAATTATAATCTATAAACAGACTGAATAATGAAAAAAATATATTTACCCATTCTATTACTGACGTTGGCAGTATCCTCATGCGATACTTTCGACAAAGTGCCTTCCAGTGAATGGCCTTCAGAAGGTGCTATTAAGACTCTTGAAGATTTACAGTTTGCAGTTAACGGTGTTTATGAGTCTCAGACTTCTTCTATAGACGCGGGAACTAATCCACGTGGCAGCTACGCAGGTGATTTCTTCTTGTACGCCGACCAAAGAGGCAGCGACTTCAAAGCCATCGGTAGCAATAAGCAAACAGTTGATGTATATGCCTACCAGGCTACTAAGAATAGTTCTGATTCATACTATTTCTACAAACGCTTTTATCTTTCTCTGGCAAGAATAAACAAAGTTTTGGAGGGAGTTAAGAAATCCGGTCTGGAAGGAGCTGAAGTTGATGTTCAGGTAGGCGAATTGTATGCTTTGCGGGCACTTTTCCACTTTGACTTGGCCCGCTTGTTCGCTAAACTTCCTTGTAATGCACAGGCCAGCGATCCGGGTATCGTATTGTCTACAGAAGTTTTCGAATCCGGATATACAGCAGAAAGAGCTACTATTGCGAAAACTTACGAAACCATCCTGGATGACTTGAAGACTGCATTGGATAATCTCCCAGAAACCAGCAAGGTAGTAACTGCCGGTCATATCGACTATTGGGGAGCCCGTGCACTGAGAGCCCGTGCATATCTCTACATGAATGAGAACAGTAAAGCACTTGAGGACGCCAAATATGTAATCGAAAAATCTCCATACAAGCTGTACACCAGAGATGAATACGAAACAGTATGGACCAAAGTTGGAAGTAGTGAAAGCATTTTCGAGTTCCTGATTACCTCACTCTACAATGCACAACGTAACTCTCTCGGATTCTACACACATGCCGAAGGTTATGCTGAAGCCGGTATCACCGAGGGATTCAAAACTTTCCTTCAAGAACGTCCGGAAGATGTTCGCAGTACTCTGATTGCTGAAGAAAGCGACGGTGGAGATAACGAAGGCTGGTATATCCAGAAGTATCCGGGACGCGACGGAGAAATATATGTAAATAATCCGAAAGTAATCCGCCTGTCCGAAGTATATCTGATCGCCGCAGAAGCTGCATTAAAAGCAGGTGGTGCTGATCCTGCCAGCTATATCAATGACTTGCGTAAGCAAAGAATAGCTGGCTATGAAGACGTTGCTTCTGTTACTATCGATGATATTCTGACAGAACGCAGACTGGAACTTTATGGTGAAGGTCATAACGCCTGGGATACATGGAGAAACAAAAAGGCAGTAACGAATGCCCAGGTTCCGGCCGGTCCGATCAACTATGACGACTATCGTACCGTAATGCCTATTCCGGTTTCCGAGATCAATGTATCTAACGGTAAGCTGAAACAAAACGAAGGCTACTAATACACTGAAACTATTTTAATAACGAGCCCGTTTAACTTTAAGCAGTTAAACGGGCTCGCTTTTTATTTTCCATTTCCGAATTTACACATGAGTGTAATCTTATCCGTTCCTCCCCACAATACAGACTTCTACTTGCAGATACCGCTCAGCCCTTCTCTCACAATATCCGCCAATATCGGCTTCGCTCCACTCACAAAGCATTCCACTGCAATTACCATCAGAATCAATCCCATCAAACGCATCATCACATTATTTCCGGTCTCTCCCAGTACTTTCACCAGTCGGGTGGAAGCACGGAGAATGAAGAACGTCAACAGATAAATCAAAGCGATTGTTCCGATCAATATACCTTTCATGGCGTAAGTATGAGAGTCCTGCATCAAAACGATGGCGTTAGCGATAGCCCCGGGACCACACAACATCGGAATTCCAAGAGGAGTAATGGAGATGTCATCGGCATAGGTTTTAATCTCTTCGTCTTTAAGTTTCATCGGAGTATACCGTGCCTGAAGCATATCAAAACCAATCTTAAAGATAATTACTCCACCGGCAATACGGAAACCATTGGTAGAGATACCGAAGAATTTGAAAAGGAACTGCCCGGCAAAGACAAACACCATCAACGTTATAAACGACACGATGGTGGCACGGCGCACAATAGTCTGCCGCTCCTTATCTGTCATTCCGTGTGTCATGGTCAGAAAGACCGGCATTGTCCCCAAAGGATTGGTCAGCGTAAAGAACGAAGTAAAACAAAGTAAAGCAAATGGCAGAAGCGTACTATCCATGATGTTATCGTATTTTATACATTTATTAGATGCAACAAAAATACGACTTAATCCATAAAACCTACAATAAATTCATTAATTCTTTCAGTGAATGGATATGATAGGTAGGCTGAAAAGGAAAAGCGGTTCGTTCCGTCACATCATAGAAAGCCTGATGCATCCCTACCCCATGCGCTCCGGTAATATCGGCTTCCCAACTGTCACCGATCATTAACGATTCGCGTAACTCAGACTGGGTGGCAGATAAAGCAAAATGAAAGATTTCGGGCCAAGGCTTTAATACGCCAAGGTCCTCCGAAAGAATGATCTTCTTAAAATAACGATCTACTCCTGCCGAACGCATCTTACGCGACTGCAGCTCCCGGAAACCATTGGAAAGGATATACAAATTATATTGCGGCGCAAGATACTCCAACACTTCTTTGGCATGGGGCATCAGACCGCTTTTGGTAGGAATAATGGCAAAGAAATCTTCCGAGAAACGCTCAGCCAAAGCCTCATCCTCCACTCCTACTGCCTGTAAGGGATAAAAGAAACGCTGGCGGTTCAGTTCCTCCTTCGTCACCTTTCCCTCTCCATATTCAAGCCAGAGTTCGGTATTGCGTCGTTGATACAGTGTGTAATAATGATCGAACGAGTCAAAATAGCGGTCAAATGAATATTTCTGATATACTTCTTCAAAGGTGTCGCGTGCATTTCGTGAGAAAGCCCAGATGGTGTCATCCAGGTCAAAAAAGAGATTTTTATATTTCATTGGCTCCGTGATATATAATATGAGAAATAAAAAAGCCAATGTGCTAATTTCTTGAATTCAGGAATCAGCACATTGGCAATTCTAACCAGGTATGTCTACCTTATTTTACCTGAATAACCAAGTATCTGGATACGCTCCAGAATTCGGCAGGATTAGTAATTTTCAAAGTCAGCTGACCTTTGTCATCTTTCACCAGTTCATAAGAACCTGTCGGATGAGTAGTCAACAACTCAGCACGTTTGGAGTACAACTTGATTTCTTTTGTTGTACGGATATCGATCTGAGTAAAATAATCCTTGTTGAAATCAGCGCTCTTCAGCACGTCACCGCTCTGAAGAATCTTCTGGGCTTTCAACTCTGATTTTGTTCCGAATACGAACCATGCGGCATTCAGACTCTTATCCTGTTCGGCAACGGTTTTAGCTTTCGCTTCGTTTTCGGCAGCCAAAGATTCTTTGGCAGCAGACAGGTCGCTGACAGCAGCATCCAGTTCCTGGATACGAATGTTCTTAGATGCCAGTTCAGTCTGAAGTTCTTCGATACGTTGTTGTTTAGCTTTCAATTCAGCAGTCAGAGCTTCTACAGCTTTCTTCATCTGAGTAGAGTTGTACTTGCTGTTTTTCAGCTGAGCTTCCAGTTTTGCAATCTGAGCTTTGTTTTCTTCCATTTGCTTGGAGATGAATTCGATGTCAGAAGCAATCTGTTGCTTGGCACTGGCTGAATTTTCGGTAATAGTACCACGCTGCAAGTCCACACGGCTTTCGGCAGCATTGATCTTACGGAATCCTTCCTGCACTTCATTGAAAGTTCCCATCATATCATCCAATTCAGCGTTACGCTGTGTCAATTCCATTAAAAGAGAGTCATTTTCAGCCTTAAGGTCTTTGCTTCCACCTTTAAAGTCACACGAAGCCAACATGGCTGCGCACATAAATAAAACTGCTAACTTTTTCATACGTTTACGTTTTACGTTTTTAAATGAAGTTATTTTAATCGTCTATTCCTGCTAATACTATCACAATCTCGCCCCGGGGCTCGGCAGCGGTAAAGTGTTCTATCAATTCCGCCAAACTTCCCCGAACGGTTTCTTCGTGGAGTTTGGAAATTTCGCGAGACACGGTTGCCTGACGTTCAGTGCCGAAATATTCGGCAAACTGTGTCAACGTTTTCAACAAGCGGTGAGGCGATTCATAAAACACCATAGTACGATGTTCTTCTGCCAATGCCTTCAGTCGTGTCTGTCGTCCTTTCTTCTGAGGGAGGAACCCTTCGAAGCAGAACTTTTCATTCGGCAGTCCCGATGCTACCAATGCCGGAACAAAAGCTGTCGCTCCCGGCAAACATTGCACTTCGATACCGTTGCGCACACATTCGCGGACTACCAAAAATCCCGGATCAGAAATCCCGGGTGTTCCGGCATCCGAAATCAATGCCACGGTTTCACCTGCCTTTATTCTATTAACAACACTTTCCACCGTTTTATGTTCATTAAATTTGTGGTGAGATTGCATTGCATTTTTTATTTCAAAGTGCTTCAGCAAAATACCGGAAGTACGTGTGTCCTCTGCCAAAATCAGATCGACCTCTTTCAGCACCTTGATTGCCCGAAAGGTCATGTCCTCCAGATTTCCTACCGGCGTAGGTACTACATATAACTTTCCCATAAACTTTTATGCTGATTGATTAAAATACTTTTTTAGCAACTCCAGAAAGTCGGCCATCGCCTCATTCTCTTCGTTTACGCTGACTTTCGAGGCAAGAAATGCCACGGCAGTCTTATAAGAACTCATGACTGATATCTGCTCGATAACACGATTCATCAGTTCGGGGTCTCCGCCGAATATCTCACGTGAGAAACGGAAAGAATCATTCAGGCTGATGGAATGACGTAATCCGGCAGCCATCTTTATGCTTTCGCCCAATACGGCAGCTTTCGGCTCCTCTATCAGAAGCGATTCGTCGTCTTCCGACTCATCTTCCGCTTCTTTCTCTTCCATTTCGTCTTCGACAACAGGTTCCTCCATTACTGTTTCTTCCACAGCAGTCTGCAGTTCCTGTACTATCACAGGTTCATCTTCTCCCGGCGTCGTCGCTTCATTCTCTTCCACAACCGGTTCTTCTATCACCGGATATTCGATTTCCTCTATTACAGGGGCTTGTTCTTCAACAATGGGGGCTTCTATTTCCGCTTCCGCTACAGGAGAAGACGAGGCTTCCACCGGCACAGCACTTATCTCTTCCGACAACTGTTCCAAACGCTCCTGCATACGTAGGATGCTCCGCTTCAACAGTTCAGACAAAGTCTGAGTCGGCTCTTTAGAAAACGTATTCATGAGTAGCTTCAGCTCATGAACATCCAGCTCAATATCTGTTAATAGCTTCTGTTTCATTTCCATCCATTGTTATTATGGTGCGAATGTAGGAATAATTTATGCAATAACTTAAAATAATGGATAATTTAACAGTTCTTGTACATCGAATTGTTTACCTTTGTCCACTTATTTATTTAATCAAGAAAGCACAAAAATCACATGGTATTATTTTCAGAAGACCACATACAAGAGACCAGAAGAAGAGGTAGAATAGAGGTAATCTGCGGTTCAATGTTCTCCGGAAAGACGGAGGAATTGATTCGTAGGATGAAGAGAGCCAAGTTCGCACGCCAGCGTGTAGAGATATTCAAACCGGCCATCGACACCCGTTATTCGGAAGAAGACGTGGTATCACACGACAGTCATTCCATCGCGTCCACCCCTATCGATTCATCGGCTAGTATCCTGTTGTTCACTTCTGAAATAGATGTAGTAGGCATCGACGAAGCACAGTTCTTTGATGACGGACTGATTGACGTATGCAGACAGCTTGCCAATAACGGCATCCGTGTCATCATCGCCGGATTGGATATGGACTTCAAAGGGAATCCCTTCGGACCGATGCCTCAATTATGTGCCATTGCCGACGAGGTCTCCAAGGTTCATGCTATCTGCGTGAAGTGCGGTGATCTGGCATCTTTCTCTCATCGTACCGTCAAGAATGACAAGCAGGTACTTTTAGGAGAGACAGCCGAATACGAGCCGCTTTGCAGGGAATGCTACCTCCGTGCACGGGGAGAGGACGGACAGAAGATATAAACTCTATATTAAAATAGATATGGAAAGAAAAAAGATAACATTCGACAGTTTTATACGTGGTTCCATCGGATGTGTACTGGTGGTAGGGATACTAATGCTTGTGGAACGGCTCAGCGGAGTGTTATTACCTTTCTTTATAGCCTGGCTGATCGCCTACATGGTTTATCCGTTAGTCAAGTTTTTCCAGTATAAGCTACGGTTAAAGAGCCGTATTGTTTCTATCTTCTGTGCCCTGTTTCTGATTACTCTTGTCGGAGTATCCTTATTCTATCTGTTGGTGCCTCCCATGGTTTCGGAAATAGGCAGGATGAATGACTTACTGGTAACCTACCTCACCAATGGAGCCGGGAATAATGTACCCAAGAATCTTTCCGAATTCATTCATGAGAATATTGATCTTCAGGCGCTCAACCGTATATTAAGCGAAGAGAATATTCTTGCAGCCATCAAAGATACGGTGCCCAGAGTGTGGGCCCTGCTTGCGGAGTCGCTCAATATCCTGTTCAGCATTCTCGCCTCCTTTATCATATTATTATATGTAATCTTTATATTGCTGGATTATGAAGTCATAGCCGAAGGATGGCTGCATCTGCTGCCCAACAAGTATCGTACCTTCGCATCCAACCTCGTACATGATGTGCAGGACGGCATGAATCGGTATTTCCGTGGTCAGGCACTGGTTGCCTTTTGTGTGGGGATTCTGTTCAGTATAGGCTTCCTTATTATCGATTTTCCGATGGCTATCGCTCTAGGGCTTTTCATTGGAGCGCTTAATATGGTTCCTTACCTGCAAATCATCGGTTTCCTCCCTACAGTCCTATTGGCAATCCTTAAAGCTGCCGATACGGGAGAGAATTTCTGGATTATTATAGCATGCGCACTGGCAGTCTTCGCTATCGTCCAAATTATACAGGATACTTTCCTCGTCCCCAAAATCATGGGAAAGATTACGGGGCTGAATCCTGCCATCATCCTTTTATCCCTTTCTATCTGGGGTTCATTAATGGGAATGCTGGGTATGATCATTGCCTTGCCTCTGACCACTTTGATGCTTTCCTACTATCAACGCTTTATTATCAACAAAGAAAGAATAAAATATGATGAAGTAGAAACTACTGATAATCAAGAAACAAGCGATAAAGAGGAAAAATAATTGGAACTTTTTTCTACGAAACACTTGCAAATTAAATAAAAGTAACTACCTTTGCACCCGCAATCAGGAAATAACTGATTCGCAAATAAGGATTGATTCAGTAGCTCAGCAGGTAGAGCACAACACTTTTAATGTTGGGGTCCTGGGTTCGAGCCCCAGCTGGATCACTGAAATAAGAGAGCAATTCAAATTTATTTTTGAGTTGCTCTTTTTTATACCTATAAAACAAACAATTAAGCCCGATGGAAATTTTAAACCGAATTCTAGGTGAAATTAAAATTACTTTCTTACACTTTAAGGAAAGAAGTAAGAATAAATACTATGGAGATAGATTTGAAGAATGGGTGGTAAAAAGCTCTAATATAAGTAAAGATGGTTCTAATAACTCTAATTTTTGGAAACTATTAGAATGGAGAGGAGACAAATACATTGAAGGATATAGACCACTTTCCTCCTCATCACCAGATCTATTAATGGAATGCATAAGCGATAAGAGCGTATTTTATACATCTCAAGAAAGAATTGCTGTAGAATGTAAATGGAGAAGCAAAAAAAACTTTTTTCTTGATGAAAAATGCATTATTAAATATGAAGACTATATTTCCTCCGATGAGCATAAATACCCCCCAAAACATTTATTTTATGTATTTGGTTTTGGATGGTCTTGTGATAACCCTGAAGTTGTATATGTCATTCCTGCTAAGAAATTGTATAACTACAGCAAAGAAAAACATAAAGTTAAATTTCATTTCAGAAAAGAAGATGTGGATAGGCTCGAGCTTTTTGACGACTACAAACACAAAAATACAAGTAAATACCTTATTTATAAACCTGCTACCGAACAATCAAATATATGATACTAATGTCGGATTATACTTCGAAAAGACACTAATATAAAACAATATTTATGGTAATATATAATCTACAGCAAAGATGAAGATAAAGAAAAATAGCGATTTGAGAAATGCTAAAAGCATAGGAATAACCATCGAAAACTACCTCAACGAAATCGGCATATTCACCCTAGCTGATCTTGCTGAAACAACATCCGTAGAAGCTTTCAAAAGAATACGAAAGAATTATCCAGAAAAGACAATACCTATATGTCATTATCTATACTCTTTAGAAGGGACTTTATTAAATTTACATTGGAATGATATTCCCGCTAAATTAAAAGAAGAGTTAAAGGTAAATGTCTAAATTTAAAATCAGCTTCCTAGAGCTCACCATTATACTATAAAAAGTCTCAAGTAGTTCATAGAATATAGAGTTTTAATATCAATGTGGAACCTCCCATTGAAAAAGACCAAACAAATTCATCCAAAATCCACTTTAAGTATTTGATTGATTATTAAGGATTTATTTTATCATTCGATATTTTTTTAGTTTACCCTCTTTGAAACTTACAATAAAATCAGACACATCAATCCACAAAGATTACTTGATAAAAAAGTATTCTAAAATTTTTTATTATCAACTATATAATATATATTTGCAGCATTAAGTAACCATTATTTACCACTGCTATGAAAACAAAATTCAAGAATATTTTAAAAGGGATCTTCTTAACATCCATTGCATCTATGGTTTCATCCAATGAAGCTAGTGCCATCTCTTATGACCTTTCCAGAATTAGTGATGACAACGAGAATAATATTGAACAGAAAACAAAAAAAGATCTTTCTCAGAAATACATACTTAAAGTACATAATGATAATTCATACCTCATAGCAGGACACAGAAGCCACCGATCACACTCCTCTCATAGGTCTCATTCTTCTCATAGGTCGAGTAGCTATGGAAGTTATAGTGGTTCCTCAAGTTCTACAAGCACTGGCACTTCAACATATAAATCCAATACAACCACTTACCCAAAGACCACATATACATTAGGAGAAAGAAACATTGTTAGTGGAGTTTCAGGCAAAGATGTGACAGAACTAGCCAATAAACTAATCAAGATAAAATATGTTATAAAATCAGAAATTGAGAAAGATCATTCGGGAGACGTTAAATATTCTATCAAATTAGAGAATGCTATTAAGAAGTTTCAAAAAGACCATAATCAAGTAGTAGACGGCATTGTTGGAAAAAAAACAATTGAAGCTATTAATAAACATATAGAAGAGACTAAGCATGAAACAACAAATACGAACATTCAAAAATACAATTTAGGAGATCGTATACTTAAGAAACAAATGCGAGGACACGATGTGACACAACTAAAAAATATTCTTATAGACAAAGGCCATTTATCAGGCAATCTATTAAAAGGAGAATCTCTCTTTGATGAAGCTACGGAAAAAGCTGTCATCAAATTCCAAAAATCAATAGGCATAGATGCTGACGGCATTGTGGAAACTCAAACTGTTTATTTCTTGAAAAAATAATGATCAACCATGATTAAAGCTGAATTAAAATCAGAAGGTACATTTCGTTTTATAATTGATGCTTCTATTTTCAATGAAGGAGTATTAACTAAAGCATTATATTGGTATGCAGATTCATTTATTATTTATTGGAGTAAGGATGACAATAACATATATGAAGTTATTTTGGAACTTAAGCCAAATGCAAACAAAATGTATACGTATGAATATGTAACCCACAAATTCAATCAAGATTTAATAGATTACAAGAATAGAGATTTGGTTATAAATGAGACTAAAGACATTCGTAATATTTTATATGTGAAAGCTTTTGCTAATAATGATGATTTTGAAGACTTTAATTTAGTATCAGAAAAATGAATCACTACTATTTATTACCATTCCGATTCACTAGAATCATGGAACAAGAATTACTAGTCAACGAGTTAGGTGATTTCATTTTTACTCCAAAAGATACAACAGAACGAATCATTAAACGCCAAATTAATAACCAAGAAAATATCTACAAGGATTTAGTCGCCAATTTTTTCATATCAGAACGCCCGATACCTGAATTAATTGATAATATGGCAACGCGCCTAAGAACCAAAAAAGCCTTTCTTGATTCATTTACATCATTACATATCTTTGTTTTAACTTTGAGATGTAATCAAAACTGCATCTATTGTCAAGCCTCAAGTAAAGAGAGTAACGAAGCAATCTATGATATGAAAGAAGAATATCTTTTTAAAGCCATAGATTTAATGTTTCAAAGTCCATCTCCCTCTATTACAATGGAATTTCAAGGAGGAGAACCATCTTTACCTTTTCAATTACTTAAGAAAGCAGTAAAAAGAACAGTCGAACTAAACCAAGAACATAGGAAACAAATAACTTATGTCCTTTGTACTAACTCCATAAATTTGACAGAGGAAATACTACATCTATGTAAAGAATATAATATACTTATCTCAACTTCGTTAGATGGTCCTGCTTTCATTCATAATCACAATAGAGGAAAAACAGATAGTTACAATCGCGTAATAGAAGGAATTAATAAAGCTAGAAATTATTTAGGAGCAGACAGAGTTTCAGCATTAATGACCACTTCAGAGTTATCAATTAACCACCCAAAAGAAATTGTAGACAATTATATTTTGAATGGTTTTAACAATATATTCCTTCGTCCTCTAAACCCTTACGGCTTAGCTCTTAATAGCACTAATTGGAATATATATTTTGATAAATTCTTTGAATTCTATAAACAGGCATTAAACTATATAATTGATATAAATATTAAAGGTAAATTCTTTGTAGAAGAATTCACAGCTATACTTTTACGTAAAATACTCACTCCTTTTACAACAGGATTTGTTGATTTACAGTCTCCTGCCGGAATAATAAATAGCGTTGTCGTTTACAATTATGATGGCTATGTATATGCATCCGATGAATCAAGGATGTTAGCAGAATATCATGATTACACGTTCAGACTTGGACACGTTACAGATAATTACGAAAATTTATTCTATGGTGATAATGTTCAACAAATAGCATTAATTTGGGGTACCGAATTTATTGCAGGATGTGCTGATTGTGCATTCCAATCTTATTGTGGTGCCGACCCAGTACGAAATCATTCTACCCAGAATGATATGTATGGTTTCCGCCCAACTTCTTCTTTCTGCAAAAAGCATAAAGCAATTATCACTTACCTGTTCTCTTTAATTCAAAGTGAACATGATAGAGTTATGCCAATATTCAAACAATGGATTAATAGAAATGAAAATGACTTTTGATATAAACTCAAATGACAACTCGTTATTTGTTACATCTCAATGTAATAACAAATGTTTAATGTGCGCACAGCCACCATTAAACAGAGACGATATCGATTTCTTTTATGCAAAAAACATCGAGATTATAGATAATGCTCCCAATGGATTAACTAACATAGGTATCACGGGGGGAGAGCCGACTTTACTAGAAGAAAAATTAATATGCTTAATCGAATACATACAACTTCGTTATCCAGACAGCCTCATACATATACTAACTAATGGAAAAGCTTTTGCCGATATTCACTATTCTAAGAAATTTAAAGAAATTCCTAATCTTTTATTTGGCATTCCATTACATTCAGACTTTTCCATAGAACATGATGCGATAACACAAGTGAAAGGTTCATATACAGAAACGATGAAAGGTTTGTACAATCTGGCAGGCATTGGAGCTGATATTGAACTGCGAATAGTCATTAACAGGATGAACTACCAAAGACTGCCACAATTATCTGAATTTATATGGAAAAATTTACCATTTGTTGCATATATATCATTTATGGGATTGGAGGATACAGGGTATTCTATCAAAAATCATAATAAAGTATGGATTGATCCAATCGATTATCAAAAAGAACTTGAAAAAGCAATCACAAACTTAACAGAATGGAAACTTGATGTTTCTATATTCAATATTCCACTTTGTTTGCTTAGGTCATCATTACATAAGTTCGCCAAGAAATCTATTTCTGATTGGAAAGTTACCTATATCGATATATGTTCAACATGCTCTATGAAAAATGAATGCTGTGGCTTATTCTCAACATCCAAAACACAAAGTCCCAATATAGAACCCATATAATAAACTTTATATTAGAAAATAATAAGCATCTCTATTCAGTTCTTATTTTATTTTCGGTCTTACAGAAAGTCCAACCCTGGTAAAGCACCCATATAAACAGAGAATCATATTAATCTAATAAGTCTATAGCAATGTAAGCCCCCGATAAAGTACCCGTATAAAAAAGAATCGCTATAGCAAATCGAA
>CANSEY010000051.1 GCA_947646015.1 uncultured Bacteroides sp. | reverse complement strand
ATGTGTGCAACTTTTTCATTTGTAAATATTTAGATTCTTAATTCAACCAACGAGTTACTTTAATATTCCTTCAAAAGAAAATATACTGACGCCGCACGACATCACAGAAGGAAGATATTCAAATCTTAAATATCAAACGGATGCTGTCCAGCTTGCTCTTAACGCCATTGACAATCATAATGGTGTCATAATTGCAGATGTTGTTGGACTTGGAAAATCAGTCATTGCCTCAACTATAGCTCGTAATCTCCGATTAAGAACAATAGTCGTTGCCCCTCCGCATCTTGTTAGACAATGGGAGGTGTATAAAGATGAGTTTGGTTTCAATGCATCTGTATTCAGTGCGGGTAAGATAGAATCAGCTTTAACTCATTTCAAAGAAATTGCCCGTTCAAACGAACAATTCTTGATAATCATTGATGAGGCGCATCGTTTCAGAAATGAGTATATAAAAGACTATTCTCTACTACATGATTTATGCAGTAACAATAAGGTGGTGCTATTAACTGCGACTCCATTCAATAATCGTCCGAATGATATATACTCATTGTTAAAGTTATTCCAAATTCCTAATAAATCAACACTTAAAACGGTTGAGAATTTAGGCGAGTCCTTCCGTGAACTTATTGCCACATATAAGGAAATGGAAAAAGCAAAGCGAGAGAAGCGTATAACTGATGATGAGGTTAAAACCGAGGCTGAGCGTATTGCGTCAAGCATTCGTTCTATAATCAATCCGCTTGTGGTACGCCGTTCCAGAATAGATTTGATGGAGATTCCGGCCTACGAGGAAGACTTGAAGTTGCAAGGCATTAAACCTGTCATACCGGACGACCCGAAAGAACTGAATTATGAACTCTCTGAAAAACAGCTGAGTTTATACAAACGCACACTTGACCTTATAGCAGAAGATGAACCAAAGAATGATGGTTTGATTCGTTTTAGGTCTGCACGATACAAGCCGATTTCTTATGCTATACCTGAAAAGATTGAAGAACTTACAGAGTATCTGGAGAATCGTACAGGTGTTGAGTACCGCATGTTAATAGGACGTCAGCAGAATGTGTCATCTTTTATGCGTAAATTGTTGGTGCAACGCTTTGAAAGTTCTGTATATGCGTTTCGACAGTCCTTAGGATTTATGATTAAATCCGCTGAGAATCTGCTGACATGGATTGATAAATCAGGAGAAATTCCTGTATTCAAAAAGGGTGGTCTCCCTGATGTTGAGGATTTCTATGAAATTACTGATGATGGCGTTAAGGAGATTTATGATGCCTTTGAGTTATACGAACAAAAAGGTCTCTTTACTATTCCGCGTAAATTCATCTCTGATGATTTTATTTCGGATGTTGAATCTGATATTGCATTACTGAAAAAGATTCACGAAGAATGGTTTGGGAATGATGATAAAATTAAATTTGACCCCAAACTCGATGAGTTCCGCAGATTACTCACAGAGCATCGTTCTCATGACCCTAAACGTAAAATTGTAGTTTTTTCTGCGTTCGCCGATACGGTAAATTATCTGGGCGAGACTTTGCAATCTGATGGAAACACGTTGAGAGTGATGAAATATACCTCCGGTGACGCTTCAATGCTCAACAAGGAGAGAATCCGTGCAAATTTTGATGCCGGGCTTAGAAAGGAATTGCAGGAGGATGATTTCGATATATTGATTGCTACTGATGCCATCTCTGAGGGGTATAACTTGCATCGCGCTGGAGAAATATTCAATTATGACATCCCATACAATCCCACTCGAGTAATACAGCGAATAGGCCGTATCAATCGAATAAACAAGAAAGTATTTGAACATCTTTATATCTTTAATTTCTTTCCTACCGAAGTAGGAGAAGCAGAAACGCGCACTAAAGAAATATCTACACTTAAAATGGCTATGATTCACGCTATCATGGGTGAAGATACTAAAGCCCTTACTAAGGATGAAGAGGTGCAGAGTTTTTTTGTAGAAAGATACAGAAAAGAAATTGGCAAGACGGAAACAGCGTCTTGGGATACTCCATATAGACGTTTGCTTGACCAGTTAAAAGGAACAGACCTCCACAAGGCGGCGTTGCAAATACCTCATCGCGCCCGTGTTGCGAGACATATTGACAAAACTGTCCGAGGCGTTGTAATGTTTGGTAAAAAAGGTAATGACTTTGTATTTAAAGTCGCCACAGAACACGGTGTCATAATGCTTAGTGCCGAAGAGGCTTTGGCGATTTTTGAATCCCAAGAAAGCGAACAACCTCATAAGGTAGATGAAAATTTCGACAGCATATATCAGATGCTAAAGTCAAAATTATTTGCCGGAGTTGAAAAACAACGTCGAGATCCTCGCCTACTTGAAGCATTAGCTAGAATAAAGATGATACGAAATGCACGAATGCTTGATAAGGCATATGTTGACGACTTGATGGTTGTTGCTCAGGCTGATGGACTGTCTGGCTACGAAGTGCGATTTCTTACCAACTTAAGGAAAAATGAAATCGCTGCATTACCGCAAATTATTTCTCATGCATATCTTCTACGCAAGTTAGAGACTATGGCTGCTGTTGAAGCGGGAGAAGAATCATTGATATTAACAGAACAAATATTACCACAATAATGGAATTCGATAAACCATATTCACGCATTGAGTTTACACGCTTTCTCAAAGGGTTCCTCCCTATTGATGCTCAGTTGAACTCCCATTCTGAGGTCGCATTTTTTGCAAGAATGAATTATGCGGTCTCGGCTACGATGTTGGGCCGATGCGAGTCTCTGGATTTAAATATCTATGAAATCCGACACAATTCAAAAAATGACGCGAGGGTTGGACTTTCAAAAGATGCATTCCGCCTGATTACGGATGATGGTGTTGACCGTGCATTGGTAATATTTGTCCCTGAAGATTCTAATGAGAACTATCGGTTCTCGTTGGTTGAACTCACCTTGTCATGGGAAGATGATAACCGAACGAAACGGACATACTCAAATCCTCGTCGATATTCTTATTATTTGGGTAATGGGGTGGCCTACTATACTCCCAATAAATATCTGAATGAACCGGGACGTATAGTATCGGTTGAGGATTTGCGTAATAGATTCTCCGTAGATGTGCTTACCAAAGCATTCTATAATGAATTGTCGGATTGGTATGCGTGGGCTATAAAGGAAATCCAGTTTCCAAATGATATAGATGATCCTCATGACAATGAAAAATATAATCATGAGGCGGCAATTCGTCTTATTACCCGGTTGATTTTTGTATGGTTCCTCAAACAACGCAAACTAATCCCGTGGCAATTCTTTGACGAGCATTACATTGCACAGAATCTTCTTGACGGATTTACTCCCCATGAGGTCGTGAATCTCTTTGGCAAGTCAAAAGAAAGCCGTTATTATAAGGCAATTCTTCAGAATCTGTTCTTTGCCATGCTCAATAGTCCAATGACGGCAGAGGGAAGCACTGAGTTGACGGAACGGCATTTTAGAAAACTCAATGAAAATGGTTCTGCGAGCAGAACTGATTTTGACAACAACAAGTTGATGAGGTATGAAAAATTCTTCAAGAATCCTAACCACTTCGTTGAACTTGCAAACTCCACAGTCCCATTTCTGAATGGGGGTCTGTTTGACTGCCTTGATGATAAGGAAAATGGCATATATCTTGATGCCTTCACAGATAGGGACAAAATCAATGCACAGCTCATCATTCCTGATTATCTTTTCTTTGGTGAAGACGTAGGTAAAGATATTGACCTCTCTGAATTTTATGGAGACAAGAACAAACGTAAGGTCTCCGCAAGAGGCATCATTGACATACTCAAAAGATATAACTTTACAGTTGAGGAAAATACGCCTTTCGATCAGGATGTATCGCTCGATCCAGAATTGCTTGGTAAAGTATTTGAGAACCTGTTGGCATCATATAACCCGGAAACTCAGACAACTGCAAGAAAGCAAACCGGCTCATTCTACACTCCACGTGACATTGTACAGTATATGGTGAATGAGGCACTTGTTTCTCACTTGAAACGAGTCGTGGGAGTGGAATTGGAACCTCAATATCGTCAGTTGTTGGATTACTCTGATGAGCCATTGAATCTGACTAAAGAACAGCGCAAATCAATTCTTGAAGCTGTCTTCAAATGCAAGGTTCTTGACCCGGCTTGCGGTTCAGGGGCATTTCCTGTTGGTATGCTTCAACAAATGGTGCATATCCTGCAACGGATAGACCCCGACAACGAAATGTGGCGCGGCATGATTCTTGAAGCCTCTTTGAACTCAATGCAGGAATCAATGACCTTGAGTGAGGAAGAGCGTAGGGAGATACAGGATGATGTTAATAGAAATTTCGATGAGAGTTGTAATAACCCCGACTACGCCAGAAAATTATATCTGATAGAGAATTGTATCTATGGCGTGGATATTCAGCCGATTGCTATTCAGATAAGCAAGCTCAGATTCTTTATCTCGCTGGTAATTGACCAAAAGACAAACAATAATGCGTCAGAGAATTTTGGCATTCGTCCGCTGCCTAACCTTGAGGCAAAGTTTGTCGCGGCTAATTCTCTGATAAGATTACAGAAACGAGACGGCAATCTTTTTGATATTGAGGATATAAAAGCAGATGAGAAACTTCTGCGTATAGCCAAACATAGGATTTTCGGAGCCAAGACGCTTCGCACCAAACGCAAATGGAAAGCCCGTGTTGCAGAACTTCGGCAAAAGATAGCCGATGCTCTTATCAAAAATGACTTTATCGGTAACGAACAAGCAGCCGATCTTGTCGGGTGGGATATGTTTGACCAACACAAATTTGCTCCGTTCTTTGACCCAGAATGGATGTTTGGCGTCCAAGTTGGCTTCGATATTGTAATTGGCAATCCGCCATACATTCAACTCCAAGCCAATAAAGGAGAGTTGGGGAAATTATACGAAGGTAAAGGTTTTATTACTTTTGTTCGAACAGGAGACATATATAGCCTTTTCTACGAACAAGGTTGGCGAATGTTGAAACCTGACGGTAATCTGTGTTATATAACGTCGAATAAGTGGATGAGGGCTGGCTATGGTGAAAAGACACGCGAATTCTTCGCTACCAAAACCAATCCTGAACTTCTTATAGATTTTGCAGGAACAAAGGTTTTCGACAATGTAACTGTTGACACTAACATATTACTTTTCTCTAAGTCTCAGAACCAAGGAAAGACACGATGTTGCATTGTCGATGGCATCTCAAATATGAGCGATTTTGTTTCTTCTAATACTTCTTATAATGACTTCGTAATGGTAGGAAGTAAGAGTTGGGTAATACTTTCAGATGTGGAGCGTTCCATAAAAGAAAAGATAGAAAAGGTTGGCAAGCCTTTAAAAGAATGGAATATACAAATTTACCGAGGCGTTTTAACTGGTTGTAACGAAGCGTTTATTATCTCTACCGATAAACGGAATGAGATATTGTCAAAATGCATAGATGAAGCAGAAAGAGATCGTACGGAGAAACTTATACGACCGATTCTCCGTCCTTGTACGCTCCTGTTCGTCTGCACAGTTGGCGAGTATTTCATCTCGCTTTTCTGATGAGATAATAAACGCTTCATTGAAACCTGTCTTTATGCCGTAGTTTATTTGAATGTCCCAGTCTTTCAATGGGGTACCAACAGATTCGATTTTACGTTTGATACTTTGTTCGATTGGGGTAAGGATTACCCATGCCTCGGATGTGCCAAATTCGGCTATAAAACTGCTTTGCCTAACAAAATCGCTCGTTATTCATGTGACAATTCACGGTCTTGTATGAAGCGTCCAAGAGTGTTGCGATTGGTTTTGCATATTTTAGCGATTGTTCTTTGGGAGACACCCTCCTTCAGCAAGGCTCGTATCAGCGCCTCTTTCTCATGAAGAGGATGTTTGTCTTTAGCCGTTTTAGCTCCTTTCGGTCGTCCGAGAATCACGCCCTCAGCTTTTTTTACGGGCCAATGCTTCTTTCGTTCGCTGAGAGATGAGGTTTCGTTCTATCTCGGCAGACAATCCAAAGGCAAATGCGAGCACTTTGCTCTGAATATCATCACCTAGACGATAGTTGTCCTTGATTGTCCATACTTTCGCCTCCTTAGTCATGCAGATATTTAGAATCTCCATAATCATGAATAGATTACGACCAAGACGTGACAACTCAGCGCATATAATTAAGTCGTCTTTCTTGATTCTCTTGAGCAATGCACCAAGCTGACGCTTGTTGTAGGCTTTAGTTCCTGAAATGGTTTCTTCAATCCAGCCATCTATGGCAAGATTCTCGCGTTCGCAGAAGTTATTTATCTCGAAACGTTGATTCTCGACAGTCTGTTTGTCAGAACTTACTCTAATGTATCCGTATATCATTTTCTTTAGGCGAAAACTTATTGCCTTCGCATCTATAATATAACCGTCTATCGAATATGACATATAGAAAAAACTTAAAGGAGGCTTCAACCGTCTAAGGACATAACACGGTTATTTAGAAAATGTCAAGATGTCATTTCAGATGACACTAAACGCCAAAATGACGTTTTGGAAACGCCATTGTCATTAACCGCGCACCTTTCCCTGAAGGAGATGGCAGTAGTAAGAATGGTTCAAGAGAATCCACAAATCACAATCGCAGCCATTGCAACCAAAACCGGATTGAGCAAGCGAACGGTTGATCGCGCCATCGCCTCCCTCAAAGAGAAAGCTATCCTCTCACGTATAGGGGCCAAGAATAATGCCACTTGGATCATAAACAAATCTGAATCATTAGCAAGAAGTCAATACGATTTTTCAATAACCGCGAAGTGAGAGCGGTTTGGGATGACGAGATCAACTGCTGGTGGTTCTCTACCACGGATATAGTGCGTGCCATAAATGATGAACCGGACTATACCAAAGCCGGCAACTATTGGCGATGGCTGAAACGGAAGCTAAAGACTGACGGGGTTGAACTCGTGAGTGCCACTAACGGGTTCAAATTCGAGGCTCCAAACTGAGAACTGCACATTCATTATCGCAATAATAGTGTATAGACAAGAGTAAGTCTTTAATGCAGTTTTACATACTCAAACATTGCATTAAAAGAGCTCTCTAAATCATTTTCAACAAAATCAGGACATTCAGCATTATCTGTAGCAAATGCCCAAATCCGAATATAATAGCAAATGACATGTTTAACTTTTACTAAAATTTCTGGTTTATCATCAACAAGGTTAAGTAATCTTTCTATTCTTTTAGTAATTGAAGGATGTTCTTCTGTTTCCTGCCAAGTTCCTTGTAGAATTGCTATTATTGAAAGAGAACATACCATTCCCATTATTACTGTTCGAGCCTCTTGCTCATCCTTTACTTCTGAGTATAAGTTCCAAAACGCTGAAAAATCCGCTTCTAACTCATCTTCTTTAGGTCCTTCAACTTGATTGTGTTCAAGCTCAAAATGAGAAAACTCATGTAGTAATATAAATGCTAGAGCATAAGTATAAGCGCCATTTGCTCCTATTGAAAAGATAGGATCTTGAATATAATTGAAAAGCTTGTCTTTTAATTCATCCGAAGCTCCATTTTCCTTTATTTCTTTAGCATAACTTACAAGTTCATATGTAGTTTCCAAAACGTTTTTACGACATAAAACTGAATCAGCATATAGAGCATCTTTTATTCCTTTTATATTTGAATCTTTATTTTTTCTGGCAATTTCTAATTCTTTATAAAATTTTAATCGTTCATCCTCGGTCATTTCTTCAACGGCTTCATTTATCAAGTCATTATCAGAAAACATTATTCCTATTTTGCAGAATATCCATAAATATTGGCAAAAAGCTATTGATATGCTAACGGTATTATTATATATGTGAGATGTTTCTGTTATTCTCCCTCTTGTATCAGTTTCAAAGACTTTACTATCAAAACCATTTTCACTCGCAGTCTTAACATCAACTCCCTTTAATGAAGCAATAAGCTGGCTTACATTATCATGCAAGCATTTGATCGGATAATCTTTCATCTCATTTATTATTAAGCAAATATATCATCATCAAACAATTTATCAAATTGTTTTGTGATGTCATGTAATTTATCTTCCAATTTTAGAAGCACATCATATAACGATAATCCAGTTAAATGAAGTCCAATTTTATCACACTCATCAAAAAACTTAGTCCAATCTATCGCAGTATAGTCTTCATCTGTTCTTACCTTCATCATGTAATTAATACCTATGGCCATCATTTCCAAAGTAACGATAAACCGTCCATACTTATCTACCAAATTTATGTAAGCATTTCGGCTATCATCATTAAGGCTATCTACCGCTCTATCTCTGGTGCTATTATAAGGTTCTGTGTACAAATTACATCGTTCTACACTTTCTTCAAGTTGAGGAGCAAAGAAATTCACCATCCAACTTTTGTAGTAGTGTTTTTGCAAATCAACAAAAGTGAATAACCTGATATTGGTATGGTCGGTATAACTGATAGCACCTCTTTGAAAACCAACTTTAGATACGAGATATCCTATGTTACTCCCAGTCTCATTCATTACAGTAGTAAATGCATGAATAACTGATTGATTTACAGGATTACTCCAGTTTTTACATTCAATAACATAGGATATCCTATCAATACTCCTTGGATCAATGGCATAAACATCAATTTCAACTTCCCCACGTGGAGTCTTAATCGTTTTCTCTGTTTCAGCCTTAAAACCACATTGAGAAAGCAGAAGACAAACCTTATTTTGAAGGTCTCTCCAATCTTTAGGTTCCGAGTATATCATAAACTTCTTTTATATCTATTTTTACAACTACGTCTTTTTTATCAATTTGCTGAACGCTAAATTAGAGGGCTAGTACATTTACTACATATCCTTCAAAGTAAACAGACGTGTTTCTATTGTATATTTGGATAAAATAGCTGCTTTTATACAAGCTACCTTATCCATAAACAGTTTATGGTCATAATTGCGCTGCTGCCGCTTGACCTCGGCAACTATGGCATTCTTACCATCTACAGACAGGGCTACAATATCAATCTCGTTTGCTTCTTTTCCCTTTTTGCGTTCCCACCATGAGCCAATATCAGAGTATTGATGGCTTTCCATCATCTTCATACGGAACCATTTTTCAAGTGCAAAGCCTGAAAATGTCGGGTAATCAGAAGAGATTATATGACGTAGGTGCTCAAAGTTGTTCAGCTCGACCAGAGTCTGGTTACGGTCAAAATAATTGAACCAGAACCGCAGGAAGTTGTCAGTAATCTCATACTGGACGTTCTTGGAGCCTGGCTTAGACATGATTGGACGCACTCGCTTAATGAGTGCATAATCCTCAATCAACCGTTTCAGATGTCCAGCCACCGTAACGCCTCCCAATGCACTTTCAATCGTTCCCTGGGTGTTAATTCCGGACGCAATACAACTCAACACCGAGAAGTACAATCCGTAGTCTTTTCCGAATTCCTCTATAAGAAGATTACGGCCTTCGTTTACGAATGGTGAATTTTCCCTGACTACATATTCGAGCATCCCTTCTATTGAAAGGTCTGCGTCTTCACACAACAACTCGATATATTTAGGTACACCGCCTGTGATTGTATATAATGCGAGCAATTCATCGTTGGTATAGTCGGGACGATAGTCACGCATAATCTCCTTCATGGTCTCAGTACCAAATCCGGAAAGACGTATCATGGCATCCGCCCTACCAAAGAGAGGTTCGTGGTAACTTTCAAATATCTTATGCATCATGGAGTACACCGAACCCATCAGCAGCAGATTCACCCTTGTGTCGTTTCGGTATGAGTCCCAGATATTCTGCATATCACTGAAAACTGATGGATTGATATTGAAGAACTCCTGAAATTCATCAATAATCAAGTTGAACTTGCGCGTCTTTGCAAGCTCCATCAACATCTGGAATAATGACTTGAATGATTTAATCTCCGATGGCACATAGCAACCGAGAGCCGTGGATATAAGTCCGGCGAACTCCTCGCATAACGCAGCCTCATTCTTTCTGCTGACAAACAGATACACCGTAGGATACTCGCCCTGCGTGGCACGCAGAGCAAGCGATGTCTTTCCGATACGACGCCGTCCTGTTATTACAGTCATCCTCGACCGAGAGTCAAAGGCTCGTCCTTGTATCCGCCTCAGCTCCTCTATTTCCTTTGTCCGATTATAGAATTTCATATTTTATTACCGTAGTAATTATTACCACGGTGACAAAATTAATAAATTTCTCCTGAACGCACAAATCTAATTTGGTTATTTGTCTGACAATCGCTAACTTTGCCATTGAACTAAGCAACTGATACGGTTACACATAATGGAGCTGAGACAGCCCCGGATATGATGAAATTGCTACTGCGTTTACTTTGCGATGGATAACTTTGCTTACGGCAATGCGCACCAGCTTCGCTGACCTGCGCTAAGTTTCCACCCGCGATTTTCAATTCAGCCACTTTCTGCGAGATGGCTTGAACCAGTTAAACGGCAAACGCTTGACACTTAACCCCCTTCCCAAACTGCATCGGCAAGTAACTAATTGATTATCAATGTGTTGTATTGATAGCAATTGACTATTACTGAACGATAAAACTTAACTCTTGCAAGAACGCCTAATGCTGATAACTGTCAGTGTTAGGCGTTTTTATGCACTATTTTGTACGGATTTTGTACGACAGCGACTCATTTCACCCCAAGCGTCAGCAAGGTGGTGGAGTTTTGCGGACGCAGACGGACGTCAACGGACGCGCACGAACAAACAAAGAAGAAATTAACACCAACGAAATGAGTAGCAACATTAAAATTGAAAGAATCTGTGAGTGGTGTGGCAACCGTTTTATGGCTCAAACAACGGTTACACGTTTCTGCTCGAAGCGATGCGCTGAGCATTCATACAAGGAGCGCATGAGGCAAAAGAAGATGGCTCTTTCCAATCAGGAGACCATCCAATGTAATCCAGACCGAAAAAGTAGAGATAAGGATTTCTTGACACCTACTGAAACGGCACAATACCTCGGTGTGTGCCGGACATATATTTATGACAATATCAATCGAGGTAAAATCAAAGTGACGAGAATCGGAAGAAAGACTCTCATCAGTAAAGCCGACATTCAGGCGATGTTTGATTTTCTCACACCGAAAGAAACAGTGCCGGAAGAGTCCGCTGAGGAAAAGTCCAAATCAATCTCTGATTTCTATACCCGCGCCGACATCCGGGAGAAGTATGGCGTAAAGGACTCGTGGATATATAAGGTCGTTGCCGAGAACAATGTTCCAAAGATCATTCTTCGGGGCAAGGCTTATTTCAGCAAAAGCCATATCGACCGACTTTTCTCAGCCAGAAAAGAGAATCCGGAAATTACGGAGTGGTATTCGGTGGAGGATATTCAATCCAAGTATGGAATGACTCTCTCGGCGATTTACTCGCTGGTCTCCAAAATCGGTATTCCGAAGCGCAAAGAGGGTCCGAAAGTATATTACTCCAAATATCACTTCGATGTGGCAAAAGGAGCCAAATCTGCTGATGATGTAGAGTTTATTTCGGTGGCTGACGCTATGGAAAAATACTCGCTGACCCGTGACCAGCTGTATCACTACGTCAAAACATACAAAATAACCAAGCTGCGTTGTGGTAAGTATGTCAAACTGAACGCCAAAGAGTTAGCTGAGTTATTCAATCCCAAGATTGAGTTATAATCCGGTGATTTTTCTCACCGAACAACCACCTCTTATCTTTGCACATTATAAATCTAAAACAGAATAATATGGAATCTGCAACCATCACCAAAGTGACTCTCCGTAAAGAAAAACTACGCAGTGGCAAACTGTCGCTCTACCTCGACTACTACCCACCCATCTGGAATCCGCACATCAAGAAGATGTCGCGGCGCGAGTTCCTCGGTCTATATCTAATAGGCAATCCTAAAGATAGGTTTGAACTTGACTACAATGAGGAAATCATGCTCAAAGCCCGAGGCATCCGTGCCACGCGTGAACTTGCAATCATCAATGAGGAATTCGGATTTCTTGACCGTACAAAGAAACAGGCTGACTTTCTTGAATACTTCGAGGGCAAGACAAAAGAGAAATATCAGAAATGGGAAATCGTATATAAGCATTTCAAGGATTTCTGCAATGGCAGATGTCTGATGAAAGATGTGACCATCGGACTGTGCAACGACTTTAGGACATACATTCTCAAAATTCGTGTGAAGCAGTCCGGCAATATCATATCACGCAACTCTGCCGCCGGATATTGGTCAACCTTCCGCGCTCTGCTGAAACTGGCATATAAGGAAGGCTGGCTCCGTGAGAACGTCAATGACTACCTTGACCGCATCGACTGGGAGGAACCGAAAATCAACTATCTCGAAATCGAAGAGGTGAAACGCCTTGCCGCCACACCCTGCAAAGTAGATGTTCTGAAACGCGCTTCTCTTTTCGCCTGTATGACAGGACTCCGCATCAGCGATATTCTGCAACTGCGTTGGGAGAACATCGAGCTGTCTCCCGACGGTGGGTATTGTATGCGCATCCGTACCCAGAAGACTAAGACGCAGGCGACGTTACCATTGAACGATGAAGCCCTGTCGTATTGCGGTGAACAAGGTCGCGGCATGGTATTCAAAGGACTGAGTCGTGCCCATACCCGCGAACCGTTCAAAAAATGGCTCAAAGATGCCGGCATCAAGAAGAAAATCACCTTTCACGGATTGCGCCATACATACGCTACATTGCTGATAACCAACGGCACTGACATCTATACCGTCAGCAAGATGCTTACGCATAAAAACGTGGCCACGACACAGATCTACGCTGAGGTCGTAAATCAAAAGAAGCGCGACGCCGCTAACTCTATCTCACTGAAATGAAAAAAAGAATTAGCATAAAAGCTAATTATATCAGAAATTTGTTATACCTTTGTAGACGAATTATGAGCAAGAAAGTCAAAATCGAACCTGTGAGATCTTCCGAATCGGCAAGCCTCTACACCATCATCTTTGAGGATGGTGATATGTCGGAGTTTGCAAAATTCCTTAACCGTTTCAAGGACAATGGCAAACTCCAACGTGACTATCAGCTGATTCTGTATGCCCTGCAAAAGATTCTGGAAAACGGAGTGCAGGAACGATATTTCCGTCCCGAGGGAAAATATGCAGACAGAGTATGTGCCCTCCCGATTGATTCGGGCAAACTAAGGTTATATTGCCTGAGAATTTCGGACAAAATATTGATTCTCGGTAATGGAGGAATAAAGCAGACAAAGACATACAATGAGAATCAGGAACTCAATGGATATGTCATGGATCTTCAGAAATTTGATGCGATATTAAAAGCGGCAGAAAAAGAAGGATCCATCATCGTCGAGGAAACAGTCCTGAATGGTATAACTGATAAAACTTTTGAGCTATGAAAACGACAGCCCTTCTTTTTGATGAATGTCTTGCCACCGTTTCCAACGATGTCAAGCTGGAACTTGATATGTCGTTCGCCCTTGCTGATAAGATTGATATGATTCTCAGGGAAAAGAATATCAGTCAGAAACAGTTGGCAAAAAAAATGGGCAAGACCGAAGCAGAAGTTTCTCGATGGCTTGGGGGTACTCATAATTTCACACTAAGGACGATAGCAAAGATTTCCGATGCACTCGGAGTGAAACTTTTAACCATATAGTGTGATGAAAAGCAAGACCTCTAATCACGATGACAAGATAATGAATTGTTCAACATTCGATGAACTGCTTGATGTGGAATATGGCAAAACTGGAACCCCTGAACGTGAGTAGTTCGATACTGACGCAACGGCATTCTGTCTGGCAGAAACACTCAAGGAAGAACTGCTCAAAGCCGGACTGACACAACAATAGCTTGCAGAGCGTATCGGCACGAAGAAAACCTATATTGATATGTCGTTTACCCTTGCCGATAAGATTGACATGATGCTCATCTTGACAAGAGGACAAATGTCCTATACCCGTAATGATGGTGTAAAAGTCATTCCATTGGCAACCATTAACCCATAACAACATGAGGAATAAAATCATACGGCTATACTATAGTGCCAAAGATATTAGCGTCCGCAGATTTTGGGAAAATATCGGAAGATGGTTTTCCTATTTCAACATATCGCGTCGCATCTATGATTTTGATTATTCAAGTATTCTCGCTGTTGAACGGCATCAGATAAGCAGGGTGCGCGATTCAATAGCGCATTACCATAATCATCTGTACGCCGAGCGTGATATTGAACGCCTTAATCTTGCATTAAGGTTGTTGGATATTATAAAAGAGGACGGATGCTACGAACGTGTCGGCAAACCTTTTAACTTTGTAAAAAGTAAAAATAATGGGGATTTGTATGAACTTGAAGACGATCCTGAATCATACTATACCATTCCGGTTTATGTGAATTACAAAAATGCCATGCGCTTTTGTAAGATAGAATTATCCAGATATACAGATAGTAAAGATGGTGCCATGTGGCAATCACATTTGAGAGTGGAAAAGGCATGGCATATCTACCATACTCTCAGGCTTTACTTTATGCGAAGTTGGTGGGATTGATTCTATATTAATACTTGGGTGGTGAACAATTCAGAGAGTTAAATTGTCTATAAAGACGTGAAATTTTAATCCACTGTTTGCTTATGAGAAATACGCCCCAGCGCTTGAGGAGCTATGCTCCCCCTACCCGGGACAAAATTTTTTTTTGGAGTGCCGTTGTTGCCGGATGTGGGATCATGGCTTTACTTGGTCGCCACGCTGCCATTCACCGTTTTGGCACCGACCATTTTACCGGCAATGTTCTATTTGCCGTTTTCTTTGTCCTCTCAATCGGTCTTTATTGCGGTTTTCAATCGGTAATCGAAGATGTGTTCAACCGCCTACAATCTCTTTTTCGCCGCCGTGAAGTCATGGCTATTGCTGAAACTGCCAACGGTGAGAAAATGCACGTTTCAGTTGAAGAACCATCAGTAACAATGACGCAGTATTCCGAGGCTGCCTCAGATGTGATCGGCATTGAGGAAAGCAATGCAACTTTTGAGAAATCAATGGACAAAGCACCGTTTGAGGTCTTGGAAGTTGTAGACGATATGCGTCATATCCGTTTCTCAGACGGAGAGGAAGCCTATGTGGGTATTGGTCTATCTGATGAAGAGATTCTCCTTGAAAAAGCGTATAACGATTCGAGAGATTATGATGCCGAACTGGAAGAGGCATACAAGGAGTATCTTGACTCTATGACTGCGGAAGAACGATATGACCACGACCACGGTATTAAACGCGTTAAAAAGAAGAGAGAATATAATGATGAAGTCGGTTTCTTTTCATCAGTATCAGTTCAAGAGATTCACAATAATCCTGATGGAACCACTTTGATTGAAGAGACTGAGCAGGATGTGTATGTAACACCCGACGGCTCGGTATATTATCTTGAGGATATGGCTCCAATCTGTGACTTCTATGAGAAACACAAAGACGATATAGAATCTCACAAAGAGATATTGACACGAAAGCAACGTTGTGATGAAGCATTTGACAAGATGAAACGCCACGAAGAATTATACAATCTTGAACAAGTGTCGTTTATTTGTGCCTATCTCACACATACCATGGAGCAGTTTATGGAATCGCACGAACTGGACAAACTTCATAATAACGCGAAAATATGGACTATCAATCCATTAGCTCAATTCGATTCGGTTCAGCTACGTAGTAATCACCTGTCGAAAGAGGACTTGAAGCATCTGGGCTATAATGTCGGGAAATTCCTGAAACTTAAAGGTGAAAATATTGCCTTGTTCATCAAAAATGTATTCGCAGACAGTTTCGGCACCGTGCAGGTTGGAACAATCATAGCGAAACTTGCAGACAGAAATCCCGGCAAAGACCGAATACCTCTCCTGAGTGCCAAAGAGATGAATTATCTCTTTGATCACTATAAACGCTATAAGACCATCAACCTTGACATTATCCCCAAAAGATTGGCTGAGGAAGAGACAGCAAAAAAGAAGAACAGGAAATAATAGGGACATCCCCAGTAAGTATTGGCGAATAGTTGTGACTTTGTCATGGCTATTCGCCTTTTTATTTTATACAGCAAATGACTACACCGCGGCCAATCATTTGACTGTTTAGGATGATTCAACTCTCCAGCTTTTTCCATTCCAATCTTTTGCATTACACGTTCTAAAGGAGCATTGATTTTGGTAGCGAAAGAAAACAACCGTTCAATTCCTACATCTTTTCCAAATTCATCACAGTTTTCGTAGCCTCAGTTGCATACCCCTGATTGTGATAATCAGCGGCAAGTCGCCAGCCAATCTCAACTCCAGAAGTGAAATCTTCCTCAAAGCCTGTTTTATTTCATGTAGCTCTGCATATCCCATAAAATCACCAATCAACTTCTTTTTCATTGCAAAATGGTCGATAATGACCCAACCCTTTTGCAATTTCTCACACCAATGAAAGTCATTTAAGGTTATTGCTCAAAATAACCTTGAAATCACCTACTGTTTTGGCGAATCACCACACAAATACTTCCACAAAATACCCGCTGAATATCACAGTGTTAGCACTTGCGAAACGGTTATTTTAGAAAGTGTTTGCGGTTATTTATTTCACCTTCAACTCACTTTCAATCAGTGCGGTTCTATTTCCGTAAAACAATTCAAAACCGCACCAATATGGAAACATCAACACCAACCTTTGACCAGCTGCCACATGTGGTAAGCGGTCTCTCCGAGAAACTCGACCGTGTGCTTGACCTGCTTGAAAAGGCAGGCATAGCCAGCCACTCCAAACAGTCCAAGCCTTCACGCAGACTCGTGTATGCGAAAGAGGCTTGCCAGATAATAGGCAAGTCACTTTCTACCCTCTACCGCGCGGTCAAGGCTCCGAATGATCCCATTCCGAGCTACAAGCGCGGCAAGCTCCTCTACTTTTATGAGGATGAAATCTACGCATGGATTGAGGGCGGTCGCAAACACTCCGCGGCCCCTTCTCTCGCCGAAACCGCAGCGGCTATCACTGCCGGTATGAAACGCCGCCCCAGAGGGGGCTATAACTTCTGAGCCTATGGAAAAGAATATTACTCCAGACTCAGTAATCAGTGCGCTGATGAATCACACAAAGTCTGCTGACAGCGACTTTCCTATTCATGTATTTCCGGCAAAGATGCAACGGATTATTCTTGAACTAAACACCACCTGCGCCTTCCCGATTGATTATACTGCATCGGCTATGCTTGCCGCCATATCTGTGGCAATCGGCAATACCCATCGCGTCGAGATTAAACGCAGCTGGCAGGAATCGGCTATCGTGTATATCGCCATTGTCGGACGTCCCGGAGATTGCAAGTCTCATCCGCTTACATTCGTGATGCGTCCGCTCGTTAATGCCGACTGGAAAAACAATCAGGAGTTTCAGAAAAAGCATTGCGCGTATCAGCAGGCTGTGACGATGAGCCGCAAGGAACGCATCAGTGCCGGACTGGAAGAATTTCCGAAAGAGCCGAAACGGTTGCGCTACCTTGTGTCGGACGTGACGCAGGAGGGTCTCAGTGCCATTCACTCCCACAATCCTCGTGGCCTATGCCTCTGGGTTGATGAGTTGTCGGCATGGTTCAAGAACTTCACCCGCTACAACACCGGTTCGGAAGAACAATTCTGGCTTTCGGCTTTCAACGGCAGCACTACAATGTCTGACCGCAAGAATTGTCAGAACTCCATCTTCATCAAGCGTCCGTTCATCTCGGTGGTCGGAACAATTCAGAAACGTCTGCTCACCGAACTTGCCAACGGTGAGAGAGCAGCCAACGGGTTGGCTCAGTCAAGCTTCGCCCTACTTCGTGGTCATTGACCGCATACTATTTGCTATGACCAAGAGCAACGGCAAACCGAGATGGAATGAGGATGAAGTGCGCGACGATCTCGACTGTGAATGGGAACGGATACTCAACCGTCTTCTTTCAGTGGAATGTGTAGTCAACGAGGATAAGGAGCCAATACCAACCGTCATGCGGTTCACTCCGGATGCCAAGCGCAGGCTTTATGAGTGGCAACATGAGAACGCCTCGCTATGCGACAAGGAGATGAGCGACAACGTGGTCAGCTTCTTCTGCAAGCTCGAAATCTATGTACTCCGGTTCTGTCTGATACTCCGACTTATCCGCTGGGCTGTCAGCGAAGACCAACCACGTCCGTCAGACATTGAGGATGACGATGTGGCAGGAGCGATAGAATTAGCTGAATATTTCCGGGGCAACGCATTAAGCGTACTCACCTGCATCAGCGAGGAGAAATTGAATGAATTGCACCGCACCGTTTATGAACATCTCACCGAGGAGTTTTCTACCGCCGACGGTATCCGCATAGCCGAGCGGTTCGGAATGAAAGACCATACATTCAAGATGTTCCTTACCCGCAATCTCAATACTCTGTTCCGTCGCATACGACAAGGATGGTATCAGAAGCTTTCATGTTACTCCGCTAACAAAGTTACTACCGATGAACAGGATTGATGATGCAATGGTGGAGGCCACCATGCGGGGCTACGACTGCAACAATCTGTTCGCTTTCGTGGCGACTGTAATCGGCAGTGACGAGGCCGCCCGACTGATGGAGATGTATCGGGTGGGTACATCAAAGCATTGGCAAGGTGCCACGGTATTCTGGCATATCTCAAATGACGGTGAAGTCCGTAGTGGAAAGATTATTATTACTGTCCGCTAAACTTTTTTTGAGCGATTGAAAAATTAGGGCTGGCAC
>CANSEY010000050.1 GCA_947646015.1 uncultured Bacteroides sp. | reverse complement strand
TAAAACAACACATTTGTCGAGAATGAGACGAAATCTTAAATGAAAGAGCCGTGGCAACGAGGTTGATTATGTAGTCGAAAACGTTTGCCATGTCGCTTTTATTTGTTAGATTTGTAGCACGCTTACTAAAGTAACAATGCCATGTTTACCAAAATACTGATTTCAATTTTGGCCATGCTGTGGAAGCTCTTCGTTGTCCTCGGCTTTATCGGCTTGTTCATCTGGCTGTGGCGCGGGTTCCGGAGCATGGTTAAGGGCGACGGCCCCGGCTCCCTCCCTTGGCTTTAGTGCTTCTCTCCGAACAATGACGATATAAGTTCCGCGCGGTTGTGCCACCGCTCAAGCCTCGCATTGCCCAGTTTCATACTTTGTTAGTCAAGAGCCATCACGGAAGGAGTGGGATGCTGCCTGTGTTTTCATTTGATTTTCAAGATCGGTTTCTCTATGCAATGCTGTATCCATCCTGAGGTTCTCCATTATCTGAAATACCAGTATACGGCTTCCCGTCTGAGAAAGTCGTGTGGGAGCATTCTCCATTGACAGCCACTGACCAACAAATAAAGAACGGCCTCAAGGATACTGAGCAAGGAATATTTGCTGTGCCTGCAATCATTTTCAAAGAATACTTTGTTTATATAAGACCATTGGTTCGCGGTCCGATGTGTCTGATAGAAGTTTATTTCAATCATATATAATCTCTTTCCTTATCAACATTCTGGTTGAAGGTTTTGTGAGCCTTTAATGTTTTGGGGTTTAAAACCCAGCCCCTTCTTAATTCTACGTATTTATGTATCTATAGGGTATGCAATGTTTTTATAATTCAGCTTTAAAAGCGTCGAGTGTGAAGATAAAGAGCAGAAATCAAAATGATTGATGATTTATTCCGTAAAGTCGAGCTAAAAAACACATTCCGCGATGCACCAGGCAAGGGCTTGGCGCCAATAAAAGATGTTTCTGAAATGGAGCCGCATTCAAAGCCTCGAACCTCCTCAGCCCATCGGCAGGCTCAGGAACAGGGCATAGAGTAGGGGAGGCGGACTGCTCGCTCTGAACTTCTTCATTATCCCACGGCAGCCGGACAAGCTGCTTTTTTTGTATATGAGGCTGTATCTATTGTGCCGAGAGCCTCATTCACTCCCATCGGAAGCGTCAGGCCTCCTTTGCCATGGTGTTCAACCAAGAGACGATGCTCTCTAACTCGTCGTGGTATAGCTTGCAGAAGTCCCCTAACGACAGGCTCGCGTTGAGTGTTCTTGCGGACTTTTTTCGTCGTCCTCGCGGTACTATGCGCTTGCATCTCGGTAGTGACTTCTTTCCATATGACTATTCCTATGACGTGATGTTGTCGGCGAAATCCGGCAGTAAAATGCCGCGCCCCCTTGCGGTTGCTTGCTGACGTGGCGCAGATATCTTTATTACTAATGAGGGCTGTTTGTGGGTAGTCTAAAAATATAAAGTATGCAAATTGCTGATAAGTAGACGCGTATGAGTTGGTGTGTTCGCATCGAACGAAAAAAAGTAAAAAAAGAGGTCGAAAAATTTGGTGGGATAAAAAAACATGCGTAACTTTGCAACGCAAAACCCGAAAGGGCATACGCAAAAGGTGCCATAGCTCAGTTGGTAGAGCAAAGGACTGAAAATCCTTGTGTCCCCGGTTCGATTCCTGGTGGCACCACCAGATTGATGAAACTCAGTTTACACTGTACACTAAGTGTTTACTGGGTTTCTCTTTTTATAGCTGATTATCTTGGAGTTAGCCCACTCTAAGTTCTGTCAATACCCTGTACACTTTGGGGTATTTTTGCAGTGTTGTGGCTTAGGTCAGTCAATGATGTGCATAATTTGTGACAGACAATGCGCCAACATTAACTGATTAAAGCAACGTAATGATTACAATCAATTATCAGATGTTCGGAACCAAAGGGTTCCAACTCAGATTGAGGCTCTATCAGGACGGCGAGACAAAGTTTATCAATGTCACTAAAATGCTGAAAGGAGCCATCCAGAAGAAACACTGGAACCAGAAGAAGCAGCTCTTCATCCCCAGCTGCCCCTTCAGTGATGAGAACAATGCCATGCTGGTTCAGTTCCGGCAAAGGTATGATGAAATGGCAATCAACTGGACTGGCAGCGTCTTTGGTATGATAGCTGCTATGGAAACGGCCACAGAACCCTCTCAGAAGGCCCTGACGGTCTCAGAATTTATCCAGTATGTAGTTGACCAGCTCAACAAAAACAAGCACGCAGACGGCTCTGGAAAGGGCAGTTTTGAAAACTACCTGAAATGCGACAAAAGACTTCAGGAGTTCTGCAAGGCAAAGAAGATTAAATATTCCAAACTGTTGATCACGGAGCTTAACGCAGCTTTCGTGAATAACGTGTTTGAATGGGTTGAGCGCGCGCGTAAAGGCACAGGAATGTGCTATGTCTCAAAGATACTCCATTCTTTGATTATGAAAGCTGACAAGGAGGGGTATCTGAAAGCTGAGGACTTCAAGAAATGCAACTGGTTCAAGAAACCAAGCTCCAGCTCTCAGAAGTTTCACACACTGACTGAAGAACAATGTAAGAAGTTTACCACTCTGGACTTGTCATCAATCTCCAAGTCGCCTCTGAATGAGCTGTACCGGGATTTTTGCCTCTTCATTCTCTACACCGGCCAGTCTGCTTGTGATGCAATCGCACTCCGATACTCTGACATCAAGAAAATAGGTGGTATCAGTCACTTTGTGTTCAATCGAAGAAAGATTGCTGAGAAGCAAGCGGTCCCATGCTCTGTTCCAATCAATACAGAGCTTGACCGCATAATGCTCCGTTGGAGAAGGTTGGCAAAGGATGGGTACATTTTCCCCATCCGAAATAAGGAGAAGTTAAAAACTCAGACCACCAATAATGGGGATATAAAACACTTTATAGGGAATTTGAACAACTGGCTCAAAAAAGTCGGCAAGGCGCTGGGTTGTTCGTTTCCGCTGCATACCTACACTTTCAGGCACACAGCGATAACACATTATATCAGTAAGGGAGTGCCGGTCATATATGTGTCGAATATGATGGGCACCAGTATAGAGAACTGTGAGAAGATCTACTACAACAATCAAGGTGATACTGCCAGCCGTAACAAAGTGTTGGCAGCTATGAAGTTCTAAAAAAGATTAGGGGCAGCTACTGATTGACTGCCCCTATTATTACTTTTCTGGTCTCACAAACTTAAAGTCAATTTTATATACCTGACAGTGTTTGCGGAATATCTTGAAGATTTTATCAAACTCACGTTTAATAGCTCGACGCTCACGCCTTGGTGTTCCAGGGGCGTGATACTCTTCAATCAAGTCGTTCAGCTCATCAGTAAGCCGACAAGCGGTTTTATATCCTGGGCTATCAAAGAGCAAATCCTTTGCTACCTCATTCATTAGAGATACGTTGACACTACATTCAAATTTATATGAATGATGAATGTCTATCGGATGAGTATCTTTGTCAGTCCAAGATATTTCAACAGTACCGGGGAGAATTTCAAGTTCCTCCCCAGTATTCATATCTCTGAGAAAAACCTTACTCGTTTCCATTGTTAAGAAATTCCTCATCAGTGGGTCGATTAGGATTGCATAAAATCCGTTCCTGAAACTCGGTTTGTTCCTTTGGAACATCAGAGGCTTTTAGATTTGAGACTGGAGTGAGCTTGATTTCTACGCAAAGTGGCTCAGAACCATATTGAACTTCCGGGAATAGGTCTGGAGGCAATAGATTGAAGTTTTTTGCCATACTGGGATGGCAATGAGTCAGTCTTAATTCGCCACACAAATCTCGTGATACATATCCAAGCATAACGAAAGATGTTGGCTCGTCTTTGGCCGGGCAAAGTGGACCACAGTGCTTCTGAAAATTTTGTTTCATAACCTCAAAATCTTCTTTAGTATATGGATGATTTTGTCTAAAAAGAAGCATCCCATCATAGGGTTTGGGTTGTGTATTTTTAGCCATAATTGAATCCCCTTAGTTTTTAGTCAGGTTGAATATTCTTTTCACGATTTTTCTAAAAAACTCAAATTTCTTTAGTCGTTTTTTAGATGGTTGAAGCTCAGGATTTGAAATATTCCCTTGCGCGTCCATTATTTCACCAGACAAAATATAGTGGTATCGAACACTATAGGAAGTAATTTCTACCATATAATCTATATAGGCGAATTTTCCACCTTCACCTGCATTTCCAAGAAAAATCTTATCACCACTTTTAAGCTGTCTATTCCCCCAGTAATATCCAGGGGTTCGATCGTCTGGATGGAAGGTAACAATATTATGTTCCCTATTCACCCAACCGTCATTACACCGATATGCTTTTACGCCCAATTCCATCATTTTAGCGTGAAACGCATCACACTCAGCATAAAATTTTCTGTCAGCTTCCAGTATATCGTCCAAAACTGATAAGTCATTCACAATGGAGACACCACCATTTCTATGTTTTATTTCTACGCTCATATTTTCTTCTGGTGTTTCAGACGAGTTATGGCGTTCTTTTTGGAATATGCCATAACTTTATGCCCTTTGATTGAAAACTCACGCAACTGTCGGCTATCTACAGCCCTTGGAGGGGTTTTTGAAAAGCCGTTGCCAGAATCCGGCACAGGATAACGCTTACGCTCACCATACCGATAGAAATTATCGGATTGTTGGGCCATCATTGCAGTGGCACACAACATTGCGAATAATGCTTTCTTACTCATCGTTATTGAATTGGGTTAAGACAAAAGACAGCATCGCCGATTCAGCAGCTTCTTTTGTGGGATAATATTCACTGGTATCATCATATTCAGAGGTGCTTAGGTTTAACCAATCAGCAAACCAATCACGAGCGATATAGCGATAATTAGCCCGGATATTAATGCCTTTGTTTTCTCTTATCCATTTGATTGCGGAGCTGAGAGGGAATAGGTAGTGACCCGATTGCTCTTCATAGTACAATCGCTCAGTTCCCATCCCTAAAGTCAGCAAAGCGTCAGTCTGCTCCAATGTGCAAAGCTCATCTATTGAAAGATAGAAGTTCTCGTTCATTGTCTCTCTTGTTTTACACCGACATACATTTCACCTTCCAACATCACCTCATTGTTATAAGCCTTTCTGATGTTGAATGTGATGATATTCCTTTCAAGGAAATGTTTAGCAAACTCTTCAGCTATATGCCGATAGGCCCATTCCATTTGACTTTGCGGAATGTTGTTAGGATTGATGATCTCTCCAAATTTATGTGGGAAAATATAGCCACATTGTACTGGGGTGATTTTGTAAACCGATTTGATTGGTATGTAGGAACATTCACGCGGATCTTCACCATGACAAGTAATGACTTGTGGGTTAAGTTTATTTGCCCATTTCCTAAGTAGAGCTGCTATTTTCTTTTTCATACGATTAGTGGTTACGATAGTATTCTTTTACATACGCATCCATCTGTCGGCGAGCTTCTGCCTTGGCCGCTTCAACAGAGGTAAAGTAATCCAGAGGAACTTCAACCTTATGTATAACCTTACGCACAAGGCGTTTCAGGATTTTTGTTCGACGAGTATAATATACTTCACCGATAACACATAGCTCCATTAAGCCATCAAAACCGCGAGGAACACCGGCCACATCTATGGAAGTTACAAGTTGTTTTTTCATTGTTCTGAATAGTCTTTGCACGGTCTTTTTCGTGCGGTTATACATTTATGAGATTTGAAGCAATACATTTTCTTGTCTTTAAGGACATCGTAATGCTTACACTGAGAGCAGTGAGGCGAGAACACTTGTGGAAGATTCTCATCTTCAGGAGTGGCATCACGAACCGGTACCCAGCCGATACCGACATATTGATGCACTACACCATCCAGTACAATGTGGAGGTTGGCATCAACAATACATTGAGGCGGGTTAACAGACATCTTAATCTGACCTCTCATTCCGAAGATGTCATAATATTTGACTCTCATTTTTCTTCCTCCTTAAAACCTAATAAGTTACGGGCCACCACAATTTTGATATTGTCCGACTTCAGGAACTTCTTTCCTAAAGCACACTGACAACACGGTTTAGCCTCCCTGAGATTGTTGAATATGTCAAGCATATAGTCATCATTGACATTTCCGAATGAGGGGCATAGGCAGGATTCTGAAAGATGCACATTGCCTTTGTAGTCAATACAAGGCTTACACATCACTCCCGGTGTATGATCCAAGCCAGTGAGTTTTCTGGTGGGGCTGGTTTGCTTGAAAAGTAAGTGCCCATTCAGACAAGACATATAGTGAGGATTGTCCGCTATTTCTTTCTGAGCCTGCTCATTTGTTTTGGCTCTACCCAAGTCCTGCATACTTCTGATTTCATCAGTTGTAAGAATAATCTTTGGTATGGCACTGAGTTCTTTGCTGTGCTCAATGATGAATGAGGCGTCTTTATACCACTTTGAATTAGTATAAACTTGCATACCTACATAAGATTGGAGCTTTGCAAGTTTTATCATTTCTTCAGTGCGCTCCGGGAACCAAGTGCCATTTGAGGTCACTGTAAAGCCTCCAGGAGTCTTACTTTGTTTAATAAAGCGGTCGAGATACTGACAGAACTCGGTGAATTTAGGATGCTCTGTCGGCTCTCCACCAGTAATGATGTAGGCACTGGCACCTAAGAATTGTCCGAATCTCAGGGCATTTTTGAAGGTGGTTTCGCTCATGTGTTCCCCATTGGGATTGGAGCAGTGCATACAATGAGCACATCCTTCGTGGCATTTATTCGTTATTTGAATCAGCATAATTTGAAGGGATTAAAAGGGGTTCTGTTATATTGGGTTCTGATGCAGGCAGTTGATTATTCTCGATTTGGTCTGAAAGATCTTCATATTCTACATCAATGATTTCACGAGGCTTTTCTCTAAAAGAATTGAATAGCTGTTGCATAGATAGGGCACCTATACCATAGGCTTCAATTATATGGCGTATCATATCATTTATTACCGAAGTCTGCTGGGATTTCTCCCCAGGCTCTGTTATCCCATTTCACTACCTTAATCTCATCCACCCAATAAGCCATAGCTCTTAGGTATATTTCAGCTTTCATCAGTCTCGCATTACGCTTGCCGGATGCAGTACGTTTATTCTTGAACCAACTTATAGCAGTCGTACTGTCTGAGAAAATGACTTTAGGCTGAAAGTCATTGTCAATGATGTATTTGACAGCCTCAACTATCGCAAGGAACTCACCGATATTAATGGTCTGATTACCCAAATCGGAATAGAATAGCGTTTTCCCAGTATTCAGGTCAACTCCCTGAAATTCTGTCTTACGATTCTTCATTGAATGGGCCGCGTCAACTGCGATACCCTCATTGAGACTAATCATATTAAGATAGTTATGTTACACTGCGTTAATCATTTGAGATGAAATCCGGGAAACGGAATTTCTTTCTTTGTGCTTTGGAGAGAGAAAAGTATATTTTGGCATACTTCACCATTTCTGTCTGCTTCTCATCCAGCATATCCATTGTCACAAATGTGTTGGCCTGAAGCAGTTTACGTTGCTTATCCCACTGAAGAAGAGCTACACCATCATTGACCGGTCCGAATATGTGAACCTTATTACGAAAGACCGATTTAGTTTCGATCCAAGTCATCGTCAGGTTTCGTTTCATATAGATGGCAATCACATCAATGATGTCCTTTGACACTATGAGCTGCCCCTTGGTCTGCCAGTCACAAACCTCCATAAATCGCTCCTTATAGCGATGAAAGAAATGAGGATTGAATTTGATAGCTTGTCTGCTCTCAGTATAAAAGGCAATAGCTGATATACCCTTGCCAGTATTCATCAGACCGATATGGAATGATGACCAATCCCATTTCTTAGACTTGCCGGCGCCAGACTGAAAGTAGATGAGTATTCCGAGATAGTTGTTACCACGAAACGAGGTAAAGACCTTGGTCAGAATCACAGTTGGCTGTTTATGGCGTTTCCATAAATATCGTGTGACATATTCAGAGTTGTCGAAACGGACAGTCTTTTCCTGAATATCTGCAAGGTCTAAGCGATACTCATCAAGCAGCTCATTACTTGACATTCCTTCTTCAAACATTGCCCTGAGATTGTTCGTAAAGCCTTCTAACCATAAAGGCGTTGTCAATAAAATCTTCGGCAGTGGCAATGGCGTTTTCAAGGTCATTTCTACCACGAAGAAGCTGGGCGATAACTTGAATGTCATTCTTACGCTTCTCCTTGCTGGAGGGGTCGTAGATGATTTCTTTGTTACCAAAAGTTATGCGCACAACGAATACGTTTTTGCGGCAAATGGTTTTAATGGTGGCGGGGAACCGGAGAATGGTTGCAGATTTGGCTATGAAGCCAGTCTCGCTACGCATTGGCATCAGAGTACAGCTATAAAGCATATTGGGGATGATGTCTTTTGCGATAGACGGATCTACGAACACGATTTTTTTCTTGCTCTCAGTTTCCCGACACCCTTTCCAACTTCCGTTGGTCTTGGTGACGAAACCATAGAGCCGGTCTGCAACATTTTCAAGCCCTTTGTAGAACTTGATGTTAGTTTTTATTCTTTGTGCCATAATATATTGCTGTTATCATTTGAGGGCATACAAAAAGGCCCTGCACCGAGTAATAGTGCAGAGCCTTCAGAAAGATTTATTAATAAATCTTAAAAAGCCTATTTATTTTGGTTAATAATCGCTAACCTTGTCATTGATTAACTGAGTTACTGATGGGATTATGAACTTCCCGGATGAGTCACGTTGCTGAACGATTTGGAACTTCATGTCAGCTCTCAACTCCGGAAGAGTGTCAGTTGTGGTGATTGTGAGACCATTCTGGGTTGCTTCAACGATTAAGAACTCATCTTTATCATCAGACTGGTTGTAATGTCGAATGATTAGGATTTCGTCATCCTGAACCCCTAAATATTGCCATAATTGTTGGATTTGGAATGTCGCGTTCATATAAATACTGCTTTTAATCAATTATAGTTCCAACGTGTCTGAGAAGCAGTTGGAACAGAAACCTTTTGTCCTGTTATACTGAGCCTTACCAATGCGTCGGCCACAACGGTTACAGAACAAGAGTGATTCATTCTTTCCGTGAAGAATGTCTTTGAGACTTTGTTGGCTTATATTGTATTCGCGCGATAACGCTCTCAACACTTCAGGGAAGTTATAGTTCTTGTCCTGATGTTCCAGCCAATGCAATCCGCTTGTCAGTCTTTCGTAGTCGGCCCGGATTAAGAGATTGCGAATGTATGTGGCATTGAGAAGTCGCTGGGCGTTGAGGCGTTCCAGCAAGGCAATCTCAATACCAAACATATCACTCGCTTTCTCCAAGTCTTTAGGGCGTAGTGTAAATTGAACTGTATCGGCCAGGCCCATATTATTCAGCTTTTTTGAAGGAGATGGTCAGGACTGCATCGTAATGCTCATCCGGCTCAATAGCGGCAAAAGCATCTGCGAGCATATTGATCATAACTAGATTGCTGTCCTCATGCGACATATTTTCCCAATCCAGCTCCATCTCATCTGAGATAGCTTTTGCACTCTCATAGAATGGGCTGTCTTGTGGAATTTCATTTACGTCGTAAGGAGCATCCTCACTGAATAAAAACTTTGATAATTGGAAGTAGTTTGCGATTGCTTCCTGAGATTTTTGAAGAACCTCTTTCTTAGTTGCCATAAATATTGATCATATTATGACACTGCTTTCATCATTTTGGGTCAAACGTCAAATCACAATGAATCACCTCACAGACAGCCAACAAGGTTTTTATGGAAAGTGGAATGACATATTTACGCCCCTCTGCCTCTTCTTTCATTCGTTCCAGATCTTCTGGAATGAAAGATTTGGGAGGGGTATAATGTATTCCAGTCTTTCGATAGACTAACTTAGGATCGACTTGGTAGCGTCTCATAAGCAAATCCAACACCTTGTGAACACCAAGCACAGAATCGGGATAGAAGCGATCCTCAGTAGCCAAATCTGTCATCACAAATTTCAAGTTCATATCCTGACAAAATGTAATAAGATTTTGGACTGGATAGTTGCTCCTTGCTAACTCTATGGATTGTACGGCATAAGCTGTCAAACTACCTGTATAGGCAGCTCCATTTACGGCTTCCTTTATTCTGTCTGCGAGTTGTTCCTGGTTCATCTATGAATAGTCTGTTTGATGGTGTTCACTATCTTAATAACGTCACTTTTGACCGATTGGTACGAAAACTTATCGGCAGATTGGCAGTTTTCGATAAGCACCTCCAGATCTCCGCTGGCATCAGTGAGGTCAGACACATTATCGGTCATCGCATCATTGGCAGCAGACCACTGGAATGATTCAGGCCGGTTATCAAGAGCTTCGTCCTCTTCATCGGCACATTTCTGAACATCAGATTGAGCTTTCTGAAGGATTTTCAGGGCCTCTGCCTTATCAACCGGGTCTCTCAGTCTTGCTAAACCGTCAAGAACGGCATGAAGAACACTTCGTCTTTGTCTATTCATACTATTGGTTTTTGCTTTTAGAGCTGAAAGACACTGCAAAATTACGAAAAAATGCAATGCCTTTCAGCATAAAAATTACTCCGATATACTTAGATTGCAGATTATTCGCAAATTATCAACTCCTTTGCATAAGGAAGAGTGGCAATCCATTCACAGAACATTCTCCACTCAGGGAGTTTGTGGCTCTTGCGCTGGAGGTAGATTGTGCGAAGCTGCTCATAGTTGGTGGAAACTCTCATAAATAGCATCACACCCTGGGGGCAGTTGGAAAGAACAGTCATAAAGTTCTCTTCGGACTTGTCCTCATTGTATTTGGCGATCAGTCGCTTCATTTGAGCGATTGTTTCCTGAGTGACCCACTGATTGCAACACTTGTCGAAATCCATCTGCATTATGCGGTGCATTTTGGATGATGAAGTCACAATGTCAAACCAGTGGTAACGCTGCATTTCCGGGGAGATATAGTTGGGGTATTTTATATCGAAGCTGACACGAATACCAGTGCGGAAATTGGCGTGACACTTGACTGGCCCCTTGGAGGCTTCACATAGTTTTATGGCCCGTTTCAAACTTGCCTCAAACTCTTCATCCGTATATTCCGGAACCTCCAGACGCATTGCATTTCTGCAAGCAATAACGGATTCTTTAAGGTCATAGACCTTTACATTAGATATATCCATAATATTATGTTGAGAATGAAACTGCTTTTATCAGATATAACATAATAGAGGGATTAACCCTCCACAGTTTGTGAAGATAAGTTAATCCCTCTAATATTTGTTGGCTTCATCGTCTGCTATCCGGATCCCAGCCACAGCAAACTGCAATGAAACCGAAGATAAATCCGAGAAAGACTAAGGACATTAAGCCACACACGACCTTATCCCAGAACGGCTGATCCTCAAATATGAGGAAGCCTCCACAGAAGAAATACCAAATCCATCCGATTGCGTACATCGCCAGGATTAGGAGTCCGAGGCCAATCAAGCCTGCAAAGCAGTACATAACTATGGTAGCAATCTTCTGTTCCTTGCTACCTTTGGTGGATGACTTCTCAATCTGGTAGAAAATGTTACACATCACTCCACAGAAAAGATAGCCGACAAAAATTATCCAGCCCATATTATTCAATCAAATTTTCGTAAATACATCTCATACAACAGTCACCAATGGCTCCCGACTCAATACGAGCGATTACTTCAGGATCTTCATATCCCCCCCACTCTCTGAAAAGCCTCATAGACTTTCTTTTCTTCCGGTAAGTGCCAAAACACTCCAGTTGATGAGGCTTCAGCTTAAAAGAAATGGTGACACGATTACCATCCTTATCGAACCAAAATATGCGTTGGTTCTGAAGGAAAATGGCTACACTGAATGGTACAGCATCAGGAGAAAGCCCCATTTTCTGAAGCATCACCTTTCCCTCATTCTGTTCTCCGAAAAATCCTCTGATAAGCTCGTTGATGTAAAACCCTTTTACTCTGGTCGAGTCATTGGTTTGTTTCTTTTTCATTATTTGTTATTGACAATACTCACTGCTTGTCATCAATATTATGCCTCATAGACCCACTCAGTCACCTCGCAAGTTTCAGGGTTTATGTAGCAAAGGAGGTCTGCAATATATTCTCCAGATGGTTCTGATGAGAATAATGCCACCTTATCAAATGTGCCGGTATTGGTTTCATCTGACCATTTGATATAGAAACAGACTCCGACATAATCGCCTTCAGTCTCCATGTGGCTTCTGTCAAGTTCAACCTCACAAGTTATAATAGTGAAGTCATCATCAAATTCCACATCGCGGTCATAATTTTTTATTCTTTCCCAAAACTCATCAAAGGTTTTGGACTCCGACATAGCCTTCTGAATTGGCTCTTTGGCCTTATCATAAGCTCGCCGATTAAAGTTCGCATTGAATAGCGTCTGTTGCTCAGGGGTTAGATTACTCTTTTTCATATCATTACAACCTTAGTTTGTCTCAGCTCTCCAGTAAACTTGTGAGCTTGAAGTCCTTTAACGATAGCATTAATGGGAATACCTTGCAAATCCCAAGAGGAATAGTTGTTGAGGACCATCTCTGTTATTATGAGATTGCAATCCGTACACTCCAATTTATTAGAGAACGGGCACTCACCCCTCTCCTTTTTCAACTCGCAAGTCTTACAGAGTCGGGTGAGTTTTGCCTGTATCTTCTTGTTGGTGGCTTGATTTTTCATACCGTTATCACTCTGGAGTAGCGGAGTTCGCCATTATAACCACGCCGTCTAAGTTCGGCAAAAAGGTTCTCATCAGTGAAATCCGCAAGAGTGAGAGTAGCCTTATTGCCGGGTTGAGGATTATAGTCGGCAGGGCGTTTTTCGTTAGTGTCTTTGACACTGCTTTTCTTTCCAGCCATAGGATGTTAAAGTTTGTCACGATAGTTTTCCAGATACTCCAGAATATCAATCAGAGTATCAGTATAGATGTTTTCTCCATTGTTAGAAGTTGGAGCCTCACAATATGTAGCGAAGGTAATGAAAAACTCATCCTCATTGTCAGATAAGCCTATTGTATCAGGCAATACATTCCAGGGGCCGGAGTCTTTCTCATAACATATGTCCGGATTCTCATGGCCTGTAATGTTGCGCTTTGGAAATGTCTCCGATGCCTGTTTGCCGTCTGCCTTGCCGCTCAGGAAATATAAACTCAGGAAGGGATTGACAAAGAAGTTTCCGCAGAGTATCAATGACAGATACCTGCCACCGTATCGTACACGGCTAATACGGATATTGGCAAACAACAATCCCATCGCCGAAGCCATAAGCAGTAGCTGTGCTACTTTAGCCACATCAGAGTGCAGCCATAACTTACCGTCAAGCCACCCACCACTTATCCCGACAATAAGGACAGCAGCGTAAACCAGCAATATAAAATTACCGACAATTGCAGTGATATATAATGATTTATTCATTCAAAACCGGTTGTTAATGCTTTAATGGTATAATTCCAACTCATGATATATAAAAAGAATTACAAGCAAAGCGGCTCCGATCTCTTTATACTTGCTCCTGAACGCAAAGACCACATTTTCCGTCTGTAAGAATATCAGCAATATATTTGCGACCAACAGACACCAATTAATCTTAGTAGACCCTCCGGCAAAAAGAACAGCGAAAGAAAAGAAGAACGTAATCGCGAACAATACTACAATTATCCATTTCGCCCGATAAATCAGTTTCAATGCTTGCCTCCTTTTTTATTATCCCTGACAGATTTTATCGGAGCCGGTCTAACAGCTTTGTTTGGCATTACGTTTTCAAGCATGTCCCTGACGGTCTGCTGAACTTTGATTTTTAGATATACCGATTCTTGACGTTTATGGTCGATGGTTTTCACATACAACGTATTGTTGTCATGCCAGAAGATAGTGCTAAGCCCGGATTCTTCGGTCTGACAATAAGGTCCTTCACCACTGTATTGAAGACTCTTGTATGACTCAAATTCATATATGAAGTTTCCTTCGCGACGAAAGAATCTCAAATCTAAGGGCCAGTCGCAATCATAACCGACCTGCGACACATAAATCCCATTGGTGTTTATCGCCGTGGGACAAGCCGCGCGACAGATATATTTACCGTTCTCAGAATCAAACCACCATATTGCATCGTCATGCGGCGATTCAGGGATATTGAAACCATATAATTTCAGTTCAGGCAGAAATGTTAGCCATCGTTTGTTAAAACCAAAATCCGAGTTATCATAAATAGCATATATTTCTTGTTGCCAAGCAGAATCAAGACGTTCAAATTTAGCTTGCGATTCCTTCAATACCATAGAAACAATATCATTATCGGCAATGGTATCAGCCGGAATGACATTATAGCGCGAACACTCTCTTTCGGCTTTAACATATTCCGTTTCGCTTATTTTCTCCACAGAGAAAACTGTTTGTGCGGACGCAACAGAAGCATACACCATCACAATCAGCAATATCCAAAATTGTTTATCGGTCAGTTTCATATATCAATCTGTCGTTTTCTTTATAGTTCCAAAACTTACGGTAGCAATTGCCTTGACCGTCATAATATTTCCATTCTCCAAACATACACCCTAAATATTCAGCAGGATATACATACCTATCAAATGCTGTCCAGCCTTCCATTCGTGTTTGCTTATCAGGAGATTTAATTGTCAGATATCCGATCGAATCACAATGTATTGTAATATCCGACAATATACTTAATATATTGTCGTTCCTTGTAACGCTATCCAATGTAAAAGGTATGCTGAACCTATAAGATGATACCGGATTTAATATGTCATGGATTTTCTTTATTTGGGATAACTCATAGGCTTTTGTTTCAATTTTGAACCATACCATATTATCCGGTTCGTTTTCCCACTGATGAGCAGGACTATAAAATTGGTTTATAATAGAATCTTCCTCTTCATTGAAAACTTCTACCAAATAACTGCCATCAGATAAATTATAATATCTGAAACGAATATCTATGCCCATGTTCCCCTCATATAAATAGCCGTTGATAGTTTGCTTAAAGTTTAATTGAGACATTGCTTCCGGCAACGTATGATTAGATACGTTATACGATTCAATTCTGCTTATTATACTGTCAAGGTTTTGTTTAATATCGCTTATCCTATGATCAGCTGTGCTATATCCCATAAGAATGATACCACAAATAGATAGCACAATTATTATTACAAAGCCTATGGCAATGGAATATGATACTATTTTCTGACACCTTTTCATCGCTTGCCTCCTTTCCGGTAGATAAATTGATTGGGTATGACATCGGACTCAGTGTTGTAACGGGCAAAGAATGGCAATATATATTCTGTTAGGTCGCGCTCTATTTCGCTCCATAGTTTCATGACATCCGTGCCTGAGGTAATGCTGTACCATTTATCCTCTTTGACCGGAAGCAAGCCGCCGATTCTCTCCCGTATAGCACACTCATATTCTTTCGGGAAAGTAGGGATAATCCCGGTATTCTTGAGATCCTCACATTCAAGCCAAAAAACCTCGGTAAATATACCGACATTCAATGTGAAGCGGATTTTATTGGCGTCATTCCATTTGTCATTCTGAATGTTCACACAATAACCTATCTCGCCATTGTTTTTGAAGAAATGATTGCCTCGTTTCTTGAAATCATTATCTTTCAGATAATCCGTTATCTTTTCAAATACGAAAGTGCGTTTGCCTTGGAGGTTCATTTTAGGTAATTTGGGCTTGTCTATTTTGATTAGAATACCCAATATGAGCATGACGATTGCTCCGAATACCGGAGTTTGCCATGATATAGTTTGCTCGGAAGGATTGGAGCGCCAACTCGTTACGATGCTTGTCGAATGGAAATCAGCCACAAACATATAAATTCCTATGCCAAGCATTATAGCCGAGCATATCATCAGGATTATGAACCCTTGTCGCTGAGATTTACTGATGTGGCGATTCATACGCTAATAATCATTGGTTTATCGCTGCCGAATTATGTAGATAACCGATATATAGTCCAATAAAGAAAAGTGTTGCAGATAGAATTGGATATATCACCGCGAGCCGTCGATACGCAGAAATATTATAGACATCATGCTCGCAGATTATCACTCTATATCGTTTCTTTCGCAAAAGCAACCACCATAAAGCGGCGAGTTCGAGAATGAACATGGCTGAAATTAATATTTTCACATCAAATTTCTTCAAATCAATAATATCTGTAACATCAGCCGAAATCATTACAAAACCGATTATCCCAAAAATCGGACACAGGACACTGAGCACAGCCAACAGAGGAACGAAGAATCCATCCTGTTCCTGTCGCATCTGCCACCAATAATATTGGTAGAATAAGGCTCTTAGCAGTTTCATTTGAGTCTATTATCTGTAATTAAGCAAAGTTACAACTAATAATCGACATTCGGTGTGACAAATGTCCCAAACGAGTATGAAAATCAGCGCGGAGATTAGCCGTTACATAATCATTCAGCACCGACAGGTCAATCCTCGGCATGAAGTCGTTAAGCCGTGCATATTTCGGGGGTTGTTTCGTCTTATCCTCAGTTGTTCTTGTTGATTAGGTTGACGATGACTTTTACCATTGTGTCCTTTTCCTCAGTGCGGCTTTCGGCTATCATCAGGGTGAGGGCAACGAGTGTGTTGTCGGCGATGCGTTTGGTGCCGTCTCCGTTGTAGAGAATGCCGTTGCCGTTGAGGAACCACAGGAAGAGTGTGGCGGCAATGCGTTTGTTACCGTCGCTGAACGAGTGATTCTTTGTAACTAGATACAGGAGCATGGCTGCTTTTTCCTCCACTGAGGGATAGAGGTCAATGCCGCCGAAGGTCTGGTAAATCTGACCGATGGAGCTTTTGAAGGAATCGTCCTTTTCGTTGCCGAACAATGTGCTGCCACCGAATTTCTCATGTAACTCGCGGATGACTTCCATGGCGTTTTCGTAAGTGGCATGAAACGACTCTTTACCGGTGGTGTCCTCGATCTTCAGTTCCTGATAGTCGTAGCGGTCAAGAGTGTCGAGGGCGTATGTGTAATCGACAACAACATCGAGCAATGAACGGCTGTCCTCCGTAAGCCTTTCCTGATTTTGGATTGTGCGGCCGAGCACTTTTATCAACTGACTAAGCTCGTCATATTTCTGTGCAGCTATCCGCTCGTTTATGGCATAGCCTTGAAGAAGATACTGCTTCAAGATCTTATTTGCCCAGATGCGGAATTGAGTACCACGTTTGGATTTAACGCGATAGCCAACAGAGATAATAACATCAAGGCTGTAAACCTGAGTCGGTTTGTACTTCGACAGAGTATTATGCAAAATTTGCATATTACTCTCTTTCTCCAGCTCGCCTTCCTTGAAAACATTAGAGATGTGGCGGGCAATAACTGACTGATCTTTGTCAAAGAGTTCGGCCATCTGCCCTTGGCTCAACCATACGGTATCATTCTGAACTGTCACATCAATCGACATATTTCCGTCCGGCGCCTGATAGATTACGAGCTGTGAATTATTTGTTTCCATATTCAAAATTACAATTTATATTTTGATTTGTAGCTGTTTCCGAGTAATAATAGTCAAAATACTTCGGATTTTGCGCCATTAGCGATTGCGTCTATCTCGTCGGCGATTTCGTCCGAGGAGAGTTTGATATAGTCCATAAAGGTCTTTTGTGTCTTGTGGCCGCTGACGTGCATCATCTGGACTATGGAGTATTTGTGGGTTAGGTACATGTTGGTGATTCCGCTACGGCGGGCTGTGTGGGTTGTCACGCACTTGTAGCGAGGCATTGTCACCTCTCCCTTTTCGTTGTGCTCGACAACGAGCTTGCCGTCCTCCACCAGTTTCTTCTGCTTTTGAGTAAGTTTGGTTACTACCATCTTGGCTAAGTCGGGCACTTTATAGGACAACTCCTTCAGAATCTCCTTTATGTAGCGGTTGAGTATCACGTCAACAACATAAGGGAGATTGTAGTTGTATTTTTCGCATATAGCCTTTAGGTTGGGATTCATTATAGGAATCTTTACCTCGTTGCGGGTTTTCTTCTGAATGAGGCGTATTACCGGTGTTCCTTTGGCTGTAGTGGTGAAACAATCCTTGTCAATGTCGTTGTAATCGCTCACGCGCTGGCAGGTATAGCACCCGACAAGAAATATATCGCGCACCTCTTCCTGCTTGCCTGACAGTGGCATTTCATACAATGCCTGAAGTTCCGCATCGGTAAGGTAGATTTCGATAGCCTTGTCTTTCTCTTCAATTTTCTTCTTGGCGAAATATTGCAGGGCACGGTCATTGTCGTGTATTCCGTCGGCATAGGCATAGCTGATGATTGCGCGGAGATCGACCAGATATTTATTCTGCGCAGTCACCATATAATCTTTCTTCTCCATAAAATTCAGGAATTTGGTGACGAACGCACGGTCTACATCATACCACGTGTAGCGATGCTTTCTGTCAAACAAATCATATAGTTTCCGAAAGCTATTCCATGCCTTCACAGTGCCGGGCGCATATCTATCATGACCATTAAGCCTGGCACCGCTCTTGATTTCATTACAAAATCGGTCTATGAAATTCCATATTTTGGCGCGTTCAGCATCGATGCCCTCCTTTATCAGACGCTCCTGCTCTTCCTTTATGCGTTCTTCCTCGCGTTGCCGTTCCTCCTCTTCACGCTTAGCTTTCATTCTGGCTTCTGCTTTCTTCGGATTGGCGATAGAGAGGATCTCGGCCTCAACATGTGACTTATCGAAAGACATGCCCTCGACTTCCGACTTCACTACCAGTTCAATCCTATTGAGAGAGTCGTGTAGATTGAAGTTCGTCCTTTGATGTCGCATCCATTTTTCAGGACACGACAAAGCCTCTTTCCACTCTGAAACATTCACACGTATCTGAGAGGAAAAGAGCGTATCGACTTTGTGTTTCTTGTTCTGCACCCTAAAGAAAAGAGTTGCGATTTCGTTCTTCTCGTCCTGCTTGCGGATGAAGAACCGGGAAAGAGATTTTGCCATAGAATCCAAGGTTCGATTCCCTTATGAATCGGACACTGCAAAGTTAGTGACTTTTCCTGAATAGTCACTACAATAGTCACTATAATTTCTAAAACAGCCGCTATCCGCCTAAATTGAAAATTGTTTAATTCGGCTTAATATCAGTATATTAGTATATAATTAAATTTAATCCGATTGATAATAATTTAACATTTATATTGCTGGTGGCACCACCAAAGACCGCTAATTATCAATGAGTTAGCGGTCTTTTGTTTAACAGCGCCCCTCCGGGTCACCACAGAAGTCGGGGCATAGTAATAAACCTGTGTTTAGGCGTAGATTTTGGGGCATAGTAATAAACCTGTGTTTAGGCGTAGATTTTGCAAAGTCGGAAGAT
>CANSEY010000049.1 GCA_947646015.1 uncultured Bacteroides sp. | reverse complement strand
CGCCCGACAGCTGAAGAACTTGCTAACTACGGAGAACCTGATTTCGTATGCTTCAACGCTTCTAAAGCAAAAGTTGACAACTACAAAGAACTGGGCTTGAACTCTGAAACTGCTACAGTTTTCAACCTGAAGACTAAAGAACAAGTAATCCTGAATACTTGGTACGGTGGTGAAATGAAGAAAGGTATGTTCTCTATCATGAACTACATGAACCCGCTTCGTGGTATCGCTTCTATGCACTGCTCTGCTAACACAGATATGGAAGGAACTAGCTCTGCTATCTTCTTCGGATTGTCTGGTACAGGTAAGACTACTTTATCTACTGACCCGAAACGTAAATTGATCGGTGACGACGAACACGGATGGGATAACGAAGGTGTATTCAACTACGAAGGTGGTTGCTACGCTAAGGTTATCAACCTGGATAAAGAAAGCGAACCGGATATCTTCAACGCTATCAAACGTGACGCTCTGTTGGAGAACGTAACAGTAGCTGCTGATGGCAAAATCAATTTCGCTGACAAATCAGTAACAGAAAACACTCGTGTTTCTTATCCTATCTACCACATCGAAAACATCGTTAAACCGGTGTCTAAAGGTCCTCACGCTAAACAAGTTATCTTCTTGTCAGCTGATGCCTTCGGTGTATTGCCTCCGGTATCTATCTTGAACCCGGAACAAACTCAGTACTACTTCCTGTCTGGATTTACAGCTAAATTGGCTGGTACAGAACGTGGTATCACTGAACCGACTCCGACATTCTCTGCTTGCTTCGGTGCTGCATTCTTATCATTGCACCCAACTAAATATGCAGAAGAATTGGTTAAGAAGATGGAAATGACCGGTGCTAAAGCATACTTGGTTAACACAGGATGGAACGGAAGCGGTAAACGTATTTCTATCAAAGATACTCGTGGTATCATCGACGCTATCCTTGACGGTTCTATCGACAAAGCTCCTACTAAGGTTATTCCTTTCTTCGACTTTGTTGTTCCTACAGAACTTCCGGGTGTTGATCCGAAGATCCTTGATCCTCGTGATACTTACGCTGATCCTGCACAGTGGAATGAAAAAGCAAAAGACCTTGCCGGTCGCTTCATCAAGAACTTCGCTAAGTTCACTGGAAACGAAGCTGGTAAGAAGTTGGTTGCTGCTGGTCCGAAACTCTAATCAGACAAAGTTAACAACTTTAAATAATCGAAAGGTGACTCTGCAAAGGGTCGCCTTTCTTTTTTGTCCTGTACCGCACAAGAACCTACCGACTAAAAAATCTCTTCTCAATTAACATTGTTAATGCTGCTTGCATATCACTTTCTTCCTATATGCAAACAACAAGTCTTTTGCGCCTAAAAGATTTGTTATCTGTCATCAAAACACTTATTTTAAGACCATGTTAAAACAAGTATTTCAACAACCCAATGCACATTCTTCATCTTGCTGATTTTCAATATGTCAGATAGAAAAGAGCCCTATTCCTGAAAGATATCATCCATTTGTTCTTCAAAGACATAATTATCATTCTGATAAGTACCTCCCGCTTCGAGATCAAAAGAAAATATCAACCGAACGATATAATTCCCCGGTACGGAGACGAAATAAATCATACAAAGAATGAAATTTGCGTAAAGAATGGAATTATTTAATTTCCCAGAATACAATCAGCCCATTGGCAAAATTAACAACCTGATAAACGATATAATAAAAGTAGTGATAAACATTTCAACGGAAAAGTCGGCTAAGTTCTAACTGGACTTATTCTTTGTCCTATATATTGTTTGTTCTAAATCAGTTTTCTCAAAACTCCATCTACTACCGATGGAATACGGATTCGCCTCTAAATCCTTATATGGGGCAAAAATAAAACGAATTTTAATAAGAAGCAAGAGATATTAATAAAATATTAAAAAATATAGGTCCGTATTTACTATTTTATTTTTGATATATAGAGTGTCTCTTGTAAAAAAATGAAAGAATAAATCTTTTTGGGTAGAAACTTTGAATTGATTATTCGCTTATATTATTACTTTTTTCTGTAATATTTTCCGTAAAACTAACCATTTGTCTATTGCATATTTACGCATATCTATCTTTTCATATCACATTTCGTGTGATAATCAACCATATACATTCCTTCTATCCAAGTTCAGTTAGAACTGAAATAGCATTTATACCTATATTGCAAATAAACGAAATATATATACACTATTATAAAACATGACAAAATAATCCAAATGCCCCCTTTAAATAACTAAAATATAATTTTTAAGAAATGCCTATGACAAAGTAAAGACACAAAAAACTAAATGATACAGAAGAACACATTTCCATCTGTACAATCAAATCTTGAAAGAATTAACAAACGAATGTTTAACCGAACAATTTAGTGTATGACAGAAAAAACTAACCTGTTTCCGAGCCTAATCCGGTTTCGAGAAACAAATCGCCTGAAAATGGCAATCGCTGCTTCTATTATGCTATGGTGTGCTACACCTCAGCAAGCGGCAGCCGATACTTACGAAAAACACGAAATCGCCTCCGTACAACAGCAGAAAGTGAAAACGACAGGTACGGTAGTGGACCAGAACGGAGAAGCCATGATCGGTGTATCCGTCAAAGTAAAAGACAATGCTACCATGGGTGCCATTACTGACCTGGAAGGAAAGTTCTCTATCGACACCCCTAAAGGCGCTACACTCGAAATCTCCTACATTGGTTATAAAACCGTTACAGTCAAAGCAGAAGGTACAGCTCTCAACATTACGATGCAAGAGGATGCCGAAGTATTGGATGAAGTTGTTATCGTGGGCTATGGTTCACAGAAAAAAGTGAACGTAACCGGCGCTGTAAGTATGGTAGACTCTAAGGTAATTGAGTCACGTCCGGTCTCTAACGTATCACAGGCTTTGCAAGGTGTGGTTCCGGGTTTGAACTTGACAGTTCCTACTACCGGTGGCGCATTGGATGCAGGAATGAATATCAGTATCCGTGGTGCGGGTACGATCGGTGACGGATCCAGTTCTTCTCCTTTAATCCTTATCGATGGTATGGAAGGAGATATGAACAGTATTAATCCTAACGATATCGAAAATATTTCTGTATTGAAAGATGCTGCCGCATCTTCTATCTATGGTTCACGTGCCCCGTTTGGTGTTATCCTGATCACTACCAAGAGTGGTAAAGCAGGCCGCACAAGCGTTAATTATAGCACTAATGTCCGTTTCAAATCTCCTATGTCGATGCCGGAAATGATGGACTCATGGAGTTTTGCCAACTATTGGAACGAGGCCGGTATCAACCAGAACGGTAATATCAAGTTCACTCAGGATGTAATGGATAAGATTCTGGCATTCCAGCAGGGAACCTTAACAGGACCGGATGCTGCCGGAATTTCCTGGCAAGACGGTGAGTGGAAGAAATATGCCGGTGCATGGGCCAATACAGACTGGTTTAAAGAACAGTATCACAGTATCGTATCCAATGAGCACAACATATCAGTGAATGGAGGTACAGATAAAGTGACTTATATGGTTTCAGCCGGTTACATGGGCGATAAGGGACTGACTCGCCATGGAGATGACCGCCTGACTCGTTATAACCTTTCAGGTAAAATCAACGCAACACTTTCTAAATATGTGAAGTTAATGTATAACACCAAATTTATTCGTGAGGATTATGACCGTCCCTCTTACCTGACGAGTAATTTCTACCACAATATCGCTCGCCGCTGGCCGACCAATCCGGTAAAAGACGCCAATGGATATTATCTGGATCATAGTGAAATTATTCAGATGGAAGAAGGTGGACGTGATGTGACTCAAAAAGATCAATTCTATCAACAGATTCAGTTGGTTGTTGAACCTTTGAAAGACTGGTTGATCCATGCTGAAGGTAACATGAAGATTGTCAATAATCAGAATCAGTGGGAAGTATTGCCTGTATATTATCACGATGGCGAGGGAAGCCCTGTTGCCATGGCATGGTTCGACGGATATACTCCGGGAATGTCACGTGTCAACCAAAGTTATTGGAAAGACAACAATTATTCTCTAAACCTGTATACTGATTATTTCAAGCAGATCGGTGATCATTACTTTAAAGTGATGGGAGGTTTTAATGCCGAATTGTATAAACGGACAAACTTATCAGGACAGCGTGATGAGTTGATCACTCCGGATGTTCCGACATTGAATACCGGTACTACTGAACAGAAAGCAAATGGTGGTTACTCCCATTGGGCAAATGCCGGTTTCTTCGGTCGTATCAACTATAACTATAAAGAACGTTATTTGTTGGGAATCAATGGTCGCTATGACGGATCTTCCCGTTTCATCGGAGACAAACGTTGGGGCTTCTTCCCATCATTCTCTGCCGGTTGGAATGTTTCTCGCGAACCCTTCTGGAGAGATCTGGAACACATTGTGAATAATTTCAAGATCAGAGGTTCATGGGGTGAATTGGGTAACTGTAACACAACTGCTTTCTATCCTTTCTATCAGACAATGCCTACAGGTGTTGAAAACAGCGGTTGGCTGATCAATGGAAAGAAACCGAATACAGCTTCTGCACCGGGCATTGTGAGTGCTGAAATGACATGGGAAACCGTTCGTTCATGGAATATCGGTTTTGACTTCGGTTTACTCAACAATCGTTTGACGGGTTCATTTGACTATTTCGTTCGTAATACACTTGATATGATTGGTCCGGCTCCACAATTACCGGCAACACTGGGTGCTACGGTTCCTAAGGTAAACAATGCGGATATGAAAGCATGGGGTTTTGAAGTGGAAGTTTCTTGGAGAGACCGTATTAAAGATTTTAATTATGGAGTGAAATTCGTTCTTTCCGATGACCAGAGAAAGGTAACACGCTATCCGAACGAAGAACTGAATAGAAACCAGTGGTATGCAGGAAGAATGGATGGTCTGGTTTGGGGATATGAGACAGTAGGTATTGCCAAGACAGATGCGGAAATGGAAGCACACCTGGCTTCATTACCCAATGGAGGACAAAGCCAGCTAGGTAGTAAGTGGGCTGCCGGTGACATCATGTACAAAGACCTGAACGGAGATGGTAAAATTTCTTCGGGAGACGGTACTTTGAATGATCTCGGCGACTTAAAGGTGGTAGCCAATACTCAATTACGATTTAAATATGGTTTGACACTAGATGCATCCTGGAAAGGTTTCGATTTCAGTGCTTTCTTCCAAGGAGTAGGCAAGCGTGATGTTGTTGTCGGAGGACCGTATTTCTGGGGAGCTAACGGACAAGGAATGTGGCAGGCTGCTGCTTTCAAAGACCACATGGATTATTTCCGTCCGGAAGATACAGAAAGTGTATTTGGACCGAATGTAGATGCCTATTATCCGAGAGTCATCTTTGGCGGTGGCAGCAGTGAAGGTGGAAAGAATACTCTGACACAGTCACGTTACGTACAGAACGGTGCTTATATTCGTTTGAAGAACTTACAACTGGGTTATACTTTACCAAGCACTATCACAAAGAAATTTGCTGTAAATTCACTTCGTGTATATGTTTCGGGAGATAACTTATGGACAGGTACAAAGATGAGGGTATTCGACCCTGAAGTACTGGGTAGCACCGGTGATGCAGGAAAAGCATATCCTTTGGCAAGAGTGTGGTCTGTTGGTCTTAACGTAAACTTTTAATTGATACTTTTTATGAAAATAACATTCAAATATATAACTCTATCTCTGTTGGCCGGAGCGTCTTTACTGACCTCTTGCGAAGATTTTCTGGACAGAGAGCCGTTGGATTCGGTTACTCCGGATACATATCTTAAGAATGAAAGTCAATTGGCTGCCTATGCTATCAATGCATACAGTTTCAATATTCATAGTGGATATAATGGAGGTCCGATCGTATCAGACAATGGCACTGACAATCAAGCTACTGCATCACCCAATACGACTTATTGGGAACCGGGACAGTGGCGTGTAGGTACTTATGACGCATGGGGATTCGGCACTATCCGTAACCTGAACTATTTCCTGGAAATCGTGATCCCGCGTTGGGAAGCAGGAGAAATCGAAGGTGTTGAAAAGAACATTAAACAATATATCGGCGAGATATATTTCCTCAGAGCATGGGAGTATTTCAGCAAGCTACAGAATCTTGGAGACTTCCCTATCCTCACTAAGGTATTATCTGATAAGAAAGAAGATCTTATCGAAGCAAGTAAGCGTCGCCCGCGCAACGAAGTGGCACGTTTCATCCTTAGCGACCTGGATAAGGCTGCCGAACTGATGACTAACAGCCCCGTAGGTGGAAAAAATCGCCTGACACGTAACGCAGCATTACTGGTGAAGTCAAGAGTTGCTTTATCTGAAGCTACCTGGTTGAAATATCATAGAGGTACCGGACGTGTGCCGGGTGACGATACGTGGCCGGGAAAACAAAAAGATTACTTGAAGGACTTTACCATTAACGTCAATCAGGAAATTGACTTCTTCTTAACAGAAGCCATGGCTGCTGCCAAAGAAGTAGGAGATCAGATCACATTGACTGTGAACAGTAAAGAGGTGAATCCTACCTCTTCAGCTTCGGGATGGAATCCGTTCTTTGAAATGTATAATTCTAAAAATTTGGAAGATCTGTCAGAAGTTGTATTCTGGAAAGCTTATGATAAAGCACTCAGTGTAAACCACAATGCTACTTATTACACTTCTCGTGGAGGTGGTAATTATGGTTTTACAAAGGGATATGTCAAGACATTCCTGATGGAGAACGGTTTGCCATGGTATGCTTCGAACAGCCAATATCAAGGAGATGACCATATCTATAAAGAGTTTCAGAACAGAGACTACCGTTTGAGACTGTTCTCGGCTTCGGAGTTGGATAGACTGCAAATGAAACAAGAGCCGGTAGAGAGTGATCCGACGACATGGAACGTACCTAAGATCCTGGAATTACCGGAAGGAAGAAACGTAACCGGTTATCACATCCGTAAAGCCATGTCATACGAAATAGCTCAGGGAAGCGGTGGTGATACTCACTTCTTGTCTGATTACGGCTGTGTTGTATTCCGTGGTGTAGAAGCTATGTTGAATTACATGGAAGCTTGTTACGAAAAGAACAGCAACCTGGATGCTACCGCAGAAAGTTACTGGAAAGCAATTCGTACACGTGCAGGTGTAGATCCGGATTTCAACAAAACAATTGCTGCTACTGATTATACTAAAGAAGATGACTGGGCTATTTATTCAGCAGGTCAGCCGGTAGATAAAACATTGTATAATATCCGTCGTGAACGTAGATGTGAGTTCATTGCAGATGGCATGCGAATGTGGGATTTGAAACGTTGGCGTGCGCTCGACCAAGTGAAGAATTATGTTATCGAAGGATTCAACCTGTGGGGAGGCGGTGCTGCTGAACTTTATAAAGACGATAAAGGTGAAAGTCGGTTGATTACAACCGGTGATCAAGCAAATGTTTCAAGTCAGGCTGCAAGCGGCAATAACTTGTGCCCTTACAGAATGACAGAAAAAAACAATACAATGTATAATGGATATACATGGACACCGGCTTGCTACTTGTATCCAATCGTATTCAGTGATTTCATGCTTTCATCTCCTGATGGTGATGTGAACAACTCACCTATTTATCAGAATCCGGGATGGCCTATTGAGGATGGTGCTTCAGCATTGGAATTACCGAATTAAGGATAAAGAAAAACCTAACATTTTTCAATAGGTTATTTTCAATAAGCGATTTATCGCTACTACGTGAGGCCTGTAAAAGGAAATCGAATCCTAAGGTCTCACTAAGCTAAAAAATCTTACCCAAGTTTACGCAGTTCAGCGTATTCTTGGGTAAGTTGTTTTTAAATGGTATTAAGTGCCATTTGGGTTATTCCTTATTATAGCTTTTATCAGAGACAAGAATGGGATGGTAAAATATGGTGTATCGGAAACACTATAAAGTCACACCGTTCAGCTCCACTTTCAGTTACATTCAAGTGCATGACCGGTGACTCCATCAATCTAATATTTCTATTTTTATATTTCTTCCTTGGAGAGGGTATGGGGGAATCCGATTGTGTTTCCGTGCCTTTTCAAATTATTAGCAAAATAGCTTGTGATTTTTTCCAAGTTCTTTCAGTACTTAGGAATTATACGAAAAGACAACAGATAGCTCTTAGGACCAGTTAACCATTGCATTTGCAATTATTAGTATTTATTATGGGGTCAAAGATAATAAGAAGTTAATATCCCCGCAACTTTTTACTATATTTTTTTATACCAACATAATTTATATAATAAAGATTTAATAGAATTAAGATTTTTATTTATCCGGTTAGCACTGAGATGGCAGAAGAAACATGCGGATAGCGTTCACAACTCTTCCCATAAACAATAATCAACTATATTTCAGATGCATATATAAGTAAAAGGTAGAAAATAGGTATTATACCTCCCACTCAGAAGCATTAAAATATTCGACCAAGCATCTTCACCGTTTTACACTCCGTTTAGTACACCATTAATAATCAATCTAATACAGATGGTAAAAGTACTGAAAGAACCTATCTCATGTAGCTCTATTTTTTCCAGATAGCAATCAGCATAGTTCAGCAAGGTTATTGAACAGACTTAATATTATAAACCAAAAGCTAATGCCTATGAGAACCTGAAAAAATCCCCTCAAACCGATGTAGATTAGACAGTCTGATCTATATCCTCCAAATCACATTTTATGTTTAACCGAATAATTTAATGTATGACAAAAAGAACTTGCCAATTTCCGAAGCACACATGCCTTCGAGAAATCAACTTTTTGAAGATAGCAGGTATCAGTCTCCTGCTATTCTGCACGACATCACAAATTGCCGTAGCAGACAGTTATGAAAAAAATGCTGTCACAGCCACACAGCAGAGTAAAACAGAGAAAATAACAGGTAAAATAGTCGATGAGAGCGGAGAGGCCATCATCGGTGCCTCGGTAAAAGTACAAGGAAGCACTATCGGTACCATCACCAATATGGAAGGAGAGTTTATGATACCGAATGTCCCCAACAAGGCCGTACTCGAAATCAGCTACATCGGATACAAGCCCTTAGAAGTCGCTGTCGGAAAATCCAAAGATTTACGCATCACGATGGAAGAAGACACTAAAACGCTGGATGAAGTCATCGTAGTAGGTTACGGTACGACTTCTAAACGTAAAACAACCGCCGCCATTGCCAGTGTCAATACAGAAGACATTATCAAAGCACCGACGGCAAACATCACCCAAAGCCTGGCAGGACGTGCTCCCGGTCTGTTGGTCACAACCAGCGGAGGCGGTCTGAATAACTTTTCCAGTGTCTCTATCCGTGGAGGGGGCACTCCGCTTTATGTAATAGACGATGTGATTTCCGAAGAGCGGGATTTCCGCAATCTGAATGCTGAAGACATCGATCAGATCACAATCCTGAAGGACGCCGCTTCTACCGCCGTTTACGGAGCACGTGCCGCCAACGGTATCGTAATGATAGTAACCAAGCAAGGCAAAGCAGGGAAAATGAGCGTCAATTATAACTTTAACTATAACTGGAGCCAACCTGCCAATATGCCCAATAAGCTGGATGCCCACGATGCAGCCTTCTACAAGAACATGAGTATGACCAATGACGGATTGGCACCGGCCTATACGGACGATGAACTGGAACTGTTCCGCAACGGATCAGATCCACGCAGATATCCTAATACGGACTGGCAAAAACTCTGTTTGAAGAACTTCGCACCGGAAATGCAACATACCCTGACTGTCACCGGTGGTAGCGAAAAGATAAAAGCATATACCTCTTTGGGGTTCTACGATCAGAAGTCACTCTATAAGTTCGATGTAAACAGTTTCAAACGCTACAACTTCCGCACAAATATCGTAGCAGATTTCAAAGAAATAGGTTTGAAAGTAACTTCCAGTATCGAAGCTTACAAAACGGACTTAAGATCGCCTAATGCCAAATCGGGAGACAGCTATTATCACACCTGGGGACACATCCAGAATAAAGCCCCCTGGGAAATAGCATACAATCCGAACGGACAAATATTCAACACACCGGATAACCCATTGATGGAGATCTCCCCCGACGCCGGATACACTAAAAACGAAAACCTCAGTGCCATAGCAAACCTCGCACTGGAGTGGAGCGTACCTTATGTACCGGGCCTACGATTGAAAGCACTGGGTAACTACCGCATCAACAACGACAAGTCAAAAAGTTGGAAAAAATCACCTTTAGCATACGATTGGGATGGCAACCCCAACGATCCCGGCAAACCTTCACTGAGCAAGTCTTATTCAAACTGGTCATCGTACACCGTGCAAGGCTTTGCCAATTATGACCGTACTTTCAATCAGGTACACACAATCAGCGCCACAGCCGGTATCGAAGCCTATAAACTCTTTAAAGACGATGCCTCGTTATCCCGCGAAGAATATTTGCTGGACGTAGACCAGATCGGTGCAGGTCCTGTATCTACAGCCAAAAACAGTTCTTCGGAAGGTGAAGAAGCGCGTGCCGGTGTAGTAGCCCGACTGAAATATGACTATGCCAGCAAATATGTGGCCGAGGCCAGCCTCCGTTACGACGGTAGCGACAATTTCCCGCGAGGTAAACGCTGGGGAACATTCTATGCCGGCTCTCTTGCATGGGTCATTTCGGAAGAAAGCTTCTGGCAGACATTAAAAGACCGTCATATCTTCGACCAGTTCAAGGTAAGAGCTTCTTATGGCGAGATCGGTTCAGACGCCATCGGACGCTATGCTTACCTGCAATCATACGGACTGAACGACCGTGGCTACCTGCTTAACGGAAGTTGGTATCCGGGATTTTCCGAAGGTGCCTTGGTCAGCAAAGACATTACCTGGTATACTACCCGCGACTTTAACATCGGATTCGATTTCGGATCGCTCAACAACCGTCTTTCGGGTTCTGTAGACTATTTCCGCAAGAGCACCAAAGGTTATCTGACCTCTCCGTCGGCAGTAGCTTATACCGACCCGTTGGGTATCGCATTACCCAAAGTAAAGTCAAATGGCGAGTTCATCCGCCAAGGTGCCGAGTTCATCCTGCAATGGAAAGAGAAAAGAGGTGATTTTGAATACACACTTTCGGGCAACTTCACCTACTTCGACCAATACTGGAACATCAATCCGAACGAAGCGGAAACCGATACCAAGAACCCATACAAACGTACTACACAAGCCAAAGGATATTGGGGTATCGGATACGACTGCCTGGGTTATTATCAGAATCAGGAAGACATCATGAACTCACCCAAACGTCAGAGTTCCGTCAACTTAGGTGCAGGCGACCTGAAATACAATGACTTCAACGGCGACGGTATCATTGACGGTTCCGACCAGCACCGCATCGGCAAAAACAGTATGCCCCGCGGCCAATACGGCTTCAGTGCCGACTTGAACTACAAAGGCTGGTTCATGAACATGCTGTGGCAGGGAGCTACTCCGGCCGACCTTTATATGGGCGGTATGATTCAGGGAAGCCAAAGCGGCAGCGGTTATCCTCCTGTTATCTATGACTTCCAGACCGACGTATGGACTCCGAATAATACGGGAGCCCGCTATCCACGTTTGAGAAGTACGGCAAGCTACAACGGCAGTAACAACTACGGCAGCTCAGACTTCTGGCTGATCAACACAGGCTATCTTCGCCTGAAGACATTATCCATCGGCTACGACTTCAAACATAAACTACTCAAAAGAGTGGCATGGATGAATAAATGCAACGTTTCTCTGAATGGTTATAACTTACTGACTTTCAGCAAAGCGAATAAGTTCGACATCGACCCGGAAATCGGCGACGGCAACCTCTACACCTATCCGGTTTCAAGAGTATACTCCATCAGTGTCAACGTAGGATTCTAAATAGTATGAACTTAAAAAGAAGACAATATATGAAATTCATAAAATACATCACTCCTGCGCTCTTTTGCGCAGCACTGACACTCCAGAGCTGTGAACACTTCCTGGATACGAAGCCTATGGAATCTTATTCGGAAGACCTCGTCTGGAGCCTAAAATCGACAGCGGACGCTTTTGTATTGCAAACCTACAACAATGTCCTCCCCTTCTATCACGATATCCGCACGGAGGAGCAATGGACCTTGAATTCGGTCATGCGCCAGAACTGCCCGAATGAAGCCAGAGATCTTATGAACCGTGACTGGTCATGGGGATTCAACCAGTTCGGCACCATCCGCCGATGTAACCTGATCATCGAAAAATCGCAAGCATCTACAGGTTTGTCCGATACAGATAAAAAAGCATTGGTAGCCGAAGGAAAGATGCTGCGTGCAATGACCTATTATTATATTGCCAAGCATTGTGGACGTGTGATCTGGGTAGACCATGTATTGGCTGAAACGGATGAATTCAACTTACCGCTCACAGAATCTATCGACAAAACGTACGACCTGATCCTGAAAGATATAGATGATGCCATCGCAGGACTGCCCGAAACCTCCCTGCAAGGGCGTATCAATGCCAATGCAGCCCGTGCACTGAAATCAGAAGTATGCCTGACAGCTGCTGCCTACAGCACAGACGACACCCGCAAGAAGTCACTCTTCGAACAGGCCGTAGCTGCAGTAGACGGTATACAAGGATACACACTGGACAGCAATTACGGCAGTATGTTCAACCAGGATGGTGCCAGGACATCTCCCGAAATCATTCTGGCACAATATTACAGCAAGGATAACACCAACGGTGCAGGTACACTTATGCATGAGATGCTTCCCAACCAGAGCAACAAACGCCTGGAAGACTACGGAGGACGTCCGTTCTTCAATCAGGACCTGGTGTTTGAATGCTGGCTGGAACACTCACCTTCCCAGAATCTGGTGGACGATTATTTAGTAATAGACCAGATTACCAACCAAGGAGTGAAATGGAATGAGTCGACCCAGTTCGTGAACAACACGACACCATTATCCAATGCCGACGTAGCCGACATGGCTGTAGATGCCAAGGAGCTGGATGACAACAGCCTGGCATATCAGACAAACAGCAACGCTCCGGACGTGCAGATCAATGACTTTATGTACAAGAACCGTGACCAACGCTTCTATCACTCCATCCAGTATGATTCGTGCATGTTCTACAATGAGCTGATCACTCTTCATAAGGGCGGAAACCTGCATAGGACAGCCGTAGACGGTAAGACACCGGGCAACGGATACATCCCCATAACGAACTACATCTGGCGCAAATATATCTATGTCAATGCCGAACGCATCTTCTGGAACAATCCGACCGACTACCATTATGTCATCTTCCGCTACGGACGTGCATTGTTGAATAAGGCCGAAGCCTTGCTCGGACTGGCCCAATACGATGCCTCCAAAGTAAGCAGTGCGGTAGCCACATTCAACCGGACACGTACCACTCACGGCAATCTGCCTCCTTCCATCGCCACTTCACTGGCCGACGCATGGCACGATTATAAGATTGAACGTCACGTAGATCTGGCTCTGGAAGGCGATTACTACTGGAGTCTGTTACGCTGGGGCATGTACGGCGGCGAAGCCAATCACGGGAAACCCGCAGGAGACATCATTCCGGAATTGAGTTCACCGGCCACCTTTGTTGAGATCAGCCAAGACAGACATCGCATGTTTGTAGGTACTGTAGGATATACCAATGCCGACCGTACATTCTCCAAGAAACGCTACCTGTTCCCGATCACACAAAGCATCATCAATGCCAACTCCGCCATCAATGACAGCGACCAGAACCCGGGATGGTAAACCTAACAGTTCATTCATTAAATAAATTAAGAAGAAAATAATATGAAGAGAATCAAATTATCAGATACTAAATGGTTTATGTTATTGCTGCTGATGTGTGTCCCCATCATCAGTTCTTGCAGTAAAGAAGATCTGCCCGCCTACGAAGAGGCGGAAATAACCAAAGTAGGTGCTTATCACCGCTTCTACTCCGGTGATAAGGATGCCATCACGGGAGAAAACATTGTAGCCGAAAAAGAGCTGGACCGTACAAACAATATCGACTCGGAGCACGGTGTAGCCACTGCCGTATTTACAATTCCTGCCGCAGGGGGCAAATTCACAGAGGCCGAACGCGCTAAAGTGTCATTGAGTAACCTCGTGGTTTACGTCAATGTATCTACCGCCGCCCGCGTCACCCCATTGGACGGTTCACCCAAATTCGGTGTTCCTGCCGATTGGACCCGGGAGCATAAATACAGCGTAATGGCTGCCGACGGTACAAAGAAAATCTGGACAGTGAAAGTTACTCTGAATAAATAAGTCCCCCACTCGATTATGACTCGTAGAAGTCACAGATTCAATAGGTAAGTATTGCTCAATTATCAGATGTTCTCTGAAGCCGTCGGGTAAACATATTTATGGAAATAAATAGTAACCCGGCGGCTTCTATTTAGCCTCAAGTGATCCACTAATACAAAAAAATCATATACCTTTGGATACCCAATTCATCTTATTCAATAATACATTTAAAGCAAGAGACTACATACCATGAAAAAGTATCTGCACATCCTACCCGCCTGCTTTTTATTTTACGCTGCCGCCCATGCACAGCAGAAAGATACTGTCTACGTCACCGACTTCGGAGCACTCCCCTACTCGTACGAGAACTGTGTTACACAAATACAGGCTGCCATCGACGAATGTAAACGCACGGGAGCCAAAGTGCTATCGCTGCCCGAAGGCCGCTATGACATCTGGCCCGAAGGAGCCACCCGCAAAGAATACTACATATCGAATACATCCACCGAACAGGAATGTCCCTCAAAAGTAAAGACCGTGGGACTGATGCTCCATGAAATCGATGACCTGACCATCGAAGGAAACGGAGCCACCCTGATGTATCATGGGAAAATGACGACCATCGCCCTGGAACACTGCGACGGGGTGAGAATAAACAACCTGCACATCGACTTTGAACGTCCCGCAGGATCTGAAATTCAATACCGGAAAGTGACCGGAGGAGAAACAGAAGTAACCCTGCACCGCGATACGCGTTATGAGATTGTGAACGGAAAGATCCGGCTGTATGGCGAGGGATGGCGTTCCAACAGGAATCACTGCATCGAGTACGACCCGGATACGGAATCTTTCACCTACAGCCAGGGGTGGAATACACTGTCGGCATCCGATGCCAGAGAGATTGCTCCGGGCATCGTCCGCTTCAATACCCCGGCGGAATTTATGCCCAAAGCAGGAAACACACTGACTGTCCGCGATATTATCCGCGACCAGGTGGGGCTTTTCATTCTTGAAAGCAAAAACATCACGCTGAGCAGGCTACAGATGCACTACATGCACGGGTTGGGCATCGTCAGCCAGTATACCGAAAACATAACGATGGACCGAGTCAAGTGTGCTCCCCGCCCCGATAGCGGCAGGTTATTGGCAGCCTCAGCGGATATGATGCACTTTTCGGGATGTAAAGGAAAAGTAATCATAGACAGTTGTTATTTTGCCGGAGCACAAGACGATCCGGTCAATGTGCACGGAACCAACCTGCGCGCCCTTGAGAAAATAGATGCGCAAACCCTGAAGTTACGCTTCATGCACGGACAGAGCTATGGATTCAATGCTTACTTCAAGGGAGATACCGTCGCCTTTGTCCGGGCAGCCACCATGGAACGCTTTGCCTCGGCAACGGTCAGGGACGTAAGACGAATATCGGACAGAATAGTGGAAGTACGTTTCGACCGGGACATTCCGACAAGCCTGGAGCTCAATCACGATTGCGTAGAGAACATGACCTGTACCCCCGAAGTGGAAATACGTAACAGCTACTTCACACGAACCAGTACAAGAGGAACTCTGGTCACCACTCCAAGAAAGGTGGTGATAGAGAACAATACGTATTACAAAACGGGCATGAGCGCCATACTGATTGAGGCCGACGCCGAAGGCTGGTACGAATCGGGACCGGTCAAAGATGTATTGATCAAAGGCAATACCTTTATAGACTGTGCCTATAATGGAGGCCCCGGCCATGCTGTGATCGCCATACATCCTTCCAACAAAATCATCGATGCCGAACGCCCGGTACACCAGAACATCCGCATAGAGGATAACACGTTCAGAACATTCGACTACCCGGTGCTCTACGCCAAGAGTACGGCAGGACTCTTGTTCAGGAACAACACCATCGTCCGCACGGAAACTTTTCCTGCCGCATCCGGCAATCCGTACGTTTTCTATCTGAACGGCTGCAAGAAGGCAGTAATAGAAGGCACCGTATTCGAAGGAGAGACTCCCCGGCAGAGTATAAAAACAGAGAATATGAAAAGAAAAGACCTGAAAACAACGATCAAATAATCCCTTACGCTTATGAAAAAGCCTTCATCAACTCCTTCTCCCCGCCTGGCCTCACTGGACATCCTGCGCGGTTTCGACCTTTTCCTGTTGGTCTTCTTCCAGCCGGTATTGTGGACATTGGCACATCAGCTCAACCTCCCATGGCTGAACAGTATTCTTTTCCAGTTCGATCATGAAGTATGGGAGGGGTTCCGTTTCTGGGATCTGGTAATGCCTCTTTTCCTCTTCATGACAGGAGCCTCCATGCCGTTCTCGTTCTCCAAGTTTAAAGACAATCCGGACAAAGGACCCGTTTACCGCAAAATCATCAAACGCTTCATCCTTCTGTTCATCTTCGGAATGATTGTACAGGGCAATCTGCTGGGCCTCAACCCGAAACATCTGTACTTATACTCCAACACCCTTCAAGCCATTGCCACAGGCTATCTGATTGCCGCCATCATACAGTTGCATTGCAACTTCCGCTGGCAGCTGATCGTCACAGCCCTGCTATTACTGATCTACTGGATACCGATGACCTTCCTGGGCGACTTCACTCCGGAAGGAAACTTTGCCGAGAAGGTGGACAGGCTGGTACTGGGGCATTTCCGCGACGGAGTGTTCTGGAATGAAGACGGCAGTTGGAGCTTCTCTGCTCACTACAACTACACCTGGATCTGGAGCAGTCTCACTTTCGGGGCTACCGTGATGCTGGGAGCTTTTGCCGGAAAGATAATGAAAGCAGGCAAGGATAATCGCCGGAAAGTGGTACAGACCTTGCTGATAATCGGCATATCCCTGATAGCCTTCTCGCTGATATGGAGCCTGCAAATGCCCATCATCAAACGGTTGTGGACAAGCAGCATGACGCTTTTTTCCGGTGGACTTTGCTTCCTGCTGATGGGTACCTTCTACTACCGGATAGACTACAAAGGACACAGCCGCGGGCTGAACTGGTTGAAAATATACGGCATGAACTCCATTACGGCTTATATCTTGGGAGAGGTCATTAACTTCCGTTGCATAGCAGCATCCGTCAGTTACGGACTGGAGCAATACCTGGGTGGTTATTATCAGGTGTGGTTAAGCTTTGCCAACTATCTGATTGTATTCCTTATCTTACGGATCATGTACAGGCAGAAGATATTCCTGAAGATCTGAGTGGAAAGATCGGAAGTGTCAGCCATCTGCAGAATCATAGCGCAAAAAGAAACCGAATAGCACTTTTCGCTAACAGAGCTCCTATTCGTTTCGGATGCTTCAGGAGAAAAAAAGGGCCGAACGGCAGCTTTCGGCAGTGAAAAGCCGGGCTCCGGGGGTAAAAGAGCCTTGCTTTTCGGAAAAAGAAGTAAGTATTTACTCCGAAAGGAGTAAGCATTTACCCGGAAAGAAGTAAGCATTTTCCTAAAATGTCCTTATGTTCCGGAAATATCTCCTATTGTTGTCCGGAATATCTCCTATTGCTATCCGAAACGGGTCTTGGCGGAAGAACTTTTCCTCCTGTTGACCATTGCAGACAAAGCGTTGTACACTGACAGAAAAGCAGGAAGGAGACCGGATGAGGAACCATTTACCGGCAGAACCGTCATTCCACCTTCAAAGTAAAAGCAAACAAGTTCAAAGATGGGAAATGTGATATCGGACTTTACACGCAGGGCGCGTTTTTTTCGCCCGGACTGCCAGTCGGTCCGAAAGAAACGATTCTGAGGAGGTCCGATAATCAAAGTGACAAAAGGCAAAGCTGACAACACCCGAAATACCGGACATGCAACAGGCGCATGAATGGAATGTAGACACACCGATAGTGACAGCCCCCCGGAAAGGTTGGATAATTTATCTTACCTCCGAGTAAACGTCACATAGTCTGCACAAGATTCAAGGTTTTTCTTTATCTTTGTGCAGACTATGACAAACCAATACTAACTCTAATAACACCCAAACATGAAGAAACTTTATTCACTTCTCCTCACCGCCCTGTTTGCCTTGCCGGCGGCGCATGTCCATGCCACCGACTACACGCAAGGGCTCTCCATCTGGTTCGACACACCGAATACACTACAAGGCAGAGCCATCTGGTATGGCAGCCGCCCCGATCTCTGGAAAGGAGAAAGCAAACCGGAGAGCGCAGGAGACACTGCCCGGAACCCCGATGCCAACTGGGAGTCGCAATCATTGCCCATTGGAAACGGAAGCATCGGAGCCAACATCATGGGCTCGATAGAAGCGGAACGCATCACCTTCAACGAGAAAACTCTCTGGAGAGGAGGACCTAATACTTCGAGAGGAGCCGATGCCTACTGGAATGTAAACAAACAGTCGGCACATGTACTGAAAGAAATACGCCAGGCCTTTACCGACGGAGACCAGAAAAAGGCCGAAATGCTGACACGCAAGAACTTTAACAGCGAAGTGCCTTATGAGTCGAACCGAGAAAAACCTTTCCGTTTTGGTAACTTCACCACAATGGGAGAGTTTTATATAGAAACCGGACTCAGTACAGTGAACATGAGTGACTATAAACGTATTCTCTCTTTGGATTCGGCATTGGCCGTTGTACAATTCAAGAAAGATGATGTAGCCTACGAACGCGATTACTTCATTTCCTATCCTGCCAACGTGATGGCAATCCGCTTCAAAGCCGACCGGCCGGGCAAGCAGAACCTTACTTTCAGTTACTCCCCCAATCCGGTATCGACAGGAAGCATGTCGGCAGACGGTGCCAACGGCCTCGCATACACTGCCCACCTCGACAATAACGGCATGCAATATGTAGTGCGCATTCATGCCATTGCCAAAGGCGGAACACTATCGAACGCAAATGGAAAAATCACCGTAAAAGACGCTGACGAAGTAGTATTCCTTGTCACTGCGGATACCGATTATAAGATCAATTTCGACCCGGACTTCAAAGACCCTAAAGCATATGTGGGAGTAAATCCTGCCGAAACCACCCGTCAATGGATGGACAATGCCGTAGCCATGGGATATGATGTACTCTTCAAACAGCATTACGACGACTACGCCGCTCTGTTCAACCGGGTAAAACTACAACTGAACCCGGACGCACAAAGCGCCAACCTGCCCACCGGCAAACGCTTGCAAAACTACCGGAAAGGACAACCGGACTTTTATCTGGAAGAACTCTATTATCAGTTCGGACGTTATCTGCTCATAGCCAGCTCAAGACCGGGTAACATGCCTGCCAACCTGCAAGGCATCTGGCACAACAACGTAGACGGTCCGTGGAGAGTGGACTACCATAACAACATCAACATACAGATGAACTACTGGCCGGCTTGCTCGACCAACCTCTACGAATGTACATTGCCGCTGATCGACTTTATCCGTACGCTGGTAAAACCGGGACAGAAAACAGCGCAGGCTTACTTCGGAACAAGAGGATGGACAGCATCGATCTCAGCCAATATCTTTGGATTCACCACGCCGCTTGAAAGTGAAGAGATGGCCTGGAACTTCAATCCAATGGCAGGCCCCTGGTTGGCAACGCATGTCTGGGAGTATTATGATTACACCCGCGACAAGAAATTCCTGAAAGAGACCGGATACGACCTGATCAAAAGCAGCGCCCTGTTTGCCACAGACTTTTTATGGCGCAAACCGGATGGAACTTACACCGCAGCTCCGTCTACCTCACCCGAACACGGACCGATTGACGAAGGAACCACTTTCGTTCACGCCGTAATCCGCGAAATTCTGCAGGATGCCATTGAAGCAAGCAAAGTACTCGGAGTGGACAGCAAGGAACGTAAACAATGGCAAGAAGTGCTGACACATCTGGCTCCCTACAAAGTGGGCCGCTACGGTCAGCTGATGGAATGGTCGAAAGACATCGATGACCCGAAAGACGAGCACCGCCACGTCAACCACCTCTTCGGACTGCACCCGGGACATACGCTCTCACCCATCACCACACCCGACCTTGCCAAAGCTGCCAGAGTGGTACTTGAGCATCGCGGCGACGGAGCAACCGGATGGAGTATGGGATGGAAACTTAACCAATGGGCACGTCTGCAAGACGGTAACCACGCCTACAAACTTTTCGGTAATCTGCTGAAAAACGGTACACTGGACAATCTGTGGGATACTCACCCGCCTTTCCAGATCGACGGAAACTTTGGAGGTACCGCCGGTATCACAGAGATGCTGCTGCAAAGTCACATGGGCTTCATCCAACTATTGCCCGCACTTCCGGATGCCTGGAAAGACGGAAGCATCAGTGGAATCTGCGCCAAAGGGAACTTTGAGGTAGACTTGTCATGGAAAAACGGACAGCTTGCAGAAGCAACCATCTTCTCAAAAGCAGGCGAACCTTGTACGGTGAGATACGGAGATAAAACTCTCTCTTTCAAAACAAGTAAAGGAAAAGTTTATAAATTGGCTTTAGATGCAGACCGACTGGTCATCAAATAATACTTTATTATAATTCTATCAAATAAAAATATCCCCGGAAGAAAAGTATTTTTTCCGGGGATATTTTTGCTTTATTACACAGAGTTCACTCCATCCGGAGAAGTATATTCATCATACAGAGATATCCAAACCTAATGTTACTGCCATCCGGATCTTACTACTAACGTTCTACTATCTTTATTGTAAAATCCAAAAAGTATCCTATTTAACATTTTGGTATTTCTCAACTCCAACATTCCTAAATATAAACACTATTAAACAGAACCGGATAGAAAACCGGAACGAAAAGACAAAACCTTAATGTAAAGCCTCAAAACAAAAAGACAAAAAATTCTTCTCAGGAAAGAGGTGCTCATTATTAATATTAAATAATGCTCACCTATATATTATGAGTGGAATAAAAGTGGGGTATAGTTCTCACGGAACTT
>CANSEY010000048.1 GCA_947646015.1 uncultured Bacteroides sp. | reverse complement strand
AAAATACCAGTTGTAATCTCCATTATGTCCATATTTTTTCAAGAACTCACCACCCAGAACGGCACAATCCAGCCATTCCTGTCGTTTTTCCACTTTGTTGTAAAGCATGGAGAACATCCATACCTCACGTCCCTGCAACCAGATGAATTTATCTGTATCAAAAACTCCTCCTTTGCGGTCTAAGCAGGTGAAATAACCGCCAAACTCAAGATCTTGAGAGTGTTCGAGCCAGAATGGAAGGACATTATCCAATAATTCATTCCGATATTGATTGGCTAGTGTTTTAAAATCCATATATCTTTAAGTGTTAAGTTATTAAGGTTTCTTTCTTCTACTGTTCCGACCGGGTCCAGTATCTTTCAATCTCTTCCAGTGACTTTCCTGTGGTCTCCGGCACGAGTTTCCATACGATGAGCATATACGGCACGCACATGACTGCGAACAGGAAGAATGTTCCGGCGGGGGTGAGATTCTGGAGCATCCAGGGGGTTAACTGTCCGATCAGGTACGTTCCTATCCACAGGGCGAATCCTGCAATGGACATCGCCAGCCCGCGCACCTTGGTGGGGTACATCTCCGAAAGGAGCACGAACACCACGGCACAGATGGAGACGGCACAGCAGAATACATAGAACAGGAAGAAAACGAGCAGGAAGAGGCTGGATACTCCCCAGGAATCACCGAAGAGGAAGTAAATGCCGATCAGCAGGAGGGAGACAACCATCCCCGAAACTCCGTAATAGACCAGTTGCTTGCGGCCGACCCTGTCGATGATCACAAGAGCAAGAACGGTGGTCAGAGTGTTGACTAGTCCTACGAGAACTTGGCTTAAATTAACTATAGTATACAGATGAAGCTAGTAAAACTTCTCTTTTTAGTTAAATATAGAAAAATAAGAAGGTAAAATGTATATAAGTGTAATTTGTTACTTTTTATCGTTATATTCAAATTACTCGATAAAAAACATGAATATATATAAATTGTCAATTTATATATACGATGTAACTAGCTTTCCTGTGATATAGAATGTCAGTTTGAAATTTTTAGTAAAAAGATTCTGGGATCAACTGAGTATTGTTGATAATAAGTCAATAAACAGAAACTATTTGTTATGAGTTTTTATTTTACTATGTATGTTTTGTCCGTTGCAAAAAAATGAAAGTAATTATAGCTAAAAAGTTTTTTATTATTTTTGTAGAATCATTTTAGTAACATTGAAATGAAGTTGTTCTCGAAAAAAAGACTACCTTTACTCTATAATAAAGAATTATATAAATAATGGAACAAAAAGAATATCTCAGTATTAAATCCTTTGGTCCAATAAAGGATGTCAAATTAGATAATATCAAACCATTCACTTTCTTTATTGGTGAATCAGGTAGTGGAAAAAGTACCATTTTAAAGGTGCTGGCTATGATGAGACATATGTGTAAGCAAATAAATCTTCGTTCATACTTGAAATTGGGTAATGTTATTGATAAAACCATAGATTTAAGCATTTCTGAATATCTACGTAATGGTGGGATGACAGATTATGTCAAAAATGATACTGAAATAGTTTATAGCAAAGGAGATTGTAATATAACCTATACTCCACAGAAAGGACTAAAAGGAACAAGAAAAATAATCAGCAGCGAGAATTTATCATTGGAGAAGATCTCATTTTTCTCTGATAAACGGGGAGCTATAGCTCCTTTATTAGCAAATTTGAGTGATGGAGCAGCGTTGGGATTCTATTTTACCGAGACCTTTCAAGACTTTAAAAAAGCTACAGAAGTGATAAAGGAGCTGGAAATGCCTTATTTAGGTGTTCGCTACTATGAAAAGAAAGCTCAGAATGGAAGCAGACAATTCTTTATCAGCAATGTAAATGACACTTATAAAATTCATTTTGAAGATGCATCTTCTGGCATTCAAACGATGACACCCCTTGCTGTGATCGCTGAATATTTCTCAAAACATTTTGATCTGGTACACGGATTTAATTCTTCTATAGTTACTCTATTGGGCAAAAATGATAGTTTATCATCTTTCAGACATGATATGAATATCGGTGATATTGCCAACCGTTCCATACATCTGATGATTGAAGAACCGGAACTGAGTATGTTTCCTACAGCCCAGCGTTCATCATTAAATATGCTTATAGATAAATGCTTGAACGGAAATAAATATATGACATTGACTTTGGCTACTCATAGTCCATATATCATTAATCATTTGAATCTTTTGCTTAAAGCATTTGACAAAGGGGTGAAAATAGAAAATGCAGCATTGGACTATCATAAGACTGAGGTATATGTAGTAGAGCATGGGATGGTAAAAAGCATTAAAGTTCAAAATGCCCATCTGATAAACACGGATTACCTATCGGATGATATTAACGAGATATACAATGAGTACGATAAATTAGATGAGATACAATGATTGACTTACTAAAACGGGAACTACCGTCACATTATAAATTACATCGTACCATTGTTGATGTTCCATATGAGATTACTGCTGAAGAGCACTTTGATTTGACAGACAGAGGTCTGACATCTATCGTGGATTATAAGACTGGGAATATTTCTTTCGATCATAGTAATCGGACAGAAGTTCAGGTTATTAATTATGAAGCGTATCTAATAGGCCTGAAGGGAACAAAATTTGAAACCGGAAGGAAGAGGTGTGATTTTATTTTGCACGAGACAGGAGGCAGTTGTGATAGTTTTTATATCTTAAACGAACAAACATCTACCAAAAAAAATATTGAGAACTTATCTAAGCCTATACTTGATAAGGATAAAAACGTGATCTATCCCGGTGGAAAATATGAAAAAGCGGAAATACAATTGTTGGAAACGTTAAGAACAATCAGGGCTGTTCCTTCTATTTCTGCTTTTATAAATCGATATAAGCGTAAAGTATGCTTGATGTCATATCTTATTAAACCTGATCAAGATTCAAAGGTTTCAAGCGCCCAAAAATCCTTTGGAAGATATAAGCTGATTGAATCTAGAGAAACTGGAGAAAATGGAGCTTTATTGGAACATCCTTCAATAAATGCCGAAGGTTTCGAATTTCGTAGAATCAGCCATGAATATTCATTTAGGTTGAGTTGATATGCGTTGAGAGATATTCAGAAAATTAAAACAGTAGATTAAATAACATCTTATAAATCTACTGTTTTAATGCTTAAATGTAGCCGGATGAAAACGATAAATTCATAGACCCTATCGCTTTATCATTTTTTTTATGAATGGAGTTATCAAATTGGCATATCTCATCATTCCCAAGTCGGTAAAATGAATGCCATCAACCGTAGCCTCACCATCTTCTCCTATCATCTTTTCCGAATGAATCAAATATATATCTTTTTCCCCCTTCTTCTTGAGTGAATTGAAAATCTCATTCAATGTTTGATTCTTCCTTGTTACTTCATGAGCTACTCTCTGATCAAATAATGTATGAGTGAAAATAGGGTCTTCTATAAATACAATCGGAGTTTTCGGATGCTTGTTGCGAATGATCCGGTAAAAAGTTTCCATACGTTCTTTCATCTGTTCTACTGAAGCATTGGGTACAAAATCCAAAACGAAGACACCGGCATCCACTTCCGCCATGACTCTTGCGACTTCAAGGTCAAGTTGTCCGTTACCACTAAAACCAAGATTAATGCATTCTCGGTTCAACCTTCTTGATATGATATTGGTATGTGCCATTCCGGGACGTGAAGCACAGCCTCCTTGCAGGATGCTGGTTCCATAGAATACAATTGGTTTCTCACGGATCGGATAATTAATCTGAGGCTGATCAATGGAAGATAAAGAATCGACTCCTATAGACAGTGACACAAGTCCGTCATAAAGAGGAAGATATAGCATATATTCCCTTTCTTTAGGCTGCATATTGGCGATAACGGTAGCTTGATTTGTTTTTCCATTAGGACGTGCACTATTGACAAATCTCCACTGACCGTTCTCTTCCCAACAATATAAATCAAGACCTTTTATTCCTACATCGGTCATATGATTCATATGGTTATTAAAGAGATTCTCCCATTTCAACGCTATTCGGGTAGAGTTACTACGAAATCGTATCGCCATTCCTGCCGAATTACGACTCAAATTCCATAAAGGGGGACGAGAAATGTTTTTGAGAGAATCCGGTAGTCTCTCATATCTTGCCCCTGTGTCTTGTGTTGCTTTTCCTAAAAGAGGAAAGCATGACGCATCATGGTACGTCATTTGTTGTGCCTGTAACTGAATGCCGAACAGGCACAACATTGTGAAAAAAAAGAATTGTTTCATCATCTATTTAATTCCGACAGCGGTCAGCACTTTCCTTTGTTTGCCGTCACTGCCTTTAATGGTTTCTTTGCCATTGACCAGCATGCACGATGAACCGCCTCCGTCAAGATTCAGCGCTTCCGTACATCCCAGATCTTTCATTACTTTAGCTACGTTGGCAGTGGTCAGTCCTGCTACTCCTTCTGTCATGTTTCTGCCTTCGCACACAAAGATAATCATTTTTTTGTTAGTTGTTATACCAATTGCGGTGCGAGGTTGATTGGAAGCTGCAGAAATATCCAGCATTTCTTCTACATACGTGTTTTTAATCTCTCCGGCACGCAGTAAAACTGTGACACCTCCGATACCGGTGGTAGCCTCCAATGCTTTTGCGCCGTTGGGGAAAGTAGATGACGGAGCCTGCAACGGATCCTTGTTTATATCGTTATCAGCAGGGGCGGGATAGCAATAATTAATTCCGTCGGATGCTTGATAAGTCCATGTCGTTTGAAATGTTCCGTCCTTCATTTGGCAGAAGGCTCCTAAAGTCGGATACCACATAGTTACCCAGTCTTTTGAATAGTAGTTCTGATTGGGTGCCAGTAACTGCCCTTCACGAATCACTAGATTTTGCGAATAATAGAATCCGGCACTGTAAAAAAACAATCCTCCATTGATGACTACCGGTGCTTTGGAAGATTCATAAAACTCCGAAGGGGTATGTATCGATTTACCTCCATATCCATTGGCTTCCTGTGAGAAAGCGATGTCGCCCAGAACTTCAAATTTAGCTTTACTCATATCTGCGACAGCTATGTAGGCAATCGCCTTCTTTCCCGCCAGATTTTCAGGTGATTTATAGATGTGAATATAGTCCGGAAGACTTCCGAAATTATCGGCTGTCGTCCATCCTTGTGATACTATATCAGGATTCGATTCTTCCTCTTCAGTTTCCTGATCCCATTCCCACGGATGATCAGGATAGCTTTCTCCACATGAACATATAGAGAAGGCAAGCAGTGCTGTTGTTATAAAATATAGACGTTTGATTAACATGATTCAAGTCCTCCAAAAACATTTTAATTTAGTAAATAATATGGTTATTAATAAAGCCAGAGAAGTTATGATGACTCCCCGTAAAAAGCCCAGCCAGGCATTTTGATCCAGATAGGAAAGATAGGTTCCCAGTCCTGCCAGATTCAATAGAGGTAATACTACCAACTGGGTGGATACGTATGCAATCATCGGATTCTGCCCTGCATATTCCAATGGACGGGTCAATCGGGACCAAGAATAAATGTCGCACATAATAGAAAATGCAATCATCGCCATAAAGGCAAGTCCCGATGCAAGGAAGTAATAACTGTACGTAGAAGGATCTTTCCGGATTCCCCCTTCGTAAGCTTCAAAAGCCAGCCCTAATAATATCAGATAAGTTCCTGCTCTGAAGAGTTTATACCAGTAACCGGTGTTTTTTCCTTCCACTTGCAAGAGAATGTAGAGAACGCATAATATAGCGATTGTACCCACTAAATTGAGAATAAGATAACGCATATAAAGTCCGTATAAATTGAATACGATCAGTCCGATGGTCAATAAGAGTATCCATGGCATTCTTTTGCGTTCGTCTTTATTGTCGTTTACGGGCATCGTGTTTTTGCAGTGTAACCACTCATGCAGATATTCTCCGGCAATGCTGCCGGGAATTACGATAAACAGATACTTCAGATAGGAGCACTTATACATCCACGGTAAGGGCGAGAATGCCATCAGGCTATGATTCCATGATTCTGCGTTTTCATTTCCCAAGAACACTGCCATGATAAAAGGCAATATTGCTATACGAATCCATGGCTTATTGATCGTTAATGTATAAATCAGTGAGCCGAAAATGGCCATATTGGCCAATACCAGAATGATAATATTACTGTAGCCTAGACTGAATGTCCGTCCATCGGCATAGTTGATATTCAGCAGCATGAACACTCCCGTTGCATAAGCCAGTATTTTAATCAGCATCCTTACGTATTCCGGCATTTTGAACGGAATCCTCATGAACATGGGAAACATCAAGGCAAAACCTCCCAATGCAATGAGCCATGAGCGAACATCCTGAGGAGAAGATACTACCCACGGATATATATGCTGAATAAAAATAGCGAAGAAAGTCAGCCGGAAACCTCTTAAAAGGCTGTCGTATATAATTCTCCGGCGGGAGCTGCCTTTTCTGTATTTGTTACCTATTGAAAAAGGGAAGGCAGCTCCCATGGCAAACAGGAAAAAAGGAAACACCAGGTCAACCCAAGTGATCCCATATATAGAACCATCAAACACAAAGTTGGAGCGGGGACCTACCTGAGCATGATACATCCATCCGGGAAGCACTCCCCAGGCAACGCTGCCGGAGAGAACCATTGTCAGAATAGCATACCCACGCAGGGCATCCAAAGAAGAAGCTCGTGTACTGTTGTTATTCATAATTTTCGTTTAATTAATGTATTACGACCCGAAATGGAGAAGCAGGTATTTCCGCATTATTGAAAAGATCACCTTCCATATAATTGCGGAAACAATAACGCACTTCTACAGGATGAGGCACCGAATCATTCCATACTTTCACACGGGCAGAACCATTGATTATTTCCGCTTCTGCCGGTACGATATTTCCCTTTTCGTCTACAAGTTCAAATCCCCGCAACTTTTGATTTTCAGGGATCAGTCCATCACTGCCATGTTCAAAAGTGATTTCTACTACATTCTCTTTCAATTGATGGCTTTTATACAAAGGGCCTGCATACAGAAAACCTTCTTTGCCATAAGTCTTGGCCAGAGCCCAGTAAGCAAGGCGCTGACCGACTTTAATTTTGTAGGGAGGATGAATGAATTTTTCACTTCCTGCATCCGTCGTTGTAACCATACCAACATTAGGAACTTCTTGCATTAATTCCAGCTGGCATTGACGGAACCATGCACGATCAAGCCTATCTTTACCTTCGGCCTGCCATGGAGTGATCTGGACATAGTATACAGGCATTGCAGGATTATGAAAGAATTCTCTCCACTGAGCGACCATTGCGGGAAAGAGCTTTTTATAAAGAGCGGGATCAGCAGAATTGGACTCTCCCTGATACCAGATGACTCCTTTGACAGGAAATCCCTTCCACGGATTTACCATTGCATTCCATAATAAAGTAGGTGTACCCGCAGGCCAGTCGAACTTGGTTTGTTCAATATCCGGTAATTGAATTTCCGGAAATTGTGACAGTGTCTCTTTATCCATCCAAGTCTCTATCTTGGAAGCACTCCATGAGCAATGAATCAGTCCGACAGGAATATCCAATGAACGTTGTAGTAAATCTCCGAAAAAATAAGCGGTAGCACTAAAGTCTCCGACTTCTTTGGGAGAAAGTTCCGACCAATATCCCGTAATACCTTCTTCCTTAGGAGTCGTGCTCCAATCTCTTTTGACTGTAAACAAACGTAATTCCCGTTTGGAGTCGGCAGCTACGATATAGGGTTGTGAACCATAAACCGGCTGTCCCCGAAAGCCTCTGACAGGCATTTCCATATTCGATTGGCCGGAACAGAACCAGACTTCCCCCAGTAAGATATTATTTAATGTAAGCGCCTCACCGTCAGAGAATGTAATAGTATAGGGACCCCCTGCTGCCGGAGTAGGAAGTTGAATGTTCCAATTTCCATGCTGGTCACTTCGGGTTGTTAGCTTCCGATGATTCCATGATGCTTCAATCGTAATTTTACTATTGGCAGAGGCTTTGCCGTGGAAGGTCACTTCCGATTGTTGTTGCAACACCATGTTATCACCCCAGATCGAAGTTAACCTGACTTTGGCCTGCATTCCCAATGGGAATAGCAGGCTGATAATCCATAGGTGGTATATGATATACTTCATGAATCTTTATTTAGAAACGTTTTGCTGATACACTTTACCGAAACGGTCTGTTACTCTGATCTCTATTTTAGCTTTCGGATTACGGGGAGTGGCACGGAACATATGTCCTGTACTTGCTGCTGATATCCAGCTCTGCATGGTTCTTTTTTTGTCTGTACATACTTGATGCGCATACGGGTCGACTCCGGTATATTGAGTCATGGTACCCATCACTTTTCCGTTTTCCAGCCATTCTACTTTCCAATTTTTATCCCAGTTCCAGACATTGGCAATAATATCTTTGGGGAATTCCTTAGATGTTCCTGCAGCATAGCTTCGAAACTGGTAGTCTTTCGGATGACCGGCACTTTTATAGTACCATTTCACTTGGTTTCCGTCTACTTCGTAGACTCCGTATCCTTGTGGGGTGCCGTCGATGCAGACATCCGCATGCCACCAGATACCACATACGGCAGCCGTATTGTGCTCCATTTGGTGATCGTTGAATACAATGTTCGAGTTGGAATGAAGATGACCCGTCAGAAAGTGTGTTTCATAGCCATCCAATAATTGATGAACCGCCTCAGCATTGATCGTTTCTCCTGCCAACATGGCATAATCGTAATTAAATGGCCTTTTTTGTTCCGTTATTCTCGTAGGAATATGCGTTATGAAAAAGACTAATGTACCTTTAGGGACATAAGACAGATCTTCTTCCAACCATTTAAAAGTTGTTTCATCTACATAGCCGATATAGAAGTATTCACGTCCTACATAAAAGTTGTTGTTGATAACAATATAGTGGGCATTTCCTTTATTGAATGAGTAGTGGGTAGGGCCGAAATATCCTTCGAAAGTCCGGTACGACGTTTCATGAGTAGCTCCATTACAATCCATATCATGATTACCGATTGCACGATATATGGGGATATCCAGTTTCTTTGCCTTATCGATATAAGGTGGAAAGAATGTGGCCGGTGTGTCCCAAAAGATGTCTCCACAATTCAGTCCGAATACATCACGATCCGAATACTGATCGATTAACTGTTTATAGTCATCGACAATGGGAGCGTACAGATCCCAGTGCTCTTTCAGACCGGCCTGTACATCCGCCTCCAACACAAACAAGTGTTTACTGTCGTCTTTAGGATTCTTCTTCAGACGGAAATTATATTCATTCGTCTCGTTCAGGTCAATTTCCTGATAGAATCGGGGAATCGTCTGTTCACAATCCGTCAAGTATCCGGCAGGAGTCGTGATATATACAAAGCGTGTGTTTCCGAGATTGGGTAGATGGTAAATACCGTTCTTGTCTGTAGTGACACAACGCTGTCCGTCTGTCACTACCACATTGGCTATACCTTTGCCATCGCAAGTAACGGTTCCTTTGATCATTCGCGCTTCATCCGGCTTAGTTTCGTCCAGTGCTTCTTTTAGTTCGTCCCACCATCCGTTGCGGATAATGTGTACAATGTCGAAAATCATCACACCGTCCGATTCTTTCAAGTTCATACGGACTGCTTTCTGGAATTGGTTTACGTCCCGTTTGTAGTCTTCTACATACAGACCGCCGCATACTGGCACCGCATCTTTCAGCAAGTATTTGGAATATTTGCAACCGCCTTCTACACATAAATATTCTCCGGTAGAAAACTCGCTGTCTGTTTCATTCTTAAATTTACCGGAAGATTTATAATAATCGTCCAGCGTTACATTCCAGTAGTAATTGCCATTCGTATAGAAATCCAGTAACTCTGCAAAGCCATAATTTTTATAGTCGGGAGTAGCCCAACTGAAGTCCTTGCTGACATCATAATTACGGCTTGCCCAGTTGACACCTACCTCAAAGTAAGTAGGATACCATGCACCGGTATAAGCAGCCAACATACATTCCGGCTTTATCTTTTTGATGGAAGTACGTACATCTTTTATAAAGTTATATATAACAGAAGCTCTCCACGTCAGCCATTGATGATAGTATGGGCCACCCACACGGTCTATGCCTCCTTCGGCATTAGGGCGCCATTCAAAAATATCCTCCGGAAACTTCTCAACTTTCTTTCCGATGAATTTCTCAAACATCTTCTTTGACTCAGGAGAAAAGTCCGAATCAATACAATCATATCGTGCACGGTCAAGCATGATGCCGTCAAATGCATAATTCCGAACAACTTCTTTGATCACATCAATCTCATACTTCTGCACCTCTTTCAGTGCCGGATTCAGGAACATGGTAGGCTTTCCTTCTATTTCCGTTACAGGGAGCAGTCCTTTGCGCGGTACATAATTGATAGCCTGCCACTTTTTGTGTTTATCGAAGATGGCACCACGTTTCACGATATTCTGTCCGTCAGCAAATATATTCATTCCAGCAAAGATGATCATATTGCGGGCATGAGCAGCTTCGATAAAGGTACCGATAAAGTCAAAATCCGGACGGTCGAAGTTTTTCCAATTCTTCTTCTGTGCGGCATATTTGCTGGGATATAATACTTCACCCGTATTGTCTTTAATGTCCAATACCAGATGCGTGATACCTGCTTCATGACATTTGTCTACATAGAAGCGGATTGAATCGGGGTAGCTGAAACGTTGGAAATTAGCCGAACAGTCCAACCACATTACTTTTGGCTTTCCTGAGGCAAATGCCAGAATGCCTATCCATAACAAAAGGGAGATAATTGAGAATCTTTTCATATTCATAGCGTATTCTTTCGATTTTACTTCAGAGCTCCTCCGGCTCTCATTCCGTTTTCAACTTCTTTCCATAATCCTTTGTTGATGATATGTACAATGTCGAATACCATCAGTCCGTCGGAAGCTTTCAGGTTCATTTCTATGGTTGCGGATAATTTGGCGGGATTGTCATAGAATTGGTCCACCAGAATACCACCCATAAATTTATTATCTTTCATGATATTGCGTAATTTCTGACAAGAACCTTCAACAGAATACCACGTGCCGCTTTGTGCCTGTGAATCTGTTTCGTTCCATACGCTCTTCTTGTTTTTCAGAGATTCTTCTATGGTGATATCGGTATAATAATTACCGGTAGTATATAAGTCCATCAGTTCGGCATAACCGTAATTCTTATATTCGGAAGTAGCCCAGTCAAAATCTTCACTCGGATCGTATTTCTTGCTCGCAAAGTTTACGCCTACTTCATAATAAGAAGGATACCATGCTCCGGTGTATGTACCGAAAGAAATATCCGGATTCACTTTCTTTACTTCATTCCGGGCACGGGCCATGAAGTCGTAGATGTTCTTGGTGCGCCATTCAATCCATTTCAGGAAATGTTTTCCGCGTTCGGGATAGTATTTATCATTCTCATCCTTTTTCCATTCGAAGATGTCTTCCGGAAACTTTTCTACTTTCTGCCCGATATACGCCTCGAACTTCTGACGAGAGAGGTCTGAAAAGTCTGCCGTTATACCATCATAGCGTACACGGTCCAGCATCAATCCGTCCAGATCGGGATAACGTTTCACTAAATCCTTGAGAACATTCAATATATGTGTCTGAAACTCTTCATTGACAGGATTAACCATTGCCGAATATTTCTTCTTTTCGTTGGTGATGGAAGTGATTCCTTCCGGAGTGTATACTGTCGATGCCCATTCAGGATGCGTGGAATAGACTAATCCACGGTCGAAATAATTGTGTCCTGCGACAAAGACATTGAGTGAAGCATGTACTTCTATACCCAGTTCATGGGCTTTTTTGATGAAATGTCCCAAGTAATCGAAGTCTTTGCGTTCATATCCATGCCATTCACGCATTTTAGGAGCAAACTCCGTATCGAACAGTACTTCTCCGGTGATGGGACGTACATCAACGATAGCATGGGTGAAACCTAATGATTTTATTTTTGTCAGATAATAATCAATGGAGTCAGGATTGCTGAAGCGTTCAAAGTTTGCTTCCGCATCAAACCACATCAAAGCGGGCTTGGCATTTTCTACTTGGGGAGTTGCGTTTTTGCATGCTCCCAATGCAATGATTAACAGACTTGATAAAAGTACTATTGTTATTTTTCTCATACGATCATATTCTAAAGAGTCGGTTATTCTTTTTTATTCAATTGCGAGTTTGATGCCTTCTTTGGCATATTGCCATTGATCGGCTTTCTTCAGATGAATCATGTCGAACAGAAAATATCCGTCACAAACATTCATACAGGCCTTTACGGATTGTACGATTGCCTGATTTTCTTGTTCCTGAGTAGCCTGATTATTGGTATCCCAGTTTCCTACATCCGGACCTCCGGCTACAATGGGGCATTCTCCTTTTATTTTATCTTTAGCCAATGAACAGAAACCTTCCATAGTCCATTCCGTCGTACCGTGTACCTTTAGCGGTGAGGCATAGGCACCGATCAGTATTTGATCCATACAGGCGGCATAGCCGTAATTTTTATATTTGCTTGTCGCCCAGTTGTAATAACGCGAGGTATCATAAGTGGAAGCTGCCCAGTTGACACCTACATCATAATAGGTAGAATACCAGCCGCCTACATAAACTCCGAATTTGATGCCGGGTTTCACTCCTTTTACAGCAGTGCGTGCTTTCTGCATAAAGTCATAAATCACTTTTGCACGGAATTCCAACCACTTAGTCAGATATTTAGGATAGGTGGCAGGAAGACTGGAAGCACCCGGTGCCAGGATGTCGTTCGGGTAGTTTTGAATTCTGATGCCTCCCATATATTCTTCAAATTGTTTGCGGGATTCTTCGGAAAAGTCTGCTTGTAAATTGAGGAAACGTCCACGGTCTAAGAATATACCGTCCAGATCATAACCTGCAAGATCCTTCAGCAAGTCACAAAGGAACGTTTGTACTTCCGGATGGGCGGGATTGAAAAACTTGGTACTTTCACTGGTATTCATTACGCTTGTAATCCCTACCTGCATGTTCATCTGTGTTGCCCACTCTGCCTTAGACTGGTCTCTATACAATAGTCCTGTGCCTCCGTCAATCTGATTTCCACCGACAAAAGTATTGATGGCAGCATGAATACGAAGCCCCTGTTTGCGTGCTTCGTCAACGAAGGCTTGCAGATAGTCCCATGTTGCCGTTCTTTCTACTTTAGTATAGTTGCTTCCGATCCAGGCATACATAAATTTGACTTGATCTACAAGATTTGTTTTAAATAGAACATCGCCGGTAGTTGGACGTACGTCTACTACAATATCTGTGAAACCGGCATCTTTGGCTAAAGCCAGATCACGAGCTATATTTTCTTTGCTGTTGGCAAAATCGGGAAAGTTGGCAGCAGCGTCAATCCAGATATAACGGGGTTTGGAAGCATTAGGATTCTCTGTCGGTTCTTCGTCTTCTCCTCCGCTGGTGTCTCCCCAATAATCTTTTGAGTCGTTGCCGCCACATGCCATGCACAAGCAGGCAGCTATTCCCCCCATAAATGTTTTTATTATATTTTTCTTAATATTCATTTTATACGACTTAATAGTTGAAGTAAGAAGCCTGTACCTGAAAGAGGTACAGGCTTCTTGCATAAAGATGGTATTTACATGTCGATACAGTCGCACTGTACACAACCTACATATCCATTGCAGAACATGAAGTAGATGTACATATAATAACCGTCATCTGAAACTTTCAATACTACATCACCACAATAATTACCGTTTGTGTTTCCAAGAATCTTAGACCCATAGTTTCCATTGATTCCCAGACCGGTACTTCCGAAGTCAATAGCCTGAGTTCCTAATGAACCTGATGAAAGATCAAACAGGTATATATTGTCGGCAGTTCCCCAACTCCATGGATTTACCAGATTTGAAGCTACATATTCCACCTTATTAAATACAGCATGATCAACTGCATTTGGTACGTAGTTTCCATCAAGTGCCACTCCCTTGTTCTTGATTGAATTGGTTTTTCCATCCATCCAGCATAGGTTGCGTGGTTCGGCGTAGAATGTAGTAAAATAATCACTGGTCAGGTCTGTCGGATCGGAGTAAATGACATCGGCATTTGTACCCCAGGCACCTATTCCTTGTGCTGTAATAATATCCGGCGTCTGTGATTTAAGTACACCATTTTCTACCTGCCAACGGGCAAACTGTCCTGAAGTAGCATAGATAGGAGCGGTTATAATAGCATTATTGTTCAGGCTGCCAGATACTGACAGTTTTCTACCCATAGCCAGTGAAGTAGTAAATTCTATGTATTTTTCCGGTGCTTGGTCTACTCCCGAGGCTTTCCATACGGTAAAGGCTGGTCCAGCATTTGGAGTCAGATTCGTGAACAGGATATTACCGTCCTTGTCTGATGTTGTATAGAAGTTTGTCAGACTACCTGCAAAACTAATATTCATTGTCCCTGCTTTTTCTCCATTCTTGGCGTTCAGGTATATAGGATTTTTGGCGCGTTCATTAATAACTACATAATCATTTGTTACAGCAATACCAGTTGTCATATCAGAACTTGAAATACCTATGTCTGTAAGTTTCTTAGCCCAAATAAGTTTAGCACTGTTTGCGCGTAAGCCGGCAGCAATCTTTTCTGGGATTTCTTTCTTGACAGTATACGTAGACTTAGTTGTGCCGTTTTGTGCGGTCACAGTAATTTTCTGGTCTTGGTCGTAATTTAATGCGACTGTTCTTGGATCAGGTGAGATCGTTGCTCCGTGAGAGATCGATATATCTGCTAATACTTCACCTATACTTTCCAGGCTAATCAGAGAAATAGTTTTGGTACTTTCGTTGATAATGCCTGATAATCCCAGACTCGTAATATTGAATTTTGTAATTGCGCACTCATTACTTTTACGAATTTCTGCCACAACTTTATATTCGGTGCTTGCGCCCGTCTGGTCTTTCACAGTTATAAAGTTATCCTTCGTCATATCCATAAATAATAATGTAGGATATACATATACATTATTGTCCAGATCAGCAATCACACGCATTTTTTTCAGATCAGACAGTTGCAGGACATTGTCCGAAAGTTTGGGATAGTTATATGGAAATACAACGGTAATCACATGGTTTGTATAATCTATCTCACTGGTGAAACTATTGTCATCACTGTCATCATCCGGGAAGGATGCTGTCAAGTTATTGATTATGTTCCTTTCAACAGTCGGATTGAATTCTTCCGGGCTATGGCATGCGCTTATACCCATTAGAAACGCAATGACTGAAATAATTGATAATATTTTATTTTTCATTGTATTAAGCTTTTAGTTATTTCCATTCATCATATTGCTCAATTAACGCATTATTCTTTATTTCAGAAGTCGGCACCGGTAAAACGTATAACTTCTGTGGGAACTTACGATCTTGTCCGTCGCAATCAATGTATTCGTACGTACCGTTCGTAATCTTGAGACCGTGGCAGCGATAGTTATTATATTCAATGTGTGCAAGTCTCCAACGGCGCATATCCCAAAACAGATGTCCTTCGTATGCAAGCTCAATCTTACGTTCGTTGCGATAATCATTGAACCATGCTTCACCACTGGAAGATTTGCCCGGCAGATTTACTCCCTGACGTCCGCGGACGCGATTCATTAAGGACTGTGCTTCAGTGGTTTTGTTAAGTCTGTATGCTGCCTCAGCCTTATTCAACAGAACTTCGGCAAATCGGATTTCTACCCATGCCTGAGAACTTTTGGTTCCTTTGACGTCAATCAGTTTCTCATCCAACAGTTTACGCAGGAAGTAACCGGTTGTTGTTTTACCATAGGAGTATGACTGTTCACGATAAGCCATGAAAGCACCGTTTGTTCCACCTACGCTACAATCCATCACTCTGCCTTTCCACGTACAGCCACGATAAATAATAGTAGCCGCAAAACGAGGTTCCAACTGATCATAAGGAGGTTCTTTGGTGGTAGTGCCATGCCATTCGGACCAGTCTACTTTGTTTCCGTTTTTATCTTCATAAGATTCTACCATTTCCTGTGTCGGAGTACCCAGCGCACCAAAGTCGTAGCCGTCACATTGCGGAACGTAATACTGGTCGAAGGTATGGTTCGGGCCACTGTCTTTATTGTAGTCAAATTCCAAAATAGCTTCTTTATTATTGCCTTTCCAAGCATCTGCATAGTTGTCCACCAAATCATACAACTGTAACTTTTCTACTTCATCAGCTGCGTCATAAGCATCCTGCCAACGCTCAGCATATAGCATAGCACGTGATTTCAATGCGTAAGCCGCACCTTTTGTCACTCGTCCTTTGTTGGCTGCATCCCATTCTTTAGGAAGATTGGTTGCCGCAAAATCCAGGTCATCTGCAATGAATTGCCATGTTTCCGCTGCCGTGCTGCGTGCTTTGTCGTTAGAGGTAGGGAGGTCGTCATACAGAATGACTCCACCATGTCGTTTGGCTAACTGAAAATAAACATAAGCACGGAAGAAGCGTACCTGAGCTTCCCATTTCAGATTCTTATCATCCGGGAATGTAGAGTATTTCTTCTGCATAACCAGAAACTGATTCATCTGACGGATATTGCCATAAGCCAAATCCTTATCCCAAATGTTGTAACGGCATCCGTCCGGACTGATAACATCCGGATTAGTTACGTAATTGTTCGGATGTCCGGCTCTGTCTCCTAAAGCTACTGAACCGTATTTGAATGTCTCGGTCAAACTTTCTGTTAAACTTCCTGAGAACTGAGCTTCACCAAATTGTCCGTATTTGTTTAGATATGTATAGAATGCATTGACGTATTTATCCACGTATGCTTCATCTTGCCAAACAATTTCATCACTAACGGTCGAGGTTTGCTCCACACCGTCCAGCCAGTCATTGCACGAACTTATACTAAAGCCTAGTGCCAGTGCTAATGATATATTTAATAATATTTTTTTCATATGCTTCCGTTTTTTAGAATGTTAGTTTTACACCTAGCGTATATGTTCTCTGTTGCGGATAATAACCATTGTTCACCGCCGGTGATTCCGGGTCGATATTGTATTTGGTAAGTCCACTGAAGGTCAATAGGTTATATCCTTCTACATAAAGTCTTAGTCCTTCTATACCTGCCGGATTTAACCACTTTTTCGGGAAGTTGTAACCTATCTGTGCAGTCTTCAAACGCATATAGTTACCATTCCTGTACCAGAAAGTTGAAGAGTACCCATTGTTGTTACTCGGACCTGTGATTTCCAGACGTGGAAATTCCGCGTTAGTGTGATCAGGTGTCCATGAGTTCTCTACCAGGAAAGTCGGTGAGTTTCCACCATGATAGAAAGGCTTCGTAAATGAGGTATTATCTTGTGTACCTTCAGAACCACTAGCTGTATATTGCCCTGTCAGTGCAACTACATTGCCCAATCCCCAAGAGAATAATAAGTCAAAGTCAAATCCTTTCCAATTACCGAATAAATTCAAAGAACCGGTATGCTTCGGAGTAGCACTTTTGCCTACATAGCCTTGGTCTTGTGCTGCTGTAATAATACCATCACCATTTCTGTCTACATACTTAATGTATCCCGGTAATGCCTTATAGCCTTTAACTGTTGCTGAATTTGCTATCTCTTCCTCGCTCTGAAACAGACCATTTGCGATAAAACCATATTTAGAACCGATTTGCTTTCCTGTCAAACGCTGATATTCAGGAGCATTGTCTGAGTCGCCTACATACTTCAGCCAACGACCGTATGCATATGACCAGATCAACTTGGCACCATAATTAAACTTGTTGATATGGTTATAATGAGTCAAAGTAACGTCGAAACCTTTATAATCAGTCTTGTTCACATTGGCAGAACTGAAATAATATCCACCTCTTGAAGGTGCGTATGCTCCGGTCACAGTGGCCAGTTTATCATACTCGTATTTATAGAATACGTCAAATTCAACTCCTAACAAACCATTCCACATCGTTGCGTCGACACCGACATTATAGTTCAGGCACTGTGCCCATGACAAGTTGGGATTACCTAATACGGAAGCATACATCATGGTCTGACTGCTGCCGCCAATAACAACTGCATTTTTGCTGATTCCCATTGTATTTCTCCATTGGAAGGCACTTACGCCGCTGGTGGCTGTTTTACCAATACCGGCTCTCAGTTTCAGATTATTGACCCAGGGAGCATTGAACCAACTTTCATTGTTGAGTCTCCAACCTGCAGAAACACCGGGTAATGTTACCCAACGTTTATTCATACCTCCAAACAGATAACTACCATCGTGACGAAGAGAAGCTTCCAAATAATACTTATCATCATAATTATAGTTCACACGACCTACGAAACCTGCTACTCTGGTATGTCCGCTATATCCTCCGATAGATGGGAATTTTTCTGCTCCGTTTCCTGTCTTATTCGTGATCTGATTGAGTTCATCCAATTGAATAAAGTCCAGCCCATAACCGGTGGCACTTAATGCATTACTTTTGTTTTCACGGGTTTCTGCCAGGAACATAGCTCCTACAGTATGTTTCCCGAACTTATTGTCATACGTCACACTTGACTGTGTGGTAAATGTATATCCCCGGGAAGCAGATTCACTCAGACTGATTGAATTGCCCGATGCATCAGTGCCTTTATAATAAGTTAATGAGGTGCTTTCAATAGTCGGAAGATTCATGATCATTACTTCATAGGGATTGCTGAGAATCTTGCTGAAATTATATGTTAGGTCATAAGCCCCTTGAAATTTGAAACTTAATCCTTTCAGCCAAGGTGCGTCATATTTCAGACTGAAATTGGACTGAATATAGGAATAGTTGGATTTGCTGTATCCGGATTCATTGATAGATGCCACCGGAGCCACCGGAGAGGAAGCCGTCGGAGTGGATACATTATATGTTTTTCCTTCATATTCATAAGTGTCAGGCACATAAGGCAGGGCACGAATGATTTGTTGCGGAACATTATGCCAGGCATTCGGATCGGCAGAATAGCGCGGCGAATCTCTTTTCTCAATACGACCGGATACTCCTAAGGTGAAAGTGAGGCTCTTGGTTAACTTTGCATCAATATTGGAACGAAGATTCAAACGGTTGTAACCATAGTTGTCTATGTTACCATCTTCATTCAGATAACCGATAGATGCAAAGAATCGCACTCTGTCACTACCTCCGGTTGCTGAAATGTTATGGTGTGTACGGGTGCCGGTACCATATACCTTATCATACCAGTTTGTGTTTCCCCAACCATCAACTCCGTCTCTCATCTTCTGCACCATCTCTGCTGTAAATACCTGAGAGTCTCCTTGCAGTTCGCGTGCTTTATTATACCAATAAGCATAACCGGGTCCATCCAGCCATTCCTGTTGTTCCGCATTCTGGCTGAAACCGACAGAACCTGTATAAGTGATAGACATTTTTTCTGCCTTACCCTGTTTCGTGGTAACGATGAAAACACCATTGGCATCCAAACCGTAAACGGCTACAGCCGAAGCGTCTTTCAGAATAGATACCGATTCTATTTCGTTAGGGTCCAGTCCGTTGAAGTCGGCTGATGTACGGCGGATTCCATCGATTACGTATACTATACCCGTTTGTCCGCGCATGGTCAATGTTGCATTGTCAGACCCCGGCTGACCACTGGACTGAACGGCTGCCACTCCGGCAATACGTGCGCCAACTACGTTACTGATACTCATCGTCGGAGCTTTCAGCAATTCTTTGTCCGATACGGTAGAAATTGCTGCAGTGATGCTTCCACGTTTTTGAGTACCGTATCCCACAACAACTACTTCATCCAGTGAAGCAACGTCGTCTTTCATAGTTACTGAGATGAAACGCTGGTTGTTTACCTTGATGTCCTGTGTATTCATGCCAACATAAGAGAATATCAATACATCATTATTTCGGGCATTGATACTGAACTTTCCATCCAAGTCTGTGATAGTACCGCTGGTTGTACCTTTTACAGCTACAGATACTCCAGGTAATGGTTCGCCACTACCATCATTGACTGATCCCTTTATTACGTTTTGTGCCATACAGTTGAGTGTGCACATGAACGCAATAAATAATGAGGTAATAAACCTCGGATTCCATTTGATTCTTTTTTTCATTGCATTACAATATTAGATAGGTTTATAGAATAAAGTGTTCACAATATCGTTCGTATAAGTGTCCGGCTTGCAGATAAGCCGAATTAGGGCTCATGAAATGAGAAAACTCAAACGTGATTGCATTTTCCATTCCCGCTCTTCGCGCAGCGTCCAGTTTCAACAATAGCTTTTCCCATTTAATGGGTAGGAAACGAATAGGCATGTCCCGGTCAAAAGATTCGATATTGGTCCAGCATTTCATATTGTATTTATCAGCCAGTTTTTTGTTAATAACCAGATAATCATATAATTCATGATAGTCTACCTGACCATCCTGAAATGCCATGATATCGACTGCTCCCTTTACATTATCCAATATTTCGTCCCATTCTTCTTCGTGTTCTTTCACTGACAAGGCTTTGTCACCCGCCATTACCTGGTCTGTCTTTACTCCATGTATGTATGGAGAAACTAAAGTCGTCAGATTGCCAGAGACACTCTTGGCGTGCTTTCCGACTTCCGCATAAATCTTAGACATGTTTTTCGTCCGGCGGCTGATTTCCTGAGATAAATACCATCCCTGAAAAGATTTATGATGACCATATTTCTTCCATACTTCATCAATCAGAGCCATGTTCAAATCTATTTCTTTCTGAAATAATCCTTCCTGCCAGTACTTCCCGGAATCGTACATACCAAAATAGAAAGCCATGTCGTATTTATCGGCCAGTGTCAGAAACATCTCGACCAAGTCTACAGGCGGATAATACACATCTTCTTTTCCCAACAGGCATTGAAAAGGAGAAGCAATCCATTTACCAAGACCAGCACGAATCAACACTACGGTATTGATTCCCATCTTTTTCATAGCTTTAAAATCCTTATCCCATTCTTTTGTACCCCAATTCTGGTGCGGAATATCCCAACTGATTTCGTCCAGAAAGGTAGCTTTGATAGGCATCCCTTTCAAGGCATTGGGAGTGGCAAATGTCTCAAATGTTTCTTCTTCTTCAGATGCTGCCCTTTTGATGGGAGTGCATGCCGTCAGAAGTTTGCTGCCTGCTAGCAATGAACATGTGGCAAATGCGGTTTTTAGAAAATTACGTCGTCCGTCCATATCGTTCTATTTAAATAAGGGTTTATAAATTTTCCAGTACTTTCCAGCATTGGTACAATCCTCTTGGTACATGGAAACATCCTTTC
>CANSEY010000047.1 GCA_947646015.1 uncultured Bacteroides sp. | reverse complement strand
GATTTTGTAGTGAAATGCTACAATAAACAAGACTTAGCCCAAATGTATTTTCCTGATATAACTGTTCGCGCTTCAGTAAATAAACTTCGTCGTTGGATGCGTAGGTGTCAACCATTAATGGATGAAATACTTTCTACGGATTTTCATCCGAAAACGAAGGCTTTTTCTGTGCGGGAAGTAAGGTTAATCACCTATTATTTGGGCAAGCCGGGAGATTTATAACCCAAAATCCTTTTTATTCATTCAACAAAAACTACGGGAGGCAGCACTTTCGCCATCTCCCGTAGTTTTTTTTATAATTCTGAATATTCCTTTCTCGGATCGTAGCAAGGACATGCCTTGTGGATCGTAGCACTCAGCTGATAATGTCCCGCTATCTGCGCCTCCGGATACTGATGCTTGAGAATCGTCAACAGATCGAGCAGAGCAAAGCGTTGTGCCGTGGTTCTTGTATCCGTCGGTCTGCCATTTTCATCCAGCCCGCCTTCATAACAAATCCCGATACTATGCCTGTTAAATCCACGCACATGGGCACCGATTTCGGAGACGGGACGACAATGATGAAGAACCCCGTCCTGGGTGATATAAAAATGATAGCCAATATCACGGAACCCCCGTTGCAAATGACATTCTCGAAGCCGTTCTACAGGGAAGGAAACATTGCAGCGCGTAGCGCTGCAATGAATCACCAACAACTTAATCTCTCTCGGGAGATACTCATCTTTAGAACTTTCCATGCGGATGTATTACAGATGAGCCGTACAGGACGTTACCCCGATAGCAGAAATGATAGACGTTGCAATTGTCACAATGAACTGAAGAATATTCTTCCAAACTTGCTTTTTCATACAATTTTAATCTTTAATAGTAAATAATGATTGATTAAACAGTCGGGTCCGGAGCTTCATCGCCATCGTCACCTGAACCACCGCCGGGCTGATCGCCCTTACCATCGTCCGGCAACGGTTCGTCTCCCGAATCGGGCTTACCGTCACTTTTATACAGTGCAAAGTCCAGCGTTTTACACAACTTGCGGAGATCACTTCCCGGATAGAAAAGCACTTTACCTTTCTCGATACACGATGCCTTGAATTCCTTTTCCGTTGCGGTAGCCGTTGCCGTCTTAAGACTCATGCGGAAATTCCCCAGATCGCCCATCTGAACGATATTCCCTTCATCCAGTACATTGACGATTTCGAGCAGAAACTCTCCGATACAACCTTCCAACTCGCCTTTTGAATAAGACGAACGTTCGGTGATACGTTTGCAGACCTCTTTGACGGTCACTTTCCGTCCGCTACGTGCCACTGCATAATACTTGGGAGCTTCACTAGGTTTCAACAGGTTCTTGCGAGCCATAACAACATAATTCTGTGCCATAATTTTTAATACTTAATACTTATTACTTAATACTTATTACCTGTAACCGATTACACAACAAAGATACTACATGGGCAAGTGCCCGTGATGTGCAGTGACGCACACAGACGCACTGATAAAAGGAAAAAACATTGAGAAGATTGTACTGAATCTTCCCAATGTTTGCATCCGATCATTGAGAAGGTTTTTTCAAACTTCCCAATGTTTTCAGAGAGTCTTCAAAAGGACAAAAGGTCAAAAATGACAGATAGGACTATTTCATGAGATCTTCTGATACTTCCCGTGAGATATCTTATTGATTTTGACGCCAATGAACGATTTTATCAGCCTGCTGATCTTGCGGCGGCTGAAATCGTATTTTACGCCGATCTGCATTGCATCTTCGGTAGTGAATGTTTCCGGCAACTCGCTGATGAACTTCCGTGTACTGTTCGGATCTTTCAACGGATGGAGCTGAGAAGACGGCATGGAAGACAATAATAGCCTGCTATGCTCATAACAGCAGAGAACGATCTGGAGAGAACGATCGAAATCTACATCCTCACAATAGATATCCGGTGCGCCATCATTCGCCTCGAACTGGCGGATGCGTGCCTGGATCATGCTGATGCGCATCACAAGACAGGCATACCGCTTGACAACGGCCTGAAGGTCATCGTTACCTTCCAGAACCACTTCGGCAAGCAGCTTAGAAAACGTATGATTCAGATAATCCCATTGAGAACGGCTGAAGTGAAACAATACAGGATGATTCTTGCAGAAATGATAAAGCTCGAAGACGCGGTGGGCCAGCGGCTTGAAAGACTCTTCGAGCGAGATACTGTCATCTCCCATGGGCTTCCACTTCGGAATGCTGCGGAAAGTGTAGAGCATGATACGGCTCGGAAGTCCTTTTTCCGAAGTCTCTATCAGTGAAGCCATCTGACTCGGGGTGCCGGTGAGGAACATGGCAAGCATGGGAAAACGGATATAAATGGGGGCTAAACCATTGATCTTGAAAGCGGAATCGATATTCTCATGCTCGAATGCCTTGCGGAGCATATCGTCAAAGTTACCGCAATCCAGATGATTGGCTGTAGCTAGCGTCTGCGCCTCGGTATCGAATATGATGCTTCCTTGCGGACCGTTGTCCCGCATTTGGATCTGCATACGGCTGTAGCTGGTAGTGGCAGGGAGAAAAAGCATTTTGTAAGCCGGTTTTTCCGGCTCTTCGGGACACTCTTCATGTGCCTTTTTCTTATAAGTACAGTCCAGTTTCCATTGGGTGTACTTATGGTTATAAGTTTTCTGCTGAAGTTCGCTATTGGAAAGTATCCAGTCGTGGACCTCTTCCAGCAGATAACGTCCTGTTTGCGCAATGCTCTTGTTGCTCCCGGCGGGGGCAATGCCGAAACTGTAGAAATGGGGAGAATACTTTTTGTGATTATAGATGCCGAATGTGGCGGGCAGTACGGAACTCAATGCGGTGAGGTTGGAGAGAAAGGAAAGATCCTGTTCACGATCACCTTCCTCTTCGAGGATACATTCGTTCAGCAGATCGGGCAGATATTTGTACACGCTTTTGGGAAAACAGGGCGTTTCTTTTCTGAATTCTTCGCCTTGCCAATACGCTTCATCTGCTTCATAGACGTTTTCGGATGGGCTATATGTCGCTTTTGTCATTTTGTCCTTATGAGGAGAAGAGCAAAGCGGAGAGGCGGAGACGGATGGAGTAGAGGTAACTTTTTGGTAACCAGATTGTAGGATGCTCCTGATTTCCTGTGCGGGAAAGTCGGAGTGCTCAAAATAAACCGTAATCCCGCGTAATATGCTTTCTTGCGAATATCTTCTCCGGCAAGCTTCGCAGGCGAGTTTAAACAGATTGGTGTGTCGTTGCCCGGCGGTCAATGGATTTAAGAAAATGTAGGACGAAAGGAACAAGTTGACTTCCTCTTCCGAGAAGTTCTCGGAGGTTTCGTTTGCTTTTGCAGGTAGTGGAGGAGAGGGGAGGTTTTCTGCTGTCGGCTGGAACGGTTGTGTTTCCACAGCTGCTTCCAGAACGAATGACTGATAGAGACTGGCTACGTATCCGTCCGGTGAATAGGTGAAATAACACAGGCGGCTTTCATCTTTACAGGCGGGATCGCTGGTGAGGCCGATCAGCTGGTCGTAGTAACGGCTGACCAGTAGCTGCCCTTCCCGGTGACGGCCTTCAATGCCTTCCACATAGGCGAAGATTTTCACGCCGTCCGTAGGGCTTTCCAGAGCAGCTACGGTATGAGGGTCGGCAGCGCAAAGACGGATGATCTCCAGCCGATTGGGAACGTGGTCGTAGTCGAGTCCGATAATGTGACTGGGCAACCGGAAATTTCGGATGGCATGCGCTCCGTCGAAGGTGCCGGCAGGAGTGAAGCAGGGGAGCTGACTTTTTAGTTTTTGGGCGGCTTCATGGTCGCCTTCCTGATGGTACCGCCGGATGGATTGGATGATGGAAGCATAAACCGGATGAATACACATAAAGATGACTTCGAGGAAAGACATGATTTTAGGCTTTTTGGAATACACATTTTCGTAAACGGAAACTTTAATTTCTTCGAGTACTTGCATTTGATTTTGATGTTTTATGATTCTCTATCCCACTATCGGGGTAGCGGGTGCAAAGGTAAAGGAGGGGGAGTTAGAACTTGTTTCATAGGTTGAAACAGATTGAATAACCAAATATATATCTATTTTTTATTAAATTTTAAACAAAGAGTAAACATGACAAAAGAAAATCATGGACCTTATGAATTTTTGGGAAGTATGGTAGTGAACCTGATGAATATCGACAAATCGATTTCGTATTCTTTTCTGGAAGATGAGTTGCATATCTCCAGAAGGGATGTGAGTGCCATGCGGCAGGGGAAGGATTTACACGTTTATCAGTACGTGCGTGTCATCAGCTGTATCATGGATGAGATACATCTGGAAATTCTGTTGAATGCACTGCTGAAGGAGTTGAAGAATGTATTTGCAACCCATTGTGATTTGGTGATCGGTACGATTCCACATCGGCTTTACGGAAACGGACAGCCGGCAGAATGGGTGGTAGTGATGAGATGGGACGGGGTAGGGGTCTGATCCTTCTTGTCATACCCGGATTGCTATCTTAGTCTTCTAAAGTACGTCCGCATTTTTTTCATGATCTTGATACCCAAAACTACTCCGTCAAAGATGGCCATGCCGGTATTGAACGAACGCATGAGCGAATCCGCTTTGTTGGCGGCGGGTGCAAGAGGCGAGAATATTTCGCGGGTGGTGGCCGTCATAGCTCGTTTTTGAGCCTGAATTTCATTCAAGAGCTTCTTTTTGCGTTGGGTGATCTCTTCTAATGTAATTTTGGCAGGTGTTTGCGCACTCATAATTTCATTTATTTTGAATCGGTTAAAAACAAGTTAGCGAGGAAGTTTACCATCGGGGAGATGATAAGCTGTTTGCGGAAAATAATGACTAAAGCCATGATCAGTATATTGATGCCGGCAATGATAGCGAAGCTTGCCATAAGTCCGCCTACCAGAGGTTCCAATACATAAGCCAAGGCAAATAACAGATAAAACAGGGCCACCATGCCAAGGATGATAAGTACTACAATCATGATTAACGTTGAAAGAAGTATGGTCAGCTTCTCCGTCAACTCTAACTTGGTGTATTCTTTTTGAAGTTCCAGATACTTTTTGAACTCAAAAAACAACTGTTGAAAGTTCTCAATACTTTTATCGTCTGTAAACATGGTCGCTCTGTTTTAGTCCTTTACTTACTTATTCTCCTATTTCTCCTTTAATTTCAGCTGCGATTTCGTCAACGAGATTTTCCATTTCGTTGCGGTTCAGCTTGATTCCTTTTTTACGAAGAATTTCTGCGATCTTATTACGGGTATCTTCTCCCTTTTCAGGAGCAAACAAAATACCAAGGGCTGCACCTACGGCTGCACCACCCAGAAAAGCTGCTAATACATTTAATCCTTTCATAATTTATACTGTTTAAAATGATTATGATACAACAAATATAACATTTTTCTCCAAAGGTTGTTCGCAAAAACAGAAAAAAAGTACTTCCTTTTTATCATTCTTGATTTCTTTTATGGTTTAATCTTATTTAACTAGACTTTTGGACTAACAAATGAGACTTAAGGCGTACTTTTGTCATTCAATATTGTAATTCAAAACATAATGAAAGCGAAGATTGTTTTTATAACCGGAGCGAGCAGCGGAATCGGCGAAGGATGCGCCCGTAAATTTGCTAAGGAAGGATGGAACCTGATTTTGAATGCCCGTACAGTGTCGAAGCTGGAAGAACTGAAGGCTGAACTGGAAAAAGAGTATGGAATACAGGTCTGTGTGTTGCCTTTTGATGTTCGCGACCGGAAACAGGCTGCCGCCGCACTGGAAGCGTTGCCGGAAGAATGGAAATCGATTGATGTATTGATTAACAATGCCGGACTGGTGATCGGAGTGGACAAAGAGTTCGAAGGTAGTCTGGACGAGTGGGATATCATGATCGATACGAATATAAGAGGTTTGCTCGCCATGACACGTCTGGTAGTTCCGGGCATGGTGGAACGGGGATGCGGACACATTATTAATATAGGTTCTATTGCTGGAGATGCCGCCTATCCCGGAGGCAGTGTTTACTGCGCCACCAAAGCTGCTGTGAAGGCACTTTCGGACGGACTTCGGATAGACTTGGTGGATACGCCGCTGCGGGTGACGAATATCAAACCGGGCATGGTGGAAACAAACTTTACAGTGGTCCGTTACCGTGGTGACAAGCAGGCGGCTGACAATTTTTACAAGGGAATCCGCCCGCTGACCGGAGACGATATTGCCGAAACGGTATATTATGCTGCCTCGGCTCCTGCGCATATTCAGATTGCAGAGGTGCTTTTGATGCCGACTTATCAGGCAACGGGCACTATTTCTTATAAGAAGAAGGCAGAATAGACGTTTTTTCGCTCATTTTCTTTGCCGGATGATAAAATTTCTATTATTTTGTTGCCCGAAAACTAAATGTGAACGAACAAGATTATTGAATTATTAATTAAATACAGAATATTGGATATGAAAAAATTGGTCGTATTAGGAATGGGAGTATGCATGGTGCTTGCGTTTGCATCTTGTAAATCCAGTGAAAGCGCCTATAAAAAAGCTTACGAAAAAGCAAAACAGCAAGAATTGGCAGAACCGCAGGTGGAAGCTCCGGTAGAAGTGACTCCGGTAGTTGCAGCTCCTGTGACAACACCTAAGGCTACAGATACAACCGGCGTTCGTCAGGAAAAGGTGACAGTCGTTTCCGGTACCGACGGATTGAAGGATTACAGCGTAGTAGTAGGCAGCTTCGGTGTGAAAGCGAATGCTGAAGGCTTGAAAGACTGGTTGGACGGACAAGGTTACAACGCAACAATCGCATTCAATGCGGAAAAAGCAATGTACCGTGTGATTGTAAGCTCATTCGCTGACAAAGCGGCTGCTGTCGATGCACGTGACGCATTCAAGGCTAAATACCCGAGTCGTACAGACTTCCAGGGAGCTTGGTTGCTGTATCGTATTTATTGATTTCTTTTTGGTAATATATATCGGGATGGATAACCTGTTTTCCCGAAATAAGAAGGCGGTAACTGGGAAGTTACTGCTTTTTTGTTACACATTGTAAATTCGTTTTTTAGAAATTTTTATCATTCTACTAAAAGAAGTTATAAATAGCAGGTGGGAAACTTTTTTCGTAAATAAAGTTTTTACTTTTGTCATTATGAAACAGAAATATGTAATGGCTGCTATCGATGCAGCGTTGAAAGCAGGTGAAAAAATCCTTTCTATCTATGAAGATCCGAAGTCGGATTTTGAAATAGAGAGGAAGGCGGATAACTCTCCCTTAACGATAGCAGACAGGAAAGCCCACGAGGCGATTGTGGCCATTTTGAATGAAACTCCTTTTCCGGTTCTTAGTGAAGAAGGAAAGCATATGGACTATGCAGTGCGGCGAGGCTGGGATACTTTATGGATTGTAGACCCGCTGGACGGAACGAAGGAGTTCATCAAGCGTAACGGAGAATTTACGGTAAATATAGCTTTGGTGCAGAACGCTGTACCTGTAATGGGTGTTATTTACGTGCCTGTAAAAAAAGAACTTTATTTTGCAGTGGAGGGGACAGGTGCCTATAAGTGTTCCGGCATTGTCGGTCTGGAAGACGAGGGAGTGACCTTACAGCAGATGATTGAGAAATCGGAACGGATGCCATTGGCGGATGCGCGCGACCATTTTATTGCTGTCGCTTCCCGTTCACACCTGACGCCTGAAACTGAAACATATATTGCAGACTTAAAAAAGAAACACGGCAATGTGGAACTGATATCAAGCGGAAGTTCCATTAAAATCTGTCTGGTTGCCGAAGGAAAGGCGGATGTCTATCCGCGTTTTGCTCCGACGATGGAATGGGATACGGCTGCCGGACATGCGATAGCCCGTGCCGCAGGGATGGAAGTATATCAGGCAGGGAAGGAGGAACCTTTGCGATATAACAAAGAGGATCTGCTGAATCCGTGGTTTATCGTTGAAGCAAAAAGAGAACGCTAATTAATGTTTATATGACATTTGAAATTGTATTTGTACTATTATCCTTATTAGGAATGATGGCTGCCCTGATCGCGGATAAGATGCGGCCGGGCATGGTGCTCTTTTCGGTAGTGGTTTTATTTCTGTGCGTCGGCATTCTGACTCCGAAGGAAATGCTCGAAGGTTTCAGTAATAAAGGAATGATTACCGTCGCCTTGTTATTCCTGGTTAGTGAAGGTATCCGTCAGTCGGGTACATTAGGGCAAGTGATCAAGAAACTGCTTCCGCAGGGAAAGACGACGGTGTTTAAAGCGCAGCTGCGTATCCTGCCGTCTGTTGCATTCATTTCTGCCTTTCTGAATAATACTCCGGTGGTAGTCATCTTTGCCCCGATCATCAAGCATTGGGCGAAATCGGTAAAACTTCCAGCCACCAAGTTCCTGATTCCCCTTTCTTATGTGACTATCCTCGGCGGTATCTGTACGCTGATCGGCACTTCTACCAATCTGGTAGTGCATGGTATGATTCTGGAAGCCGGCTATGAAGGCTTCACCATGTTCGAACTGGGAAAGGTCGGCATCTTTATTGCCATTGCCGGTATCATATATCTTTTCATTTTCTCCAAACGGCTCTTGCCCGATGCACGTCCGGATACGGCTGTACCCGATGAAGAAGTGGAGGAAGGAGAGAAGCTGCATCGTGTAGAAGCTGTATTGGGAGCCCGTTTCCCCGGTATCAACAAGAAACTGAGTGATTTCAATTTCCAGCGTCACTATGGTGCGGAAGTGAAAGAGATCAAAACACGTAACGGTCAGCGCTATGTCGATCATCTGGAGGATGTAGTGCTTCGTGAGGGTGATACGCTTGTGGTGATGGCGGATGATACGTTTATCCCGACTTGGGGAGAATCTTCGGTATTCGTGCTGCTTACCAACGGCAATGATCCGGATACTTCGGGAAAGAAGAAGCGCTGGTTGGCGCTAATCTTGCTGGTACTGATGATTGTCGGTGCTACGGTGGGCGAACTGCCGGCAACCAAAGAGATGTTTCCCGATATCAAGCTGGATATGTTTTTCTTTGTCTGCATTACTACTATTATCATGGCGTGGACCAATATTTTCCCCGCCCGTAAGTATACCAAATATATTTCGTGGGATATTCTGATTACGATTGCCTGCGCGTTTGCCATCAGCAAGGCTATGGTGAACTCCGGTGTGGCCGATTGTGTGGCAGGATTTATCATCGGTTTGAGTGACGATTACGGACCGCATGTATTACTTGCTATATTGTTTGTCATCACGAATTTGTTTACGGAACTGATCACGAACAATGCGGCTGCGGCTCTGGCATTTCCGTTGGCACTGTCCATCTCGGCGCAGTTGGGCGTAAGTCCGACACCTTTCTTTGTCGTGATCTGTATGGCTGCGTCTGCCAGCTTTTCCACACCGATCGGTTATCAGACTAATTTGATTGTGCAAGGTATCGGCAACTATAAGTTTACGGATTTTGTCCGTATCGGTCTGCCGCTCAATATCATCACTTTCTTAATCTCTGTGATCCTGATCCCGTTGATCTGGAACTTTTAATAAACATATTCTATAAATGGAAGAAAAAAATCATATATATCCGATTTTTGACCGCATGATGACGCGGGAGGACAAAGAAGAACTTCTGGGACAGCATAGCGTGATGATCTGGTTTACAGGTCTGAGCGGATCAGGTAAAAGTACGATTGCGATTGCATTGGAACGTGAACTCCATAAGCGCGGACTGCTTTGCCGTATTCTGGATGGAGACAATATCCGCAGCGGTATCAACAATAATCTGGGCTTCTCCGAAACTGACCGTGTAGAGAATATCCGTCGTATCGCCGAAGTATCCAAGTTGTTTCTGGACAGCGGCATCATTACGATTGCGGCATTTATCAGTCCCAATAATGATATCCGTGAAATGGCAGCGAATATTATCGGAAAAGATGATTTCCTGGAAGTTTTCGTAAGCACCCCGCTGGAAGAGTGTGAAAAGCGGGATGTGAAAGGACTGTACGCCAAAGCGCGCAAGGGAGAAATTCAGAATTTCACCGGAATTTCCGCACCGTTTGAGGTGCCCGAACATCCGGCCCTGGCATTGGATACTTCGAAGCTGAGTTTGGAAGAATCGGTCAACCGCCTGCTGGAGATGGTGTTGCCGAAAATAGAAAAGAAATAAATGAAGAAATTTCAAAAAAGATGGAAGAATATAAACTGAGCCATTTGAAAGAACTCGAAGCCGAGTCAATTCATATCATCCGCGAGGTGGCGGCGGAATTTGAGAATCCGGTGATGCTGTACAGCATCGGAAAAGATTCTTCGGTGATGGTGCGCTTGGCTGAAAAAGCGTTTTATCCGGGAAAAGTTCCCTTCCCGTTGATGCATATCGATTCGAAGTGGAAGTTTAAGGAAATGATCCAGTTCCGCGACGAATATGCCAAGAAACATGGCTGGAACCTGATTGTGGAAAGTAATATGGAAGCGTTTCATGCAGGGGTAGGACCTTTCACGCATGGAAGCAAGGTACATACGGACCTGATGAAGACTCAGGCATTGCTGCATGCGCTGGATAAATATAAATTTGACGCTGCATTCGGCGGCGCGCGCCGGGATGAAGAAAAGTCACGTGCCAAGGAGCGTATCTTCTCTTTCCGTGATAAATTCCACCAGTGGGACCCGAAGAACCAGCGTCCTGAATTGTGGGATATCTACAACGCCCGTGTACACAAAGGTGAGAGTATCCGTGTGTTCCCGATCAGCAACTGGACGGAGCTGGATATCTGGCAGTATATCCGTCTGGAGAATATTCCGATCGTTCCGCTGTATTATGCCAAGGAACGTCCTGTGATCAATCTGGATGGTAATATCATCATGGCGGATGACGACCGTCTGCCGGAAAAATATCGTGATCAGATCGAAATGAAGATGGTGCGTTTCCGTACTCTGGGCTGCTGGCCGTTGACGGGTGCAGTAGAGAGCGGTGCGGCTACCATCGAAGAGATCGTGGAAGAGATGATGACGACTACCAAGAGCGAACGTACTACCCGTGTGATCGACTTTGACCAGGAAGGCAGCATGGAGCAGAAGAAACGTGAAGGGTATTTTTAAGCAATTAAAAATGAATGATTAAAAAACTAAAAGTTGGAAATGGATAATAAGCTGGATATAAAGGCCTTTCTGGATAAAGACGAACAGAAAGACTTGCTGAGACTGTTGACTGCCGGTTCGGTGGATGACGGAAAATCGACTTTGATCGGACGTCTGTTGTTTGACAGTAAGAAACTGTACGAAGATCAGCTGGATGCATTGGAACGTGACAGTAAGCGTGTAGGTAATGCAGGCGAACATATAGACTATGCTTTGTTGCTCGATGGCTTGAAAGCGGAGCGTGAGCAGGGAATTACGATTGACGTGGCTTACCGCTACTTCTCTACCAACGGCCGTAAGTTTATCATTGCGGATACTCCGGGACACGAACAGTATACACGTAATATGATTACCGGTGGCTCTACGGCCAATCTGGCAATTATCTTGGTAGACGCCCGTACGGGTGTGATTACCCAGACCCGTCGTCATACTTTCCTGGTATCTCTGCTGGGCATCAAGCACGTAGTGCTGGCGGTCAATAAGATGGACCTGGTGGACTTCTCCGAGGAACGGTTCGACGAGATTGTATCGGAATACAAGAAATTCGTAGAACCGCTGGGAATTCCGGATGTGAACTGTATTCCTCTTTCTGCCTTGGACGGTGACAACGTTGTGGATAAGTCCGAACGCACACCATGGTATAAAGGAATCTCTTTGCTGGACTTCCTCGAAACGGTTCATATCGATAATGATCATAACTTCACGGATTTCCGTTTCCCTGTGCAGTATGTGCTGCGCCCGAACCTTGACTTCCGTGGTTTCTGCGGTAAAGTGGCATCGGGTATTGTCCGCAAGGGAGATACAGTGATGGCATTGCCTTCAGGAAAGACTTCCAAGGTGAAGAGTATTGTGACATACGACGGTGAACTGGATTACGCTTTCCCGCCGCAGTCGGTTACACTGACACTGGAAGACGAAATCGACGTATCCCGTGGTGAAATGCTGGTGCATCCGGACAACTTGCCGATCGTTGACCGCAACTTCGAAGCGATGATGGTATGGATGGATGAAGAACCGATGGACATCAATAAATCGTTCTTTATTAAGCAGACTACCAATTTGAGCCGTACCCGCATCGACGCGATCAAATATAAAGTGGATGTCAACACGATGGAGCATCTTTCCATTGACAATGGACAACTGACAAAGGACAATTTGCCATTGCAGCTCAATCAGATCGCCCGCGTTGTCCTGACTACTGCCAAGGAGCTTTTCTTCGATCCTTATAAAAAGAATAAATCTTGCGGTTCTTTTATCCTGATCGATCCGATTACGAATAATACCTCTGCCGTAGGTATGATTATCGACCGGGTGGAAATGAAAGATATGGCTGCCACGGACGACATCCCCGTACTGGATTTGTCGAAACTGGACATTGCCCCGGAACATCACGCCGCCATAGAAAAAGCTGTGAAGGAACTGGAACGCCAGGGACTCTCCATAAAAGTGATTAAATAAAATGTAGAACGATGGGATTACTTGAATTTAATAAACTTCCGATTAATACGTTGGTAGGTGCCGACTGGAAAACGTTTAAGGCAATCACTGCCGGCCGTGATATTGATGCTGCTTATAAAGGCAAGTACCGGTTGACGAAAGCGGTGTGCCGCCTGCTTTCTCCGTTGGCTGCATTGCAGGATAAACGCTACGAAAAGTTGTTGGCCAATCAGCCGCTGGAACATGATCCGGTATTCATTCTGGGACATTGGCGGAGTGGAACTACTTTTGTACATAACGTGTTCTCCTGCGACAAGCATTTTGGGTATAACACAACTTATCAGACCGTATTCCCGCATCTGATGATGTGGGGACAGCCTTTCTTCAAGAAGAATATGAGCTGGCTGATGCCGGACAAGCGTCCGACGGATAATATGGAGCTGGCAGTGGATCTTCCGCAGGAGGAAGAGTTTGCATTGTCGAACATGATGCCGTATACCTATTATAATTTCTGGTTCCTGCCGAAATATCAACAGGAATATGCGGACAAGTATCTGCTGTTTGATGATATCACGGACAAAGAACTGAAAGTGTTTGAAGAGGTATTCACGAAATTGATCAAGATTTCTTTGTGGAACACCAAGGGTACGCAATTCCTCAGCAAGAACCCTCCTCATACGGGCAGGGTGAAAGAACTGGTGAAAATGTTCCCGAACGCCAAGTTTATCTACCTGATGCGTAATCCGTATACGGTATTTGAATCTACACGCAGTTTCTTTACAAATACAATCCAGCCTCTGAAACTGGAGGATGTCAGCAATGAACAATTGGAGGAGAATATCCTTTCTATTTATGCAAAGCTGTATCATAAGTATGAATCGGATAAGAAATTCATTCCGGAAGGCAATCTGATCGAAGTGAAGTTTGAAGACTTTGAAGCGGATGCGATGGGAATGACGGAGAATATTTATAAGTCACTTTCTATCCCCGGCTTCGCCGAAGCACAAGGAGATATCGAAAAATATGTCGGCGGCAAGAAGGGATATAAGAAGAATAAGTATAAATATGATGACCGGACGATTCGATTGGTAGAGGAAAACTGGGATTTTGCTTTGAAACAATGGAACTATAATTTATAAAAGAAAGGATAAGTATTGATGATTAAGAAAATGGTTCATCGCCTGTTTCTGACAGGCTTCGTTGCATTTTTTTCTTCCTTGTCTTTGATGGCGCAGCATAAAGTGGAGATGGTCCCCTTCGGGGATATGGACCAATGGGTGGACCGCCAGATAAAAGAGTCGGGGATTATCGGAGGGAATACGAAGAATGTGTATGAGATTGGTCCGACGACTGTGATTAAGGGAGATCAGGTGTATAAGAATATGGGTGGCTCACCGTGGGCGACTTCGAATGTGATGGCGAAAGTGGCAGGTATTACCAAGACAAATACGTCGGTTTTTCCGGAGAAACGGGGAGACGGTTACTGTGCACGCCTGGATACGCGTATGGAAAGTGTGAAGGTACTGGGGCTTGTCAATATAACTGTATTGGCTGCCGGCTCTATCTTTACGGGATCTGTGCACGAACCGATCAAGGGTACCAAGAACCCGCAGAAGATGCTTCAGACGGGGATTCCGTTTACCAAGAAGCCGGTTGCCCTTCAGTTTGACTATAAAGTGAAGATGTCCGATAGGGAAAAACGTATACGTGCTACCGGTTTCAGTAAAATTACAGATGTAGCAGGCAAGGATTATCCGGCTGCTATTTTATTTTTGCAGAAACGCTGGGAGGATGCCAACGGAAATGTTTATGCCAATCGTATCGGAACGTTGGTGACTTATTACTATCACTCTACCGACTGGAAGAATAATGCCACGTATGAAATTATGTATGGAGACATTACCAGCCGTCCCGAATATAAACCTCACATGATGCGTCTGCAGGTGACTGAGAACTATACAGTCAACAGCAAAGGTGAAAGCGTGCCTATCCACGAAGTGGCATGGGGGGATGAAAATGATGAGCCGACTCATCTGTATCTCCAGTTCACATCCAGTCATGGCGGAGCTTACGTCGGTTCACCCGGAAATTCATTGTGGATTGATAATGTAAAACTGGTATATTAATTAAGGTAGCGGAAAAAATAAGGGATAACCAATGATATAGATTATCATTGGTTATTTTTTTGCTTTTATTTTTCTTTCAAAAATGTTGGCTATACCCTTTGTAGGCTATCCAACACTTTTATCATCCCATATAAATATCACGAAGAAATGTTTTTTTACGAGTTTTTTTGTGTGTATTACAATAAATATCTATATTTGCACTAAATTTAAAGAAAAAGGGTAGAGATTTATATCTCTTTGTTTAAGATTTAGAGCCTGTAGAGTTGTGGTTATAGCGTAACACAAACTGCATTATATTATTTACTAAAATAAATTGAGATGAAAAAGGGTTTATTGTTTATTTTAATGGTAGGGGCTTCTGTGTGCCTGTCTGCTCAGGAAAAAGGAAAAACAGAAGGTAAAGCCTACACTGTAGAGACTAATCGTTTTGGGGCCAATTGGTTCATTAGTGGTGGCGTTGGTGGTCAAATGTACTTTGGCGACAACGACGGTAAAGCGGATTTCGGAAAACGCATTGCTCCGGCACTTGATATTGCCGTAGGTAAATGGTTTACTCCGGGTATCGGATTGCGTGTCGCATACAACGGTCTTCAAGCTAAGGGAGCTGCTCCTAGTGCTAATGACTTGTATACAAAAGGTGGCAAGTATTCTAACGGTTACTACAAGCAGAAATGGAACATGGCTAACTTCCATGGTGATGTTCTCTTCAACCTTTCTAACATGTTCTGCGGTTACAACGAGGATCGTCTTTATTCATTCATTCCTTACGTAGGTGCAGGTGTGGCTCTTTCTTGGTCAGAACCTCATCAACAAAACTTAGGTATCAATGCCGGTTTGATCAACCGCTTCCGTGTATCGGATGCTTGGGATATCAACCTTGAATTGCGTGGCCTTTTGATGAAGGATGCATTCGGCGGAACTTCTAAAGAAGGTATGGCCGGTGTAACTGTAGGTGTAACTTACAAGTTCAAAAAACGCGGATTCAACGCTGTTCCTACTGTACCGATGGTACCGGAAAGCCAGTTGGACGACATGAGAAACAGACTGAACTCTCTGAAGGGTGAAAACGAATCTCTGAAACGTGACTTGGTTGAAGCACGCAACAAGAAGCCGGAAGTAATCGTTAAGAAAGAAGGCGGATTCGTTCCACGTCTGGTTGTTGTATTCAACATTGGTAAGAGCAACATCAGCAAGAGAGAGTACATGAACATCGAAGCAATGGCTAAGGGTATCAAAGCTAATCCGGAAAAGACATTTACTGTTACAGGATATGCTGACAAGGGTACTGGTTCTGCTGAGTACAACATGAAGTTAAGTAAGAAGAGAGCTGAAGCTGTACGTGACCTGATGGTGAACGAATTCGGTGTACCTGCTTCTCAACTGAAGGTTGATTACAAGGGTGGTGTAGGCAATATGTTCTACGATGACGCTAAGTTGAGCCGTGTTGCTATCGTGGAAGAATAATCCACAGTTGAAATAATAGAATAAAAGAGACGTTTCCTTTCGCGGGAAGCGTCTTTTTTGTATTTTTGTACCCCATATGAGCAGAATAGTAGCTATAGATTATGGAAGGAAGCGCACAGGGATAGCTGTGAGCGATACGTTGCAACTGATTGCAAACGGGTTGACAACTGTACCCACGCATGAACTTCTGAACTTTATCGGTGAGTATGTGGCAAAAGAACCGGTAGAGCGGATTATTATAGGATTGCCCAAGCAGATGAATAATGAAGCTTCGGAAAATATGAAGAACATCGAACCCTTTGTTCGTTCATTGAAGAAACGTTTCCCGGAACTTCCTGTAGAATATGTGGACGAACGTTTCACATCTGTTCTCGCACACCGTACGATGCTGGAAGCCGGACTGAAAAAGAAAGACCGGCAAAACAAAGCATTGGTGGATGAGATAAGTGCCACTATTATTCTGCAAACATATTTGGAGAGTAAACGTTTTTAATAATAAGACAGAGAATAATTTAATTTTTTAGTAGAGTATAAAGTATGATTTTACCAATTTATGTATATGGCCAGCCTGTTTTGAGAAAGGTGGCAGAGGACATAACCCCGGAGTATCCGAACCTGAAAGAGCTGATCGCGAATATGTTTGAAACAATGGTGCACGCCGATGGCGTGGGACTGGCTGCTCCACAGATCGGCTTGCCTATCCGTGTCGTTACGATTACATTAGACCCGCTTTCGGAAGACTATCCGGAATTTAAGGATTTTAATAAAGCTTATATCAATCCTCATATCATCGAAGTGGGTGGGGAGGAAGTCAGTATGGAAGAAGGCTGTCTGAGTCTGCCCGGCATTCATGAGTCTGTGAAAAGAGGAGATAAGATCCGTGTGAAATACATGGACGAGAACTTTGTAGAGCATGATGAAGTGGTGGAAGGCTATCTGGCAAGGGTGATGCAGCATGAGTTCGACCATCTGGACGGAAAGATGTTTATCGACCACCTTTCGCCGTTGCGCAAACAAATGATAAGAGGAAAATTAAATACGATGCTGAAAGGAAAAGCGCGTAGTTCATATAAGATGAAACAGGTGAAATAAAGATAAAAAACGTTTATATCCCTGTTAAGTAAGCGAAAAGCATTATTTTTGTTTCGTTTACAAGCATAAAATATCAATGATTAAAAGAATACTAACAGTTTTATTGCTGTTCCCCACACTGGTTTGTGCTCAGATTAATACGGAGCGGGTGATGACTATTGCCCGCAATGCGCTGTATTTTGAGGACTACGTGCTTTCTATTCAGTATTTCAACCAGGTAATTAATGCGAAGCCATATTTGTATGAGCCTTATTTTTTCAGGGCGCTGGCAAAGGTGAACCTGGAGGATTATCAAGGAGCGGAAGCGGATTGTGACGAGGCTATCAAACGGAATCCGTTTGTAGTAGGTGCATATCAGGTTCGTGGACTGGCACGGATTCGTCAGAGTAAATTCGACGGGGCGATTGAGGATTATCAGAAAGCATTGCATTATGATCCGGAAAACATCACCTTGTGGCACAATCTGACCTTGTCTCATATTCAGAAAAAGGATTATGACGCAGCCAAGGAGGATTTGGAGAGCTTGCTGAAAGTTTCTCCGCGCTATACACGTGCTTATCTGATGAGGGGAGAGGTTTCTTTGCAGCAGAAGGATACGGTTGCGGCACTGAAGGACTTTAATACGGCTCTCGAACTGGATAAGTATGATCCGGACGCATGGTCGGCAAGGGCTATTGTCCGCTTGCAGCAGTCCAACTATGCAGAAGCGGAATCGGATCTGGACCGTGCGATTCATCTGAGCGCGAAGAACGCGGGTAATTATATAAACCGTGCTTTGGCCAGATTCCATCAGAATAATCTGAGGGGTGCTATGAGCGATTATGACCTGGCTTTGGATATTGATCCCAATAACTTTATCGGGCATTATAACCGTGGTTTGCTTCGTGCCCGTGTCGGGGATGACAACCGTGCTATCGAGGACTTCGATTTTGTGATTCAGATGGAACCTGATAATATGATGGCTATCTTTAACCGTGCGTTGCTTCGTGCTCAGACGGGAGATTACCGGGGCGCTATCAAAGACTATACGACAGTTATCAACCAGTATCCGAACTTCCTCGCAGGATATTATCATCGTGCGGAAGCCCGCAAGAAGATCGGCGACAAGAAGGGGGCCGAACAGGATGACTTCAAACTGTTGAAGGCTCAGCTTGACAAGCAGAATGGAGGGACGAACAAAGACGTTGCCCAGAATCAGAATAAAGATAAAGAAAACCAGAGCGGCGAGAACGGCGACGAAAGCGAGGAAGGAAAAACTCGTAAGAAGTCTGACAAGAACATGAACAACTATCGCAAGATTGTGATTGCCGATGATTCTGAAGCGGATCAACGCTATACAAGTGATTATCGCGGACGCGTACAGGATAAGAATGTGAACATAAAACTGGAACCGATGTTTGCCTTGACTTATTATGAAAAGTCGAGCGAAGTGAAGCGTTCGGTGAATTTCCATAAGTTTATTGAAGACCTGAATCTGTCGAATGTACTTCCGAAGCGTATCCGTATTACAAATATGGAGGCCCCGCTGACGGAAGAACAGGTGAAATTCCATTTTGCCCTGATTGATGCGCATACATCGGCTATTGTGGACGATGACAAGAGTGCTCCGAAGCGTTTTGCCCGTGCCATTGACTTTTATCTGGTACAGGATTTCTCCAGTGCGGTTGCCGACCTGACTCAGGCGATATTGCTGGACGGAGATTTCTTCCCGGCCTATTTCATGCGTGCACTGATTCGTTGCAAACAACTGGAATATCAGAAGGCTGAACAGGCTGCCGAAGCGGATATGCCGAGTGGCGCTGCTGTCAAGGAAGTGAGTGCGGTGGATTATGAAGTTGTCAGAAAGGACCTGGATAAGGTGATAACTCTGGCTCCGGACTTCGTTTACGCTTATTATAACCGTGCCAATGTGGCGGCTATGCTGAAAGATTACAGGGCTGCGATTGTCGATTACGATAAGGCGATTCAGCTGTCTCCGGACTTTGCTGACGCTTATTTCAACCGGGGACTTACGCATATTTTCCTGGGTAATAATAAGGCGGGAATCTCAGATTTGAGCAAGGCCGGTGAACTAGGAGTTGTTTCTGCTTACAACGTGATCAAGCGTTTCACGGATCAGACAGAATAACATTTTTTTGATAAAAAATAGAAAACTCAAAAGATTTCGTTACTTTTGCGTTCTCATTATGAAAATATAACATCATCATATTATGATAAAGATAACATTTCCCGATGGCTCCGTTCGTGAGTATAACGAAGGAGTGAACGGTTTACAGATTGCAGAAAGTATCAGTTCGCGCTTGGCACAGGATGTACTTGCATGTGGCGTGAACGGTGAGACTTATGATTTAGGACGTCCTATTAATGAAGATGCTGATTTCGTACTTTACAAATGGGACGATGAAGAAGGCAAACATGCATTTTGGCACACAAGCGCCCACTTGCTGGCTGAAGCTTTGCAGGAACTTTATCCGGGTATCCAGTTTGGTATCGGACCGGCTATCGAAAACGGTTTCTACTATGATGTGGATCCGGGAGAAGCTGTGATTAAAGAAAGTGACCTGCCTGTCATCGAAGCAAAGATGCTTGAATTGTCGGCAAAGAAAGAAGCGGTAGTCAGAGAAAGTATTTCGAAGACGGACGCTCTGAAAATGTTTGGCGACCGTGGCGAAACGTATAAATGTGAATTGATCTCAGAACTGGAAGACGGACATATTACTACCTACACCCAGGGTGCGTTTACTGACCTTTGCCGTGGTCCTCACTTGATGACGACTGCGCCGATCAAGGCCATCAAGCTGACAACTGTTGCCGGTGCTTACTGGCGAGGTCACGAAGACCGTAAGATGCTGACCCGTATCTATGGTATCACATTCCCGAAAAAGAAAATGCTGGATGAATATCTGGTGTTGCTGGAAGAAGCCAAGAAACGTGACCACCGTAAGATCGGTAAGGAAATGCAGTTGTTCATGTTCTCTGAAACAGTAGGTAAGGGACTTCCGATGTGGTTGCCGAAAGGTACTGCACTGCGTTTGCGTCTGCAAGAGTTCTTGCGTCGTATCCAGACCCGCTATGACTATCAGGAAGTAATTACTCCGCCTATCGGTAATAAGTTGCTGTATGTGACTTCCGGTCACTATGCAAAATACGGTAAGGATGCGTTCCAGCCGATCCATACTCCGGAAGAAGGAGAGGAGTATTTCCTGAAACCGATGAACTGTCCGCATCACTGCGAGATATATAAGAATTTTCCGCGTTCATACAAGGACCTTCCGTTGCGTATTGCAGAATTCGGTACGGTTTGCCGTTATGAACAAAGTGGTGAGCTTCACGGTTTAACTCGTGTACGCAGCTTTACTCAGGATGACGCACATATTTTCTGTCGTCCGGATCAGGTGAAAGATGAGTTCCTCCGTGTGATGGATATCATTTCTATCGTGTTCCGTTCGATGAATTTCCAGAATTTCGAGGCTCAGATATCACTCCGTGATAAAGTGAACCGTGAAAAATACATCGGTAGCGATGACAACTGGGAGAAAGCTGAACAGGCGATTATCGAGGCTTGCGAGGAAAAAGGCCTGCCGGCTAAGATTGAGTACGGTGAAGCTGCTTTCTATGGTCCCAAGCTCGACTTTATGGTGAAAGATGCCATCGGTCGCCGTTGGCAGTTGGGAACCATTCAGGTAGACTATAACTTGCCGGAACGTTTTGAACTGGAATATATGGGCTCTGACAACCAGAAGCACCGTCCGGTGATGATTCACCGTGCACCATTCGGATCAATGGAACGTTTTGTGGCTGTATTGATCGAACACACTGCCGGTAAGTTCCCGTTGTGGCTGACTCCGGATCAGGTAGCTATCCTGCCGATCAGTGAAAAGTTCAATGAGTATGCAGAGCAAGTGAAGATGTATCTGAAAATGCATGAAATCCGTGCTATTGTGGATGATCGTAATGAAAAGATCGGCCGCAAGATCCGTGATAATGAAATGAAACGCATTCCTTATATGTTGATTGTGGGTGAAAAAGAAGCTGAAAATGGTGAAGTTTCTGTTCGCAGACAAGGGGAAGGCGACAAAGGAACCATGAAATATGAAGAATTTGCTAAAATTTTGAACGAAGAAGTTCAGAATATGATAAATAAATGGTAACTTTGCAGCCGTTTCATGATAAATATTTAGTAGAACAATAAAAAAATCAAACTAGGAAGTAAACGTTTTTAATGAAGAATGACACTTTAAAAGGGCAATATAGAATCAATGAACAGATTCGTGCCAAAGAAGTCCGCATCGTGGGCGACGAGATTGAACCGAAAGTATATCCTATCTTTCAGGCCTTGAAAATGGCTGAAGAGAAAGAGCTGGATCTAGTTGAAATTTCCCCCAATGCTCAACCTCCTGTTTGTCGTATTATTGATTACTCTAAATTTCTTTATCAATTAAAGAAACGCCAGAAGGAGCAGAAAGCGAAGCAGGTAAAAGTGAACGTAAAGGAAATCCGTTTCGGACCGCAGACTGACGATCATGATTACAACTTTAAGCTGAAACATGCCAGAGGATTCCTGGAAGACGGGGATAAAGTGAAGGCATATGTATTCTTTAAGGGGCGTTCCATCCTTTTCAAGGAACAAGGTGAAGTGTTATTGCTTCGTTTTGCCAACGATCTTGAAGATTTTGCAAAGGTGGATCAGATGCCGGTACTTGAAGGTAAGCGTATGACAATCCAGCTTTCTCCGAAGAAAAAGGAAATGCCTAAAAAGCCGGCGGCTCCCAAACCGGTAACTCAGGGACAGAAGGCTGAAAAGCCGGAAGCGGGCGAGGAAGAATAAAAAAGAATGAATGCGTGGCGCGCAGGTATAGTGCGTCACCATTATATATTTAATAATTTTAAAAACAAGTAAGATGCCAAAGATGAAGACTAACTCCGGTTCTAAAAAAAGG
>CANSEY010000046.1 GCA_947646015.1 uncultured Bacteroides sp. | reverse complement strand
TTTTAAAGTCAGAAGTTCTTGATTGATAGAGTCTAAAATCATAATCTATTCATTTTTTGAGAAGATAGTTAAGTTACATCTCTCTGACTATTTTAAGTACTCCGGAAGTCAGTTTGCTTAATTGCTCCGGAGAGATGATGAACGGGGGCATCAGGTAGACCAGTTTTCCGAACGGACGTACCCAGATACCTTCTTCTACGAAGCGGCGTTGCATGTATGCCATGCTCACCGAACGTTCTGTCTGAATGACTCCTATGGCTCCTAATATCCGTACATCCGCTACTTGCGGAAACTTGCGGGCGGGAGCCAGTTCTTCTTTTAACTGAGCTTCGATTCGTTTCACATTCTCTGCCCAGCCGGAGTCGAGTAGCAACCGGACAGAAGCACACGCCACCGCACACGCGAGCGGATTCCCCATAAAGGTAGGACCGTGCATAAAAGCCTTTGGGGCATGATTGGAGATAGTATCTGCTATCTGATTGCTTGCCAATACTGCAGACAGTGTCATGTATCCTCCGGTCAGTGCCTTTCCGATGCACATGATGTCCGGTTCCACTCCGGCGTGTTCCCAGGCAAAGAGTTTGCCGGTGCGTCCGAATCCTGTGGCTATTTCGTCGAAGATCAGGAGGATATCGTGTTCTTTGCAGAGTTTTTCCGCTTCACGCAGATACTGCGGGTGATAAAACCACATACCGCCTGCTCCCTGAACAATGGGTTCGAGGATGAGCGCCGCCAGTTCTTTGGAGTGTTTCTCTATCGTTTCCCGCAGGGGGATGATGTCGTCCGGATTCCATTCTCCGTCAAATCGCGAAGAGGGAGCCGGAACGAAATATCGGACAGGAAGCGATGAACCGAAAAGACTGTGCATCCCGGTAACGGGATCGCATACGGACATGGCATTCCAAGTGTCACCGTGATAACCGGAACGGATGGTTACGAAATTGTTCTTGTCGGGCTTTCCGGCTGCATACCAATATTGCACGGCCATCTTCAAGGCAACTTCTACCGCCACCGAACCGGAATCCGCATAAAATATCTTTTGCATGGACGGGGGTACCAAGGGCAACAGCAGTTTGCCTAACTCGATGGCCGGATCATGAGTCAGTCCTCCGAACATGACATGGGACATCTTGTCTAACTGGTCTTTTGCCGCCTGATTCAATACCGGATGATTGTATCCGTGCACAGCACACCACCAGGACGACATTCCCTCGATGAGTGTCCGCCCGTCTTCGAGTGTGATCGTTGCTCCGTCCGCCCGCTTTACTTTGTAGACAGGCAATGGATCGGTAGTAGAAGTATAAGGATGCCACAAATGCTCGCGGTCAAACTGGGAGTCGGCGAAGTGGTAACCTTCTTCCAGAATCATCTTCTTGTCGTCGGAAACCTTGGAACCGAGTGTGGTCAGCAAATCACCCACGATGGCGGAATTGATGCCGACAAACAAGGCTTTGCGCATGGCTTCGGGAGTGAGCTGCGAACGTCCTCCTGCGAAACGCAGGAAAGCGGTAGGATTGATGAAGCGGAACAGGGCGATGGTTCGCAGGATTTCTTCTTCGCTCAATGCCTTTTCATTTTCCAGTGGAGTTCCGGGGATCGGACTTAGCAGGTTGATGGGGATGGACTGTACATTCAATTCCGCCAAAGTGAAAGCAAATTCAATACGTTGTTCCATTGTTTCTCCCATGCCGATGATGCCACCGCAGCAGATATCCATCCCTACCCGGCGGGCGGCGTCGAGAGTGGCCAGCTTCTGCTCTTGTGTATGTGTGGAGCAGAGTGTGGGGAAATAGGAAGGAGCTGTTTCGAGGTTGCAGTGATAGCGGGTGATTCCGGCTGTGTGCAAGGCGCGGAGTTCTTCTTCGTTGAGTAATCCAAGGGATGCACAAAGTTGGATGGACGAATGTTTCCGCATAAAGCGGGCCGCATCGCAAAGTTGACTGATCTGTTTGGGAGAAGGTTTTCGTCCGCTGGTGACAAGGGAGAAACGGTTGACGTCTTGACTTTCGTTGTATTTTGCCTGTCGGAGACATTCTTCAGCGGGCAGGAGATCGTAAATCTCGGCTTGAGTCTTGTAGTGAGAGGATTGTGCGCACCATTTGCAGTTCTCCGGACACCGGCCGGACTTGGCGTTGATGATGGAACACATATCGAACTCGTGCGAAGCACAGGTGACGGTAATCTCATGCGCGGCGGCATAAAGCGCCTCGCTGTCGGCCATGTTGGCCAGCCAAGTGGCTTGGGCGGACGATATGTCGAAGCCTGCCAGTACTTGGTCTTTGATTTCTTGAAGTGTCATAAATGTATGATAAGGGATAGTTACTTTTGCATTCTGCTTGCGAAGAGCCACATCTACCACATTGGTATGCAGATGACCGATCTGAAATTCACGTCCCATACTCGCAAAGGCGGCATAGTTCTTCCTGCCCCAGTAGCGGAAGCGGGAAAGAAGGGAACGTGTGGTCTGTATGTGGCGTTGTTTCTTCATCAGGTTCTTGTTTTTTGAAGTTAAGAACGGGGCAAATGTACAAAGATTCTTTGGATAAGCAAGCGATACAATAATATACTGCAAATATACACCCTTACCTTGTATCGTTTATACACACCCTTTATCTTGTATTTTTTCTTCTATACTCCTTGCGTAAATTGAAATTGAATCCGACGTATACCTGTAGTGTTCCGAACCCGTTGTCCAGTGAGAAATTGTTCCGGTGGTAATTATAATTCTTTCCAACAAATGAAGTGCCGACGAAATATTTTCCGTTATTATAGACAACTCCCGCACGGATCAGAAAATCCAGGTTAAAATTGCCGTACCATGTCTTCCCTTCATGGGTTTCTGCATCTACATCGGAGGCTTTGTAGGCTATGGCGGGAGTGAGAGACAGGCATGCCAGACAGTTGCGGGCAAATACCCAGTTATAGGCATAACCGAAACTGATATTGGCATTGGTGTATTTTATATTGTTGACTTTCATGGCAGGATTCATCGCTTCCAGTATGAAAGCCGGAAGTTCTGCATAGTCGAACTCAAGATTATGTTTTGAAATGGAAAAGCCTGCGATAAACGAACCTGCATTCCTGCGCTGATTGGTTGACTGGCTGAAAGCGGCAGGGTAGGAGAATTTGCGGTTGTTGAAGATATAGTATAGGTTCAATCCCTTGATATCTACTTTTATTCCATTGAACTTTTCGGAGTAATTGGCGGGGACATCTTCCGGGAAACCGTTGATCTTATGAATCTTATAGTTGTTACCTGTGCGACGGTAGAAGATGTCCACTCCCAGCTTGGAACTGTATAGACTTAAATCGAACTCTGTTCCCTTGTTCCTTCGGTTGGTCTTCCGGTAAATGTCGTCCACGTCTACAGACCATCCCAGGAAGATCCATCGCCAGCCGAAGTACAATCCTATCTTGTTATGCGGATTGGGAGAGAAACTCAGCTTCTGCGGTTGGGGCAGATTGCTGGTAACGGAATAATATTCAAAGTTGCTGAAATGGGTAGTCATCAATGCGTAATTATACCGGTTGGGACTGATGTAAAGGGTGTCGAAGTCTCTGAAATTCATGAACTTCCTGATCGCTCTCTTAAAAGCGCTTGGTTTGGCCGGTATCACAGAATCAGTTTGCAGACTATCGCTCATAAGGGTATCTCTCCTTTCAGCCTGGGCCTGTAAGGAGAGTGACAGAAACAGAAAAAGAGATAGAACAATTTGCTTCATCCTGTGATTTTTCGTTGTTATGATTGATGCTGTTCGTTTCACGAATGTACTACCTTTCGTTGATTTATACTAATAATCGTCTAAAAAAATGTTTCGTTTCCTAAACAAATGAGATATGTATTCTGTTAGTTAGAACAAGCAAATAAATCCTAAGCCACAAAATTATGAGAATCTATTTACGTTTATTAGTGGCGTTTCTATTGCTTTCTGCCGGCAATGTAGTGTATGCAGAAGCACAACAAGAGAAACGCGTAACGGGTACTGTGACTTCTGAAGGAGAGCCTTTACCCGGTGTTTCCGTACAAGTGAAAGGGGCCTCTTCCGGCACCATTACCGATATCGATGGAAACTATTCAATTGAAGCCCCTGCCAATGGGACTATCGTGTTCCGCTTTGTAGGATTGCGGACAGTGGAACAAGCGGTGAACAACCGGAATGTGATCAATGTCACAATGGAATCGGAGAGCAAAGAACTGGAAGAAGTGATGGTTGTAGCTTATGCTACTGCCAAGAAATATAGTTTTACCGGAGCTGCCTCGACTATGAAGGCGGGAGAGATCGAGAAGTTACAGACTTCCAGCGTATCTCGTGTACTTGAAGGTACGGTATCCGGTGTGCAAGCCAGTGCCTCCAGCGGTCAACCCGGTACGGATGCCGAAATCCGTATTCGTGGTATCGGTTCGATCAATGCTTCCAGTGCCCCGTTGTATGTGGTTGATGGCGTACCTTTTGATGGCAGCGTCAACTCAATCAATCCTGACGACATCGCTTCCATGACTGTACTGAAAGATGCTGCATCTGCTGCTTTGTACGGTTCACGTGGTGCAAACGGTGTGATTATCATTACCACAAAGCAGGGACAGCAGGACTCGAAAGCTACTGTCAAGGTGAAAGCTACACTGGGTGGTTCCAGTCGTGCGGTACGCGATTATGACCGTGTCAATACCAATCAGTATTTCGAACTTTACTGGGAAGCGCTTCGCAACCAGTATGCCAAGAGCTCCGATTATACCCCTGCCACCGCAGCTACGCAGGCTTCTAAAGACTTGGTTACAAAATTGATGGGAGGCGGTCCGAATCCTTACGGCACACAATATCCGCAACCTGTGGGGACAGATGGAAAGCTGGCAGCAGGTGCTCGTCCGTTATGGAACTCCGACTGGAGTGACGCGATGGAGCAGCAAGCGCTTCGTACCGAACTGAATCTGAGTGTTTCCGGTGGTGGAAAGGCTAATCAATACTTCTTTTCTGCCGGCTACCTGAACGATAAAGGTATTGCACTCGAATCCGGCTACCAACGTTTCAACCTTCGTTCGAACGTGACCAGTGAAATGACTTCCTGGCTGAAAGGAAGCATCAACCTGAGTTTTGCCCATTCCATGCAGAATTATCCGGTTTCTTCGGATTCCAAAACAAGCAACGTGATTACGGCAGGACGTACTATGCCCGGATTTTATCCTATTTATGAAATGAATACGGACGGCAGCTACAAGCTGGATGATAATGGGGATCGTATCTACGATTTCGGCTCATACCGTCCTTCCGGTTCTATGGCTAACTGGAACTTGCCGGCTACCTTGCCTTTGGATAAATCGGAACGGATGAAAGATGAATTTTCCGGTCGTACTTATCTCGAAGCTACGATCATCGAAGGGCTGAAATTCAAGACAAGTTTCAACTTCGACCTGATCAACTATAATACGCTGGATTATACGAATCCGAAAATCGGTCCGGCTCTGGAAAACGGAGGTGGTTCCAGCCGCTTGAACTCACGTACTTTTTCATGGACATGGAACAACATCGCGTCATATGATAAAACCATCGGTGATCATCACTTTAATGTGCTTGCCGGAATGGAAGCCTATTCGTACCGTTATGATGAACTGACTGCTTCACGTACGAAGATGGCACAGCCCGATATGCCCGAACTGGTAGTCGGCTCACAGTTGACAGGCGGTTCCGGTTATCGTATCGATTATGCTTTGGTGGGATATCTCACCCAGGCGCTTTATGACTATCAGAATAAATACTTTTTCTCCGCTTCCTTTCGTCGTGACGGTTCTTCCCGTTTTGCCCCGGAGACTCGCTGGGGTAACTTCTGGTCTTTAGGAACTTCATGGCGTATCGACCGTGAAAGTTTTATGGCTTCCACTGCCAACTGGCTTTCTGCTCTGACATTAAAGATGAGCTACGGTGCACAGGGAAATGATAATCTGGGTACTTATTATGCAAGCAAGGGACTTTATACCATCGTTTCCAATCTCGGAGAGAATGCCTTGGTTTCCGACCGTATGGCTACTCCGAACCTGAAATGGGAGACGAACCTGAACTTTAACGTCGGCGTTGATTTCTCACTGTTTAACAACCGTTTTTCCGGTTCGTTCGACTTCTTTACGCGTCGTTCCAAAGACTTACTTTATTCCCGTCCGATCGCTCCTTCCTTAGGATATGGTTCTATTGATGAGAATGTAGGCGCATTGAAGAATACGGGTATCGAGATGGTGCTGAACGGAACGATTATCAATCAGAATGGATGGGTATGGAAACTCGGAATGAACCTGACGCATTATAAGAATAAGGTGACGGAACTTCCGCTGAAGGATATGCCGCAAAGTGGCGTAAATAAATTGCAGGTAGGACGGTCAGTCTATGACTTCTATATGAAAGAATGGGCGGGAGTAGACCCTGACAACGGTAATCCGCTGTGGTATATGGATGAGAAAGATGCCAATGATAAGTTGACCGGAAAACGTGTCACAACAAGCGACTATGCTTCGGCAAATTATTATTACGTCAATAAATCTTCCCTCCCGAAAGTTTATGGTGGTTTCAATACATCGCTTTCATGGAAAGGGTTCGATCTGTCCGCCATCTTTGCTTATAGCATCGGCGGATATATCTACAACCGTGATATTACTATGATTCTGCACAACGGAAGTTTGGAAGGCCGTGACTGGTCTACGGAGATATTGAAGAGATGGACACCGGAAAACCGTTATACAGACGTGCCTGCTTTGAGCACTACTTCCAATAACTGGAACTCAGCTTCCACCCGTTTCTTGCAGAACAATTCATATATGAGACTGAAAAACCTGACGCTATCTTACGATCTGCCGAAACAGTGGATCAGCAAACTGGCATTGAGCAGTGTTCAGGTGTTTGTGCAGGGCGATAACCTGTTCACTATTCACCGGAATCAGGGACTTGACCCTGAACAGGGAATCACGGGTATCACTTATTACCGTTATCCGGCTATGCGAACTATTTCCGGAGGTATCAATCTATCTTTCTAAAATTACACGATATATGAAAAAGATAAAAATTCAATCTATACTTACTGCTGTTGCCGGACTGTTTCTGGCGACGAGTTGTAGCAGTAGCTTTCTGGATACGGAACCGACGGATGCGGTAAGCTCCGATCAGGTAGCAGTAGCCGGAAATGCAGAACGTCTCTTCAACGGAGCTTGGTATAACCTGTTTGAATACGGAACGACGTATGCCAATATTGGTTATCGGGCACTTCAATGTCAGGATGATATGATGGCGAGCGATGTTGTTTCCCGTCCGAAATATGGGTTCAATTCTTCCTATCAGTTCAATGACGTGGCGATTCCTTCCGATGGAAGAACTTCGTTTGCCTGGTATCTGATCTATAAGACAATTGATAACTGCAACACTGCCATTTCGATTAAAGGTGACTCCGAGGAACTTCGGCAGGCACAGGGACAGGCATTGGCTTTGCGTGCCTTTTGTTATCTGCATTTGGTACAGCATTATCAGTTTACATATTTGAAAGATAAAGATGCTCCCTGTGTGCCTATATATACGGAACCGACTACAAGCAGTACCGAGCCGAAAGGCAAATCGACAGTGGCGCAAGTTTATCAGCAGATCTTTGATGATTTGAATCTTGCACAGGATTATCTGATAAATTACGTCCGCAAGGGAGACGGGCAGAAATTCAAACCGAATACGGATGTTGTCAACGGTCTTCTGGCACGTGCTTACTTATTGACAGGACAATGGGGAGAAGCCGCCAAAGCTGCCGAAGCTGCACGCAAAGGATATTCATTAATGACTACCACTGCCGAATACGAAGGTTTTAATAATATTTCCAATAAAGAATGGATTTGGGGATCTCCTCAAACACTCTCGCAATCGGATGCAAGTTATAATTTCTACTATCTGGATGCAACATATGTCGGAGCTTACAGTAGCTTTATGGTCGATCCGCACTTGATGGATACTTTTGCTAAAGATGACATCCGTCTGCCTCTTTTCCAATGGATGCGTGAAGGATATCTGGGTTATAAGAAATTCCATATGCGTTCGGATGATACTGCAGATCTGGTACTGATGCGTTCGGCAGAAATGTATCTGATAGAAGCGGAAGCTAAGGCCAGGGATGGAGTAGCACTGGATCAGGCTGTTGCCCCATTGAATACATTACGTACTGCCCGTGGCGTAGGTAATTATGATGTGACAGGGAAAACAAAAGAGCAGGTGATTGACGAAATTCTGATGGAACGCCGACGCGAACTTTGGGGAGAAGGATTCGGTATAACGGATGTACTCCGTAATCAGAAGGCGGTAGAACGCATGGCTTTATCTGAGGATATGCAGAAAACGGAAGTGGATTGCTGGCAGGAAGGCGGCAGTTTTGCGAAAAGAAATCCGTTAGGACATTGGTTCCTTAATTTTCCGGATGGTAAAGCGTTCTCAGCGAACAGTTCTTATTATCTGTATGCTATCCCTGAAAAAGAGATTAATGCAAACCCTAACTTATAAATAGCTCTCTTAATTTTTTGACTTTGACCTTAACTTGTAGACCGGTATACGTCGTGACGATGCATACCGGTCGTTTTTTTATACCTGTATCTTCTGTTTCTTTAAATTGGGCAAAAAGAACGTGACTAATCCCAATAACGGCATATAAGCGCAAACGTTATAAACCGACTCAATTCCAAATTTATCAGCCATATTGCCAAGTACAGCCGAAGCGATACCTGCTACTCCAAAGGCAAAACCAAAGAAAAGACCGGAAATCAACCCTAACTTGGTAGGGAGCAGCTCTTGCGCATAAAGCAGGATAGCCGGAAAAGCAGACGAAAGCATCAGCCCTACACAAAAACTTAAAATGATGGTCCATGCTAAAGTGGCATGCGGCATCAGTAAGCTAAAAGGTGCAGCTCCTAAAATAGAAGCCCAAATCACATATTTACGTCCTACACGGTCGCCGATAGGACCGCCGAGCAATGTTCCGATAGCAGTAGCTACCAGAAAAATAAATAAGTATAATTGAGATTCCTGTACAGTTACATTGAATTTATGAATCAAGTAGAATGTATAATAACTGGTAAGGCTTGCCATATAAATATACTTTGAGAAGATTAATATCAGTAGGATTCCGATAGATAAAGCAGTCTTATCCATCGGTAAAGGCAAATGTACAGCCTTTTTCACTGTAGCCTTTTGCTCTTTCATTCGGTTGAGATAAGATTTGTACCATTTGCAGATCGGGTACATGACACCGATAGCAGCCAATGCAAAAAGCGCAAAAACGGCCAGATGCTCTCTGCCATAAGGAGCCACCAGCAAAGCTACCAATAAAGGACCTAGTGAACCTCCTAAATTGCCTCCTACCTGAAATAACGATTGTGCCAGTCCCCGTTTCCCACCCGAAGCAAGAAAAGTAATACGCGATGCCTCTGGATGCAAGACGGAAGAACCGATTCCGATCAGAAAAACAGAGATCAGCATCCAATAAAGATTGTTGGAGAATGCCAGATTGATCATTCCTATCATTGTAAAGCTCATTCCGATAGGTAGTGACCAGGCAACGGGATGTTTATCGAAGATGATTCCGGTGATTGGCTGGAATACCGAAGCCGAGAGTTGATAAACCAGTGTGATAAGGCCGATCTGTGCAAAGTTGAGTCCCAAATCGTCTTTGAATAATGGATAGGCTGCCGATATAACGGACTGCAAAAGATCATTGAGACAATGCGAAAGGCTTAATGCAATGAGGATAGAAAACGTAATTCTTCCTACGGGTTGTTCCTGATTCTGTACCATAATACCTATTCTTTTGAAATGTTCCTGAAAAAATGACTGCAAAGGTACGTAAACTTCCCGTTTCTCAATATATTTGTCACTATTAAATCTATAAGTAATGAAGAAAGTAGTAGTAGCGATGGATTCTTTCAAAGGGTGTCTTTCCTCATCAGAGGCGGAAAAGGCGGTGGAAGAAGGCATAAAGCTGGTTTGTCCGGATTGTGAAGTCATTCGTTTTCCGATAGCCGACGGAGGTGAGGGAATATTGACTGTCTTGGTAGAAGCAACACGAGGCACTTATCAGAAGATCATAGCGAATGATCCTTTGATGCGCCCGATAGAAACCACTTATGGAGTTTCGGGTGATAAACGCGTTGCTTTTATTGAGATGGCCACCGTGAATGGTCTGCCGCTATTATCAGAAACTGAACGAAATCCAATGCTGACCACTACTTATGGAACCGGTGAATTGATATTACACGCTATTGAACAGGGATATCGGGAATTTGTCATTGGTATCGGAGGAAGTGCTACGAATGATGCCGGAGTAGGTATGTTACAAGCATTAGGAGCCCGATTTCTCAATAAGGATGGAGCAGTCTTGGGAGAAGGAGGCGAAATCCTGCATCGAATTGCCGCTATTGATTTTTCTTCCGTTCACCCTGCACTTGAAGATACTCGTTTCACGATAGCCTGTGATGTACGAAATCCCTTTTGTGGTCCGGAAGGCGCTGCGCATGTTTTTGCCCGGCAGAAGGGGGCGGATGATGCAATGATAGAGAAATTAGATGCGGGTATGCAGTCTTTTTCCCGATTGATCCATTCAACTACCGGAAGAGAAATCACTCACGTTCCCGGAGCAGGAGCTGCCGGAGGCTTGGGAGGTGCTTTTCTTGCTTTTCTGAATGCTGAACTAAAGTCCGGCATTGATTTACTGCTCCAAACATTGAAATTTAGTGAGAAAATAAAAGGTGCTGATCTGATCATAACCGGTGAGGGGAGAACAGACCGTCAATCTTTAATGGGAAAAGTACCTTCCGGAATATTAGAAGAGGCGAAACGACAAGGGATACCGGTCATTGTTGTGGCAGGCAGCATAGAGGATACGGAAATTCTGAATCAGGCAGGTTTTCAAGGTCTCTTTTCTATCATTCCTTCGCCCATGTCTTTAGAAACAGCCATGAAGCCGGAAGTCGCTAAGAAAAACATTTGCCGGACTGTTGCCCAAATTATCTCTTTAGTGAATTTATAGTGGCGTTTGGAGTGTAAATTGTCGTTAATTCATTTTTGACTTACTGAACTATTCGTGGTACTTGATGTTGTTAAATAAAAAAGGAGGATAAAATGGGCTTTATTTGGTATATTATTATTGGTATTATAGCCGGCTTTCTTGCAGGTAAGATAATGCGTGGCGGAGGTTTTGGCCTTATTATAAATTTGTTACTTGGTATTCTCGGAGGAGTGCTGGGCGGTTGGGTATTTGCCCTTTTCGGACTTGCGGCTTCGGGATTGATTGGAAGTTTGATAACTTCTACCGTAGGAGCTATTCTGGTATTATGGATTGCTTCTTTATTCTCGAAATCTAAATAAAGATTTTATATAATTTATTTTTAATCTAAAAACAGAACTTAATTATGGAATGTAGACATGGGAATTTCTGGATTGGACTTGGAATTGGTTCAATCCTTGGTGCAGTAGCTTATCGTCTTTCACGTACAGCAAAAGCCAGACAGTTGGAAAGTGATATTTATAACGCTATTCACCGTATCGGTCGTGATGCTGAAATAGCAGCAGCCGAAGCTGAAAGAAAAGCGATGAATCTTGGCTTAAAAGCTGTTGAAACAGGAGCTAAAGTCGCAGATAAAGTAGCTGAAGAGGCTGATAAAGCAGTTGGAAAAGCAAAAGAAAAATGGGAGAAATAATCATCCTTGAAAGTGGTAATCAGGTTTAAAATAACCGGTTATCACTTTTCTTTTATACTAATAGCTTTCTTCTTGAAAATTTACCTTAACCAAATACTGTCACTATCCCTCATATCTGCTTATGCATAAATAAATCAGTGTGTGCCCGTACACATTTTACCTTTTATATCCCTCTTTTTTATTCTTTTCACAGATAAAAAGCTTTTCTGACATGGTGTTTATTACCTCCCAAACATATATTTGATGGCTTTTTCCATTATTTTTCTTATGTTTAACAACATACGTATTACTTGTCTTCCTTTATTAAATGTCTGAATATCATATTTATAGCATTTTTATAGTAGAACGTGTGTGCGCACACACTTTTGCTTAATTCAATAATTCATTTTACATTTGTCGTCGAAAAACAAGATACTTATCAGTAAATGGACAAAGAATTCTCAAATATTCGTATTGTAGACATCGCCAAGATGGCGGGAGTCTCTGTCGGTACGGTAGATCGGGTGATTCACAATCGTGGACGGGTATCTGAAGAGAACAGGAAGAAAGTTCAGACTATTCTGGAGATGGTTCATTATCAGCCGAATCTGATGGCGCGTTCGTTGGCATCTAAAAAACAATATCATTTTGTGGCAATTACTCCTTCTTTTACGCACGGAGAATATTGGGAAGCTATTTCCGATGGTATCGATAAGGCGGCTTCAGAGATGGAATCTTATAATATAACGATCACTAAACTCTTTTTCGATCAATACAATAATAAGACATTTGATGATATTGTCCGCAACCTGTTGGATGAAAAAGTAGATGGGGTATTGATTGCAACACTGTTTACCGACTCTGTTATACGGCTTTCGCAAGAGCTTGACAGGAATGAAATTCCCTATGTTTATGTTGACTCCAATATTGAAGGGCAACATCAGTTGGCATATTTCGGAACGGAGTCTTATGATGCCGGAGTGATTGCTGCGCGATTATTGACAGACAAGATTTCTTCGACTTCGGATATTCTGATGGCACGAATTATTCATAGTGGAAAAAACGACTCAAATCAAGGAAAGAACCGGAGAGAAGGCTTTTGTCACTATCTGAAAGAAACAGGATTTACCGGAAATTTGCATGAAGTAGAACTGAAAATCAATGATTCGGTTTACAATTTTATCAAGCTGGACGAAATCTTTGAAGCGAATACAACTATAGAAGGAGGAATCATCTTTAATTCAACTTGCTACATCTTAGGAAACTACCTGAAAGCAAGAGGAATGCAAAGAGTGAAATTGGTTGGCTACGACCTTATCGAAAGGAATACTCAACTGCTCTTCGATGGTGTTATCACTGCATTAGTTGCACAGCGTCCCGAACGACAAGGATATGATGGTATCAAATCATTGTGCAATCATTTGCTGTTCAAGCAGAACCCCGAAAAGGTGAACCTGATGCCGATTGATATTCTTCTAAAAGAAAATCTGAAATATTATCTGAACAATAAGTTATAAACCATATAAATAAAAGAACCATGAACGAATTATTTAACGTAAAGGACAAAGTTGTTGTTATCACCGGTGGAGCCGGAATCTTAGGTAAGGGTATCGCTGCATACTTAGCTAAAGAAGGAGCTAAAGTAGTTGTACTCGATAGAAGCGAAGAAGCAGGTAAGGCATTGGTAGAAAGTATCAAAGCTGAAGGAAATGAAGCTATGTTCCTGTATACGGACGTAATGGACAAAGAAGTGCTGGAAGGTAACAAAGTGGAGATCATGAAAGCCTATGGACGTATTGACGTATTGCTGAACGCTGCCGGAGGTAATATGGCAGGCGCAACAATTGCTCCGGACAAAACTTTCTTTGACTTGCAGATTGATGCCTTTAAAAAAGTAGTGGATCTGAATCTGTTTGGTACGGTATTGCCTACAATGGTATTTGCTGAAATCATGGTAGAACAGAAGAAAGGTTCTATCGTAAACTTCTGTTCCGAATCGGCTCTTCGTCCGTTGACACGTGTGGTTGGTTACGGAGCTGCAAAAGCTGCTATTGCTAACTTCACTAAATATATGGCTGGCGAACTGGCTTTGAAATTCGGTAACGGTCTGCGTGTAAATGCTATCGCTCCGGGATTCTTCCTGACTGACCAGAACCGTGCGCTGTTGACAAATCCTGATGGTTCTCTGACTGACCGTTCCAAGACAATTCTTGCTCATACTCCGTTCAATCGTTTCGGTGAACCGGAAGATCTTTACGGAACTATTCATTATCTGATCAGTGATGCTTCTAACTTCGTAACAGGTACAGTAGCTGTTATCGACGGAGGTTTCGACGCATTCTCCATTTAATACCTATTACTTATTACCTATTACTTAATACTTATCATATTATGTATCTATGTGAACAAACTTGGCGCTGGTATGGTCCGAATGACCCAGTAAGCTTGTGGGATATCAAACAGGCAGGCGCTACCGGTATAGTAAACGCACTTCATCACATTCCGAACGGCGAAGTGTGGACAGTAGAAGAAATCATGAAGCGTAAGCAAATGATTGAAGAAGTGGGCCTGACTTGGTCTGTTGTAGAAAGTGTACCTGTGCACGAACATATCAAGACACAGACCGGTGATTTCTTGAAATATATTGAAAACTATAAGGAAAGCATCCGTAATCTGGCCAAATGTGGTGTAATGGTAGTTACTTATAACTTCATGCCTGTATTAGACTGGACACGTACGGACCTTGCCTATACAATGCCTGACGGTTCTAAGGCTCTTCGCTTTGAGAAAGCGGCTTTCCTTGCTTTCGACCTCTTTATTCTGAAACGTCCGAATGCGGAGAAAGACTATACTCCGGAAGAAATAACTAAGGCAAAAGCCCGTTTCGAACAAATGAGTGAAGACGATAAGAAATTGTTGGTTCGTAATATGATTGCCGGACTTCCGGGATCGGAAGAAAGTTTCACTGTAGAACAGTTCCAGGAAGCATTGGATCGTTATAATGATATCGATGCTGAGAAACTTCGTTCTAACTTGATCTTCTTCCTGAAAGAAATTGCGCCTGTGGCTGATGAGGTAGGAGTGAAGCTGGTGATTCATCCGGACGATCCTCCTTATACAATTTTAGGTTTACCGCGTATTCTAAGTACGGAAGAAGACTTTAAAAAACTGATTGAAGCCGTTCCTAACGAATCTAACGGTCTTTGCTTGTGTACAGGTTCTTTCGGTGTACGTGCTGACAATGACCTTGCAGGTATGATGGAGCGTTTTGGCGATCGTGTCAACTTTGTACACTTGCGTAGTACGCAGCGTGACGAAGAAGGAAACTTCTATGAAGCTAACCACCTGGAAGGAAATGTAGATATGTACAACGTAATGAAGAGCTTGATTCTTCTGCAACAACGTCGTAAATGTTCTATCGCTATGCGTCCGGACCACGGTCATCAGATGATTGATGATCTGAAGAAGAAGACAAATCCGGGATATTCCTGCTTAGGCCGCCTGCGTGGATTGGCAGAACTTCGCGGTTTGGAAATGGGTATTGCAAAGTCTATTCTATAAGCAGAATTCATAATTAGCAATCTATTTTAAAGACACTACGGCTATTATTGACAGTAATAATAGTGGTAGTGTCTTTTATATTGCTCATTTACGGAGCTTTCGTATTAAAATAAGCTTCCGGTGTGCAAATCAACTTTTGGCTTTTTAGGCTCGGGGATGATGAGCAAGGCTATTTGTGCACAAGCCTCAGCATCGGCGAGAGCATGGTGATGATTGGTTAAATCATATCCGCATCGGGCTGCCACCGTATGTAGCTGATGATTGGGCAATTCTTTTCCAAACACTTTCCGTGAAGTGCGGCAAGTACAATAAAACTTATAATTGGGATAAGTCATTTCGTATAGCTCGTGAACAGCTTTCAGACAGCCCTCATCAAAAGGACTGTTGTGGGCAACAAGGGGAAGACCGTCTATAAGCGGTTTTATTTCTGCCCATACATCAGGAAAATCTTCCGCTTCTTCCGTATCTGCGTAAGTCAGTCCGTGAACAGCTGTTGTCCATTGCGTATAATAGTTGGGGCAAGGACGGATCAGACGATAGATTTTCTTAACGATTTTTCCGTTCCTCACGATGACAACCCCTACGCTGCATACGCTGGTGCGCTTTCCGTTGGCTGTTTCAAAGTCGATAGCTGCAAAGTCCTTCATGCGTTTTGCTGTTTTTTGAAACACAAATGTACATGATATTTTTTGCAAAATACATGAATTGGCATTTATTCTCTTTATATTTGCGTATAAAATAGACCGATGTACACAGAATATCAGCCCTCTCGTCTACTCGCTCCCTATATCGATAATTATTGGGAATTTAAGGGAACTCCGGAATATGGCATGCGTATCCATATTTTGCCGGATGGTTGTACCGATTTTATTTTTACGTTGGGAGAAGCAGTGAGTAAGGTAAAAGAAGAAACGCTGGTCATGCAGCCTTATCGTTCTTACTTTGTGGGTCCGATGACGAAATATTCGGAGCTTGTCACTTATGCCGAATTCGTTCATCAGTTTGGCGTTCGTTTTCTGCCTTGTGGGTTATCCGGATTTACAAAGTTGCCTTTGCATGAGTTTGCGAATTACAGAGTCAGTACGAATGAAATGCAGGCGGTTTTTGACAGTACCTTTATCGAGAGGTTATGTGAGCAGAATGATGTCCGGGGACGGATTCAGGTCGTTGAAGAATATCTCCTGGCGTATCTTGCACATAACTATCAGCCTGTTGATACCCAAGTTGCCGCAGCGGTGAATATAATCAATCAGTCCGCAGGGAAGCGTTCTGTTCGTAGTCTGATGGATGAGGTATGCCTGTGCCAGCGTCATTTTGAACGGAAGTTTAAATATAACACCGGATTCACCCCTAAAGAATATAGCCGAATTGTTAAATTCAAGAATGCAGTAGAATTACTGAGAAACACGACCTTTGTCAACCTGCTGACTACCGCCATCGACGCAGGATATTATGACCTGGCACATTTCTCAAAAGAAATCAAAACATTGTCGGGCAATACACCTTCATCATTCCTTTCGCTTACAGTTCCGGAGGATATAACGCTGACTTATATCGAACCTTAGCACCGGATTAGTAAAAGTCGATTTTTTACAATAGAACGGACATCTGTGCCGTTATCTTTGTGGCGAAATAAAATAAATACAATAAGATTATGTCAACAAAAACTATGAAAGAGAAAGCGGCGGAGTTATTGCAGAAATGCGAAGTTGTCACCCTTGCTTCTGTGAACAAGGAAGGCTATCCCCGTCCTGTGCCAATGAGTAAAATTGCAGCAGAAGGAATTTCCACTATCTGGATGTCCACCGGAGCGGCTTCATTAAAGACTATTGATTTTTTATCGAATCCGAAAGCAGGATTATGTTTTCAGGAGAAGGGGGACAGTGTGGCATTGATGGGAGAAGTGGAAGTCGTGACAGACGAGAAACTGAAGCAGGAACTTTGGCAGGACTGGTTTATCGAACACTTTCCCGGTGGTCCTACAGATCCGGGCTATGTATTGCTAAAGTTCACCGCCAATCACGCAACCTACTGGATTGAAGGTACCTTTATTCATAAAAAGCTTGACTAATCTTGATCTGGAGCGATTATAAAATTGACAGGTAACGGTACATTTGTGTACGAAAAAAGAGAAAGACATTCCCAAAGTAAGGACTGTTTTTCTCTTTTATGTTTAGGCTGGAAGACGTGTTTTTCGTCTATCTGGCATTCATTTAGAATTCAAACTTTTCCAGTTTCATTTCAGCTAATTCCTGAATGATACCTACGTATTGTGCAAAATGAGCGGTTTTTTCGTGTGCTGCTAATACTTCAGCATTCTGCCATGTTTCGCAAATCATGAAAACATCACGGCGGGTACTGCTTTCAAAAGTATCGTAAGCAATGCATCCTTCTTCTTTCAAAGAGCAGGCAGTCAGTTCTTTTGCTGCCTCAATCGCTTTTTCGCGGTTTGTTTCGTTTACACGAACAAAAACATTTAATCTGATCATAGTTCTTTTATTATTTATGTGATTAAAAAGAATGGTTTCATCACTGTGTTTGTGAAGAACCGAAGGCAAAGATAGTATTTTTCTGTAGCTTCCTGCAGGCTGTTTTCAAATTTTCATATAAACTTCACATAATCATAAAAAATCGGTTATATTTGCATCTGAATTCTAAAAGCAACTATTTTGGGCACCATTCTTAAATTTGTTATAGCTTAATATTAGCCTCATAAACCACAGGCTAATTTCTTTCGTTTGAGTACTTCTACTTGAACCGGTTTTTCATTTTATCAATTTTATTATTCACTGCATCGTTTTTTTAAGACGAGTGCAATTTGGTATTCAGGCTTTTAGTCAGACTCCTTTTGACGGTTCGAAAGCTGTGAGTACATTGAGAATGAATGGAAAATTTCGTAAGAAATAGTAAGCTGAACATAGAAAAAGAAATTAAAAGGATTGAGCAACAGCCGATTGCCCTTCTCGAGCGGATAAAGCAGATAATAGATGTCATACAGACATCACATACTTTGCTGAAAAGGGCAGTTGCCGAATATCAATTTCAGAATCCTGAAGAAGAAATTCAGTTCTTTAAAGTCTGGAAACCGCAGATTTCCGGCTTGCTGATGTTTTATATCCGTTTATATCAGATTGAAAAGAACCGTGTCGGCAAATCCCTGTCGGCTCAATGCAAATATTTAAAGATGGAGCTGGAGAATATACAAAAGTCATTTTTGAATAATAGCTTCTATGATTATTATCGTGCCGGTCAGACCGAACTTGATAACCAATATTTTATCCGTGAGAATTATGATATTCTTTCCGATGTTCATTGTCATTTGCTGGACAGGGATTCTTCTTTTACCACCTTACACGATTCAAGCGTTGCAATGATTCTGGCGAATAGTCATTTGATAGAATATGTATCAGACGAGATCGATTTGCTGTCAGACAAACTGCATCTTAAATTCACCTCCATAGTAGACAGTAAGTTGCTGCAATGGACGGATAGTAAAGTCGCCTTGGTTGAATTCATCTATGCGATCTATGCGGGCAAATGCTTTAATAATGGAAATACCAGTCTGAAAGACATCGCTTTTTGTTGCGAGATACTTTTCAATATCGAGATTGGGGACTTTTATCGTATCTTCTTGGAAATTAGGAATCGGAAGAAGAGCAGGACACAATTTCTTGATAAGTTGAAGGATAAAATACAGAAGATGATGGAGGAGCTCGACGGATAAATTTCACGCCATCTTGTGACATCTTGTGAATTTTATAAATGGCTTATATCCAACTTTGCTTTATGGATACAACATTTACATGGGAGATAAAGGCAAAGAATTCTCCTTTATTAATTAAGAAATGCAGTCATTGCGATAGTGACCGGTTTTACTGTAGTGATAAGTTTAGAATGAATGCGCAGAAAAAGAACATCGATGTCTGGCTGATATATCGGTGTGTGAAATGCGATAATACATGCAACATTACTTTGCTGTCACGTACCAAACCGGATTTGATAGATAAAGTCCTGTTTCATAGCTTTTCCATGAACGATCGGAAAGCAGCCTGGAAATATGCTTTTTCTGCCGAACTTGCCGGCAGGAATCATTTGAAAACGGATTATGATAGTGTAGAATATGAGGTTACGGATAACTTCTCGAAAGAAGATATAATCCGTGTGCCCGATGCAACCATAAAGATTCAAATTAAATATGAGTTTGAATTTAATCTGAAATTGTCGTCTTTATTAAAAAGGAATTTTCTTCTTTCCAGCACTCAGCTAAGGCGTCTGTTTGAACAGGGAGTGATTTCGCTTCTTTCCGGTAAAGAGCCGCAGAAATATAAAGTAAAGGACGGAGATATCCTGTTGATGGATAAAGAACATTTGCTTGTTATGATGGACTTTGTGGATAGCTTTATGGTAAAAACAGGCATTGATTGATTTTTTATTACTACATTTGTCTGATATGGGACAGGGAATTCAGAAACTAAGTACTATTATAAATTCAGAGATATGAGAAAGTTGTTTTTATTAGCTATTGTTTTATGTGTATGGAGTGTTGTTGCCGATGCTCAGGAGAGTGAGAGAAGATATATTGAGGTAACCGGTTCTTCCGAAATAGAAGTTGTGCCGGATGAGATTCATCTTTTGATTCAGATAAAGGAATATTGGAAAGAGGAATTTGTGCCGAATTCCAAGCCGGAAGATTATAAAACGAAAGTTCCGTTGGAATGGATTGAAAAAGATTTGCGTCGGGTGCTAAGTAGGGCAGGAATTTCGGATGAGGCTATTCGTGTGCAGGAAATCGGAGACTATTGGCGTCAGAAAGGAAAAGAATTTCTGATAGGTAAGCAACTGGATATCCGGTTTACTGACTTCGAAAAGATAAATGCTGTTATTAAGAAGATTGATACGAAAGGCATCGAGTCCATGCGTATCGGGGAGCTGAAGCACAAGGATTTGCCGAACTATCGGAAACAAGGTAAGATAGAAGCATTGAAAGCAGCACGTGAAAAGGCATCTTATCTTGTGGAAGCTATGGGACAAAAACTGGGTGAGGTCATTCGTATTGTCGAACCGGCTTCGAGCTATGTAAGTCCTTATTCTCTTTATCAGGCACAGAGTAATGTCAGTATGGGGACAGCTGCCACTGAGCAATATCGCGTTATTAAATTGCGGTATGAGATGACGGCGCGTTTTGCTATTGAATAATTTTTTTCTTGCTAAGAATTACAGTTCGCATTACATAAAACTGTACCTTTGTATGCGATGAGCTATTCGTCTGACAGCTGTTGAACTTTCGTCTGACAACTGTTATCTTTTCGTCTAACAACTGTCAGACGAAAAAGAAACAGTTGTCAGACGATTATTTTTATGCTAAACTAAAGTTAAGGTTTAGTATAAGAGGACTGAAATGTTAGCGAATAAACTGATAGACACATAAACAACTAATAAAAAATATACTAATGAGTGCATTTTATGATTTGTATGAGACGCCGGACCCTAATGATACAGGGGAGAAACAACCTCTTCATGCCCGCATTGTTCCGAGTGGAACTTATTCGAAAAAAGATTTTATAGAACGGGTATCCCGTCACCAACCTTTTCCGCACAATATAATTGAAGGAGTACTTGGCGCTGTAGTTGATGAACTGGCCGAAGCCTTGGCGGATGGATACATCGTGGAACTGGGCGAACTTGGACATTTCAGCATTTCGTTGAAGTGTACCCATAAAGTGATGACTAAGAAAGAAATTCGTGCCGAGTCTATCCGTTTTGACAATGTTCATTTACGTACTTCCAAAGAGTTTAAAAAGAAAATAAAGCGGGAGATAGAACTTGAACGAGTTGAGAACTCCAAAGTAAAAACTCACGATACTAAAATATCCATTGAAGACCGTCTCCAAATGTTGCAGGAATTTCTGAAGAAGAACGGAGGAATCACGCGTATAGAATATAGCAGACTGACCGGACTCCCCCGATTGAAAGCAATTGATGATTTGAATACTTTCATCAAGGAGGGAACTCTTCGCAAGAGGGGAGCAGGAAGAACTGTCTTTTATGTGTGGAAACAGGAAGAATGATATTATAACAGAAAACCATCTTTCTTTTTGCTAACAATTTTGTATCTTTGTGTGTATATAGAGAAAATAGTAAGATTATGGCAAGAATAACAATACCTTATGCAGTAGCTGATTTCATAGATTTGCGTGAACGAGGTTTTTATTATGTGGATAAAACAGATTATATTCCTAAATTAGAGGATTATAATACTCCTATACTTCTCCTAATGAAATAATACGTAATGAACTATTGCAGTCACTTAAAATACAAATATGAAAACAAAGAAATTATTAGGAATATTTTTTCTATTCCTTTGCACAATTACCCTTGTAAGTTGTGGAGACGATGAAAAGCAAGAAATATATTCTCTGTCATTTGAGAAAGGATATTATGAGCGTCCTTTGTTGGGAGCAAAAAATATCCCCGTCAGAGGTGGTAATAGAGACTATACCGTAACCGTTCAAAATACAGATGTTTTAAGCATAGATATTGATTTATCAAGTCCGATAGATATGGGTAATTTAGTTGTGAAACCCAAACAAAAAGGAGAAACCACCATTACTGTCAAGGATAATGTAACTAACGAAACGGTTGATTTAAAAATAAAAATAGTCGATAGTTATTTGAACCTGAAAGTTGCACATCCTGCACAAGTACCCTACACCGGAGGTGAAAATCTATTTTTTATAAATAATTCAGATAGGGATTTTTATCTTTTCGATGAAAAAATGGAAAAGAAAGAATGTACGGGAAATTACCAGTTTCTTATTAAAAACAGTACTTGTTATATGATATTGAATTTTGATAAGGAGCTGAACGATAAAAGAACCTATGAATACAATATATCTAATACATCAGAACGTATGTTTACTCTTATAGAAATATTGTTAGGTATTGACTGGAATATGAAAGCTGATTTAATTAATAGATCAACAAGGTCAGCATCTCCTGTGACAATGAATGCGGTAGATACAGAAACAAATATAATTCAGTATTTTGTGGCAGGCTCAAACGATATACCTGAAAATATATTGGATTAGAATCGGTTATTACTATTCTTTTAATAACACATATTAAGTCAGATAATTTGCGCCGTCTGTTTCATACGA
>CANSEY010000045.1 GCA_947646015.1 uncultured Bacteroides sp. | reverse complement strand
ATCAACTCAATAACAAATAAATAATGGATGAATTAAACAATGGGGAACAAGGGCAATATGTTGAACCCGGGAAAAATGAGAAGAAAAATAATACACGAAAAATTGTAAAAAGGACTTTGCTTACGGCAGGACTAGCTTTGGCTGTATACATGGTATACTCCATCGTTTATCTGTTTATTTCGCCCGACCGTAATATTCAGCAGATCTATCTGGTGCCGGAGGATGCGGCATTTATTATTCAGTCATCTGCTCCGATTGAAGATTGGGAAAAGTTTAGTGGAAGCGAAACCTGGCAATGTCTGAGAAAAGCGAAATCATTTGAAGAAGTTGCGAAGAGTGTAGAAAAGCTTGACTCGGTTGTCAAAAGCAATAAAGTGCTGTTATCACTGGTCGGTCAGCGGGATCTGCTTATCTCACTTCATAAGACCCGCGCTACCGATTGGGATTTTTTGCTTATAGTAGATATGCAGAAAGCTTCTAAAATGGATTTATTGAAAGATCAGGTCGAAACAGTGCTGGCAATGTCCGGCTTTACCGTCACTAATCGAATGCATAATGGAATTAACATTCTTGAAATGCGTGATCCGGATACCCGTGATGTCTTTTATACTGCTTTTGTGGATAATCACCTGGTAGGCTCTTATACTTCCGGACTTGTTGAATCTGCCATCAACTCCCGTAATAAGCCTAAAATCGGACTTGACCAGTCTTTTATTGAAACGGAAAAATTAGTTTCCGGTAAAGGGCTTGTCAGGGTATTTATCAACTACGCCCGTATTCCTCAGTTTATGTCCATTTATCTGGGAGCGAGAAATGAATATGTCGATCTGTTCAGTAATTCTATGAATTTCGCGGGTCTTTACCTGAATATGGATAAAGACCGGATGGAAGTGAAAGGTTATACGTTGAAGAAAGATTCAGTGGATCCTTATATCACTGCCTTGCTGAATTCGGGAAAGCATAAAATGAAAGCTCACGAGATTTTGTCCGGGCGAACGGCTCTTTATACAAATATCGGCTTTGATAGTCCGGTAACTTTCGTGAAGGAACTGGAGAATGCTCTGTCTGTTCATGATAAACTGTTGTATGACTCTTATCAGAGTTCACGGAAAAAGATAGAAAGCCTGTTTGGTATTTCTCTGGAAGAGAACTTCCTGAGCTGGATGTCCGGAGAGTTTGCCATAACGCAATCCGAACCGGGGTTATTAGGACATGATCCTGAAGTGATTCTGGCTATTCGGGCAAAAAGCATCAAAGACGCCCGTAAAAATATGGAGTTTATTGAAAAGAAGATCAAACGCCGGTCTCCGGTTAAGATAAAGTCTGTTAATTATAAGGACTTTGAAATCAATTATGTTGAAATGAAAGGTTTCTTCCGTCTGTTCTTCGGAAAGCTGTTTGATAAATTTGAGAAGCCATATTATACTTATGTGGATGATTACGTCGTTTTCAGTAATAAAGCTGCTTCCTTGCTTTCTTTTGTAGAAGACTATGAGCAGAAGAATTTACTGAAGAATAATGCAGGATTTAAGGATGCTTATTCGTATATGAAATCAAGTTCCACAATCTTCTTGTATACAGATATGCACAAGTTCTACTCACAATTGAAACCTATGATGAATCCTGCTACATGGAATGAAATACAATCGAATAAAGATGTCTTGTATTCATTCCCTTACTGGACGATGCAGGTGATCGGAGATAACAATCTGGCTTCTCTGCAGTATGTGATGGATTACCGTCCATACGAGCCGGAAGAGGTAGTTGCCGTTGTCAGCGATGAGGAAGATCAGGATATGGACGAAGAGGCTGTGACCGAAAAGGAGCAGATGAGCGAGTTAAAGCGTTTCTATATTGAGAAGTTTGAAGGAAATGTTCTGCGTGAGTTCTATCCGGAAGGAGCACTGAAAAGCGAAGCGGAAGTGAAAGAAGGAAAACGTCACGGACGTTATCGTGAATATCACGAAAATGGAAAGCTCAAGCTTCGTGGGAAATATTCAAATAATCAGCCTAAAGGCACATGGAAGTATTACACCGAGGAAGGTGAATTTGAACGTAAGGAGAAGTTTTAAATGAACTTCTCCTGATAGGTATATATCTTATTTAATATTTTCTTCTGTGCTGGGACAAGAAGTTATCTATAAAGCGGACGATATAAACGACAGCAACTCCGGCTATGACCAATACGATAATACGACTCAACATAGTTTTTGATTTTATATTTAACGGTGTACAAAGATAAATAAGATATATGATATATGGGATATCGGGATAAGAAAAAATAATTCAACCCTAGAACAGGGTTCTGAATAGTACTTTTATAAATTACTGATTTCTAGCTATAAAGAAAAATATGAATAAAAAAGTGTCGAAAAGTTTTTGAGTTCTCGCAAAAAGCACTACCTTTGCATCCGCAAATAAGGATGGTTCCGTAGCTCAGCTGGATAGAGCAACGCCCTTCTAAGGCGTGGGTCAAGCGTTCGAATCGCTTCGGAATCACTGATGTAAACGTTGATTATTTAATAATAGTCAACGTTTTTCTTTTGTTTGGGGTACATCAATTTTATTGAATTCTGAGTGGTTTCATATTGCGATTATCCCCTATAAAACAGTAAATGTCCCCCTATGTCCCCCTTTACTGTATACTATATTGATTTGATAAACAGGCAAATATTTGATTTAATTAAGAATATATTTATACCCCCTATTTTATAAAGCAACTCTCATTATTATTCCTACATTTGCATTCAGAGATTCGTCTCTTTAGTTGGGAAACATAAACCTTTTGTTCATGAAGCATTTACGACAAACTTTACTTTTTATATTATTAGGGTTCTTATTGAGTGCTTGTCGTCATACTGCCGACCGATTGTTATCTATCGAACAATTAATCAGGCTGAAACCGGACAGCGCCCTTTCTTTACTTCGCCAAATTCAGTATCCGGAGAGGCTGTCGGATTCAAATGGCGCTTTATATGCGCTGCTAATGACGCAAGTGATTAATCAGTCATCTGATGAGGGGCATAAAAGTGATTCACTTATATCTGTTGCAATCGATTATTATAAAGGTACGAAGGACTCTGCTCATGCGGCACTGGCTTATTATAATGCCGGTCTGGTAGCAATGGATAATGAAGATTCGGAAGCTTCCCTGCATAATTTCCTAAAGACAATCGATTGGTTGGGAGAGAGTGATAACGATGAACTTCAGTTCATGGTCAGGTATAAAATGAGTCGTCTTTTCAACTTGCGACTGATTCCTGACGAGGAACTACGGTTGGGGAAGGCAGCGTTACCTTATGCCGAACGGATTGGTAATCCTTTGTATATCTGTGCACTGTTGCCATATATCACTCACGGATTTATGCAGACAAATCAACTGGATAGCGCCTATAAATATTCTGTGCAAGCGATACAGCTGGCTGAGAAAGAGAATCTGGTCCGGACATTATCACATATTTATTCACAGCATGCCCATCTTTGCATGGCAATGAAGGACTATAAACAGGCGTTGATGTATCGCGATAAAGATTTGGCTATTCTATTTGAACTTTTCGGAGAGGAAAATGAATATATCTATGATCATTATATAAATAAGGCAAACACACTGACTGAACTGCATCAGTATGATTCTGCTTTCTACTACATTAATAAAGCGGTGGAAGATACAACAGATATACAATATACAACTCGAAAGTCTTTGGCTAAGGCTGAAATTTATGCTGCTACCGGGCAGATGGATTCGGCATATTATTATATGAACCGACATGCTGACTTGCGGGATAGGCTCATAGAGGAGAGAGATAAGGAAGGTTTACTGACTTTGCACCGGAATTATCACAATGATGAATTGAAAAAAGCCAATACCCGTCTTTGGCAACAGGCGGTGGAAAGGAAGCTGCAACTGTACGTTGTGACTATTGTTTGTTGCCTGGCGATTTTGTTAGGGGTATGCATCTACTTCTTTTTATATAAAAGGAAACAACAGGAAGTATTGCGTCAGAAAGGACAGATTGCCCATCAGCAGGAGTTGTTGAAGTACCGTGAAATAGAAAAACTACAGGCAGAAAAAGACTTGTCGGAAGCTAAGGAAAGGGAAGCGCAGATTCGGGAGAAAGAGGCTTTACTAAAGGTTGAGTTTTTTAAGCGCCTGAATGAAACTTGTATTCCTGTGATTGAAAATCCGAAAACCCAGCAGAATATAATGCTCAAGGATGAGGACTGGAAAGTAATATTCAAGAATGCCAACAGTATCTTCCTGAATTTTACAGAACGTCTGAAGAATCAGTATCCTGCACTGAATGAGGAGGATTTGCGGTATTGCTGTATGGTGAAAATGCAGTTTTCGCAGACTGATATTGCTAAGATCATGCATCTGGAGAAAGATTCGGTGAAGAAAAGACTGAAACGAATTCGTACCGAAAAGATGGGGATAGCGCAGGAAACAACATTGGAGGCTGTGCTTCGGGACTTTTAAATGATTAAGAATGAGAATGAAATAATTTGTTAAACCAAACATTAGAATTATGAAACAAACACTGAGTTTTCATAGTCCGATCATTGCTTCTACACAGAGCAAGGTGGATGTAGAAGCTTTTGAGAAGAGTACAGATGCTTTTGAAAAGGGAGAGCACTTACAGTCTTTTTATCTGTTGCTGGATTATATTGATCCGGAGTTACGCAGCAAATTTGGTAATGCAGAAGGGACAGAGTTTGCCGTACCTCATGGTTCCATTATGGTCTATCTGAGGCTGGAGGGTGACCAGCTGAATATTACAGCTCCATTTCTGTTGTTGCCGGAAAAGGGGAGGATTCCTTTGCTGCGCCAGGTGGCAGCTTTGAATCTGACAGAACTGACGTTAGCATGTATCTCTTTGCAGAATGATAAGTTGTTCTTTGACTTTCATTGTCCGGTGGCTTTATGCAATCCTTACAAGATATACTATGTGCTTGAGGAAATCTGCCGGATAGGAGATAAGTATGATGACGAATTTGTGACTAAGTTCAAGGCCGAGCGCATTTATGAGCCCAAAATTACTCCATACGACAATGAAACGGTGGATAAGGTATACGAAGCCCTCCAGCAGAGCTGTAAGGAATGTATGGACGCTGTAAAATACTTCGAGACAGAACGAAAATATGGTTATGCCTGGAATATATTATCCAGTACGCTTCTTAAAATATGCTATTTTGTCTGTCCGCAAGGGCAACTGCTGAATGATCTTGATAAAGCGATTACAGATCATGGGCGGGAGGATATGCCGTTGCCGGAGATCGTATCCCGTACCAAATCTGTTGTCACACGCCTTCAGGAAATGACGAAGGAGCAATTGGCTGCCGATCTTTACTTTGTTGAAACTTTCATTTCGGACAGACGCCGTTCCGTACTGAAAAACATTCAGGATAACTTTGAAGATGCATACGAGAAAGCCGGCTCGGCATTGGAATCAGGTGACTTCATCGTTTGCTGCCTGCTTATTATTAATAAATTCTATGAATTGTACTATTATAATAATGTGCAGAATGATGTGAATGCGGTAGTTGTGAAAGCAATGAAGGCTACCTCTGCCATGTCATGGGAAGAAGCTGCTCCGATATTATATGAAGCGATGGATAATATCATGGAAGGAGAACTGGATGTAGATGATGACGAAGAAGGTGGTGACGAAGACGGAGAAACAATGGGCTTCGATATGTCACAGCTTCAACAGATGCAACAGGAAATGATGCAGCAGGCGATGCAGAATATTGATATGGAGCAAATACAGAAGATGCAGCAACTTGCTATGGAGAATATGCAAAAGATGATGGCCGGTATGTATGGCAACAATAACAATACGGAAGAGGACACTAACAAATAAAGAACAAGACTATGGAACAGAATATATACAATGCCATTTATAAAGTGAATCATGCCGGTGGCTGCGGCAGTTGTTTTTATCTGAAACAATATGATCTGTTTGTTACCAATTATCATGTAGTAGAGGGATTCCGTCAGGTAGCGATCCAGGATAATGATAAGAATTCGTTTCTGGCCAGGGTCGTTATGGTAAATTCCGTATTGGATATTGCTTTGCTGTCGGTGGAAGGGGATTTTTCTGCTCTTCCGGATATCCGGTTATCGGAGTTGAAAGAAGTCGCGATCGGACAGAAGATAAACGTGGCCGGCTATCCGTTTGGTATGCCGTTCACCGTGACTGAAGGTACGGTTTCTTCTCCCAGACAGCTGATTAACAACAGTTATTATATTCAGACAGATGCTGCGGTCAATCCGGGAAATAGCGGAGGTCCCATGTTCAATGAACGTGGTGAATTGATCGCCATTACCGCCAGTAAGATCACCGATGCGGATAATATGGGATTTGGTATCCCTGTGGATACACTGAAAAAGGTGCTGGAGAATATAGAAAGTCTGGATCGCTCTGTTTTCAATGTGCAGTGTAATAGTTGCGATGAATTCATTTCCGAAGAAGATGAATATTGCCCTTGTTGCGGTGACAAGTTGCCGGAAGAAATCTTTAAAGAGAGGGGACTGACCGATCTGGCTGTATTCTGCGAAGAAGCCATTGAAGCGATGGGAATCAATCCGGTATTGGCACGTGTGGGATACGAAGGCTGGAAATTCTATAAGGGAAGTTCGGAGATACGTATGTTTGTGTACGACCGTTCTTATCTGTTTGCCACCTCTCCGCTGAATATTCTGCCAAAAAAGAATCTGGAACCTGTGCTGACCTATTTACTTCAGACAGAGATTGCTCCTTATCGTTTCGGACTGGATGGAAATCAGATTTATCTTTCTTATCGTGTGCATATATCTGATATATTCTCCGATTATTCGGAAAATGTCAAGACGAATCTGACCCATCTGGCTTTCAAGGCAGATGATCTGGATAATTATCTGGTGGATACTTTTGGCTGTGAGTTTTCCGAATATGCTAATAAAAACGCTATCTGACCAATAACTAAACTATTTGAATATCACTCCTTTCGCTGAATTATTGAGGCGGAAGGAGTGTCTTTTTTCCTCCCTGCCGGACACTCGCAAATCTATTTTTACGAAGAATAACGAACGTTATATAGGTTTCAAAAAGCTCAAAAAAGGTAAAATGATGTTGCGATTCTCTGTTATTACTTATACTTTTGGACGATTAACAACTAAAAAACACAATAAAGTTATGAAGAAATTGATTTTTTTATTTGCATTTTGCCTTACTGTGACTAACATTTTCGCTCAAACTGACCCTAGCCAATTGAAAAAAGAAGGAAGCGACGCTTTTAATGCCAAGAACTATCCCGTAGCTTATGCTAAATTCAGTGAGTATCTGAAACAAACGAATAACCAGGATTCTGCAATCGCTTATTACTGTGGTATGGCTGCAGATGAAGTGAAAAAGTATGCAGAAGCTGTGACTTTCTTTGATATTGCTATTCAAAAGAAATTCAATATAGGTAATGCTTATGCCCGTAAAGCGCTGGCACTGGATGCTATGAAGAAGACTGACGAGTATGTTGCTACCTTGGAAGAAGGTCTGAAAGTAGACCCGGACAATAAAACAATGATTAAGAACTATGGTCTCCACTACCTGAAAGCAGGTATCGCTGCGCAGAAAGCCGGAAAAGTGGAAGAAGCAGAAGAATGCTTTAAGAAAGTGATTCCTTTGGATCATAAAACATATAAAACCAATGCTTTGTATAGCCTGGGCGTTTTATGCTATAACGACGGTGCGAATATCCTGAAAAAGGCTGCTCCTCTGGCAAACTCTGATGCAGACAAATATGCTGCAGAAAAGGAAAAGGCAGATGGCAGATTTAAAGAAGCTATAGGTTACTTGGAAGAAGCTACCAAAGTTTCTCCGGAAGATACAAAGTCTAAAACTATGCTTTCTCAAGTGCAGGCAGCTATGAAGTAAACTACCAATTCCAGATAGAAAGGGTTGCCGGGGAACATTTTGGCAACCCTTTTTTATTGCTTCTTTTTTTGAATGATCTACTTTTTGCGTACTTTTGCTTTCCCAAAAAGAAAGACTTTATGCAATTATATACAAGAGAAGAAACGATTCGGAAAATAAACCATTTAGGGCAATCCTGTCGGCCTTTTATTTTTATTATTAATTATTTGCAGGATGCATCTTATATTGAAGAAGTTGCCTCTGTTGACCCTTCTGAAGTAGTATATAACCTGAATGGGTTTACCAACCAATCTTCATCGAAGGATGTGCTTTCTTGTTTTGAAGAACCTGTCCACTGGAATTCTTATCCCGAATCTTTCGATAGTTACCGTCGGTCATTTGATATCGTTCAACGGAATATATTTGCCGGAAACAGCTTTCTGACCAATCTGACATGCCGCACGCCGATAGAGACGAACCTTAGTCTGAAAGATATTTTCTTCCGTTCAAAAGCAATGTATAAATTGTGGGTCAGGGATCAGTTCACAGTTTTCTCTCCCGAGATATTTGTCAGAATCCAACAGGGAAAAATCAGTTCTTATCCGATGAAAGGTACTCTTGATGCATCATTGCCTTCGGCTGTCCGGCAGCTGATGGATGATCCGAAAGAGGCTGCCGAACATGCTACTATCGTAGATTTGATCCGCAATGATTTAAGCATAGTGGCCGATCGGGTATCTGTGTCCCGATACAGGTATATTGATAAGTTGCAGACGAATCGCGGAACTATTCTTCAGACGAGTTCTGAAATACAGGGAACCTTGCCGGATAATTATCGGGAAAATCTGGGACACATTCTTTTCAAACTCTTGCCTGCCGGTTCTATCACCGGTGCTCCCAAGAAAAAGACGATGCAGATTATCAGTGAAGCCGAGACGTATGAGAGAGGATTCTATACGGGTGTGATGGGGTATTTCGACGGAAGTAGCCTTGATAGTGCCGTTATGATACGTTTTGTGGAGCAGGAAGGCGACAGAATGTATTTTAAGAGCGGAGGCGGAATAACCTGCCGTAGTGAAGTGGAAAGTGAATATCATGAAATGAAACAAAAAGTATATGTGCCAATTTATTGAAACGATTCGCATAGAAGACGGACAGGTTTATAATCTGTCGTATCACACAGCGCGCATGAACCGGACTCGTGCCGCCTTTTGGAAAGAAGCGGCTCCCATTGATTTGTCCGGCTTTATATCTCCTCCGTCTCTGTCCGGTATCTGGAAGTGCCGGATTGTGTACGATAAGGAAATCGAAGAGGTCGGATACACTCCTTATCAAATGAGAATGGTTTCTTCCTTGCGTCCGGTTGCTTCGGACACTATTGATTATAGTTACAAGAGTACCAATCGGGAAGAATTGAATGATCTGTTTGCCCGGAGAGGGAAGGCAGACGATATTCTGATAGTGAAAGACGGATATCTGACTGATACCTCCATTGCCAACATAGCGCTGTATGACGGACATACATGGTATACTCCGGCTCATCCCTTGCTTCAGGGGACGAAGCGTGCGGAACTGTTGGATAATCGGTTCATAGTGGAGAAAGATATCCGGCAGGCGCAATTGGGCGATTACTCCCATATCATGTTGTTCAATGCGATGATAGACTGGAAACGGCTCATCATACCTGTCAATGAAAAATATTTTATTCTATAACTAAAATTAACGGAAATATATACAGAACCGTTGAACAAAGCCTCTTTTTAATCTGTTATATTTATGTGTTTTTCATAGTATTAGATAAAGATTAATTAAAAGAGATTGTACTTCACTTGTGAAAGCTTAGAGTACATCAGAAGCAGAAGAGTCTGTTTTTTTGATAAATGTGTTAGAGCATCGGTTTTACCAGGCCGATGCTTTTTTTATGTCCTTTTGTTGCGTTTTGTAGTTTATATGAAATAAAATTTGTACGTTTGTAGGGTAATAATAGAAAATGATGAAGATGAACATACCCGTTATCTTTCAGTTTTTAAAAGATCTTTCTGCGAATAATAATCGTGAGTGGTTTAATGAGCACCGGTCAGAATATGAAGTAGCCCGTGCCGAGTTTGATAACTTTCTGGCAACAGTAATCGCCCGCATTTCTTTGTTCGATGAAACAATCCGGGGAATCCAGCCCAAAGATTGTACCTATCGTATTTATCGGGATACCCGCTTCTCTGCGGATAAGACACCCTATAAGATACATTTTGGCGGTTATATCAATGCCAAAGGCAAGAAGTCCGATCATTGCGGATACTATGTGCATCTGCAGCCTGACGGAAGTATGCTTGCCGGAGGAAGCTTGTGTTTGCCTCCCAATGTACTGAAAGCTGTCCGCCAAGCCATTTATGACAATGTGGAAGAGTATATCTCCATTGTAGAAGACCCCGAATTCAAAAAATATTTTCCTGTAGTGGGAGAGGACTTCATGAAAACAGCTCCCAAGGGATTCCCGAAAGATTTTAAATATATTGATTATCTGAAGTGCAGACAGTTTGTCTGTTCTTATCTTGTTCCCGATGATTTTTTCACTCGGGCAGACATGATGGAGCAGATAGAGAAAGCATTCCGACAGTTCAAGAGATTTGCCGATTTCATCAATTACACAATTGATGATTTTGAATAAAATAATACCTAAAAATATAAACTTAAAAATTAAACTCATATGGTAGTAGATACTTTAGAAAATCTGGAAAAATACGCGTCTTTGAATCCTTTGTTTGCACAAGCTATTGAGTTCTTGAAATCTCATGACCTCCAAGCCATGGAAATAGGCAAGACTGAACTGAAAGGAAAAGATCTGCTAGTGAATATCGCACAGACAAAGCCTAAGACTAAGGAAGAGGCGAAATTGGAAACGCATAATGAATTTATTGATATTCAGATCCCATTGTCGGGAACAGAAGTGATGGGGTATACTGCTGCCAAAGATTGTGTGCCTGCCGACGCTCCTTATAATGTCGAAAAAGATATTACTTTCTTCGAAGGACTGGCAGAGACATATGTAGCTGTGAAACCGGGAATGTTTGCCATCTTCTTCCCGCAAGACGGACATGCTCCCGGCATTACTCCTGATGGAGTGAAGAAAGTGATCGTAAAAGTAAAAGCATAAACCTAATTCAATTCTGATATGAAAGAGACACTCAACATTATCAAAAACGATCCCTGGCTGGAACCTTTCGCAGATGCCATTACCGGTCGTCACCAGTATGCACTGAACAAGGAAGCCGAGTTGACCAATAAAGGAAAACAAACTCTTTCGGACTTTGCATCAGGCTATCTTTATTTTGGTCTGCACCGTACTCCCAAAGGATGGACGTTCCGCGAATGGGCACCGAATGCTACTCATATTTATATGGTAGGTACATTCAACAACTGGGAAGAGAAAGCTGCTTATAAGCTGAAAAAACTGAAAAACGGTAATTGGGAAATCAATCTTCCGGCAGATGCCATTCATCACGGAGACTTATATAAGTTGAATGTGTATTGGGATGGCGGACAAGGTGAACGCATTCCTGCATGGGCTACACGTGTGGTGCAGGACGAGCAGACCAAGATATTCAGCGCACAAGTCTGGGCACCGGAAAAGCCATATAAATTCAAGAAAAAGACATTTAAGCCTACTACGAATCCTTTGTTGATCTATGAATGTCATATTGGAATGGCACAACAGGAGGAAAAAGTAGGCACATACAATGAATTCCGCGAAAAAACACTTCCACGCATAGCACAGGAAGGCTATAACTGTATTCAGATTATGGCCATTCAGGAGCATCCTTATTATGGTAGTTTTGGCTATCATGTATCCAGTTTCTTTGCTGCTTCCTCCCGCTTTGGTACGCCTGACGAACTGAAAGCGCTGATTGATGCTGCTCATGAGATGGGGATTGCCGTTATTATGGATATTGTCCATTCTCATGCGGTGAAAAACGAAGTGGAAGGTTTGGGCAACTTTGCCGGTGATCCGAACCAGTATTTCTATCCGGCTCCTCGTCGTGAGCATCCGGCATGGGATTCACTATGCTTTGATTATGGTAAAAATGAAGTGATCCATTTCTTATTGTCCAACTGTAAATACTGGCTGGAAGAATATAAGTTTGACGGATTCCGTTTTGACGGTGTGACGTCTATGTTGTATTATAGCCACGGGTTGGGAGAAGCATTCTGTAATTATGGAGATTACTTCAATGGTCATCAGGACGGCAATGCCATTTGCTACCTGACATTGGCGAATGAGTTGATTCATCAGGTCAATCCGAAGGCTATCTCTATTGCTGAAGAAGTTTCCGGTATGCCGGGACTTGCCGCCAAAGTAGAAGATGGCGGTTACGGATTTGATTACCGTATGGCTATGAACATCCCTGATTACTGGATCAAGACTATCAAGGAAAAGATTGATGAGGACTGGAAACCTTCCAGTATGTTCTGGGAAGTAACCAACCGTCGTCAGGATGAAAAGACGATCTCTTATGCGGAAAGTCATGATCAGGCATTGGTAGGAGACAAGACTATTATTTTCCGTCTGATTGATGCCGATATGTATTGGCATATGCAGAAAGGCGATGAGAATTATGTAGTCAATCGCGGAATCGCTTTACATAAGATGATCCGCTTGCTGACATCTTCGACGATCAATGGCGGTTATCTGAACTTTATGGGTAATGAGTTCGGGCATCCCGAATGGATCGATTTTCCGCGTGAAGGTAATGGATGGTCTTGTAAGTATGCCCGTCGTCAGTGGGATCTGGTAGATAACAAGAATCTGGCTTATCACTACATGGGGGACTTTGATGCTGAGATGCTGAAAGTGATCAAGAGTGTGAAAGATTTCCAGGCGACTCCGGTTCAGGAGATCTGGCATAATGATGGTGATCAGGTATTGGCTTATGGACGTAAGGATCTGATATTTGTATTTAACTTCAATCCGAAACAGTCTTTTGTAGATTATGGTTTCCTCGTTAGTCCGGGAGCTTATGAAGTAATCTTGAATACGGATAATGTTGCATTTGGCGGAAATGGTCTTGCAGATGATTCAGTAGTTCATTTCACGATTGCCGATCCGTTGTATAAGAAGGAAAAGAAAGAGTGGCTGAAACTCTATATTCCTGCACGTACAGCTGTTGTTTTGAGAAAGAAGAAATAACTCAAGGAATAAAAAATAAGAAAGCCCTTGCCGAGCATTTAATGTTTGGCAAGGGCTTTTTTCTATAAGAATGTTCCCGGACCGAGAATGTCGTACATATAACTGACATTGCGGGTTTTTAGCAACATTCCTTGCGGGGAATAAAAGAGCTGGTATTTGATATCTACATTATCTTGTCCTACCTTAATGACGATGATTGCCTGCCATTTAGGAAATTCCACCATGGTTACATCATTTACTACCCAACTGGCATAAGGACCGGATACAAAGGCGTTGTATACGGTAGGTGTCACCCGGTCGAGACTGACAAGGTCCGTCTGTGTCATTTGCCATTGAGCCTGCGTATTGAACCAGACGTTTTTAGTGAATCCATTCATGACAAAGTTAGCGCAATAATAGCCATCATCCTGCGACCATGCTATACCGTTGGCTTTGGGGTACATCTTTTTGAAGGCAGCCTGTATATTGCCGGGAGGTAAGATTGCGAAGGCAGATACAGACAATAATAATATGACTGCCAAAAAACTAATTTTCTTCATAAGGTTCTGGTTTAGGAAATTATTTATCTAACTAAACAGCCTTTGAGAATTTTTGTTTTCAGTTGGGGGGGAATAAATCAGTAGTATCTCCATTGGGGCTGCCTAAAAAGTCAATAGTATCATCAATTCCCCTCCCTTCGGGAAGGAGGAGAGTTAAGATACTATTGATTTATCATTTGCCTTCAATCGGAGCAGATCAGAATGTAATCTTCAGAATCTTCCCATTATAGGCCCCAACGGAAACCTCAGTGGCTTTATAAGGCAATAAACAGATTTCCTCTTTGGCACCGGTCAATAAGTCTGTAGCCTGATATTTTTCCATTTGTGGTATCTGTAAGAAATCAAACGCGTGAGAAGGTACGTTGATTGCTACATCAACCAGTTGGCTATCGAAATTGACGATGATGAACAGCAATTCATTCTTATACTTTCGCATAAAAGTATATTGCTTATGTTCGTCGAAACGCCATCCGTTTTTATTGGCGTACATCAGGTCGAAGAATATTCCTTTGGCGATGGATGTCTCTTCATTACATAGCGTAAGTACTCTTTGGTAAATGCTGTACAGGCGTTTATGCTCTTCGGTCAGCATTTTGCCGTCAAACTTACCGCCATTGCGCCAGCGACGAATAGTATCCACGCTCCAGTAATCGAATATCGTAGTCCGTCCGTCTCTTCCGCTGAAACCTTCGCTGTCCATTCCCAGTTCTCCAAACTCCTGACCAAAATAAATCATCATAGGATTGGTGTTCATACAAGCAGAAACGATCAGAGCAGGGATTCCTTTACGTGGATCTCCTGCAAAGAAATCGGAAGCGATGCGCTGTTCGTCATGGTTTTCCAGGAAGTTCAGCATTTGTTTTTCTATTCCGTTCAGACTTTGCCAACAGTGGGTGATGGATGCCGCGGATTCGTAGCCGCAAGCTACATTGCGGAGTGTATCGTATAAACCGACCTTATCATATAGATAGTCAAATTTCCCACGGAAGAGGTAATTGCGGTATTCGTTGGGATTATAGACCTCGGCAATGAAAAGGATTTCCGGATGTGCTTCCTTTACTTGTGGAATAGCCCATTCCCAAAATTCTACAGGAACCATTTCCGCCATATCGCAGCGGAAACCGTCGATACCTTTTGAGGCCCAGAATAAAAGAATGTCCAGCATCTTTATCCAGGTATCCGGAGTCGGGGAGAAATGGCAAGTGCCTCCATTCAGATAATCTACTCCATAGTTCAGCTTGATGGTTTCGTACCAGTCGTTGATGTTCGGTGTAGCGTCAAAACGGTTGTTACCTGTCGCTTTGGCCGGATATTCATGGTAAGGCTCTGCTGCACCTTCTTTCATATCGAACTGGGCACGCAATTCGGACTGCGGTATATAGTAGAAATTATTGTACGGGCTGAAAGCGTAGTTCGGGTCATCGTTTGCTCCCAGTTCGGTAGTGCCGTCCGGTTGTGCATCCGAGTGATACTGGCGTGCTACATGGTTGGGGACAAAATCTATAATAACTTTCAGTCCGGAACGGTGAGTGCGATGTACCAGATTCTCGAACTCCTTCATTCGTTCCGGCACATCGGTTGCCAAGTCCGGATCTACATCATAATAATCCTTGATGGCGTAGGGAGAGCCCGCTTTGCCTTTCACGATGGCGGGGTGGTCGGGCCGTATGTTGAAGCGACGGTAATCCGTCTCCGTTGCATGCTCGATAATGCCTGTATACCAGATATGGGTAGCACCCAGTTTCCTGACTTCTCCAAGTGCCTTGAGGGTGAAGTCGGCCATTTTACCACATCCGTTGGCGGTAATGTCTCCATTATAGACACAATGGTTGTTATTGTTTCCGAACAGGCGTGTAAACACCTGATAGATAATCATTTTATTTTCGTTGTTCATATAGAGTAGATTTTATTTCATATCATAAATATTTTCGGGAAAAGTAAGGAGTTACTTCCATATTTTCCCTTTTTCCGCCAGTGTCTGGTCAAGTAAGTCATTGGCTATCTTATAGCCTTGCTCGAAGATTTCTTCTGCTTTTTCCAGTTCGGTGTTGCTGTATCCATAGAGGTTGTATGGCTCGATCAGCAAGTCACATTTTTCTCTTTCGGGGAAAGTATTGGCACGGAACATAAAGTGGAAGGAGCGCATGGCAATGCTTACGATATTCATTTTATAGTCTTGCGCCATGATGGGACTTACATTGACGGCTACCACCTTGTCGCATATTCTGCGGAGGGTGGAGACCGGAAGGTTCATCATTAATCCGCCATCTACGTAATTGCTTCCGTCGATATTGACCGGAGCAAACATGACAGGCATACAGCAGGAAGCAGCCACACGTTCGGCTATGGAACCACGGTGGAAATGAACCATACGTCCGTGGTCCAGATCGGTAGCCGTGATGATTAAGGGGATTTGCAACTCTTCCAGATTCTTGGCTTTCAGATTGGTATGGAGAAAGTCAATAAATTCACAGAGGTCAAATAGTCCTTTCTTGGGGATGACTAACTTTGTCAGGTCCTGAAACTTATGGCCGGAGAAGTATTCAATCACTTGGTGAGGTTCATTTCCGTCGGCATAAAAAACTCCGGCAAGCGCACCGGCACTTACTCCGGAGATAATGTCCGGTTTGATGTCATGCTCCAGCAGAGCCTGCATCACCCCCAAATGCGCAAATCCTTTAATAAATCCTCCGCTTAAAGCATAGCCTATCTGATATTTACGGCTATTCCAGTTATTTGTGAATACCTCCATGAGTTACTTTCTTTTTTAGTTCGCCACGAATTTAGTGAATTTATTGAAAGTAGGAGGAATATAATGGATAGTTTTTTTGAATTGTATACAATCCTCTGAAAGCTATCCATATTTAGGCTGATGCGGCTAGAATCCGAAATCGTCTATCTCAACTTTATGTTCTTCTGATTCTTTGAAAGGTTTCGCTTCTTTCTGCACAGGGTTTCCTTCGATATATACGGCACGGAACGGGCGGGCAGGGCAGACGTATTCGCAGCCGCCACATCCGACGCAGATCTCTGTATTGACGTGGGGAAGAGTCAGTCCGTCTTTGTAGGGTACCATAGCAATGGCTTGCGTAGGGCAATGCTCTGAACAGGCTCCGCAACTGGTTCCGTCAGTGAGGACAATGCAATTTTCTTCTATAAAGACGACATAGCCCATCTGAGTGAGATGTTTCTGTTCTACCGTCAACGGAGGGATGGCACCGTTGGGACAGACATCGCTGCATACGGTACAGTCGAAATTACAGAATCCTTTTTCGAAACTGACCGTTGGCTGCATCATTCAGTACATGTGACGGGCATTTGCTGACACAAAGGTGGCATGATGTACAATGTTGCTGGAAACGTTTCTGGCTGACAGATCCCGGCGGAGTAATAGGATTTTCTTTTTTGTATGCCTTTTTGCCTTCCATCGTCGCAATGGACTCTTGCGCTTTCGTAAGAAGCGTGGGAGCTGCTCCGGCAGTAGCCAGTCCGGCAAGCAGAAAACGACGTTTGGAAGAATCTGCAGCAACGGAATATGATTCTGTTGCCACCGGTTGTTTTTCTGTAGCGGAAGAACGTTGTTGTCCCTTTGAAGCAGGGGCGTAAACCAGCGCTTTCTGTTTGCAGGCACCGAGACAGTCGAAACAGTCTACACAGCGGCTATAGTCAATAGCGTGTTCTTTGCTGTGGATACAGGCAGCTTTGCATTTGGTAGCGCAAAGTCCGCAACCATTACATTTTGCGGTATCGATACGGACTTTGAACAAAGAGTAACGGCTCAAAAATCCTAATACCGTACCTACCGGACAAATGGTATTACACCACGTGCGTCCGTGTTTCCATGCCAATATAAGAATGGCGGCAAAGGTCAGTATCGCTATAAGAAGGGAAGAAAGGCTTAATACCGAGGTGTCTACCTGATAAAACGTGTAGTTGTCGAATCTGGAAAATACGGATTCCAGCAGGTTGTTTCCCAGCATATACACCGGTTTGAAGATGTGTACTACAATGCGTCCGTATGCGCTATACGGGTCCAGCAATCCCAATACCACTGAGAAGCCGCATACGGAGGCAATTACAGTCACTCCGAGCACGGTCCATCTCAGTATATTCTTTGCAGGACTGTACCGATATCTTTTTTTCTTCTTTCCCACAGACTTTGAAATGCGTGCTATAACATCCTGCCATATTCCCATCGGACAGATGGTAGAGCAATAGATACGTCCGAACAACAGGGTTAACGCAATCAGCACAATCAGTATGCCTATGCTGAGAGATAGCACGGCAGGGACAAACTGTATATGTGCCAACCGATGAAAACTGTTCGGCAGAATATTAGCAAAATCGAGAAAATAAAAAGTAATCAGTGCAAAAAGGACAACTGATATTCCGATACGTATCTTTCTTAGCATGGTGGTTTACATCTTAATTCGCTTGACATTCAGTTTGTCGATGTCCATCGTTCCTACTTTCAGTGCTTCTCCTTTGGCAAGGTGACCTACAGTGTCCAGCGGCATTTCGCGTACTTGATTGAAGAATTTGGCTGCGGCTGTATCTACGGCTACGATATCCGGTGAGATAAAGAGACCTTTCGCCAGCACCACGTCCGAAGCGGAACGCCCTCGCGGTCCGTTGGTCTTCATGATACGGTAGGCGTCTACGACATTAAGCACAGCTTTCTTTTCCAGTGTACAGATGTCCGCAATGCATTGCTGCAGGTCGTTCTGGTGGAAGAAGCCGCGGTCCCAGACGATACCCATATGGTTTTTCATGGAGATAGTCAGGTTGGCGCCTCCGTGATTCTTCAGGATAGGGACGTTAATCCATACATCACAATTCAGGATGGCTTCATGTATTTTCGCCTTCTTCATCTTTTGTCCTTTTGGCAGGTCAACGGGTTTGTAGTAAGACTCCAGGTGGGCCGGCATAACTTTGGCTCCGGCTTCTTTTGCTGCCGCTTCGATACCGCTGTTTTTGTAGCACTTCTGCCAATCGTCGCAGGTATGGTCGAATACGGTGACCTCTTTGGCTCCGGCGGCAAAACATTGTTTGATGATTTCCGTGATCAGTTTCGGATTCGTGTTTCCTGCCAGTTCGGGCACTTTATCCCATCCGATATTGGGCTTTACCACCACTTTCTGTCCGGGTTTGATGAATTGCTTCATACCGCCCAGCTCGCTGATAGCACGACGGAACATGGCTTCCGGTTCGCCGCCCATGACGGCTACCAGGTCCGGTTTATCACCATTTGCCTTATTGATTGTCTGAGTCAGTATCTCCATCGCCTCTGAACGCTGTATAGTCATGGCGGCACCAGTAATAGCTACTGTCTTTAAAAAATCCCTTCTGTCCATCTTTCTTTTTTAGTTTAGAGTTTTGCAATTGCCTTTAGCAGGGCGTATCCGCCAAACCATTGAATGAGCATCCCCGGAATGCCGATACGGAAATCTTGTACTGCGATATAGAAATCTCCCTCGATCATCCATTCAAAAGCGGTTCCTATGAGTTGATAGGAGAGAATTACTCCAAGGACGGCTAACAAAGAAACGGTTTTCACGGTACGCGCAGCAAGGGCGGAAGCACCGGCAAGCAAGGTTGATTTTATCAGTATAATCGGGAGAACGGCTTCGGATGGCATGGCAAACAAGACATGATTGATGACAGGAGAAAGAACAGCTGTCAGCAATCCTACCCGAAAGCCGTATTTATAAGCGGCAATTAAGGTAAAAAAGTAAATTGGTAATAAAGTCGGTCCACCGTAAGGAACGAGGTGGCACAGTTGTGGAAGTGCGATGTTGCCTGCTACGAATAACAGGGCGAACAGGTAAGTTTTCACATTGCTGTAATTCAGCGAATAGAGTTTGGCGGATGTTTCCATTTTCATTGATGACTTTAATGTTTAGATTGATGATATCTTAAAGATTAGACTATTCTCGTTTGAAAAAGTTTAATCGGTCTCATAATTTCTTGGCCGGTCAAATCATGATTGGGCTTTGATGTTTACAAAAGTAGTACAAATTTTCAATGAAACGTATTATTTTATCGCTTTTTGTTTATTCATTGAAGTGCGTGAACCGGAACAGTGGATTTCTCCTTCCGGTGACAATGAAAAAAATGTATGATTTATGAATCATCGGTGTTTGTGTTTATAATAAACTTTGTGATAGTTTTAGTAAAACGGTATCTGAGTTTATTATAAACGATGTAATCCCGTTTATGGCTTTCTGTGCTGAAATTTGGCAACAAAAAAGGCTGCGATTTCCATTGGAAGTCGCAGCCTTCAGCTTGTATACCGATGACTCATATCTTATTCGTTATAGGGAAATAGATATGTCTTGTTGTAATATTGTACTTTCCTTACGGACTGATCAATCTTGACTGTATGTTGCCGTTCATGTGATACATTACAGCAGGTGTGTTGAAAGACAGACTTCTTTTCATTGGTTACGGTTTTATAGGTTTATTATTGTTCTGCTTACAAATATACAACATTAAAAAGGCTTTGTCAAGTCCTGACAGTAATAACCCGTTAAACTCTGAAAAAGTATCCTGTTTAGAAATTAATATCGGATACGTTCTTCTTGCATTCTTCAAGTCTTTCCAGCGCCTCCTTGGATAACTGCGGATAATGTAAGTCCAGTTTTTCCATGCGTTCACAGATAATTTGCCCGACGGCATATCGCATGAACCACTTGTTGTCTGCCGGAATCACATACCACGGGGCAATCTCTGTTGAAGTTTCTGTCAGTACATCCGAGTAGGCTTTCATGTAGTCGTCCCAGTATTGGCGTTCCTTGACGTCGGCAGAAGAGAATTTCCAGTTCTTTGATTCATCGTTCAGTCTCTCCATGAATCGTTTCTTTTGTTCGGCTTTCGAAACGTTCAGAAAGAATTTGATGATGACCGTCCCGTTTTCAGTCAGATAACGTTCGAAATCATTAATCTGCCGGTAGCGGCGTTTCCAGAAGCCGTTGTCTATATCTTCCGTTTTTAGTATTCCGGGTAGCTTGCTGGATAACAGGATTTCGGGATGCACTTTGGCTATCAGTACATCTTCATATTGGGAACGGTTGAAGATTCCGATTCGTCCCCGTTCGGGGAGCGAACGATTGATTCTCCATAAGTAGTCATGATCCAGTTCTTCGGCAGAAGGTTGCTTAAAGGAGTACACCTGACACCCTTGCGGATTGATACCGGACATTACGTGCTTGATCGTTCCGTCTTTTCCGGCAGCGTCCATCGCCTGAAAAATAACCAGAACTGAGTAGCGGTCTTGTGCATAAAGCATACTTTGCAGTTCTGACAGCTTTTCGATATTTTGGGCTAACTGTTCTTTGGCATCCTGTTTGGACATATCAGCAGTAAATGAGGGATTGAAATCGGATACATGATGTTCCTTCCCCGGTTTGGCTGTAAGCTCTTTTAAGACTTCTTTTTTCATTGTTGTATAATTAGGTTGTTATAGGTATATAACAGTTGAATAAAGAAATCAGTTCTTGCCAAATTAAGAGCGTTGAATAGTAATTCCCCAATTATGTATCAACAGATTCCACATAATTCCACACTAATTCCACAATTATATTTATATTGCCTGTTGCTTATATGCTTGATTATCAGTTGTGTGTGGTAGTGCTAAACGTTTGGCATCTGCTTTGCCATATATTAAGTACAAGAGATAATAAAAACAATAGTTCTATCATTCACACTTAAAAAATTACGATTATGAAAAAGGTATTAGTAGCAGTAGCATTGGTATTGGGATTAGGTAGTTCTGTAGCATTCGCACAGGAAGTAAGTAACACTCCGGCAGTGGAAACTCAGACACAAGCTCCACAGGATGAGTATACAAAGATTGAAGTGAAAGATTTGCCGGAAGCAGTGACACAGGCAATAGCGAAAAGCTATGAAGATGCTACCATCAAGGAAGCGTATGTTGCCGAAAAAGAAACCGGTAAGGTTTATAAAGTAATTATCACTACAAAAGACGCCCAGGAAGTAACCGTACTTCTGAATGAAAAAGGAGAAGAAGTTAAAGAGATAAAGTAAAACTTCGAAAGTAATAACTCATAGAGAGGTTCCGGTTCGTGATGAATCGGGACCTCTCGTTCTATGTATTAGGTTCTGTGTAAATATAGTCGGCAGTAATATATACGGTAACAAAGCAAGGAGGCTTACGACTTATTTTTAAGTAATTCATAATAATGTGCATCAATGAACTGGCCATTCTTGAAGCAAGCCTTACGATGTATTCCTGCTTTCTGAAATCCTGCTTTCTCCAGCACACGCATGGATGCGGCATTGTGTTCATAGACCGTAGCATATAGGCGTATTACGTCTGTATGCTGAAAATAATGTTCTATAGCTCTTTCTAAAGCAGCTGTTGCAAGGCCCTTGTTCCAGTATGTTTCCGAAATCCAGTAACCGACTTCTGCATTGAAGCGTTCGACATCCGTCCCGCGGACGAATCCGATATTACCGATTGCCTCATGATTTGCCTCGATGCAATATTCATTCTGTTCCACTTGTTCCGAAGCGTATTTAATGAAGGCATCAGCATCTGTTTCTGTATATGGAAAAGGCAGCCTGTCACGGCAGTTATCCCATATCTTCTTATTATTCAGATGCCTTGCCAAGGCTTTGGCATCAGATTCTTTCCAGGGACGAAGTATAAAATCCATATTCTTATTCTTTGTAGCTAGTATGGTTTCTTTCCCGAATCTTTCCCCATGCGTGTGTGTCAAACAGGCAACTGCTGCGCATAGTCTCATACATCACCTTAAATCTCGACATCGGAATGGTATAACTCAGTATATCAGCCTCAAAATAAGGGCGTACAGAAGGATCAAAGAATCCGATGAATGTTCTGTATCCGCCTTTACGATTCTCCAGAATCGTCTGTGTGACCACAGAACTGCATCCCGACCCGAAAGTGGAAATCACTGTATCCTCCTTATTATTATCGAAGAAAGCCCAGGTGGTCAGTCCGGATAATATATCGGGATTGGCCAGAAAAAGGATTCCTTCCAAATGATCGAACGTTTCCACTTTATCTATACGGGCAAAATGCAGATATTCCTTTTCTGCCCTTGGTACTCCCAGTTGTTCAATAAAGCTTTTTACCATTTCCGGCGTCTGCTTATATCGTTCCTTTAGAGATACGAACGTCGGCACGTGCTCGGGCATATCGGTGAATCCGGTATAAAACTTACCACCGCCGCAACCAATTGTTTCCGCATTCAGGCTGATGGTATTACCTCCCCTGACTTTACTCATGCTTTTAAAGAAGCATCCGTTCACTTTCCCCGTTTCATTTTCAAGAATGTCCGAGTACCAGAATACGATAGGCAATTCAGCATATTCGCCAAAAGCTTCCCGATAGTTTTCGATGAATTTTTTTATTTCCATAATTAGGTATTTTATCTACGTACAAAGTTAAAATAAAAAAGTAAGGAGCAAAGAATAAAGTCCGAAAATATACGTTTGGTATACGGAGCGATG
>CANSEY010000044.1 GCA_947646015.1 uncultured Bacteroides sp. | reverse complement strand
CCAATGTCCAGGCCTTGCTTTCGCCTAGATTAAAGTTCAGATTCAATCCGAAACGAGTGGACCATGAGTTTTGGTCGCCATCACCATTCACATAATAATGTAGCCAGCCCGCTCCAGCTACAGCCTCTACCTCAAACAAACGAGGAGTGCCATTATAACCTGCAAATAAGTTCATCAAGTTTACTTTACCCAACAGACTAATGTCTGAAGCATCAAAAGCCGTTTTACTTGAAGTAGTATTAATATATCCCATTCCCTGCAATCCTAAACCAAAAATAGGAGTCAATTGTTTTGAAACCCCAATTCCAAATCCGGGGCGTGCATTCTTAAAGAAAGCGCTGTGAGTAAGAGGAGTGATTGCACCGGCATTTACCTCTACAGACCAATTATCTGTAAGTTTTGTACCTTCTACAACGGATTGAGCATTTGCTGTAAATGCACCCAATACCATAGCTAATAAAATAATAGATTTCTTCATAATCATACGTTTTAAATTGTAATGTTCCATTTGCTAAATCATTAGAAATGTTTTATCTGCTCATGCCTAATTTTTTAGTTTATAATTTATTTTGTTATTCACTTTAAACAACATACTATATCAAATATTAGTTCACGACCATCTATCTGAATTAACAACTATTTGATATTTAAAAGTCTCATAGAACCTATGATCAACAACAGCATCTCCATTCGAACAAATAATTAAATCCATTCGTTAAGACAATAAAAACAAGAAAAATGAATACCTTATCTACAAGTAAACAAAAACTATCCTTAGCCTTTAAAATAATAAAAGATACGGTTCAAGGATTTGTTGATGACAATGTAATGAGACTGAGTGCATCTTTGGCATACGCTACCCTATTTTCTATCATTCCATTATTTTCTCTATTAATTACTATTGGAGTCTTTCTTCAGATTGATCTAACTGATCAATTATATACCCAGATAGAACCAGTCGTAGGTCCAAAAGTTGTCGAGGCGCTCCGATCCATCATCGAGAACGCGACAGAAGCAGACGTATCTTCTTTTGCAACAATTATTAGCGTTGGAGTTACTATATTTAGTGCAACTACTGTCTTTGCAGAAATTCAGAGTTCACTGAATACTATTTGGGGCATAAAGGCAGTCCCCCGGAAAAGTTGGCTTAAATATATTAAAAACCGATTACTCTCTTTTTCTGTTATCCTCGTATTTGCTTTCATTTTATTGATCACATTTACCATTACTAACCTTATCACAGATTTGAGTAACAGATATATTGCCAACAATCCGGATGTAGCCGAATCATTAGTAAAAGTTATAGGCATATTTGTTAACATAGTAGTAACAACTATCATATTCACACTAATCTTTAAAATACTACCCGATGCAAAGATTAAAAGTAAAGACGTATTTATCGGAGCACTCGTAACTACTGTACTATTATTGGCAGGTCAGTGGGGAATATCGTTCTATATAGCTATTGCAAACATTGAAACAGTTTACGGAGCTGCGGCATTCATGGCTATTTTCATCATATGGATTTACTACTCTGCCATTATCATATATACAGGTGCAGAATTTACCAAGGCTTGGGCAAATGAGCTGGGAGGAAAGATTTTCCCTGACGAATATGCGGTGGCAACTAAAATAATAGAGATACACGAAGAAAAGCAATCGCTTACATAGGGTGGGTAGTGTCACTAAGTTCCGGCAACCGAATACAGCCGGACTTAGTGACAAACGATTAATCAGCTACTTACCTCCGGGCATCGGCAGAAAGTGTATAGATTTCACTTTTTACATCATTTTCTCTTCTATGCTGTTTAGCACGCACCATTTTCCGTAATTTCTTTGTTTTAGATTCTGGCGAGAGATGATAAATAAGCGCTCCTATTGCTGAACCTAGTGTCAGCCTGATCCATAAATTAAAACTACCGGTTTTCATAATTAATTGTGTTAACGGTTAAACATATAAAATAATGTCGTTTCCACTCTCTCTGATTGTTTATGACAAAAAGGGGAGAACAGCTATCATTTACACCGTCCTCCCACTTTTGAACAACAAACACCTAGCTATTTTTTTGCTTTATCCGAGAAAGTATGAACTTTGTTTCTTACATCATCTGCTTTTTCTGCTATATGAAAGGTTCCGTCCGCTACCTTATCGGCCACTTCAACCCCAGCATCCAATACTTTATCATTCACCGTATCAATCATGTTTATGCCTTCACCAGTTACTTTCTGAAAGGCATGATTTACTTTTTCTTTCATCTTCTTGCCCTTAGGAGAACACCAAAAATGATAAACAAGCGCTCCAACTACCGAGCCTACTCCCAGCCCAATAATTAAATTAGATTTTCCTCTTTCCATAATCAAGTTTTAGTTTAAATTATTAATAAATCAAAGTTCTTCACCCTTCGTTCGGATGCCTTCTGAATAAAGATACAATCCATAAAAGCAATACTGCACCTACAACCGAAGTAATAAGACTACCCAAAATGCCACCAGTAGCAATACCCAGCAGTCCGAATACCCAGCCTCCCAAGAGACCACCAATGATACCTACAAGAAGGTTAATCAGGAGACCGAAACCTCCTCCTCTCATAATCTTCCCGGCTATAAAACCGGAAACGATTCCAATAATAATGTACCAAATTACACTCATAATGTTTAAAATTTAGGTTTATATTTACATTTCAAAAAAGGTTCATATTTTTCTCAAACCAAAACAGCATTTTCTATTTAGTTTATAAACCAAAGAATAAGCTATCCAAACATCTCGCTAATTTAGATCCTGTTTTTCATTCAACTATTAATAATGTCATTCATTTAAAAATAAACACCATTCAGTATCATTTAGTTCTATTTTAGCACTTGCGTTTAACACATATTTCGTTTTATATCACACTTTCATAACTTTCAGAATATGATCCAACTAAATTATTACGATTTTAAGAATGATTATATTCTTCTGACAAACTTCTATTACAAGCAAGATGTTTTACTAAATATAAGACTTTTAAAATATATAAATATGGAAAATAATGACAATCTATTTCTTCTTAATCATCCTGACTATGATGATATACACAGAATGTGTTCGGATGCATATACTAAAGGGCGTATGGTAGAAAGGTCACTCGCTATTGAAGCATACAGATTACGTTGTAGTAATCTGTTTGGCAACAGATGTATGAGTCGGACAATCTTCGGAGCCCTTTCCAAAAAAACATGTGATGGGAATTGCTGGTATTTAAACCAATTCAAGTTGGAGCTATACAAACTGGAAACCTAAATAAAAAGAGTTCTCTCTGTATCTTTTTTCACATTCTCGATACGGATGTTAACCTTGTCTTGAGTATTTTTATCCCCGCAAGATGTCATTACCAAGGTAATAGCACATGCCATCACCCATGCTATAAATAATAATTATCTTATATATTCCCGATTAAATTGTTATATTTAGGTAAGAACTTAAATTCCCGGTAAAAGATATCTTCGAATTCTTCGACCGGGAATAATATAAAAGATTCATTTAAGAAATGGTAATCTTATTTCTTATCCGACTTTTTACCAAAAGATGTAGATTTCTGGTAGTCACACCATGTCAAATCCTTATCAGGAGTTGCCGACAGAACCTGGCTGCTACGTTCTTTCGCTAGCTTTTGGTCCATTGCACGTACTTGCTTTTCGGTACGCTCGGTACCTTCCGGCTTTCTGTCCACCAATCCATTCGTATTTCTTACTTCTTGCAATGGATCATCAATATATTGCCATTCTTCTTTCAGTCTCGTGCTCTCACCTTCGTTCCAAGGACCACGGGAATCTCCACCCTTTGACAAGTTAAAATAAAGATTACTATATTTAGGTGAAGTTTGTAAAGTACCGGGAGGGAAGTTGGGCTGGATAGTTGACAGTGCAGCTTCAAACTGTTGAAAATGAGTAATCTCACGAGTCATAAGGAAAGTAAGGGTTTCTTTGACAAATGGATCCTCTGTAAACGAAAGTAGATTTTCATATCCTATTTTGGCACGACACTCATTAGCCATATTAGACTGAAGGTCCACCGTCAATTCCGCATTGGCAGATACATATGTAGCACACCAAGGATTCCCGTTACTATCTGTCAGCATAGGACTGCCGGGAGCAACAACTACACATTGGGGATTGGTAAATGCCTGATGGATATATTCCTCTTTTGCAGATTTACCTTCCATTAATTTGCTAATCTCCATCGTTTCAACAGCATCCTTCATTTTACCGTTTACCGGACCGAGAAGCATTTGTATGGTAGCTCCTACTATTTCGAGATGCGTCAATTCTTCCGTAGCGATATCCATAAGCATATCATACTTATCAGGAAACGGATTATGACAACTAAAAGCCTGTACAAAATACTGCATGGCTGAGGTTAATTCACCGTTAGCACCGCCGAATGCTTCGAGCAATATACGGGCAAAACGCGGGTCCGGTTTGGATACGCGGGCATTGAATTGCAAATCTTTTACATGATAAAACATAATTGATTCATTTTAAAGTTAATAATTCAGGTTGGTTGAGATGTACATCTATATTTTAATAGGCCGGACAGCACCAAAAAGCTGTCCGGCACACATCAAGAATCAAAATTTATAACCATAACCCAACATGATGACGACATTATCATCGTTGGCAAACATGAATTTCGCCTCTGCATTTAAATAACTACGTTCTGATAAAGGTAACGTAATACCGCCTCCGAGATTGAAAGCAAACTTTGTAGTATTGCTTCTATCTAATTCGGTAGTCACACCGTCAACTTCCACTTTCTGTTTTCCATAGAAATTATTCTGCATGCCTATTCCCGCCAGCGGATAGACAGAGAATCCTTGCCCGTCTTTACTGAAATTGAAGACATAATGAAAGTTTACATTTACATCCAATCCCGTCACTTTATCTTTCGGAAAGAAAAATGTGAGATCAGGCGCAATCCGAAGATTGTCAGCTATCACATAACGTCCCTGTGCCTGCAAACCGAACCTTTCATAATTGGTTTGATATCCAAGACTTCCCATCAACGAACCTTCTCCCTTTTTTGTCTGGGCATTCATTCCTAAAGCTGCAAGTGCAACCATTACTGATAATAATAACTTTTTCATAATTCAGGTATTAAGTTAATAATCTATTTAATTGAAAAGAGAACTTCTAAGTCATTAATCTTCGATAGTACAGATACTTACACGATTCCAATCCGGTTCAGTGAACATATCGCCTACTCCTTGGCCTTCGGCCGTTATGCGGTCTATATTAATCTTATATTTCTTGACTAAAATATTCTTCACAGCCTCGGCACGCGCTTTTGCTATTCTATCATTTACTTCTATACTACCTTCTGGAGAAGCATATCCTTTGATAACGACTCTTGTATCAGGATGTTTCTTCATATAAGAAGCTACACGTTCCACATTCGGAAGTTGCGAAGCATCTACCACCGAGCGGCCTTGTCTAAAGGTAATGATAGATTCCGGAACCCTGCTTGTCTTTACCACAGCAGCGGGAACAGTCTTTGTGCGGCAATCTTCCAGATCACGCTGCAATCCACTGATTCTTTGGACAGCATTATTCAGTTCACTGTTTTTATTATTCACTTCACCGCGTAGGGCATTGATAGAAGAATTCAGATCATCAATTTCTGCCTGATTATAAACTTTCACTTTGGTGAAGTAATGGTTTCCGTTACTTGTTTTGAAATGATAAGTCAGCCCGGCTGTTATTTCAAAAGCCGCACTATTGACATTAAAACGGCTTTTTGCTCTATTAAAATCACCTTGCATATCGTACACGATAGCTGGTTGAAGTCCAAGGGTCCAGGCCTTACTTTCTCCAAGGTTAAAATTAAAATTCATTCCAAAACGGGTGGACCAGGAATTCTGGTCTCCATCGCCGCTTGCATAATAATGTAACCAACCCATTCCGGCCACAGCTTCTATTTCAAAGACACGCGGAGTACCCAAATAGCTTCCAAACAAATTCATCAGATTGACCTTTCCCAATAAACTTACATCAGAAACATCAAAAGCTGTCTTACTCCGGGTAGTATTAACATACCCCATACCTTGAAATCCCAAACCGAAATTAGGTGTTAACTGTTTAGAGAACCCTACTCCAAAAGCAGGGCGCATACTCTTGAAAAAAGCACTGTGAGTGAGAGGTGTAATCGCACCAGCATTGATTCCTACAGACCAGTTATCTGTAAATTTAGTACTTTCTACCACCGATTGAGCATTTGCAGTAAATATACCTAATGCACAAGCTAATAAAATAATAGTTCTTTTCATAATTAAAAATATTTATGTGAAGTTTTGTTTGCTATTCACTCAAAAAAAACATATCCTATAAAAAAATAGTTCGTAGTTTTAGTTTTGCATTAACATCTATTTTACAGTCTTAAAATCTAAAAAACAGCACATATATGAAATAACGACCATCTAACTTGTTTCTTATGCAAAATATGCAAGAAAGCCTAATGATAGATACAGAAAACGGCAGGATTTTTATTTTAGAAGTATTCAAAGAATAGTTATATTAAGCTTTATCCTTCAATAGGAAACAATTTTAGTTCAAATTCATTTAGAATGGTTACAAAAAGGAATATAATCTATTCAAATTAACAGTTCCTTTCCTTTCATAAAATAAAGTAAACCAGGGAATCTATACAGACAAAATAGAAATTCATTCACTCCTTTTAAAGGTTTAGTAGCTTCCTCACCGACCAACATTCCGTTTCTTTTAAAGGAACGAAGTGTTCCTTTAAAAGAAACAGACACAAACACTGCTAGTTATTATGCATAAATAATCAATTTCTTTGCACTAGCAGAGCTTTAAACTAGATATTTATTCATAATTTTATGCAGTACTCTCTCTATCTGACTTTAAAAGATATCTGATTCGCCCAATAAAAATCTTAAAAACAGAACATAGTTAATATATATAAATCCCCCCATCCAACAGTTCGGTCAGTATATATATCACGCATGTATTTCCTTATTTTAAATTCATTTATCTTCCGGAATCACTTCATTCAAACAAGCTATGGCATTGAGAGTGCGCGGATAGCCGATGTAAGGCAAGAGCTGCGTCACGACAGCCAGCAAGGTATCTTTACTATTACCTACATTGACATTTCCCTGTATGTGCCCTTTCACCTGTGATTCACAGCCTCCCAAGGAAACAAGGATGGAGAACGTCAGCAGTTCCCGTGTCTTCACGTCCAGTCCACCGCGTGTCTGGTAGTCTCCGAAGCAGTTGGCGGAGAGATAACGCTGGATATGCTTTTGGTTTTCGGGAGCATTTTTATGCATTTGGTCTATCCGTTCGCCGAAAATGGATTTCTGCAACGCCAGTCCTTTGTCGAAACGGGTTTCGGCAGAAACGACCGCTTGTCCCTCTAAAGGAAGACGTACACCGTGGGCAAGCAGCACCTCATTAGTGATGCCGACAAAGTCCATCACTTTAGCCATGCCTGCATAGGCTACTGCCTGGTAAAGGATTTCCTTTATTTCTATCGGAGTGATACCTGCATTGAGAGCGCTTTCAAGCATCATCCGGTATTCGGTCTGTGCCTGTGAAGCAATATTGGATGCCAATGTTATCATAAGGCGGGTTTTAGTATCCAGGTTGCCGTATTGCTGCACCTCCTTTGTGAAATTGCCGAATATTGCATCCAGTTCGGGGTCGGTGGCGCTTAATCCGGTTCCTCCGTTATCTTTCGTAGCTTCGGCATACTGCCGGTCGTCTACCCGTTCCAGCCAAATATTCTTGTTGGTCTGCGGATTGCAGCCGATAGCCAGATGCGAAAACCAACTATCGGGGGCAGCACCATGCCAATGTTCTATGTCCGGTGCTATTTCAACCACATCACCGGGGAGCAGTCGACGTGCCGCTTTGCCACGTTCCTGATAATATCCCACACCTCCGACAGCAATGAGGATTTGTCCGCCCGTATGGCTGTGCCAGTTATTTCGGCAACCGGGTTCAAAAGTAACGTTGGACATGGGTACATTCAAGTCTTTGTTACCGGTCAGCGGTGCCAGCCAGGATTCTCCTGTAAAATATTGCTTGAATCCCGTATTTTCCTTTCCTAACGGAAATGCGCTGATGTTCTGAGGTACTTCTTCTTTTTTCATACTCTGTGCATTTATAGATTGCATCGGGATTTGCAGAAATCCGATGACTGTTACAAAAATAAAATATAATTCTCTCATACTGTGACGTCTATGGTTTACTATTTAAGAACTCTCCGATAATGTAAAGTTAGCTGTTCTGATCCAACTCTTTATAATACAAATTACGGATATAAAAACCAAAATTACGGATTTATAGTACTGCCTGTCATTTACTTCATCTTTAGTTCGGGAATGAGTGGCGTAGCATCAATCATGATTGTCGTTCGAATTTCACTGCCACATTGCCCGGAACGTTCAATGCATCTATTCCGTCACCGTCAATGCGGCCAATCTTTATCAAGTCATTGCTTTGTGACCCGCTTTTACAGAAGATCGCCACATTATTCCACGGCACATAGATTGTAATATCACCGGGCACAGGCGCACAGCCACGGGTCACCCCTGTCGTAGTCAGTGCAGGCGACGGATAGAAAATTTTCTCTGTGATATTATTATAATCATTCAGCGGCACTTCAAGCGGCAGACGCGAAAGAAAGTCCTGCGCTGCGGCATTGTCTTCCATCGTAGCAGTAATGGTACGGTTACCGACTGTAATCTTCACATGCATAGAAGTGGACGGATGATTGTTTTCTCGACTCGCACCGAGTGTTTCGAGCCATGTCCGTATCCGGTTTCCCATCTGCGAAAGTGTCGAAGAAGTCAGAAGCAATGTTTCGGTGAAAGTGGCACCGGAGCAAAGTGTCCGCGCCTCGTCAACTGATGCAGAGATGCCGCTGCTGCCACTGCTGGCAAAAAGAGCGATACACTTACCTGCAAGTTTCGAGGCATGATTATGCAGGAATGTCTGCATCGGTGTGCCCATGCTACCGTACCAAATCGGATAGCCGACAAACACGATATCATAGTTGCCGAAATCTTCAACCGAAGTTTTAATCGCCGGATAATTCCCCTGACGGATAGCAGCCAGTTCTTCCTGTGCACGGTTGAGCATCCCATTATAATCGCTTTCATAAGGTGTTTGCGGTTCCACTTCCAGGATATCGCAATCGAGTGTTTGCTGAATCTGTTGCGCCATACGCTCCGTGCTGCCGGTGCGCGAACAGTAAAGTACCAGATATCGCCCGTTACCGCCCGGAATGGGGTTTGTCGGGTCTGTAGAATCATCCTCGTCTCCACCATCGGAATTTCCCGGTTGTCCCGGCTGTTCCGGAAGAATCGGATCAGCGTTTGAGCCGTCGCAAGCCGCCATCGGCATCATCGTCAGCATCATCAATGGAATTAATAGAATCTTTTTCATATTACTATCTCTTTTCAATGTTAAATTACCGGTTACAAAGTTACGGGGAATGGACCAGCCCGGATGTAGACGATTTACGGATATTTATACCCCAATCATGGATTTTGATGGGAGAGTAAAAATTTTAAAGAGAAAAGAATTATATTTGTAACGCATTAAAAAACAGATTGTGATATGGAAGAGAATACTAAAGAAATGATTGTAATAGACAACGTTGACCGTTACAACAAAATCTTCGGGCTTGAAACCAGACATCCGTTAGTCAGCATCATCGATCTGGCCAAATCCACTACGTGGCCCACACGTGCGTGGTTTCGTTACGAAGTGTATGCACTATACTTGAAAAATGTAAAATGTGGTGATATTAAATACGGACGACAATATTACGACTACCAAGACGGAACCATCGTCTGTTTTGCTCCCGGACAAATCACCGACCTGGAAATGCTGCCAAATATCCAGCCCAACGCGCATGGTATTCTTTTTCATCCCGACCTTATACGTGGCACTGCGCTCGGACAAGAAATAAAAAAATACTCCTTCTTCTCCTACGAAACCAACGAAGCACTCCACATTTCCGAAGAAGAACGGCAAACTGTGATGGACTGCCTGCAAAAAATCACCATCGAACTGGAACATTCCATCGACAAGCACAGCCGCCGACTGATCTGCGCCAACATAGGATTACTGCTCGACTATTGTATGCGCTTTTACGAATGCCAGTTCGACACACGAAACGGAGTAAACAAAGACATCATTGTCCGCTTCGAACATCTGCTCAACGAATATTTCGAAGGAGATGCCCCGCAAAATCAAGGGTTGCCATCGGTCAAGTACTTCGCTGATAAAGTATTCCTTTCCGCTAACTACTTCAGTGACATGGTACGTAAACAGACCGGTAAAACCGTCTCTGAATATATTCAGGATAAAATGATCGGATTAGTGAAGGAGCAGCTGTTGTCTACGGACAAGACTACCAGCCAGATTGCTTACGAAATCGGATTCCAATATCCACAGCACCTTAGCCGGATGTTCAAACGGGTTGTCGGGATGACTCCCAATAAATTTCGTCTGCAATCCTAAAACGCTATCTTGGTTAGGTGAATGAGGTAATAGGCGATGATAACGCCCGCCTCATTCTGTTCAGTCCTTCTATCAGCCGTTGCCGCGGACAAGCGATATTGATGCGGACGAATCCTTCACCAGCTTCTCCATACAGATTGCCTTCGTTCACCCAAAGTTTTTCCTTCTCCAGCAGAGTTTTCACTATATTCTCCGACGATTGTTTCAAAGCCGAGCAATCTACCCATACCAAGTAGGTGCCTTCTAATGGCATCACCGGAAATTCGGGAAGATATTTATCAAAGTAAGCCCTTAAACAATGGTAGTTGGCAAACAGGTATTGGTTAAGTTCTTCCAGCCATTCCGCACCGTCATTGTAGGCAGCTATCAAGGCTTCTACACCAAACGGGTTTACATCACAGACTTCATTTATATTGATTGCTTTGTTTATTTTCATACGGATATCAGCGTCGGCAGAAACAATATTGGCAATCTGAAGCCCCGCCAGATTAAAGGCTTTACTAGGCGAGGTGCAAGTAACGGAATGCATCAGAAACTCTTCTGAGACAGATGCAAAAGGGATATAAGTATGTCCCGGAAAGACAAGTTCGCAATGAATCTCGTCTGCTACTACCCATACATTATTCCGAAGGCAGATTTCCCCCAAGCGAGTCAGTTCCTGCTTTGTCCAGACTCTTCCGGCAGGATTGTGCGGATTGCATAATAGCAGGACTTTTACACTCGGGTCAGCCGCCTTTCGTTCCAAATCAATAAAGTCTATCTGATACGTTCCGTTCATGTAAATCAATGGATTTGCAACAACCTCACATCCGTTATTGCGGATGGAGGAGAAAAAGCAGTTATAGACAGGTGTCTGCACGATTACTTTATCACCGGGAGTTGTCAGCGCCTTGATGACAGCTGACAGGGCCGGTACTACTCCAGTCGTATAAATAATCCATTCTTTTTCAATCTGCCAGCCATGACGTCCGGCAAACCATCCTGTTATCGCCTCATAGTAAGCATCGGGCACACGCACATATCCGAAGATACCATGTTCCACCCGCCTTTTCAACGCTTCCACCACAGAGGGAGCTGTACGGAAATCCATATCAGCTACCCACATTGGTAATACATCCGCATCTCCGGCAGAATCCCATTTATAGGAATTTGTACCTCTGCGTGGAACAATTTCATCGAAGTTGTACTTCATATATTTCAATCAAAACAAGTCAGTCCGTCCCAAAGTTTCAATTCGCAGTTTCCCGGAGCTTTGAGGTTCTCGTCCAGGATGATTGTCCCGAAACTTTCGGCAACAATGTTTCCCGTACGGGGATTCTTCACGCTGTGAACCGGGCCTTTAATCGTTGCCTTCACACTACTGTGTTCGAAAGCAAGGTCTGCATCATCCGCCATCGTGCAATTTTCCATTATCAGGTCGTGTGCGTAGCAAAGCGGTTGTGTACCCGAAATTTTGCAGTTCACCAAACGTAAGTTTTTAGAATGCCATCCCAGATATTCTCCGTCCAGCACAGAATCGTAGACTGTCACATTCTCCGTATTCCAAAATGCATCCTTCGAATGGATTTCAGCATGACGGATTTCTACGTTCTTGCAATATTGGAAGGAGTAATTGCCATTCAATACAAAATTCTTGATGCGGATGTCTTCTCCGTGTATAAAGAGATAGTCTCCTTTATCTATCTTCACATTGTTCAGTTCCACATTCCGGCAATACCAGAGTGTTTCCAAAGCATTGGGCAACTGTACATTTTCGAGTTCGACTCCGTCCATTTCGCGAAACATCTTCGGTGCTTCCACTAATGTATCCTTCATCTTCAGATTTCTGGAGTACCAGAGTGCGGCACGTGCTCCTTCGGTAAAAAGGCAATTTTTAACTACAAAACCATCATTGTGCCAAAACGGATATTTTCCCTCGAAACGACAGTTTACCGCTTCTATATCACTGCACTCTTTCAATGCCGATTCGCCGGCATGAATGGTTACTTCTTCCAGATAAAGCCCGTGGGATGCGAACAAAGGACGTTCGCCTTCGTAATGTGTATTTTTAATTTGTTTCATGATTCGATTGTCTTTTATTTAAATAGTTATCTGTTTTTCCTGTTCATGCTTATTTTTTCAGATATTCCTTAAAAAAGGATTCCAATTTATCGAATGGTATAAGACCCACACGGTCGTAAAGGTCTACATGACCTGCACCGGGTACAATGTACAGTTCTTTGGGTTCGGCAGCCAGTCGGTAGGCATCTTCACTAAATTCGCGTGAGTGGGCATTTTCTCCGGTTATGAAAAGCATAGGACGGGGCGAAATAGTCTCAATATCTTCGAAAGGATAGAAATTCATGAATTTCACGTTGCTTGAAAGTGTAGGGTGTGTGGTAGTTATCGGGGTTGCTCCTTCGGGAGTAAACTCTCCCCTCTGAGTGCGGTAGAACTCATAAAATTCGCGTTCTATCGGACCGGAGTTTTCTGTCACTTCGTGTACAGTGCCACCGGTATATTTAGTTTCTCCGCCCAAAAACTCTGCATAGCGCTGTTCTGCTGCCTCAGCCATGATTTGTTTCCGTTGTTCCAGAGTCAGCGCATGTTTCAGTCCGTTACGACTGGCTGTCCCCATATTGTACATGCTGATGGTTGCAATCGCTTTCAGACGAGGGTCTATCTTGACCGCACTGATAGCGAAACTTCCGCTGCCACAAATTCCGATTACACCAATATTATTCCGGTCAACGAACGGACGTGTACCCAGAAAATCTACTGCGGCACTGAAATCCTCCGCATATACCTCCGGCAAAACAGCATTGCGCGGCTCACCTTCACTTGCACCCCAAAAAGACAAGTCGATGGACAGCGTTACAAAACCACGCTCCGCCATTTTGGTAGCGTACAGGTTCGCACTCTGTTCCTTGACCGCTCCCATCGGATGTCCGACAATAATGGCAGGATATTTCTCTCCCTCTTTCATGGTCTTCGGCAAAAACAGGTTGCCGGCTACTTTCATTTTATACTGGTTAGAAAAAGAAACCTTTTCTACCTTTACCCAATCACTTTTATAAAAATTATCCGCATCAGCCTGTGCGAAAGAAAAACTGGTTCCAAGCATCATAATAAATACAACGGTTAATAATAATATTCGTTTCATATCTCTTACATTTAATTATTAATGAATTGATTGTCTACTTTCTACATGGCAAAAATACGGTAAAATAAAGAGAGTGTTTGTAGATGAATTACTGACATTATTACCCCAATTACGGATTATCGGTTTTATCTTTTTGCCGCACATAAGAGTATATACTATTATATATAATGATTACACGTGCGTGATACCTTATCCAAAATATATTCAGGAGAAAAGAATCAAGCTTGTAAAAGAGCATATGGTTGATATAGAGGAAGTCGTATTTTATGTTTTATCAAGCCCATTTTTAGCAGAACTGTAATATAGGTAAAAGAATCCGTAATTCATATACAAACAGATTTCAAACCCGGCAGTATCTTTGCAGTGAAATAAAAATATAGGTATAAACATAAAAAAACAAATTGATATGTATTTAGAAAATATTTACTCTCCCGAAGACGTAAAGAAGTTATCGTTTCAGGAACTGAATGATTTAAGTCATGAAATCCGTGCATCCCTCTTACAAAAACTGAGTGCACACGGCGGGCACTTCGGCCCTAACTTCGGAATGGTAGAAGCGACCATTGCCCTGCACTATGTTTTCAATTCGCCGAAAGATAAAATTGTATATGATGTGTCACATCAGAGTTACGTACATAAGATGCTGACCGGACGCAAAGATGCTTTTCTCCATCCTGCTGAATATGATCATGTATCCGGCTACTCAGAACCACAGGAAAGTGAACATGATTTCTTTGTGATCGGTCATACTTCTACTTCTGTCAGCTTGGCAAGCGGACTGGCAAAAGGACGTGACCTGACAGGTGGCAACGAAAATATCATCGCTGTAATAGGCGACGGTTCACTTAGCGGAGGCGAAGCCTTCGAGGGACTGGACTACGTAGCAGAACTCGGAACTAACATGATTATTATTGTCAATGACAATCAGATGTCCATTGCCGAAAATCACGGAGGTTTATACAAGAATCTGAAAGATTTGCGCGACAGTAACGGTCAATGTGAATGCAACTTCTTCAAAGCGATGGGGCTGGACTATATGTACGTGAATGACGGCAACCATGTGGAAGCACTGATCGAGGCTTTCTCCAAAGTTAAAGATATACAGCATCCGATAGTAGTCCACATCAATACATTAAAAGGCAAAGGTTACGAGCCTGCAGAACAGGACAAGGAGACCTATCACTGGCGTACTCCGTTTGATCTAGAAACCGGAGAATCAAAAATGAACGACGACGCAGAAGATTATAGTGAAGTAACCGCTCAACATCTGCTGAAAAAGATGAAAGAAGACAAGCGTGTAGTTACTATTACTTCGGGCACCCCCGCTGTTCTAGGCTTCACTCCCGACCGTCGTCAGGAAGCAGGCAAGCAGTTTGTAGATGTCGGTATTGCCGAAGAGCATGCAGTGGCACTTGCTTCCGGTATCGCAGCCAATGGCGGAAAACCGGTTTACGGAGTGTACAGCACCTTTATACAACGCTCTTACGACCAGCTATCGCAAGATCTCTGCATCAATAATAATCCGGCAGTTCTGTTGGTATTCTGGGGGACGTTATCCGGTATGAATGATGTAACCCACCTCTGTTTCTTCGATATTCCACTTATCAGCAATATCCCCAATATGGTCTATCTGGCACCTACCTGTAAAGAGGAATATCTAGCCATGCTGGAATGGAGCATCCGCCAAAATGAGCATCCGGTGGCTATCCGTGTACCTGCCACAGATGTAATCAGTTGCGGTGAACCGGTGGAATCCGACTATAGCAATCTCAATCGTTATAAAGTCGCCCACCGCGGCTCCAAAGTAGCAATTCTTGCATTAGGCTCCTTCTTCGGATTAGGGCAATCGGTTCTGTCACTGCTGAAAGATAAAGCCAACATTGATGCCACCCTTATCAATCCCCGCTACATCACAGGTGTAGACAGCGAACTGATGGACGAACTGAAAGCCGACCACGAATTAGTGATTACACTGGAAGACGGAGTTCTGGATGGTGGTTTCGGTGAAAAGATTGCCCGTTACTATGGCGCTACAGATATGAAAGTGCTCAACTATGGAGCTAAAAAAGAATTTGTAGACCGTTATGATATACAGGAACTGCTTCGTGCCAACCATCTGACGGATGAACAGATCGTAGAAGATATCCTATCACTCATTGGCTGATAAGTCAAAACCAGTTCATTATATATTTCATGTAGGTTGATGTATCCGTTCGTTATGGGATCACATCAACCTGCATTCATTTTCACTTAAATCCATAATCCCTTCCGATAATTGAGAGGAGTCTGCCCCATATTTCTCTTGAAAAACTTACAGAAACCGGCAGCATCGCTAAAGCCCAACTGAGAAGCAATATCCCCTACCGTAGATTTAGTGGAACTCAGCAAGGTTCGGGCTTCCATGATCAATAACTCATTAATAATCGTATTCACACTTTTTCCCGTTCCGGCACGAACGATACGCGCAAGGTACTGCTCACTGATGGCCAGCTTATCCGCATAGAAACTAACGAAATGCTCTTCTCTGAAGTTTCGGGTAACAAGCGCATGAAATTCCTGTAAAACATGGTCTTTACGACTGACCTCCTTTTTTATGATGGTCTTTCGGGAAAGAAAATCGGCTATATCCAAAAATAAGGCATTGCAAGCCGCCTGTATTCGCCGGAAAAGAAACTGATGTTTTATATTCAGCAAATGCATCAACACTTCCAGTTCATTACGAATGATTTGAGCTTCGTATGCTGTCAGCTGTATGGTATATTGCTTATTCTGCCTCATCGTTGCCAACAGAATAGCCGTTATCTGGGTAAGATAAGAGTCATCTGTCCGCATGGATTCGGAAATGGAGAGGGTGATAAACTTAATATCCGGACTCGAATAAAGATGGTCGGTGAGATAATTCGCTCCATGAACAAGCAACATATCAGGCTCTATCACAAGAAATTCCCCATTCAACAAAATCTCGGAACGACCTTCAAGAACGAGTATCATATAAAGTTCACGATTAAAGTAACGTTCGTTTTCCGGATAGCTCCTGTCCTTATATTCACTCATAAAGCAGACTACCTCCTCTTTATAATGAGGAATTTCCGGATGTTCCTTTAATAACTGCTTATTATCAAAAATACGAGATTTTACCATTTATACCTCCTTCTTTTCGACGTAAAAGTACAATTTGTTTCGGATATGACAAAAACTGTGTGGAATCGGATAACTTATATCAGACAAAAAAACGGGACCTTTGCATATTCTTCTTTATAGAATGAAGAACAATACGATTATATAAGATAGATAAGATATGGGAATGAAAGACGTTTTTAAAAGGTATTTGGTATTTGTTATCGGATTGTATTTTCTGGCTGCCGGAATAGTGTTGATTGTACGTTCCGCATTAGGAACCACACCTATATCCAGCATCAATTATGTGTTAAGCCTGAACAGCCCTTTATCATTAGGAACTTGTACGTTTCTGATCAATATGCTGCTTATTCTAGGACAGTTCTGGATCATCAGAAAAAATAAGACCCGACAGGACACCATTGAAATACTCCTTCAATTGCCGTTCTCTTTTATCTTTTCAGCATTCATTGATTTTAATATGGCACTCACCAGTAATCTGCATCCCGACAATTACGGGATATCAATAGCCTTATTACTCACAGGATGCATGATACAATCCATAGGAGTCGTACTCGAACTCAAACCCAAAGTAGCAATGATGAGCGCAGAGGCTTTCGTAAAATACGCCTCCCGCCGTTATAACAAAGAGTTCGGAAAGTTCAAAGTCTGTTTTGATGTTACGCTGGTCACTCTGGCAGTCATACTCTCTCTCCTGCTTTCGCAATGCATCGAAGGTGTTCGCGAGGGGTCTCTTATCGCCGCCTGCATCACCGGATATATCGTCAGTTTCCTGAATCAGAAAATAATGACAAGGAAGACTCTCTACAAATTATTACCTGTATTGAAATAAGTTTTCTCCAGCTCACTACCAGCAACGTTTCCATCTGCCTGACTATATAGTAATGCTTAAAAATAAGTTGGTACTTCGAGGGATGTTTGGATACATCACAGTGAGTACATTAGATGTAGTTCGCTATATCTGTTTAAAGCCATCTGTTGTTTGTATGTTAAGTCACTGTATCCCATACGTTATCCTATATACATCATTGCGTTATCTCACCGACATCTTCATCGTTCCACCCGGGTAGACTGATCATTGCACCGGAGTGAACTGAACCGTTCACCCGGGTAATAAGTACTGTTCACCCGAGTGGAACAATGAAGATGCCGGTGAAATAAAACACGAACACCTATTGTTAAACACACTAAGTCAGAGTATGTGACAGGCAAAGAAGCGGTAAATCGCATCTCATGGAAGGTACTTTGTCACGAGAAGGACGGGCATTGAGGAAAAAAGTGAGAGACAACTCAAAAAACAATGTAAGTATGTCAAAAGTCAAAAGTAACTAAACTCTCCTCCTTCGGGAAGGAGGAGAGTTTAGTTACTTTTGACACACCTTCATTCGGTATGCCACTGATTGCAAGAAGTTTAAATAGAGCAGAGTGAGACTAAAATTATTTTTTCTAAAGGAGGAAAGGATGTCTATTTCTTCCGGCTATCTATTTCTTTAAGCAATTCATCCACAGCCATTTTGAGTTGCGTGTCCTCTCCTTTCACTACAGTTTCCGGGCTGTTGGCAACCTTGACATCAGGTTCCAACTGAGTATTTTCCAGATAACTGCCATCCGGTAGACGATAACCGATGATAGGAATCCCAAATACCAATGAAGGGTCCTGCAAAGTTTCCCAAGACACACTTGTCATAGTTCCCGGAACAGGCATACCTACCAGTTTTCCAATATTCTGATGCTTGTACACCCACGGGGTGCCATGCGCATTCGAATAATTGGCTTCACACTGCAACATAATAGAAGGCTTGTTCCAACGACGACTTGGCATATCACAGGCTTCACGTCCGCGTACCACCTGAGTGAAATATTTCTGACCGCTGAAAAGTATTTCAATATCTTCATGCAGACGACCGCCTCCGTTAAAACGGGTATCGATCACAATTCCGTCACAGTTATTGTATTTTCCCAGAATATCCGAGTAAACAGTACGGAAACTTCCATCTCCCATAGATTGAATATGAACGTATCCCAAACGACCGCCGGACCATTTCTCCACATCCTCAGCACGTTGTTTCACCCAACGTTTATATAATAAGCCATTAAGTTGTCCGCTTGTGACAGGTTTTACCACTTCTTCCCAACGTTCCTTATTCTGCGGGTTGTACAGCGAAACCAGTGTTTTCTTCCCTGCCTTATTATTCAAAAGATCAGTGATGTCCTTATCCGGAGTTATTTCTTCCCCGTTGATTTTTTCTATAATACACCCTGCCTTTACTTTGGTACGGGAATGATCGAACGGGCCTTTCTCTACAATTTCAGCAATCTGCATACCCTTTCCCTGATAATTCCAGTCAAACAATAAGCCCAGATTAGAGGTTACATCTCCATTGCCCCTCGGAGAATAGCGTCCTCCGGTATGCGAAACATTCAGTTCACCTAACCATTCGCTCAGTAATTCTGCAAAGTCATAGTTATTATCAATATGCGGCAGGAATTTACGATAGGCGGCTGTCATGGCATTCCAGTCCACTCCGTGCATATTAAGATTATAGAAGCGCTTTTGATGCTGTTTATATACATGATCGAACATCGCCTCACGTTCGGCTGCCAAATCCATTTTCATTTCAGCCTGATAACTGATAGGTTTCAGAGCATCCGACTTCGCGTCCATTTTCTGCATATTTCTGCTTCCCAGCAAGAAGATATCTCCTTTTTTATCCAGCATCAGTGATGACCAGCCGGAATTAAGTTTATGGAGACGCTTCGTGCCTTTTTCACGAAGATTCATTTTCCAAAGGTCATACCCCTCTTCGAAAGCTGAAAAGTAATACAGATTTTCTCCATCTTTGGAAAGAATAGCACTACCTAAATCAGAAGAGTTAGGAGTCAGGCGTACAATACGGTCCTCAATACCGCTGAGTTCCACAACAATATCTTTCTTGTCTGCCTTGTCCTTTTCGGTATCCTCCTTATCTCCTTCTTTGTCTGCCTTATCTTTTTCTTTGTCTGCCTTGTCCTTTTTAGACTGACTTCCGTCCTTTTTCTTATCACCGTCTTTCTCCTTTGCTTTTTTCTGCTCCTTTTCAAATTCTTTGAGCAGTTCGAAGTCCTCTTTACTCAAACGGTAACGGTCGTAAGCATCCTGATTCAAGAATACCAGCATCACATCCTGTTGTGATCCCCAGGAAGCATGGGCACGCATACCATAACGCTCGGTCTGGAACAGAATGGCATTTCCATCCAGTACCCAACGTGGAGAGCCGCTAATATAACCGCTGTTAGTCAGATTAGTGATAGTACCTCCCTGTGCACTGACAATACCGATATCCGAATAGGGATCATGACGATTGCCGATAAACTCAAGCGTAAACCACTTGCCATCGGGCGACCATTCGTAATCGAATCCGCCTCCTGTATTGTACCATGTAGAACCGTCTGTCACCTGACGTACTTTTTTGGTTTTCAGGTCGAGTACCATCAACCGGTTACGGTCTTCGATAAAAGCCAGTTCCTTACCATCCGGAGAGTATTGCGGGTAAGCACGTTCTACGGTTTTGGAGGGGAGCAATACTTCCTCTTCAATAAGAGTGGCGTTAGGGAAATTCGCCTCTTCTTTACGAGCTATCTTAGCGGTATAAAGTTGCCAGTTGCCGGTCCGCTCGCTGGCATAAACCAGTGTACGGTTGTCGGGAGCAAAAGATACACCGGATTCCTTTGCCGGAGTATTTGTTATTTGCTTGGTTGTAGCATAATCGGTTGAAGTTACAAAAACATCACCTCGCACAATAAAAGCCACCTGCTTACCATCCGGAGACACAGAAGCAGAAGTCGCACCCTGAGAAAATCTGAGAGTAGCAATCTCTTTTTCATCATCACGCACAAGATCAACATTTACTTTCTTCGGGCGGGCATTGGGCTCTTGTGTATAAAGTTCTCCGTCATACGTATAGCACAAAGTTCCTTTATCGCTGATTGACAAGAAACGTACCGGATGCGTGCGGAAAGTGGTGATGGCTTTCACTTCCTGCGGAGTGTTCAGGGTAAAGTTATATACATTAAATGAACCGCCATTGCGCTCACTTAGAAAATAGACCGAATTACCATCCGGTGCATATACCGGATTACGGTCTTCTCCTTCCCGATTGGTCAGATTGGCATGTTTCCCGGTCGAAACATCGTATAGCCAAATGTCTCTTGTTATAGATGAGGTATGGTGTTTTCTCCATTCATCTTCAAAACCTTTACGGTCCTGATAAAGGAAGTTTTTTCCCGATTTATCAAAGCAAACCCATTCGGCAGGAGTAGCCAGCACTTGTTCGGTACGTCCTCCGGTAACCGGAACTTTATATAATTCCGTCATGGCTCCGGTAGGAAAAAGGGCACTTTCCGCAGGGTCCTGAATGGAGGCGGAGAAAAGTACAAATTTACCATCCGGAGTGAAAGCCGAAGGAATCTCCGAGGCAGAATGATAAGTCAACCGACGTGCAGTTCCTCCATCGGCAGACATGATAAAGAGATCGAAGTTCCCATTCCGGTCGCTGGCAAACGCGATTTGTTTACCATCTGGCGACCAAACAGGATTAGCCTCATAAGAAGCTTGTGTTGTTAATTGGGTAGCGGTTCCCCCTTGAACGGGGACTTTGTAAATGTCGCCTTTATAACAAAAGACGATTTCCTTTCCATCCGGTGAGATACGTGCATCACGCATCCACAAAGGGGTAATAGCATAGCTGGATAATGCAGTCAGTACCAGCGCTAAAGAAGTTATAAGTTTCTTCATATCAAATTATTATATATTTTGTTCTTAAATACTTGTCTCTATTTGTTTTCCTGTATAGTTATAGAATATCCTGTCGCCAAAATCTTTATAAAAAGAAGCATATTTATCTACTCCCGTACAATGGCAGACACCTATCTTTTGAGGTAAATATTCGTGCAAATAATCAGCAATAACCTGATATTTGGATTCTTCTGCATTATGAATATGAAATCCACCTAAAAGCAAATTACAGGGGAGTTCCGGAAATGCCGTTCGTACTGTCCGCAATATATTTGTAATGCCCCGGTGAGAACAGGCACTTAAAATGGAAAGTCCTTCAGGCTCAACCAGTACCATAGCTAACTCGTCCGGAAAGGTATCGGGGACTCTAGAACCATCTTCCTTTTGAATCCAAAATCGTTCAAAATGTGTATCCTTCCGGTCTATAATATCCACAGAGGGAAAAAGAAATACTCCGGGAACCAGTTCAGTCAACTCATCAATAAAACGAAAACGAGAAAGATCAAGCGAGCGTGTATATTTCATTCCATTCTCACGTTCATCCTTGAATTTAGGAAAAAACACTTCGCGTTTGCAGACAACCGTTGCTTCGGCATTTAGTTCAAGAAAATGGCGTAGTCCACCCGTATGGTCACTGTGACCATGAGATAATACTAAATAATCTACTTTTTGCAAGTCAATATTCAATAACCGGGCATTACGGATAAATAAATCGGAAGCTCCCGTATCAAAAAGTAATCTGTTTTCCGGTGTCTCAATATAGAGGGAAAGACCATGTTCCGCCTGCAATTTACGTCCATAGACACAATTTTCTACAAGAGTCGTTATTTTATAGTTCATGTGGTTTGGTTCTTAATCAAATAATACGAAATAAAAAGTTCTGCTACAAAATTATAATAATTCTACGGCAGAACAAGTAATCAATCAATTTAAATCGACTGTAAGGGTAAAAGATTTTGTTTCAGGCTTCTATTGCCGAATTATTCATTTTGTAGTTTGAATACAAATAATTACTTTTACATCCATATCAAACCCTTTAAATAAAGAATCAAAATGGAGAAAGAAGCAAAAGGTAAAGTAAATACAGTTCAGATACAGTACTATCAATCTCCATGCGGGAAATTGATACTCGGTTCTTTCGAGAACAAGCTCTGTATGTGTGACTGGGTGGTGAGTGAAGAACGCAGAACAACAATCGATAAACGAATACAAAAAGCGCTAAATGCTCAGTACGCAATAGAAAATTCTGAAGTGATAACGCAAACGATCAGTCAGCTAGATGAGTATTTTTCCCGTCAAAGGACTACGTTTGATATTCCTCTGCTTCTTATCGGGACAGAGTTTCAAAAAAGTGTATGGAATGAATTATTAAACATTCCCTACGGAACAACGATATCTTATGCTCAATTATCACAGAGACTGGATAATCCTAAAGCTATCCGCGCGGTAGCCTCTTCGAATGGAGCAAATTCGATTTCAATACTTATTCCTTGTCACAGGGTGATTGGCAGCGATCATAAACTAACCGGATATGCCGGTGGTCTTGTAGCTAAAAAGACTTTATTGGAGCTGGAATCGAACGAAAGAAGATTATTGTAACAGAATCGTCTCATTAAATCCAGACAAAAAGATAGTGTCACTATATACTTAGCATAGTGACACCATCCTGAAAAGCTATTATATGATGCGGGAAATATTTACCCAAAGCGAACGTTTACACCATTTTTCCCATCTCATAGGCTTCCTGCATATAGGGAGTATCTTTTATTTCTCCTACCTTCCAGGCACCTATTCCATAAATCACTC
>CANSEY010000043.1 GCA_947646015.1 uncultured Bacteroides sp. | reverse complement strand
TAGAACCATTCTTATCATTCTTCTCATCAGTTAATGGAATATCACCGACAACAGGAACACTCGTTAGTTTCTCTACATCGGCACGACCTTCGATCTTGAATTTTGTCAGTTCAACCAAGTAGATGATACCAACCGGAATTCCAACACCAAGTACCAATGCAATCAAATAAATCATAGAGCGTTTGGGAGATACCGGAATATCGTCAGCTATCGCTTCATCAATAATTTTCGCATTATTGGCAGTGGCAGCAAGCGCAATCGCATTCTCTTCACGTTTCTGTAACAACATCAGATACAAGCCAGCTTTGATCTCCTGCTGACGGGCAATACTTACATAAGCACGTTCCTGTCCCGGAGCGTTGCTGATACGACGGGAATAACGACTTGCTTCACGGTCAAGACTCTCTTTAGTAATCATCAACCCCTGCAAGGTTCCTTCAAGAGTAGCCTGTACATTAGCTTTCATGGCACGGATACTCGTATCTAGATTCACAATCGTAGGGTTATTCTCTGTTGATGTACGTAACAGGCGTTTACGTTCCATCAACATCTCGTTGTAACGTTCAATAGCTCCAATCAAGGCTGCATCCTGCAAACCTACATTACTCGGCAAGACTTCGTATTCATTGCCTCGTAAATACTTACGCAAGTCATTCACCAAACTGATTTGAGTACGATTCTCTACGCTCTTCTTTTCATATTCCGCATTACCGGCCAAAGCTATCTGAGCTTCACTCGTCAAGTCCGTGATACCGGCATCACGCTTGAAGGACTCCAGATTAGCTTCCGTACTACCCAATTCTTTTGAAATAATATCAATACGTTCATCAATAAACTCAGCTGTCTTCTGGGCGATCTCGTTCTTATCATTGTTCGTATTGCGATTATACATTTCAAGCAACTGGTTGATAAAGTCCTGTCCACGCTGCAGACTGGAGTTCTTCAATGAAATCACAGCAACAGAAGTCGTTTTAGAAGTAGGAGCAATAGACAGACTGTTACAATAGTCTCTTGCCACTCTCATCGGTTTGTTTATTGTCGCAGTTATATGGCGTACGTTCTTCTCTATCCGAGGAACTTTAGTTCCATCTTGCAAAGTTACCGAATCAGCAGTCTGAAAGAAGGCCAGCGTGCCTTCATCAGTCGGGAAGATAGCAGGCAACTTCTCAAAATGCTTCTGATAGCCCTTCTCACCCACAGTCACATTCACATCCATACTACCTTTAGGCTGTAAAGTCATTTCCACCATCATCGGTGCATTCAATTTTTCAGCCTCTTGAGGTGTCAAGCTCACCTGCACCGGAGATGTCTTATATAGACCTTTAGCAGGAAATTCATCCTCATCTTTATAAGTTATATACAATCCCAACTGATTCACAACCTCTTTTACAAGTGTTTTCGAACGCAGAACTTCCAACTCGTTATCAATGTTTTTAGAAGAAGTCATCACACCGCTTAACCCCATATCCTCCAGTTCCGAAGAAAGTCCTGCACCTCCGCCTTTCTTCTCGTCTTTTATTAGGACGGTAGCGGAAATATTATAAATGGGTGTAGCCCAATGCAAATAAAACCATGCACCAACAAAACATAGCAACACCGCACCTACAAACCAGGGCCAGTGAATGATGTATTTAAAAAGAAGTGTCCGGAAATCAATTTGCTCCTCAGTCAATTCACGTTCCTTCACGTTTTGATTTTCTTCCTTCATAACCCTTTCTTTTTATTTCAAGATGTTAAACAATAAACTGGCAATAGAAACAAGGATCGAAGTAGCAGAGAACCACAAGCTTGTACTAGTGCCGATATCCGAATTTCGTGCTTTCGCTTTATTGGGAGTCACGTAGATGATATCATTCTGCTGCAAATAGTAATAAGGAGAAAGAATAGTTTCCGCCTTGTTCAGGTCCAACGGAATAATTTCCTGCTTACCATTGGCATTCTCCCGTATCAGCTTAACATCATCACGCAGGCCGTATACAGTCATATCACCTGCCATAGCCAAAGCTTCCAAGATGTTCACCTTTTCATTGGAAATCGTGAATGTACCAGGACGGGCAACTTCTCCAATCACAGAAATCTTATAATTTACCATACGTACCGTTACAATAGGAGTTTCCGTAATATAAGGTTTCAGTTTTTCCACGATCATTTGTTCGGTCGCCTTCTTTGTCAATCCGCCTACATGAAGTTCACCCAATACGGGGAAATTGATATTACCATCGTTATCAACTAAATATTGCTGTAGAACAGGCTGTGTAGTTGTATAACTCAAAGCAGCATTACTCTGCGTAGCCACTGTTAAGTTGAAAGGCGCAGCCAATTCAGGACTGGTACATGACACCACTATTGTCAGCAGATCCTTGGGCATAATCTTAGCATCATAAAGTTCTGCATCCTGGGTATTGTACAATACAACTTCAGCATCCTGCAGGTAAGGTACTTTTTTGTAGGACTGGCAGCCGGTAAACATTAATGCCGCCAATACGCAATAGAATAATTGTTTCAATCGTTTCATATATTTCTTTTTGCTGGGGTTATACAATTCTTCGCAAGACCGGATACCCCATTTAGCACGGTCACTACGGTATATGATTGGAATTCTCGGGTAAAGTATTTTCATATTTTCTTTTATGTCGAAATAAACAGACGTAGGATACCTTTATTGTTCCTCCTGCTTCTTCTTTCGCCCTCCGGTATACCCGTCCATATCCCTCATCCCCGCTATGTCGAGGAACATTTTCAGTTTCCACTCCTCCAGCGTGCCTTAATTGATCTTTCGACGGACAAATTTTATCTTATTCAAGAGCCGGGTATGTTTATTCGGGAAGTGACGGTTTTCCAGAACATACGCCCTTAACTCGTCACAGAAGGCGATAAAGTTCTGATCGTTCTTTCCTGACATTCATTCGCTGTTAATGGCGTTCATATTCTGATATCCGATTGCCGCACGTTTTGTTTCCACTCCCTCCTCACGGACTATGACTGCCTCCAGCCTTCGTGCGACATCAAAGAAAGACATGGGATCGTTATAGTCCAGCTCAGAGAGGGCATTATCAAAGTCATCGATCTCAGTTTTGGAAGGGGAGGGGATGACCGGCATATCCGGTTCTGCCGCCAATTTCTTCGCCTTCTTTCAGGCTTTTTTCAGGACGGAATCAAGGTGGGGCAAACAATTCCCGCAATTCATCGACCATCAACAGATTCCCCTTCCGCGTCTTCTTGTCATAACACACAGAGACCAAGAGAAGCATCTTCAGGGTATCATAGGTCCGACGGGAAGCTTTTACCACAGGGATATCGGGACTCGCCTTGACAAACTCCCGGACCAGTTCCAGTTCCTTCACGCAAAGCTTTTCCAATACCTCTATCGGATTTGACTTGACGTAAGAGTCGATCTTCTCAATCATGGTAGGCTTACCCGCTGATTCACTGATGGGCACACCAAGGAAGGCGACAATTCGGGAAAGTGACTCCTTATAGACAAGCCCCAAATTGCTACGGTATATAAACGATGTTATGCTCATCGTCTTTTTATGAAAAATGTAAGATAAATTCATTATGGTTGATATTAGTAGACTTCTGTCAAACCGCAGACATTAGCCCTACTTGTGTTGACAGATAACCATTATTACTTTTTGAGAGCTTCGAGTGCTTCAATGACGTCTTCAAGGCTAATCTGCATACATCGAGCCACATACTCAGCTGTCAACATACACAGAGACTCACCATTGCGCTGTTCCATTCCAACAAAATCAGTAACACGTTTTTTTAATTCTTCTGTGATCATAGTCATTATGGTTTAGTTTGTGAATAAATATTGTTAATTCGTCAAGTATTTAGGTCTTGCAAAAACCTCTCTACATCTTCTAAAGAGACATTAAGGGTTTGCGATATGTATTGGGGTGAAATAGGATCAATGGAACCGGTCTGACGTTCCATACCAATGAGATACTCGATATTCTTTTTTAAACCACCGAGAGAGTTAGAGAAGGGTGTTGGACAAGAATCTTGAATATTCTTTGACTGGAATTCCTCAAATATTTCGCTTCCATCCTCTCCGTACTTACCATCTTTTGCCTCATAGATAGCAGATGGTTCAAGAACTTCTACTGTGTGCCAAGCACCTGCTGGTACAACACAACCGAAATTACCTATTGTTGGATCAAGGTGAACACGTTCAGTTTCATTTCCATGTTCATCGTAAAGAACTTCGATGAGTTTGCCACAAAGAAGAATTACATTTTCATTACTATTCGGATGACGATGAATGGGCACAACAGTTCCTGGCATCAACACATTAAGCATGCGTTGACTACCATCATCGGAACTTGTACGTAAATCATAGTTTTGACGTAAGCGTGGATTCACCTGTGCTTGGTCAAAAAGTTCTGATATAAGTTTATGATCAATTTGAATCATAGAGATTATTTTGAAAGAGAAGCAAGGTACTCCTCATGAAGGTGATAGTATTTTTTCTTGAAAAGAATATAAACTACAGCAAGTATAATGATAGTTGATACCAAATAAATCCAATGTGCAACTGTTGTACTAGGACAAAGATAAATGAATCCCAAAGAAATTGCGAACTGCATTACGGCATAGAGGCTAGAAACCTTTACATGACCAATTTTCAATTCATTCGCCATCAGCTGATATGCATGTTTGCGATGTGCCTCTCCCAAGTTCTCATGAAGCATAATGCGGTGGCAGATTGTCAAGCAACCATCCACACCATAGACAAGCAAGAATATCAAATATGTCACATCTCTAGTCATTAGGATAAGAGATCCAATCATAAACAAAAGAATATAAGCCACTCCGATAGAGCCCACATCTCCAGCAAAGCATTTTACTTTTCTCTTTGGTCGGAAGTTAAACAGACAGAATACTATGTCCGCAATAATTACCACATAAATGAGACTCTGATCGACAAAGCCCATGGAACTGTTCAAGATAGCAAGTGGCAGCAATGAAGCCATCGTATATGCTCCAGTAATGCCATTTACCCCATCCATAAAGTTGATGACATTCGATGCTCCCACGCACACGATCAATGCCAGGATTACAACCCACCACATATCCAAGTGAAGAATATCCAACTGGTAGAACATCATTGTCATTGCCACGAACTGCACAACCAGTCGCACACAGTCAGGCAGCGAGCGGATATCATCAATGAAGCTGATTCCAGCAATCAATGAAACTGCTCCAAGAAACCAAGGATACAAAACCGAAGCACCAACTATACCAGTCGAAGCAAACATGCTCCATATCCATAGCGACAACAAGAAAATAATACCGCCACCACGAAGCACAATCATAGAATGCGATGAGCGCTCATTCGGCTTATCAATGATATTGAACTTGTCGGCAATCTTGAAATATGCCAACTCCAAGACTAAGAGAATTACGAATATGAATGCTAAAATCAAATATGAGTTCATAATAAGTATAATTATTTACTAAACACAATATCATCAAGATTACTCAAGCACTTCTCTTTATCAAAGTTCTCCTTGTAGAACTTCAATCCGCAAGCACCCTTCGCATTCAAAGTCTCCTTGTTCTCATCCGCCAGACGTATAACCAACTTTGCCAGCCCCTCAGCATCACCAGCCGCCACCAACCAGCCACACTCTGCAGCCTTCACCACCTCAGCCCCCTCACCATTCAGGCACGCAATGATCGGACGGCCACTCGCCATATAACTACTTATCTTAGCAGGCGCATACAAGTTAAACAGAGGCGAGTCAGTAAGCGACACCAGCATCACATCTGCCTTCTCAAAGAACAATGGCATCGTTTCCGAAGGATAGCGGCCCAAAGTCAGTACCGTCTCCTCCAGCCCATGTTCTTTCACAAACTGCTGCACCCAAGGTAACCTGCGACCATCGCCCACTATCACCCACTTGATATCCTTACGTTCCTTAGTCAGTAAAGTCGCCTGCATGTTACACTCCATACCTTGAGCCTCACCCACAGCACCTGCAAACATCACCTTGAAACCTGAAAGGATTTCGGGCAAAGAATAGTTTGGAGGTAAAAAAGGGGTTGAAGGGGAACCATCCGACCACTGAGGATAATATACAATCTTACCCTTATAATCTCCGTAGGTACGAATACTCTGATCAAAGCTCTTAGAACTCGTCAGTATCTTGTCGCTCCACTTATACTCCTTCTTCACAAACCAGTCGAAGAATCCGAGAATATGCTTGTTGCTGATGCCACCTGCAGCTGACAAACTCTCCGGCCAAAGGTCCAGCACCCAAGTGTACAGCAGCACTTTCTTCAGTTTCTTATATAGTACAGCAGGCAACGACATCATCACAGGTGACAACTGCTGGCAGAATACAAAGTCAAATTCGAACGATTTCTTGAAACCCAAAAAACCTTTGAAACTATCTGCGAACACCTTCCAGAGTACATACATGCATGCCACTATGAAATAGCTGAAATAATTCAGCATCAACATGATCTTACTATCATTACCACGAGGCACAATCGGCAGATGTGTCACATGAACACCTTTTATGGTTTCTTGCCTCTTCTTAAATACCCCATATCCTTTATGGAACACCCCATCCGGATAGTTAGGAACACCTGTCACCACATGCACCTCATGCCCCTCTTCCGCCCAATGAAATGCGATATCATTGCCACGAAACACCTCCGGATAAAAGTACTGGCAAACAAACAAAATTCTCTTCTTCTGATTATCAGTAGCCATATAATTCAATAATGATTTTAACCTTGATTTTTTTATAATTTATATATTCATGGAGTTTTCTACACCCAAATCGATACACCCTCCACATAGGACTCCAGAACCAAGCCCAATGATCAAACCTCCAGAATCGGAACGTCTTACTGTTCACATACCAAAAACTCGTCCATCGCTTACTCAAGTCCTTTCGGTTCTCATCCATGTGTCCGAAGTTGCCAGTACGGTTAATCTCATCTAGTACTAATCACTCATCCTCCTCATTTGGAGCCCAAAGCATTTGCCCCCTTTCAAATTCCAACACCTCTCCCAGAGCCCACATCAAAGCAGACGCAAACCTATCCAATCCTAAGCCATGAATATAATTTTGCAATCATTTGTGTTTAACAAAAGAAAATAGTAGTCCATGAGTTGACGAAGACGAAGACCAATCCCCTCCATATACCAATGGTGAGAGATATGTACCATCTGATGCACTAAATTAACCGAGAGAGTAAGAACAGATATGGAACCTATACCATTTGGCAATTCTATCCGATTCTCAAAACACCTCTCACCTTCCTCTTTAAAGAACTTATACAGTTTCTGGTTCTTGATGGGGTTATGCATAATGAACGGACGGTAATGAATCTCCACGTCTGGAAAGCAATGATAATAAATCTCCAATTCATTCACCTCATCCGTTGGGAACGTCTTGTTTACATACTTCATCACCTTCTCGTATCCACCCTCTTCTCTGCCACCTCATAGTCGAAACTGATCTTTGGGAACTCGAAGTAGCACGACCTTACGGTTTCTAAATCGGAGATTTCTGCGGGTACATACTTGTGCACGATATCCATCATGTAGCCTAAGCGGAAGGAAAAAATACCACCATTCCAATAAGCTCCCTCTGCAAGGAATTCCTTGGCACGGTCAACGGTTGGCTTCTCGGTGAAACATGTTACACGCTTATGTTCTGAAAACCCTTCAACTAAACTAAGGGCAGGTTAATTACACGAATCTTTATCTTTCTCCGGCACTACATAGCCGTATTTCTCAGAGGGATAGGTTGTATACCCATCAAAACCAATTCTGCCACATCCAGTTTTACGCACTCCACCATTATAAAAATGGAACAACAAAGCAAAACCCAAGGTATGGCTAAACTAATCATCTGTTGCATATATCCTTTTGTACACGCAAAGTACCGATTCTTCAAAACGAATCTTATAATCATCTAACCTTCCAGATGCAAAATTTGTTAAGGTGTTATATTTTAACTGCAGTACATTAACCAAAGATTCTGCATTAGCTGTATGAAAGGTATTTTCTTTAGGAACAAGTGGATTCTGTAAAAACATTGGTAAATCTGATGTAATTACATCAGTTCCTAAAGATAAGACAGTAGAAATAATACCACTATTTGTTCCTTGCAAGTATGGCAAAATAACATACCTAGCAGCTTTTACATAGTGATAATAATCATCGTCTGATATATAACGGAGATTGAATTCCACATTACATTTTTCAAGTAGTTCTTGATTGAAATATACATCATGCAACTTGCGTCCGCATACTCTCAACTTCGCATTCGGGTGTAGTTTGTGAAACTCAGGCCAGCTATCTAACAGAAATTCAATACCCTTGTCTTTGCGAAGGTGTCCTATAAATAAAAAATCAACATCGCAATATGGGTTAGGACCATCCTTCGTAAGCTTTGAAAGATCCATTATGGGGAAAGGGTGCTTCACTACTACCGACTTATTAATTCCAAAATTTTCATTCAATTCAAAAATAGATTTCTCTGTATGAACAAGCAGGTAATCCGCTAAGTGGAAAATCTTGTAACGATTAGTCATTTCACCTTTTCCTTCCGAGTGCGGATTCACATCGTGACAAGTAATCATCAATTTGGCACCAGACACTTTCTTCAGGAGGCGCAAAAAACACACAATAAAGAAGTAACTCTGCCCAACATGTGAATAGTTTATGACAGTAGGTTTATCCTTCATGGACGCAAACAAAATCCTCACATAACCGCAAAGAATTTCCTGTAACTGGAATAATTTTCTAGTTATGCCCTTGTACCTGCTCATTGCAACATCTCCTCTTTTAAAGAAGATTTTCTCTCCATAGCCAAAAGGATAATAATAATTAACATATATTTTCTGATTATAGCCACCCTTTTTCAAGATTTGATAAATCTCATCTAGATAAAGGCCAGAGTTACCACTGGTACCCCAGTATATATGATAAATCATATTACTTAAATTTATTTTGTAAATAAGCTCTTACTTTTCCAGATTGAGGAATCTCCAAATCCGAAAAGTTGGCAATCTTTGCCTTATCAATAATATTGAGGTATTTCTCAATATTTGTTGTAAAGTCGTAATCTCGCTTTATATATTCATAACATGCTGCTGCCGAGGCTTCATAGTTTGCCTCGAGCTCTTTCATCACGTCTTCCAACAGAGGCTGATCATCTTGGCTTTCACCAGCAAACAAATTGTCGCCTACATTACCTTTTACACAATTAGCATAGAGACCTCCACAAATATCACGATTGAAAAGTTGATGGTCAGGATTACTAAGAGCCATCACTGCAGGAAGTCCATATCTACATATCTCAATAACTGAGGTTCCCATAGCATAACCTATCGAATGCTGCTTGATGATATCGCCTAACTTAGAATAATCGACCTGTCCTACAAATTCTATCCTTGATGTATCAATATTATTCTTGGCAATATACTCGTCAATCAAATGTTTATCGCCATTTCCAACAATAGTCAAAGAATATTCTTTGTGTCTGTTTATATAGTTAAGCATAACACAAAGGCCAGGAATCTTAAAGTCAACGATTCTGCCAATGAAGAGTATTTTATGATTGTTTGCTAATATTGAAGGCTTCTCTTCAGGAAAATCGTAGGTCGGTAAAGCTACTACATTTTCTGCAGTAAGGTTAATTCCGAACTGCTTATTCCAAAAGTTCACCATCAGGTCACTCATAGGGATGATAGCTCCCGATTCACAAAGGCGGTTAAATAATGATTTATTAAACTCAATTTGATCGGTTCGTGAATATCTCTCCTTGTGAAAGATTTTTTTGTATGCCTTATCAAACAGACTCTGACAAACATAAAGATTGTCTTGATAGTGTAATACTAAATGGCAAACCTTTGCATTAGTTACAATCTTTGTAAGCTGTATTATCATATAAAGATCACGCATACAAAAGGTTACAAAAGAATACTCGCTAGATTGAGGCAGTTTATCTTTTATTTCCGACAGAATAACTTTACGCTCCTCTGCATTCTTATAGTAGAAATCCGCTTTGTCATTTTGAACAGTAATGATGTTGCCAACATTGTTTTTACGCAAGTCGTCATAGATGTAACTCTGTTCTGTACATAGCATACAATACGACCTGTTGCTATTCTTTACGTATGATGCCATACGCACCATGAGTGTTTCACCACCTCCAAGGTACGAATTGAAATTTACAAGTACTAACATAATTATTACATATTTTCGAATGTTTGCTTAAATCGGTCCGTTTCGCTAAATATATTCCATTTGCCGTCCACTTCTGCAAAAGCGCATCTTGATACTTCATCACTGCTGACATTAGCGTGAGCATCCAACCATTTTTTTATAACATTGGCCAAATCTTCTACATTGTTATATTCGAAAAAATCTCCAGTCTTTCCGGGATCTATACTCTCAAACTCAGGTCCCTGATGAGAGAAGTCGTTATGAGAGATGACAGGACAGCCAAAGGACATCGAACTAATAGCCGTGAGACCTACAGGCCCTGGTGATACACAAAGACTTGCATTATAATAGAAATTGCAAAGAATCTCTTCTTCATAACATGGACCGTATAGATACACTTGTTCCGACACGCCAAATTTACTTGCAACATCTTTAAGATTTACACCATCTACATCTTTTCCAACAACAAAGAAGTTCACATCACATCCCTTCTCGTGCAGAATTAGCATTGCCTCAATCATCTGGTCCAATTGCTTATCTTTAATTACTCTTCCAACAAAGATAATCACCGGATATCTATTTGAGAAGAATTTTGAATACACGTTGCTTTTAACCAGATTTTTTCTTAATGAAAGGTCATGAACGGAGTCCATTGAATTATATACCGTACAAATACTATCTTGGCGGATTCCATTCTCAATCATTATTTTTTTAGCACGGTTGTTATATACAAAATTCATTGCACATAACTTGTAATACATGATTTTGATAAGCTTCCGAATTCCGGTTTCTCTACCATACATTCCATGGGACCAAGATGCTGCTTTCTTTTTTGAGAAAAGACAATATATGACCATAAGCCAATATGTTAGACAGAAAGGCCCTCCTAATACATATATATCATAGTCTTTCTTCAAAAGTGACAAAGCGCCCTTTAGTACAAAAAAGTTACCTACCACCTTTGTTTGTTCAAATGAGCCTCTATAGTTGAGTAGTTCTTCTTTATTGTAGTATTTGATACCTACAGAAGGATCATCCTCAACAATATAAAAATCACAATCAATCTCTTTGGCCATTTGATTATATATCGAGAGTCGATATAGTGATCCGCCACCAAATATGCAAATCTTCTTCATAAGTCGTTCTATTTATTTCATTATATCATGTTCTGCTACTGGAGCATAAGGTCCTTCGCGCGTTTCAAAAAGAATCGTTCCTTCTTCCAAAGACTCTACCTGATGCCACACCCCCTTTTGGAATATGATACCCAATATTCTCTGTTCGAGGATTCAGAACAACATTATCAATAACGTTCGTTTATCAACACTCTGAGTCTTCCTCTTAAGATAATAAGTGTTTCTGATAAATTAGGATGTCGTGCAATGGGAATCTTTGAACCTGATTCTATTGCATTGAACATCCTTTGTACAGAGCCCTCGAAGGACTCGTGTAAATTCCAGTTCATCCGAAGACGAGGACTCAACTTTGCCTTAGTTGTAGTCTCATCAAGAATTTTACTTGTTAGAAGCATATTTCTTAAATTCCTCTAGAAGTTGCTCTTGCTTTTTTAATAACTCATATTCATCAATACGTACTACATTGTCATTTACACAATCAACAAAGCGTTGTATTGATTTCAAGAAAGCATCGTCTGCAGTAAGTGAGCGCGTTTCTATATCTTGATTCTTTTTGACTGTATATGATGAAACAAAACCCGCAGGAGCTGTCAATATACGCCCGCTGGTAATGGTGCCTATGCTACCCCAGATTTCGATATCACAACGATAATCATTGTCCATACCAAAGGCAATCTGAGCGACTTGTCCTTTGTTATTGCACATAGATGCAGATCCGTACATGTCCACCTCAAACTCGTCTATATAATTTGCTTGTGCAGTTGTTACATGCGCATCACCTCCTAAGAGGTAGTTCGCATATTTCATGCAATATCCACCAGCATCAAGCAAGGCTCCACCGCCAAGATTCTTGTTGTAGCGGAAGTCATTAGCTGCTCGACGAGGGAAACCAAAAGAGATGCGATACAAACGAACATCTCCAATCTCTCCACTATTCACAATATTGTTGATTTCCTCCAACTGTGAGTGATAGATAAACATGTAGTTCTCGTGAAGTGCAAGTCCTTTCTGAGAAGCCATTTCAATCAAGTCTTCTGTGTCTGCCAAAGAGGTGGTTGAAGGCTTTTCTACAAATACATGTTTGCCTACTTCTATAGCCTTTTTAGCCCACTTATGGTGGAGAGCTGGTGGGAGCGGAATATACACAGCATCTATTGCATCTGCTGATACCAAGTTTTCGTAACCAACTACGATCTCTCCCCCATATTGATCAACAAATACTTGAGCCTTCGCACGCTCGCGAGATTGCTGTTCATCTATTTGCTCTTGAGAAATGCTTTCAATATTACCAAACCATTCTTCAGAAGATGCAATACCAATGGCTGCAAATTTGATACAGTCCCCAGCCTGCTGGAGTGCAGGTATAAATCTTCGAAGTGCAATTTCCGAAGGACATATAATACCAATTCTAATCATGTCTTTAACCTAATATAAATCTAAATTTTGTTTTCTGAATAACCGTTATAAGTCACTATGATACAACCAATACAACCGCAGTAACTATTATAGGAGCAAGGATGTAATGCTCTGCCAGTATTGATTGGGTCTGTGAATACTTTACAAGATTCCAAATGATAGGATGGTGTATTAGGTATATACCCATACTTGCTTTATCTAGCGAGATAATCCATTTTGACAATCGATTAACATTTATTGTTGTAAACGCAATGTAAATCAATCCATTGGTCAATAGTACAATAGATACAAATACCCAAGAGGCAAGAGGGCACCACTGAGTAAGAATGCTACTATAGTCGCTGTCAGCATTATATAGTTTGCGTTTCTATTAATTGTTCTCCTGTTTAACAATTGACATATAATTATACCCAACAAAAAATATCTATAATAATTATCAAATGGGGACATCTATGCTATGCATTCCCACGATATCAACTATTACATATTGAATTACTATCAACAAAATTGGTAGTATTGGATTATTGACTATCCATTTATCTAACAGTCTTCTTATCAGAAAGACTTCCATCAGAAAACGTAAATACCATATATGAAGTGGACCTACAAGAATATACTTATAGGTCATGCCCATATCTATGGTACACTCAATTATGCCCCATATTAGGAATGGGACAAACTCCATTAACATTTTTTCATAAACTCTAAATTCGCGCCATACCCATAAGACGTTAATATTCATACAAATAGTTGAAAACTATTGTAAATAAGTACATGTGTATTGCATATATAATATTAATTGTTTTCTGCCAAAAGGGTGTTACACACTCCGTTCCGAGAACATGCCATTTGCTTGTATACATATAGCATATCCGAAGACAACAACAATCACCACTATACAACGCAATACAGATATGTAGGATAGTCTTTCCTTTGTATTAGTCATACCTCGATTAATATAAACTAATAGCTGACAGCAACGAGCGTGCAGCAATGTTGAGATAGTTGTTGTATATAACGAAAGAGAGCATCTGGTTGAGGGTCATCCAACAGTAATTCTCTTCAACCTCTACGGGGAATTCATCTCCAACCTCTACAATAGTATTAAGGTTTTGCTCCTGGAAGAATCTTCCTCCCTCTTCGCTCTGATAGCTTGCATACCAAACCTTATCCTTTGGCGCATTCAAAACTTGCTCCAAGTAAGGAATGGTATATTCATTCTGTCCTTTACGATAGTTGCCAGTAAGGCATTGTACGGTAGGAGCCATCTCAACCACATCAAAGTTGCCAGACTCAAGCTTAGCCTGTACCAGGAAGTGATATATTCCGTTTATCTTCTTTACGATGAAGCCCATCAGGCCTTCTTGAGCAGATCGTACCATCGGCTGATCCCAAGAGACAACCTCACGATTGCCAATCTCTACTTTACACCCCATCACATCAAAGTACTTGCCGTCTTCGTGATGTATTGTGTTTCCATCATATACCCAATGGTTCATCTCAGAGATGCCTATAGGCTTTACATCCAGTTCATATTTGAATTTCAGTGATGTTATCCATTGGATAATGTCTTGAATGTCATGCAGGTGATTGTCCGAGCTCAGCATCGAATAAAGGAAGGAGTCTGGCCTATCGGACTGAATCCCACTCAGCTGTTTTACTGTATCGAGCAGTTTGAGAGAGTGCTCAGAATAGCTACCAAATTTGATACATGAAATAACTGTACGGCTATCCATGTTGACAACATTTGGGTACCTTAGCAATTCTTTCATCTGGCCAAGCGATGCCCAAATGAACCCGGTCTTGACCTCAAGTTCTTCATTCTCATCAACCTCTACTATAATATTGCGGTTTCGCTTATGTAGAAAGCGTGCTCCCTGTTCTGATTGCAATTGGTCAACTAATACAGTTACATCCCTTTCTCCATTGAAATATTCTAAATAATAAGGTGATTTCCCTCCATGAACTCGAGTGTAGTTACTTCTCGTTGCCTGTAGTGTAGGAGATAGCTGAACCACATTGAGATTACCTGGCTCAATCTTCGCCTGCATGAGGAAATGTATCACTCCATCGAACTTCTTTACAATGAAGCCAAGAAAGCCCATCTCGGGCTGATTGATAATCGGCTGATCCCACTCTGCAACATCACGATAGTTGGTATTAATACGGATACCGTCAATGCTGAAAAATTTACCACTTTCATGACGAATACGATCATCACGGTAGTTCCAGCCTTTCAACTCTGTCAGCGGAATCTGTCTGATATTAGATACTACCTCATCGTTCTGCTGTTTCATCCATGTAAGGATGTCCCGAGTTGACATAAACGAGCCATGGTGCATAGCTGATACTAAAAAATCAAGCTGTGCGTCTTCTACATTTCTTGTTCTCATATTAAATATCTCTTGAAAAATCTTCTAATTGTTTAAAATCTTTACAATTCAGTAAGGTACGAATCTTTGTATCATCAAAATACGTATGTTCGCTCTCTATACGAAGATCGCGTTCCGACCATTCTACAGCCATTACATTCGTTCCGTATTTCCTTGCTATGATCTCAGCTGCTTCACGTAGAGATAGCGTTTGGCCTCCAACATTGTAGATTTCTCCATTGCTTTCATCCTTCATAGATGCCAATACTATCTGATAGCAGAGATCTTCTATATGCGTAAATGTTCGTTTGATATTACCTCCACCATACAGTGTTATATCTTTTCCGGCCTTTGCCTGTTTTATAAAGAATCCTACTGTACCAAAACTGTAGTCTGTAGACAGCAAATTGCCGTAAGGGATGCATATACGGAAAATTGTATATGGGATATCAAAACTCTGCTTGTATGCATAGAGTATCCCTTCACATGCAAGCTTATTGATAGCATACAGTGTCTTTGTCTCTTTCTCATCATCCTCAGCTAGTGATTTATCTATACCTCTATAAACCAATCGTGTAGAAGGAAACACAACCTTTGGGCGATACACTGAATGACGGATAGCATCAAGCAGGTTTAGGAGTCCTATCTCATTAATCTTAACATAAGTCTCATAGTTATCAAAGCCTGCATAGGTTCCTGTAAGACCAGCAAACATATAGATGTAATCTACGTTCAGGTCTATATTTACAACAGATTGCTTGTCTGTCAAATCTACTTGCTTGTAATTATCATGCTTTTCATTTTGTATATCATAACACATAGATTCATACCCCTTCTTCTGTAGATAGAAAGCAAGATGCTTTCCAATGTAGCCATTGGCACCTATAATTGCAATTTTCATATTATTTAATTATTAATCTAATTTCATATGCCCATATGGAATGTCGACATAACGTAATGCAAGAACAATAAGAATTATACCTTCGGATAGTAAAAATGTAAAGAAAGACACATTCAAAAGCATCATAGTTGGCATAATCAATAATGTACATACAAAAGCTTTATTCTCATCATTAACTAACCTATTTATGAAGATGAGAAATATCGCAAATAGGATACTTACGATTGCTACACCAGTAACACCCATAGCAGTTACGCCGTCCATTGCCCAAAAAATAGCATTTGCGTTCATGCCACCTTCAGAAACCACCTTTCCAATAGCCTCACCATGGTAAGGATCTGCATCCGTCAGCTTGTTAATAAAACTAACATGATTAAAATATGTATTCGGATGACTACTAAAAAATGGCACATAGTATCCAGCAAATAAGCAGCCCGAGATTGTTAATGTTCTCATTAAAAAAACTGCCGCAAGTACATATAATGTAGGATTATCGAGATTTGCCAAGAAAAACCATGACAGAATTAAAATGCCAATGGTAAATATCGGTATTAGATTGACATCCTTCATTTCCTGCCACAAAAAAAATCTATACATTGCATACAAGATTAATGGTGCCAAAAAATAAGTCTTTAAACCGAAAATCATATATAGGAAAAGAAACATCATAGATCCCATGATATAGTATACCTTTTTTTTAACAAGCAATCCATAACATATTATAAATGGAAATGTAAAGGTTCCTGCCCATGCAATTATATAGTTCATTAAAACACCACCTTTACCTGCATTTTGCTCTCTTAAATCATATACTCGAGTAAAGTCTACTAACCTAATATTACTATGATACACCAGCAATAATGAGAAAAATGTAATCGCTGCAAATACCCAAATAACCGTTATCGGGACTTTACCACTAGTAGTTCCTACATTATAATGAATTCTATCTATCAAAAAATAAGAACTCATTGCAATTAACAACACGATCCAATATCCAACTACATTAACTTCATTATCTTCTGGAAAATTAAACAACAAACCTAGCACAATTGGTACATATCCAAAATAATAAAGGAAAAGGCATATCCAAGATGATACATTTTTAATTCCTCTGTAAAAAAGCACAGGGACCAATGCAACCAAATAACCAATCGCTTCATAAAACTCAGAGTGTGGTACATCATAGTAAAAATAAGCATGCCATACAGGAACACAATATGTCTTCCATACGTAGGCAAATGTTGCAATATAGAGTGATGCAAACAACAAGTTTGAGAAGATATTGTTTGATAACAATTTACTATTCGATAAGCTCATATTTAGACAATTTCTATAAGAAAACGACATAATAATGTAAGATAACAGAGCAAAATCAACACAACTGTTTTTTTGTCAATCTCTACAAATGACAGCCTAGCTATGTTTAATATCTTTCGATATATGGAAAATCTTATGATTGCGTAAAATAACGAATAGAAAAACAAAGAAATATAGATGTTATCAAATAATACTGAAGATACAACAAGTGCTCCTACTGAAACTACCAAATTTAAAATATTAAACTGAAACCGAACTTCTTGTTTATCCAAAACCCTAAATATTGGGAGCAGTGGTTCGCTAATAATTACAGGTACAGAATATATAGCCAAACAGAGTGCCATTCTCCCTGCTGCCATCCATTTTGCTCCTAAGAATAGAACAAGCAATTTATCGCCTCCTAACGCCAAGAACATGATGGGTAGTATAGATAGATATAATGACATTCTATTCGCTTTCCTTGTTGATTCTTTGATAATATCCGGGACATCTGAATTCTCTGACAATTCTCTATAATAAACGTTACCCATTGCAGAACCGATAATTGCTATTGGCAGCAAAATAAATTGCATTACCATAGAGAAGCATCCTAATTCGTTATCCCCATAAAAAAAAGACAAAATGATAATTACTATGTTACCCACTGTAAATTCAAGGAATCTTGCAGGAGCATCATATAAGGGGAATTTTTTATATAAGAGTGCAGTTTTTTTTATATTGACATAAGATAGCGAACTCCAACTAATCTCTCTAATAATAGGCCTAATCAGAAATATTAGCAATACACAAGCAATCACATGCGCTAAAATATTTCCAATTATCAGTCCCAATCCAACTAATGGATACACGCCCCATAAAATGCGAATAATTGCTTGAGAAAGACCATTAGTTGTATTTGCTATCGACATCGCACCATAATTCTTATATCTATTTGAAAGGCATATTGTTAATGTAAAACAAGCTGATGATATTAACGCAAAAAATAAATACAAAACATTTGGATAGTTTAAGAAAAAGGATATCTCCAATAGTTTACCTACAGAAAATGTAATAGATGATAGTAAACTAATAATCAAAGATATAACTATACACAGGAATAAAAGATTGGGAATCTCCCTGTCATTATTAGACTTGACAATTGTATTTTCATAAGATAAAAAGATGAATGAATTTAATATAAACAACACCCCAGAAAAGACACCCCATACCCCATACTCTTCTGGAGTGTATAGTCTTGACAAAATAGGAGTAACCAACAAAGGGAGAAACATTAATGCCACATTGCTAGCTGAAAGCTTTAATGTATTTTTTATTAATGCATTCTCACGTATGTTAAAAAGAATACTTTTCATATCAAAAGCTATATTTCTTGGCTGAAGGAACATAATATACAGAAATGCCTTTTCTACCAAGTTCAATCATTTTTCTCATGCAACTGCGCGTATAAAAGGCTTTAATCTCTAAATTACTTATTTTCTTTATTTGCCAATCTTCTTTTGCAAATTTCTTAAATAGATTGCTTTCTCTTGTTCTCCTATCTAAATTACCCATATATTCACTATACTCAGAAATAGATCCGTCTGAGTTGTAATAACGAAAAGTTTTAGAGATAGTAAAGAACTGAGCCCAATATGGATGTTCTGTATACAGAGAACTCTCCACACAATGATGAATTGTTCCTATATAATTCCGAGGCATACCAAGGTTAAAAACAATGGCATTTAATTCACACATCCTATACCAGGGGGACTTTTTCCCCCAACAATCGTGATCTTTAGTATGATCCTTTATAAGGTATTCGGCATGTTTTCCGATTGCACATACCGAATGTTGAACATTGGCACTTCTTAATACTCCTGAATATTTTCGGAAAACTTCTGCCAAATAACCTGCTCCAGTTGGATCTGCTGCAAGGTTAAAAATATAGTTATCCTGTTCTGATTGTTCTTTCTTCGGAAATGCAGGCATAACGAGTGTTCCATCAGGCCCTATGACTTGAAGAACTTTATCAATAATTTCTACTGCTGTACCTTGAAAATTATAAAACTCCTTCATTGAGGAATGAATACATATAATACTTCCTTCTTTCATTCCCATTGAACACATAACTTTGATTAAATCATCTGCATTATACTTTTGATGGTAGATTATCTTGCCTATTTTCTTATGCATTTCTTTACGAAACAATGAAAAATCTTTTATCCCAAGAATATTCTTCACTCTCTTTGCCATTATTGAATAAAAACTTGCTTTCATATGTTACGCTAATTATTTAATTGGCATTATGTGTATTTGTATGCTATTTGCTCTACGTTGTTGTAGCAGCTTATTAGTTCTGACTGATGGTATCAAACCATAAACCTTTCGGCTCCACCTGTGCAGCCAGATATCCATTAACTATAGGATTCAGATAATCTCTTCCTCACCACGGAAATGTACGTTTAAATCGTGGAGTGGAGCAAGGAGGGATCCGAGTGAAGTGCCCTGTGTCATCTTAGTAAAAGCATTTACATCCTTAGGGAAACACTTGCCTCCATAACCAAACTTGCCATCAGGACCAGGAACGTATGTATGGGTGTCGTTAATATAGCCAGAGAGAAGGCAACCGGTGTGAACGGTGCGCCAGTCAGCCCCCATCTTCTCGCAGTATTCACGGCATGCATTGAAGTAGGTTACCTTGTAAGCGCCAAAGACATTATGCATATACTTAGTGAGCTCTGCCTCAAGAGGGGTCATAACTGTGAATTTCTTGCCAACGAAGATCTTGGTGAGGAGTTCTACGGCTCCCGTGAAAACCATGGTCTGTTTCTTGAAGTCTTCGATATGAGTACGTTCGGTAAGGAACTCTGGCATATAGTGTACACTATGACCCGTCTCTTTAGAGAGAAGCTCGCTAGTGCCAGGGAGGATGGTGGTGCGAACGAAGACAGGTACGTCAGGAAGTGCTGAGATGAGCTGTTTCATAAGGGCAAGGTCCTGTGTACCATCGTTTTCGGTGCGTACGTGAATCTGGAGGAAAACGATGTCGATCTCTTTCATTGAGTCATTGTAGCCCTTAGCTGGGTCGCTAATGAAAAGTTTGCAATCGGGATTGTTGTGCTCCAACCAATCCTTAAGGGCTCCGCCTACGAAGCCACATCCAATAATTCCAACATTGATCATTACTGTAATAAATATAAATAGTTAATATTTGTTTCTCTTTGTCAACTTGTCAGTTTGAGTGTGCGAGGGTATTTAATGATGTACATCATAAACTCCACCTGTGAGCACACTAGTACAGATATTCTCCTTAGATACATTGAGCTTGATTAAAGCAAAGAGCGAGCATCTCTACTATTTTTACTGAACAAAGTTGCCTTCGCCTGATAGTTCTTTCTGTATATACTCAAGAACTGCAATTTTTGCTTTGGTCTCTTCTACATTCAAGAGTCGAGTATTATTAGAGTTGAACTCTATCAGAAGATTGCGTTCTGCCTCTCCTTCTTTGAAGAACTTATCATAGTTCAAGCCACGGTTATCAGCAGGTACGCGATAGAAATCGCCCATATCCTCGGCCTTGGCGCACTCTTCGTTAGTGAGGAGAGTTTCATACATCTTCTCGCCGTGGCGGATGCCGATTACCTTGATATCCTCCTTCTTGCCACCAAAGAGCTCACATACGGCCTCTGCCTGAGTCTGGATGGTGCAAGCAGGAGCCTTCTGAACGAGGATATCACCGTTCTGACCATACTCAAAGGCGAAGAGAACGAGAGCTACGGCTTCTTCGAGGCTCATGATGAAGCGAGTCATTGAAGGTTCGGTGAGGGTAATAGGATTGCCATTGCGAATCTGGTCAATCCAGAGAGGAATAACAGAACCACGTGAACACATTACATTACCATAACGGGTACAACAGATCTTGGTGTTGCCTGAGTAGCGTGACTTAGCTACAGCAATCTTCTCCTCGATGGCCTTGGTAATACCCATAGCGTTGATAGGATAAGCAGCCTTGTCGGTTGAGAGGCAGATGACAGCCTTCACACCAACTTCGATAGCTGCAGTTAGCACATTGTCAGTACCGATGACATTAGTCTTTACGGCTTCCATTGGGAAGAACTCGCAAGAGGGCACCTGTTTAAGGGCAGCTGCATGAAAAACGTAGTCCACACCGGGCATAGCGTTCTTACATGACTGGAGATTACGAACATCACCGATGAAAAACTTGATTTTGCTTGCATATTCAGGATATTTTACCTGATATTCGTGGCGCATATCGTCCTGTTTCTTCTCGTCACGAGAGAAAATGCGGATCTCTGCGATGTCTGTATGAAGGAAACGATTTAATACTGCATTACCGAAAGAACCTGTGCCACCGGTAATCATAAGGGTTTTACCTGCAAAAATGGACATAATTGTATGATGATTTTATTTATTATTCTTTAACTACCTTGACATTGTCGAGCTTGCTCACACTCGGCAATGAAAAAATTATTTTATCACTGCTCTCGCTCAATCACAACCTTATCAAAGAAAGTGTCTGGTCTCTCAGAATTAAAGATCTCATTGCAGTACATAACTGTAACAAGATCTTGCGTGTCAGAAAGGTTGATGATGTTGTGGGTATAGCCAGGGAGCATGATGACACTCTGAATCTTGTCACCTGAGACTTCGTATTCAAGGATTTCTGCATTGGGATCATTCTCGTTGCGAAGCTGAATAAGTCCATACCCACTGACTACGATGAACAGCTCCCACTTAGTATGATGCCAGTGTTCTCCCTTTGTTATTCCAGGTTTAGAGATGTTGATGCTGACCTGTCCACAGTTGATAGTGTGGACGAGCTCGGTGAAAGAGCCACGATTATCGACATTCATCTTGAGGTCGAAGATTACCTTTTCCTTTGGAAGATAACTGAGGAATGTACTATAGAGTCGCTTTGCAAACGAACCGGCAGGAATCTCAGGGATCATCAAAGTCTTTGGCATCTCAGCAAATTTGTAAAGCAGATCCACAATCTCACCAAGTTTCACGTGATGAGTGATTGGGGCTGTACAATAGCGACCGTTTGGAGAAAGTACCGTTTCTACTCCCTCAAACTCGCAATGATGTTCCTCGCCATTCAATGCGCAGATCATTTCCTCTACCAAATCGTCAATATAGAGAAACTCCATATCGACTGATGGGTCATTTACTGTAATTGGAAGATCGTTGGCGATGTTGTTACAAAAAGTAGCGACAACTGAGTTGTAGTTTGGACGGCACCATTTACCATAGAGGTTAGGGAAACGATAAACAAGGACTTTGGCACCTGTCTCTTCACCATATTGGAACATGAGTTCCTCACCTACCTTCTTGCTCTTTCCGTATTCACTCGTACCAAAGCGACCTGCGAGAGTAGCCTGAATAGAGCTACTGATCATCACAGGGCAGTTGTTTTTGTACTTCTTGAGAGTGTTGAGAAGGACGGTGGCGAAACCGAAGTTTCCCTCCATAAACTCCTTCGGATCCTGAGGGCGGTTAACGCCTGCAAGGTTGAAGACGAAGTCGCAATCCTTACACCATGCGTCAAGCTGCTCTGGTGTAGAATCAAGATCATACTCAAAGACTTCTTCGATTACCAAGTTCCCATAACACTTTACCTTACCAGTCTTGATATTATTGAGTTGGGCACAGAGGTTCTTACCAACAAATCCTTTTGCGCCAGTTACTAATACTTTCATTATCCTATTTGTTTTAAAATTTACGCCAAACCATCTTGTTGACTACGCCAACGTATGACTGAATAATCTTAACCACCTTAGTTGAGACATTCTCATCGGAATAGTTTGGCACAGGTATACCATAGTCACCATTCTTTACAAGTTCTACTGCTGTATCAACAGACTGGAGAAGACCATTAGTATCAATACCAGAAAGAATGAAACCAGCCTTATCGAGAGATTCTGGACGTTCTGTAGAGGTACGGATGCAGATAGCTGGGAACGGATGACCTACGCTTGTAAAGAAGCTGCTCTCCTCAGGAAGTGTACCAGAGTCTGATACCACAGCAAAGGCATTCATCTGAAGGCAGTTGTAATCATGGAAGCCGAGAGGCTGCTGAACCTGTACTCGAGGATCGAGTTGGAAGCCAGAGACTAGAAGGCGATTGCGTGAACGTGGGTGGCAGCTATAAAGGATTGGCATATTGTACTTCTCAGCCATAGCATTGATAGCGTTGAAGAGACTCAAGAAGTTCTTCTCTGTGTCAATGTTCTCTTCACGATGCGCAGAAAGAAGAATATACTTACCCTTCTCCAAACCAAGACGCTGATGAACATCACTAGCCTCAATCTCAGCAAGATTTTGGTGGAGCACCTCTGCCATAGGAGAACCTGTAACATAAGTTCTTTCACGTGGAAGACCACACTCTGCAAGATAGCGACGTGCATGCTCTGAATATGCAAGGTTCACATCTGAGATAATATCTACGATGCGACGGTTGGTCTCTTCTGGGAGGCATTCGTCCTTACAACGATTACCTGCCTCCATGTGGAAGATAGGGATGTGAAGACGCTTAGCACCAATAACACTCAAACAACTGTTTGTATCACCCAAAACGAGAACTGCATCAGGCCTAGTAGCTACCATAAGCTTATATGATGCATTTATAATGTTACCGCAAGTAGCACCAAGGTCATCACCTACAGCATCCATATAAACCTCAGGATCCTTCAAATTGAGATCCTTAAAAAAAACACCATTAAGGTTATAGTCATAATTCTGGCCGGTGTGAGCCAAAATAACATCAAAATATCGACGTGTCTTGTTGATGACGGCTGCGAGACGGATAATCTCTGGGCGTGTACCTACAATTATCAACAGTTTTAGTTTGCCATTATTCTGGAAACTGACGTTTGTGTAGTCTGTTTTGAGTTCCATAAATGTATATAATATATTCTATTTCATTATTTCAAGCGGGCAACCGATTCGATGATTTGTATCGGTCCAGTTGCCTGTATTTCATTCTTAATCATTAATACCATAGTATTTTGCATACCATTATGACAACAAGGTAGCGATACTCAAACCAACGTATCCTGTATCTGCTACAGTTATCTGTAAATCTTCAAAGTTTCTCATATCTTATCTTTCTTTTTACTTTTTGTTATACAAATTACCAGCGGAAGATTCCCGTAAAAACGGTTCCAGTCCGAGATGACGAAAGGACAACCGTAGTCTTCGTACGCATCCATTCGTTCGACCTCTCCCATCGCCTCCGACAGATATTTTAGATCTGATTCCGTCACAACTCCCTCCTTTACTCTTCTGACGATAGTATCAAGCATGTCCCCACAAGTGTAGTCAGGACTGTGTATATCATCAAAATGACAATAATGCTCATCCTTAACAAAATGGCATGACAGGCTTTTAAGGATTTCATAGAACAGAGTGAAAGCCTCATGATACTCCCCTTTATCCAACAATTCCCCGATTTGAACCTTAAACAGGTAGAGTAAGTCCGCAATCCTGTCACAATCATCGTCAATGTTGCCTGGATTGAAGATTGCTTCAATCTCCTCCTTCAATGGAGTCATCTCCACATCCGTGCGCACCTACCGGTCAGTTTCCATGCGTTGCAGCATATATCTTATTTTTTCGCTTGGTATAGTTGTCATATCTCCATTGATCAGTATTCCTGTCCCCTCAACGTCCTTGTAAGGAAGTCCAGATTATCCTGCGCTAACTTCCTGCCATGACGATAACCCGGTTGGAGTTGAGAGCGAAATCCGGCATGAGTAGTTTATGGGCTATTGCATAGCGGATGAACTCTCCTGGTATCCGGTCAAGGTCGACGACTAGAAAATATGTCTTCGACTTCTCCTGGTCGTACATGGGATTACCTGGGTGTTTGATATATTCTGCACAGTCCATAATGGTGCATAGTTTACATGGATTATCCTTCGGAATGTAGAGGATTATGCTCCTCACATTCTTTGGCAATACTGCTTTGCTTCCAACAGGAGTGTTGAGCTCTTCGGCAAGGTAACGCATATAGTCCGCATTGGTCCGGAAGAAGTGAATGCCGTATTGTGAATTTTTCTTTGAAGACATTGCATCGTTGTCAGTTCCTTCAACGCCTACTTGCTTCATAAGTTCCCGCTCTTCCCTGTACTTTGGTATAAGGCTGAGTATGTCACCCCATGAATTCATACCGTTCAGAAAACACTCTCCCTATAGCAAGCATACGAACCCACGCAACCGTTGCTATCCTGCAGGATGTGGTTCTGTACCATGAAATATCTGGTGCGTTATACACTGATGATGTTGTCTTCGATGTCTCACAAGGTGATTGACTCTTTGTTAAATTCTTCCAACAGGTATGGTTCTATGTCTCTGGCTTGGATGTCTATAATGTCTTTCGCCTTTGACTCCTGACCGTTGACAGTGAGCAGGCAGACAGCCATTCCTGCGATTTCATTGCCAGAGGTCCGATATGGTAACGGAATGCCAGGTCAACTTCTGCTACCGATGTGCTACCTGCCGGTTGCCTTGGCACAACTCCAGTTGGTGATCACAGACTTCTTTGAAGGTAGAATCATAAATCTGCCGGAGGTGAGGTAGCAATCGAAAAAACACCACTTCAACACTTGACGCACTTCATAAAAGTTGTCTGTGAAACGCGCTTCGTGAAAGAAGCCGGATAAATCATTATTGATCAGAGGATCTTCGAAGAGCTCTGCAAGGTAGTCATATATCTGTGAGACTACCTTGGCAAGGGATTCGTTCTCCAGATTGACCAATGTCTCAAAGTCCTCGCCTGCAAGTGTGGCATCCCATAGGAGAAACTGTATATCCTCGAGTGGATCTCATCGGTGGTGTAGTCTTCACCAACACGGTAAAACGACAGGGGCTTGCGATAAAGGTTGCTGTGCCCTGCAACAAAACTGTGCCAAAGACCTACTTTTGAAACGATGTCTTCGAAATACAAGGTGAAGTTGACCGCCATAGCTTTCAACTCTTCCAGAATACGTTCAAATCCAAAGTCTGAGGTGTGGAGTAAGTACAATATCCTGTTGGCAATCCCGGCGTAGTCACGATTGGTCAATGATACTACAAACTGTGGATGTTCCTTGCGCAAATCCAATGCTGTTATTGTCATAGTCGTATTGAGAAAAATATGGAATTCAGGATGATCTGATGAGTGTTCACCTTCTATTTTTGTTCATACGTGTGAAACCGGGCACACCAGCTACCATTACCTGATGATGTTGCGACAAAAGCGTTGCTATGCTAAGACCAACATAGCCGGTACCTGCAACAGCAATCTTCAATTCTTTTGTATCCATTGTTGATTTATGTTAGTGTTCAGAATTATTCTAGTTATCTATCCAAGACCTCAAATCTCGGTGAGTTCTTGGATTTAAATTCAGGTACTACTCTCTTCATTAGCTTGACTGTATCCATGATATTTACTGTACGGGATAACTTCTCGAACTCTCCATAAGTTTCGAGGATATCAGTATATTCATAATGACGTACCTTAGCTATCATTATCTTCTTATTCTCGGTAGGGATTGTATTCTCCTTATCACTCAAGACTTCTTCATAAAGCTTCTCACCGGGACGAAGTCCCGTAAACTCTATCTCAATATCTTCACCCGGACGATAACCGGCAAGTTCGATCATACGGGTAGCCAAGTCAACAATCTTCACGGCCTTTCCCATCTCAAAGACAAATATCTCATTGCCTTCACCCATAGTGGCTGCCTCCATTACCAGACGACAAGCTTCGGGGATAGTCATAAAGAAACGAATGATATCAGGGTGAGTCACTGTGACAGGACCGCCATTCTCAATCTGTTCTTTAAAACGGGGAATTACAGAACCGTTACTACCCAATACATTACCAAAGCGGGTAGTGATAAATTTGGTATGACCTTTCACTTTACCCTCACGGATGGCACAGCCTAGACTCTGTACATAGATTTCAGCTAATCGTTTCGAGCATCCCATTACATTGGTAGGATTTACAGCCTTATCCGTAGAAATCATGATCATCTTCTCCGCTCCGTATTCCACAGCCATATCGGCAACCTGACGAGAACCGATAACGTTGGCCAAAACTGCTTCACAGGGATTTTCCTCCATCAATGGAACATGCTTATAAGCAGCAGCATGAAAGATTATCTGAGGCTGATAAGTTTCGAAGACCATACGGAGACGTTCGTTCACGCGGACATCTCCAATGACAGGAACAAAATCAAGACCGGGATAATTCTTCT
>CANSEY010000042.1 GCA_947646015.1 uncultured Bacteroides sp. | reverse complement strand
GAAAGGATGTTTCCATGTACCAAGAGGATTGTACCAATGCTGGAAAGTACTGGAAGAGTTATGAGAAACAAATGAAATTATACATCCATGAAAATCACATATCTAACATATAATACACATTCTTATTTTTATTACCCTGATATGAACAGACAATACTTCTATATAATACTTACAATTTTTCTTTTTACAAGTTGTAGAAAGGATACTGGATCAAGTAACCCAGTATTAGAACAGATGTGCCAGAGATTATTTCCTCAACATGCAGATTCTTTTGAATTTGAATTACTAAATGACTCAAACCAGATGGATCGTTTTATACTAGAATCGGCACACAAGAAAATTTGCATAAAAGGAAATAATAATAATTCTTTGGCCGTAGGTCTTAACCATTATCTGAAATATTACTGCCATACGAATGTATCTTGGTATGCCTCTGATAGCATTGATATGCCCGAAGAGTTACCAGTAATTCCTCAACCAATATCTATCCGTTCTAAGTGTGACAATCGTTTCTTCTTGAACTACTGTACATTTGGATATACAATGCCTTATTGGAAATGGTCTGATTGGGAAAGGTTGATTGACTGGATGGCATTAAATGGAATTACGATGCCATTAGCTATCAGTGGACAAGAGACAGTATGGTATAAGGTCTGGAGCAAATTAGGATTAAACGATGAACAAATACGTTCATATTTCACAGGACCTGCGCACTTGCCCTGGCATCGTATGTCTAATGTCGATTATTGGCAAAGTCCCCTGCCGAAATCATGGTTGGAGCAACAAGAAGTATTACAGAAACAAATATTAAAGAGGGAACGCGACTTTAATATGACCCCTGTTTTACCTGCATTTTCTGGGCACGTACCTAAAGAACTTAAAGCAATCTATCCAGATGCCAAAATTCACGAAATGAGTCAATGGGGAGGATATGATTCAAAATATCGCAGTCATTTTATAGAACCAATGGACTCTCTGTTCAACATCATTCAAAAAATGTATTTGGAAGAGCAGACGGCAATATATGGCACAGATCATATTTATGGAATTGATCCTTTTAATGAGGTTGATTCTCCAAATTGGAATGAAGATTTCCTGGCAAAGGTTTCTAAGAAGATATATGAGTCCATTTATCAAGTAGATGCTGAGGCTAAGTGGTTGCAAATGACATGGATGTTTTACCATGATCAAAAGAAATGGACACAACCCAGAATCCGTTCTTTCCTGGAGGCTGTGCCAGATGACAAACTCATACTGTTGGATTACTATTGTGACAGTACAGAAATATGGAGGAATACGGAAATGTACTACGGAAAACCATATATGTGGTGCTACTTAGGCAATTTTGGTGGAAACTCCATGATGGTCGGAAATCTGGATGATGTTGATGTCAAAATTGAAAAACTCTTTGTAGAAGGTGGTGAGAATGTATATGGCCTAGGAGCTACCTTGGAAGGCTTCGATGTGAATCCTTTTATGTATGAATTTGTATTTGACCAGGCATGGGATTATCCGTTAACAACTGATCAATGGATTCAAAACTGGGCAAAATGCAGAGGGGGAAATCAAGATAGACATATTCTGAAAGCATGGGATTCATTACATAAAAAAATATATAAAAAGTATGCAACAGCAGGGCAAGCCGTTTTAATGAATGCACGTCCAATGTTAGTGGGCACAGATAGTTGGAATACCTATCCGGACATCACTTACAACAATCGTGACTTATGGGATATTTGGACAGAAATGTTGAAAGCCAGTCATATAAACAATACTGGATATCGATTTGATGTAATAAATGTAGGACGGCAAGTATTAGGAAATCTCTTTTCCTCGTTTAGAGATCATTTCACTCAATGTTATTCAGAAAAAGACATAGATGGAATGAAGAAATGGGCCGATCAAATGGATGCACTATTGATAGATACAGACCGTCTGTTATCCTGTGAAACCAATTTCTCAATCGGTAAGTGGATTGACGATGCACGTTCTTTTGGAAAAACAGAAGCTGAAAAAGAATATTATGAGGAAAATGCACGTTGTATCCTGACAGTATGGGGACAAAAGGCAACCCAGTTAAATGACTATGCAAACAGGGGCTGGGGTGGATTAACTTACAGTTATTATCGTGAACGTTGGAAGCGCTTTACAACAGAAGTAATAACCGCTTCATTATCCGGCCAGAAGTTTGATGAAAAACAATTTTATCAATCAATTACTGACTTCGAATATGAGTGGACATTATCCAAAGAGCACCATCCTATAATTTCTGGAGAGAACCCGATATTGTTGGCCAAGACATTATCTGAGAAATATATGCAATATTTTTATTAAGTACATACCTCAAAATAATTATAAATTATAAAACAAAACAGCCTATGAATATAATACCGAACTTATAATTAAGGAAATTATCAAATCTAAAGAAGAAAAAAATACAGAATTACTTAACTTTAAATTATTAATGTATGATGTCGGACTTACGAAAAAACATTTTTTCAATTAAAATCTGGACTGTTACGACATTCTGTTTATTATCACTAGTAAACATGAACGCCAGTAATACTCTCGCTCATTCTTTACAAAAAGATGAGATCAAAGAAGTAAAGGACAATCCTGGCAAGAAAGTAACAGGAAAAGTCTTGGATGAATTTGGAGAACCTATTCCCAGTGCATCAATATTGGTAGAAGGACGTTCAAGGGGAGTTATCACTGACTTGGACGGAACATTTGTGATAGAAGTCTTGCCAACAGATAAACTAGTCGTTTCTTTTCTTGGAATGGAAACGCAGACTATTTTGGTGGGTAAGCAAACAAATATCGTAGTTAAAATGCAACCCCAAACAGCAGAACTTGACGAAGTTACCGTAGTAGCATATGGTAAACAGCGAAAAGCAAGCGTTATTGGTGCCATCAATACAGTTTCGATGAATGAGCTGAAAATGCCTGTTGCTAAATTGAGTTCCGGTTTGGCCGGACAGTTGGCTGGTATAGTTGTCATGCAGCGTTCAGGTGAACCGGGTGCAGGTGCTGATTTTTGGATTCGGGGTATCAATACTTTCGGTGCAGGCAACAAACCTTTAGTGCTGGTTGATGGAGTAGAACGTAGTATGGACCTTGTAGATGTTGAGGATATCGCTTCTTTCTCTATTCTGAAAGACGCTACCGCAACAGCATTATATGGAGTGCGTGGAGCCAATGGTATTGTACTTATCACGACAAAACGTGGAACCGAATCAGCACCTAAGATTAATGCACGCGTAGAATATGGTTTTACCAATCCAGTACGTATGCCCGAATTGGCTAATACGGAACAATGGATCAATTATTATAATGATATTACTTTGGAATCATCCGGACGCTTGGCTATACAACCTGAAGAAAAAGCAAAATACCTGAATAATACAGATCCGGATCTTTACCCGAATGTAGATTGGATGCAAACATTGTTTAAAGACTTCTCCAACACCACACGCGTGAATATCAACGTTACCGGGGGATCTCCTAAAATACGTTATTATGTAGGCGGCTCCTTTTATTCGGAAGGCAGTGTATTCAATATTTCGGATAAAGACCGCTACGATGCTTCAATGCGCTATAACAAGTTTAGTTTTCGTTCAAATATTGATATCAATGTAACTTCATCTACTGAGCTGAGTCTCTCACTGTCCAATCAATATGAGACCAAGAACCGTCCTTATGGTTCACTATCAGATTTGTATGCTTATATGATCCGAACTTCTCCGATAGCTACTCCTACTATTTATTCAGATGGCACTTTAGCTAAACCAAGTACGGGTACCAATCCTTATAACAGCCTGAATAACTCTGGGTACTCGCAGGATTTCTTCAACAATGCGCAATCACTTATTTCGCTTACACAGGATTTCTCAAAAATGGTAACTCCGGGATTAAAAGCCAATGTTAAGTTCTCATGGGACGCCTACAATGCGCATACACTAAACCGCATTGTAACACCATCTACCTACTATGCAACAGGACGTGATGAAGAAGGAAATCTTGACTTTGTAAGGAGTACTGAAGGTAGTGATTATATGAAACTCACACGGACGAATTCGGGCACACGTACTATCAACTTTGAAGCCTCAGCCAATTACGACCGCCTCTTTGGAGAAAAGCACCGTGTTGGAGCCTTGTTTCTTTTTAGTATGCGTAACTATACAGACAATTTCCCGGGTAATTATGTAGACGCTTTTGCCCACAAAAACATCGGTATTGCCGGTAGAGCTACTTATTCATATTACGACCGTTATTTTGCTGAATTTAACTTCGGATACAATGGCTCTGAGAATTTCGCACCTGACAAACGTTTTGGTTTCTTTCCCTCTTTTGCTATAGGATATATGCTAAGCAACGAAGCTTTCTGGGATCCGTTGCGTTCTACTATCCACCTGTTGAAAATCAAAGGTTCGTATGGAGAAATAGGTAATGACCAGATTGGCGGAAACAGACGTTTTGCATTCAACTCCACCATGAAAGAAGGACAATACGGCTATATTTTCGGAACGAATCCCGGTAGTGGAAGTATCGTAGGTATTTCTACAGGTATTCCGGGAAACCTGAATGTTTCATGGGAGAAAGCTCAAAAAGCGAATGTGGGACTGGAACTTGGCTTATTTGACCAGCTTAAATTCCAACTTGATTATTTTTATGAAAAGCGTACCGGTATCTATATTCAGCAAGAAAGTGTTCCTTCAATCGTCGGTCTCAATGAAACCCAGTATGTGAATCTTGGAGAAATGAAGAATCAAGGTTTCGATGGTTCTATGGAGTATGAACAACGATTTAATGACTGGTATGTCTCTGCCCGTGCCAATTTCACTTACAATCGAAATAAAAAGTTGTATGATGATAAACCGACTCCTATATGGCCCTACCAAAGTGAAGCTGGATTTGCCTATCGTCAGCAACGCGGTCTTATAGCTCTAGGTCTTTTTGAGTCAGAAGAAGATATAGCCAATAGCCCCAAACAAAACTTTGGAAACGTTCGTCCTGGTGATATTAAATATAAAGACATCAATGGTGATAACGTTATCGACGCATACGATAAGGTAGCGATTGGCTATACGGACGTACCGGAAATAAATTATGGATTTGGTATTAGTCTGGGCTGGAAAGGATTTGACGCTTCTCTGTTTATGCAGGGAGTAGGAAATGTGACTCGTATTATCGGTGGAGACGCTCTTTATGGTGCCTCTGATAATATAGAGCGTTTAGGACAGATTTACGCAGATGTAGCCGAAAAACGTTGGACAACCAGCAATCCTAATCCTAATGCTACTTATCCACGGCTTTCTATGAGCAAGGTAGAGAATAATCTTCAACCCTCCACCTACTGGCAACGTAATATGAGTTTTCTTCGTTTGAAAAATGTGGAGATAGGATATACCCTTCCGAAGCATATTTATAAACGTCTGGGCATGTCATCAATTCGTGTTTATGCACAGGGTGTCAACCTTTTGACATTCAGCAAATTCAAATTGTGGGATCCCGAACTCGATTCCAACTATGGAAATATATATCCTCAGATGAGAACAATCACCTTAGGTCTTAATCTTAACTTTTAAAGTATATTAGAACTATGAATAAAAAGATACGAATTTTAGGAATATTCCTATACTTCACCGTTGCATTCAGCTTTGTATCATGCAACGATTATCTGGATGTGACTTTGCTCGACCAGCTTACACAAGACGAAACCTTTAGTAAGCGTGTCTCTACCGAACAGTATTTAGCGCATGTTTATAGCTACTTGCCACGGGAATATGAATATCTGGAAGAAGGAAGCGCAGTTCCCCGTAGTGATGAAGCCATGTTCTCCTGGTATCAGTGGGTCAACTACCTCTCTTTCAATAATGGATCATGGGGACCTTCTACTCCAAACTATAATATTTGGAAAGCAAAGTATACAGGCATAAAACAAGCTAGTATATTCATGAACCATGTTGACGAATGTTTGGAGATTGACTCTGAAACGAGACGTATAATGAAAGCAGAAGCACGTTTTCTGCGAGCTTATTATTACTTTGAACTATTCCGTCAATATGGTCCTGTGTATATCTGGGGAGACATCGAATCGGATGAACTTATAAAACCGGAAACGATAGACCGTCATACAGTTGATGAAAACGTAAATTTCATAGCTGAAGAATATGATAAGGCTATTGCAGAACTTCCTGCAGAGATCAGCGATTTCACAAAATGGGCAGGACGTATCACCAAGGGAGCGGCAATGGCTGCCAAAGCGCGCTTAATGCTCTATGCCGCCAGTCCATTGTATAATGGATGCGATCTTTATAAAGGACAAATGAAGAATCTGTATGGTGATTTCCTTTTTCCACAAAGTCCCGATCCTCAAAAATGGGAAAAAGCCGCTAAAGCTGCCAAAGACGTTATAGATATGAACATCTATGAATTGTACAAAGACCAGACTGAAGCAGACCCTTTACTGCGTGCCATCAAATCTTATCAAGGAGTTCTTTTTGAAGAGTGGAATAAAGAGACGATCTGGGGTGCCTGGGGACGTAATCCTACTAATACTGGACTCGGAGCTATAGGTTTCTATCTGTATAGCCGGTGCATGCCTCCTAGAGTTTGTGAATTGGGTGTCGGTGGTTTCTGCCCGTCTCTGAAATTAGTAGATACTTATCCGATGGCTAAATCCGGAAGATATCCTGTTACCGGATATGACAATAACGGGAATCCTGTAATTGATGAGCAATCGGGATATACAAATACCGGTTTTACAGAAAATTTCAAGCAGCCGGGAGTCAGTTTTGCACCTGGATTTAAAGCGCATAATAGCTGTGTCGGACGTGACGCCCGTTTTTATGCTTCTGTATTTCCAAATGGTTTTTATTGGATCAATCAATATAAAGGCATAAAACAAGTTACCTTTTTTACGGGAGGATCGTCCTCGTACTTAGAATCCGGAGATTGTGTCAAAGTCGGATATATGTGGAGACGCCCACTCGATCCTGCTCTTAATACAGAAAGTGGCAGTTGGGGAACCGTATTCTGGCCCTATTTCCGTTTGGCCGAAATATATCTTGACTATGCTGAAGCTTGCAATGAGAAGCCCGAACGCAATGAAACGGAAGCATTGAAGTATATTAACCTTGTTCGCGAACGTTCCGGTTTAAATGCCCTCGAAACAGCGTATCCGGAAGTGAAAGGCAATAAGGATTTGTTGCGGATGCTGATTCAAAAGGAACGCATGGTAGAATTAGCCTTTGAGGGACACCGATATTATGATGCCCGTCGCTGGATGATTGCTCAACAAGAGTTTCCCGGACCGGAATATTCTCTTAATTTATTGGCCACTTCATACGAAGATTCTTGGTCGCGGACATCAAATGTTTGGAAAGGTGGTCCCCGGGTATTTGAGCCTAAGCATTATTTCTTCCCTATCAATCAAGAACAATTGAGTGAAATGAAGAATATTACTCAAAATTACGGATGGTAAATATATGTAATGGATATAAATATGAAAAAACATAAGACAATACAATTCATAGCTGCTGCACTTTTTATTGCATCGGCATGTACTGATGATCGTGATAATCTCATGGTTAATGATCAAATCGGACTATTGCATTCTACCTATACAGAAACGGAGGTATTCCGTGGTATGGATACCCCCTATCAATTATTTGTTATCAAAAGTGGGAAAGGAAAGCAGGAGGCGGAAGTTTCCATTTCTGTTGACGAGACTGTACTTCAGAGTTATAATACGGATAACGGAACATCGATCCAATTATTGCCTTCCGATTGTTATACCATTCTTCAGCCTGCTCTGCGTCTCAGCGATTCCGACTATCGGAAAGCTTTTGATATTAAATGGAATGCCGACCGTCTATCCGATCTTCTTTCTACGGGAAAGGAATATGGCTTGCCCATACAAATGAGTGTGGTGCAAAATTTTATCTCAGCAGATGATGAGAGACTAAAAACCATTATTGTACCTACTATTAAGGAACCTTATTTGCAAATGGATGTTCCTGGTATGAGTCCGGTTACTGATTTTATGCCGACTTTCGGCGATTTGAATGAAAGAGAACTATTCGTAAAGATAAGAACTAATTATTCTAATGCCGAAGATGTTTCATTTCAGATTGAAGTCGATCCTCAGTTAGTCACTGATTATAATACCGCTCATGGCACAGCCTATAAAATGTTGCCGGAGAGTTCCTTTACTGTAGATAATAAAGGAGTTATCTTAACAGGCATGAAGGAGACATTCATTAAAATTAAATACCACAAGAAAGGGTTAATACCGGAAGAGGGTACTTATTTATTTGGTGACTATATACTTCCACTACGCATTACTTCCGTTTCAAAATATGGTATAAGTCCTGATGCTGCGTCCAAACTGTACACAGTTAAATTCCAACCGGACCCAATAGACAAGAAAGGATGGAGTGTTATAGATTTCAACAACTGTTGTACCCAAGACGGCGGATGGTATCTGAATATGGGATGGGGAGTGGAATCATTGATAGACAATAATCCTGGCACACAATGGCTATGCCGATGGGATGTAAAAGAGCCCTTGCCCTATTACTTTGTATTTGACATGGGGAAAGAATATACATTATTCAGATTTGGATTTGCTAACCCTGTTGCACCAGCAGCACACGTTTGGGCAGGCACATCGAAAGCCGGTTATGTAGAAGCTAGTATTGATAACGAGAATTGGGTTAAATTAAAAGACTGGACTTCTCCCAAAATCGGAGAACCCAACGTTAATATGGATGTTCCTGCGACACAAGCCCGATACATTCGTTTTGTAATAACTGATACCTATCCGACTTATGACGGGCTGAGAGTTAGTCTTGGTGAAGTTTATGCTTGGGGTATGTAACTAAAAACATGAAAATTATGAACTATTTCTCACTATATCTAAAAGGATTGATATGTTTCTGTCTGTTATTTATTACTATGGATAGTCATGCGCTATCCATAGATAAAGGATATAGACAGAATAAAATAAAAGATCTGGCACTTATTTACCAGGGAGGAGTGCATCGTATTGACTGGACTTCGGATCAATTTCTCCCCTATGTGGTACATCAGTTTGCAGATGGACATAAAGACTGGTTATTTGACGGATTCTTGTTTTTGGAGTTCACAGATGGGAAAGGCTGTGGCTTTGCAACACGCTACTCAGATAAAAATGCAAGAAAAAAAGAATGGCTATGGTTATTAGATCGTCTTTTTGAAGATGGAAAAGCGCTGTCTGCCTTAGATCGATGTATCGGAACACAGATTAAAGAAATCGGAAAACCGGATTTTACTCATCAGATAGTACTATGTCTTCCGGAAGTTCTTCCCGGACAAAAAGATTGGGGAGAAGTGGATGGCGAGCCAATGGACTTTTCCAGACAAGAGGATCAGGTGAAGGCCACCCGTTGGTATATCGATGAGTTAATGAAGCGATTCAAACAGGCAAAATACAAACATCTGAAACTATCAGGTTTCTACTGGCTGGCAGAGGATATTGATTTCACTAAAGATCTGTCAGTTCCATTAAGTAAGTATATTCATTCAATGAACAAAACATTTTGCTGGATTCCGTATTGGCAGGCAAAAGGCTACAACCAATGGAAAGAATTAGGCTTTGATATTGCTTATCAACAACCGAACCACTTTTTTAAAGCCTCTATTCCCGATAAAAGATTGGAAGAAGCATGTCAATCTGCCGCCACTCTGAACATGGGGATGGAACTTGAATTTGACGAAAGAGCATTGTTTGATGCCAAGGACTCGTTTTATAATCGTCTGGTAGCGTATATTGATCATTTTGAAAGACAACAAGCCTTCCGTACATCTGCAATGGCCTATTATAGTGGCAATCATGCTGTTCTTGATATGTATAAATCAACGAACCCGAAAGATCATGAAGTCATGGACAGACTGGCTAATCTGATTGTATCAAGACGTGGCAAGCAAAAAAAAGAATCTCATCAGACCAAAGTTATTGCCCATCGTGGATTCTGGAATACACCCGGATCTGCACAGAACTCGCTAGCAGCTTTAGTGAAAGCTGATTCAATAGGTTGTTACGGTTCGGAATTTGATGTATGGCTGACAGCTGACGATGAGTTGATGTTGAATCATGACGGATGGCATGACGGATACTCTCTGGAGAAAACATCTTCTGACGTGCTACGCACTTTAAAGTTAAGCAATGGGGAGAATATGCCAACTTTAGAGCAGTTCCTTGATAAAGCGAAGAAACTTAAAATACATCTGATACTGGAGATGAAACCCCTCAGTACTCCGGAACGTGAAACGAAAGCCGTTGAAATGATCCTAAAGTTGGTGGAAGAGAAAAAATTGACTCACAGAGTAGAATACATCTCTTTTTCCCGTCATGTGATGTGTGAGTTTATACGTCTGGCACCTCCTAAAACTCCAATTTTGTATTTGGGACAGGATATTTCGCCCAAGGAACTGAAACAATTGGGAGCTACCGGGGCAGATTACAATTATTGGGCTTATCATAAAAATCCGGATTGGTTGAAAGATCTGAAAAATTCAGGGATGACCTCCAATGTATGGACTGTAAATATCCCTTCTGAGATGCAATGGTGTATTGACAATGGTTTTGATCTGATAACCACAGATGCACCGACAGCTTTCTTAGGCTTATAATAATCATTTGGATAATATGCTGATGGAATCTGCCATCAGCATATTATATTTATACTGTTTATACGGACAAGAATAACAAAACAATGAAATCAATTAATATCATAGCAATCATGCCTTTTCTGGCATCATCTTTCATGACGCAAGCTCCTGTTTATCAAGATGTGAATCACCCCATTGGAGACAGAGTGGTAGGCGTATGGAAAACTAACAGCAAACAAGAAAGTCATGTCAGTTGACGAAACAATAACTTTCAGTTTAGCTGTCAAGAACACAGGGAACCGTGAAGGACAGGAAATTGTTCAGCTTTATATCAGAGACATAAAGTCTTCTCTTCCCCGCTCGGTGAAAGAATTAAAGAGATTTAAGAAAGTAAAATTAATGCCGGGTGAAGAAAAAATAGTTTCTTTGTCTATTGATAAAGAGGCATTAAGCTTTTTTGATGCGGAAAAACATGAATGGATTTGTGAACCGGGCAAATTTGAAGCTATCATAGCAGCATCAGCTATGGATATCAAAGATGTTCTCAAATTTGAATTAAAATAAAGATAGAAGCCATGACGAAACGTTTAATCCTTGCATTCGTATTTTTATCCTGGCACTTAGTAGCCTGCTCGAATGGAGATTCGGGAATTTCTTCCGGACTCCCGGATAAGCCTTCTGCGGAAGAAGACTCTCCCGGGACTGAAACGATATCCGAAGAAATGAGAGTGAAAATAACCGGCGAAGATTTATATATATCAGCCAAGTTAGATGCCAAAACCGATATTCTTTATTGGTTCAAGAAGTGTATGTTCAATGAACTGTTCACATTTTATAGAGTAGGAACAATTGACAACAATATGCCTACTCCTGCTACTCTGCCAGATGCTTCTCCGACTTCTCTTCTGAATCTGGCTTACAGTGACAATATCGGTCCTTTTAATATAACCGGATACGGGTGGTGTGGAGGAAATCATCCCTATCTGGATGAAGTTACTCAAACTGCCCGCAATATCGGTTATCGTATTTATATCGACGGAAAAGAAATAAAGACAGATCTATCGACTCTGACAAAAGAGATAAAGATTGAAGTAATCAATGAAATAATGAACCCTTCCAAAGCCGATACCAGTAGTGGAAAAACACTTCTGAATGAGATCTTATGTATTGAGACTGTCAATTATTCTATTTATAGAAATAACATTCAAGTCTTGGTTACTCATGAATTTCAAAATGAGTCTCCCGTGACAGTACAAATGTATTACGGAATGCAATCTATGTTTGACAAGGAGACACATACATTAACTGCCAATGGCAAGTATGTGGACTGGACAGTACAAAAGGATGTTTCTACCTTTACAAAGAAAGAGTATCCGTCATTTCGCCGTTTCATTGAGAAAAGCGCAAATGCGTATCAATCTTCTTATCTGTTTGCCGATGGATTGGGAAATCATGAAGAAATATCAGATGATGATATTATATTCATAGGAAATTCCAGCAATAAGACGTACCACAAGATTATAGCTGATAGAGAACACAAAAAGGGGGATATTATTCATTGGAGCGGAGTGTATACTTGGTTTAAGTCTCCTGTTTCTGATGATGATGATTTGCTGTGTTATGAAGGTGTTATAGATAATAAAAAGGTCCTTTTTATAGATTGCAAGAAGAGCGTCGACAGGACAATACAGTTGCCTGTCGATTATACAAAGAAGTCTTTTACGATTATAGAGAAAAGTAAATCAATAACAATTACCGGTAATAAAGTAACAGCCAAAGGACTTAGAATTGTATCCGACGGGTCCGGAAGTTGTGTGATTACCTTTGATTAATTTAGAAAACGATATGTGGAAAAATGTGTTAGTTCTGGTTAGCCTCTGTCTGTTGTTTGAAGATGTAAATGCTCAAACTACAAAGAACAGATACTATAAAGCTAATGATGAAAACGTTTCTTACGTGGGACGTACGGAAATACAGAGTGATGGCTCCGTTTCTTTCGACTGGACCGGTACTTATCTTCGTACCCGACTTTCGGGAGGAGAATTGTCTATGAAGATTTCAGATACTGGTATTAATTATTACAATGTTTTTGTAGACAGCCTTTTACACAAAACGGTAAAAGTATCCGGTAAAGATACTTTGATTAATTTCATTTCCGGCATGGATAAAAGCATCCATCATGTGTTGATTCAAAAACGTACGGAAGGGGAATGGGGAAAGACAACCATTCATCAATTTGTGCTTCACAATAAAGGAGAACTGATGAAAGAAACGGAGTGCCCGTCCAGACATATCGAATTTATCGGTAACTCGCTGACGTGTGGCTATGGTGTAGAAGGGAAAGACCGTAGCGAACCTTATAAAGCTGAAACGGAGAATTGCAACTTATCTTATGCCACTATTATCGCCCGCTATTTCAATGCCGATTATACGCTTATTGCACATTCCGGACGTGGAGTAGTCCGCAATTATGGAGATTCCGTCCGAATATCTGCCGTGACAATGAAAGACCGTATGCTGAATACATTTGATATGAATTTGGATAAGAAATGGGACTTTAAAACATACAAGCCCGATTTGGTGGTTGTTAATTTAGGAACTAATGATTTTTCCACCAATATATATCCGTTGGAAGATGAGTTTATTCATGCTTATAAGCTACTAATAAGCCGTCTTCGTGCAAATTACGGAGATGTCCCTATATTATGCATCAGTCCGGCTATTACTCAACGGCAGATCGTTCAATACATGGAGCGTATGCGCAAAGACTTGAATGATAAGAAAGTTTATATAGCAGTTCTTCCCGAAGGCCTTTGCGATCCGACTACAGACCTAGGAGCAGTATGGCATCCAAATTACAAAGGTCAAATGAAAATGGCTATGTCATTGATTCCTTATATGTCAACTATCACAGGATGGCCATTGAAAAAGGAATCGTTTTATTAAGACTTACCATGTTATATAATTATCAAAATGGCATTTTGTCATTTTGATAATTATAAACTCTCTAACGGGCGTATTTCCATCGTTTCATAGGATAGAGAATAAAATGACAGAGATTTGCCGTTACGGGAAATCACTTTGTTGCGAATATACATCTAGATGTATTCTTTTTGTGTTATTTTTCACACTATTCTGTAATATCTTTCTCTTTTTATATTACTTTGCATCATTCTGATTAATATTTTTCATCCTAAAACAAAGTCTAATAAATAAGATACCCATCATTTTAGAGCTAAAATATGCTCCTTTTAAACGGACTTAGCGTTGCTTTAAAAGCAATGGGACGTTCCTTTAAAAGCAACCTTATGTTTATTTACAATCAACCTTATGTTTTAGCTCAATCAACCTTATGTTTATTTCAAACTATACGGCGTTTTTTATGCAAATGACCGCTCGTTTATTCATAATCATGCATATTAATTCATGATTTTATGCATATCTCTTTCTATCTTTACTCATCTATCAAAAGATAGAAATAGCAAAAACAGGAAAATAAGGAAATTATGCTTCCTGTTTTGCTATTTATCTATCATTTTGTTTTCTGTTTAATTTGTTTTTAATGCCTGTTATTATACTGTGGGTATATCTATTGAATGATGTCAAGTTCTCCAAAACCACTTGATCTTAGTAAAAAACATCGTTACCAAGACAGCTAAAGACGTAATGATTACTCCCCGAAGGAATCCGAGCCACGCATTCTGCTGGAAGTAAGACAACAGCGAGACAAGTCCCAGTATATTAGCCAACGGCATAATGAATAAATCACTAACCACGTAAGCGATCATCGGATTCTGCCCGGACATAACAAGAAAGCGGCTACTTCGCACACATCTGAAATAATCACAGACAAGACTTAAGAATAAGAGCGCAAGGAATGCTAGACCGGAAGTTACAAAGAAATAACTAAAAGTGGCAGGATCTTTCTTGATACCTTCTTGAAAAGGTTCAAAACATAGCCCCAAAAGAAGAAGATATGCTCCGGCATTAAATAGCTTTTTCCATAACAAAGCGATTCCCTCTGTCGGACGTAAGAATATAAATTTGCCAATCAATAACAGCACAAGTGTCGCTAATAAATTCACAGCCAACATACGGGTGTAAAGCCCATAGAGATTAAATACAATAATCACCATAGTCAATATCAGTAACGCAATTCCTATCTTACGGTATTGCGGTGAAGCTGGCTGTTCGGTATCTTTTCGGCCCTTCATCCATTCCATCAAGTACTCACCAGCAATACTGCCGGGAATTACAATAAACAGATATTTCAGATAATCAAACCGATACATCCAGGGCAAAGGAGTATAATTGAACACCACCTGTGTCCAGGAACCTTCGACAGTACTTCCCAAAATGACAGCCATCAGCAGCAATAAAACTCCCAAACGCAACCATCGGTTATGCATCGTAAAAATGTAGAGGGCAGAACCGAAGATGGCCATATTGGCTAACAACAGAATAATCACATTACTAAAATACAGACTGAACGTTCTTCCATCGGCATAAGAAGTAGTAAGCATCATGATTACCGCAATTCCGTATGCGGCTATCTTTATGCCGGTATGTGCCCAGTCCGGCATTTTCAAAGGAATGCGCATGAACATCGGAAACAGAACCGCAAAGCAAAGAATAGCCAGCAGCCAGGCTCTGATGTCCTGCGGAGAACTCAACACATACGGATAAAAATGCTGAATGAAGATGGCAAAGAAAGTCAGTTGTACTCCACGTTTCACCGCTTCATATATTAATTTCAGTTTAGAGTCACCTTTCTCTGCACGCTTACCTATGGAAAAAGGGAAAGCTGCTCCCATCGCAAACAGAAAGAAAGGAAAAACAAGGTCTACCCATGTAATGCCGGGCAAAGAAGGATTGAATATATGATCAGGTGGCGGCGTCTGCGCATGACTCATCCAACCGGGGAGCACCTGCGTTACGATGGTAGCAGAAAGTACCATCGTAATAATCGCATATCCTCTCAAAGCGTCTAATGCATAGGCCCGGTTATTCATAAGGAACCTCCTCTTTTCATTCCTTCCTCTACTTCTTTCCACAGATTTTTGGTAATGATATGTACGATGTCAAATACCATTAATCCGTCCGAACGGCGAAGGTTCATCTCTATCGTTTCCGAAAGTTTGGCAGGGTTGTCATAGAATTGGTCCACTAGAATACCTCCCATAAATTTATTACCTTTCAATATCTGACGTAAATGTTGACAAGAGCCTTCTACACAATACCACGTACCGGATTGAGCCTGCGAATCAGTTTCGTTCCAGATACTCCGGTTCGTTTTTCTGTATTCCTCGATGGTTATGTCCGTATAATAATTACCGGTAGCATAAAGGTCTATCAGCTCGGCATAGCCATAATTTTTATATTCGGGTGTTGCCCAGCTGAAATCTTTGCCCGGATCATATTCTTTGCTGGCAAAGTTTACGCCTACTTCATAATAAGATGGATACCAGGCACCGGTGTAGGTGCCGAAAGAAACGTCAGGGTTGGCTGCCTTTACTTCTTTACGGGCAAGCGCCATGAAATCAGTAATGTTTTTAGTACGCCATTCCAGCCATTTCCGGAAATATTTTCCTGGTTGCGTTATGTATTTCCCATCTGCATTTTTAGTCCAACGGAAAATATCTTCGGGGAAGTTTGCGACTTTTTTACCGATGTATTCTTCAAACTTCTCACGTGACAATGAAGAAAAATCAGCGGTTATTCCATCGTAACGTACCCGGTCGAGCATCAGACCGTCCAGGTCGGGATATTTGCTCACGACTTCTTTCAGAACATTCAGGATATGGGTACGATATTCTTCGTTCAAAGGATTGATCATGGCACCATATTTATGCTTCTCTTCGGTGATTGGAATGATTCCTTTATCGGGAGTGTACACCATCGAAGCCCATTCCGGATGTCCGCTATATACCATTCCACGGTCAAAATAGTTGTGTCCGGCACAGAATACATTCAATGAGGCGTGTATCTCCAGCCCCAGTTCGTGCCCTTTTTTGATAAAGTATCCCAGATAGTCAAAATCACCGGCTTTGGCTCCTTTCCATTCTTTCATTTGCGGAGCATATTCACTTTTATATAAAACTTCCCCTGTGATCGGACGAATGTCGACAACCGCATGTGTAAAGCCCAGCGATTTGATTTTTTCCAAGTAATAATCAATCGAATCTTTATGACTGAAGCGCTCAAAGTTTGCTTCGGCATCAATCCACATTAAGGCCGGTTTCTTTTTGATAACGATCCGGAAAGGAGAAGCCGGAAGCCCGGCATTATTGCATAATTCCCCCTGCATATAATTCCGGAAGCAGTAGCGGACTTCTGTCGGGGCACTAACAGAATCATTCCATACTTTCACAGTAGATGTGCCATTGATGACCTCCGCCTTTGCAGGTCGGAATATACCATCGGAACCTACGATCTCAAAACCTTTCACATTCTGATTTTCCGGAGTCAGTCCTTCCTCTCCATATTCAAAGTCTATTTCTACGGCATTTCCCTGGATACGATAGGTCTTGTAGACAGGACCGGAATATTGGAATCCTTTTCGGCCGTAAGTCTGGGCCAGTGCCCAATAAGCTAACCGCTCTCCAACCTTAATCTTATAAGGTGAATGTATAAAGAGTTCACTGCCTGCATCTCCGGTGGTCACCATTCCCACTCCGGGAACTTCCTTCATCAGCTCCAACTGACATTGACGGAACCATGCCCAATCCAACTTGTCATTCCCTTCGGACTTCCAGGGAGCAATCTGGACATAATAAAATGGCATTTCAGCATTATGAAAGAAATTTCTCCATTGAGAAACCATAGCGGGAAAAAGCTTTTTATAAAGAGCAGGATCGGGAGTATTCGCCTCGCCCTGATACCAGATAACTCCTTTGACAGGGAATCCTTTCCACGGATTTACCATTGCGTTCCACAACAGAGTAGGCGTCCCGGCAGCCCATTCGAATTTATCCTGATTTGTATCCGGCAAGGTTACTTCGGAAAAATGAGATAAGGTTTCTTTGTCCATCCATGCTTCAATCTTTGACATACTCCAGGAGCAATGTATTAATCCTACAGGCACGTCCAAGGATTGTTGCAACAGATTGCCGAAGAAATAAGCTGTTGCACTGAAATCGGCCACTTCTTCCGAAGATGCTTCACTCCATTGTCCGTCTATTCCTTCTTCTTTCGGAGTCGTGCTCCAATTGTTCTTTACGGTGTAAAGTCTTAATGGTCGTTTAGGATTAGCGGACACGATATAGGGCTGCGAACCATAGACCGGTTGTCCGCGGAACCCTTTTACCGGCATTTCCATATTCGACTGTCCGGAGCAGAACCAGACTTCACCGATCAGGATATTTTTTAAGGTCAGCTCTTCTCCGTCCGAAAAAGTAATGGTATATGGTCCGCCGGCTTCCGGAGTCGGAAGAGCCAGTGTCCATTGTCCGTTCCGGTCACAATCTGCATAGATTTTCCGATGATTCCATGAAGCGGAAGCATATACACGTTTTCCGGGAGTAGCCTTTCCACGAAAAGTAACTTCTGCTTGTTGCTGCAACACCATGTTGTCTCCCCAAATGGAGGTCAGGGTTACTTTAGCTTCTGTTTTCAGAACAAAGAACAAACTTATAAGTAGCCAAAAGTATCTGTTTCTGAACATATGATTTTAGTTTATTTGTTTTCAATAGTTTGAGTATATACATTACCAAAACGGTCAGTCACCTTAATCTCTAGCCTTGCGTTTGGGTCATGAGGAGTTGCATGAAAGAGATGCTCGGTGAGAACCGGAGATATCCAGTCATATTTCACCTTTTCCTTATCTGAACAGATGACTTTTGCCATAGGATCATATCCTTTGTACTTTTGCATTTCGCCCATCCTTTGTCCATTTTCATACCATTCTACCTTCCACAGATCATCCCAGTTCCATACATTGGCTATGATATCAGAAGGATATTCATCCGACGATCCTGCCGGATAAGCATGAAACTGGTGTTCCAGCGGATAACCTGCGCTTTTATAAATCCACTTCAATTGATCTCCGTTCACTTCATATATACCGTAACCTCTGGGAGTTCCGTCTACATTGATGTCTGCACGCCACCAAGTGCCACACACTGCTGCCGTATTATGCTCCATCAACGAATCATTGAAACAAACGTTCGTATTGAAATGGGTATGCCCGGAAATGATATGCGCATTATAGCCCTCCAAGAGTTTATATAGTGCAGCTGTATTCACTGTTTCATCCTGATCCAAAGTATTATATCTTAACTTTTTCTGAAGGCTGGAGGGAATGTGCATGACCACAAATACCAGCTTATCCCTGGACACATACGAAAGGTCTTTTTCCAGCCATGCAAAAGTCCGTTCATCAATATATCCGATGTACTGGTAGTCACGATTGACATAGAAACAATTGTCGAGTACAATGTAATGGGCTTTTCCTTTATTAAACGAATAGTAGATGGGGCCGAAATAACTTTCAAAAGTACGGTACGAGTACTCAAAAGTACGTCCTCCGTAGGTCATGTCATGGTTGCCGATAGCACGATAAACGGGAAAGTCCAAAGTAGATACGGTATTAATGTAAGATGGATACAAAGAGGGGGTATCACCCACGATGTCTCCACAATCAATACCGAATATGTCTCTTTTTCCCGAATAAGGCTGTACATATTCTTTTATATCCTGCAGGAATCTGCCATAGGCTTTCACATCGTCTTCGGAAGTGACTTGCACATCAGCCTGCACCAGAAACAGATGATTCGCATCATTCTGAGGATTTTTCATCAACTCAAAATTATATCCGTCTTGTTTATCCATCTCTATTTGTTGATGGAATAAGGGAATGGTCTTTTCTGTTTTCGGCTGATAACCGGAAGGCACGGACAAGTAAACAAACCGGGCATCCCTTTGAGGAGCAAGCACATATTCGCCCGACTTATTAGTCAGAACACAGTCGATTCCGTCCGTTACAACTACTCCTTGAAGTCCTTTCCCATGACAGGTTACCTTTCCACGAATAGTACCGGATAAATTTTGAGCCTGCAAGTTCAAACTCAAACTCATCAAAATGACAAGTTGTAATAAATATATTTTCATAGTTATCTATTGTTCTTTATACAAATAAGGCAATTCATTAACATTAAGTCTGAACCTTGCGGCTCAGACTTAGTGCTATGAATAGAAAGGAGAATACTTGTATTGAGTATATTCTCAGATTGAATTATCAACTTCCTATTTTTGAACGGACTCCAGATAGTTATCAAATCCTGTCTTGAAAGCGTTCCAATAGTCGTACATCTTGATATGACAGAGGTCGAATGCGAAGAAGCCGTCGCTATTGTTTATACATGCGTCGATGGCATCAGGTATTTTAGCGGCTTGTCCACCGTTAGTCCATCCGGTACCATTGCCTATGTCCGGACCTCCGGAGAAGGGAACGTCACCTTTCAGCAACTCGCGACCGTTTTTGCAAAATCCCTCCATTGTCCATTCGCCGCTACCATAAATCTTATCGACAGATGCATAAGCACCTAAGAATATATAATCCAGATGATCGGCATAACCATAGTTCTTATAATCTGCTGTTGCCCATTTAGGATAGTAGGCTGAGGTGTCATATTTAGGACTTGCCCAATTTACTCCCGAAGTATAATAACTGGAATACCATGCGCCTACATACACTCCAAAATTGATTTCTGAATTTACGGATTTTACTTTCTCACGTGCCTTGACGATAAAGTCGTGAATCACTTTTACACGAAATTCCAACCATTTCTTGAAATAGGCAGGCTGATCTGAAGGTATCTCATCTGTGCCTGGTGCCATAATGTCTTCCGGAAAATGAGCAACTGTTTCCCCAATGTACTCTTCAAACTTCTGTTTAGAAACAGCCGAGAAATCACTTTCCAAGCCATAATCGTCATAACGGCAACGGTCCAGAATTATTCCATCCAAGTCATATTTAGCCAGGTCACCCAGTAACTGCAAAACGAAGTTCTGCACATCATCGTTAGCCGGATTCAAAAATTTAGCTCCATAATCGGTCTCGTCATTCAACAAATCCATCGTATTTGTCAGACCGTCAGCGAGATTAGCCACACTTGCCCATTCCTTCTTCGAGTCATCACGGAACAGTATTCCATCTGATCCGAGGTTATAGGGACATAAGTAACCACCGACGAAAGTATTGACTGACGCATGTACTTTCAGCCCCTGACTTCTGGCTGCATCTATAAATGCCTGCAGGTAATCCCATGTTTCAGTACGTTCATAATATACATAACCCGAACTTCCCCACACATCCATTCGCTTCACCTGATCTACTGCAGTAGTGTTGAACAAAACATCTCCTGTAGTGGGACGCACGTCAACAATGATATCAGTAAACCCTGCGTTTTTTACTTTCACCATATCTGTGGAGATATTCTCCTTATTATTCGCATAATCCGGAAAATTAGCTGCCGCATCAATCCAGACATAGCGTGGCTTGATTTCTGTTACATCCGGATTTTCCGGTCCCTCTGTTGAATTATCATTCCAGGGCCATCCGGGGATTCCATCAGAATCATCACTACATGAAGTGATAGCAACCATTCCGCAAAACGTCAATAATAATATTTTAAAAAGATTTCTCATATTATATATGTTTATTAATGTCAGTAACTCTTTTGAAACACATTAATTATTTGTCGATACAATCAAATTCATACCCTCCGATAATCTTACAGTTGTTGTCAACATAGTAGAGACGAAGTTTATATCCATCTGTAGTTGGAGCAAACAATACATCACCTGTTGCCGCTACACCATCTGCAGAACCGAACGAAGAAAGTGAAGGATTGAATGTCAAAGCGTCTGAAGTAGATACCGTACCGGTAAACGATCCGTCTGAGGTTACATCGTACATATATAAGTACGGAGTGCCTCCCCATTGCGGGAAGTGAGCCGTAGATACCAATACAAGATACTGCGCATTATTGAACGTTCTTGCATCCAGACAGTTATTATTCATTGCCCAGGAATTGCCATTGTCCGAATTGGATAAAGACTTGGACGCATTATTACTTGTTCCATTCACCCAATAAAGTACGTTAGGATCATAATAGGATAAGAAATAATCGCTTTGTGCAGTAGTTCCTTTGGTGACAACCTTGGTATTTGACACAGGAGATCCCCAATAGCCAACACCATTTACCGATACTACTTCAGGACTTCCCAATACACCGTCTGTTATAATCCAGCGAACAAACGTATTAGAACCGGACGAGGCTGTCCCGTCACATGTAGCAATGATAGCGGCATTTGTATTGATATCACCCTGTACAGATACTTTGGTACCCATATCCAAACTTGTATTGTTGGTATAAGATATCAATAAAGTTGGAACTGTGGTTACAGAAGAAGTCTTATAGATAGAGAAGGATTTACCATTAGCTGCTTTTGTTGCCAACAATATGTTTCCTTTACTATCACTTGTCACACAACCTAAAGATGCAACACCTACGCTTCCCAAAGTCATATTGCCAATCTTACTTCCTGTAGAAGCATTATAATAGGTAGGAGCAGTAGAACCGTCCCCTAAGCAAACAACTAAATTATTGCCATTAACGGCCAGTGAAGGTGAGTTGGCTGAAGTCCAGGGCAAACCTATAACTCCCATATCCAATTTAAACAATTCTGTCTCACTGCCTTTTCTATATCCATAAGGGATCTTATCCGGCACTGCCTTCTGAACTGTGTACGTCTGCTTCGTCACTCCATCGTGAGCGATGACCGTCAGTTCTACAGGTGAATTGAAGTCAAGCGCCTCTGTCTTAGGATCCGGCGACATTGTCGCATGAGAGGAAAGTGAATATTCTGCCAGACAGGAAGATAAATCTTCTGCAGAAATCAGAGATACCGTCTTATGCTCTTCGTCAATAATTCCACTAATATCTTCGGCCGGTATTGAGAAACTTAATAACTGACATTTATTGGATTTCACTCTTTCACCCGTAATGCAGATTTGTTTCTTATATCCCTGCGCATCTGTATAAGTGAAGTAATTTTCTTTAGTCAAATCCAATATCGTCAAAACAGGGTTAATAGTACAGTTAGGAGCTAACTTTGCCTGGACCCTCATTGTCTTCATATATTCCGCCGTTTCATTTTCACTGTCTTCCGGATAAAACCATGGTATAGGAATCACATATTTATCTACAGACGCATCCGCAATTGTGTAGACAACAGCTTCTTTGTCCACATAAGGACCTGATGTAAAAAGTGCGGTCAAGCTTGTGATTCCCTGCCGCTCAGCAGTTGGAAGTACATATTCCGGATCTTGGCAGGAACTCATTAATGCCAATACTCCTAATAGTAAATATTGTATATTCTTTTTCATAATTGTTTTCATTTTAGATTTATTGCCATTCTGCATATTGAGTTACCGCACCGTTATTGTCCAACTCCGCCTGTGGCATAGGGAAACGGTACATCTTAGTCGGGAAGTTACGATCTTTGTCATCACACTCTACATAAATGTAATTGAACGAACCGTTTGCATTCTGTTCTATCTTAAGTCCATGAAGACGGATACCGGTGAATGCCGTTGCAGATAGTTTCCAGCGACGCATATCCCAATAATAGTGTCCTTCATAAGCTAATTCGACTTTACGTTCCTGACGAATCGCTTTCATCAGGTCTTCTCCACTCTTGTCCGAATAAGGCAAGCCGACTCTGTTACGAATGTCTTTGATGTCTTTATTGGCTTTATCGGCATAGCCACTCAAATGATAGCAAGCCTCGGCATGATTTAGTAACACTTCGGCATAACGAATTTCGGTCCATGGCTGTGTACTTGCCTGCACAGAAGTGAAACTATGAGTCTCATCCACCAGCTTACGCAAATAATAACCTGTGGTAGAACGTCCTTCTGGTTTGGCATCCGTTTTCCATGCAGCCCAACCATCAGTACCATTGACATAAGATGCGATCGTTCTGCCTTTCCACGTCGCACCATTATAAAGAATGGTTGCTTTGAAGCGTGGTTCAAGTTTATCGTATGGAGGAGTTGCCGTTGTTCCTTCTGCAGTATGCCAGGTACTCCAATCCGGAAAACCGCTACCGTCCGCATATTCATAAGATTCTACCATTTCTTGTGTCGGAGTTCCAAATCCTCCGGTCATTGAATTACCATCCAATGCTTTATCACCTCCGGGAGCCATATAGCCGTCAAAATCATGAGTTACAGTAGAACTCTTGTCATAGCAATATTGCAGAATAGCTTCCTGACTTCCTGCTTTAAATGCATTAGAATAATTCTCTTTTTCTTCCAGCTTATATCCCATGCCCATCACTTCTTCGGCAGCGATCCGGGCATCATCCCATCTTTCTGCATAAAGCATTGCCCGTGACAGCATTGCATAAGCTGCTCCGCTAGTCAGACGTCCATTAGGGGTTTTATCAACCGGTAAATGTTCGCCCGCAAACTTCAGGTCCTCATATACAAAGTTCCATCCTTCTGCTTCGGAACTGACCGGCATATCCTTCTTTATATTATCCAGATCTTCATCATATATAATGACTTCCTTATAACGTTTTACCAAGTCGGTATATAAATATCCTCTGAAGAAGCGCATTTCCGCTTCCAGCCGTTCTTGTTCCGTCTGACCGAATGAGGCGTACTTTTTCAGTTTATTGAGACCTTCATTGACACGGCGTACATATTCATACATCGTCCCCCAATTGCCTAAATAAGTGCTGACATAACTTACTGTCAGAACGGATCCTCCATAAGCGATTTCGCTAGGTATCTGGCATTTAGACATATAGTTATAGGAACCGTATTTGAGTTGGTCTGTCAACGCTTCCGTCATGCCTGCCAGGCATTGTCCGTCACGATAAACTCCTAAATAATCGATATAACGGTAGAAATCGTTGACAGCTTGTTCGGCATATTCCAGTTTACTCCATACTAGTTTATCTGATGCTTTGTCCGTCGGTGTCATGTCTAGATAATCACTACATGAACCAAGCCCTAAAGAGGCTCCCAACAATATGATACTTATAAATTTTGTTTTCATAATAAATCTTTTAAAGGTTTAGAAAGTCAGAGTTATACCGCCCATGATTGTGCGTTGTTGAGGATAATATCCGTTATTCACTCCCGGAGATTCGGGGTCGATTCCATCGGGAAGACCGGAGATCGTGAATAAATTGGAACCTTCTACATAAATTCTAAGATTCTGAATTCCCACAGGGCTCATCCACTTTTTAGGGAATGTATAACCTAGCTGTGCCGATTTGAGACGAAGGTATCTGCCATTACGCAACCAGAAGGTAGAAGCTAATCCATTGTCTCCTCCATGTCCTTGATTTCCCAGAGTCAGACGTGGGAATGTTCCATTCGGATTTTCCGTGGTATACGCATTCTGAACCAGATATAAAGGTGAGTTGGCACCTTCTTTGAATGCTTGTGTCCAGACCGTATTGTCATCATAACCATTATAGTAAGTTCCGGTTAATGATACATCGAACAATGCGCCTCCAGTAAATTGTGCGCTTAAATCAAATCCGTTCCAGGCACAATTCAAGTTCAGACCATAAGTCAGTTCCGGACGATTGCCCCGTCCTACACGTGTTCTGTCATCTTCATCTATTTTGCCATCGCCATTTAAATCCTTATATTTGATGTCACCTACATTAGGACGGGTTCCATACCATGCGGAATTATCAATTTCTTCTTCCGAACGGAACAAACCTTCTGCCACCCATACGACTGAAGCGTCTACACTGCGACCTGTACGTTTTCTCCATTCTACAGTATTGGGACTATCCGGATAACGAAGATAGCGATTTCTTGCAAAAGTCAAGTTGAAACTGGCTCCATAAGAAAATGGTTTCCCTGCCAGATTTAATTTATTACGATGACTCACTGTGATTTCAACTCCCTTGCTGTCTACCTTGTTATAGTTGGCATACGTATAATAATATCCTCCCATTGATGGTGGATAATCGCCTCCCATTGCTGTCAGAATATCATAGGTATAATTATAGAATGCATCAAATTCCATACCCAGTAAACCATTCCACATGGTAAAGTCGAAACCTGCATTGTAAGTTAACGTGTTTTCCCACGTCAGAGTAGGATTTGCAATTACAGATGCACGCAGCGCCTGCATGACTTTTCCGTTCAGAATTGTCTGGTACGCATTTTTGTTACCGTCCATCAGGTTATAAGTACTAAGGAATGCATACGGACTCACATCGTCATTACCCAACAAACCGATAGATGCACGTATTTTCATATCATCTAGAAAAGTCAGATCGGACATAAAGTTTTCTTTGGATATTCTCCACGCTACTGATGCTGATGGGAAAAATGCCCAACGTTTTCCACTTACATTGCCCGCAAACTTATACGAACCGTCATATCGTCCTGTAAATTCTGCCAGATACTTATTGTCATAGTCGTATTTCAAACGGAAAACGTAGCCAATGCTACGATTGGCATCACTGTAGCCGGAAATAGGGGAGTCTGCCGGTTGTCCGAAACTCAATTCCGGAAGTTCTGCAAAACTCATATTCTTATTATATCCGGAGAAACTGTTTTCTTTATAATCACGGATTTCCGCAAGTACCATGGCTTCAACATTATGCTTACCGAAAGAATTCGCATAATTGATGCTTCCCTGGCCTACCATTTGACGGGAACTGAATTGTCCTTCACCTAAATTTATTCCATTTGCAGTTCCACGAGGATCATCCGCTTTAGTCCAAGTCCAGTCTGTAGTGGAAGTCGGCATTTTATTGATATAAGTAGAATAAGGTGTATTCAGGTTTTTATTATGTGAGGTCTTGTAGTCATAAGCTCCGGTAACCTTTACACTTAATCCTTTTACCCAAGGCAGATTATATTGTAAAGAGAGGTTAGTCTGCAAATCAAAGCTATTGGTATGTTTGTAGCCGGATTCATAAATAGCTGCTAGCGGACTATTCGGTAAGCTTGTATTATTCTGTGTAGTAGCGGTATAAAGTCCATCATATTTTTCCGGTAAATACGGATGCATCATGATAGTCTGGTGAGCAACGGATAACCAACCTTGTTCTCCCAATGTGGAATTAGAATCTGTACCACCGGAGGCATATCCCGGAGTTTCACGTTTTCCTACATTTCCGGCAACTCCCAAACTTAACTGGAAATTCTTGGCCAGCTGAGTTTCAATGTTGGTTCTTAAGTTGTACCGTCTATAAGTAAAGTTATCAATATTACCATCCTGTCCCAAATAGCCGACAGACGTGAAATAACGCATTTTGTCACTACCACCCTGTACGGTGATGTTATGCTTCTGATTGATACCTGTGCCAAATACTTTATCAATATAATTGACATTATCCCACCCATCAGTAGGATCGCCGTTCAACATCGCTTCCACATTTGCTTTTGTGAATACCGGTGTATATTGCTTCATGTCCGTAATACTTCCGTTAGCCAGCTTATCCATCATATCAGCCATATTATAATAATATGCAAACTGGGGACCATTCATAAACTGCGGAAAGTTTGCATTCATAGATGCTCCTATTGAACCGTTATATGTGATTCTTGACTTTCCTTCCTGTCCTCTCTTTGTTGTAACAATGATAACACCACCTGCGCCCTTCAAACCGTACACAGCCGCAGAAGCTCCATCTTTCAAGACAGATACACTCTCAATATCATTAGGATCAATGTCATTGATGGAACGAGGCATACCATCTACAATATAAGTAACATTGTAAATAGAACCACGAACCCGCAATACTGCTTGGTCATCACCCGGTTCTCCAGAGACTTGAACAGAAGAAATGCCCGGCAAACGTCCGCCTAACAAACTTGATACATTGGTTGCCGGTGCCTTTAACAGTTCGTCGCCTTTGACTGCAGAAACCGCTCCTGTCAGGGATTGTTTCTTTGCAGTACCATAACCAACGACAATCACTTCATCCAGAGATGCCACATCATCCTTCATCACCACATTGATCGTTTTCTGTCCGGCAACTTTTATATCTTGTTCCGCCATACCTACATATGTGAAAGACAATATATCTTTTGAAGTCGCCTGAATGCTGTATTTTCCATTAACATCTGTAACTGTACCATTAGTAGTCCCCTTTACTACAACACTTACACCAGGTAGAGATTCTCCTGTCTCATCAGTAACAGTACCTTGCACCAAACTCTGTGCATGAGCATTGATAGCACATGCAAAAAGTGCGCATATTGAGAAAAGAAATATCTTCAATATGCGAGAGTTTTGCTTAATTTTTGAGTTAAACTCTGTCATAGAATTAATTTTTAGATTATTAATAAGATTGGTTAACATAATAATTCATTGTTTCTATAGCTGTTCTAATACTTTCCAGCATTGAAATAATCCCCTTGGTACATGGAAACATCCTTTCCATTTCCCACCTTTGAGTGGCAGCAATACTTCTCCCTGCCGATTCAGATATCCGTACCATTCCGGATATTCCGGATCTTTGAAGTGCGACCATGTGTAGTCATGCACTTTTTCAAACCATTCCAGACATTTCCTGTCTCCGGTCAGCTGATAACCTTTCAGCAGTGATATCAGAGATTCAATATGCACCCACCAAAGTTTCTGATCCCATTCCAATTGCTGGGGAGGACAACCGTTACGGTCCATAAAGTAATAGATACCTCCATATTGCTTGTCCCAACCATAGTCGAGCATTGTCAGGGTTACGTCTTTTGCTTTTTCTATCAATTTCGGACGATTCAGGCGTTTGCCCAAATCCATGATGAACCACATCGCTTCAATAGCATGACCGGGAGTCACCTGGCGTCCTTCGAAGCAATCCACCAGATTACCGTCCATATCGACATTCTCAACAATGATGCCCCCCAGCTCCGGACGATAAAAGACATCCATCACTTCATGGATACAGGTTTCCATCGTCTGTTCCAGATAACCGGGATCCAGGAGATGTTCGATCTCCAAAGCCAGATTACAGAGGATCATCGGGAGGGCGAAGTTCTTCAGATTACGAGTACCCGGATGAAGCTTGTTCCACTTGCCTTTCGGATTATCAACCTTAGAAAGGATGATTTCAAAGGTCTTCTTTGCTATGTCCGCATACTCCTGATTTCCCGTAGCAAGACTCAGCTGTCCGAAGGCCATCGTGGCGAAAGTATATGAGAAAATATTGTATGGTTCTACCAGTGGTCTACCCGAACGGTCGAGTGAAAAGTACCAGTTATAATTCCCGTCATGTCCGTATTTTTTTAAGAATTCACCACCCTGAACGGCACAATCCAGCCATTCCTGTCGTTTTTCCACTTTGTTGTAAAGCATGGAGAACATCCATACCTCACGTCCCTGCAACCAGATGAACTTATCCGTATCGAAAACCTTCCCTTCAC
>CANSEY010000041.1 GCA_947646015.1 uncultured Bacteroides sp. | reverse complement strand
TAATCTTCGGACTTAATTTTTATTTTCGCTTTATTAGCTATTAATGCGAATCAGCCGTTGATTCAAATCAAAGCAGAAATGCATTAAATGTATTTTTGTCATTCAGACGACCAACGAGAGAAAGAATCTCATTTTTTGTGTACAGGAAAAAAGATTCTTCGTCGTTATACTCCTCTGAATGACAGAGGCTATTATGAACCAGACTTTATCTACTTCTCTACATCTTGAATAAACCGTTCAATATAATCAGTCGGCAGCATCCCGAACTCTTTCTTAAAACATACACTGAAATACTTCGGATCATTAAAACCAACTATATATGCCAATTCTGAAACACGAATATTATTTCCCTTTTCTTCCATGATCCGGCAGGCAGCTTTCAAACGCACATTGCGAATAAAAGCAGAAGTATTCAAACCTGCCAAGGATTTCAATTTCTTATATAGAGTCGATTTACTGGTAATCATTTCTTCGGCAAATTGTGTCTGGTCAAATGCAGCGTCTGCCAAATGATTATTCACGCATTCAATGGCACGCTTTATAAAGTCTTCATCCAGACTTGTATAATTCAAATCCTTTACCTCAAACACCAATTGATTCTTGAAGTCGCGTGCCGTGCGTTCCTTATACTTCAGCAGGTTACGGATACGGGCATGTAACACCGTCAGGTTAAAAGGCTTGCTAATAAAAGCCTCCGCACCAGCTTCATACGCTTCTGCACGGTCTTCTTCCTTATTCTTGGCAGTCAATAGAATCACCGGAATATGGCTGATTTCCAAATGACCTTTTACGTACTTACAGAATTCGATGCCATTCATTTCGGGCATCATCACATCCGATACAATCAGGTCAATATCCTCATTCTCCAATACCGTAATTCCCTCTTTCCCATTTTCGGCAGTAAAGACGTTGTAATCACGGTTCAGAAGTTTAGTCATCAATTGCAGCAACTCCTCATTGTCTTCGACCAGTAAGATAGAATTGGCTTTCTCCGTCACTTCTTCTACTTCATTGGTAGCTTCCACTTGCGTGACTTCATAAGTCACCGTCTTCTGTATCGGCAAGATTGCTTCATTATCTATTTGTTCTTCTTCATAATAAGAACGGTCAATAGGAATCCTCACGATGAACTCTGTTCCCTGATCGACTTCACTCTCTACTGAAATGGTTCCTCCGTGCAACTCCACCAAATCTTTTGTCAGGGAAAGTCCGATACCGGTGCCGATAGTATTGAACTTTCGATAATCTCCTTCGTAAAAGCGTTTGAACAGCATTTTCTGTTTCTCTTTTGAAATGCCTTTCCCGTTATCCTTCACTTTCAAGAGCACAAAATCTTTATTTTTATCATAAGACAAAGTTACTTGGATAAATCCGCCTTCCTTATTGTATTTAGCAGCGTTAGACAACAGATTATATAATATCTTATCCAATTTATCTGTATCGAAATAGCCGATAATAGCTTCCGGGTCGCAAAGTACAGAGAAATGTATCTTTCGTTTCTTCACCAGCGGTTGAAAACTTTCAGTCTCTCTTTTCACAAAATCCGCAATATCTCCCGGAGAAACACGCAATTTAAGATTTCCGGTCTCTGCTTTACGGAATTCAAGAATCTGCTGTAACAATCGTATTAATCGCTGTATATTGCTATTCATCACCGTATATAAATCATTATGACTAGGTGCCTGTGTCTTCAATTCATCCACCGTAGCCGAAATAATAGTCAACGGAGTTAACAACTCATGCGTAATATTAGTAAAGAACTGCAATTTCGCATGATTCAATTCTTCTGCTTTTGCTTTTTCTATTTCACGCAGGCGCAATGCATTCCGAAGCAACATACGGTTCTTTGTTGTACGGTAAATCAAAATTCCTACGACCAACACCCATATTATATATAACAGATATGCCCACCAGGTAGCCCAGAACGGAGGAAGGACTACCACTGTCAATTCACGCACATAGCCACTCCATTCTCCGTTCTCATTGGTTGCTTTCAACTGAAAAGTATATGTCCCGCTCGGCAGATTGTTATAATAAGCAAAGCGACGGTCTGCATCCGTATACTGCCAGTCCCGATCAAAATTCTGAAGACGATAGGCATATCTGTTCAACTCGGGATTCTTATAAGTAAGAGCCGCAAATTCAATGCTGAAATTGTTATATTTATAAGGAAGTTCAATCTTACTTGTGTAAGTCGGCATTACCGGAGAAATCTCCTGCTGTAACTCCACTGGCAAATTATTGAAAGAATGATTGAATATTTTAATATCTGTTATCAGGAAATTGGTTTCCTGAGAAGGTATTTCCATTTTATCGGGGAAAAAGCTGTTGTAGCCTTTATGTCCTCCAAAAAACAGCTCTCCATTCCGGCTGCACGATGAATTGACAATAAAATTATCCTGCAGCCCATCGGCAGAAGTATAGATGCGAGTCGAGAAATCATTTCCAATAGCAGCCACATAAAGCTTCACTAATCCGGATATTGTTCCCAACCATAAATTTCCACTTCTATCTTCTTCTATACTAACGATTACATCTCCCGGAATACTATACGCACGCGTCTTTTCTTCAAATTCTCCTTTGTTACGATTATAAAGGTATAATCCTCCTCCCTCAGTTCCTGCCCACAATCGTCCAAAACGATCAAGATGTATACACAGAACCGTATTGGTGATTAATTTACGATTATGGAAACTGTAATTCTCATACTTCAATGTAGAAGGTTGCCGGATATCTCCTGTTATATGAATCACACCCAAATTAGACGTTGCCAACCAAACGCTATTATCCATATCCTTTACGATATCTCTTACGTATATCCAGTCGGCAGACAGACTATCAGCAAAGTTCATCGTTTCAAAACGATAGTCAGTGCCATCAGATAATCGAACTCCTATTCCTCCGCGCGTACCAACCCAACAATTTCCCTCATAATCTTCGTACAAAGCCGATACACAATCGGAAGTAAGAAAGCCGCTATTTTGTGTAGTCAGATGTTTCACCTTTTCACCTTTCCGATAGACATAAATTCCTCCATTATACATGCCGAACCATATTTCACCACTCTTCTTACGTTGGATAACAGCAAAAAGAGAGGGCAAATCCTTTATACCGGAGAACTCCGGTATGTGCGAATACATTTTTAATTCTCCCGTCATATAATCTTTACAGGCTAATCCGTATGTTCCTACTCCAATCCATAAGTTCTGATCAGAATCGGCAAATAACGTACGGACAGAAGTCACCGGAATGTCTTCGTCTCCAAAATTCAGTGTATGTAGAGTAAATGCCGGCTGGCGTGTATCGGCCATCAGAACGCCACCACCAATAGCCCCTATCCACATATTCTTTTGATTATCACGCATAATTGAGTTAACCTCGTCAGAAGGAATGCGATAATCAGATTTGCCGGATTTATAATTAACAAAACCATCTGGCTCGTCAAGTTTTAAGATACTAAGTCCACTTCGCGTCCCGACCCATAGCGTATGGGTATTCAAATCTTCGTTTACATCATACACGATATTATCGGACAAACTGGAATCATCTCCATTTTCATGTAAAAAACATTGATAAGACACTTGTTGCATATCTTTAGGATTTCGTAATTTAAAAAGTCCGTATCCCCAGCTTCCTACCCAAATGTCTTTATTACTATCCTCATAAATGACATGAGAAGAATATTGATCATTGATTTTCGGATATACTTCCAGCTTATCCGTAGATGGAGAATAACGGAATAAACCTTGTGCCCAAGTTCCAATCCAGAGGTCTCCGTCCGAATCTTCCAATAAAGATTTTATTGTCACATACCTCAGCCTACTATCTCCCATATTATCTCCACAAACTACAAAAGTATCTTTCTCTGCAACATAACGACATAAACCGTTGTCCGTCCCCACCCAAACGGTATTATCACGAGTGACACACAAGGCTGATACTACATTATTAGAAATAGAAGGTACTTTATATTTTTTTATTTCCCCCGTTCTCTTGTCCATCACATTCAATCCTTCTGATGTACCAATCCATAGGTGGTTATTGTTATCATCAACCAGACAGGTGATGCTATTATTAGTCAATAAACCCGGAGAATAAAGGTTAGACTTATAAAGAGTGGTTTCGTATCCATTGTACTTACAAAGCCCATTACGGGTAGCGAACCAGATAAATCCATCTTTATCCTGATATACTTTTTGTACTTCGTTAGTCGGTAACGAGTGTGGGGCAGAAAGTTGTCTAAACTTTAGATTACAAATGACATCTTCTGTTGCCGACAGCAAAGTGGACCTCAAAAGCAAATACAGAATAAAACAGCACAACCTATAATAAGGAACAATAATTCTTGTGTTTTTCATACGATCATATTTTGTTCGTTATATGCAAATATAATAACTTACCATTATATATACGACCAAATTTATGAATAAAATATTTAATAAACAACGACTAGATCATGTCATCAATATAGATATACCGATAAGTAGAACTTTTTGAAGATTAATTCATCAGATAAATATGATTTTAGAACAGACCGACGAGTTATATAAGTTTTTTCATAAAACAAATATTCTAAGATAATGAGTCAATTACAGATTATCGAATTTTAATTTTCTGATCAAGCAAGTCATTAATATAGATACATAAAGTCCCTCTTTTATATTCTATTCTCAGACGGACATTTTCATACTTCTGCGGAGCATACCAGTTCCCTCCTGTGCTGCGAGACGTCATTTTCCAGCAGTCAGCCGTACCGAGTATATTCGTACTGTGATACACTTTTCCTTTATATCTTACTTCCGGTTTCATCGTCTGCCCATCCAGATAATATTCAAGGTCACCCAGTTGCAACAGGCAACCTTCATAATTATTCACATCTAAAGGAACCGTCTCTTCCAAGGTAAAGTCTTTCCGGGGATTGAAGCTAAAGTTCTTTCCTACTTTCGCTTTCTTTTTTATAGCCGCAAAACCTTTAAAATCGCAAGCGATCCCTGTACAATAGCCCTGCGGATATTGCGAACTCACAATCCAGTCATAATAATTGCCGTACATCCATGCCAGCCTTAAGGGGGTATTCTCTGAACTGGAAATTATGTAAGGACGCACATTATTCAGCTGCGAATTTCGAGTGATCGCTTCTGTAGAAATAATTTTCCCGTCCTCATCCAGCGTATATTTCATAATCTCATAGACTTTGCCATACTTACCTTCTATAGGCAACGAACAATATATGAGGCTGGTATTTGCCGGATCTATAGCCATACCGGCACTATAACATTTCTCCAAATTCGGTGTCTGATGAAAATGTCCTCCCGCATTAGCCAGGAAAGTCTTCTTCCATTCATGTCCATCCCATCCGGCATAGTAATAATCGTGAGAACTTTTATCACTACTGATACGTACCATCGCAATCACCGGATATCCTTTCTTATCTAAAGCGACCTGCCATACCCAATCGCGTTCAATAGGATTGTCTACCACAGTATATGGATATCGGGCTACATAGTCAGGAGTCTTGTTCACCCTAAATGTACCATCGGCAATAGTTGAAAGAGTATTTCCTTTCACATCTTTCAATTGCATCGTATGAATGTCGATGTAATTAAAGTAAAGGAAATTGGGATTTTCATTATCCGGATGCCCAGTGGTATAAGTCAAATAAATCTTATCTTTTCCATTAGACACATATTTTGCATAAGGTCGTGCTCCGGTGGACTTCACTATCTGATAAGCTCCCCATACAATACTGACATCATCTTTCTCATCCGGCAATGATAATTTGGCAATAGTGGGATGCCAGCCGATCCCCCGCCAACACAAATAAATATGTTCCGGATCATCCGACAGAATAAATGGAGAGGGATAAGTTGTATTGTTTCTGGTTTTAATAACCTTCTCTTCCCCCAACATCGTTATATCTCCCGGAATCTGCGAAATTCTGTAATAAAAACAAGCCTCATCCGTATGCCTGGAGTAAAAAATCATAATCCGTTCATCAGGCAACACTAAAAAGGTAGGATTATTGTGGTCGTCCGGTTGAAAATATGAGCGAATAAGTACTTCCTCTTGTTTTTTCTTCTTAAAGTCATACTGCATGGCTTTAATATTACCATGTATATCAATATAGCCTATATATGTTTTATTTATAGTCCCACTTTCATTTTCATAATGTAATGCGCGAGGATCGGCAAACCAACACCAGGCACCTTCGGCTGTAACGGGATATCCTCCGCCGACAGGAACGTTTTCAGTTTTTTGCGCACTTAAGTGAATACTGGATACATATAAGATAGTCAAAAATAAGACAAAGCTTTTTTTCATGGTAATAGTGATAATATATTTAATGTTTTTGTGTTAGTTACTCGAATGAAATCTTCTTAGTTTCTCCCGTAGCCAAACGAATGGTAACATGCTTTTTATCATCCGACACTTCGACTGACTTCACCGGATTCAGTTCTTTTTTAGTAAAGCCTTTTTCTCCAATCTTTTTTTTCCACAACTGAAGTGTTACGTAGATTTTACTACCATCCAGCCGATCTGTAATCATGCTCAAAGCACACTTCTTACTAACAGGATGCACCCCCTCCGGATATACAGTATTTATCTTATTATTCCAGCCTGCTAATGGTATCATCACCAATTCATATTTGCCGTTAGAAAGTACCGGAACATTTTGTTTGTTTACCTTGCGATCTGTTTCACGAATCTCCGCATCAAGAGACGGCAGGGAGTAATGCCCCAAACAAATCTCCGTCGAATCGGGTACCGAAACCTTATCTACCCGCAATATACCATTCGGCAATGGAATGTCTGCCAACTGATAATTCACAGTACTATCTGTTTCGAGTACGGCATCACGACGATAAATTCCATCCTCAAAACTTCTGAACGTATAAAGTCTTAACACTTCCCATTCTCCGTTCTTGTTCTTCGTCCCATAATTCATTGAGATTTCTCCATTCTTACCGTCAGCCATCCAGGGAAACTCCGTATGATAGGCCAGTTTATTATAATTCTCCGTACTACGGAACTTCTGCCAGTCTTTTGCCACAGTCTCATGACACCACGAACGCATTTCAGATCCCCCGCAGTTCGGATAATTGGTAATCAATAAATTTGTTGCCGGCTGGAACTTATTATATACCTGTCCTTTCTTAAACACTTTCTCCCAAGGGCCGTTATTTTCTGTAGCCGACCAAAAATCCGCACTCTCCGGCAACAGTAAACTTAAAAAAGCCTTTCCACACCAATAAACGCTTCCCCGGCAACTGTATATCTGAACAGCCGGAGCAAAAGGCCCGTAAAATCCCATTGTCGGAATACCATCCTCCAAGAACTCCGGATTCTCCATGAATTGCAATAAGGTGGAAGAGGCAATTCTTCTCATCCAACCGTAATTTACGTCATCACTTTCACCGTATTCATACAAAGATAAAGGGGCAGTGGCAGCAAAGCGATAACAGATACTTCGCCCCCACATATTCATTTTGCCATCTCCACTAAACATATAGGGATAATTGTCAACCATATCGTGTTGGTTCTTCAGAAATTGTGCGGCATACTGAGGATACTGCTTTTTTCCGAACATTTCCGCCCAAATAGGTCCATAGGTCTGATACGCCCATGCACTGTAATAATCATAAGCCGGCGCATCATTGTACCAACCTTCGCCCCGATAACGTGCCAGAAGTTTCTTCAGATTCGATTCCAGATAGCCCTCATTCACCACATATCCCTGATCTTTCAGAAAACTCAAAATAAATACATTAAAGAACATCCAGTTAGAACCGATAGTCGGTCCTTCTCCATAACTCAACATGGTAGCGGCAAGGGAATCTTTCTGTGCTTTTGTCAACGGGTCCCACAAAACAGCCTGTGCAGCTTTCATAGAAATTGCCAAAGAGCCCAGTTCCAGAAGCGTTTGACTCGGTCCTCCCTGGCGATGTGAAATAAAGCTCTTGCTTTTCGGGTTGGAGATATTTATTAATTGATGGCGATAATAATCCGCCACTTTCACTCCATTCATTTCCAGTTCCGGATTCTCTTTTAAAAGGGGAGCAGCTACAAACAAGGTTCGTGCCAGTCCTTCCAGTTTTGCTACTGGGATTTGCCCTTCATTTTTTGGATATGTTTTATCCAATTGTTTCGGGAAATACATTTGATCATCCAAAGAATGGATATAATTGAACGCACCTCTTAGCAGGTATTCACCTGCCTGTATCCAATGATGCCGTGTCATTCCCGTATAAGGGCTTTTCTGATAGTCCGGCTGCTGAACAGTAAAAGTGTTTTCCTGTGCAACAGCGATTGATAATCCCAATGACGGGACAATAAACAATGACAGAAGTCCTGTCGCTAAAACTTGTAAAATTCTTCTTTTCATTCCTCGAAAATAATTAGAGGTTTTCTATTAGGGTTACGATTTATCACAGTATTATTTATTTTAAGTCCTATCCCGGGGAACATTTTCTTAATGCGGTCCATCCCCTCCTCAGTTATCTTTCCGTATAGTTCCAAATCATCAATTTTCACTTTTGAGAATTCGTCCGGTATATCAATCTCATCTATAAAATAAATCTCTAACTGTTTTATTTCTTTGAGTTTTAATAAGATCGCTGGAAACTCTTTCACCCTAATCCTAATACCAGCCCCCATACCTTCAGTTTGCGCATCTGCTTCCAGCTTCTTCATAAACTCTTTATCACCCACATCCTTCTTTCTCACCATCCAACCGATCTGGGGTCGCAAAGCATAATTATCAAAGTTTTGCTTCAACCCTATAAAACCAGCCCAAAGTTCCAAAGGAGTCTCTATGATGGTATCATTATATACTTCCTTGTATGTCATGTCAACCTTTACTATCTCCTGCGGCAGACAATTAGTGCCTTCCAGTTGTTTCAATGTGTTTCGTCCTCCATCCTTATCGTATGGGAAGAATTTGACAATCCATCCATCTATTATATTAGGAGCTCCATATTGTTTTTGTGAGTGATATTTAAACATATTCCGCCAAAAGTCCTTATCCACTTTTCCTTTTGACGCTTTTACAAACTCCTCTAAAAGAGGTTCCAGTTCGGATATCCACCATTCCAGTTCATATTTCTTTAGCTTCCTTGCTTTCTTCAGCACCTTCTTCCAGTCTTCGGGAGTCCCTTCGAGCGTTATTTGTGGGATTCCGCAAACAATACGCATCACCAAAAACTCAAAATAAGGTTTCATTGTCTCCATGATTGTTACTTCGGAAACCATTTTCTCCAGAGAGGTTGTTGTCGAGAAGTTACAGGTCAGCAAGTCTACCAAGTCATCTCCTACCTGTTCTTTTATCTGTTGGGTAAAGCCGGATACAATTCCTTCCCACTTTACAGTCGGATCATCCAATTGCTTATCTGCCATTACTATCAGGGATTGTTGACCTGAATAATCTACAAAATAATGCCTCATAGATTCTTTATTAGCTTCTACATGCCGTGCAAAACCTTGACTGATTAACAACCAAATCATGTCCGGTGACAAAACAAACGGCCTATGATCTGCATAAGCCCGATACATACCATTGAAAAAGGAGTTATAATTGTAAGATACTAAATATTCGGGAGCCTCACTTTTTGCTATGATATTAAATGGAAAGTCTATATTCTCTCTTTTTACCTTGCCAAGCCATAACTTGACATCCGATAATATAAGCTCTTTATAAATATCATCGCATGACCTTGTCGAAAGCCAAATTTCCGGCTTTGAAAGTTCTTCCACTTCAAAGGTTATTCCGTTCTGAGCAAACGCAGTTATGCTGATAAAACAAAAAAATAATACAAGTTTGATTCTCATGGTAATCGTGTGTTTTTATGTCTTGCAAAGGTAAAGCCTAATAACTAAAAGTATGTCTGATATTCATTCATTAAAATCTAATTTTAATTCATAATGACCTTTTTATCTCAAAATAACCTATTTTCGAAAAACAATTTTATTTAATACCAACATACTCTCCAACCATTTTCCCAAACGTAAGTATTCTTTTTTAAAGAAAGCAATAAACAAGCTCCAATATTCATTCATCAAGGTCTATTTAAAGGTATTTTCTTATTTTCATTTCCGTTTGAATGATATATAACCCTATTTGACGGATATATAATCTTTTTATTTAGGTGGATCCCCTATCTTTGTCGTACTTATAATATAACAAAAATCTAACTGTAAATATCATGAAGCATTTATTTACCAAAATCTTTCTATTCCACTTATTACTCATCGGAGCAGTACAAGTAACGGCACAGAATAAGAAATCCGGTAACCCTATTCTGCCGGGGTTCCATGCCGACCCCGAAGTTCTGTATTCTCATCAGACAAAACGCTATTATATTTACCCCACCAGTGACGGATTTCCGGGATGGGGCGGAAGTTATTTTAAGGTCTTTTCATCGAAGAATTTAAAGACATGGAAAGAAGAGACTGTGATTCTGGAGATGGGCAAAAATGTGTCTTGGGCAAACGGAAACGCATGGGCTCCCTGCATCGAAGAAAAGAAGATAGACGGGAAGTATAAATACTTCTTTTATTATAGTGCCAACCCGACGACCAACAAAGGCAAGCAGATAGGAGTTGCCGTAGCCGACTCCCCCACCGGACCTTTCACAGATCTGGGCAAACCTATCATCACCTCTTCTCCCACAGGACGGGGACAGCAGATTGATGTGGATGTATTCACCGACCCCGTATCCGGCAAAAGCTACCTCTATTGGGGTAACGGCTACATGGCAGGAGCCGAGCTCAACGACGACATGCTGTCCGTCAAAGAAGAGACAACGGTAGTATTAACTCCCAAAGGAGGGACTTTGCAGACTTACGCATACCGTGAAGCTCCTTACGTTATTTATAGAAAAGGAGTTTACTACTTCTTCTGGTCTGTAGACGACACCGGTTCCCCCAACTACCACGTTGTTTATGGTACCGCCCAGTCACCACTCGGTCCGATCGAAGTAGCCAAAGCCCCGATAGTACTCATTCAAAATCCAAAAGAAGAAATCTACGGACCTGCCCACAACTCTATCCTGCAAGTACCGGGAAAAGACAAATGGTATATCGTATACCACCGTATCAACAAGAACCATCTGAATGACGGACCGGGCTGGCACCGCGAAGTATGTATTGACCGGATGGAATTCAATCCGGACGGAACAATCAAACAGGTAATCCCGACACCATAACACCACAACAGAGATTCATACTAAAATAATACCAAGATGAAAAACGTTCTGACTGCGACATTCCTGACCTGCATCTGCATAACAGGCAGCGCGCAAATAAATCATGGATATCCTATAGACCCTGTCCCCTTTACTTCCGTTAAAGTGACGGACAACTTTTGGGGACAGCGCCTTCAAGCAAGCCGTGAAGTAACCATTCCTCTGGCATTCAGCAAATGTGAAGAGACGGGACGTTACGAAAACTTTGTAAAGGCAGCACATCCCAGCGATACCTACAAAGTAGAGGGCTTCTCTTTCGACGATACCGATGTATACAAAACAATAGAAGGAGCCAGTTACTCTCTGCAAACCTATCCGGACAAGAAACTGCAAAAGTACATTGACAGCGTACTCGTCATCGTTGCCGGAGCACAGGAACCAGACGGTTACCTTTATACAGCCCGCACCATGAACCCGAAGCACCCGCACAACTGGGCAGGAAAAGAGCGTTGGGTAGCGGTAGAGAACCTAAGTCATGAGTTCTACAATCTCGGGCACATGATAGAAGGAGCTGTAGCACATTATCAAGCTACCGGAAAACGAAACTTCCTCAATATTGCCATTAAATATGCCGACTGTGTCTGCCGCGAAATCGGCAACGGCCCTCAACAAAAGAAATACGTACCGGGGCATCAGATAGCCGAAATGGCTTTAGTCAAACTATACATGGTGACGGGAGACAAAAAGTATCTTGATCAGGCAAAGTTCTTCCTGGATACCCGTGGATATACCAGCCGGAAAGACGCCTATAGTCAGGCACACAAACCTGTGGTAGAACAGGATGAAGCCGTAGGACATGCCGTACGTGCCGTATATATGTACTCAGGCATGGCAGATGTGGCAGCCATCACCGGAGACAGCAGCTACATCAAAGCGATAGACAAGATTTGGGACAACATCGTTTCTAAAAAGATTTATATAACCGGAGGCATCGGTGCACGTCACGCAGGCGAAGCATTCGGTAACAACTACGAGCTGCCCAACCAGTCCGCTTATTGTGAAACCTGCGCCGCTATCGGCAATGTATACATGAACTACCGTCTTTTCCTGCTGCACGGAGACGCCAAATATTTCGATGTCCTGGAACGCACACTATACAACGGTCTGATATCGGGTGTATCACTGGACGGAGGTTCATTCTTCTATCCCAACCCGCTGTCTTCTAACGGAAAATACAGCCGCAAACCTTGGTTCGGCTGCGCCTGCTGCCCTTCAAACGTCAGCCGTTTCATTCCGTCATTACCGGGATATGTATATGCCGTGAAGAACGATCAGGTATACGTGAACCTTTATCTTTCCAACAAAGCCGAGCTAAAGGTAGACAAGAAAAAGATTCTGCTGGAACAAGAAACCGGCTATCCCTGGAATGGGGACATCCGTCTGAAAATAACGCAGGGCAATCAGGACTTCACCATGAAACTCCGTATCCCCGGCTGGGTACGTGGCAATGTACTTCCCAGTGACCTGTATTCTTACGCCGACAATCAGAAACCTGCCTACCAAGTATCCGTAAACGGACAGACAGTAGAAAGCGATGTCAATGATGGCTACCTCAGCATCGCCCGCAAATGGAAAAAGGGAGATGTGGTAGAAGTACATTTCGACATGATCCCCCGAATAGTAAAGGCAAATCCCAAAGTAGAAGCCGATCACGGACGTGTTGCCGTTGAACGCGGCCCCATCGTTTATTGCGCAGAATGGCCGGACAACAAATTCAACGTCCACAGCATACTTCTCAACCAACATCCGCAATTCAAGGTAACAGACAAACCGGAGTTACTTTACGGCATCCGTCAGATAACGACCGATGCGCAGGCTTTAAGTTATGACAAAGCAGGAAAACTGGTAACTAAAGACGTAGAACTCACATTGATACCCTATTATGCCTGGGCACATCGGGGCGAAGGCGACATGGAAGTATGGCTGCCTATCGATGTAAGCGCCACGTCGGCACAGCCACAGAAAGCGGGACAATGGGAAGATAACGGATTCTTTAAGAATTAATAATAAGCTGAGTCGAAGATAAGAAAGTACAGAGAGCTTTTTAGGCACGGATTTCACGGATGAACACGGCTTTTATTCATTAAGACCGTGTAATCCGTGAAATCCGTGCCTAAAATATCAATTAGCCATTATCTTCACATCCGGCGAAGGAGCCCGGAACCAATATTCCGTCACTTTTCTTCCCTGTCCCGGAACCGTAAAAGACAACTTAATCAGATTATCATGCAATCGTTCCACACTGATTTCATTCTTTACTCCTTGTATAAAAACCGGATCAACCGATTTTTCCACCATCTCCACGTAAGTGCCATCCGATGGCAAACTGTACTCTCCCTGACAATAGATGATGGCATTTGACCTGCCGTTCATACCGGCTGTCATTATATTCATGAATGTCTGATCAGGCGATATGATCTTTATAACAGGCAATAACAGAATTTTATATCCATGTTCGCCCGGTTGCACAACACAACTCTGCCATACTCCTTGCAAAGACCTGTTTTCTACTTCCTGCCCGATAGGTACTACAAGTTCGGGGAAAGTAGGTCTCTGTGCCTCCGGTCTGGACAGATTAAACATTATCGGAGCTGTAAAACGTACTTTCACTGCCTCGCCTCTATCCATTCCCGGTTTCCATTTCGGCATTAATTTCACTACGCGCAAGGCTTCTTCGTCCAGCAAGGGATCGATTCCTCTTACAACTTTAGCCTGATCCAATGTTCCGTCTTCCATTATGACAAACTGTACGATCACACGACCGGAAACGCCTTTCTTCTGTGCTTCTACAGGATACTTAATATTTGTAGTCAAAAACTTCATCATCGCCTGCATCCCACCCGGAAACTCCGGCATTTGATCGGGCATCAGATAAACTCCATCACTATCTACCTTCTCTACAGGCTTTTGTTGGGCAAGCGAAGGCAGGCATACCAACAATGCGATAAACAAACCGAATAATTTTGTGTTCATGGCTATCATATTTTAAGGTTAAACAATACCGCAAGATAGTGCATTTTTATTGAAACACAGCATGATTTGTCTATTTCTTTTTCACAGATGTCTATTTACTTATTATCCTTACTTTATTACTGCCACAAATCCTCCACGAGGAAGACATGACATATCCATTTTATCGTTTGATAACTGGATGTTTTCTTCGATGGCAAAACTCTTATCGTCCACCCCATCCTTAAATACATCCATCGTTTTTCCTTCAACTTGCAGAGGAACCAATGAAAAAGAAAGAGTTTTATTCTCGTTAGTTCCGTTCAATCCTCCAATATACCATACATCTCCCTTACGTCGTGCCAGTACGATGTCAGTACCCGGATAGCCACACAACAGTTTTGTATCATCCCAAGCAGTAGGTAATCCCGAAAGGAATTCTCTTACTTTTCGAGGTAATGAACTGTACACCTCCGGCCTATCAGGCATATGCTGCAATGCTGACTCAAACACAACAGACAAAGCTAGTTCATGCCCACAAGTAGTGATATGAGGATGTTGGGAATCAGAGAATGTACCAGGTGTATAATCCATTGAGCCAATGACATTTCTGGTAAATGGCAATGTTACATTATGTTCAGCAGCACGATCTGTAAGTATTGGCTTATTGTTATACCACTCTGCCCCATAAACGGCTTCCATAGTCATCAGATGAGGATAAGTCCTTTGCCATCCACGAGGAATAGTAGCTCCATGAAAATTGACCATTAATTTATATTTAGCTGCATCTTCCAGCAAATCAATATAATAATCTATATTAGACGAATAATCATCAGGAAAAAAATCAATCTTAACCCCTACTACACCTGACTTTTGAAGCCAAGTATATTCCTTTATTCTATTTTCCTTACTATTCAAGCGGTAAAGAGGACCCGGCCCCATCCAAGCAGTTGACGAATTATACCAAATCATAGGCTTTATATTTCGACTAAGAGAATAGGTTATCAAATCTTCAATATCTCCACCGTTTGACATTTCATTCCATTCCGCATCTATCAGACTATATGGCCACTTCATATCAACAGCCAAGTCAATGTAGTCTTTTACAATCTTGAAATTTTTGGAACCATGATTATGCGCCCAGTATACCCATGATGCAGAGCCCGGCATAATCCAACTTGTATCAGAAATTTTGTTAGGTTCAGAGACATCTGTCACTAAAGTAGATTCTACAACATCAGACAAAGAACCTATCATAAGAACTCTCCATGGCGATGTGAATGAATCACCCAAGGCTAATTTATCATCTGTCATCCGCACTTGATATTGATTCATATCATTTCCATTATACAATCTGGAACCACTATGTCCACGAAGTATATTGGCCTCAGTTATCAACACAAACAATGAATCGGCTGGTTCCAAAAGTAATGGATAGCCCCACATATTGTCTTTGCCTCTTTCTGCTCTGGTTTTCAATGGATAGAAACCTTCATAACCAACAGAATAATTCTGTATCCATCTTTTCGTTCCTTCTGGAATATAGTAAGCTGTATGTTCAGATGTCAGACTATCCTTATCTTGAACAGATGGTAAGCTATATCGAAATACAATCCCGTCATCGTAAGCCCTGAAAACGATATCTAAGGTTTCTGCCTTCTCATTCTCAAACCGAAATATCCTTTCATTTCCTCTATTCTGACAATGACTTCTTTTACCGGTAAGCATCACATAATCATCTTCAATTAGTTTAGTACCGGACACAGATTTCAACCTGATGTTATCGGTAAATGACATAAGCTGGGTTTCCAAGCCAATTCGGGTATCAGATAGAACCCTTCTGGAAGTTTTACCATCTTTGTACTCTACATTAAAAAAGACTTTGCCAAAACCGTCTTTTTCAGTATCTTCCTTTATTTCAACAGAAAGACATATCTTCCCATTAGGAGAAATCACACCTGTATCTTTTTGAGAACAAGAACAGAATGGAATACAAATGAGCACATAAAACAGTAATTCATAACTTAAACAATTAAAGGAATGTTTCATACACTAAACAGTTAATATAAATAAATAAACTCATCCACATCGATATACCCCGCATCCGCTATATTATTAAAACAGTAAATCCCAATGCGGCTTCCCCGGTAATATCCCCATTCAAGTTGATATACCTCTCCGAACGGGGTAAACTTCCTGCCATCTGTACTATATGAAAATTGGCTTTTTCCATCCAGCCCCCATACAGATTTAATCCACACCTTGTTTCCCTTTATCGCAGGACCTGTGATTTTCTCTTTATTGGTCTGGAATTCCAGATTCCGGTCTTTGCCGGACTGGCGTACCCCCACCATGGCATAACTCTTAGAGTAATGACACAGTCCGGCTTTCTGTCCGTCAACCATGCCCTCAATGTTCATTTTTACAATAACTTCATTTTTGTTTGTACGAAAACAACGCTGAGTCAAGGTATTTCCCGCTTTCAGCAAATTATCCGTGACTAATGGACGAAAAGCTTTTAACCGCAAATAGCCTGGTCTTTCCGTCAATGACCACATCTCGTCCCGGGGCTGGTAGTTCCATTCCCATTGAGGAGAAAGTACCGACTTGCTAAAATCATCAGATGATTGTGGAGTCCGAACCGGATACTCATTGGAAGGCTTGGCCGCTTGCCATACCATTGTGCCAATGCCATCCTGCCCAACCTCACCAATAATCGGCCAACCATCGACCCAATATACCGGTAACAGACTAGCAATCCGACCTGCCCAGTCACCCATACCATGGTGGGTAAAGAAATACCACTTCCTGTCAGGACCTTCAACAAGTCCGCCTTGATTAGGCTCATTATATTCACGCTGTACATGACTTAATTGTTTCCTTTCAAGATATGGTCCTGTAATTGAAGAAGAACGTTGCATCATGATATATCTACCGCCATTTTTAACTTCACTGAAAAAATGATAATATGTTCCGTTGATTTTATAAAGTTTACTTGCCTCGCGACCATACCCCTCATTAATTAATATTTTAGAGTTTTCGATCAAGGTCTTCCCATCAGGTGTCATCCGGTACAGGTAAGTTTTGTATTTATCAGCAAAATGGGTACCTACAAAATATAGTTGCCCGTCATCGTCAAAGAAAGGACAACAGTCATCCCATCCCTTTTCTGCTTTTACACAGTGCAACGGTTCCCACGGTCCCGCAGGATCGGTAGCTGTCGACATAAAATAACCTTCATCCGGTGTACCGAAATACACATAGAATTTTCCCTGATAATAACGAATTGCCCCTGCCCAAATACCTCGGCCATAACGATTCATACGCGTCCAGTTCATTTCTTCACTGATCTGTCTCAGATCAGAAACCACATGACCTTTAATCGTCCAGTTCACCAAATCCTTGGAATGTATGATCACCATACCTGGGGAATATTGAAAGGTAGAAGAAATAGCATAATAATCATCCCCCACACGAATACAATCAATGTCACTGTAATCGGAAGGAAGGACAGGATTACAATAGGTGCCATCTCCCTGATCGCCCCAAGTTGTCCATTCTCCCCACTTGTAATCATTCTGTGCAAATACATTTACTGTTAATAAAGTAAAAATCAATACTACAATACATGTGTTGGTTTTCATATTCTTTCTTATATTCATACACTGTGTTACAGGATTATCCTGAATTCTTTTTATTCTCAATCTCTTTCAAATAATATACCACAAATGTAGCAAATCAATAGCTTATATTATAGGATTAATACGATTTAGAATAATATAATATCGACATAAACAGCTATAGCGGAATTAATCATAAAACAATATCGACATTTTATTTAAAATTATCGATATCAAAAGAGTAATATCTATTTTTTATTTATCTTTATCTCTACATTAATAAAACCTGTATACTATGGCATCATTCGTCGATAAATTGCACCCGCTTGTATTGAACATAGGTTTGGCTATTCATAATGCCGACTGGAACTGGAAAAATGTCAGTAGCCCTTTCACACGTTTATACTATGTGACAGAAGGTACGGCACAAATCTTAATATCAGGTAAAATCCAGATTTTAAAAGCCAACCACATGTATTTTATTCCAGCGTTTACCAAACATAGCTATATCTGCAACTCTTTTTTCTCCCACTATTATCTGCATATCTATGAAGAACACCAGTCAGACAACAACTTACTGGACAATTGGGATTTTCCAATAGAAATACCTGCTACCGAACTAGATTTGGCATTATTTCAGCGGCTCTGCGCTATAAATCCACATATGACCTTACAGAAGTCAGACCCTACTTCTTACGATAACAATTACACACTTATGCAGAATCTGCTAAAAAACAAACAACGAACATTATCCGAAAAAGTAGAGTCAAGAGGTATTGTATACCAATTGCTAGCACGATTTCTACAAAGAGCTCAAATAAAAATGGTATTAAAAGATAACCGGATAGAAGAAGCCATCCACTACATCCGTAAGCACATAAATGAAACTATTGAATTAGGAGTATTAGCAGAGAAATCCGGCTTATCAAAAGACCGTTTTATTCGCCTATTCAAAAAAGAGACAGGAGATACACCTTTAAGATATATTATCCGCAAAAAAATAGAGAAAGCTCAGCTCATATTAATAACCGATGATATGTCAATCAAAAATGTTGCATTAAATCTAGCATTTGAAGATTATTCATACTTCAACAGGTTATTCAAAAAAATCACCGGCGTTACTCCCCAAGAATATCGTACCTCTTATCATTCTTAATAAAAAAGGAATAGCGTAGAAGGTGCTATTCCTTTTTTCATTAACAAATAGTAAACGATTACATAGTCTCAACTAATCTTCATAAAGATAAAACATACGTTCCATCAATTTCCATTTCTCCGCAGACGAGCTCAAAGGCGAACATTCTTGAAATCTGGATACATACTTTTCCCAGTCAGCCTGTCGCGGAAGATGAGATAATTTATCCATAGCTATCTCCCAGTCAAAGTCAAGCGGAGTTTCTATAATCATAAAGAGTTGTGATCCCAATATATAAATTTCCATTTCCAAAATGCCTACAGCACGAATTCCCGCTCTAATTTCCGGCCAAGCTTTTTCTTCACTATGTATCTTACGATACTCTTCAATCAGCATCGGATCATTTTTCAAGCTTAAAGTTTGGCAATACCTCTTCGTCGGTATGTCATACTCTTTCATTTTGTATCCCTGAATATGCGGCATGACAGTGCTTTCTATTTTCTAATCTTAAAAACAGGAGCTATATTTTTCAATGACTTATTTGGAATATTGACAATAAGTCCCTTATCTGTACGTGAGAAAGGTACTTTTCCGTAACCAAGCAATTCAACTTTACTTATCTTATTGGGATATAGTTCATTCCCTTCCGCTAAAGATTTAATTAATATTTTCCCATCTTCGGGCCATTCCAAGACTGTAGCATACAGATTTTTCTCTGTCTGTGTAAAACGTATTTCTTTTGCATCGGCTTTACTATAGGCCCCTTCGTTAAATCCCTGTGCTTTAAGTTGAACATTTCCTTCCGCTATAGGTCCCTCTCCAAATACTTTCCAAGGACGTGTATCATAGATTGCTTCTTTATTAATGTTCATCCAAGCACCAAATTCATTCAATATTTTTTCTTCTTTTTCATCAAAAGTTCCATCTGCACGCAACGGAACACTTAAGAGCAAGTTACCATTTTTGCTGACAATATCAACTAATAATTTTACAACGTCAGATGCTGACTTATATTGGTTATTATCATATACAGACGTACTGTAGTGCCATCCGCCAAGGCACGAACATGACTGCCAGGATTCATCTATTATTTTATTTGGAGCTCCACGTTCTACATCCCATACCAAGGCTTTACGTTGATCAGCATCAAGCATCTTACCAAACATTACAGCATTCAATTTACCCTTTTGCGTAGACATATTATGATTATAGAAATGAGCAGCAATCTTTAAACCTGCATCACTTATAGGATAAAAAGGTGCCACTGTTACATCAAAATATAATAAATCCGGATTATAGCGGTTTATTACATCAAGTGTACGGTTATAGAAATTAGTACAATACTCCTGTGTCGGCAAACAAACTCCATTTCCCCATGCCCATTGCCTGTGAATTGCACCATTATCCCAACTATTCTGACTCAACGGATGATTCTGAGCATACAAATCCTGAGGATCATATCCTTCCCCACCATTTTCCCTTGCCATCAGCTTTCGTTAATTTCCCATCATATGGGACACCTTTTTTAGGTCCTTGAGTATCATGTCTTTGAGCTGTTTCATACCAACTCCAGGCATGATCAGCATGCAGGCTGACGCCAAAATAAAGTCCATGTTTACGCGCTGCTTTCTCCCATCCTTTCAATATATCTTTTTCTGGTCCCATATTGACAGAGTTCCATGGTTGGTATTTACTATCCCAAAGGTCCATGTTATCATGATGGTTACCCAAAGCAAAAAAATACTGAGCACCTATTTTTTTATAGAATGCAACCAACTTATCAGGATTCCATTTTTCAGCCTTCCATAACGGAATAATATCTTTAAAGCCAAATTCAGAAGGATGACCGTAATTCGCTACATGATGCCGATATTCTCGTGAATTTTCCATATACAAATGACGAGCCATCCAATCACCGCTTCCTTCCACGCATTGAGGTCCCCAATGAGCCCAAATACCAAACTTTACATTTCTGAACCATTCCGGTACTTTATAATTAGACAATGACTCCCAAGTAGGTTGGAATTTTCCTTGCATCATAGGTTCATCTTGTTCCGAGACAGGAACTTGATAATTTTGAGCAGATAAAGTCCCCGCCACGAACAATAAAGACAGTAACAGTAGTTTTTTTGTTTTCATAAATATTACGATTGAATTATTGATTACAAACGTACTGCTTTTTTAGTAGACATTAATAGGATGAATACGATCTACGATAAGACAATATCGACATCTATCGTAATCAGGAAAGCATATAGCTGATTACTGTCCATACAGTTCTCATATTGCCATCTTCCTCTTTGGCTTATTAATAAATATTCCATTCCCAGATACCGGGGACTCCTTTTAGAATTTTAATTCTCAGATAACGGAACCTTTTATTCAAGACATCGGTATGTGGTGAACACATCTTCCTATCTTGATGGACAGCGAACTCTTGCCAGACTTTTCCATCCATCGATGCTTCAATAACATAAGCATGTCCGGCAGTAGGGCGTACAAAATAAATTTCACTGCGTCTGACCTTCTTTACAGTACCCAAATCTGCCACAATCCATGGATTAATACTATCTTCGGCAGCAGCCATCCATCGGGAACCATTTGCCCCGTCCACCGCAAAGGAAGGAACAAAATATTCTGTCCGCAGACATGTCGGGTCTTTCATCGGTTCAATCTTCAACGGTACTTCAATACTAGACGCATAAACTGTATCTATTTTTATTTTTTTATCTGGTTTCACCTTCTTCAATGCCCCCACTCCATCCATTGTTAGTTCGACAGGGCGAATCGTACCGTCTTCATTAAATTTCAGTTGATTCACATATGTCTGACGGTTTGTACTTCGCCTGCCAAACTCTAAATATGCGAAATAATAATTATCCGTACCCTCAGGATGAAAGACACAACCATGTCCCGGTCCGAAGATTCCCCGTTCATAATTGGTAGTAGATATTATATCCTGTTCAGGAGCTTCAAAAGGTCCCATAGGGGAAACCCGGCTCATTACATACGCATATTGATATTTCTCATCCCCTCCGATAGTGTACAAATAATAATATATTCCTTTACGTTTGAAAAAGATAGGTCCCTCAGAGTACTCCTTGCGAGGAGTAGAAATTACCTGTACTACAGAATCCACCGTAATCATATCCTCGTTGAGTTTGGCTACATGCCTTCGTCCCCAAAACACATAAGCCTGTCCATCGTCGTCAACAAAGATTTCAGCATCAATCCCGCCCGGATTCTTACTCTGCAATAAAGTAGAAGGAGTAAAAGGCTTATAGAATTCGTCTTTCCCACGTGCCAGTTTAAACGGTCCTTCAGGCTTATCAGCTACAGCAGGATACATATACCCATTGATAGTGGGATATATATAATATTTACCATTAGCAAAAATTGCTTTACTGGGAGCCCAATACTTCTCCTTTGCAGCCGAAGGGAAGTAAGTTCCATCAAAACTCCAGTGTACAAAGTCTTTTGATTTCCATACTACCGGAGGGCCTGATGTTTTAAGTCCCTGCCCATAGCCATCAGTAGTGGCATAGCAATAAAAGACACCATTAATTTCCTGAATACTCGCATCGGCAATCATATCCGGAATCAATGCATTGCCAAAAGGATTATTGTGCTGAGCTTTCACTTTCCCTAACAACATCATTACCAGCACAAAACTAAAAAAGATCTGTTTTTGCATACTATTATCTATTATCCAAAGTTAATGCCTGATTCATACAAAAATTACAGTTGAATAAGACAATGCAAACGTACTTTTTTTCTGGTAAGTTTAATAGGATAAATACGATTTACGATAAGACAATACCGATATTTAAAGTAACAGCATTTACAAATAAACCATATTGACAGGCTACTTTATACAAAGAATACCTCCTTGAGGGCGGATTTCCAACTGCACCTTACCGTTTTCCTTCACTTTCAGCGACGTTAACTCCGGTTCTCCCTTTTTATCATCCTTATAAAGAGCCACCGTCTTTCCGGCAAACATTTCCAAATCCAGTTTTAGTTTCAGCGGTTCTTTGCCGGCATTTACAGCCGCCAGATACCAGGTATCTCCCTGACGACGGGCCAACACCACATACTTCCCCGGATAGCCATCAACAAACCGTGTCTCATCCCACGTTGTGGGCACCCGCTTCATAAAGTCCATGCAAACAGCCGGAACATCTTTCAGATTGTTAGGAGCCAGTGCAAAGTTCTGAACCGGATTCTGAAAGAGAACGGTAGTCGCCAACTGGAACACGTCCGTAGTCCGGCGTGTCGTACCGCCGTCGTTATTACGGTTCAGGCGCTTATTCAGAAAGCAGCCGCCAAACTCCATCGATCCCACCGTATTGCGGATAAACGGATGCAGGCAAGTATTGAACGCTTCCTCATCACAGAAATGCTGATTGAACACCATATTTTCCGAAGCCAGCACTGCTTCACTGCCCACATAATTCGGATACATACGCTCCCATCCGCGAGGTAATGTGCAACCGTGGAAAATCACCATCAATCCGTGATCGTCCGCATCACTCAGAATATCTTCATACAGCCGCATTGTCTCCTGCTTGTCACCGCCGAAGAAATCAACCTTGATTCCCTTCACACCGAGACTTTGCAGCCATTTCATTTCACGTTTACGAATGATTGCATTATCCATTCGGTTCACCGGTCCCTGTTCAATGTCATTCCAATAGCCGGAAGAACTATACCACAAGAACAACTCGACACCTTTATCGCGTGCATACTCAACCAGCGACTTCATACGCTGATGCCCGATTCTGGTATCCCACCAGTTATCGATCAACGCATACTCATATCCCATAGCCGAAGCAAAATCAATGTAACGTACCTGATCATCATAGTTGATACTGCCGTCCTGCCAAAGAATCCAGCTCCACGTGCCACGCCCGAAACGATAATCATGTTTTGTTTCATAAAGCGGGCTTACCACATCCCACGGAACGGTTGTTTCTACAATCGGCTTCAGATGATCCCCCACTGTGATGGTACGCCACGGAGTAGCGCCGGGCAGTGCAAAAGCAGGAGCGACCGTTCCGTTTCCATTATTTTCTTCCGCCATCGGAAAGGCGACCGTATATAAATTCCCTTCACTCACATCACTCAAACGTGAACCGCAATAACGACTGTCCACACCCGTCTCGCTGACCAGCACCCAACCGTCATTTCCTATACGAAACAAACAAGGGAACGTATACCCATGTCCGTACTGCGAACGGTCGCTCATCGGCGCATCCGCTTTATATTCTTCTTCATAACTGGGTTTCGTACGTTTCCAGCCAATCATCGCATCGCTCTGCGGACACAAGAAAGTAGTAGTCTGCTCCGGAAAGCGGAAACCTGTTTGTTCTTCCTTCACCGTCACACTCGCTTTTCCTCCCTGATGCGGCAAAGTATAGCGGAAAGCCACATCATTATCACTCACCCGAAAAACAACTCCCAGCTTTTGTCCCTGCTCATTCTCTAAATGACAAGTCAGTTCATTGGCACGGTAATGTACGTTGGAAACTTTGATACGTGTCTGTTGATAAACAGTGTCGATCTTGTCGACGGAATGTCCGGTCAGTTTAAGATTCTTCGTAAAATCACCGATATTGGTATTCATGCCTAAAGGAGACTTTTCCAACATCGTCTTTCCGTTGTAACTCACAGAATAACAAGGCTTCGTCTCGTTTTGCACAAATACCGCCAACTGCAACTTTTCGTCCGGTCCTTTTACAACCACATCCTGTGCTGCAAGAGTGCTTATACCAAGAATCGCTGTCAAAGTGCTTACAAGTTTCTTCATAATATTATTTTTCTTTTATGATTAAATGTCCTCATTGTAACAAAAGCAAAAATAGGGAATATAATTATATTCGCATACAAACTTTCATCGTTTGCATGATTTCCCCCCTTTTTTGATTGATATGCAGACATTCCCTCCCGAAACCCTTTACAAAAAGAACAGTTTATCCAAGTATAACCCCGACTTTTTTTATCTTTGCATCATCGAACATCATAATCCTTATCCCAATGGCGGCAAATAACCAGAAAAACACCCGAATACTACTATTCCTCCTCCTGTGTATCAGGATAACACTGACGGTGGACGCCAATGACTTCCTGTTTACATCGATCAACACGGCACAAGGATTGAGCGACAACCAGATACGCTACATACTCCAACTCCCCGACGGAAGAATGGTATTCACCACCAACGGGAATGTCAATCTGTATGACGGCGTACATTTCAGCTACCTTCACCGCACGGCAGAAGACATTTCCCCGCTGAAACAGTATGAAGGATGTTACCGCATCTATCAATGCGGAGATTCACTCCTATGGATTAAAGATTATCATAAACTGATGTGCATCGATCTCCATCAAGAAAAATACATACCTCACCTTGACTCCTATTTCCGGGGAAAAGAGATACACGAACCGGTAGAAGACCTTTTCGTCGACAATTCGGGACGTATCTGGCTACTTACTTCTCAGGAGTTGCGGGAACTGGAAACGGGCATCCGCCTCGCCCTGCCGGAAAATGAGCATCGAAAGCTACAGGACATACATTCGGATGAACTTGCGGTTTACCTATTCTATCATACCGGCGAAGTCGTTTGCTACGACCCGAAAGCCGGAAAGCAGTTGTATGACAGAGCTGCTTATCCCGCCTCGGAACAGGAGGACTTCAACCGTACTTCTCTCGTTGTCAAAAACCCAAAAGGATTCTACCAGTTACGCAACGGCCGCAAAGGAGGATTCTTCTACTTTAATCCCCAAAACCGGACATGGGAGAAGCTGTTCGAACAGAACTACACGCTCAACACCCTGATCATCACTCCACAGGGCGATAAAGCTTATATCAGTTGTGTTCACGGTTTCTGGATCATCGACCTCGAAAGCAGGGAACAGCAATACATCCCCGTACTGGAAACAAAGAAGGGAAAGCTCGTTTCGACCGAAGTCAGCACCATCTTTCAGGATGCCCAGGGCGGATTATGGGTAGGCACACTCAATCGGGGATTACTCTATCATCATCCTGCCACACACAAACTGATTCACGTCAGCCGCACTGCTTTCCCCGCATCACCGGAAGAGGACATTGCCGTCAAAGCTTTTGCAGAAGATGATAATGGCAATATCTATCTGAAAAGCCATTCCACAATCTATCAGCTAGCTGTCAATCAGGACGGTTCACGGACTCTGCTGCCTGTACCAGCCTTATCGGTCTCTGCAGAATTGGCAAAGGAATTAGATCAAAGAGGTGGAAACAAATATTACAGAGGGCAATCATACACCGCTCTATGCACCGACACACGGGGCTGGACATGGGCAGGGACAGCCGACGGACTGGAACTCTTCACCGATCAAGAGCAAACACCGGATAGCAAACCGACCACACAAACAGCAGATAATCACCCCGCCTCATCCAATACCCAAGCCCACCGCATTTTCTATCGTGAAGACGGACTGAGCAATAACTTCGTACAATCAATCATCGAAGACAGAAACAACTATATCTGGGTAACTACCAGCAATGGCATTTCACGCATCCATATCAATCCGGAGAATCAGGAAATCGGCTTTACCAACTTCAATCAACTGGACGGGGCTTTAGAAGAGGAATATATACAGGGAGCTATCTTTGAATCTTCGGATGGTACACTCTATTTCGGAGGCATCGACGGCTTTACCATTTTCCGTCCCGACCATGAATCCGCCACTCCGGGCCTGCCTTACAAACCGGTTTTCACCAACTTACATCTCTACGGTGAAAAAGTAAACACGGGAGAAAAGTACGGAAACCGCATCATCCTGCCACAAGCCGCCCCTTACACAAAGGAGCTAGAACTGGACTATAACCAGAACTTTCTGACCTTCGAATGTTCGGCACTGAACTACGTGAACAGCGAACGCACCTACTACCGCTACCAACTGGAAGGCATCGACCAACAATGGATGAACGCTTTCGCCAGCGGACAAGGGAATGCAACAGTCGGCAACGGCATCCTACAGGCCTCCTATACCAATTTACCGCCGGGAGAATATACATTCAAAGTCGCTGCATCCGACAACCAGTTACAATGGAACGATAACATCACAAAGATACACGTCATCATCCACGCTCCCTGGTGGAAAACGACTACCGCCTACGTTCTGTATACGGTTTTCGTGTTACTGATTGTCTTAGCAAGCATCCGCCTCTATATCTATCAGACCAAGAAAAAGATGAAACAGCAACATAAAGAAGAAATCCTGCTGCTCCGCATCCGCAACCTGATAGAGCAATGCAACAGCTATGAAGCCGAACAGAAAGCCCGTTCGGAGAAGAAAAGCCACCCTTCCGTCTGCGACAGGAACGAAACGGCAGATGATAATGAAAAGCCAAACGGCATAGAACCGGACAGTGCAGAATCCGCCTTTTTAGTGCAAGCGATAGAACTGGTAGAAAAGAACCTTGACGTCAACGGCTACTCCGTAGAGCAACTAAGCCGTGACCTCTGCATGGAACGCACCGGACTCTACCGCAAGCTGGTGACTTTGCTCGACCAGTCCCCCAGCCTCTTTATCCGCAACATCCGTCTCCAACGGGCAGCGCAACTACTTGCCGAAGGCAAACTGAGCGTAACCGAAATAGCGGAACGTACCGGCTTCAGCAGTTCCAGCTACCTAAGCAAATGTTTTCAAGAAATGTATGGATGCCGTCCCTCGGAATATACAGAGAAAGCGAAGAGAATGGGACAAGAAGAGAACAGAGCAAAAGCAGGGCAAGCAGAGAACGAGAAGCCACATGAGAAAGCAAAAGAAGAAAAGGAAATGAAGAAATCAACCTGATTGTTGTTTGTTTCAACATAGCTATTGTCCGCAAAATGTCCTTCCATCCTACCTTTGCCGTATCATAAAGCACTTAAAGAAACCATGAAAATGAATCTAAGAAAAACAGGCATCCTGTTGGCATGGGCCATGATCATTGCCGCAAACGGTACGGCACAAAACGTACAACGTACTTCCCAAGGCATCAAGTATGCAGCACAAGGGATGAACGTCAGTGTAGAATTTTATTCGCCTTCCATCGTCCGGGTATATAAGACGCCCGGTGAGACAGCTTCCGACAAAGAAAGCCTCGTTGTCATCAAAGCACCGGAACAAACCCCGGTTTCCTTCGGTGAAAACGGGAAAAATGTAACATTGAGCAGTCAGATGATACAAGTGGAAGTGAACCCCGAAACAGGCGGCATCTACTTCTTCGACAAGCTAGGGCAACGGCTGCTGACCGACAAAGACTACGGAACACAGTTTACCCCTTTCAATGACGCGGGCGTCCCCTCCTACAATGTCCGTCAGGCTTTTCTGCTGGATAAGGACGAAGTAATCTACGGTCTGGGCCAACAGCAGACCGGCAAAGTGAACCAACGCAATCAGAAACTCTTTCTCCGCAACCAGAACATGAGTATCTGTATCCCCTTCATCCACTCCATCAAAGGCTATGCCCTCTACTGGGACAATTACTCCCCTACCACCTTCCTCGACAATCCGCAGGAAACCTCCTTCGACTCGGAAGTAGGCGACTGTGCCGACTACTACTTCATCTACGGCGGCAACGCCGACGGAGTCATAGCCGGAGTACGCGACCTGACCGGACAAGCCCCGTTGTATCCTCTCTGGACACTGGGCTTCTGGCAATGCCGCGAACGCTACAAAAGTCCGGACGAACTGTGCGAAGTCGTAGACAAATACCGGGAGCTGAAAGTTCCTCTGGATGGAATCATCCAAGACTGGCAATACTGGGGCTGCAACGAGAACTGGAACTCCATGAAATTCCAGAATCCCCGCTACATCAACAAGATGGGTGACCCGGAATACATGAAATTCCTCCCGAACGGAGAAGACAAGAATGCCGACTACGGCACTCCCCGCATCAAAAGCCCCAAAGAAATGATCGACTACGTGCACAAGCAGAACGCCCACATCATGATCTCCGTATGGGCCTCCTTCGGTCCGTGGACAGAAATGTATCAGAAGATGGACAGTCTGAAAGCACTGCTCCATTTCGAAACGTGGCCGCCCAAAGCCGGAGTCAAACCTTACGACCCGTATAATCCGGCAGCACGGGACATCTACTGGGAAGCGATGAAAAAGAACATCTTCGACCTCGGCATGGACGCCTGGTGGCTCGACTCCACCGAACCGGACCACATGGATATCAAAGACCAGGACTTCAACACGCAGACTTATCTGGGTTCTTTCCGCAGGGTACACAACGCCTTCCCCTTAATGTCCAACAAAGGCGTATACGAACACCAACGCGCCACTACTTCCGACAAGCGCGTATTCCTGCTTACCCGTTCCTCCTTCCTCGGACAGCAACGGTATGCTTCCCATTCATGGAGCGGAGACGTAACTTCCGAATGGTCCGTCATGCGCAAGCAACTAGCGGCAGGACTGAACTATGCGTTATGCGGCATCCCGTACTGGAACACAGACCTAGGTGGCTTCTTCGCATGGAGATATAACAATAACGTAAACAACATCGCCTATCATGAACTGCACGTCCGCTGGTATCAGTGGGGAGTATTCCAGCCGATCATGCGTTCGCACAATTCCAGTCCGGTAGCCGTAGAAATCTACCAGTTCGGCAAGAAAGGCGACTGGTCATACGATGCACTGGAGAAATACACTCACTTACGTTACCGCCTGCTGCCATACATCTACAGCACTTCCTGGGAAGTGACCAGCAAAGCAGGCAGCATCATGCGCCCGCTCATGATGGACTTCCCGAAAGACAAGAAAGTGCTCGATATGGACACCGAATATATGTTCGGACGCAACTTCCTGGTTCGCCCGGTGACGGATTCATTGTACACATGGCAAGACAAGAAGCAAAACGGTCATCAGAAAGACATGAGCAAAATCGGAAAGACCGATGTTTACCTTCCCCAAGGTGCCCGCTGGATCGACTTCTGGACCGGACAAACACTGGAAGGCGGACAGACCCTGCAACGTGAAGTTCCGATCGACATTATGCCGATCTACGTCCGTGCCGGCTCTATTCTCCCCTGGGGTCCCGCCGTGCAATACTCTACGGAAAAGAAATGGGACAATCTGACCATCCGTATCTATCCGGGAGCGAACGCGGAATTTACCCTTTACGAAGATGAGTTCGACAACTACAATTACGAAAAGGGAGCTTACTCTACCATTACCTTGAAATGGAACGACCAAGACCGTACACTGACCATCGACGACCGGAAAGGCAGCTATAAAGGAATGCTGAAAAGCCGCAAATTCAACCTCATAGTTGTAGAACCGGGAAAAGGCTGTGGCGACGGAGACGCAACCACCTTTGACAAATCCATCTCCTATAGAGGTAAGAAAGTGATTGCCAAGCTATAAACTGACGATAATCAGATAACTAACACGAGTTCGATATGGCCCAACTTGTTGGATTATATCGAACTCGTACCATAGTAATAACATGCTTTTCTATTGTCACTTATCACCTTTGAAGGATAATAAACTGATTATCAGCAATCATTTGGTGATAATAAGGGGTGATAATAGGGTGACAATAGCCATATATCACACATTTTATTGTCACCTTTCCCCATCCTACCACATATTACCTATTACTTATGATTCAATGCCTATTACTTATTACTTGTTACTTATTACTTATTACGTTCCCCTATATTCGGCCCCTGACCCTATACAACAAATACCATATACTACCGGTATCTTTCACTTATAGTGCCTTTATTCT
>CANSEY010000040.1 GCA_947646015.1 uncultured Bacteroides sp. | reverse complement strand
AGATACAAATAAGGAAGGAGCTTAAAAAATAAGAGCAAAAAAAAATGGGGCTTTTATTACTGTATCTAATTATTAGCCATTTAGCAAAATGGTGATTCATTCTTGTGCTTTGTATGCCTCATAAGAACATTACAAATATAACTCTTAATTCTGAAATAAAACGCATTTCCCTATGATATTTTAATCTATATGTTCTATTTAACAACTTATATTTAAATAAAAAGCCAACTATCATCTCGATAACTGACTTTTAATTTTTAATCACTTATTTGCCTTGTATATCTTTATAATACTCGGCAAAGTTCTCTGCATAATTCTTAGCTTCGGGACTTCCTTTAGTTTATGTACATCTTTATCCATTATTCTGCTTATAGAAGCAATAATTCCATTTTGTCGCTATCTACCACTTTGACATTTTCTTCCAATACAAACACATACCTCAATAATCCAGAATGTATCTTTTACATTAGATTGGACAGATTCTTATCAGTACCTTTGCTATAGATAAATCAATTACCAATCTATTTATTTCTACAAAAATATGCAAGTAACACCCAAAAAGAGCACCGTGATTTCTTATTTACCACAAGAGATTAGAGAAACTAGATTGACAGAGGTCACATATTTACCTATTACAAGGGAGATGTTAGAACAGTTATTCTCAAATTCATCCAAGAAGGATAAGCATAAATTAATTAAGAAGAGAAGGAAATGAACTAAAAAAGCAACACTTGATAGATAGTTCAAATGCCGCCTTCTTGTATAATAGATAATTAGTTGAATCTGTTTTTAAGGGTGCAATTAATTTGTACCCTTTTTATTCGTTCATATATTAATGCATCTATTAAATCTAAGTTTTTTTGATAAAAAGATATTATTTATATAATTAATAATTATTATATTTGTAATTGAATTGGTAAAACAGAAGCGTTGTGCTGCTTTGTTGCAAAATGTGGGAAATTATTAAAAAGGGCAAAGATAGCATTACAGTTTCACGCTTCGATGTATAGTATTGATGTTCTTGTAGAAACTGGAGAACGGTAAAATTTGATAATATGAAAAAACTACTATCAATTACAATGTTGCTCATATCTTCATTATTTATTTATGCGCAACAAGACGTTACTAAATTTTTAGGTATTCCAGTTGACGGAAGTAAATCTGAAATGATTCAGAAATTAAAAGCTAAAGGTTATACGAGTAGTCCGCTTGATAAAGATGTTTTAGTTGGTGAATTTAATGGTGCAGATGTCAATATACACGTTGTAACAAATAATAATAAGGTGTATCGAATAATGATTTGTGATGTTAATAATATTGATGAAAGGGCTATCCAGATAAGGTTTAATAGACTCTGCGAGCAGTTTGTTAATAATTCTAAGTATTCTTCTTTACCTTTGGAAGAATATATGATACCAGATGATGAAGATATTTCTTATGAAATAACCGTCCATAAGAAACGCTATGAAGCAGTGTTTTATCAAAAAACTGATGAAACTTTTATGGCAAAACAAATTGAGGCTGCCTTCCCGCAATATACAAAAGAACAACTTGCGAATCCAAGTGAAGAGCTGCGAGCAGAGATAGTTAATTTTGTGACACAATATATATCAAAAAAAGCTGTTTGGTTTATGATTAATGAACGTTTGGGCAAATATTGTATTACGATGTATTATGATAATGAATACAATAATGCAAATGGTGAAGATTTATAATTAGATTATGAAAAAGGTATTAATATTTATTGCAGGCGTTGTTACAGGTGCTATTTTAATGCTTGTTATTGCTGCACTTATTGGAAATTCGTCAAATGGAGAATCTTCAAATAATGGAATGACATTCTTTGAGAAAGAAGGGGATTGCATTAGTGAAAATAATTTTGAGGTCTTTCAGGTTCTTGATTCAGGTGACGCTTTAGCTAATGAAATTGACGAACTCTCAATATCAACAGGACTAATGGTTTTATTTTTGTGTGATGAAGGGAAATCGTATTATGACGACCAAGTTATCAAAGTTCCTGAAGGAAAATGTGCAAAGCAGATTGGGACATTCAAATACTCAACAAAGGCAGGTTTTGATAAGACTGTTCCTATTGTAAGCATACTCAATAAATAGGATAAAATAATAAAAAGCGTGTATGAGGGGCATTAATTTGCACCCTTCTGTAAAAATAAAGGCAGCAAGTGAAATTCAAATGCTGCCTTTTAGTTAATTCATTCCTTGAATGATTAAAAGACAAAATTTCAAGCAAAATCTTCTATTAAAAATAAACGTTTTAAGCAGTTAATTCGTCAGAGCGATGTGTATATATAAAATACTTATAAATAGTATCTCTATAATTCTTAAAATCTGTTTCTAAGATTTCCAATGTTTGTATTTCATTCTTCAATTTGTCATATACTTCATTAATTCGGTTATATTCTTTCAAAAAATCTTCATATTCTGGACAACGCTTATTAAAACGTACTTTCATTTCTTCAAATACCCATTTACGAAGGAATCCAAATTGAGGAGAATGATACATTCTATAATCAGTTGAATCTAAAGGATTTTTTTTTAATTCTTCAATAATTTCTTGTTTAATTATATCATATTCTTCTTTTTCTTTTTTAAGTTTATTCCATTGTGGAATAATTCGGAGTAACTTCCTTTCTAGAGTTCTTAGTTCATTATTTATTAAATCAATTTCATTCTTCAATTGGGGGTAAATCGCCAAATTACATTGCATTATGCGTTCTATATAAGATTCTATGTCAGAATATATAGATTTTAATTCTCTTAATTTATCCATAAAATCTAGCGCTCCTGCGATTCTCTCACCTTTAAAATGTATTAAATCACGCCCCATTAATGCCAAGTAGCTTTTTTGTTGGAAGTAGCTATTGATAATTTCATAATTATCATTTCTATTTAATAAATCTTCTAAACCTTTTACCATTTCATCTACTTCACTTATAATCCAATCCTCAATAAACGTATTGGGCTCTAAAATCATAGAGTTGTACAGTTCCGCTGTAAAATGCATGGTCTTTATCCACTCTTCGTTTTTTAATAAATGCCTACGTGTATAACGTATAATTTCGCTTTTATTTGCTCCATAGTATCGAATCCAATCTGAATAAGGTAGTATATCAATTCCTTTATATCTTATATTTGTATAGAAATAACTAGAAGCACCATATCCAAAATTGGTTTTGTAAATAACTGTTAAGTCATCATTTAGACAAAATTCAGGCTTAGACCAGCCAATACGTCTATGGGAAAAAGCGAGTACTGACTCATCATCCTCCAGTTTCTTATATATACACTCTAAAAGATATGGTATTATATGTTTATTTATATCTTCATAAAATTTGTTCTTTTGAGAATTTATAAAGTTATGTTTTTTTCTAAATTGTTCAGCAATTTCTTTCTCATCCTTTGCTTCCTTTATTTTTTGATTATATTCATCTATAAACTTCATATAATCTTCACTTTTAACTTTAGTTATATTGGGGCATGCCTGCCAAGGTTCAGATAAGCAATCACAGAAGTTAAAAGATTGCATCAGAACGTTCAATTTTGAGTTTTCAACAAAGTCAATTAGTTCTAAGACATTTCTATTCCTATTTTCTGACATTCGTTTTAACTCATTCAACTGTTTGTTATATGGAAATACCAATTCTATAAAATCTACACGTAATTCCTGCTGGTTCTTTTCCCTTCGTAAAACACAAACATGGGTTTCATTTACTTGTATATCTTTTAAATTCATATCACTAGTATAAAGGTTATACATATAAAATAATAACGACACTTTTACAAATGTACAAATTTATAGTTGAATACCAAGAACTATTACTTATTAATAATTGACAGTCGTTCCTATTTATATTGATGATTTGAGACAGAACTATTCAGAGCATAAATAAAAAATCTCTGGTTTATCCTGTCTCAAATCTCAATTATCAGAAACTAAGACAATCATAAGTATTAAGTAGTTCCTCTTGCCTTAATCCCAAGTATCTTTTAGTGATTGATACACTGGAATGATTGAATAGCTCCATGAGCTTAACAAGTGCAAGCTCTGAATTATCACTGTTCATATTATAAACCTGTCTGCCAAAAGTCTTTCTAAGAGAATGACACGAAAAATTGCCTATTTGTAGCCTGTATTTTTTCTTAATCTCCTTCAACATGACATTGATTCTCTGAACTGTGTACACTGTCCCCTTCTGACTTATCAATACAGGTGCATTTATGCCAACTGGATTTATATGCTCATAACAATCTCTGATATGTTGCTGTAGCTGCATATTAATCCTAATAGTCCTTTGCTTCCCTGTCTTAATCTCTGTAATGGTAAATTCTTCTGCATCTAATATCTGATTCCACCTTAAAGCAAGAATATCAGAAATTCTTAGACCTGTGAAGCAACCCAAAGCGATAAGAAGTGACATCTTATAATTACTATCCCTTGCCAACTTTCTTATTAAGTTCATTGCTTCGCTCCATTGCAGATAATCTGCTGTTGTACTTGAATATTTAAGTGACATAACGTTCTGTTTTATAGTGAAACTAATAAAAGTGAATATTAATTTTGAGTTGGAATATCTAACTTACTGATTACTAGCTAAACATTCACTAATTAACAAAGTGAACATTTTTATAAAGCAAGGACACTAAGTAAATAATGCCCTTACTTCATTCAACCTATATAAAAGGTAGGTGAGCTTCATCCAACACGCCACTGTCAACTATCCGTTTACAAAGTTCGTGTGATGCCTGATTCCTAAGGTCTGTACCATAGTCCTTACTACCAACCATGCGAATAATCTCCACTATGGTTTTTATTAATTCCTGCTGTAGTGTACGGTGGTAACACTTTGTACTTTCAGCAAACCTTTTAGGATTCCAACTATAATCATTCAAGGCTCTTTCAAGTTCTTGCGCTGCCTTGTATTCGCGACTGCCTTCTATTACCATATTCCAAATATTTAAGAGGTTTATAAATAGAAAGAGTACCTATATATAGTATATAGATACCCTTATTAGTTCTTCATGTACTACTTCACCGTAATAATCTTGTATATAGTCCAAATAATCATCAAGAAGAATACAACAGGTGAAATTGCACACATAACAAGTAACAAGATAATCCAAGATATAACGACTAGTAACGCTTGTAACATAATCTTTTGAGTATTAATAGGTAATGAATAATCAAGGGACACCCTTATTATATGGATGCCCCTTTTAAGTACTCTGTAATACCACTAACTAAGAAACCATTGATATTTGTCATCACCGTGTAAAGCGGAACATATACCCGTTGCAAGTTCTGTAGCATTATAGGCTCTATCCAAGAATGAATCTATATAGCTACTCTTATTTGCACCTGTGAGCAAGTTGTAGAACTTCCACATAGACAAATCATTCCCCAAGCTGCCAAAGTTCTCGTCATTGATATACGCTTTAGCCACATTGTTAACTTGTGTATCAGTAAGCAACATTTTAGGTATATCTTTCTGATAGCCTTGCGGTAATGACTGATAAAGTCTCATTCTGCCTAATAGTTGGCAGAATTGATGCTCCGTCATACTGGTATTGCCTAAAGACTGCATCAAATGTATGTGTTTGGCTGCATCGTATTTGTGGAACATCTCCAATACCGCTTGATATAAATCCCTTGTATTGGTAACTTCCAAGCAACTAAGATAACCGTCTGTAGATACACATAGATTTGTGCAAACCTTACAAGTAAAGCCAATAAACACTTTAAACCGCTCCGCACCTTTCTTTGAATAAAGATTGGTATGGTTATAAGCTCTGACACCACCAATAGTAAGTGTTAGCCTGTTACCGTGTACTGTCTCATAGATAGTAGGAACTTCAATAACAAAAGCGCACCTCTCGTAGTAGATAGTCTTGTCACTCTCTAATAACTGATTGGCGGGCTTATGAATTGCTTCCGGAATGCGACCCTTAATAACATGGCTTACACGAATATCTGGCGATTCAATTTGTTCACCGCTAAAGAATGTATTGGTTGCATCCTGTACCGCTTCAATGAAAGCCACATGAGATAATGTAGCTTCGTTGTCCTTTGCAAATACGGGTATAATACAATCATTCCTTAGATGCTCCAAACTGGCTTCAATCGTATTAGCTTCAATGAATAGAGGTCGTTTCTGCTTAATAATTGGCTCTTCAATTATTACCGCTTCTTCTGCATATTCACCAAAGTTTCTACTAGTTCTCTGTACTGGCATAATCTGTAATGTTGATTCCATAATCTGTAATTTATTTAGTTAATATTAGAAATTCCTCTGTCTGAAAGCTAAGCAAGCCACAATCAGTATTAATAATCCAATAAAGAACTGTGGCATTAAGACTACTGGCACAATTAGAATTATTCCAAACGTCAATAAAATCTTTAAATTCTCCATACGCATAATAATAGATTAGTAAATAGTGTATTTAAGGACAAAATGAGGGCTTGACATGAAGTTCTATCTTATCACTTTCCTTTGTGCATCTTTATATGTAGACATATACAAATCGTTGATAAGTCCGCACATTTCAGAAGTTCAAAAGGTTTGTGGGCTGAATAGCAATTCATGTTATCCTTTCTTTTTCCTAATGATTGGTATGGGGTATTTTGGGTAATAGAAGGGGCTTATGCACGATATACATCTAATACGCTCACTGACAAATTAAATATTTCACTCTATCACTGCATAAACTCCAAATAGAAACACTTCCTCAATAAAAGGGGCGGGGGTATGAATTTTAAGTACCTATATTTTTGGGTTGGGTATCAAAAGGAACTTTTCCAGTAATATATATCACTCTCAAATGCCATTATTGGTCTTTAGGATATACTCCCCTATAGAATGACGGACTTATGCCAGTATCAGTATAAAGTTTGCAGATTGTCCACAATTCATGATTTTACTGTCGGAATATTAATTACCTTTGCAATATCAGGACAATGGGAAACACCCAAAATATAATTTTCAAAATTATTCCGATTCCATGTTAGAGATACCCTGAACGGGCATAATTCGACCTGATGCGTATCAGGTTTTATTATTCTTGTGACTGTCCAATATTTCTACCATGACTCCCTTATACTAAAGATAAAAATCCTCCATAAAGTGGACATCACTAGATTAGATTATTCCAGTCAAATTAACTTTTAACTTAACTCATGAAAAAAGAAGTGATTAAAATTCCGGCAAATATCAAGTATTTAACCGAACGGGAGAAGTTCATAGAAGAATTCGGGAAACCGTTTGAACTTCCTAATGGTATTTTGAATAAAGAGATACCCGGCTGTGGAGCAACTACAGTCGCACTGACAGATGAACATAAAACTATTATATGCAGCCCTCGCAATGAGCTGTTGAAAAACAAACATGAACAATACCCTGATACCTTGCTTGTAATTGGCGGGGTGGACACCAAAGAGATTGAGGCATATTTGCAGACTGCGGAGCTTCCCAAGATTCTGGTCTCCTACGATTCCGTGTATAAATTGATTGGCTGTATTAAATATAAATCAGATTGGCGTGTAGTAGTGGATGAATTCCAGTGCTTGTTGGCAGATAGTAGTTTCAAGTCTGAAATAGAATTGCACTTTTTAGATAATTCAAGGTCATTCCCGTATGTTACATTCTTATCGGCAACTCCAATTCTTGACAAATATCTGGAACAGATTGACCACTTCAAGGATATGAATTACTATCAGCTTGACTGGGAAGAAAAGGATATTGTCAGAGTATATAGAGAACGCACAAAGAATCCTATCAATGCAGCATTGGAAATAGTTCGCTACTATCAGAATGGCAATTATCCTTCTGTGTATGTTAATGGGGAAAGGATTTACTCCAAAGAATGTGTTATATTTCTCAATAGTGTAAATAATATTGTGAATATTATTAAACAAACAGAACTCAAACCGGAAGAAGTGAATATCATTGTAGGCAACTCCGAAGATAACGACAGACAGATTGCAAGGATTGGGGAAGGATTTAAACGGGGAAGAATTCCCTTGAAGGGGGAGACGCACAAGAAATTCACCTTCTGTACTTCCACCGCTTATGCGGGCTGTGATTTTTACTCTACCAATGCCGCAACTTTTGTCATTAGCGATTGTAATCGCCCGAACACTGCGGTTGATATAGCAACGGAATTGGTACAGATTGCAGGCAGGCAGCGTCTGGCATGCAACCCCTTCAGGCAGTTCCTCACCTTCGTTTACAATGTCAATGCAGAGGAGGTAGAGCAGGAGACATTCAATGAGCATCTGTGCCGGAAGGTCAATGTGACACTTGACGAGATTAGAGACAACAACAATGCCGGTGAAGCATTGAGAGCCAAACGTATCAAGGATTTTAGGAGAATCCCCGACAATGTAAAATATCAGGATTCATATACAATGTACGATGAACAGAAAGGAGAATTTGTTTTCAACCGTTTAGCCTATGTAAATGAGCAATACTGTTTTGATGTCCAGAAGTTCAATTATCAGAATGGGGTAATTGTAAAGAAACTGCTCCAAGATAGTAGTTTCGATGTCAGTGAGAATCAAACTTATGCCGTTTACCAAGAACAGTTGAAACATCTAATCAAAAAGGAGCCATTTGTAGACAGGATGCAGGCATACTGTGAATATCGTGCCAAGCAAGGGCTGATTGTCAATCTCGCAATGTCAACACTGGAAAGCAAATATCCAGAATTGAGGTATTATTATGAGGCTTTGGGGGCTGACAGGATTAAAGCTCTGAATTATAAGGAGAAGAAACTGCTCAATGAAATCCATATCATGAAAACCAAAAATAAGATTCGTCATGAATTACACGGCATTATTCATATCGGAGACAGAATATTAACTACTGATATTCAGCAAACCTTACATGATGTATATGACAGGCTAGGCATTGACAAGTCACTGAAGGCGACCGACCTCAATGAATTCTTTGAGATTCATCCCGTCAAGATACCGACCGCCAACGGCCGGAAGAATGGCTTTGAGATTCGAGGAATATTGTAAACAAACAGAAAGAGGCTGAACTCAAAATCAATTTGAGACAGCCTCTTATTTTTATGTATCATGTACAATCCGGTTATTCTTATTGCTGTTGAGCGTTACGCATCTCAATAACTCGCTCGATGATTAAGTGCTGAATACAGCTAATTTTATCTTCGCACTTAGCTGCTTCAATCCGCAACTTCTCTGTTGCTTCGATGCTGTTTAATACATCACAGACTGTATCAAAACCATATTCCGAGATACCATAATTAATGGCCTTAATATATCTGGTCTGTTTTGCAGCTTTCACGCCAAAGGCTTGTACTGTTGCCTTCATCAATTGCTCTGCCTGCGCATAAGTTCTATATTCTTCTTTAAAAAGAGAAGAACTCATAGCAAGGGCTTTGCTTTGTAATAAAGAAACAGTAGTGCTTATACCAAAATATCCCTGTACGGCAGTACCGGACATAGAGTACATTATGCCGAACTTGCGGATATTCAGAAATAATTCATCTCCCGTTACAATTCCGGCATATCCTATCCACTCATCCTTTGAAGGACATTGGGAGAGATATGCAGTTGTTGCTACTCTGTGATAAGCGTCAGCAACGCTATCACATTCCACTAATTCAGCTTGCAGTGGCTCATCCGTCAAACCGAGCAAGTTAACATTCTCGGCTTTATCCAGATAGACCATTACGGCCGGAGCATTATCGGGAAGATTTTCGATTTTACTACCTACGTAATCGTATAGAGGAACATTCTCTGCGTAGAATGGTTTTGCATCACAGAAGCAAAATACAGTCGGCAAGAGCTTGCTCTTATCTATAGCTTTAAACACTTTGTCCTTCTCAAAGTTTTTACGTTTGAGAGAATAATCGGTGAAGGCAGGAATGATTTCCTGTTCTTCGCCGTTCAAGTTTATCGTGGCAACAAAGTACCACTTGGGAGCTTCTTGTCTCCCAATATTTACATATTTCATAAACTTTAATATTATTAAATTTATTAAGCGGGCGGTATATAAGAGCGGGCATACTTACACCTTCATATATACCCGGCAATCCGAGAATTGCCTAATTAATAATATTAACAATTATGAACTAATTGCCACAGCTTATCACTTCCAAGCAAAAAGCGATAGCTTAAAGCACCGAGGTGCTGGGGTCGAATTGTACATGATGTCAAAGAGCGGGTTGTTCAATGCTTACTCATCAACAATATGAGTTAATCATTTAACTGCTGCAAAGATAAACCATTTTACTGATAACATCCAAATTCTACAATCCATTATGGTTGATTTCGTCCGGATTATTGTACGAATATAGATTGTCTGTTAACGTCAGTTAATGAGATTTTACCATACCTCCTTACAGCCGTAGCTGTTCGGGGAGAATATGATGTTCAGGCTTACCAGAAGCCTTGATTTCCTAAAAAGCTTGTCAGCCCTGATTCCTTTTATCCAATAAGGCTGTAGTGATTTCTTTTATATTGGTGAATCTTTCCTTATCTAACAAGCTTATTTCCAAAGCCTTATTGACAAACTGCATAATTGCATCCTTACTGATACCAATTTTAACGCACTCGATAATCATTTCTCTAAAACTGTCATGCAAGTCTGATTGCTTCCCAACAGATAACTGTTTCACATATTGTTTTGCCACATCAGAATCAGAAGTGGAAGATTGGGAGAATTTTTCTATCTCGCTTATAAGAGACGTGATTTCATTGTCATAACTACACAGTTTCCCATTTTTCAAATGACCTACCTGTGATTGTAGTTCAGCAGCCTTATTGATTTTAGACGCAAAAAATTGAGTGTCTAACAGAGTATCGAACGTAATACCATTTATAGTATTTTGATACTGTTTTAAAATATTAATGGCTTCTTTGTTACCTTCTTGACTAATAGTAGTAGGTACTTTATCAGATTGCCTTACTTTTGTAGATTCTGTTTCCAACATTAGTAAAGCGGCATCCTCAGAGGTTAATCTTACATATTTCTTAAAAGACTTTGCATCATTATGTCCTGTTATCTTCATTATAATATGACTATCATAGCCATGTTTTAGCATATTACAGATAAAGGAACGTCTTGCTGTATGCGTTCCTATTAGTTCGTATGCTTTCACTTGTGTTGTAACAACTTCTCCTCCCCTATCCTCTGTTACATTATGTAATCTTGTTATACCTGCTTTTTCACCTATGTTCTTTAAATAGTTCAAAGCTGTTTGATTGGTATAAATAGGAAAACCATTTTTATACTTATTCAGAATATCTATAGCAACAGGTAAAAGAGGAATTGATACTCTATGCGTTTTCTTTTCTTGCACAATTTCTATTACTTTCCCTTTACCATTAGGCGCTTCCTTTATAATCCCCTCATTAATTGCTTGCGTATCAGAGAAGCGTTGCCCTATCCAACATTGTAATACAAACAAATCTCTCACTTCTTCTTCCCTTCCTGTTAAGCGCAAAGCATATATTTTATCTATTTCATCTTCCGTTAAATAAATCTCATTTTCATCACCTTGTCTACTTTGGGGCTTTTTATACTTGTCCAGTTTGGATTCGTGAATATCAATCATGCCTTGCTGCTCTGCTCTTTTAAGAATACATATTATCTTCTCTACCTTATTACCAACCGTAGTAGTTTTCGTTGTTTTACCTTTACCAACTTCCTTATTAAAAAGATAAGATTCATAATCCTTTATCAATGGTAAATTTATATCACTAAAACTAATAGGATATTTACCTACTTCATTCAGAAAAGCTTCAAAGAACTTTATTTGTTTCACATAATCAGCTCTTGTACTATCTTTTATAGTTCTATCTAAAGCTAATGTATTACGTAACCAATGTACTGCATTTATATTTTGCTTTTCTTTCTCCATAGTATCTTTGTATATAAACTTCTTTAATATCTTAACACTATTTCCGATTTCGTTGGGATTGTCACAAAGATAACGCTTATATTGCAGAAAGCGATTTTTAATCTCAATTATTTTCGTGTTAACAATAGTATTATTGAGATTATCAAGTTCACTTAACCTACAACTGATATAAGCCTCTTGCTTCTTCACATTCCAATGTTCTGGATATACCTTAACACCCGTAGAAAGTCTTATTTGCTTCCTATCTATCCTGCATACCAAATAGATATTAGTAGGCTTGTTTGATTTGGGTTCTCTCAAATTAAACTTAGCCTGTACTTCATTAAAAAAAATCTGTCCCGTTTGAGCCTTGTTATTCATTTCTGTGCTTCAATTTCGTAATTCAAACTCGTACTTCAATTTTGTGCTTACAAGGCTTTAGCTAACAAAATATCAAGAAGAATCCTCTCTCACAGTATTGTAGAACGCCAATTTACTATCATCAATAAGAGCAAAAAAAAATGGGGCTTTTCACAAAGCTCCATTTTTCAGTTTTCAATAGGTATTAGTTTTTTTTTAAGGTAAAAAGATTGTTTTCAGGATAACGGTGCAAATATAGTCGCTTTTACTGATACTCTCCAAATTATAAAACATGTCATATAACATCTTTTTGAAATTTCTTTGGATTTATTATCATTTGACGCAAAACCGCCCATAACTTGTCCGTTACAAGGGACAAATATAGGATTATTTTCTAAGTAGCCCTAATTTTTGTTTAAAAACATGCAAAAAATTACGATTTCGGGTAGTTTTCGTCCACTTTTCCGCTATGTTTTAAGACTTTCGCATCAATAAAGAAGACTATTTCTTCGGCTATATTAGTAATATGGTCGCCCGAACGCTCCAGTTTGCGGAACACGCCAACCAAGTCAACACAAGTATGCGCCGTCTCCGGATGTTCACGGATATAATCTGCCAGGATGCCTGTGGCTTCCGCATTGATATCATCCAGCAAGTTATCTTTGCCGAATACCGCCGTTGCCATTTCAATATTCTCTTCGTTCAAGGCACGTTTTGCCAGTTCCAGCATGGACAATACCTCTGCCTGCATCTCTCCCAAACGCAGACGAGCCAGCAAATCGGCGTCCAGCACCGGTTCTTTACAGCGAATAACGAAACGGGCTATCCCTTCTGCAAAGTCTCCCAGACGTTCCAGATTTGTATTGATTTTCAGCATTGCCAGCACAAATCGGAGATCAATCGCCACCGGATTGTACAACGCAATGATATCCTCTATATCACTGTCGATCTTCAGTTCAAAGGCATTCACCCGACGTTCGCGAACCATTACCTGTTGTGCCAGTTCCTTGTCAAGTGTCATGACTGCTTCCCCTGCACGGTCAAGCTGATTGTACACCAGTGTCCACATTTCATCCACTTCTTTCTTCAATAGAATGAGTTCCGATTCTATAAACTTTACCATAGTCTATTTATATATAAATGATTAATATTCTCGTTTTTCACAAACACTCCGGTGGCGCTTAGCCGAAACGTCCTGTGATATAATTCTGGGTAGCCTCTTTCTCAGGGTTGGTGAATATCCTTTTCGTATCACCATACTCTACCATCTCTCCCAAGTAGAAGAAAGCCGTCTTGTCACTGACACGTGCTGCCTGCTGCATATTGTGAGTTACGATCACGATTGTATAGTCCTTCTTCAGTTCATGAATCAGTTCCTCTACTTTGGCTGTAGAAATAGGATCGAGCGCAGAAGCCGGTTCATCCATCAACAGTACCGAAGGAGATACCGCCATGGCACGGGCAATACAGAGACGTTGCTGCTGTCCGCCGGATAAAGCATAGGCAGACTCTTTCAGTTTATCTTTCACCTCATCCCAAAGCGCAGCCCCTTTCAGCGTCTCTTCTACCCGCTGACGGATGAAAGCGTTATCTTTCACTCCATTGACGCGAAGCCCGTAAGCGACATTCTCGAATATGCTTTTCGGGAAAGGGTTAGGGCGTTGGAAAACCATGCCCACATTCTTGCGAAGCTCGTCCACTTCCACCCCTTTGGCATAAATATTATGCCCGTCAATCCGGATTTCACCTTCCAGACGGGTAGCGGGAATCAAGTCGTTCATCCGGTTGAAAAGACGAAGGAAAGTCGATTTACCACATCCCGACGGTCCGATAAAGGCAACTACAGACTTTTCTTCAATCTCCATGCTGATCCCTTTCAAGGCATGAAAATCACCATACCAGAAGTTTACATCACGCGCATCTATTTTTATTGTATCCATATACTTATCAATTCGTTTTTACTCTTTTCTCGAAATATTTTCTCAATGCATTTGCCAGCAGATTAACCAGAAGGATAATCACAATCAGTACCAAAGCCGTACCATAAGCCAACGGCAACTGCGCTTCCATATCCGTTCCGCTGGTCGAAATCACATACAAGTGATACGGCAGCGCCATACACTGGTCCAGAATGCTCGTCGGCAACTGTGGCAGGAAGTAAGCGGCACAGGTAAACAGAATCGGCGCCGTCTCACCTGAAACACGTCCCAAAGCAAGGATTAATCCTGTAATGATGTTCGGCATCCCCATCGGAAGAATCACATGCCAGATCGTCTGCAATCTGGTAGCCCCCAATGCCCTGCTTCCTTCACGCATACTGTCGGGAATCGCTTTCAATGCCTCCTCCGTAGTACGAATAACCAAAGGTACGCAAAGTAAACCTAACGTCAAAGAACCCGCCAGAATACTGTCACCAAAGCCCATATAATTGACAAACAGCGCCATACCGAACAGACCGAAAACGATAGAAGGAATACCGCTCAGATTGTTCGTCATCACTCGTATAAAACGTACCAGCTTCCCTTTCGGAGCATATTCATTCATATAGATTCCACTCATCACTCCCACTGGAAAAGCGAAAAGCGCACTGCCAACCATCAGATAGAAAGTACCGACAATAGCCGGCCAGATACCTCCGCCGGTCATCCCGTCCGTAGGTGCCGAAGTGATGAACTCCCAACTGATAGCGCCCGCTCCCTTATATATAATGAAACCGAGAATCGCAAACAAAATCAACACTATGCAGAGACTCAACAACCGGAAAATTCCGAAAGCCAGCCTCTGAGAACGGTGTTTCGCTTTATTATTACTTCGTATTTCCATATCACTTGCTACGTTTTATTCCTTTAGAAGAGATATACTCCACGCTAAAGTTGATGATTAATGTTATAAAGAACAGTACGACACCCAACAGGAACAACACTTCGTAGTGCGGTCCTCCTGCCGGAGCTTCTCCCAGTTCCGCCGCAATCGTTGCCGGAATCGTGCGGAGCGGTTCGAGAATCGTTGTCGGTATCACTGCGGCATTACCCGTTACCATCAATACTGCCATCGTCTCTCCGATAGCGCGTCCGATGCCCAACACCACACCGGAAGTGATTCCGGAGATCGAATAGGGAATCACGACCTTATATATGGTCTGCCACTGCGAAGCTCCCAGCGCCAGACTTGCTTCCCGCATCGAACGCGGACAATTGCGCATGGCATCTTCGGTAACTGTTATGATAGTAGGCAGCGCCATGATAGCCAGGATGATACTTCCCGCCAAACCGCTCTCCCCTACCGGCAGATCAAAGAATTTCTGAATCAGCGGAACGATGACGATCAGGCCGAAAAAACCATAAACCACCGAAGGAATACCACTCAGCAGCTCAATAATTGGTTTCAGCCAGTTACGCACCTTCGGATTGGCGACCTCAGACATATAGATAGATACCGAAAGCCCGAACGGAAGTGCAAAAAGTATAGCGAACAGACTCACCCACAAGGTACCCGCTATCAACGGCAGAAATCCGAATAAGGCGGCAGGAGTCGCTGTCGGAAACCATTCGGCACCCGCAAAGACATCCTTTACCGAAATGGTATTATCCTTAATAAAATGCACTGCATCGGGCTGCACTATAAATTTCTGCGGGACAAAAGCCACGATACCGGGCGTATTCTCCACCAACTGCGTGATTCTTTCGCCGGCATACTCGTAAGCCGGACCCAGTTCTTCCTCCGTATAATACTCCGTGATGTCTTCCAAACGAAAAACCCGGATAGGGAGATCCTCCCCACCGAGTTCTTTCCAGTTCGTTATCTCCTCGTCGAAAACGTCCTTTATCTGAGCAGGACTCAGCGTATTTACCTTATTGCCTTTGTTCAAAGCCAACACGTACCCTTCTTCAATCACCTTGCTATTGAACAGCCCGAAAGCCTCCGTAAACAGGAAAAGCACGATCAGCAGGATTGTAATACTTGTTACGAAACCGCTACAAGTCAGAATTCCTTCTATTATTTTCTCAAAAATCTTCTTCATACCTATTGGTTTTCTGATGCAAAGAAAGCAACTCCTTATTAAGGAGGTGTGACTAACGTTTGAAGGAAGTATTTCAATGCTGTTACATTTGTGTTACAAACATTATTTCTCCCTTATCTGAAACAAAAATGTAATATGTGATTGTTTTATTTGCACCAACAATAAAAAGAATAATTATGAAAGTGAGAAGAAATTTATTAATCGCCCTTTCCCTTCTGTCTCTCAGCGCCAACGCACAGCGTATCAAAGGCAGCGACACCGTATTGCCTGTTGCCCAACAAACAGCAGAGCGATTTATGAATCAGCATCCGGATGCGCGGGTCACTGTCACCGGAGGAGGCACCGGGGTCGGCATCTCCGCACTGATGGATAATACGACGGATATTGCCATGGCTTCCCGTCCGATCAAATTCAGCGAAAAGATGAAAACCAAAGAAGCCGGACAAGAGGTGGACGAGGTGATCGTAGCCTACGACGCCCTTGCCGTAGTGGTGCACCCTTCCAATCCGGTGAAACAGCTCACCCGCCAGCAGCTGGAAGATATCTTCCGCGGAAAAATCACCAACTGGAAGCAAGTGGGCGGAGACGACCGCAAAATAGTTGTCTATTCCCGCGAAACCTCTTCGGGAACTTACGAATTCTTCAAGGAAAACGTGCTGAAAAACAAGAACTATATGGCAGGCAGCCTTTCCATGCCCGCCACAGGTGCTATCATCCAGTCCGTCAGCCAGACGAAGGGAGCCATCGGGTACGTCGGGCTGGCATACGTATCTCCCCGCACCAAAACGCTTTCCGTTTCATATGACGGAAGCCACTACGCCGCCCCGACAGTGGAGAACGCAACGAACAAAACTTATCCCATTGTCCGCCCCCTTTATTACTATTATAATGTGAAGAACAAAGAGCAGGTAGCTCCTCTGATCAACTTCATTCTTTCGCCCGAAGGACAGGAGATTATAAAAAAGAGCGGTTATATTCCAGTAAAATAAAAAAAATGTCCTACTTTTGTAGCCTATAAATAGAGTTAACATTTTAACGTTATGACAGATATTAAAAACGAAGACACAGGCGATAAGAAAAGCCTGAACTTTATTGAACAGGCAGTAGAGAAGGATTTGAAGGAAGGTAAAAATGGTGGAAAAGTGCAGACCCGCTTCCCGCCCGAGCCGAACGGATACCTTCACATCGGTCATGCCAAAGCTATTTGCCTTGATTTCGGCATCGCTGCCAGACATGGCGGTGTATGTAACCTTCGTTTCGACGACACAAACCCGACCAAAGAGGACGTGGAATACGTAGAAGCCATCAAAGAAGATATTCAATGGCTTGGCTACCAATGGGGAAACGAATACTACGCTTCCGACTATTTCCAGCAATTATGGGACTTCGCCATCCGCCTCATCGAGGAAGGAAAAGCATATATCGACGAGCAAACTGCCGAACAGATTGCCCAGCAAAAAGGTACTCCCACGCAAGCAGGTGTGAACAGCCCGTACCGTGACCGCCCAATCGAAGAAAGCCTGGAACTCTTCAAGAAGATGAACAGCGGTGAGATAGAAGAAGGCGCTATGGTGCTCCGTGCCAAAATCGACATGGCCAATCCTAATATGCACTTCCGCGACCCGATCATCTATCGTGTCGTGAAGCATCCGCACCACCGCACAGGTACTACCTGGAAGGCTTATCCGATGTACGACTTCGCCCACGGACAGAGTGACTTCTTTGAAGGAGTAACCCACTCTCTGTGTACGCTCGAATTTGTGGTACACCGTCCGCTCTATGATCTCTTCATCGACTGGCTGAAAGAAGGTAAGGATCTGAACGACAACCGTCCCCGTCAGACTGAGTTCAACAAGCTGAACCTGAGCTACACGCTGATGAGCAAACGCAACCTGCTGACGCTGGTAAAAGAAGGATTGGTGAACGGATGGGACGATCCCCGTATGCCGACCATCTGCGGCTTCCGCCGTCGTGGTTATTCTCCGGAATCTATTCATAAATTTATCGATAAAATCGGTTATACGACTTACGATGCCCTGAACGATATCGCATTGCTGGAAAGTTCCGTACGTGACGATCTGAACAGCCGTGCTACCCGCGTATCTGCTGTCATCAACCCAGTGAAACTCATCATCACCAACTATCCGGAAGGACAAGTGGAGGAACTGGAAGCTATCAACAATCCGGAAGATCCGGAAGCAGGAAGCCACATGATCGAGTTCAGCCGTGAATTATGGATGGAACGCGAAGACTTTATGGAAGACGCGCCCAAGAAATATTTCCGCATGACTCCGGGACAGGAAGTACGCCTCAAAAACGCTTACATCGTAAAATGTACCGGATGCAAGAAGGATGAGAACGGCGTAATCACAGAAGTATATTGTGAATATGACGCGAACACCCGCAGCGGTATGCCGGATGCCAACCGCAAAGTGAAAGGTACGCTCCACTGGGTAAGCTGCAACCACTGCCTGCAAGCAGAAGTACGCCTCTACGACCGTCTGTGGAAAGTAGAAAACCCACGCGACGAACTGGCTGCCATCCGTGAAGCAAAGAACTGCGAAGCTCTGGAAGCAATGAAGGAAATCATCAATCCGGATTCTTTGAAAGTTCTGCCGAATTGCTATATCGAGAAGTTTGCGGCAACCTTGCCTGTGCTCTCATACCTGCAATTCCAACGCATCGGTTATTTCAATATCGACAAAGACTCGACTCCGGAGAAACTTGTATTCAACCGCACGGTAGGATTAAAGGATACCTGGGGCAAAATCAATAAATAAAATTCAGCCTTCACAGGCTACTTAAACATAAAAAGGCAGTGCCAAAAGCCGAATAAGGAATAAATCTATGATATTATTCAGGCACGGATTACACGGATTGCACGGATTTAAAGAGTTCACGTAACTTACAAGCCGCTTCAATCTGTGTAATCCGTGCCTAAACATCTTTTTAGCGCTGCTTTATTCAAATCAAAATAAATCAGAATGGGGAGAAAAAATTCACCGTCCGCAAATAAAGAACTAAACGAGTTAATCGCTCAATATGAAACGGCAAAAGCAGAAAACCGACAACTCTATCTGGACGGAGACCAACTAGCCGACATTGCTGACCGATACGCTGCCGAACGGAAATTCGACGAAGCGCAAGAGGTCATAACTTACGGCCTCCACCTGCATCCCGACAGCACAGATCTACTGGTAGAGCAGGCCTATCTTTATCTTGATACCGGTAAAATACCTCTGGCGAAAAAAGTTGCAGAAAGCATCACAGATGATTATATTACTGATGTAAAAATGCTGAAAGCGGAACTTCTGCTGAACGAAGGACAACTGGAAGCAGCCCGAAGCACATTAGATACCATAGAAGATACGGATGAACTGGAAACAATTATTAACATCATCTATCTCTATATGGATATGGGATACCCCGAAGCCGCCAAGGAATGGTTGGATAAAGGTACCCCCCGATTCGGTAAAAAAGAAGATTTCATAGCTGTCATGGCAGACTATCTCGCAGGCACCAATGAACTCGAAGCCGCATCGACCTATTACAATCAACTGATTGATATGGATCCCTACAATGCCAGTTACTGGGTGGGACTTGCCAAATGCCGCTTTGCAGCTGAAGACAGTGAAAAAGCAATCGAAGCCTGTGACTTTGCACTGGCTGCCGACGAGACGTTTGGAGAAGCCTACGCTTACCGCGGACATTGCTATTTCTATCTGAACAATTCGGATGCCGCCATTGAGAATTATACAAAGGCGATAGAATACAAAGCCTTTCCTCCCGAAATGGGTTACATGTTTTTGGGGATGGCATATTCCAACAAAGGAGCATGGCAAGAAGCAGACGATTGCTACCAACGTGTCATCGACCGTTTTGTAGCAGACGGAGCCGGCAACTCTCCTCTATTGATAGATACTTATACCAACAAAGCTGTAGCCGCCTCCCAACTAGGCAAGCATGAGGAAGCGCATCTGTTATGTAAAAAAGCCAAAAAGATCCAGCCGGATGATCCCGGTATCCATCTGACAGAAGGTAAACTCTACATGAAGGAAGGTCAGAAAAAAAAGGCAGTCAAGGCTTTTGACAAAGCACTGGTGATGGAACCGAGTGCAGAAATGTGGTATTTGGTAGCTTCGGCCTATTCGGACGCAGAGTACTTATATCAAGCCAAACTCTGTTTTGAAGAGTCATACCGGATTGATCCCAACTATGCAGACGTCACAGAGAAACTGAGTATTCTCAGTCTGATGCATAACGAGATAGACGACTTCTTCAAGTACAACAGTGAAAGTGCCCATCCGATCAGCGAGGACATCATTCTGGATCTGCTATCCAGACCTAACCAAACGGAGGAAGGCGAACAAATGCTCAAAGAAGTCTGGAAGCGCATGAAGAAAGAGAAAGGAAATAAATAATCATATTAATAAACTTTAGCCCAAAAACACATGGAATCAGTAGCTTTTATCCAGTGGTGTCTCGAACATCTGAATTATTGGACAATCACTTTATTAATGACTATAGAAAGCTCCTTCATCCCTTTCCCATCGGAAGTGATCATCCCGCCGGCAGCATACAAAGCAGCTGTCAATGACGAGCTTAATATTTACTTGGTAGTCTTATTTGCCACTATCGGTGCAGATATCGGCGCATTAATCAACTATTATCTGGCCAAATGGCTGGGACGTCCCATTATTTATAAATTTGCCAACAGCCGCATCGGGCACATGTGTCTGATCGACGAAGCCAAAGTACAACATGCCGAATCTTATTTCGACAAGCATGGCGCACTTTCCACCTTCATCGGCCGATTGATTCCGGCAATTCGCCAACTGATTTCCATACCGGCAGGACTTGCCCGCATGAAAATGCACACCTTCCTGTTGTATACCACTATCGGAGCCGGATTATGGAATACAATCCTCGCCATAATCGGGTATTACCTCTCGACAGTGCCCGGCATCGAAAGCGAAGAACAACTGATTGCCAAAGTAACAGAATACAGCCACGAAATCGGCTATTGCTTCATCGCAATCGGAATATTCATCGTGGGCTTCCTGGTTTATAAAGGAATGAAGAGAAATAAATAATAAGTATTAGGTAATAAGTATTAAGTATTAAACGTGATGATAAGCTGATAACACAGCAGCTTCGGTTAATACCTAATACTTATTACCTAATACCTATTACTTATTACTTAAAAATTAAACTGCACTCCTACGCCCAGTACTTCTTTGAATTGCAGGCGTGATCCTTTGCTGCCGTCTTTCTGAACTATTTTGATATCATCGTCATAGACCATATTGGTGGTCAGCGTAGTAGAGAACCATTTGTTGATTGCCATATTAATCTGCACTTCCCAGTTCACATCAATATTCTGAGGTTTATGCAAATAGTCAGAGTACAAGTCCAGACGGGAATATACAGTCATGTTCTTTAAGAATTCATATTTCACCTCTCCTTTCAGATTAGCACCGAAGCTTGACAAAAGATGTTTGCCGGGATCGACACCAAAAGCGCCTTCATCAGACAAACGGTCATTTAGAACAAAGGTGCCGCGCCAGGAGGCAGGAGACAATACAACCGTGAAAATCTTTCCCGGATCATATGTGAATCCCAAACCGGTAGTCAGATATGCCGGAGACATAAACTCGGAGATAGCGATATCCTTATTGACTGAATAGTCGTATCCGGGCGAGAATTGTGTCTGAAAAGTGGTAAATGCACTTGCATACCAGTGTTTGGCGATAGAATACCCATAGTTGGTATTCATATATATTTTATCATTGGCCTTTCTCATGCCGTCCTCACCTGTCTTATTCAAGCCATAAGCCAGTTCAAGACGGTTGTTCCATATATGCTTTCCCTTTTTATAGTTAGCCTGATAAGTACCTTGCAAGTCAAAAGCGACAGAATTGTCACCTCCAGCAGACCAGTTGGTCAAACTAACCTGCGTCAGTTTGAGTCCGGCAAAACCTTCCGTTGTCCAGGGAGAAGTTTGTGTACTATCGGCCGTTTGAGCCGACAAGTGTGCAGCGCCCATACCTAACAGGGCGATGAAGAAAAATCGAATTTTGTCCATGTGGTTAAGGTTTAATGTAAAGTAATAGGTAATAGGTATTAAGTAATAAGTATTAAGTAATACTCCGCATAATTAATGCCAATAATGAAATAAGCGACTTCGGCTAATACTTATTACCTAATACTTATTACTTAATACCTAATACTTATTACCTATTCTTTAACTGCCGCCAATGCCTTCTCATAGTCAGGTTCCTGAGTAATCTCCGGAACAAGTTCCGTATATGCTACTTTGCCGTCTTTGCCGATTACGACTACTGCACGTGCTAGTAAGCCTGCCAACGGTCCGTCTGCCATACGCAGTCCGTAGCTCTCGTCAAAATCAGAGAAACGGAAATCTGACAATGGAATTACGTTTTCGATGCCTTCCGTCGTACAGAAACGTGCGTGGGCAAAAGGAAGGTCTTTGGAGATAGCCAATACTACCGTATCTTTCAGGCCTGCTCCCATTTTATTAAATTTGCGTACCGAGGTTGCACAGACACTGGTATCCAGGCTTGGAAAAATATTTAGAATCACATTTTTGCCGTTCAGGTCTTTCAGGGAGAAAGAAGACAAATCTGTTTTTACTAACTCAAAGTCAGGAGCGACTTTACCTACTTGTATAAATTCACCGATCAGTTTCACCGGTTGTCCTTTGAAATTTGTTGTTGCCATATTGCATTTACATTTTAAAATTACTTTATAATAAAAACAACTTATCCCCGGAATATGTTCACACGAAAACCTTTTCTAAAATCAATTTGTTATTCCTCCACAAATCCACAGAGTATTCATTTAAAATTAAAGAACGTATGGAAACTGTTTTCAATGAGATCAAACATTCAGTAAAAAACTGGTGGACCTCTCTCCTGTTAGGAATCGTGTATATTATTGTCGCCCTTTGGCTTATGTTCTCACCTCTCAGCAGCTACGTGGCACTGAGCATTGTTTTCAGCATATCGATGCTGATAAGCGGTATTCTCGAAATTATATTCTCCCTCAGCAACCGCAAGGGTGTACCGAGTTGGGGCTGGTATCTGGTAGGAGGAATTATCGACCTTATCTTAGGTATTTATCTGATTGCCTATCCGATGGTCAGCATGGAAGTGATTCCGTTTATCATCGCCTTCTGGCTTATGTTTCGGGGCTTTTCCTCTACCGGCTATTCCATCGACCTCAAACGTTACGGCACCCGTGACTGGGGCTGGTATATGGCCTTCGGTATCCTCGCCATCATCTGTGCTCTCATCATATTGTGGCAACCGGCAGTAGGTGCATTGTACGTGGTCTACATGATTTCCTTTACTTTCTTCATCATCGGACTTTTCCGCGTCATGCTTTCGTTCGAATTGAGGAATCTGCATAAAAGAAAATAAAAATCTTTCGGCAGTTACTTCGTATTTTGTTTATCTTTGTAGGCAATTTACACGAATCAATAAACTAAAAAAGAAGAAAAATTATGGCAATGCATACTTGGTTTGAGTGCAAAATCCGTTACGAGAAAACAATGGAAAACGGAATGCAGAAAAAAGTGACTGAACCTTATCTGGTAGATGCACTCAGCTTTACAGAAGCAGAAGCACGTATTATTGAGGAGATGACTCCATTTATAACAGGAGAATTTACAGTATCGGACATTAAACGTGCCAACTATAGCGAACTTTTCCCCAGCGACGAGGAAAGTGCCGACCGCTGGTTTAAGTGCAAACTGATCTTTATCACCCTTGACGAAAAAAGCGGTGCGGAGAAAAAGACTTCTACCCAAGTGCTGGTTCAGGCTGCCGACTTGCGCGACGCAGTGAAGAAGCTGGATGAAGGCATGAAAGGAACGATGGCCGACTACCAGATCGGTATGGTATCCGAGACCCCGTTGATGGATGTATATCCTTACAGTGCCGGACCGAATGACAAACCGGAGTTTGATCCGTCAAAAGCATAAGTAACCATGAGTATTGCTGACAATCTTAAGCAAGTGCTGGCCGAACTCCCACAAGGAGTCCGGCTGGTTGCTGTCTCAAAATTCCATCCCAACGAAGCGATAGAAGAGGCTTATCAGGCGGGACAGCGTATTTTCGGAGAAAGCAAAGTGCAGGAAATGACAGCTAAATACGAAACGTTGCCGAAAGACATCGAATGGCATTTTATCGGGCACTTGCAGACAAACAAGATCAAATACATGATCCCCTACGTAGCGATGATACATGGAATCGATACGTACAAACTGCTGACGGAAGTCAACAAGCAAGCTGCCAAAGCGGGACGTATCGTGAACTGTCTGTTACAGATTCACGTTGCACAGGAAGAGACCAAATTCGGTTTCAGCCCCGAAGAATGCAAGGATATGCTGCATGCCGGCGAATGGAAAGAACTGTCTCACGTACGCATCTGCGGATTGATGGGAATGGCAAGCAACACCGATGATGTTGAACAAATTAACCGGGAATTTTGTTTACTGAATAGGCTCTTTCAGGAAATAAAAGCAAACTGGTTTGCCGAAACCTTTACTTTCCGTGAATTGTCGATGGGTATGTCACATGACTATCACGAAGCAATCGCCGCAGGAAGCACTCTGGTACGGGTAGGAAGCAAAATATTCGGAGAAAGAAACTATTAATCAGTAGCCAACTACTTTAAAAAGATATAATTATGACCGATTTAAAAACTACTTTCGCAGGGCTTTCTCTCAGAAACCCAATCATTATCAGTAGTTCGGGACTGACCAACAGTGCCGGCAAAAATAAGAGACTGGCAGAAGCAGGTGCAGGTGCCATCGTACTGAAATCTCTGTTTGAGGAGCAAATCATGCTGGAAGCGGATCAACTGAAAGATCCCGCTTTTTATCCGGAAGCAAGCGATTATCTGGAAGAATATATCCGTGAACATAAATTAGCTGAATATCTCACCTTAATCAAGGAAAGCAAAAAAGAGTGTAACATCCCCATCATAGCCAGCATCAACTGCTATTCGGATGCGGAATGGATAGACTTTGCCAAACAGATACAGGAAGCCGGTGCCGATGCACTGGAAATCAATATTCTGGCATTGCAATCGGATGTACAATATACGTACGGTTCATTTGAGCAGCGTCATATCGACATCCTGCGTCATATCAAACGGACGGTAAGCATTCCGGTGATTATGAAACTGGGGGACAATCTGACAAATCCCGTAGCTCTGATCGATCAGCTGTACGCTAACGGAGCAGCTGCGGTGGTTCTTTTCAACCGTTTCTACCAGCCGGATATCAATATTGAGAATATGGAACAAATATCCGGTGCAGTATTCAGCACTTCCGCCGATCTTGCCACTCCTCTCCGCTGGATTGGAATCGCATCCTCAGTGGTAGACAAAATCGATTATGCAGCCTCCGGTGGTGTTGCCAATCCGGAAGCAGTAGTAAAAGCAATCCTTGCCGGAGCTACTGCCGTAGAAGTTTGCAGCGCTGTCTATCAGAACACGAACGCATTCATCGGAGAATCCACCCGCTTCTTATCTGCATGGATGGAACGGAAAGGTTTCGAAAGCATCGCTCAGTTCAAAGGAAAACTGAATATTAAAGACGTTCAAGGCATCAATACGTTCGAACGTACACAATTCCTTAAATATTTCGGTAAGAAAGAAAATTAAGAATGAAGAACTAGAAACAAAGAATAAAAAAGAAGAATGAAGAATCTGCCGGCGCATTTATACTACCGGTAATTCTTCATTCTTCTTTTTTTTAGTTCTTTATTATTTATAACAGATTACTGGCCAACTCACTCAACTGACTGCGTTCGCCTTTCACCAGATTGACATGTGCAAAGATATTCTGGTCTTTCATACGGTCGATCATATATACAAGACCATTAGACTGACTATCCAGATACGGCTGGTCAATCTGCTGGATATCTCCCGTAAACACCATCTTCGTGCCTTCGCCCGCACGGGTAATGATCGTTTTTATTTCATTCGGGGTCAGGTTCTGCGCTTCGTCAATGATACAGTACATTTCACTCAAACTACGCCCGCGGATAAATGCCAGCGCTTCAATCACCAGTTGCTCGCTCTTCTGCATATCTTCGATACGTTTCACTTCGGTCGAGTTAGCGGCAAACTGACGTTTGATCACATTCAGATTGTCAAACAGCGGTTGCATATATGGAGCAACTTTTTCCTGTGCATCTCCCGGAAGGAAACCGATATCTTTGTTGGACAACGCCACCACCGGACGTGCCAGCAATACTTGCTTATAATCAGTCAACTTACCTAAAGCTGCCGCTAAAGCCAGCAATGTCTTACCCGTTCCTGCCTTTCCTGTCAATGCCACCAGTTTGACGTTCGGATCGTTCAGTATCTCGAAAGCAAAACTCTGTTCGGCATTGCGAGGTTCAATGCCATAGTTGCGTCCCTTCGTGACGCGGCAGATGGAATGGGTAAAAGGATTGTAGCGTGCCAGTACACTGTTCCGGTCACTCTTCAGAACAAAGCATTCGTTAGGATGAATGACGTCTTTAAAGTCAAATTCACTCAGGTCGATGCCTTCTTTGGAGGAATAGATGCGGTCGATTAATGCCGGATCCACGTTTTCAAAGATCTCATTGGATTTCTCGAATATATCGACATTGGATACTTTATCTGTGATATAGTCTTCGCTGGTAATACCGATGGAACGTGCCTTCATACGCAAGTTCACATCCTTGGTCACTAAGATAGCCGGAGTCTTCGGATATTTGCCCGCCAGATATTCAACGGCTGCCAATATCAGATGATCGGGTTTCTTCACCGGAAAAGATTCATGAACCTTGGGAGCATCCACATTGCCGGGGACAATGAACAGGCGTCCCAATCCTTCTCCCAGACTCACTCCTTTAGAGAAAAGTTCGTCACTTGTCAGCAAATCCAGTTCCCGGACAAACTCACGGGCATTGAAATTAATCTGCTCGTTTCCTTTCTTGAACTTGTCCAGTTCTTCCAGTACGACAAGGGGGAGATAAATATCATTTTCCTGAAAATTCTTCAAACAATTATAGTCGTGAAGAATAACATTTGTGTCAATTACAAAATTTTTCTTAGTTCCCATGATTTCTTAGATTTTAATGTTGATATTTGCAGTCTCATTCATCAATCCTCCGTTTACAGTTGGAATGATGGTTCTAAAGATAAACAATTTTGCGAGCAATAAAGATTGCCCGGAGTTAAATATTATAAAACATGGATTATCAGAACACTTTAAAGTACTTATATGAAAGTGCACCTATGTTTCAGCAAATAGGTGGCAAAGCATATAAGCCAGGTTTAGAGACAACACACAAATTGGACGAACATTTAGGTCATCCGCATCAAGAATTCAGAACGATACATATCGCCGGGACAAATGGAAAAGGTTCCTGTTCGCATACGATCGCTGCCGTGCTACAAGCCGCGGGCTATAAAGTCGGGTTATTCACTTCCCCGCATCTGATCGATTTCCGCGAGCGTATCCGTATCAACGGTGAAATGATTCCCGAAGAGTATGTGGTCAACTTTGTAGAAGACCACCGTTCCTTTTTCGAACCTCTGCACCCTTCTTTCTTCGAACTTACCACGGCAATGGCATTCCGCTATTTTGCCGATCAGAAGGTAGATGTGGCAGTGATCGAGGTAGGCATGGGCGGACGTCTGGACTGTACCAATATCATCACCCCCGATCTGTGTGTTATTACCAATATCGGTTTCGACCATATGCAATATCTGGGCCACACACTGAATAAAATAGCCAAAGAAAAGGCCGGAATTATCAAAGAAGATGTTCCGGTAGTAGTGGGAAAAGTATCCGGAGCGGTGAAAAGAGTATTTACGATGAAAGCCAAGGCAATGAATACCTTCATCACCTTCTCGGAAGAATTAAAGAGTTTCACCCATGTGCAATATTTGTCATATGATAACCTGAAGGAGTCCAGAGCCGATTTGCAGGAATTATTGGAGGAGGAAATAAAACTTCAGCAGATACAGACGCTTCCAATGAAAATGATGCAATTTGTCTCTCTTATCAACCCAGCTGACGCCATACGTGCGATAGACAGAATCATGGATAAAAGAAAAGACGCAATATCCATTCATAATTCCAGTTTTATGACGGGATTATACTACGAACTGAGCGGTCTCTATCAAACAGAAAATTGTCTCACAATCCTGGCAGCACTGGATATTTTAAAGAACCTGGGATATGAAATCTGTAATAAAGATTACTATACCGGATTCTCTAATGTATGCGAGATGACCGGTCTGATGGGACGCTGGCAGAAACTCCAAAGCTATCCTGACCTCATCTGTGACACAGGCCACAACGTTGATGGCTTTAAAAGTATTCGCAAGCAATTGAAGTATATACACGAAAAGTTGCATCAGGAATTGCATATTGTATTCGGCATGGTCAGCGACAAGGATATCAGCAGTGTTCTGGAACTGTTGCCGAAAGACGCCACCTACTATTTCACCAAAGCGAGCGTGAAACGTGCAATGCCGGAAGATGAGCTGATGAAAATGGCTTTGGAAGCGGGACTGAAAGGCACCTCCTACCCTACCGTAGTGGATGCCGTACGGGCAGCAAAAGAAAACTGCCCCCCTAAAGACTTCATCTTCGTGGGAGGCAGCAGTTTTATTGTCGCCGATTTGTTAGCGAACCGCGATACACTCAATCTCCACTAACGCATCCTTCGGCAAAGCCTTTACGGCCACAGCCGAACGTGCCGGAAAAGCTCCGTCAAAATACGTAGCATATATGCCGTTCATTCCGGCAAAGAAAGACATATCCTGAAGGAATACAGTCGTTTTTACAATGTTTCCCATTGTCAACCCTGTTTCTTCCAGGATGTGTTTTATATTCTCCAACGACTGGCGTGCCTGTTCTTCAATTCCTTCCGCCATCTTTCCGGTAGCCGCATCGATAGGCAACTGACCCGATACGAATACCATTCCATTGGCTTCTATCGCCTGACTATAAGGACCGATAGCTCCCGGTGCTTTTTCACTGCAAATTACTTTTTTCATATTTATCTTCTTTTTTCTGTTTACCAATCCTCAAAGGTAGTAAAAAAATGCCTCTCGCAAAACGAATTTTGCAAGAGGCAACCATATTTCTGCTTATTAAAGACTATTCGGCTTTTTCTGTTTTTTCTTCTTCAGCAGGTGCTTCAGCAGGAGTTTCTCTCGACACATTCACTGTTACATTTACAGAAGTTGGCTGCGGCTGATATGGCATACGGTTCTTCGGATCTTCACCATACTGATTAGGACCTACCGTACCATCGGCAAACAACATATAGAGACTGAACACCCATCCGATGATAGGAACACAGCAAATGAGTATCAACCAACCGGACTTGTTCAAGTCATGCAACCGCTTCACGCCCTGCGCCAAAGAGAACCATATAGAGGCTATTCCCGCTACGATACCAATCAAGATACCAAACAGGGAACCACCCGCGGAACCGGCAGCCGCACCAAGAAACAAAGTAGCTAAACCGAGAGAATAGGCAACACCAAAAACGATACCACCGATAATACCAGACAGGAAATATTCGATTCTACGAATACGACCGTCAAAAGAAAAAGGAGCTTTGAACATAATTTTATTAAGTTTATGTGAATAAATAGTTGATTGTAATCTTGATATGCTAGCAAAGATATAAAATAAATTAAATAAAGAAAGCTTTTATGTCAAAAAATTACCTCTCCTATCAAGAATAGAAAACAAAAAAGCAACCTGCTAGTTTTTTTGTAGCACATTTTCTTAAACCAATAAACTGTTGATCAATGAAATCTCCTCGTTTGCGAAGCCTGCCACAAAAATATTCCCCCAAAAGCATATTACGCGATATTACAACCTATTTTGAGGATTCCGTTTTCCCTATCCGAGAAATAAATAGCATGTTATAATCTGGTTTACAAAAAGTTGCATGCACTCATCCGCATTCGACACTTCGCTTTATCCTTCTCTCTCAAAAAGACAAAATGACAAAAAGGCACATGATAGTTTTGAAGATGGCAATAAGGAAAAAGAAGTGGATCAGCAAGGTAAAAAACAGAAAGCAAAGGCCATGTTTTCCTAAAATCGTGTACAAATATCTGCCTGATTTCCTGTTGTTATGAGCATAACCAGTTATTATTGTCCTTAATGCTATCTCCCACACTTTATCCTTTAAATAATCCGTACAATATCCAACACTTTATTGATAAGCTACCGGAAGCGTTCATCAACAAAGCAACAATCTAGCTCGCGTAAAATACGATTTCGGCAATCACATAAAAACAGTCCATAAAAGGCAATCAATAAATTAAAAATCAGCAAAGTAGTTTAAAGAACGCATCATAAGAATTTATAAAAGAGGCCATATGTCCTTTTTGTCATTATGTCACTTTGAAAGCTTACAAAAATCATTGGGAAGTTTGAAAAAATCTTCTTAATGATTGGATTCAAACATTGAGAAGATTCAATACAATCTTCTCAATGTTTTTTTCTTT
>CANSEY010000039.1 GCA_947646015.1 uncultured Bacteroides sp. | reverse complement strand
AGAATGAAACAAAACAAGAACTGAGATAGATGAAAAAAGATGAATATATAGGAATCCTTACTTCCGGAGGGGACGCTTCCGGAATGAATGCGGCAATCCGTGCCGTGACCCGTACCGCCATTTTCAACGGCTTCAAAGTCAAAGGAATTTACAGAGGGTACGAAGGCCTGATAGCGGGCGAGTCCAGGGAACTTACGACCGAGGATGTGAGCAGCATCATCCAGCGTGGGGGAACCATCCTGAAAACGGCACGTTCCGAAGCGTTCACCACCCCGGAAGGACGCAGAGAGGCATACGATACCATGAGGAAAGAAAAAATCGGGGCGCTGGTAGTCATCGGGGGCGACGGCTCACTGACTGGAGCCCGCATATTTGCCGAGGAATACCCTGTCACGTGCATAGGACTGCCCGGTACCATCGACAATGACCTGTACGGTACCGATTTTACAATCGGATATGATACGGCCCTGAACACCATTGTGGAGTGTGTGGACAAAATCCGGGATACAGCCACCTCGCACGACCGAATTTTCTTTGTCGAGGTGATGGGACGCGACGCCGGTTTCCTCGCCCAGAACAGCGCAATAGCCTCGGGAGCCGAGGCCGCCATTATTCCGGAAGACCGGACGGATGCGGATCAGCTGGAGACTTTTATCGGACGCGGATTCCGGAAGACCAAGAACAGCAGCATCGTCATCGTGACGGAAAGCCCGGGCAATAAGAATGGCGGAGCCATGCACTATGCCGACCGGGTAAAAAGGGAATACCCCGGATATGATGTCAGGGTCTCTATCCTGGGACATCTACAACGGGGAGGAGCGCCAAGTGCCAACGACCGCATATTGGCCAGCCGGCTGGGTGAGGCCGCCATACAGGCCCTGATGGAGGACCAGCACAATATCATGGTAGGCATACATAACAATGAGATTGTCTATGTTCCTTTTGACCAGGCTATCAAGAACGACAAGCCCATTGACAAAAACCTGATCCGTGTCCTTAACGAGTTGTCCATATAAAATGTTACTCCTATGTCGGAAGTTGCCCCTTTAATATCAGACCTTGCCACTATCTTGATTATAGCCGGTATCATAACCGTCATTTTCAAATGGCTGGGACAGCCGGTCATAGTGGGATATATTGTGGCCGGTATTATGGCAGGTCCTTCCATTTCCCTATTCCCGACTGTTTCCGACCAGGCCAATATCAAGATATGGGCGGATATCGGTGTTATTTTCCTCCTGTTCGCCATAGGACTGGATTTCTCGTTCAGAAAGCTGATAAGTGTGGGAGCCTCGGCCATATTCTCCACTGTTATCATCGTCTGCGGCATGATGTTCCTGGGATATACGGCAGGCAATGCGATGGGCTTCTCACACACGAGCTGTATCTTTCTGGGCGGAATGCTGTCCATGTCCTCCACCGCCATCGTATTCAAAGCATTCAGTGACATGGGGCTTCTCGATCAGAAATTTACCGGTATTGTCCTGGGGATACTAATCATTGAGGACGTGGTGGCGGTAATCATGATGGTGGTCCTCTCCACATTGGCTGTAGGCAAGCATTTTGAAGGCTTCGAAATGCTGGAGAGCATATTGAAACTTGCGGCCTTTCTTATTTTCTGGTCAGCATTGGGAATCTATCTGATTCCTACCCTTCTGAAAAGATTGAACCGCTTTATTAGCAATGAAATACTGTTGACAACCTCCCTGGGACTATGCCTGGGAATGGTGATGATAGCGACAAAGGCGGGATTCTCCGCCGCGCTGGGTGCGTTCGTCATGGGATCCCTGCTGGCAGAAACAGATAAAGCGGAAGAAATCGCACATATCGTGCAACCGGTAAAGGACCTGTTCGCCTCCGTTTTCTTCGTATCAGTGGGAATGATGATCGACCCTGTCATGATATGGGAATATGCCGTTCCTGTTTTTATCCTGACGGCACTGGTCCTATGCGGGCAGGTCCTGTTCGGGAGTTTCGGCGTGTTGCTTTCCGGACAACCGCTAAAGATTGCGATACAAGCCGGCTTTTCCCTGGCACAAGTGGGTGAGTTTGCGTTCATCATCGCTTCGTTAGGAATCAGTCTGAATGTAATGGACAAATACCTTTATCCGGTCATAGTGGCAGTATCGGTCATCACCACTTTCCTTACTCCTTATATGATAAGACTGTCGGATCCCGTCTACTGTTTTGCAGACAGGCACTTGCCACAATTCCTGAAAGATTACCTGACGCATTATTCTTCTGGAACAATGACCACAAGACATCAAGGCTCCTGGCACAAGCTCATCAGGTCCATGTTGGTATCCGTCACCCTTTATCTGGTGGTATGCCTGTTTTTCATAGCGCTGTTCTTCTCCTATGCGTATCCTCTGGTAATGGGACGTATTCCGGGGATGAAAGGAAGCCTGCTGAGCTTCGTTCTTGTCCTCCTTATCATATCCCCGTTTTTGTGCGCCATCATCATGAAGAAAAACAATTCCGTCGAATTCCGCAAACTTTGGGCGGACAACAGGTTCAACAGGGGGCTGCTGGTATCAATGATAGTGATCAAGGTGTTGATCTGTATCATTATCGTAATGGGTATCATCATCCGTCTTTTCAATGTCGCTTTGGGGTCAGGACTGATATTATCTTTCCTGATCATTGTCGTTATCTATTTTTCCAAGCGGATACGGAAACGATCGCTAAGTATGGAAAAACAGTTCCTCGAGAATTTCCAGGGTACAGCCGGGACATTTCCACAGGAAGAACCGGAAACAGGAGAAACCTCCACAGAAAAAAATCATGAACTATCAAATAAGTAAAATGTTATGGAATATTCAAGTTATCATGTAAACGTCCCACAATGGAGGGAGATTACAGTCGGTTCACACCTTCCGGCAGAATTGCGGAGATTTGCGGAGATGGCACATAATCTTTGGTGGACCTGGAACGAGGATGCGAAGAGTTTATATAGTGGTTTGAACCCGGAACTATGGGAAGAGGCGGAACAGAATCCGGTACTGTTTCTGGAACGGATGGATTATGAAGAGCTGGAGGCACTGACACATGACGGAAACTTCATGCGTAAGATGGAAAACGTATATTCCACTTTTAAGGCGTATCTTGATGTGGAGCCGGACCACAGCCGTCCGTCAGTTGCCTATTTCAGCATGGAATATGGTCTGGACAGGGTTCTTAAAATCTATTCCGGCGGTCTGGGCATATTGGCAGGTGACTATCTGAAGGAAGCTTCGGACAGTAACGTAGACCTCTGCGCTGTAGGGCTTTTATATCGTTATGGCTATTTTGACCAGGCTCTGGCGATGGACGGGCAGCAACAGGTTCATTATGACCCACAGAATTTCGGGCAGCTTCCGATAGAGAAAGTGATGCAGCCTGACGGGCGACAACTGGTAATCCATGTTCCCTATGCCGACAGTTTCACGGTCCATGCCAATGTATGGAAGGCCAATGTGGGACGTGTTTCCCTCTACCTGCTGGATACGGACAATGAACTGAACAGCGAGTTCGACCGTCCGATTACCCATCACCTGTATGGCGGTGACTGGGAAAACCGGCTCAAGCAGGAAATACTGCTCGGCATCGGAGGAATGATGACATTAAAAGTATTGGGCATCGAGAAAGATGTATATCACTGCAACGAGGGGCATGCCGCACTGATCAATATCCAGCGGTTATGCGACTATATATCCGAAGGCCTGGACTTCGGACAAGCCATGGAACTGGTTAGGGCTTCCTCGCTTTACACTGTGCATACACCTGTGCCTGCCGGCCATGACTATTTCGATGAGGGGCTTTTCAATAAATATATGAAAGGATATCCTGATAAGCTGGGCATTACGTGGGACGAGTTGATGAACCTCGGACGGCAAACTCCGGGCAACAAGGGAGAACGTTTCTGCATGTCGGTATTCGCCTGCAAAACCAGCCAGGCGGTAAACGGTGTCAGCAAGCTGCACAAGTCCGTTTCACAGCAGATGTTCGCGCCTCTCTGGAAAGGCTATTTCCCGGAAGAGAACCATGTGGGCTATGTGACGAATGGCGTACACTTTCCCACTTGGTGTACGGCGGAGTGGAAAAAGCTGTTTAAGGACAATTTCGATGAGAATTTCATGAACGACCAGTCCAATCAGGAAATATGGAAAGGCGTTTATAATATACCCGATGAAGAGATATGGAACATGCGGAAAAGGTTGAAAACCAAACTGATATCCTACATCAAGTGGAAATGCGGCCGGGACTGGCTCAAAAGCCAGGTTGACCCGGCATTGGGTGTCTCCATTTTCGAGAAGTTTAATCCGAATGCTCTTCTTGTCGGCTTCGGAAGGCGCTTTGCAACTTACAAAAGAGCTCATCTTTTGTTTACCGATTTGGATCGTCTGGCGCGGATTGTGAACAATCAGGAACATCCCATACAGTTTGTCTTTGCAGGAAAAGCCCATCCAAACGACACTGCCGGGCAAGGGCTCATCAAGCAGATTGTGGAGATATCCCGCCGTCCTGAATTCTTGGGTAAAATCATCTTCCTTGAGAATTATGACATGGACCTGGCACGGCATCTTATTTCTGGGGTTGACATCTGGATGAATACTCCCACCCGTCTTGCGGAGGCTTCCGGAACTTCCGGTGAGAAGGCTCTGATGAACGGCGTACTCAACTTCTCCGTGCTGGACGGTTGGTGGTACGAAGGCTACCGCAAGGAGGCGGGATGGGCCATCACCGACAAGGCCACCTATCAGGATGAACAGTACCAGAACCAACTGGATGCGGAAACAATTTATTTCCTGCTGGAACATAATATCCTGCCGTTATATTATGAACGGAAAGAAAAAGACTATCCGGAAACCTGGGTCAAGTACATCAAGAACTCGGTTGCGCAAATAGCTCCCCGCTTCACGATGAAAAGACAGCTGGATGACTACTATGACGGATTTTACAACAAGTTGTCGGAACACTTTCATGTTTTGGCGGCGGACAATTATGCAAAGGCGAAAACGCTTGCCGGCTGGAAGGCAGCTGTCGACAGCAGATGGAATGCCGTGGAAATCGTTTCCGTGAATGCGGGAAAAGGATTGGACGCCACGGTGGAGGCTGGTAAGGAATACGAGATGACGGTCGTCATTGACGAGAAAGGGCTGGACAACGCGATCGGATTGGAATCGGTCATTATACGGCATGAGGAGAATGAGGATCGCATCCATGAGGTCATTCCTTTTTCTTTGACATCCAAAGACGGAAACCTATACACTTTCAAGGCAATAACCAGAATGTTCAGCGCTGGAAGCTTCAAACAGGCATTCAGAATGTATCCCAACCATCCCCTGTTACCTCACCGGCAAGATTTTTGTTATGTACGATGGTTCTGAACGGACATGAATAAGCAAGAGTTACTGACAAATGGACGGTGTAAGAAGAAGGCGGACCGAGAAACCGTCTGGCCGGTTGTCATCATGAACTTCACCGGTGTGTATGCCCATGAGGTATTTGCACGGAACAATCAGTTCATTTGGCTAGACTGCCGTCACCTTTCTGGAACGAGAGGTTACTGTGACAAGGAGGGGATACGAAAATTGAAGCGGGTGATTGCCGGTTATCCAGCGGAAGGTATCCATTTCATTGATTCGGGCAATTATCATTACCTGACCAAATTATGGACAGACAAACTTCGAGTTCCGTTCTCTCTGATTGTATTCGACCATCACCCCGACATGCAGCCTCCCTTGTTCAAGGGCATGCTTTCTTGTGGGAGCTGGGTAAAAGACATGTTAGACTGGAATATGCTTTGCAAGAAAGTGGTGATAGTCGGTGCATCGGACAAACTGATACGCACCGTACCGGAAGAATACGGACAACGAGTCAGTTTTTATAGCGAAGCGACGTTAGCTCACGAGAAGGGCTGGCACAATTTCTCCTCTGCGTATATTGAAGGACCGGTTTACTTGTCCATAGACAAGGATGTCCTGAACCCGGCATCCGCAGTAACAGACTGGGATCAAGGGTCTTTCAGCCTGCAGGAACTGGAGGAATTACTGGCAATTGTCCTTCGAAAGGAACGTGTAGTCGGCATTGATATCTGCGGGGAATGCTCCGCAACGCTTACTTTGTTTGAGGAGAGGCGGGAAGCCACCGTGGACAGCCGGGCGAACAAGGAGCTGCTCAAACTCATACAGTCATTCTCCTGTTTTTTATAAAGCTGTTGGATATTGTTAATTATATTATCACATAAACCATATTTTATTATTATGATGAAAACAATTGTTCGTAAAATCGGTCTGGTTGCACACGATGCAATGAAAAAGGACATGATAGAATGGGTTCTTTGGAACTCGGAACGTCTGATAGGGCATAAGTTCTATTGTACGGGAACCACCGGTACACTCATTAAAAAAGCGCTCGAAGAGAAACATCCTGAAACAGAATGGGATATCACGATTCTGAAATCCGGTCCTTTAGGTGGTGACCAGCAAATGGGCTCACGTATTGTGGAAGGAGAGATTGATTATTTGTTCTTTTTCACGGATCCGATGACATTGCAGCCACATGACACGGATGTAAAGGCACTGACCCGGCTGGCGGGAGTTGAAAATATAGTTTTCTGTTGTAACCGTTCGACAGCGGACCATATTATTTCCAGTCCTTTGTTTCTTGACCCGACCTACAAACGGATTCATCCAGACTATACCAATTATACACAACGCTTTGAAAACAAAGAAATTGTATCGGAAGCAGTAGAACGGGTGAAGAAACGGATGAGCCGAAATGAAAACAATATGATCGAATGAGAATGTAATGTCCAATAAAGGGGATGTGATATGTTTCAGTCATAAAAAGCAGGTTCCTATCCTTTCTGTGAGTATAAAAAAAGATTAAAAGATCAACTGTGTGATAGCAAACTTGCGAGGTATCCTCAAATGGTTTGAAACAGTAATAAACTTTTATCATAAGTTTCTATTATTCCCTTTTATATGAGCGAACACGCCTTTTTGTAGGATTCCAATATAAGAATGAAGACTTCCATGTGGTTGAAACTTAAAATCCTTTTAGGATATGTCATACTGCTTCTCCTGCTCGTCCTGACCATTCATATCTTCCGCAAGGAACAGACGAGGCGGAACAGCCTGCGACAGGATGAGCATGAACTGGCCTGTATCCGGCATCTGGCCGGAGAAACATACGCGGGCTTGCTGGGACTGGCCACTTACGGTGAAACAGCCAGCGTCTGGGATGAAAGCGACCTTGGACTCTACCACACAAAAAAAGACAGTGTCTGTAACATGTTGCAGACACTGAAAAGGTATGTGAAGTCTCCCGAACAACAGTCGCGCATAGATTCGTTATGCCTGCTGCTGGAAAGAAAGGAACTGTTGTTAGACACGGTCATGGACACGTTCGGGCGTCTGCGCAAGACCGGCGAGATCGTGAACAGCAAGATTCCGGCAATCGTGTCCCATATCCAGCAGGCGGATGTCCTTCCTGCCGAGAAAAAGAAGGAGGAGGAAACTCCGAAGAAGGGTTTCTGGTCATTCATCAGGCCCGGGAGGAAAAAATCGGCCTATCTGCAGCAGAAGGAACAGCTGGAACGCCAGCGACAGTCCATTGGTAAACATCAGGGTACCACATCTGTCACGAGCATGCTGCACTCCCTTGACAGGGAGGTGACCGACATGCAGAAAGCCGAACGGGAAAGGCTGCTGGAACAGATGGACCTCCTGTACAGTAACAACACGGACCTGAACCACAGGCTACACCGGATTGTCAGGGACTTTGAGGCGGATGCTGGAATACGGCTTGATGAGCGTTACAGGCAATTCATTTCCACACGCGACCGCTCGTTCCATACGGTCTCTCTGCTGGCTGTCCTCATCTCGTTGCTGACCGTCCTCCTGTATCTTATCATCCACCGGGATCTGAACAGGATAAACCAGTATCAGCGTCAGCTGGAAGCCTCCAATCGTGAGAACACGGAGCTCCTACAATCCAGAAAACGCATGATGCTCACCATCGCTCATGACCTTCGTGCGCCACTGGCTACTATCAAAGGATGCGCCGAACTGCTCCCCGGGGAAGAAAAGAAGAGCCGCAAGGACGAGTATGCGGAAAATATACTCCATTCTTCCGATTACATGATCGGGCTGGTCAATACGCTGATCGGATTCTACCTGCTGGATACCGGCAGGAACAAACCCATCCTTTCGATTTTCCGGCTGGAGACCCTTTTCAGCGAAACAGCCCGGAACTACGGTTCGCTGGCCAAAAAGAAAAAGCTGCGGCTGACAACCGCCTTTTCCGGTCTGGATGTGGTAGTAAGCGGTGACCGTTCCCAGCTCCAGCAAATCCTGAACAATCTGCTTTCCAACGCCATTAAATTCACCCGGCAAGGTGAAATCCGCCTGCAAGCGGAATACCGGAATAAAGAATTGCATTTCTCGGTACAGGACACCGGTACCGGGATGACGGAGGAAGAAACAACCCGGATATTCACAGCTTTTGAACGGTTGGACAATGCCCGTAATGTTCCCGGTTTCGGATTGGGGCTGGCCATTGCAAGCAGGCTGGTCCCCGGGATGCAGGGAAGCCTTACCGTAAAAAGCAAACCGGGTGAAGGCAGCACGTTTACCGCATTCCTGCCACTCCTTGAGGCGGATGAATCCACCCAGATGGATGAGACACGCATCGCTACTGATTATCATCTGGATGGAATCAACGTACTGGTCATTGATGACGACCGGATGCAACTGAACATTACCAAAGAGATGTTTAACCGTAACGGAGTGCGGTGCGACTGCTGCCAGACCAGCCGTGAACTGGTTACCCGGCTACGGTCACAAAGATATGACCTGCTGCTGACGGATATACAGATGCCTGAAACGGACGGCTACGGAATACTTGAACTGCTCCGGGCATCCAATATGGAGAACGCAAAGACAATCCCCGTCATAGCGGTAACGGCACGGGTGGATGATGACAACGAGTATCTGTCGGGCGGCTTTTCGGGCTGCATCCATAAACCATTCTCTATGGAAGAACTGATAAATACAGTGGCACAAGTGATAGGAGAAAAAGACAGAAAGGAGTATGCTCCCGATTTCTCACTCATCCTTTCAGGAGAGGACAACAGGGAGGAAATGCTCGCCCTGTTTATCGAAGAGAGCCGGAAAGACCTTGCCGCATTAACCGCTGCCTTAGACCGACAAGACAAGGAGGCCGCCGCCTCCATCCTGCATAAGAACCTGCCCCTATGGGAAACCGTCCGTCTGGATTTCCCCTTGTCTCATTTACGGGAACTGGTGACAGAACCTGCGACAGAGTGGACCAATAGACAATCCATGGAAATGCGGGACATCATCCGGGCAGTGGAAAAACTGATAGTATACGCTGAAAAATACGGGAGGAAAGCCTATGAAAACAATCCTGATTATTGAAGATGATATTGTGTTCAGCCGTAGCATCAGCAACTGGCTGGTGAAAAAAGGGATGAAAACCGAATGCGTGGCAACCCTTGCGAATGCCCGTAAAGCCATCGGGCAAAAGGAGTTCGACCTAATACTGGCAGACCTGCGCCTGCCGGACGGAAATAGCACCTCGCTCCTGAAATGGATGAATGAGAAGTACTACTCTATCCCTTTTCTGATCATGACCAACTACGGACAGGTGGAGAATGCGGTGACAACCATGCAACTGGGAGCCATCAACTACCTGTGTAAGCCTGTGCAGCCAGACAATCTCCTGGCTCTGATAACGGAGATACTGGATAAAAACGATAACGAACAGGAGTTCTACCGAGGTGAAAGCCCCAAAGCCCATGAGATGTACCGTCTGATAGAGATGATTGCCTGTGCCGACATCTCCGTTCTGCTCCGTGGGGCTTCCGGCACCGGGAAGGAGCACATTGCAGCCGAGATACATGCCCGGAGCCATCGGAAGAACAAGCCGTATCTGGCTATCGACTGCGGGGCCATTTCCGATGAGCTTGCCGCCTCCGAGTTTTTCGGTCATCAGAAGGGAGCCTTTACCGGTGCGGAAAGCGACAAGGTCGGATTGTTCCGTGCCGTTAACGGAGGGACATTGTTTCTGGACGAGATAGGCAACCTTTCCTATAAGACACAGATGCTCCTGCTCAGGGCCTTGCAAGAGAAACGCTGCAAGCCGATAGGTTCCACGAAAGAATACTCTTTTGATATCCGGCTGGTTGCCGCCACCAATGAGAATCTGGAAAAAGCCATCGGAGAAGGACGCTTCCGGGAAGACCTGTTCCACCGGCTCAATGAGTTCACTCTGCGGATTCCTACACTGGCAGAATGCCGGGAAGACATCCTTCCTCTGGCTTATTTTTTCTTGAAACTCACTTGCGCCAAGGCCCATAAATCGTTTCGTGGCTTTGACCGGCTGGCAGAGGCGGCACTGCTGGAATATCCCTGGCCGGGGAATATCCGTGAACTGAAGAATGTAATAGGTCGAGCCGTACTCATCTGCCAAGAGCAATGGATTTCCGTTTCAGACCTGAACCTTGAAATCTCCCTTCCTAAAGAAGAAGAAACGCAGTGGACGGAAGAAGAAAAAGAAAAGGCGTTGCTTCTCCAGACCCTTGAAAAGACGGGTGACAACCGTTCCAAGGCGGCCCGGTTGCTCAATGTCAGCCGGACTACCCTGTATGAGAAACTAAGGAAATACCATATCATCGACTGACCGGAGGATAACCCGAAGCAAATGAGGTTTACAAAAGTGTAAGCCGTCCTAACATTCTTGTCAAGGACGGCTTACACTTTTTATTTACACCCGTTTCTATATGAAATTTGTTTATTGTTGATTGTCAGTATTTTAAAAAGGTATAGAGCTTTAAACGATAGCAGAGGCATTTCATTTGGCTTACTCCGGTATAAACAAATCAAATGTATGCCGTATGAAACCATTTACAGAATGCCGTATATTCAATTATTTATCTCTGGCTTCAAGCCCAAAACAGACAGTTTCCGATGAAGAATTCTCTTCCTCCTATACCGAATATGAACAATACCTTTACGACCTCGCCATCGAATCGGTTTCCGTATCGGAAAGGCTGCGCCATCTGCTTCACAGCAAGGTAGAACTGATTTCCCTAAAGAAGTTATTCACCCGAACAGGACATTTCCACACGGCAGTAGCCGAATTCTATCTGGACAAATGCCTCCTGCTGGTGGAGGCGGAAATAGAGCTGGTCAATTTTGGTGTACAGTACCCCGGAACCATCACGACACCTTCCTCGTTTCTTTCATCGCTCCATTGGAAAGGTTCGCTGGTCAACCTGATGGAACTGATCTCCTCGCTGGATTACAGCGGGCTGATTACGGACGAAAGCGGCAAACGCCTCTCTTTCGCCGGTATCGTTTCCGCTTTTGAGAAACTCTTCAATGTTGCCATTCCCAAACCATATGACCTGCGTGCCGACCTTGCCCGGCGCAAAAAGAACTATTCCGTCCTGCTGCCCAAACTAAAGGAAACCTTTGAAAAGAACATCGCGGCTTGCGGAAACGGGAAGTGAACAGGGGTATTTTTACCCCCTGTCACAAATAGTCATCTCTTGTCATTTGTAGTCACTTTCCGATTTTAGGTTCGTATCAAAATTATCACTTATTTTGCTGCCGGATAAATAAAACCTGAAAAGATATGGCTAAAATCAATAGTACACGCAAACCCGGACGGGCTGACACTTCGAGCAAATGAAGAGGCGGACGGAATCCCAAAGAGGAATCAGAACTTCATTCTTATTATTACGGATTCCGTCTGGACGAACTCCAGAACATCGAGTTTGAGAGGCTCTTTGAGAATTCGGGAGCTAATAATAAATCCCAGTTCATCCTTGCCGCCCTTTTCGACAAACCGATGAAAGTCGTGAAAATAGATAAGGCGGCAACGGACTACTACATCAAGCTGACCAACCTGCAGAGCGAATACCGCCGGATCGGAGTAAACTATAACCAGGCAGTCAAAGCTCTGCATACCGGACTATCCGAAAAGAAGGCTCTTGCCATGCTCTATAAATTGGAGCAACTGACTATTGAACTAATATCTCTCAACCGGGAGATTATCCGTCTCACCCAAGAATTTGAACAATGGTTGCAAAAATAACATCAGGAGCCTCCGTTTACGGGGCATTATACTACAATCAAGAAAAAGTGGACAAGCAGCAGGCACGGCCACTGGCATGAAACCGGATCATGGAACCGGCAGACGGCCATCCGACCATCCAGCACTGCATCCGTTCCTTCGAACCGTATCTGGCGGCTAACCGCCGGACTGAGAAGCCCGTTATCCACATTTCATTAAATCCACACCCGGACGATGTGCTGACCGATGAACAGTTGACCGCTATCGGCCAGGAATACATGGAAAAAATGGGATATGGCAACCAACCCTATATCATCTACCGGCATGAGGATATCGGCAGGCCCCACATCCATATCGTCTCCCTGCGTATTGACGAGCAGGGAAAGAAAATTAAAGATTACAAAGAATGGCAACGCTCGACCGCTGTTTGCCGGGAGCTGGAGAGGAAATACCATCTGTTACCCGCCGAGAAGATGGAGCGACGGGAATCCCTGCCGCTGACTGCCGTCGATTACCGGAAGGGGGATATCAAGCATCAGATAGCCAATGTGGTCAAGCCCGTCATGCAGGGATACAAGTTCCAATCCGTCAAGGAGTTTAAAGCCCTGCTTGGCCTTTTCCATGTAACGGTGGAAGAGGCCCACAAGACGATAAAGGGAAAGACCTATCATGGACTGGTCTATGCGGCTACCGATGAAAAAGGAGAACGGACCGGCGTAGCCATCAAATCCAGCAAGATCGGTAAAAGCGTAGGCTACGAGGCACTCCAAAAGAAATTTGTGAAAAGCAAACAATGAATTGCCCGACATCCCGTACCCGTACAGACGAAGGAAGCTATCGCTACCGCCCTGCAAGGACAGCCCACCCGTCAGGGATTCCTGCAGGAACTTTCTGGAAAAGGCATTGCCGCCATACTCTGGCAGAACGATTCCGGTGTGATCTATGGCGTGACCTACATCGACCATAACTCAAAGACCGTATTCAAGGGCTCGCTTCTGGGCAAAGAATATTCGGCATCGGTTATAAACCGGAAGTACGGCACGATCCCACCGGAAAAGACTGAAGAAGCCCCTGTTATCCATCCGTCCGAACCGGAAATGAAAGAGACGGAGCTGGTGGAAGGACTGCTTGATATATTCTCTTTGGAATCCTATCCGTATCCGGCAGACGACCTGACGCAAAGCCCTTACGGGAAAAAGAAAAAGAGAAAACGCAGAGGTCCGCATCTGGGCTAATAAAATGTATCACCATTAATTATCATACCGCTTATGTCACAAGACGAAACCAGAGGGCTCAATAAGAACCTTGACTTCATGAGGGCCATCAGCATCCTATTTTTAGTGATGAATGTCTATTATTTCTGCTATCCCTATTTTCTTTCCATGAACCTGAACATCGGTGTCGTGGACAAGATACTGCTCAATTTCCAGCGGGATACCGGGCTGTTTTCCCATTCGCTGGTGAGCAAGTCCTTCAGTCTGCTCTTCCTTTTCTTCTCCTGCATGGGAGCGAAAGGACGGAAGGACGTGGAGATGTCATGAAGGAGTATCGGCTGTTACCTTATAGCCGGGATGCTGCTCTTTTTTGGTAGCGAGCTCTTACTGACGGCACGCTTCCCCGTCGCGCTTCTAACCTTATTATATGTAGCTACCGTAGCTGCCGGATATATCAGCCTGCTTACCGCCGGAACCTGGATCAGCCGCCTGTTGAAGAACCAACTCATGGATGACGTCTTTAACGACGAGAACGAGAGCTTCATGCAGGAGCGCAGGTTGATTGCCAATGAATACTCGGTAAACCTGCCCACCCGTTTCCGTTACCAACGAAAGACCTATTCAGGCTGGATAAACGTGATTAATCCCTTCCGCGCCTCATTGATATTAGGCACGCCGGGATCAGGAAAGAGTTATGCCATCATCAATAACTATATCCGCCAGCAGATAGAGAAAGGATTCGCCGCCTATATCTATGATTTTAAGTATCCGGATTTAAGCATAATTGCTTATAACCAGCTGCTTAAAAACAAGGATAAGTATGCCAAGCCGGTCGGATTTTATGTGATTAATTTCGATGATCCCAGATACAGCCACCGGTGCAATCCCCTCAATCCTTCGTTTCTATCCGATATCGCGGATGCATACGAATCAGCGTATGTAATCATGTTAAATTTGAACAAGAGTTGGATTCAAAAGCAGGGAGATTTCTTTGTAGAAAGCCCGATTGTGCTATTTGCGGCGGTGATCTGGTATCTTAAAATCTATGAAAACGGGAAATTCTGCACCTTCCCACATGCCATAGAGCTATTGAATAAACCGTATTCCGACCTGTTCACCATACTGACCTCTTACCGGGAGCTGGAGAATTACCTGTCACCTTTTATGGATGCATGGAAAGGTGGTGCGATGGAGCAGCTCCAAGGGCAGATAGCTTCCGCCAAAATTCCGCTATCAAGGCTGATCTCACCTGCCTTATATTGGATTATGACCGGAGATGACTTCACGCTGGATATCAATAATCCGGAGGAACCCAAAGTTTTGTGCGTCGGCAATAACCCTGACAGACAGAATATTTACTCATGTGCGTTAGGATTGTATAATGCCCGTATCATTAAAATGGTCAACCGAAAAGGCAGGCTCAAATGCTCTATTCTAGTGGATGAGGTTCCCACACTTTACTTTAAAGGACTTGACACCCTGATCGCTACCGCCCGTAGCAACAAAGTGGCAGTATGTCTGGGAGCACAGGATTTCAGCCAGTTAATACGTGACTACGGTGATAAGGAGGCGCGGGTGATCCAGAACACAATTGGAAATATCTTTTCCGGGCAAGTGGTCGGAGAAACAGCGAAAAACCTTTCTGAAAGGTTTGGGAAAGTGCTCCAACAGCGCAAATCCATTAATATGACCCGTGAAGACACCTCAACCAATATCAGTACCCAGCTCGACTCGCTGATACCTGCCTCCAAAATCTCCAACCTCTCGCAAGGAGAGTTTGTCGGCAGTGTCTGCGACAACTTCGGGGAGAAGATAGAACAGAAGATATTCCATTGCGAGATCGTGGTGGACAATGAACGGGTAGCCGCCGAAACAAAAGCCTACAAGCCTATCCCCGTCATAACCGACTTTACCGGTGCGGATGGTAAGGACCACATGCAAGAGGAAATCGAAAGGAACTACTATCAAATCAAGGAAGACGTGACGCAAATCATCGAAAAAGAGCTGCTTCGCATCCAAAATGATCCCAACTTGAAACACCTGCTGGAAACGGCAGACGATGAATAATCCCTATTTAATTTATTAATCATTTAAATGTTGTAAACATGGAAAAAAAGAAAAGTTCTCCGGCCAACCTGCCGGGAAAACCCTGCTTCCCCTGGGTGGGAGGTAAAAGAAGACTGCTTCCCGTACTTATCGAATCCCTTCCGAAAGACTTCGGACAGATGGATACCTATGTAGAACCGTTTGTCGGTGGCGGCGCCCTCTTCTTCTGAATAAGACAAGCCTATCCGGAAATCCGTTGCGTCATCAACGACTCCAACGAGGCTCTGATCAATGTCTACCGCGTCATCAAGGAATCCCCGGAGCAGCTTATTAAAGTGCTTGCCCGGATACAGGACGAATACATCGCGCTGGAGGAACATACCCGAAGAAGGGTCTACTTCATGGAGAAACGTACCTACTACAATGAAGGAAACCCGAATAACATCACCCGTGCCGCCCTGTTTATCTTCTTCATGCGTACCTGTTATAACGGCATCTACTCCGTGAACCATAGCGGAAAGCTGTCCGTCACTTTTGGTGCCGGGGGACGGGTAAAACTGTTGGAAGAGGAACTGATCCGCTTTAACCACAAGCTGCTGCAAGATGTTGTGATTCTGGACGGTGACTACCGGCAGACCGCAGAATACACCGGAGCCAACTCCCTATTTTATTTTGACCCGCCTTATAAGCCGGTCAATGAGGGTAACTCCTGCACCTCCTACATGCCACAGGACTTCGGAGATGAAGAGCAGATCAACCTGGCAAATTTCTGCAAGGGAATAGGTGAAACCGGTGCCAAATGAATGCTTTCCAACTCCGATCCCCGGCAAAAGAACCCTGAGAACACCTTCTTCGACGACCTCTATGCCGGTTTCCATATCCAGCGAATCAGCATCTTCCGTTCCATCTGTTCCATAGCCGAGAAAAGAGAAGCGGTCAATGAATTGCTGATCAGAAATTATTAAGAATAAATATCCGGTGGTAGCCGGGTAGCAATAAAAAGAGAGCCAAATTCCCTCCAGCAGGGATTTGACTCTCTTTTTTATTGCCTGCCTTTCATGCATCAGACAAGGACCAGTATTTTATAATTTTCAACCGGACTGTTTCTTTGCAGGCTTTTCAATCAGCTTCGGGGCTGTTTCGTGCTGATGATCCGTCTTGTTCTCCTGCGCCATCTTCCTGCCCAACAGGTAATCGTTCAAATCGTTATACTCCCGGTAGCAGTCGGACTTGTCCCTGACCGGGCATCCGGCTTGCGCCATCTGCTGAAAAGCCTGCCTTCCGGCGGAATCGTTATCCAGTAGGCAGAGGGCACTCTTATACTCTTTCAAGACAGGGATAGCCTTGCCTACATTGCTGACCGAATTTAAAACGATATAGTCCGGACCGTTTCCTTTAGGCTGTCCGTTACCGGGATGCGTAGCCTTGAGCGTGAGGTATGAGAGATAATCCATAAAGCCTTCAACCACTATGCAACGGTCGCTGCCATTTTTGATATGGGTAATCTCTTTGGGCGATATGCTGCCTTTTAGGTATTTGTTACGGATCTCGTACCCGCCGCTCCGGTTGGCAAAGCCTACGGCAAAATACCATTTTCCCTTGTTCTGAAAATGCACTTCCTTGCATGCTTCCCTTGCGATTTCAGGCAAGATGCCTCTTTCTTTGAGATATCCCAGCAAGACCGGGTTCGTCAGCGGATCAATGCGTACCTGCCGGTAGCCGGTAGCCTGCGGTTCCGCCTGCCGGGGAGAGGCTGCTACCGGACGGAAAGCAGCCGGAAAATGTCCCTCTATCGTTTTAAGCGCATAAGAGATATCCTTCGTCTTTTGAAGCTCCATCGCCAGGGTGATGATGTCCCCTCCCTGTCCGATGCCGAAATCGTATCATAGGTTGCGGGATGCGCTCACCTTGAAAGAAGGTGTCTTCTCCTCACGGAAAGGGGAACAATACCAGATACTGTCCCCTTGTTGTTTTACCGGGTTGAACCCCATACGCCGGAGATAATCCTCCAACTGAATGCTCTTGGCTTCTTCAATGTTCATTGTGTAACGGATTAAATTAATGACTCTTTTTAGAACGGGAATCCTTTAGTATCACCCACTGCAACGGATTCTGCGGCTTCCCGTTTTTTCTCAGTTCAAAATGCAGATGGTTGCCGGTCGCTATGCCGGTATGACCGACATTGCCGATATGCCGACCTATGCGTACATCGCTCCCTTTCCTCACATGCAATTTGCTCAAGTGTGCATACAACGTGGAAAAGCCGCCCGCGTGCCGGATTTCGATGTACCAGCCGTAACTGCTGCTATACCTGGCTTCAACGACTTTCCCGCTTCCTGAAGCATAGACCGGCGTGCCATAGGGTGCGGCAAGATCCACTCCGGCATGGAGTATCCTTTTCTTTTTCACCGGATGCATCCTTATACCGAAACCGGAAGAAACGGCATACCTCCTCCGACTTTCATTCAATGGATACAGAATAGGATAATCGGCCAGTACGGTAACCGGCAACCGGCTGTCTCATATGAAAGACTTTCACTGCCGGGCAGAGTGGATACGGTAGATGACAGCACTGAGTCCGGCTTTATATCCCTTTGACGGGGACTGTGCAAAAGCCGGACATGACAATAAGTGACAGAACATGACAATTAATGACAACTTCCTCATAATCAAACTATTTAATGACAAAGATAGTAATTTTACCCTCGTAAATGATTCATTAATCTTTAAAATTAACGTATATGAACGATGTGAATTTAGCTCCTGAAAACAAGGAAGCAACCCCGGAACACGGGTATTTGATGGCGTATGACAAGAAAGAGCAGAAAGCCAAAGGTGTAAAAGGAATCGCAGCGAACGGAGAGCTGGAAACGCTCGAAGCTAACGAGGCGAACAGGGACCAGTTTATCAAAGTGGACCAACGTGGAAACTTCTTCACCAACTTCGGGAAGAATTTTCTCTACCAGTACAATAATCCCGGTCGTTACTCCCTCTACAACATGCCGAAGGAAACGCTCGTAGAGCAGGCCAAAGAAAAGATCGAAGCGGCGCAGGAACCACAGAACGAAGCAGTCAGAAGGGAACTGGCTTCGACCAGGGTGTATAATAACCATCGCTTCAACGAGCGGGAAGTGAATTGGGAACAGGCCGCCAAATACGGCATTACCCCGGACGGACTGAAGAACGCAAAGGACAGCCTCGAAAGAATGTTGCAGGGAAAGACTTCCGCTATCGCTTTCCGTGTGGCAAAAAATTCCGAGCTGGGGCGTGAAAACGGGGATGCCAAACTCTCCCTGTTCCGCGACGAGAACGGAGCTGTCAAGTTCGACATCCACTACATCCGTCAGGCTCCCAAGATCGGGGAAGACTACAGGGGACATGTCCTGACGGAAGAAGACCTCAAGGCCCTGAACCAGACCGGCAATCTCGGCAAGGCGGTGGATGTAGTCATTGACTACCGTACCAAAGAAACCAAATCCTGCTACCTTTCCAAAGACCCGGTGACCAATGAATTGTTCCATATGCCCGTAGAGCAGGCACGCATTCCGCGTAAGGTGAAAGATTATACGCTTTCTCCGAAAGAATACGATGCTGCCGTGCGCGGTGAGGAAGTACCGATCCGTTTCAAGTCTGATAATGGAAAATTTTATGCCACCTCCATCCAGATGAGTGCCGCCGAGCGAGGGGTGGAATTCCTCTGGGAAAGAAGCACCAAGAAGTTGGAAGAGGCACAGAAACAAGGTCAGGAACAAGACGGAAGCCAGCAGCAGCCCCATGCACCGGTACAAGTAGCCGGAAAACCCCGGAAAAAAGAGGAAGCCTCACAGCAAGCGGAAAAGAAACCGCGTACCCGTAAACCGTCCATCACACCTAAAATGTAAGAAAAATGGCAACCTATATTTCTGATGATCCCAAACTATTGGACGAGCTTTTCAGGAAAGACGGTGAAGGCCAGCTCCTTGTCGGTTATGAAACCGGCAAGGAGAAACCCCATGCAGAATCCTCCTATATGCTTTATCCTGCCAATCCCGACAGGCAAGACCCTGTCTATACGTTTATGGCCTTGTTCAGCCAACAATCGATAAAAGCCAAATACTCCGCCTTCGTACCGAATACCCGTCTGGAAATCTATTCATTCCCGAAGATGACGGATGTACCGGCTATCTCCGGAGATATTTCCAAAAAGGAATATATCAATCAGGTATTACTACCCTATATCCGGGAAAAGGGACTGGCTCCTCTAATAAGTACCAATCTGAGAAATGTCCTGTTTGCGCAGTCACGCAGCGATATCCTCATGATATCGGGAGAACTTCCGAAACTGACCACACAGCAGTTGGACGAGCTGGTCCATTTTCATCAGAAGCAGGATGAGCTGGCTGCCAGGTATGATTATAATCCGGTTTACAAATTACCGCTGCATGCTGTGGAAACGTCCAAAGGAATCTTGTTTTTCAGTGATACCAAAATGGGACGGGAGGGATTGAAGAGCTTTTACCAACAGTTATCCGGCAATTATTTCTGGGTTCATGGCGAACCCGGTCCTGTCAGGCAATACAACGTCAACTGCCTGTCCGACGATATCTGTCCTTTGGTGGATGCCTGCTACCGGAAGAATCCCCAAAGCGGAAAAGGGGAATATGATTTTGATAATGCTGTATTCTCAAAAGAGGCTTTCCGTGACAGGAAACAGTGGAAACTGGCGTTTGAAACGGACATGGAGCCGAGCGCTTCTGAATTTCTCCGCCTGAATGAATTTGCGGGATGTCCTGCGAGCCGTAACAATGCGGATATCAGCAAACTGTTGTATCTGATGGAGAACGGATTCAAGCGGGATATAATAAATGATCCCGATTTCGGATACCGGAATGTCTTTCAGGAGTATGTCACCCGGATAGACGACTGTATCAACGGACAGTCCTCGGGGCCAGATTTGTCAGATGTGCTGGATGACATGCGTTGGAAAGCGAAGAATATCCTTCTGACGGATTTCGATGTCCGTGGACACCGTACATTGGAAAGGACACTGAATGACAGGAGCGTCCCGTTTCTCATCAATGGAACCGATGCCGGCGAAGCCATGAGGCAAGCCTTGCTGGAAGGAAAGTGGATCTACTGTCCCCAAATATCCAAGTCAATGCCAGATTTACATTTCCTCCATGCCGAAAAGACATGCAACCGGGTAATGGCATATACCAAATCTCCCGTAAACAAGACCGTGTATCAGGAGAAAAACGGCAAAATCATTCCATATGTACCGGCTTTGAAAAAGGTATCGAAAACGAAAAGGAACAATTCCCTCAAAATGTAATGATATGAAGCAACCTGAACAATCCTATACAGCCATAGAGACAGCCCATGGCTTTGTGTTCTTTACTGATACGACGGAAGGACAGAAAAACAGGCAGGACTTTCTGCAATTTATGGCAGACCATTACTTCGATCCCCATTTCAATCTTGGTCCGGTAAATGTTTACCGGGCAGAAGGAGTCCTAAAGGATGGATCCTATGTCAATCCGGGTGAAGGCCTGTACCCGGAATATGCTTACCTGCAGATGGATAAGACACCGGAAATGGAGCTGGTCTACCGGAATGAGATGAAGCCGACCTGGGAGGATTTCGGTAGTTTCTGCCACAATATGCATTGTACCAGCAGCCATCGCAACCGTAATATCGCTGATATTTTGGAGGAAATAGAAAGCAAGGACCGTAAATTACTGGAGCTTTCCAAACAAGGTACAGCATCGGATATCCGGCAGCAGATAGAAGAAACCGGCCAGGATAAAGCCTTGCTGGACAAACTCCTCAAGCAGTATTACGATGTGCGTGGACACCGGACTGTTGGGAACATCCTCCGCGACCCGATGGAATGTGTCACCGTAGACGGTGTCCGGCTCTTTACCCCTCACCGGCAAGTATTGGCGGCAGGGCACGGACTCTTCCTGCCGGGAGAGGCAAAAAGCAACCCGTCCCATGCCTATGCATGGATAAACGGGGATTTCACCCGGATCGTATTTTCTAAGGATCCTCCTGCGAACAAACAGGTGTTCAAAGTGAAAACAGTCATCGAAAAGGCTTTGAATAAAAAGCAGGACGTGAAAAAGAAAAGAAATACCCACCCTAAATTGTAGAAATATGGACAAGAGAAACCAAATGGAAAATCCTTTTTTCGATCCCGACAAGCCGGGAAGTATTTTTGTCGGTATGGACCGTTACCATCAGTACTCTCCCCACCAGCCCCGAAATGCCCTCACATTCATTCAGAAAGGAGATGCGGACAGCCTGTTCCGCAAATTCCTGATTGACAATATCAAGGAAGCGGAGTGCTGCCCCTATATTCCGGATACGGAACTGCTCCGGTTTGACCTGGCGAACATGAGGCAGGTTCCACCGGTAGATACCCATACCCCTTTCGAGGAATATATCAGCAAGGAACTGCTGCCGTATTTTCAAGAACACTGCATTCCCCCTGCCAAACGCATTTCCCTGCGTGATGCGGTCTATACCTATAAATACAAGAATGAACCGGACGGCGGCATATTGAAGAAGTATCTCATGCAGGAACCCGCATACTTGGAGTTTCGATTACAGCAACAGGAAAAAAGGACATTGTACCGGTGCCAGCCGCGGTACACATTCCCCTTAAAAGTGGTGGAGAATGACTTCGGATACCTTATCTTTTCCGGTAACGAGATCGGCAGGAACGGATTCAGGGAGTGCATCCGGTACATCACGGACCATTACTTCGACCCGCACTACGATACCGGCCATCTGGCCGTCTACGACAGTACGTTCATGGACAAGAACCTGGTTCCTCTCATAGATGCCGCTTACAAGCCGTGCAAACCGATGGAACTGGATTATTCCTTCGATTTTTATCCGGCATCCTATATCGGTCTTGACGAACTGCCCAAAGAATTCATCGACAGTTTAAAACCGGTATGCTACCATTCGATGGAAGCGACAGCCGGGGATTTTATAAAATTCGCCACCGACTGGCATTTCAATAAGGATACGCAGGTTTCCATCAGCCGGGAGAACCATGACATTTACCGGCTGCTGACCGTCATGCGTAACGGTTATATGAATATTCATGAACAACCGTTTACCTATTTCAATGAACTGCTGCCGTATGCCAAGGAATTTGAAAAAGTCACGCAGGTTAAATCTGCCGGCGAATTCGATACGGGAAAGTTCAAGCGGTTGTCTACGGAAATCCGGAAGGCTGCCGATGGAATTTTGAAAAGGGATTTCGATGTGAGAGGGCACCGTTCCCTTGAGAATATGTTGAATGACTCCACCGTTACCTTCACCGTCGGAAGCCGAAAACTGAATGAAGTTCAAAAGACGGCACTGGCTTCGGGATACGCACTGTATCTCCCGGAAAACAACAAGGAGGCGACAAGGCATCTCCTTTTTTGCAAGGCCGACTTTGAGCAGGGCAGAATTGAGGGTTCCTCCAAGCCCTTCGGCGTCAGGACATACGTGATAAAGGACGGACTGCTCTGTCCGCTGCCGGAAGAGAAGAATACCGTTAAAAAGACTGAGAATAAGAACAGACATAACAATAACCGTTTAAAATAAAGCGATATGATACCTAAAAGTCAGATGTACCTCGGAGCGCGGATTGTAGAGAACGATCCGGAAGAGGAAACTCCCGTTGTTCCCTATAAAGGAACAGTAACAGCCATTGAAGAAACCGGAAAAGGGGAACTGGATTACTTTGTCTATATCCGGCTGGATGATGAGTCCATGAAACAAAAAAGAATCTCCCTTTGCTGCCCGGACAAGATCATGACCTGTTTTCCATGGACTATAGACCTGGAAGAAAAACAGAAAATGGAGCAGAAAATGAAGAATAAAAAAGTTCCCGACCCGTCGAAACGGCATAGACTATCTTAATCAACCATTCATCTAAACCATAAAATAATATGAGTACATACATTGGTTTCAATTTGAACAGCAACAGGCAGATTGAACATTTCCAGACCATAGAGAATCGTTATGGCATCAATTCAGATGGCGGCAAATTTCTTTTCGGGCAGGCAGAACTGGCCTTGAAAGGCTCCTACATTCCTAAGGAAGAAGTCTATTTAATACCATATCAGGGTGCTGTACAACCGGGGAACATTGAAAGGTTCATCAAGGACATGACCCATAACGGAGGACTGTCTTGTGCAACTCATTTCCCATTGCGGGATATCGCCTTCGTTTACGAGAATACATCTCCTTATGGCATCCATAATGTGGATAGCATCCAGAGAATGCTTCAAAAGGCCAAAGACAATCCCCTGCTGAAAAAACAACTGAACGCTTACCGCGCATTCCATCAAGAAAAGGAAAAAGATATCTACAACAGGGTGATTACTGCAATAAATACGAACCAGGGAGTCCTGATGTTCAATGATACCGGCAGGGGGATACAGTGTGCGCAGAAATACCTGCAGCATATTGGCGATAATTTCTTCTCGCCGGTTTACAGGGATGCGGATAAACTGCAAATATATTATTTCAGCACTTCCAATATCAATCTGATCAAAGAGGCGTCAAAGTGTTCGAACATGTTTGAACATGGCTTAAAAAAGATATACCTTCCCCAAAAGGCTCATTTCCTGGATTCAAATATGATAGCCAACTATACCCCGGCGGTAGAATGCAGCATGGCTCCCTCTTTGGAATGTTATAACCAACTGGCCGAAAAGTTGAATCTGGGCAAGAGCCAGAAGAATTATAACATAGGCGTACTCGACCGGATCTGCAAGACCGGGCAAATCGGGAATTTGGAAAAAGACAGCCGGTTCAACCATCAAAACAGCTTTGTCTCCCTGGATGAACGGATCAGGCTGTCTTATGTGGGGAAGCAGGATGGCACACTGCTGAAAAATGCACTTGAACGGACCATCAAGGATACGGCAAAGAGAATCCTACAGACGGACTATGCGGTACGGGGCTATGAACCGCCCAAACAGGAAAAGAAAAAGAGTAGAAGTATCACCATGTAACTATTTTAAATTTCAATCGTATGCAAAAGCAAGAGATTTCAAACATTATGATTTTCTTTGTTACCCAGGACTTGGAAGGGCAACCCCGACAACTGGAGATGCACCTGATGCCGGAGAAAGAAGTATCGATGATGAATCAACGATTCACCGAATACCTCCAGCGGCAAAGGGAAATGTACAAGCCGTCCCTTGTCCAAAGCCACTTGCCGGATCTTTATCTGTGCCGCTACCAGTTTCCGGCAGGAGTAAGCTACCCGGATATCCGGCTCTTTGACAAGGATAACAGCTTGGTACAAAAATTCATCACCCGGAACGGAGGAAGCATGCAGGGCAATGTCTCATTGCGCGGACTGGAATACCTGCATTCTCACGATGAAGAAAAAAGCCTGCCCATGCTGGTAGCCAGCGGACTTGCCGACCACCTGCTTGTACAGCCGGAAGCCAAACGGTTCGCGCTGGCACAGGATACTCTCCACGACGATCCGTCGGAAACCCTGACCGCCGTGGAAACCGCCAAAGGAGTGCTTCTGTTCGAATATTCCGGCTTTGGAAAGACATGCTGCCATGCCTATATGCAACATCTGGCCGACCGTTTCTTCATTACGGACGAAGAGAAACCGGAGTTTGTCAACCTGTACAAGCTGACCCGTCCGGACGCAGAAGTGGTAAAGGCATTCCAAGCATCTCCCAATGCCTTCTCCTTATATACAAACTCTTTTCTGCCGGAGAAAGCACAATATCTGGATGCGACTATCCTGCGGAATGCCCGGCTGGACAGGAGCCACCGCATAGAACCGACATTCGATGCCTATGACAAGTTTGCTTCCTCCTATAACGTGCTCCCCAGTATTGCCAATGCCCAGATACTCCGGTTACTATCCTTACAGGAAACCGCAGGAATCTATGGGATAGACTATACAACCAGAAGGATTCCGTTCATACACAAGAATTCTTTCAACTCCCAGTTCAATGCGCTGCAGAATATTCCGGCTGAAAATAAAGGCGGACAGGAGAAGGTCAAATCACAGATCCGGGATCAGGCGGCCTATATCCTGAAACGTGATTACGGGCTTATCCCGGACAGCCTGCAAAACAAAGAGATAGACCCCATCATTTCCCTCCAGACTCCCAAAGGAGCCGTCTACCTGCCCGCCACGGATGAAGGAGCCATCTATAAACAGTGTTACCTGCAATATCTGGCTGACCGTTTCTTCACTCCGGAAGTACAGGCTCTGGGACGAATCAGAGAATTCTATATTTCCTGCCCGAACCATAGCACGGAGCATTACATGCAGAAGCATCTGGACCTTTTCCGGTCCAATCCTTTCTACGGGCAGCTGGCGAAAATGCCATTGTATCCGATAGAGCAATCCGAGCTGTTGAAGAAAGGCGGCTATCCCATAGAGCCGACATACCATGCATTCAAACAGTTTACGGAAGATTACCGGCTTTCGGTAACGCCGGAGAATGCCGAGATATTCACCCTGCTCTTTATACGGGAATACGGATTACCGGCTGATTTCAATACTAATGAAAGCTATAAGGAGTTCACCCACAAAGGAAATTTTAAACCGCTGGATCAAGAAATGTCCGAACTGCAATCCAAAAAGGGATATAGTGAAAAGGCATTCTACAATATTCAAAACAGGCAGCAGCAACTCGCGGACAAGATACTTGGCCTGAGATACAGACTGACCTGTCCTCCGTTGCAACTGACCGGACCGGCGGCTTCGGAAAAGAGAAAGACGGCTTCCCGTCAGAACAAGTCACATAATCCCCGCATCTAAAACTGATTATCATGCCTGCATGGATGGAAAAAATAAAAGATACATTCACCGCTAAAGCGGATTTAAAGAGCCTGTTTATTGTGTTACAGCCGGATAATCAAGTCTCGACTGTCATGGTCGTGTCGTATGTTCCGACGGATAAGGACTCTTTTCAGGTATTTATGGATCTGACCGCCCGGATTGCTATGGATCAGAAAACCATACCGGATAACTTATTGCTGCATTTTGAGGGAATACCTGCTAAAGATATTCCTTTCACCAGCGAACTACCGGCGAAAGACAGTGAGAAAGCCCTCAGTTTCATCGCCTCTTACGGAGGCATCACTGAAAACAACTCCGTACCTTTACGGAAAGCGGCTTATTTGAGAGCATGCCAAAGGGAACTGACGGCAGAGAATATCCGGGATCTGGACTACTCACCAGCTTATAAGTGCTTTATTGCACACGAAGATGCGATGGAGAAGATTGCGGCAGGAAAGCAAGCCAAACAGTTCTACACCATAGCTGAAACGGAACAAGGTGTCCGCGTATTCAATGACGGACTTTCCGGGACTATAAAGTTTCGGGATTACCTGCAATCGACAGCGGACAATTTCTACTCAAGCTCTTTGCAGGATGTGGAGTCATTGAATATTTACCGGATAGAAACCGTCTCCCGCCGGATGCTGGAACTCTCCAACGGGAATCAGACCACCATGCCGCAGGCCGGGATGGAAATTCTGGCGAATTACAAGCCGTCCGTCACTTTCGACATGCATCCTACGGGAGAAAATCTCAACCGGTTTGTCACAGCCGGCGCATTGGAACTCTCTATCCGTAACCGGAACATTATGACACTTCAGGACATAGCAGCCAGAGGATACGCCCATTTACCGGCAGACGAATCGTTTGCCTATAAAAAGGATTTCTTGTTTGTGGAGAAAGGTATCCGTGAGATTACCCGGCAAAAGGAATTGTACCGGGATTATCCTTTCCGGCAGAAGATGGATGAATTACAAAATGCTGCCAGGTCATTGGCGCAAACACTGTTAAACAGGGATGGAGTCCGGAAGAACTATCATCGGGTAAGCCCGCCTGTTGTTGTTTCTAAGAAAGGAGAAGCTCAAACAGCCGAAAAACCGCAAGACAAGCCCGGACTGTCCTGTGGCAATGAAAAGAAAAAGGTCAAGACAAAAACCGCTTCCGTTAAAAAGCAGGCGAAGCCCAAATTATAATGCATATGGAACTGATAAATAATACATTCATTCCCGAAAAAGAGATACCACGTAGCCGCAGGGCTGCCGGAAGGAAAGCATTCCTGCAAACTTTCAGAAACCTGTTTACCAGCCGGAATCATTTCAGGAGATTCATGGATACTTACCGTTTCAACACGATCCGCTGGAGCGCGTCCAACCTCCACGAACCCTCATGGGGAAAACGGATCGGATTATTCTTTCGTACCAAAAATCCAATCGCTATCCTCCGGGATGATTACCGGAGCAATCGCAGTAATCTGTTGAATAAATGGGAAACGTCCAGCCTGAACCGTATCCAGATGGAACTGGTCCGAATGGGTAGTATGCCTATTCAGAATAAGGACAGACATACTTTCAAAGCTCTGAACAGCATTGAAAAGAAAATCAAACAACTGCAGGAATATGAAGGATGTCCCGATATGAGCCATGAAAAGCAGCTTCTGGCAACATACAAGTACATTCTTTCTTCTCCTTTTGACCGGAAGTTCGGAGGATTGCCACCCGATGAGATTTGTGGGATGCTTCAGCAGAACGGACTGTCTGAATCAAACCTTCCTTACCAAAATTACGAAGGAATCCTCCAGGGCCGTGAAACAGTCATGTACGAACTGGCAACCGGAAAGAACGGGGAGAAATACCTCCAACCGGCAGATCAGGTGAAACTGAATGCGGGAATGTCAGGAATCTCAATGGATTTAATCAGCCGTTTTCCGGCAAAGGAAATACCCCTGCCGAATCTGACGGAAAGCATACAAGTATCGGAAAAGAAAGAGAAGCTCTCCATTCCCAAAGAACCGAAGAAAAGGGTACGGAAAGAAAAATCAAAGGTCAAGAGTGTAAAAATTAAATAGTCATTCATATTAAAAAAGAAAGTAACATGAAAACAATTTGTATTTGTGAGAAGCCCTCGGTGGCACGCAGCATTGCCCGGGTCCTGAGCGTAACGGAGAAACAGGAAGGATACTTGAGTGGGAACGGATATGCCGTCACATGAACTTACGGCCATCTGTTGGCATTGGCCCTGCCTCAAGACTACGGCATTGTCCATGTGGAAAAGGAGATGCTGCCTATTATTCCCGACCCGTTCAAACTGGTTGTCCGTCAGATTAAAACCGAAGATGGATACAAGGCTGATCCGACGGCTCTGAAACAATTGGAAGTAATCCGTAAACTGTTGGGTCAGGCTGATCAAGTGATATCCTGTACTGATGCAGGGCGGGAAGGAGAGTTAATTATGAGATATGTGCTTGAATATCTGGGATATCATAAGGAAACCAAACGCTTGTGGATATCTTCCATGACAGAAAAATCGATACGGGAAGGATTTGATAGCCTCAAATCAAGTAAGGAGTTTGACAACCTGTACCGTGCCGCTAAAGCCAGGAGAGAATCAGATTGGGTCGTCGGTATGAATGCCAGCCTGTCTTTGAGCATGGCTGCAGGCAAGAGTAACTATTCTCTGGGAAGAGTACAGACACCGGCACTTGGCATGATTTGCCGTCGATATCTGGACAACAGGGATTTTATAGCCAAACCCTATTATCTGCTACAGCTACGGACAACGAAAGCAGGGAAAGAACTCGTCTTAACCTGTACCGGGAAATATGATACACCGGAAAAACTCGATGTGGACCGTAAAAAAGTGTATGAAGAGACGACAGCCAAAGTGGTGCAAGTGGAGAAGAAAGAGGTTCCAGAAGAAGCTCCGCTACTTTATGACCTGACCGCCCTGCAACGAAGTGCCAATACCAAACTCGGACTGACCGCAGAACAGACGCTGAACATTGCTCAAAAATTATATGAAGGAGGCTACATTTCGTATCCCCGTACCGGATGTAGCTATATCACAGAAGACATCTTCGAACAAGTCCCTTCCCTCATCGGCCTGCTTAAGCAACATCCCCGTTTCACATGGCATGCGGAAAACCTCTGTAACCAGCCTTTAAACCGGCACTGTGTGGACGATAGCAAGATGACGGACCATCATGCGTTAATCATTACGGAGAACTATCCCCAGAGGCTTTCCCTTGACGAGCAGAATATCTATTCCATGATCGCGGGACGCATGTTGGAGGCTTTCTCCGGCAAATGCCTGAAAGAAACGGTATCCGTACAAGCGGACTGTAACGGCGTTCTTTTCGGGATAAAAGGAAGCCAAATCAAAGTTCCGGGGTGGAGAGGCATCTATAACGAACCCAGTGAGAAAGAAGAAGGAAGTCTTCTGCCCGAATTTCAGGAAGACGAAATATTGCCCGTGCTCGGTATTGATACATTGGTCAAGAAAACCAAACCGCAGCCCATATTCACTGAGGCAAGCCTGCTTGCTGCGATGGAAGGTTGTGGCAGAACATTGGACGATGAAAAGGAAAAAGAGGCAATGGAGGATTCCGGCTTGGGTACACCGGCTACACGTGCCGGAATCATCGAACTGCTCATTGCCAGACACTACGTGGAAAGAAACGGACGGTCACTGATTCCCACTCCCAAAGGACTGGAAGTATATGATATTGTAAAAGAGAAGATGATCGCCAACGTGAGCATGACCGGAGGGTGGGAATGCGCCTTGCATGAAATCGAAACCGGCAAAGTTTCCACGGAAACATTTACTCAGAGCATCAATTCCTATACCCAACAAATCACCTCGGAACTGCTTGCCCTGAAACTTAACCATCCGGACTTGCCACATTGTAACTGCCCCAAATGCGGAGCAGAAACGATTATCGTCTTTAACAAGGTCGCCAAATGCAGCGATCCCAATTGTGGGTTCCTGTTATTTAGAACGTTCAACGGCAGGGAACTGACGGATAATCAGATGCTCCTGCTGCTATCGGGGAAACGTACCGGATATCTGAAGTTTACCAGCAAGAAAGGAAAGAAGTATGAGGCATCACTCGAGCTGGATGACAATTACAGGATTGAGATGACTTTCAAGGATAATAAACCTAAAAAATAAAGAAGCGACTTATGAAAAAAGAAATGGAAGAGATACCGGATGAACTGAATCCGGACTTAATGCTGAATACGATTGCTTCCGAACTGCTGATCAAGATAGCCAAAGGGGAGATTGATATCCAGAAGCTGGTCAGGAAACAACTCTCGGACAGGGGAATCGATGACCAACGGAACTGGATAGGACCGGACAAGGCAAGAAAATATTGGGAGAAATATAAGATGCCTGTCTAAACCAAGTCAGTCAGGATAAGAAGATAATTGCAGGTTATTCAATCCGTTTGTAGGCCAGCCTGCAAATACCGGATCTGAAACATTTGTTCCCGGTCATTTCCCATGAGGAAGGACCGGGAATTTCTGTAAACAGACGTATGCCGTCCCCTTGGATATACGGTGCGACAAAAAGGATGATTTCATCCACCAACCAGTATCTGAACATGCTGCTTATAACGGAAATTGTATCCGGAGCCGCTTCTATGAAATAAATACCTTCATTTTTCTTTTTCCATTGTGTCAATGAGATGAAAGATACATCCGGCCCGAGAGTCTGTGTAGCACGTTCCCGTATTTTGGTGAGGCCATATTTGTTCGGATTATCCCACAAAGGGGAAGAAACAGTCCTGTCGAAGAGGTATCCGTCAAGAGTAGTGATTGCAAGTAATTGGAGTTTTGCCATAAGTATAATATTTAACCTATAAATATTATTCGGCAGAAGTATTTGAGAAAGCGTGGCCTTACCCAACTCCAAGACGGAGGTTCTGGTAAACCTATGAATAGTAGCTGTGTAAGCCACGCTATGACAAAGCATAGCATAAGCAATACACAAAAAGCCTCTATTCATTGAAATTTACCAGATTTCCGTCTTGAGACATTCTGCGAATGTTATGTCTATATCTAATTGGAAGGCTATTGCCTGCCATTTAAATCTATATTTCGTTCCAAAGATACTCATATTTCTGATTTCTCCGAAGAAATCCATATCATAAAGAAATGTGGCAGGGCAAAAAAGGAAAAAAGATGAAAGAGTTACCATTTGTATAAGGGATGTCGGATTTCACGACTCCCCCGTTAAATAAAAAGTATAAGAAAAGCTACGCTGACAAAAAATGACTATTAATGACTATTAACGACACTGGAAACTAAACGATTGATTTATAGTAATATTCCCTTTATCTTGCACCCAATTTCATTATTCACAATTTAATTTATAAATCATGGAACTGACAATTATCGAAACAAGTGCTTATCAGGACTTGAAGAAACAACTAAGTATGCTGTCCGTGCAAATGATGGACTTTCAAAAGAAAATAGCCCCCGTAACACCGGACAAGTGACTGGATGCGCAGGATGTGTGCCTGGCTCTCAATATTTCCAAAAGGGCACTGCAGACTTACCGGGATAACGGGCTGATTCCTTATTCTAATATCGGTGGAAAATTCTTTTATAAAGAAGTGGACATCCAGCAAATTCTGGAGGAAGGACTAATCAAAAAAAGAAAATAAAGAGTATGGCAGACATTATCACTAAAGATTCGGAAGAGTTCAAGGAACTTACCGGATGGATCAAACGGACAGGAAAAAATCTGGAGGCTGCTGCGGCACGGATACGTCCGACGATTGCAGACGAACATTATCTGAGTGGAGATGAGGTATGCCGGATGCTTCATGTTTCCAAGCGTACATTACAAACACTACGGGATGAAAAGGCAATACCTTATACCTCAATTACCTCTGTCGGGGGTAAACTGCTCTATCCGGAAAGCGGGCTATACGAGGTACTAAAAAAGAACTATAAAGATTTCAGGCGTTACTTGAAATAAGCAACCTGCCTGAATACGAAAAACACCCTTCAACATTTGCTGAAGGGTGTTTTTTCATACTTATTCTAATTGGCCAAGCGATACACGGAACCAATCTTGTCGCACATCCTATCCGTATCTTCCCCAACCTTCGGATTGATCAGTTCAGCATAGACTTGTGTGGAAAGAATCGATTTGTGTCCTAATACTTTTTGCAAAGTTTCTAACGGCATGCCTTTCAATATAGCCAAAACTGCAAAGGTATGTCTCCCGATATGAGGGGTGATATTTACATTACAATCACACTTTTTCCCTAAAACCTTAAAACTACTTTTCATGGTTTCATAATCACCGACGGGGAAAACGCAATCAGGAGAATCTTTCTTTTTGTTATCACCCTTATACTTTTCTACAAGTTCAATTGCTATAGGTAATAATTTCACGACGTATGCTACGCCTGTTTTTATACGGTTTCCCATGAGCCATGTGCCACCATCAGAATCTGTATGGATATTCTTATAAGTAATTGCTTTCAGATCTGCGAAGGCGAGGCCTGTGAAGCACATGAAAAGTAGCATGTCACGCATAGCCTGCTGACGTTTATACCTCAATTCTACATGTATAAGCCTCTGCAGTTCTTCTTCAGAGAGAAATGAACGTCTTTTATATCCCGGCTTACATCCAAAACCCGTGAAGGGATGAACTTTTATTAAACCTTTCTCTTGAGCGATATGCATTAGCCATTTCATGGTATTAACACGTCCGAATGCTGTAGAACTGGCCGAGCCGCATGTGCCCAACATCCAATTATAATAGTCTTCAATAAAATCTTTGTCAAGTTCATCAAGTGCAATGTCCTCAACATTCTTTTTGTCTTTCAAAAAAAGCAATGCGCTCTTATAATCGGCTACTAAACCAAGATAGGTGCTTTTTGCCTTTTCCTTGCCTACTTTCTCCTTGTATGACTCAAGCTGTTCCCTGAAAAGCTCCATAAGGGTGTGGGAATCTTCTTTAAAACCGACATAGCGGCTATAGACTTTCTTGGCTGTGACAAAACTGTCATGATCGCATATGTATTGGTAATGCTTGGCAATTTGGGCTTTGGCATTATCAAGTTCCTGGTTTAACATTCTAGCTTCTTCGGATTTCCCTTTAGCCCTATTAGCTTTGGCGTCCCATAAAGAAATAGACACCTCCTTCTTACAGCTAAAGCAAGCTGTGGTCTTGTTGATGGTAATACGTCCCATTACAGGTACTTTACCATTCTTAATCGATTGATTTTTAGTGTAAAACAACACTCTGAATGTACTTCTCATAACTCAACTTTTTTAGTTACAAATTTAATTACTGTTGAGGTATTTGAAGTTATGAAGAATAATGCAATATATTGAAAACTAATGCCTTATATCCGATTAGTAGGCAAATTGGAAGAGGTAACAGATAAGTAACATAACTCACTCCCAAATATGCTCTATTTAGCTTTATTCACCACATCCGATTAAAACATTAGTTTTATAACTATTTGAATTTTAATAGGTTTGCACTATATTTGCGCATCTTGAAAAAACA
>CANSEY010000038.1 GCA_947646015.1 uncultured Bacteroides sp. | reverse complement strand
AAGGATACAGATCATTGATCTGTTCATGGATCTCTTTATTAAGTAGTGAAAGATCATCAACATACACACCCGCCATATAATTACTTTTATGGAGCAGAGCATGAACTGTATTTTGAAGTTTATCGATTTTTTCTTGTAAACAGGAAGTCGTCATTACCCACTTAGTTTTTTTCACCTATAGGCTCAACATAGCCAATCGGCATGTCTACGCAGGCGCAACCAAGCATGTTCAGTCGAACAGCAATCTTACTTTTACCATCTACATTGACAAGCTCACCCACAAGCCCCTGCAGAGGTCCTTTAATTACTTGAACTTTCTCACCACGTGCCAAAGGGGAGCTATTCATACAGACTGTTTCATCCGAATAATCAAGCATGAAACGGAAACGTGCCATCTGGTCGTCAGGAATAACAGCAGGACTGCTCTCACCGCGCATCACCATATAACGGCTCACAGTAGTAAAGTTCAGGACTTCCATACGTTCTTTCGGATCAGCGTGTACAAAAACCATCATCGGAAGAAGAACGGATTCAACTAATTTACGGCGATCACTCCATTGATGGATTTCCTTCTGAACAGGTACAAAATTCTCAATCCCCACCTTGTTCAAATACTCGGAAACCTTCTTTTCATGATGCATACGAACTAATGCAACATACCAGCGTTTTGAGTGTGCTACGCCTTCCCCTGTCCCATAAATAGGCCCAGCATTTAGTGATTTCTCTTTTGTTAAAATCATACTTTTTTACCCCATGTTTTTCCGTTACTTCTTAGGTAACGGAAAAGTACACTTCATAATAAATCGGGAGGAAAAAGTCGAAAAGTACCGTCTAATGAGGGTTGAGAGCATCTTGGCTTTAGAGAAAGTAGAGATTCTTAGGAAAATTGGGCATATAAATTCCTAAGCATGAAAATAGGCCTTTTTCATGTTCAGATACATTTTTTTTCAAATTCAGGGTTAAATCGAAAAAAAAGTAGGTTTTTATTTGTTTAATACATGTGTTTTTGTCTATCTTTGCGTCAAATTTAAATCCGTTACCTAAGAAGTAACACACCAGCATCAATGCTGATTATCAAATTTTTAACCATTCAAATTCGACCTAAAGGGCAAGTCTTCACGTAATGCAAATTCTTACGATTTACCTCTGTACGCTCTTTCAACTCAAACCCCTTCAGATAAATTTGTGTCGTCTTTATAGACTTATGCCCTAAAGATTCACTGATCATTTCAATTGGAACTCCACGGAACTTGGCAGTAGTTGCCCAAGAATGGCGAATCGTGTAAGAAGTTACCGGAGAGGTCAGGTGCAAAGCCCTCGCCAAACTTTTCAAATGATTATTAAACCGGCGAAGTGCAGACTGATATTCACGATAAGCACGTTCATCCTTACGTTTCTTATCACCGGAAAGGATACTGAAAAGGTAATCGGGGCAACCCGGACGCGATGACTGGGAATTGCGAAGCTGATTCATCATTTCCTTAGCTGTATCCAAAACTTCCACACTCATTGGAGTTCTGGTTTTAATTCGATTATATCGGAGCACATTACAATCTAAAGCCGACTTTTCCAAATGAGCCAAATCGGCAAAAGACATCCCACAGAATTGAAACATCAAAGCAGCAATCGATTGTGTGCGCCGCAAACAATCCGTCTTGGGATCTTCGTAAAGAAGCCGTCGGAGTTCACTCACCGGAAGAGCCCTTTTCTGACGGATATCCACTCCTGTATACACATCACGGAACAGACCATGTACATAGGGCGCACTACCCAACTCTACCCCACGGTTATAGATACTGCGAAGCATACGCATATACGTTGATACCGTATTCGGTTTTAAGCCCGAATCATACAGATGTTCCCCGTAACGACGCAATCGGTCACGAGTGACTTGCCTGAAAGATACACTGGCATTACCACAAAATTTATTAAAAGAGAAAAGAGCATTTTGATAGACATGTGCCGTAGAAAAACGACCTTCTTTTCGTAAAAGGCCGATGTATAGTTCCCCACATCGGCTAAATCCATTTTTATTCATTATTTGCATCACTAGTTATTTTATATACAATTATAGGGCGAAAATTTGGAATTTCCATCTTAATGCCATTTATTAATTTTATTTAAATCAAAAGAAATGACAACGACAAAAAAATGCCTGAAAAATGCAACTGGCACACAAAAGAAGAGAAGTCTTGAAACTGATTATCAGGATGATGACGAAATTATTGACATCGATGAGGTTAGAAAAAGAAATGGCATCACAGGCGAAAAAAAACACTATTTCATTGCCTGTCTTCGCACTTATTACGAAGATGACGAGTTTAATTCCTACGTAAAATCTTTAACAGGACTAGCCAAGTACATTGCAGACTGGAGAATCTTTTACGTAAACACACATCATGGATATAGATTAATGAAATTCAGGAGTATACTCAGCGAAATTAGCAGTTTAAGCAAAGGAATCGGAATAATTTCGAAGCACGAAAAAGAAGAGAAAGAACAATACAAATCAAAGTATCACAGTAGAAAATAGCAAGAATAATTGGAGCGAAAAAATACAACTTATACTTTTGCCCCCGTTTTTTAGATAAAGAAATGAACGAACTATCCCGCAGAAATTATAGTGTCACTATAACAGCAAGATAGTGTCACTATCCCGACAGGATAGTGTAACTATCATCGCACGATAGTGTAAGCATCCTACAGACAGTTCCGCCTTTTCTTTAAATATAACTATTTTACTAACAAATTTATAATGTAATGACAAAAGAAAAACGGCTGATAGCCACTAACAAAACAGAAGAAGAAAGAGATCGATTAACAGAAGTATGGAAAAAACGTATCGTATCAGAGAAAGGTTATTCGGAAACGATCGCAGAACGAATAGCCGAAAAAGTGAAATCACTGGCAGACTACATGCAATATGGCCATGCCATCATCGCATACTACAGACAGAACGGTAGTTTTCAGTTAGTTACAGGCACTCTTATTTCTTATTCCAAAGACTTTCACCACTCTTATGACATGAAGCAGGTACACAGTACCTTCATATTCTGGTGCATGGAAGAGAAAGGATGGAGAACCTTTCAGATTGAGAATTTTCTCGATTGGAAACCAATTGTATAAACTTAAAAACAAACAATAAGACTGATATGAGCACAACTTATTTAAGCGTAGACTATTTTCCGCTTACCGTAAACTTTTTCGACAGAGATGCCATTGAACTGGCTGAAGCCAAATATGGTATCAGAGTGGATGGAGCTGTATGCAAACTTCTATGTAAAATATTCAAAGAAGGATATTACATCCCATGGGGTGAGGAACAATCGTTGATTTTTGCCCGCAAACTGGGAGGAGAACTGAAAGGAAAAGAGATAGACGGAATCATTCAAATTTTGCTTGACAAAGGATTCTTTGACAAAGAAAGCTATGAGAAGTTTCAGATATTGACTTCCCTTGAAATTCAGCACATCTGGATAGATGCTACCTGCCGCAGGAAAAGAAAGTTAGAAGATTTGCCCTACCTGTTAGTCAATGACACCCAAAAACAGGAAAAGGAAAATAATACAAAGGATGCAAACAATTCGTCAGTACAAGGTGAATTGAAACTGGAAAATGAGAACATTTCACCCGAAATTGCTGACATTTCCGGACAAAGTAAAGGAGAGAAAAGAAAAGCAGAAGAGGAAGAAGACAATACGGCTTCGCCTTCGCTCGAAATCCCCGGTTATGCCTACAACAAGAGTACGCACAACGTCAAAGGACTTCTGGACAGCCTGGCACAACATGGAGTAACAAACAAGAAAGAAATTACAGCTATTCTCAAGCTGTCGGATTACGGAAAGAAGGGGACGCAGATATGGATCACGCTGTCTACCACCAAGTGGGGAAAGATTGATAATCCGGGAAGGTATATCATTTCAACGTTGAGGACATAGAGATAAAATAAGGCACGGATTACACGAATTAACACGGTTTTTAGTTACTCAATTCCTGAAACCGTGAAATCTGTGTAATCCGTGCCTAAAAAAAATTACCACTTATAGTTAATACCGAAGCTCAGCAATTCCTTCAGCTGGAAAAAGCTGCCATTTTCAACGGTTGGTTTTGAACTGTCGTCAAAACGGGCGTGTACGTAAAGTTTAGTAGAAAGATAGCGGTTCAAAACAAAGTTGAATGTATTCTCCCACTCCACACGCACCCATTCGTAATTGGTCAGATAGTTCAGACGGGATTCCAGCGAAACAGCCGAAATGATTTTCCAGTTGAACGTTGACTGCAACTGAGAACCGAAGTCGTTTTTAGAGCATTTGCCTTTCTCCAGACCGAACTTGGTTTCATCTACTTCCGAATTGTCGATATATCGCAAGTTATAAGTCAGCGGACCGATGAAAACAGAAAGATTGAATTTCTGCTTATTCAATTTGTAGTCCATACCGATACTGACTGCCAAATCCGCCGGAGACAGGAATGCGGAAACAAGTTCTTCGCTATTGGCTTTGTAACCGTGGCAGAACTGAGTCTTAAACTCGGAAGAAATAGTATAGTACCAGTTCTTTAACGCTCTTAATCCTAACTTATTGTACAGACGGAACTGGTCGGTATTAATCAGGTAATCATGGAATTTATCCGACGGTGTGGATGTCATACCCAGTTTAGCCTCCAACTGATTTTCGAAAAGGACTTTCTCATTATCATTGTAGTTGGCATAAAGCTGCAAGGTAGCCAGACCAGCAAAGTTACTTTCTCCTCCCTTGTACCAGTTCTCAGAAAGGTGGTTCTGGCTGATTTGCAAAGAACCGTTACCTCCGGTAACCCACCAGTTAGGACGGCTGATTTTCATTTTTGCCTTGCCTACATCGTTGCTCATTTCTTCCGGCTGGAAAAGATGGACAACAGATGCCTTCGGAGAAATCTTCGGTTTCACATCCCTACGGAAGACATCACGGCTCATGATACGGTTTTCCGTGGTGACAACCAATTCCGGATGATTGAGATAAAGAGCCATCAGTGCTTTATTGACCGATTGATTGGCACGCTCGGACTTCGTATATGCCAAAGTATCATAAGGAAGAAGTTCCGCTGTCAACTTTTTCAAGTTGTCGGGCAAAGAGTCAAACTGTACCGGTTTCCAATCCACCTTTGAATACTGCGCCATCGGAGCATAATAATAGGCTAACGGAGTAAACAGACGAAAATAGTCAGGATCGGACGGAATATAACGTTCCGGTACAGACGGGTCATTCAGGTAGTCCAACTGACCGATATACTTATTATATAAGATTGATACAGTGTCCAATTTAGGAGTTTCTCCGGACAGATTCAATTTAAGCATTAAATACTTCTGAAGTTCTGACGAAAGCGTGTCTGCCTTCACAATTTTCGCTTTTGCCACTACGGTAGAAGGTTGAGTGGCGGTCTGTGCTGAAAGCGATAAAGATAAAGTCGAGGTAAAAACTACGAATGATAATAACTCTCTTCTCATAATATTCCTAATTTGGTGCAAATCTACATTATTTTGTTTAGAAAACATAGGAATCTTTCAAAATTGCATTTTTTAATAAAATTGTAGAGGGGAAAGTCTGCATTCTTCCCCTTTTTTTTATAATTTTGCGCTTTTTAAGTTCGTAAGAAACTACTAAGTAAAAATAATTAAAACAGTTATAGCTGTGGGAGAAACAAAGTATATTTTCGTCACCGGTGGTGTTGCCTCTTCTTTAGGAAAAGGGATCATCTCATCCTCCATCGGTAAATTGCTGCAAGCAAGAGGTTACAATGTAACCATCCAGAAGTTTGACCCGTATATCAACATCGACCCGGGAACATTGAATCCTTATGAGCATGGAGAATGCTATGTGACCGTAGACGGCCATGAAGCCGATCTTGACCTGGGACACTACGAACGTTTCCTGGGTATTCAGACTACAAAGGCTAACAACATCACTACGGGACGTATCTACAAAAGTGTTATTGACAAAGAACGTCGCGGAGACTATCTGGGTAAAACGATCCAGGTGATTCCTCATATCACGGATGAAATCAAACGGAACGTAAAATTGCTCGGTAACAAATACAAGTTCGATTTTGTAATTACCGAAATCGGTGGTACGGTAGGTGATATCGAATCACTCCCCTACCTCGAAAGTATCCGCCAGTTGAAATGGGAGTTGGGTAAGAACGCTCTTTGCGTACACCTGACATATGTGCCTTATCTTGCCGCTGCCGGAGAGCTGAAAACCAAACCGACACAGCATTCTGTCAAGGAACTCCAGAGCGTAGGTATTCAGCCGGACGTATTGGTGCTCCGTGCCGAACACCCGCTGAGCGACGGACTCCGCAAAAAAGTAGCTCAATTCTGTAATGTGGATGACAAGGCTGTCGTGCAGTCTATCGACGCAGAAACAATTTATGAAGTACCTCTCCTGATGCAGGCACAGGGACTGGACAGCACAATCCTTGAAAAGATGGGGCTGCCCGTAGGAGAAACTCCGGGACTAGGTCCATGGCGTAAATTCCTGGAACGCCGCCATGCTGCTGAAACGAAAGAACCCATCAACATCGCATTGGTAGGTAAATATGACTTGCAGGATGCTTACAAGTCAATCCGTGAAGCATTGTCACAGGCAGGTACTTACAACGACCGCAAAGTGGAGGTTCACTTTGTGAACAGCGAAAAACTGACAGATGAGAACGTAGCCGAAGCCTTGAAAGGCATGGCAGGCGTGATGATCGGTCCGGGATTCGGTCAGCGTGGTATCGACGGTAAGTTCGTTGCCATCAAATATACACGTACACATGATATACCGACCTTCGGTATCTGTCTGGGTATGCAATGTATCGCTATCGAATTTGCCCGCAACGTATTGGGATATGCCGATGCCGACTCACGCGAAATGGATGAAAAGACTCCGCACAACGTGATCGACATCATGGAGGAACAGAAAGCGATCACCAATATGGGAGGTACGATGCGTCTGGGCGCTTACGAATGTGTGCTTCAGAAAGGATCGAAAGCATACCTTGCTTATGGTGAAGAACATATTCAGGAACGTCACCGCCATCGCTATGAGTTCAATAATGACTATAAGGCTCAATACGAAGCTGCCGGTATGAAATGCGTGGGTATCAACCCCGAATCGGATCTGGTGGAAATCGTTGAGATCCCGGCATTGAAGTGGTTTATCGGCACTCAGTTCCATCCGGAATACAGCAGTACGGTATTGAACCCGCATCCGTTGTTTGTGGCTTTCGTGAAGGCAGCCATCGAGAACGAGAAGAATTGACAATTGACAGTTGACAATTGACAATTTATTATTCAAAAATTTATAATTCATAATTAATAGGAATGGATAAAAACACCATTACAGGTCTCGTTTTAATAGGTATATTATTGGTAGGATTCAGTTATCTGAGCCGTCCAAGCGAGGAGCAGATAGCTGCGCAGAAGAAATACTACGATTCTATTGCCGTGGTGCAACAGCAGCAGGAAGCGCTGAAAGCAAAAACAGAAGCCGCACTCGCCAATGAAAACAAAGGTGCAGCGGCGGCAGCAGATTCTTCTGCCCTGTTTTTCAACGCGATGCATGGAACTGATTCCAAAGTAAGCATCCAGAACAGCGTAGCGGAAATCACTTTCACTACGAAAGGCGGACGGGTATATTCGGCTATGCTGAAAGAATACAAAGGACAGGACAAGACAAACCCTGTCGTACTGTTCGACGGTGATGATGCTACCATGAGTTTCAACTTCTACAACAAGCAAGGAGCCATCCAGACAAAGGACTATTACTTCGAAGCTGTCAATAAGACAGACAGCAGCGTAACTATGCGTCTGGCTGCGGACAACGCCAGCTACATCGATTTTATCTATACGCTGAAACCGAACAGCTACCTGATGAACTTTGAAATCAAAGCAACAGGCATGGAAGGCAAACTGGCCAGTACGGAGTATGTAGACATCGACTGGACACAGCGTGCACGCCAGCTGGAAAAGGGATTCACTTACGAAAACCGCCTCTCAGAGCTGACTTATAAGGTAAAAGGTGACAATGTAGATAATCTGTCGGCTGCCAAGGATGACGAAAAGGATCTGGGCAATACAGCGATCGACTGGGTAGCATTCAAAAACCAGTTCTTCTCTTCTGTATTCATTGCAGACCAGGACTTCAACAAGGTTTCTGTGAAGTCAAGAATGGAACAACAAGGAAGCGGATATATCAAGGATTATTCTGCAGAAATGAGTACCTTCTTCGATCCGAGCGGAAAACAACCGACAGAAATGTACTTCTACTTTGGCCCGAACCACTTCAAGACCTTGAAGGCACTGGACAAAGGACGTACAGAGAAATGGGAACTTAACAGACTGGTATATCTGGGCTGGCCGTTAATCCGCTGGATCAACCAGTTTATCACGATCAACGTATTCGACTGGCTGTCGGGCTGGGGCTTGAGCATGGGTATCGTACTGTTGATTCTGACAATCATGGTGAAGGTGGTAGTTTACCCTGCTACCTGGAAAACATACATGTCTTCTGCCAAGATGCGTGTATTGAAACCGAAAATCGACGAGATCAACAAGAAGTATCCGAAGCAGGAAGATGCGATGAAGAAACAGCAGGAGGTGATGAGCCTTTACAGCCAGTATGGCGTGAGCCCGATGGGCGGTTGTCTGCCAATGTTATTGCAGTTCCCGATCTTGATGGCATTGTTCATGTTCGTACCGAGCGCTATCGAGTTACGTCAGCAGAGCTTCTTGTGGGCGGACGACTTGTCCACTTACGACGCGTTCATCACATTCCCGTTCCATATCCCGTTCCTGGGCAACCATCTCAGCTTGTTCTGCTTGCTGATGACGGTAACCAACATCTTGAACACAAAGTATACAATGACGATGCAGGATACAGGAGCACAACCGCAAATGGCTGCGATGAAATGGATGATGTATCTGATGCCGATTATGTTCCTGTTCGTACTGAACGACTATCCTTCGGGATTGAACTATTATTATTTCGTGTCAACACTGATTAGTGTAGGAACCATGATTTTGTTGCGTAAAACTACAGACGAAACAAAATTACTGGCTATTCTGGAAGCTAAGAAAAAAGACCCGAAACAAATGAAAAAGACCGGATTTGCTGCACGCCTGGAAGCTATGCAAAAGCAACAGGAACAGTTACAGCAGCAAAAACAGAATAAACGATAAGAAATTATCCGAAGATATATTCTGAGAAAGCCGGGCAACCGAAAGGGGTTTGTCCGGCTTTCTTTCTCTAAAAAACAAACTTAATATGAAGACAAAATATACTTATAAACAAATCTGGACGATCGCCTACCCTATTCTGATCAGCCTGATTATGGAGCAGCTGATCGGCATGACGGACACGGCCTTTCTTGGACGTGTCGGGGAAATTGAATTAGGGGCATCCGCCATCGCCGGGGTTTACTACCAGGCTATTTTCATGATGGCATTCGGATTCAGCGTAGGAGCACAGATATTGATCGCCCGTCGCAACGGGGAAGGAAACTACAAGGAAATCGGACCGATTTTCTATCAGGGGATTTATTTCCTGGTAGTGGTTGCTGCGATTCTGTTTACACTTTCCATCGTATTCTCGCCATTTATTTTAAAGAATATCATTTCGTCCCCTCACATTTATGATGCTGCGGAAAGTTATATTCATTGGCGGGTGTACGGGTTCTTTTTCTCATTTGTCGGAGTGATGTTCCGTGCCTTCTTTGTCGGTACGACACAGACCAAGACGCTGACGCTGAACTCCATCGTGATGGTGCTTTCTAACGTGGTATTCAACTATATCCTGATTTTCGGTAAGTTCGGTTTCCCACAACTGGGCATTGCCGGTGCAGCCATCGGTTCATCCCTCGCCGAGCTGGTATCGGTGATTTTCTTTATCATCTATACCTGGAAGCGGATCGACTGCAAGAAGTATGCACTGAATATCCTGCCGAAATTCCAAAGCCGGACATTGAAGCGGATTCTCAATGTCTCCGTGTGGACAATGATTCAGAACTTCGTTTCTTTATCTACCTGGTTTATGTTCTTCCTGTTCGTGGAACACCTGGGAGAACGGTCATTGGCTATCGCGAACATTATCCGGAATGTGTCGGGTATCCCGTTTATGATCGCCATGGCTTTTGCTGCAACCTGCGGATCTCTGGTCAGCAACCTTATCGGTGCGGGCGAAAAAGATTGTGTACGGGGAACCATCAATCAGCACATCCGTATCGGATATGTGTTCGTACTGCCGATATTGATATTCTTCTGTCTGTTTCCCGACCTGATTCTGCGCATATACACGGATATGCCCGATTTGAGGGATGCGTCCATCCCTTCTTTATGGGTGTTATGCGCAGCCTATGTAGTGCTGGTACCAGCCAATGTGTATTTCCAGTCGGTATCGGGAACAGGTAACACACGCACGGCACTGGCCATGGAACTTTGTGTACTGACAATTTATGTAGCTTACGCTACTTATTTTATTCTTTACCTTAAAATGGACATTGCGTTTGCCTGGACAACAGAAAGTGTGTATGGAATCTTTATCCTCCTCTTCTGCTACTGGTATATGAAGAAAGGAAACTGGCAGAAAAAGCAGATTTAAATCCTTTTTTCATTATCTTCGCAAGAAAATAAACATTTTTATAAAATATGAGACAAGCAAATCTATTTATGATGTCGGCAGCAATGTTGTTAGCTGCCTGCGGCGGAACAAAAGACGCGGGCAAAACGGATCAGGTGCTTATCGAAAAATCCGATATTAAGATCGAAGGGAAGCGTATGACGCCTGAAGCCCTTTGGGCAATGGGACGTATCGGAGGACTGGCGGTATCGCCCGACGGAAAGAAAATTGCGTATACGGTAGCATACTACAGTGTACCGGAGAACAAGAGTAATCGCGAAGTTTTCGTCATGAACGCGGACGGCAGCGATAACCGGCAAATCACCCGCACTCCTTATCAGGAGAATGAGGTGACCTGGATAAAAGGAGGATCGAAGCTGGCTTTCCTGAGCAACGACAACGGAAGCAGCCAACTATATGAAATGAATCCGGACGGTAGCGGCCGTAAACAACTGACCAACTACGACGGTGACATCGAGGGTTATTCTATCTCACCGGACGGCAAGAAACTACTGTTCATCTCGCAAGTGAAAACCAAAGAAAGCACTGCCGATAAATATCCGGATCTGCCGAAAGCTACAGGTATTATTGTCACCGACCTGATGTATAAGCACTGGGATGAATGGGTGACAACTGCTCCGCATCCTTTCGTGGCAGACTTTGACGGTAACGGTATTTCCAATATCGTGGATATACTGGAAGGAGAACCATACGAAAGTCCGATGAAACCTTGGGGCGGCATTGAGCAGCTGGCTTGGAATACGACTTCGGACAAAGTGGCTTATACCTGTCGCAAGAAAACAGGGCTGGAATATGCTGTTTCTACCAATTCGGATATTTATGTGTATGATCTGAATACAAAGAAAACGGATAATATCACCGAAGAAAACAAGGGGTATGACACCAATCCGCAATACTCTCCGGATGGCAAGTACATTGCATGGCAAAGCATGGAGCGCGATGGATACGAAGCTGATCTGAACCGTTTGTTTATCATGAATCTGGAAACCGGAGAGAAGCGTTTTGTCAGCAAAGCATTTGAGTCTAATGTGGATGCGTTTGTCTGGGGCAACGATGCCAAGACCATCTATTTTACAGGTGTATGGCACGGAGAAACTCAGATTTATTCTCTTGACCTGACGAATGATTCTGTAAAGGCGATTACTTCGGGTATGTATGATTATGAAGGGGTAGCACTCTTCGGTGACAAACTGATTGCCAAACGTCATTCGATGAGTATGGGTGATGAGATCTATGCGGTAGCATTGGATGGTTCTGCCACTCAACTGACACAGGAGAACAAGGAGATTTATGATCAGCTGGAAATGGGCAAGGTAGAAGGTCGCTGGATGAAAACGACGGATGGCAAGGATATGTTGACATGGGTGATCTATCCTCCCCAGTTCGATCCGAACAAGAAATATCCGACATTGCTGTTCTGTGAAGGTGGTCCTCAAAGTCCGGTAAGCCAGTTCTGGTCTTATCGCTGGAACTTCCAGATTATGGCTGCCAACGACTATATCATCGTAGCCCCGAACCGTCGCGGATTACCGGGATTCGGAGTGGAATGGAACGAACAGATCAGTGGTGATTATGGTGGTCAGTGTATGAAAGACTATTTCACTGCTATCGACGAGATGGCAAAAGAATCGTATGTAGATAAAGATCGTCTGGGATGTGTGGGCGCAAGTTTCGGAGGATTCTCCGTATATTGGTTAGCCGGTCATCACGACAAACGTTTCAAGGCATTTATCGCTCATGACGGAATCTTCAATATGGAAATGCAGTATCTGGAAACAGAAGAGAAATGGTTTGCCAACTGGGATATGGGCGGCGCGTACTGGGAAAAACAGAATCCGATAGCACAACGTACTTTCGCCAACTCCCCTCACCTCTTCGTGGAAAAATGGGATACTCCGATTCTCTGTATTCATGGAGAAAAAGATTTCCGTATTTTGGCTAATCAGGCTATGGCTGCATTTGATGCCGCTGTAATGCGTGGTGTACCTGCAGAGTTGCTGATTTATCCGGATGAAAACCACTGGGTACTGAAACCGCAGAATGGTGTCTTGTGGCAACGCACTTTCTTTGAGTGGCTGGATAAGTGGCTGAAGGCTCCTGCAAAATAAATCTTTGATATAAGACAAATAATGAAGGCTCTGTTCTCAAATCAAATTGAGTTCAGAGCCTTCTGCATTACATCTAAAATCCGCTAGACTTTACTCATGATATATATTTTCGATTGCTACTATATACTTAGATAAGGTCTATGATTCAATCTAGACCTGTTTCATAATCCTTTTCAAATAGCTCAATCGGAGCCTCCATTAAAACAGTTTTTTCAGCACCTTTTTCGTCTGAGAAATCAATTAATCCCATTTTTTGCTCCCTTAATTGTTCTCCAGTCCATCTGCCTTTTAAATGGTATTCTTCCCCTTTATTTACGGCCTTCAGTACCAAATAAAAAGTTAAGGTACATCGATATCCACATTCTTGTTTTGTTAACTCATAAGTTGAATAGGGAGGTATCTCATACTTTACATTTCCAATAGAACGTGATCCATTCTTTACTTTTAATGTTTCTCCAAAAATCAACGGAGTCTTCGCACCCGTTCCGTCTATAAAAAGCTTACCTCCAGCATCAATGAAAGGAACAGGAATCTTCAAATCCGCCAAATTTTCAGCATTAACAGGCAAAGAACCTTCAGTCAATACAAATAAAGAGTTCTCTTCCTCTTCCACATCCCATGCATATATCATTGGAAGAGGTTCATCTTTATCATTTACTTTATGTTGCAAGACTACTACAGGATATTCAACCCGCTCTACTACATCCGTTTCCTCCTGCACAAACTTATAGGAAACAACCTCTAATATCGCCGGAGCATTGGATGGAGAAGAAGACACATCATCCGAATCACTACTACAAGCTGCGAGTGCAGCACAGATACCTGCAAGAAAGAACATTTTTGTTTTCATAACGCTTAGTTTTAGTTGTGTTACAATAGTTTAGTTTAGGGCAAATGTATAATATTTATATCACTTATCAAAGCTTTACCGATAAAAAATAAAAAAAGGGAGAATTAATCTCCCTCCCAAATATTTTCGATTTCTACTATATACATTTTATGAAAACCTCCATGAGCATCGTCATACCATTTTTCCAAGGACTCTTTATCCAGGAAACACTCAGGTTTAATGTTATCCGCATACAGTTTTCTTCCTTCCAGACTCAGGCGCGCCTGTTCGAAAAGCACATTCCCCTGTTCTGTGAAGATCGGCTTCAATCCGGTTGCTTTCACCTTATCCGTATCACGACCGGACTTTGAGCCACAAACTGCATGAATCTTCTTATTTGCTTCGCCCAAAAAAGAAAGTGTCAGATAATCACTTTTCTCGATGAACTCATACGTATATCGTTCGGGGCGGACAAAAACAAAAGCAACGGGCTTATTCCAAAGCCAGCCAATGCCACCCCAGCTGGCAGTCATTGTATTGAATTTCTCTTTGGTGCCGGCAGTAACCAACATCCATTCTTTGCCAATCGCCTCAAAGAAATTTTCTTTCAGGTCTTTTACTTCTAACTTCTTCATCTCTCAGTTTATTTTATAATTACTTTCTTTTACTCAGTTTTACGATTTCTCCCAGATAAGGGATTTCCACACGAATCTTTCTTTTCTTTGCTTCTGCCGCAAATACTTTAGGCGGATCATGCAAGGGTTCATCAGACAAATCAAATGTACCGTAGTGCATCGGAATGGTTATTCCTGCGTGCATCTCTTCGGAGGCAGTCAGTGATTCATAAGGAGAAATATGATTGGGACGCATGAACCAACGGGGTTTATATGCACCGATACCCAACAAGGCATAGTCCGGAGCTCCGAACAGATCCGGGATTTCCCTAAAATGGGTAGAATACCCTGTGTCTCCGCTATAATAGAGAGAAACACCATTCCCCTGCAGCATGAAAGCTCCCCACAATCGCTGCCCTCCATCACGTACGGAGCGTTTGCTCCAATGCTGTGCCGGCAAGAAAGTTATTTTCAGCCCTTCATCTTCCAGTTGCTGATACCAGCCGGCCTCAATCACTCTCATTTCCGGAAACCAGCTCTTTATCAGTTCTCCGGTTCCCAAACCGCAAAACAATTTCATCTGCGGATTATTATTCAGCAAACGGGTGATACTTTGCTTGTCCAGATGGTCAAAATGATCATGACTGATAAGCAGGTAATCAATTTCTGTAAAAATGTCGGGATTGGCAGGAAACTCACTCTGTCTTTTCACAAAAGGGATGTTTCCGAAAACCGGATCGAACATGATTCTTTTACCTGCCAACTGAAGGAAGAAGGAATTATGTCCCAGCCATATTAAAGAATCTCCCACCACAGCATCCAGCGAACGAAGATAACAGACTTTCGGGTCCCACTTCACCGTTTTCTTTTCTTTCCGCTGAGGATTGGGGGACAACCGCCATTTCAACACACTTCCCATACCGGGGCGGAAACGGTGCTGCCTGTTAAAAAAACGTCCGCGTACCATCGGATTTCCTCTCCAATAAGGATTAACGGTAGCCAAACGTTCGTTTCTCCTGAAACATATATGTTCACCCATTTTCTTTATCTATTGAATAAGTCCTCACAAACTTAATTAAAAATCTCGATTTACAAAGAGGGACAAACAAAAAATGTACCCCAGACACACTATCGGGGCACATTTCTCAGAAAAAGAATAAATATTATTCTTTTTTAATAGAACGATCTTACATTAAAAGCAATGCAGTCCATACAACGGCAGCTGCCATCCGAGAGCTGACAAATTGATAATCACGATGACCAGTCCCAATACCCATAGGATAAACAGAGACCATTTCAAGCCGGTCCCCATCGGTGACCAATGAAACAACTGACGCATTATAGTGTACAGAAAAGCTCCTAATGGAATGGCAATGAGTGCAATTCCTGAAATGGTGCCAAGCAATGTCATCACAGGAGATATGGTAGCTATGGGCGTCCAGTCAATAGCCGGAAGCATTTCATAAAGCAGAGCTCCGCCGCCAACAAGCGCAGCAATCACCGCAAACACAAGAGCTACTATCACCACAGCGAGCACGAACAATACCGGACAGCAAATGATGACAAGAGCTACCAAGAATATCTTAAGAATGATAGCGGCGATCGTGACAAATACATCTCCTACTTTTTGCAGAAAGGTACGCGGTTTATCCGAGTTCACAAAGTTATTGACCCCGTCGGCAACCCGTTCAAATCCGTCCGTCACCGTTTTGCCTATATTTTCTATGGTTACCGCTTCGCCACGCATACTCAGCTTCTCTGCTGCCGTACGTGCTTCGGGAATGATAATCCATCCTATAATATAAAGGATAATCATCGGGCAATAGGGAACAAACAATAATACGATCATCAAGATACGCACCAGCGTGATATCCCAGTCAAAATAAGCTGCCAGCCCGGAAGCTACCCCTCCAAGCAACTTATTATCCGGATCACGGAACAAGCGACGGGCTGTAGTGGTCCGTGTATATCCCTGACCGGAAGAAGCTGTCTGTTCCTTCTTATGCGGTTCGGATTCGTCATCAGATACACCAAAATCTTCCGGCTTGCCTACCCGGGCAATTATTTCTTCCACATCGGCAATGGTAATGACTTGCTTCCCTGCGGACACTTTCTCGGCAAACAGCTCGGCAATACGAATCTCGATATCATTCACAATCTCTTCCGCCCCCTCCTGTTTGCGAAAAAAATGTTTCAGGTTGGACAGATAATCGTCCAGCAAACGATAGGCATCATCATCTATATGATAGACAGTTCCTCCCAAATTTACAGTCAATGTTTTTTTCATTATTATTTCTTCTTTATCGAATTATCTACTAGCAATATGATTCACGGTTTCGTTCAGTTCCTTCCAGGATATCTCAAGCTCGCCTAAAAAAGCCTCTCCTTTTTCTGTGAGCTTATAGTACTTGCGAGGAGGTCCCTGCGTGGATTCTACCCATTCATAACTCAACAAATCGTCATTCTTCAAACGTGTCAGCAATGGATACAAGGTACCTTCCACCACAATCAGCTGTGCCTCTTTCAACTTCTGAATAATATCAGAAGCATAAGCCGGCTCTTTGTGCAGTAAAAGCATGATGCAATACTCTAACATGCCTTTTCTCATCTGAGATTTTACATTGTCTACATTCATTGTTATTTTTCTTTTTGACAGGACAAATATATGCATTACTCTAGTACCTTGTATTACAAAGTACTATAATTTAATAATAATTAAATCATTAAGAAGTTTTCTCCTTATTATAAAAAGAAATAATAGCTATATTTGCAGCTCATAAAACCACAAAAAAGAAAATACGTATGTTTACTATTCGAAAAGCAAGGATAGATGATTGCGGTCTGATCAACCAAATGGCCGGTGAAGTATTTCCAGCCACTTACCAAGAGATCTTATCTCCCGGACAACTGGACTATATGATGGACTGGATGTACTCTCCCGAAAATATCCGGAAACAAATGGAAGAAGAAGGTCATGTTTATTTTATCGCATATGAAGGAGATGAGCCCTGTGGCTATGTCTCCGTACAGCAACAGGAAGAGAATGTATTCCATCTGCAGAAAATCTATGTCCTCCCCCATTTTCAAGGCGCACACTGCGGTAGTTTTTTATTCAGAGAGGCTGTCAGATATATCAAGGAGGTGCATCCGGAACCTTGCTTAATGGAGCTTAACGTGAACCGTAACAACAAGGCTTTACTGTTCTATGAACGGATGGGTATGAGAAAATTGCGGGAAGGGGATTTTCCGATTGGCAACGGGTACTATATGAATGATTATATCATGGGACTGGATATCTGAAAAGTAAGGTAACCATATACAAAATGCCCCGGAACAGATTGTTACTCAATCAATGTTCCGGGGTATTCGTTTATTTATTACCAAGCGGGCTTATTTCGCTACGCGTTCCAGCCATTTCAGCATGAAGATCATGGTAAACATTGAAATAGTACAAGCTACCACAAATACTGTCCATGTCATCCAGATAGGAATGGATTCATACAAAATAGCACCGATCACCAACAGCTGATTGCCAAGTGCAGTCGCACCTAACCATCCTCCCTGCATAATACCCTGGTATTTCGGAGGAGCTACCTTAGACACAAATGAAATTCCCAACGGAGAAATATACAACTCAGCTACTGTCAAAATCAGATAAGTCAGCATCAACAAGAACGGAGTCACTTTGACTGGTGAAGTTCCTACAGCGATAATGTCCTTGTGCAAAGGCAGATTGGCAAAATAAGAACCGACAGCCATTACGATAAAGGCCAATGCGGCAATACCCATACCAATTGCAATCTTCTTAGGAGTAGAAGGCTCTTTCCCACGTCTGCGCTGGCTGGCAAAGATAGCCATAATCACAGGAGTCAGGAAAACAACGAAGAACGGATTCAACGACTGGAACAGCTCTGCGGAAATAGGCATACCAAACAAGTTAAGGTCAGTATATTCCTTTGCAAAGTACGTCAAAGTCAAACCATTCTGATGGAAAGAGAACCAGAAGAAGATAACAACTCCGAACACTGCGAACAGGGCATACATACGTTGTTTCACTTCTTGAATACTCATTTCTACAGTAGCCGAAGATGCTGAAGACGCAACGGCTTTCTTGCTGGGATCGGGGAAGTTTCTCTTATTCAGCAAATAGATAGTCAAAGAAATGACCATAGCAATGATAGCTACTCCAAATGCATAATGGAAACCTGTAGTAAAGACGTTCAGGTAATCGGATGCAAAAGCTGTATAATCCTGTACCGGAGCGTTGGAAGCTTTCTCTACCAACGTATGATAAGTTTCAGTAGCTTCGGGCGACAAAGTACCAGCCAAATGACCGTGACATAATGCAGGAAGATCAGCATCGTAATTATAACCGAAAGTAGACAACCACCAGTTACGTACACCTACTGCTGCAAACGGAGCAAAGATTGCACCGATATTAATGAACATATAAAACAAGGAGAAACCGGAGTCACGCATACTGGCGTATTTAGGATTATCGTACATCTGCCCTACCAAAGCTTGCAAATTTCCTTTAAATAATCCGTTACCAAATGCAATCACAAACAAGCTGGCACAAGTAATGACCAGATAAAAGGTCTGATTGTCTACCGGAGTCTTGGATGGAATAGCCAACAACAGGTATCCCACTGCCATCAGCACAATTCCCGTGAAAATAGTTCCTTTGTAGTTTCGTGTCTTATCGGCGATAATACCTCCAACCAAAGCAAGAATGTAAATGGAAAAATAGAAAGTTGAATAAATAAATCCCGCTTCTTTTCCATTCATTCCAAACTTAGCTTGCAAGAAAAGCACGAGGATCGCCATCATTGTATAGAAGCCAAAGCGTTCACCTAGATTGGCTAAAGCGGCTGCTATCAGTCCTTTAGGGTGTTTGTCAAACATAGATATAAATTTATTAATTAATGATTGATAATTTTTCTAATGACATATATTCTGCAAATATATACTTTTTTGGATTTATTCCTCAAATAAACGGCAAATTTCTGCCCTCGATTCACGGATTAAATCACCCGGCGCAAGCTTTATCTGCAGCCCCCGTACACCGGCACTTACATAAATATACGGAAATTGCCGGCAGGTTTCATGAATATAAGTAGGAAAATGTTTCTTCATGCCAATAGGCGAACAGCCGCCCCGGATATATCCCGTCAGCGGAAGAAGTTCTTTCACCGGTATCAGATCACACTTTTTATTGCCGGAAGCCTTTGCTGCCAGCTTCAGATCGACTTCGTGCTCACCCGGAATGACGCAAACAAAATAACCGCTTTTGTCACCGTGAAGAACCAGTGTCTTAAATACCTGTTCTATATTCTCGCCTAAGCTGGCAGCTACATGAATGGCACTCAGATCGTTTTCGTCAACTTCATAAGGAATCAGTTCATACGCTATTTTAGCTTTATCCAGCAAACGCGCCGCATTCGTTTTATTGATTTTCATCTTGTTGTTTCTTTTTAGTAAGCCGACACTTATACTTCAATATTAAAGTCCTAATTCCTCGCGAAGAAACTTAGGAGTATAACCTTTCTGGCTCTTCGCAACCTCTTCCGGTGTTCCGTAGCTAAGGAGTACTCCCCCGCCCTTACCACCTTCAGGTCCCATGTCTATGATATAATCCGCCATCTTGATAACGTCCAGGTTATGTTCGATTACAATGACGGTATTACCTTTGTCCACCAGCTTATTAAGTACCCCCATCAATACACGGATATCCTCAAAGTGAAGTCCGGTAGTCGGTTCATCGAGAATGTAAAGTGTTTTACCGGTATCTCGCTTGGACAATTCTGTTGCTAGTTTCACACGCTGGCTCTCTCCACCGGAAAGGGTAGTAGATGACTGCCCTAATTTAATATAGCCCAAACCGACATCCTGCAAGACTTTTATCTTATTCAGAATCTGCGGCACATTCTCAAAGAATTCGACAGCACGGTTTATAGTCATATCAAGCACATCAGCAATAGACTTTCCTTTGAAACGTACTTCAAGCGTTTCGCGATTATACCGCTTGCCGTGGCAAACCTCACAAGGCACATACACATCCGGCAAGAAGTTCATTTCAATCGTCTTGTATCCATTTCCGGTACAGGCTTCACAACGACCGCCCGATACATTAAAAGAGAAGCGTCCGGGCTTGTAACCGCGAATCTTAGCTTCCGGAAGGCTTACGAACAAGTTACGGATATCGGAAAATACACCTGTATAAGTGGCCGGATTGGAACGGGGGGTACGACCAATCGGAGATTGATCCACGTCCACTACCTTATCTATGTTTTCCAGTCCCTCTATAGAATCGTATTCCAAAGGATCCTGCAAAGAGCGATAGAATTTCTGTGAAAGAATCGGCTGCAAAGTCTCATTAATTAACGTCGATTTACCACTTCCGGATACTCCGGTCACACAAATCAACTTCCCTAACGGAAATTCAACATCTACATTTTTCAGATTATTTCCCTTCGCTCCTTTCAGCCAGATAGATTTTCCATTTCCTTTTCTTCGCTTGGCGGGTACTTCTATTTTCATCTCTCCGTTCAGATACTGCGAAGTCATCGTTTCGGTTTGAAGCATTTCTGACGGGGTTCCCGAGAAGACTACCTCCCCACCCAGACGACCGGCTTTAGGCCCCATATCAATCACATAATCGGCAGCCAGCATCATATCTTTATCGTGTTCAACAACGATAACCGAGTTTCCCATATCACGAAGCTCTTTCAACGAGCGGATCAAACGCAGATTGTCACGCTGGTGCAACCCGATACTCGGTTCATCCAGAATATAAAGCACATTCACCAATTGCGAGCCGATCTGTGTAGCCAGACGAATACGCTGACTTTCACCACCGGACAGGCTGACCGAGCTACGGTTCAATGCCAAATAATCCAATCCTACATCCAACAAGAATTTCAAACGCGTACGAATTTCTTTCAGAATCTCGGCTGCGATTTTCTTTTGTTTATCGGACAGAAATTGATCTACGTTCATCAACCAGTCATATAGCTCATTGATGTCCATATTGGCCAAGTCATTGATGTTCTTGTCATGAATACGGAAGTGCAATGCTTCTTTATTCAACCGGGCACCTTTACATTCCGGACAAACAGTGGTACGGGCAAACTGCTCCGCCCACTTCTGCGCGGTAGCAGAAGCATCCTTTTCCTGAAGCATCTGGATATATTTTACGACTCCTTCATAGGTTACAAAGTAATCAGAAGAAGTTCCTATCAGCGAACTCTTGATCTTGATCCGGTCATCCGAACCATATAATATTTCTTCAACCGCATCATCCGACAATTCCTTCACCGGAGTTTTTAAAGTGGCTTCATACTTCTCCAGCAAAGCACCGATCTGCCAGAAAATCATGGCATTCTTGTATTTTCCCAAAGGTGCTATCGCTCCTTCATAGATGGAAAGTTCACGGTCGGGAATCACTTTATCGACATCAATCTGATTGACCACGCCTAATCCTTTACATTTCGGGCACGCTCCCTGCGGAGAGTTGAACGAGAAGTTATGAGGAGCCGGTTCCCGATAAGACAGTCCGGTAACCGGACACATCAGGCGTTTACTGTAATGACGGACACTTTCTGTCTGCGCATCAAGAATCATCAATAAACCATCACCTTGGCGCATAGCAGTTGCCACGCTCTGTTTCAGGCGTTTATCATCTTTCTCGGCTACTATCAGTTTATCAATGACTACCTCAATATCATGATTCTTGTAACGGTCGAGTTTCATGCCGTGCGTCACTTCACGCAGTTCGCCGTCTATCCGTACATAGAGATATCCTTTCTTTCGCACCTGTTCGAAGAGTTCTTTGTAATGTCCCTTACGCGAACGAACCAAGGGTGCGAGCAAGTATATTTTCTTTCCTTTATAATCTTTCAGGATTAAATCCAGAATCTGTTCTTCCGTATATTTCACCATCTCCTCTCCTGACAGGTACGAATAAGCAATACCTGCACGGGCATAGAGCAGACGAAGATAATCGTATATTTCCGTTGTTGTTCCCACGGTAGAACGGGGATTTTTATTCGTAGTTTTCTGTTCGATAGAGATAACCGGACTCAGCCCTGTTATTTTATCGACATCCGGACGTTCCAGATTCCCCAAAAAGTTGCGGGCATAGGCCGAAAAAGTCTCGATATAGCGGCGCTGTCCCTCGGCAAATATCGTATCGAAAGCCAAGGAAGATTTACCACTACCACTCAATCCGGTAATCACTGTCAAACTGTTACGGGGAATTTCAGCATCAATATCTTTCAAATTGTGCACACGGGCACCATACACATTAATATATTCTGTTTCTTGCATATTCATATCCTTCATAAACGGTACAAAATTAATGTTTCCGACTGAAATATGCTCCTAAAAAAGCACAATATTATTTTCTTAACTCAAATCTTATGAAGATATAGGGCATTATTCGTACCTTTGTTCCTTGATTTCAAGAACCAATAGTTATAAATTGATGAAACCGATAAGCCGAATATTCTTATTTTTGCTTTTTATAAGCGCCTCATACGCTATTAGTTATGCACAAGAGAACCAATCTTATTTCTTGCATACCATCGAAAAAGGACAGAGTTTATACTCCATTGCCAAGATGTATAATGTCACAACAAACGACATCATACGTCTGAATCCCGGATGTGATGAGAAAATTTATGCCGGACAAGCTATAAAAATCCCTAAAGGAAAAGAAAGCCAAAAAGGGGAAACATTCCATACGATTCAAGCCGGAGAAACTTTATACAAACTGACTACCATTTATAATATATCTGCAAAAGCCATTTGTGAAGCCAATCCGGGATTAAGCGCCGAAAACTTCCGTATCGGTCAGGTTATTCTCATTCCGTTGGAACAAGAGCAGGAAACGGAAACTGCACAAGCACCGGCTGAAAAAACCGCTATACAGGGGCCTGTACAATCCAGATGCAAAGATATGCATAAGGTAAAACGCAAAGAAACCGTATTCAGTGTAAGCCGCGAATATGGAATCAGCGAACAGGAATTGATTGCAGCCAATCCCGAACTGAAAAAGGGAATGAAAAAGGGACAATACCTCTGTATCCCCTATCCCAGTGCAACCACCATGCAACCGACGACTCCCAAAGAGGATCCGTACGCTATCCCCCCCAGTAACAATGAACTTTTCCGCAAGAGCAAAGAAGCCCCTCAGGCAATCTCCACTATCAAAGCGGCCCTGCTATTGCCTTTCCAGGAAGACAAACGTATGGTGGAATACTACGAAGGTTTCCTGATGGCGGTAGACAGTCTGAAACGTACGGGTACTTCTATTGATCTGTATGTATATGACTGTGGAAAAGATGTTTCTACATTAAATACTATTCTGGCGAAAAATGAGATGAAGAACATGAATGTCATTTTCGGTCCGATGCACCAGCAACAGATCAAACCTTTATCTACTTTTGCAGAAAAGAATGATATACGACTGGTGATTCCTTTCTCTTCGAAAGGTGAAGAGGTATTTAATAATCCTGCCATCTACCAGATTAATACTCCGCAATCCTATTTATATTCGGAAGTATATGAGCACTTTACCCGTCAATTTCCCAATGCCCATGTTATCTTTATTGAGCCAACCAGCGAAGATAAAGAAAAAGCCGAGTTTATTAGCGGCATGAAACAAGAGCTGAAGAGCAAGGGAATATCAATGAAAACCGTCAATGAGAACGCAACCAAAGATATGCTGAAGGAAGCTCTCCGCTCTGACAAAGACAATATTTTCATTCCGACTTCCGGCAAAAATGTCATGTTAATCAAGGTTCTTCCTCAACTGATTTTATTAGTCAGAGACACTCCGGAGCAGAATATTCATCTGTTCGGTTATCCCGAATGGCAGACATATACCCGGGATCACCTGGAAAGTTTCTTTGAACTGGATACCTATTTCTATTCATCGTTCTACACAAATACATTGTTTCCGGCTGCCATACAGTTCACCAACAATTATCACAAATGGTATAGCAAGGACTTGGTGAGTAAATTTCCAAGCTACGGAATGCTTGGTTTCGACACAGGCTTCTTCTTCCTGAAAGGCTTGTCACGCTATGGCTCGGAACTGGAAAACAATTTGCCGAAAATGAATCTGACTCCGATACAGACAGGATTCAAATTCGAACGTGTCAATAACTGGGGAGGATTCATTAATAAGAAAGTATTCTTTATCCGCTTCACGAAGAATTTTGAATTAGTAAAACTTGACTTCGAATAACACGAAAATGACAAAGATAAAATCACTTCTGATTGCCGCTTCCCTGATGATGGGATTTGCGCTTCCTGCCACCGCACAGATTGGCGAACCACGCCAGAACTTTTCTGTCGGATTTAATGGAGGTGTCAACTTAAACAGTGCTTCATTCACTCCTAAAATCAAACAGAACTCATTGATGGGTATTACCGGAGGTTTGACGGCACGCTACATTTCCGAAAAGTATTTTGCAATGATCTGTGGTGCGCAAGTAGAGTTAAATATCTCACAGCGCGGCTGGGATGAGTTATTCGAAATCATGGATGAAAATGGGCAGACCGTAGAAGATCCTACCCGCAAGTACACCCGAAAGATGACCTATCTCGACATTCCCTTCCTCGCACACTTGGCTTTCGGTAATGAAAAAGGACTGCAGTTCTTTATCAATGCAGGTCCTCAGATCGGCCTTCTGATCGGTGAATCTGAAAGCATGGAGAATATAGACATGAATACCCTGACAAACACACAAAAAGCTGTTTACGGGGATAAAATCCAAAACAAATTCGATTATGGTATAGCCGGAGGCGGCGGAATAGAATTCAGAACAAAGAAAGTCGGTAGTTTTCTGCTCGAAGGACGCTATTATTTTGCTCTGTCAGACTTTTACAGCACAACGAAGAAAGACTATTTCTCCCGTGCGGCTCATGGCACAATTACAGTGAAGCTCACTTATCTATTCGATTTAAAGAAATAAAAAACAGTACCCAAAAAGATCAGGCGCGAATTTCGCTCGAACCTACGGTTTATATTTCCGTGAGTCTGCGAAATTCGCGCCTGTTTTTATTCTATCAGGAACTCCTAATGCGAGAGCTTCCCGCATTCTTATCGAAGTCTGTCTGCAGCCTTTACCATCACCTCGTCACGTCCGATAGCACGAATAGCCAGCACATTCAGAACGATAGACACCAATGGTAAGCAAAGCGCCCAACCAATACGGAACAGATTGGCATCGCTCTTCAATGCAAAATAAAAAGCAATGAAGGCAATATAATAGCCCACCAGCAACAAGCTATTGAAGATTGACATACGAATCTGCAACATTCGGTTCTTATACAGAAAAATAGTCGCAAAAGCTACCAGAGCGCTCAGCATCAGAATACCAAATATCCCCCAAGTAGACTGGAAAATTCCATTCACGTCTATCCCCAGTGCTTTAAAAGGATGTTCTCCTGTAGTGTCAATAAAATATCCCATCGGTAAACACATTGCTGTAATCAGCAACCCTGTTACAATCAATAAGTAAAAACTTTGAATTCGTTGAATCATAAGTATTCTATAGTAGTTAAGTTAAACAATAATAGCCAAGCAATAAGGAATAGGAAAATGCTTCCCGCTTACTACTTGACTATCAATTCTTTCGTTAGAAAATAAATTACTGAAGTTTTTCTTTCTCCTTAGCCGGATTTCTATAATAAATTTTCCCTTCGATGTATTCCTGTGTAGCAATCAAGTCAGGTTTCGGCAATTTCTCATAATAACGAGAAATTTCGATCTGTTCTCTATTCTCGAATACTTCTTCCAAATTATCGTTGTAAGAAGCAAACTCTGCTAATTTCTTAGAAAGATCGTTTTTAATTTCCACACTAATCTGGTTAGCACGCTTACCAATAATGGCAACAGTTTCATAAACATTCCCTGTGTCAGCACAGAGTTCCATCATGTCACGGGTTACCGTCGTAGCAGGAGCGTTCGTTTTTTTGTAGTCCATAAATCTATTTAAATTTAGTCTTTAATTACTTTCTGTGATTCATTGAATATTTTTTCAGCCTCTTTCAGGTATTTACTTTCCGGAAACTCATTCTTGAAAGCATAATATTCATCTATCGTTTCACGGTAACGATCCATCTTCTTGTCTTCTACACTATAAATAGCCATTTCATGTCTGGCACGCAGAATCAATATGGAAAGTTCTTCGCGATAATCTGTATAAGGATAATCTTTCAGAGCATTCTGAGCTGTAATTACACAGGATTCATAGTTATTACCCAGATAGTTACCCAGATTATAATACAACTTTGCAGAATAGAGTTCTTTCAACACCAGTTTATCCTGCAAAGCAAAAATCATATCTTGTGCTTCCTGCTTCTTGGTACTGTTCGGGAAATATTCCATAAACATCTGCAGTTGCTGGATAGCCTGATAAGTGCTTGATTGATCCAAACGTGGTTCCGGAGTATCCAGGAACAGGGATTTACCTGCATGGAAACGTGCCAGTTCAGTGAAAGTACCACGGGGATAAGTGTTGAAATAGGTGATAAACGTCTGGGCAGCTGTCTGATAATCTTTCTGATTATAGTAACTCATACCCAACATATACAGAGACTCCTCCGCTTTATCGGTTCCCTTAAGGATTGTAATCAATTCGTTCAGCAAGGTAGCTGAGCGGTTATACTGCCCTTTAGCAAAATAGTTTTTGGCGGCCTCGTACTTGTATTCGTAATCGGTACTTTTCAGCAACTTATTGTACTCTCCACACGATGTCAGAGAGGCTGCTGCGAGCAAAGTTATAATGATATTTTTCTTCATCCTTTTAAAAAATATTGCGCAAAGTTACTTATTCGCGGGGAATTAACCAATTAATCTATGTTTTTTAATACATAAAAGGCGTTAAACATCGACGAAAAGAGAAAAAACGACGTCGAACAGGAAGCTATAAACAGTCAATAATAAACGGTGAACGATCAACAAGCGCGCTATATGTCATTGGTATACCAGCGCTATCGTTCTTCGTTCACCGTTCGCTTATGGTCCGCCGTCCGGTTACAGCTTGTACAAATCACTTGCCGCCAACAGGTCGACTTTCTTTTCTTTCAGTACTTCAATACATTTATCCATATTACTAGGACGAATCACAACGTTTGCCACGTTATTATTGGCAAACGAATACATATACTCAATAAAGACCCCTTCTGCCGACAAGAATCCCAGCACTTTTGCCAGAGCTCCCGGCACATTCGGACAGCTAATGCCGACCACATCTGTTATATTCACGGCAAAATGATTATCTTTCAATGCTTTATATGCTTTATCCGGATCGGATACAATTCCACGCAAAATGCCAAAATCAGCATTTTCAGCGATGCACAAGGCAGAAAGATTGATGTTCTCTTTTGCCAGCACTTCAGTCACTTCCGTCAAACGGCCGGACTTGTTTTCCAAAAAGATAGAAAGTTGTTTTGCTACCATTATCGTAAAGTTTTAAGTATTAGGTATTAAGTAATAAGTAATAAGTAATAGCCACACGGATTCCATGTTGCAGCTACGATAATACCTAATACTTATTACTTATTACCTATTTTAAATTTTTCTGTTATCAATCACTCGTTTAGCTTTGCCCACGCTGCGTTCAATGCTACGCGGTTCTACCAGTTTCACATTGACTCCCAGTCCAAGTACGCTTTGGAGACGGCTTGCCAGTTTCTTCTTCAACGCTAGCATACGGTTAATCTCATCCGAATAGAAATCCGGGCGCACTTCTACCTGAAGTTCCATCGTATCGGTATTGTTTTCACGCCCCACTATCAACAAATAATGTGGTTCGAATTCTTCCATCTCAAGAATGACGGACTCGATCTGAGTCGGGAATACATTGACACCACGGATAATCAGCATATCGTCACTACGTCCCAGGATACGGTCCATACGAACCAATGTACGCCCGCAGGAGCATTTATCATAATGCAAGGCCGTCAAGTCACGCGTACGATAACGAAGCAATGGCATTCCTTCCTTCGTCAGGTGCGTAAATACCAGCTCGCCCGTCTGTCCGGGTTCTACCGGCTGCAATGTATTCGGATCAATAATTTCCGGGAAATAATGATCCTCATTCAAGTGCGTACCATGCTGACATTCACATTCGTAACCTACACCCGGTCCGGCAATTTCACTCAGTCCGTAGATATCATATGCTTTAATACCGAGTTTTTCTTCGATTTCATGACGCATATTCTCCGTCCAGGGCTCCGCACCCAAGGCTCCCACTTTCAGTTGGAATTCCTCCCGCGGATAGCCGGAATCTTTAATGGCATCCGCCAGATAAAGTGCATACGAAGGAGTACAGCAAAGAACCGTTGATCCAAAATCATGCATCAATGTAATCTGCTTTTCTGTATTACCACTGGACATCGGAATCACAGAAGCACCAATATTCTCAGCTCCGGCGTGTGCTCCCAGGCCACCCGTAAAAAGTCCGTAACCATAGGAAACCTGAAATATATCTGAGCGTCCTGCTCCATAAGCAGTAAAAGCACGCGATATACATTCTGCCCACGAAGAAAGGTCTTTGCGGGTATATCCCACTACCGTCGGCTTTCCGGTCGTTCCGGAAGAGGCATGAATACGCACGATCTGGCTCATCGGCACGGCACAAAGTCCGAAAGGATAATTATCTCTTAAATCATGTTTCGTGGTAAACGGCAGTTTCACGATATCATCAATCGTATTGATATCATCGGGGGTGATACCCATTTCCTGCATTTTCTTCCGGTAAAAAGGCGTGTTGTGATAAACGTAATCCACAATTTTCTTGAGTCGTATGCTTTGAATCTTGCGAAGACTTTCGCGGTCCATACACTCAATGCTCTCATTCCAAATCATGTGTTTCTGGTATTACTAGTTGTATGAATCTGTTTTTTGATATTAATATGTTGCAAAGTAAAGGATTTATTTGGAAAAATGATTTGTTATCTCAATTATTTTGCCGAATATTGCTCCACTTTTTAGGATTTAACTATGAATTTTGAACTAACATCAGCTTACAAACCTACCGGGGATCAACCAGAAGCGATCGCCCAGCTTACTGAGGGGGTACTTCAAGGAGTTCCCGCACAGACTTTATTGGGGGTTACCGGATCGGGAAAAACGTTCACCATCGCCAATGTGATCGCCAACATCAACAAGCCTACGTTGATCTTGAGCCACAACAAGACATTGGCTGCGCAGCTATACAGCGAGTTCAAGGGATTTTTCCCCAATAACGCCGTAGAATATTACGTTTCATATTACGACTACTATCAGCCGGAAGCCTATCTGCCAAATTCAGATACCTATATAGAAAAGGATCTCGCCATCAATGACGAGATTGACAAGTTACGTCTCGCCGCTACCTCCTCCCTGCTTTCAGGCCGGAAAGATGTGGTAGTCGTTTCCTCAGTCTCCTGTATTTACGGTATGGGAAACCCGTCGGATTTCTATAAAAATGTAATCGAAATTGAACGGGGGCGGATGCTTGACCGTAATGTTTTTCTGCGTCGTCTTGTGGACAGCCTGTATGTCCGTAATGATATCGATTTGAATCGTGGCAACTTCCGCGTTAAAGGAGACACGGTCGACATTTTCCTTGCGTACTCAGACACTCTGCTTCGTGTCACTTTCTGGGGAGACGAGATTGATGGTATAGAAGAAGTGGACCCGATTACTGGTGTGACTACCGCTCCTTTCGAAGCTTATAAGATCTATCCCGCCAATTTATTTATGACCACCAAGGAAGCTACTCTTCGTGCCATCCACGAAATAGAGGATGACTTAACCAAACAAGTAGCGTTCTTCGAATCTATCGGCAAAGAATATGAAGCGAAACGATTGTACGAGCGAGTTACGTATGACATGGAAATGATCCGGGAATTAGGGCACTGTTCCGGCATTGAGAATTATTCCCGTTATTTCGACGGTCGCGCTGCCGGCACCCGTCCTTATTGCCTTCTCGATTTCTTCCCGGATGACTTTTTGCTGGTTATTGACGAAAGTCATGTAAGCGTGCCGCAGGTTCGCGCCATGTATGGAGGCGACCGTGCCCGTAAAATCAATCTGGTAGAATATGGGTTCCGACTGCCTGCCGCAATGGACAACCGCCCTCTGAAATTTGAAGAATTTGAGGAGATGACAAAACAAGTGATTTATGTCAGTGCTACCCCGGCAGAATATGAGCTGATACAATCGGAAGGGATCGTTGTAGAACAAGTGATCCGCCCTACCGGTCTGCTTGATCCTGTTATTGAAGTACGCCCGAGTCTCAATCAAATTGACGACCTGATGGAAGAAATTCAGCTGCGTATCGAAAAAGAAGAACGGGTACTTGTAACGACACTTACGAAACGTATGGCGGAAGAGCTGACAGAATACCTTCTCAACAATAATGTGAGATGTAACTATATCCATAGCGATGTGGATACATTAGAGCGTGTGAAGATCATGGATGACTTGAGACAAGGCGTTTATGACGTACTTATCGGTGTCAATCTGCTTCGTGAAGGTCTTGACCTTCCGGAAGTATCCCTTGTCGCTATTCTCGATGCCGATAAGGAAGGCTTCCTCCGTTCGCATCGCTCATTGACCCAGACTGCAGGACGTGCTGCCCGTAATGTAAACGGAAAAGTAATCATGTATGCAGATAAAATAACAGACAGTATGCGGCTTACGATCGATGAAACAAACCGTCGACGCGAGAAACAGCTCGCTTATAATGAAGCGAACGGCATCACCCCACAACAAATCAAAAAGGCGAGAAACTTGTCTGTATTTGGCAGTCCAAGTTCCGAAGCCGATGAGTTGCTGAAAGAAAAACACGCTTATGTGGAACCTTCTTCACCTAATATCGCAGCCGACCCAATCGTACAATATATGAGCAAAGCTCAAATGGAAAAGAGCATAGAGCGTACCCGCAAATTAATGCAGGAGGCCGCCAAAAAGCTGGAATTTATCGAAGCTGCCCAATATCGGAACGAGCTGCTGAAACTGGAAGATTTGATGAAAGAAAAGTGGGGATAAACGGCTTATAAATATCAATAAATCTATAAGAAACCCGTGCTTTTGCTAATTAGTGTTATAAAAACACCTATTTAGGAGAAATAATTTGCAGATTTCGCAAAAGCCCGTATCTTTGCACTGTGTTTTTCATAGTATTAGATTTAAGGTTAACAAAGGTTGGAGCAAGGCGTTGCTCCTTTTTTTATGCCCATACCCCATCTTAGCATCTTCCGATCCTACAAAAATACCCCTTGAAATCTTATCAAAGGGCATTTTTTATCTACACTCTATCTATAATTAAAGCGCTTTTTCAATAGCCTGTTTAATGAGTGCTTCCATGATATCATATCCTTCTCCTGTAGGATGTACTCCATCTTTCGTATATTGAGGATTCAAGGCCTTGTTCTCACCCACCACCATTGGCTGATAATAATTCACAAATGGAATTTTATTAGCTTTGGCATAAGCTTCTATGCGGGCATTCAATGACTGAATCTTTTGAGGAGCATCTTTAATCTCCCGTCTCCACGGAAATTCAGCAGCCGGCAATACTGAAGTCAGAATCACTTTGATTTTATTTGCCTTCGCCAGTTCTGCCATAGATGCAATATTTCCGAATGTATAATCTTCATTATAAGCACCTGTATTTTCGGCTACATCATTTGTTCCTGCATTAATGACAACCAATGCCGGAGAAAGATTGATCACATCTTCCCTAAAACGAAGTAAAAACTGATAGGACGTCTGACCACTGATACCCCGACCGATATATCCATTTGTTTTGAAGAAATCAGGATGTGTCCTCACCCATCCTTCCGTAATGGAATTGCCCATAAAGACCACTCTTTTTTCCTTCTTTACAGGTTGTGCAAGTGCTGCATTCTCTGTCACATAACGCTTGTAATTAGCGAACTCATGTTTCTGTGCATAGGTCTCTCCTACTGAGAAACTCAAACAAACGATGGCCAATAACATCCATTGACCCAGTCTTTTCTTTTTCATATACGTAGTATAAAGATTAGTAATTCAAATTGGTTGCAAAGATAAAAAAACTCTTTATATGAACGATCAAATACCGAATATCCGTTAAGCGGAAAGGGAAAATTCTTAATCTATGTTATATAACATAAGATTTTCCTTGGTTAATTTGCTAAGTTCACAGAAGTCCGTATCTTTGCAATGTGTTTTTCATAGTATTAGATTTAAGGTTAACAAAGGTTGGAGCAAGGCGTTGCTCCTTTTTTTATGCCTATACGCTTGGTTTCCTGAAAAAGAATGGTATTTTTGTGAATCTTAATACCCTAAAAAAACACTGTCATGAAAAAGCTCATTACTCTTTTATTTATAAGCATACTTAGCCTTCAGGTTTATTGTTCCGCACAAGAAATATTAAAAGTGGATTATCCGGCCATCAAAGAGTACGTGACTAATCACAACACGGAGTTCCAAAAGCTCATGCAACGTTTTGAAGAGAATGATACCTTACTCACCCGGCAAGATCATGTCATGCTATATTACGGATATTCATTCACACCAGCTTATAAAGGAAGTATGGATGATTTTCAGGATTTCCGGAAGTTGATTAAAGAAGAAAAGTATGAAGACGCTTATAATATCGGCAAAGAACTACTAAAAAAGAACCCGGTATCTCTCCAATTATTATATAATATGTACGGAATAGCCGGTTTGCTTCAAAAAGACATCCGGGAAATAAAACACTATTCAAAGAGATACGCAGCCCTGCTTACTATGATTGCGCTTACAGGTGACGGTACAAGCGAAGAAACCGCATTTAAGGTTATCTGCGTAAATGACGAATACCAACTGCTGAACATGTTATTCAAAATGGAAAACATGAAAGGTCAATCGCTAGTCAATAAATGTGATCTGATAGAGTTTGATAAATGCCAGTACTATGAAGGAAATCAAATGTATTTCGACATTAGCCGTTCCCTTGATTATATGAGTGAATTATTCGGAAAATGAAAAAAAAGCTATTCTATATCACACTGATAATTGCCATACTTTGTGTTATCAGTATCTTTATCTGCGACTGGACCATCAAGAAGAATGCAGCCTCCTGCATCTATACTGAAATCAGTGATATTCCTGCAAACAATGTAGGTCTGCTTCTCGGCACCTCTCCTAAGCTGAAAAGCGGAAATAACAATTTATATTTTGACTATCGCATTGATGCGGTGGTTGAACTGTACAAGGCAGGCAAAATTAATTATATTCTTATCAGTGGAGATAATCGCAAAGAAGATTACAACGAACCGGAAGAAATGAAGAAAGCGCTTATGCAAAAAGGTGTTCCTGAAAAGTCTATCTATTTAGATTATGCCGGTTTTCGTACCCTTGACTCTGTTGTGCGTGCTAAAGAAGTATTCGGTCAGACCCGTCTGACCATCATTTCTCAACGATTTCACAATGAGCGGGCTATTTATCTTGCCGAAAAGAATGGGATTACCGCCATCGGTTTTAATGCCAGGGATGTAGACGTCTATGCAGGATTGAAAACCAATATCAGAGAATTATTTGCAAGGGTCAAGATGTTTATCGATTTAGCAATAGATAAGCAACCGCATTTCCTGGGAGAAAAGTACAAACTGCCATCCGGCAAATAAGAAAATATCAAAAACAAAAAGTTATTGAAAAATTTATGGAACAACAACCTCAACTCAATGATCACAACAAACAGGAGTA
>CANSEY010000037.1 GCA_947646015.1 uncultured Bacteroides sp. | reverse complement strand
TACTTTTAGAGGCTATGAGTCAAAAGAGGCCAATGCTTGTAAACGGACATTGTAAAGTTTTGAAAGAACATTGTTTAAAAAGTGATTTTGCTTCTTTTTATTATATGAATAATCGTGGGTTTAATCAAGCACTTCGCCGGATTGAACAATCGGAAGATTTGAGAGAGGAGATGGGAGAAAAAGGTGCATCTTATGTGGAGAGTAATTATAATTGGTCTCTTATAATGGGAAGATTGAAGTCAGATATTAATTTTATAAAAGAAAATGGGAAAAGATAAGATAGCTTTCGTAGTTGTCCGGTATGGGGCAGATATTAATGGTGGAGCAGAATATCATTGTCGTATGCTGGCAGAAAGATTGGTAGATGATTATGATGTAGAAGTGCTTACTACTTGTGTGAAAGACTATATGAAGGGGGGCAATGATATTGCAGAAGGGGCTGAATATATAAATCGTGTAATGGTACGCCGTTTTAAGGTTGATCCGATTCGGGATATGTCAGAGTCTGAGTATTTGAAGAGAGCTAAACCTGTACGGCGTTTAAGAATGTTTCTTTATCGAATTCGAGGGTTGCGGTTGTTCTCCTATTTTATACCAGTTTGGACTTATTATCGACAAGAAGAACTGGAATCTATGAGGAGATGTGTCTTTTATTCGTCCCAGTTACATCAGTTTATAAAGGAAAATAAGGATGTTTATAAGGCATTTATTGCATTGACAATAGACTATACTCCATTTTATTATACAGCTATTTTAGCGGGAGAGAAAAGTATTGCGATTCCTACAATGCACTATACAAAGATATCTTTTCGTGGAGTGTTGACTGAGGCTTTTTCAAAGTTTGCATATGTTGGATTTAATACGAAAGCAGAACAAAAGTTGGGTGAACGAGTGTTTGGTAAAGCCCTCGGGGCTCATGGGATCATAAGTGTAGGTATTGAACCAATAAAAGCGGCAAATTGGGAAGAAACAAAGAGGAAATATAGGCTTCCTGATAAATATCTGCTTTGTGTCGGTCGTGTGGAGAAAGCCAAGGTCAATGATCTTATAACTTGTTTTTCCAACTATAAGCAGCAATATAAGGAGTCTTCATTAAAGCTGGTGATGGTTGGTGGTATATTTGGAAAAGTTCCTGATGCTGCTGAAGTTATATATACAGGATTTGTCTCTGATGAAGAAAAGATTGCTATTATTCAACATGCTTTTCTTGTAGTTAATCCTTCTCAATATGAGAGTCTGTCTCTAATACTTCTGGAAACGCTGAATCTGGAGATACCGATGCTTGTGAATGGGCGATGTGCTGTACTAAAGGAGCATTGTAAATTAAGCCATGGTGCCGTTGATTATTATATGAATGAACAGCAATTTATTCGTAAATTGAATAAGATAGAGAGTTTTCCCGTATTCAGAGAACAGATGGCGAAAGGTGGAAAACAATATGTGGATAATAATTATAACTGGAATTTGATCTTATCTAGGCTAAAACGGGTTATAGAATTAGTTGCAAAATCAAAACAGAGGAAATAGGTTATTATATAGACTCTCTCTCAAGCAATTATTTATAGGATTTGAGAAATATATTAATTAGCTTTTTGATGAGTTTTCTTGTTTTTCTTTTTTGATGTATTAAAAGGAACAAACAGCATTTACTTTTAAATAATATTGTTTTACTATGGGTGATTTGTCTAATTAAAGGAAGCAGTTTATACAATTCACTATGGGGGTAATTGGGCGATAGAGAGGATATTTCCGTAATAGTTAGTAGGAGCCTTTCTTTTAGAGTTAATGGGGATGTTTGGTTTTTGCTGGTATAATATGCCTCTAACCAATTAAAAAAATCAATTGTGGCTATGGCTTTTCTTTTTTGTGTGGAGATGTTATATGTTGAAGATATATTTACTCCACTATCCCTCCAAAGAACTTTAGCCTTTTCTATCGAGAAAATACCTTTTTCTTCGGCGCATACCAATACTGTTGCATTGTCTGATCTGTATGCAAGATCAAACTTTATAAATCTCCCAGTTTCGTTAAAATGAGATGTCCTAAAAATAAATTCGGGCATTCTAGCGTCTATTTGATAAGTGTATATGAGACGGATAAATTCGGATGCAGATAAAATCTGAGGATATTCATTACAATGTTTTGTGATATTTTCATGTTGATCAATAATATCTATATTGTAGTGGTAGACATCATATATATGATTACATGCGAGCGCTTGATAAAACATTTCTACACAATTTGCCTCCATTATATCGTCATCTGAAAAGAGAATGAAGTACTCTTCATTCTGTATCATGTCTAGGCACCTTTCCCATTGTGAAATAAGATCACTTTTTCCTCGATTGTCGGAAAATTTCTTATATGTAATATTTAGTAGACTGATATATTGGTTGATGATGTCAGGTAGATTTTCCGGGCTGCAATCATCACCTATATATACAGAGAAATTTTTATTTGTCTGTTGCACTAGTGAGTCTAAGGTTCTTTTGAGGTAAGCTCCTTTATATGCTGGAATGATAATAGCTAAGTTCTGATCCATTTATATTAAAATATAATTTATTGCTGCAAAGATACAAATAATTGGCTATAAAAGGTCTTTGAAAGCCAAAAAGGGCTTGAGTAGGATTATGCTTGTTTGGATGGAATATCATTTAGTTGATTAAACGTTGTATCTTATTTGTTTTTTACATTACTTTTGTAAGCCAATATAGTTTGAGATAAATGTGAGTCAATGGTACGTAATATGAATGATATGAATTCTCTATATAGTGTAAGCGTTATTATTCCGGTTCATAATACAGCTCCATATTTGGAACGATGTGTAGAATCTGTGAGAAATCAGACCTTAAAAAATATTGAGATTATCTTGGTTGAGAATAAATCTCAAGATAATTCTCCGGTGCTATGTGATGAATATGCAAGAAGAGATCCAAGAATAAAGGTGCTGCATCTTTCGATAGCTGGGTTATCTATAGCTAGAAATGCCGGGCTTAAAATAGCCTCTGCTCCTTATGTTGGTTTTATTGATAGTGATGATTACATAAGTGAAACAATGTTTCAGGACTTATTGGATGCCATTAGTAGTAGTCAAGCGGAAATGGCTTATTGCAACTTCTGTTATGAATATGAGGATGGGAAAATAGAAACTGTTTATACTGACTCTGGGCATACATGCATACGACAGCCTAAAGAGGTTATTGAGGATATCATATGTGAAAAAGTGAGTAGTTCTTCATGCACAAAGTTATTTAAGAAAGAACTGTTTGCTTCTCTTTTATTTCCCGAAGGAGTTTTTTTTGAGGATCACGCAGTACTTTATAAATGGGTAGCTATGTGTACGAAAGTTGTATGGGTTGATAAAGTCTATTATTATTATTATCAGAGGGATGGAAGCATCTGTCATACTCTCGATATGAATAAGCATTATCACTTTTTTATGGCCGAATATCCGAGATTAGATTTTGTGAAAGAGAAGAGGCTGTTTTCAGAGAAAGAGCGCGGAGCGATTATTAAAATGATTGCTCAAACTTGTTTTTATCACTTTTCAGATTTTATGCAAGAAGCTAAATTTCTAAGGGATAGAAAGCAGATTAAAGATATGAGAGTTCGGATGCGTAAATGGCTCTCTTTACCTTCAGATGAAATAGACAAAAAGTTGTATAAGAGGATAAGAAAGATTACTTATTTCTGGCCAATTTATTATTGGAAACATTATGCTCGTAAAAAAAGAGAGTAAGGAGGGTTGTGTCAAAACGTTGGCACAACCTTATAATTTTTTACTAAGACACTGTCCACAATTTTGTGTAAATGAAAACAGGATTCAGTTGTAATTTCTTCTTATATCTGTATTCTGTTTTCAAAAATAAGCATAAATTGGTTCATAATCAATCCCCAGTTATGAATTGGCTGTGTCCATTTCTTCTCAATCTCCATCAGTGACAGATATACCGTTTTCTTCACGGCATCATCCGAAGGGAATGAAAGTTTTGATTTCGTGTACTTTCTGATTTTTCCGTTGAGATTTTCAATAAGATTTGTGGTATAGATTATTTTTCTGATTTCCAATGGGAACTGGAAGAAAACAGTTAGTTCATCCCAGTTGTTTCTCCATGAAAGTATGGCATAAGGATACTTTCCTCCCCACTTCTTTTCCAGATTGTCAAGCTCTGCTGCAGCCACCTCCTTGTTGGGTGCATTATAGATATTCTTCATATCTGCCGTAAACTCTTTCTTGTCCTTGTAAACGACATATTTACAAGAGTTTCTGATCTGATGTACTACACAGATTTGAGTGGATGATTGAGGGAATACGGTTCGAATGGTGTCCGTAAATCCATTCAAATTGTCGGTACAGGTAATCAGTATATCCTGCACTCCACGTGCTTTTAAATCAGTCAGGACGCCCATCCAGAAAGAAGAACTTTCCGATTTGCCGACCCACATGCCGAGGACTTCTTTCAGACCGTTCTGTTTCAGCCCGACACAAAGATAAACGGTCTTGTTTATGATCTTGCCGTTATCACGTACTTTGAAGACAATACCGTCCATCCAGGTTATCAGATAAACCGGATCCAAAGGACGGTTCTGCCATTCCTGAGCAGCCTGATGTACCTTATTTGTAATGATGGAAATGGCTGATGTTGAGAGCTCTATTTCATAGATCTCACGCATCTCTTCCTCTATGTCAGAAACGCTCATTTCTTTGGCATATAGGGAGATAACAAGCTTTTCTATGGAAAGTCCACGGCTTTCATGTTTTGGAACTGCTATCGGTTCAAACTGACTGTTACGGTCACGCGGAATGGAGATGACAGACTCTCCATGTTCAGTTTGGATTTTCTTCGGATAACTGCCGTTTCGGGAATTGCCGGTGTTATTTCCTGCCACAGAATTCTTCTCATAACCCAAATGGGCATCCATTTCACCCTCAAGCATTTTCTCCAGTACTTGGGCATGTAACTGTTTAAGAAACTTGCTCACATCAGCTTCTGTCTTGAACTGGCTAAGGAACTCCTTGCTTAATACCTCATCAGGCACTACTTGATTCTTTTCTTTCATAATCTTCTTCATTTTGCAAATGTATAAAATAAAAAATACGAGACTCAAACTGGAATCCCGTATTTCCATTTACACAAAATATTTTATAGTGCCTTTACTAATTTCCAATTTAAATTCAGAAGTTTTCTATTTGCATAAAATGGGACAGTACCTATTTCTACTTACTAAATACATAACCTCTATGTCCCCAATACTCATTCTCCCACTTACTTATTTGCATTTGAACTTCTTCCCATGACCAAACATAAAAACGATCATTTAAAAGAGGCGAATACATTTCATAAATAGGTTGTGTATTAGCTTCTGGTTCTGATAATATGTAACCTCTAAGCCCCCAATTCTCATTTTTCCAATCATTTATTTGCCATTGAACTTCATTCCAAGAAAAGGCATAAAACCGATCGTTCATCGTCGGTGCGAACATCTCATAGATAGGTATTGTATTTACTCCAGGTTTTGCTAATATATATCCCTTAAATCCCCAAAATTCATTATTCCATTTATTTATTTGCATTTGAACTTCATCCCAAGAAAAGGCATAAAATCGATCGTCCATCGTCGGTGCGAACATTTCATAAATAGGATTTAATTGTAAAACTGACAACTGACTGTCATTTATATATTTTATCACTGCTTTTTTTACCTGTTCTCTCTTTACTGGATCAGAAATAAATTCATAAATAGGGTATGCTTTATCCCAGTTTATTTTTGTTAAACCAGCATTAGCAGCAGTTACTGATTTTTCCCATGAGTATTTATCAATAGTAGGATAACCTGTTTCTAAATTATATGTTCCACCAACTCCGTCACCGCCTTTGTACTCCAAATGTAAAGTTCGGTTTATGTTCTCCGCACTAGTCGATACATTCTCTATTACTGTTTTATCCACGTCAGCACTCAATCCGATTTTTGCTAATACTCCTTTCAATCCAGCTTTTATAACTTTCGTTTTTTTCTCTTGATCATCTTCCTTTATTATGCTGGAACTATACATGACTCGGAGGACACCCCCAATTGTTATATCTGCTAATACATGTGTTCCATAATCTTTTACGAACTGTTCAGGGGATGTCATGTTAGAAATATCCCTCTTGAATTTGTCAGTCAAGAAATTTGATAACACATCGACACTCTCAGCCAATCGGAGCCATCTCACGTCTTTGCAGATATCCGCACTTGCATAAGAATATTTGGTAGATAATTCATGCCTTGTGAAATTTTCTTTAGAGAAAGAACCTGTAAAACTTAAATTTCCTTTGACTATTGGTATACTATCACAGCTAACAGAGGTATTAACACCTGTTTTTTTTGTAATTTCTTTTATATAGTCATACGAAGTGTAACCATAGTAATATTGGTTCTTTCCGCTAACTTCATTGCTGGTGATGATGCTGTTCTTATCAAACTCACGCAATTTTACAATATCAATTACAGAGTTTCTAATTGAATATTTGTCTAAATAATCACCTGTAACATCATATCCAAAACCCAAAGCATGATCGTCTGTATCAAGTGATCTAGTTGTTAATTCCTTATTCTCATTTTGTGTTTGCTTTGTAGAATCATCAAATTGTTGAATCTCGTCTGAACAAGAAATTAGTAACAAGATAAGGGAAAGAGCGCATAATTTGTTTTTCATAATAAAAGTATTTAATTTATATTTTGCCCAATAAATAACATTCTTTTTATCTCCCCAATAATTAATTTACATCTCTAATCTTAAATAATAATTTGTTTAAAAGAGTTCTGGATGACAATGTACAAAGATAATATTAAATATACAAGAAAAAGGAAAGAAATCAGGGTAATCGTGCCAAATTTTACTGTACTTTCTAAAAGCATTACATCCGACGTATGAATATTTCTTTGTATTCTTGTTTTTCTGATAAATAAGCTAATATGAGACAAAGCAGCGCGGTGTTTCTCCCACCACAGAAGGTATTAGGGGTTTGGGTAAGCGAGTCTGTATTTCTTAATAGGAGGTTGAATATCCAATGAGATTATAGCTATTCCTTTTATATTAAATGATATAAATGTAAAAGATAGAGTTCTTACTATTGATTCCATGAGAGTTTAGTGAAAAATCGTGGAAGAGGAGAGGCATTATTTATTAACTCTAAAAGCCAATCAAAAAAGATGTATAGTGGGTTTTCAAAACGAATAGTAGAGAAATCATAGAAGCAGGCTATGGACATATAGAAATCCACAAGTATATATTTCGAGTCACAGAATATTTGATGGAAGAGAATATCTGGGCATAGAAAAACCTAGGAACTATTATTAGTTTGGAAGTAAGAGGTGAGGTGCAAGGAAAGACACGTTATTACATCAGTGATGAGAAAGAAGAGAGTGCATGAGGGGGCAGTGTAGTCTTAAAACCCCAGTGAAATTGGTATTTGGATGTCACATTCAGAGAGGATTTGTGTAGAGCTAGAATAAGGTGTGTTTCACTTTCTAAAAAAAAGAAATAGTATTGAATATAGCCCCAGAGTAGAAGGATAAGTTGAGTGTCAAGAAGAAACTGTATGTCAGCTATGAGCTATCTCAATAGATTATTGAAGTTCTGATGTAGTTACCTTGAGAGAAGATTATGGTTCAATGGAATATAAAACATATATTTCAATACTAGTATTACATTAGACTTGGAACTAAATAGAAATATGGAATAGAAAAAAGGGATACTTACTTAATATCCCACTAAATATTTTTCTCCTTTTTACTTCCTTTTGTTTCCTTTTATATTGAGCCATTTTTCTAATCTTAATTGCATGAATCTGAGATGGAATCGGCGGACTCTTCTTCGCATACGTGCGGAGACATAACTAGGATTAATGAGTTTTGAATAGTGTCTGGCCTTTTTATACATGCCCAGATGCATATACTTATCGTATAAATCATAATAAAAGCAACTTAGGGATCGTAAGTATGGCTCTGTTAATGGAGTATTAAATTTGTGGATATAAAATGCAGTTATATCAATGGTCGATAATATGAATCTTTCATATTTTTGTATATCATTAGAATGACTTGCTGACTCTTCTAAGACACGGTATACGGTAGTGCTTTCCGGAAGAAATTTTATTTTGTGATAATATGATATCCATAGCCACATAGGATAGTCTCCCATTAGCCAGTTTTTGCTCTTGGGTTCCACCTCTTTCAAGTACTCCATTACTAAGGCACTGCGTATGCAAGATGTAAGGGTTGGAATACAATTTCCGGATAATAACTCTATATAACCATTAAATTCCCGTCCAATAATATCTTCTTCTATTTTGCCTTCCTTTTGGTTATATACCTTGCTGGTAGTATATATCATGCCGTAATCAGGATTGTTTTCTAGAAAATCGATTTGTTTCTGAAGTTTTAATGGGGCAATCCAATAATCGTCTCCTTCGCATATTGCAATATACTTTCCTCTGACTCGTGAGCATTGGTATTTGGCAAAGATATCTTCTTTCTTTGAGTATTTGTTTTCTTTCTGATATATGGGTCTTATGACTTGAGGGTGATTATGCTCGTACTCGCGAATGATATCAGGAGTATTATCAGTGGATGCATCATCATGGATTAGAATTTCAAATGGAAAATTTGTCTTTTGCATTAGAAAACCGTCTAGACACTGGGATATATATAATCCATGATTATATGTGCTACAAATTATACTTACTAATGGAGTATTTGCTATATCTTTCATTCAATATCAACTTTTATGTATCTCTTTCTTCATTAAATACTTCTCATCCCTATCCTCAGCCTCATAAAATCCCATTTTATGATATGCTTGAAGTGCATTGTTATTGTCTTTTCTAACTTCGAGCAATATCTTCTGAATATCGGTAGAAAGATGTTCTATGATATAATTAATTGTTTTTTGAGAGATCCCATGACCTTGATGGTCGGGGTTTACACAGACATAGGGTATATATAAAAATCTCTCTTCTCTATTGTAATAGCCAACAATTAAGGATATAATGTTAGATCCGGAAATAGTATAGTACATAGAGCCGTTATGGTACATTTTCAATATCCATTCATCCAGGTTGGGCATCTGTAACAGAGAAGGAACAAACCAGTTTGCAGAGGATATGATAAAATCTCTGAATTCGGTATATGCTAGAGGTTCTGTATGGATTGTTATGCTCATATTTTAATCAATAATAATATGTACAAACTGGTCCATGTTTTCTATAACATTAAACATTTCTTCTTTCGAAGAATATTTGAGGATAAGTGTCCCCAATGCATCGCCAGCATCACGGAAAGCATGAACATTATCTCCACTTTTCAGTTCTGTTACACAATCTACCAGATTGTTTTTTGCAAAGTTTTCATCAAATGATATTTCTTTAAACCGTCCGGTCTGCTTGCTATGTAACATATAATTAGACCAATATCCCCTTGCAGGTGACATCTCTATTTCGGAACAATCTTCTCCCAAAGCTGCTTTTATCACATATTTAACCATGTTGACTCCTGTTGCCAGTTCCGTAATCTGAGGTATTAAACTGCCACCGCTTCTGGCACCTAACTCCAGTATATACAATTTCCCGTTTTTGCCAAGAATAGCCTCGACATTATATGCGGTTGTCCCCATTTTTAGTTCAGAAATCAGACGCTGTATGTCCTTTTCTAGCTCTGTTATAATTTCAGGTTTCATTTGGAAAGGCCAGCATTCACCAAGTGGGGCGAAATCTTTGACAACTGAAGAACTGTAGTATTCGTTTCCAAAACAGTGGAATTTTAAAATTCCGTCTACGGAAAAGGCATCTCCTGATATCTGATATCCGTCCTTCTCTATGAATTCCTCAATAATAATGCGTTTTTCACGGGAATATGAGAGGGCATCTTCTATAAAGTCTTTTAGTTGATCTACGTTAGTCAGTTTATTGATGCCTTTACTTCCTGATGAATCGACAGGCTTTATCATAACAGGAAGGGTTAAATTCTTGATTTGTTCCAAAGCCTCCGGGTATGAAGAACATCCGACGTATTTGGGAACATTGAAATTATGTTCAGCCAAGTATCGTCTGAATAAGTCTTTCTGAGAAAGAATTTCTACAGAAGTATAGGGGCTGGTAGGCAATCCTAGTTTCTCACAAACATAAGCAGCTGTAGGGGCTGCAGGATCTGAAGCATATGCAACGACGCCATCTACTTGAAGTCTTTTGGCTAACTCGTAAACAGCCTCCTTATCTGTTGTGCTGACATTATAATATTCGTGGGCATACTGATGTCCTGGGTTATTCGGCAAGTAATCGCAGGTGATTACATAATATCCCATTTTTACAGCTTCTTTAATCGCATAGACCTGATATAAAGAGCCTCCTAACATTAAAACTTTTTTCATCTTATAAACTTTCGACAAATCGCTTAAGTCTTTGAATTCCTTCTTTAATTTTATAAATATCTAATGTAAAAGCAATCCGGATAAAATCCTCGCAACAATCACCGTAAGTTATTCCAGGAACCACTGCTACCTGTTCTTTCTCTAAAAGGGCATATGCGAACTCCTCAGATTTTAATCCGGTAGATTTTATATTTAACATTGCATAAAAGGTTCCTTGTGGCGCATCGACTGTTATTGTTTTGATTTTGGCAACTTCTTCCAATAAAACATCTCGGCGGAGAGTGAATTCCTCAATCATACCAGCCGAATATTTCTCCGAATTTCTTAGTGCTTCTATTGCTGCATACTGAGACGGCAATGGAGCACAAGCAGCTATGTTCTCTTGAAACATTGTCATGACTGATATTAATTCTGAAGGTGCAGCTACATAACCCAAACGCCATCCGGTCATACAGAATTCTTTTGATAAACTATTGATAACAACAGTGCGTTCCTTCATCTTGTCGCATGTAACAATACTTTTGAAATGAGCATTATCATAAAGTAGGGTTTTGTATACCTCATCTGTTATTACTATCAAATCATTCTCAATAGCTATCTGTGCTATTTGTTGGATGGAGTCATCAGAAATTATCCGCCCGGAAGGGTTGCTGGGCGTGTTTAAAATAATAGCTTTTGTTTTAGGAGTGATTGCCTTCCTTATGTTTTCTATAGATATCGATAAGTCATTGGTGCTGACAGGAGCTGTGATAATGGGCTCTCCACTACACATACATACCATCTGTACATAGTTTATCCAATATGGAGCTGGTATAATGACTTCATCCCCTCTGTTTAGAATGGCTAGCAGGGTTAAATATAATCCTTCCATTCCCCCAACTGTAACCATAATCTCATTTGCCGGGTTGTATTCTATATTATATTGTAACTTGTATCTGGAAGATATTATTTCTCTTAATTCTAATAATCCGGCATTAGGGGAGTATCTTGTACGACCTTCCAGTATCGCTTTACAGCCAGCTTCTTTTATTTTATCGTGTGGATGTATATCCGGATCTCCCAATGTGAAATCTATAACATTGTCATATTTTTGGGCCAAGTTAAATAGACGCCTTGTTAAGGAAGGGGATATAGAGTTTGTTATTTCTGATAATTGTATCATACTATTTCTTTATAATTTGGAGGATATACTCGACTTCATTTTCACTTAAAGCATGGTGCATTGGCAAGCAGATGACGTTATTGGACATTTGGGTTGCTATTGGCAGATTGTCAGGGTTAGCAGAATCTAATCCGCGATATGTTGAGAATGTACTGATTAGCGGATAGAAATAACGGCGTCCGAATACATTATGTTCCTTCATCTTAAAATAAAGTTCATCACGCGTCATTCCATATTCTTCAGCATTTATGAAAATTGGGAAATAAGAATAATTGTGGCGTACTCCTGGTATATCATTGAAAAAGGTTATCCCTTTAACACCTTGAAGTTCATCTCTATATCTTATGGCTACTTTGCGACGGGAATTGATTGCATGATCTACTTGCTTAAGGTTAAGTAATCCGTATGCAGCGCGTACCTCATCTACTTTACTATTAATACCGGGGGCTACAACTTCAGTTTCACTGGCAAAACCAAAGTTTTTTAGATAGTCGATGCGCTTTTTTGTCTGCTCGTCATGAACGACTAATGCTCCACCTTCCAAAGTATTGTAAACTTTCGTTGCATGAAAACTCAGAGTAGCCATATCTCCAAAGTTTAAAATGCTTTCCCCGTTTATTTCTACTCCAAAAGCATGAGCGGCATCATATATGACTTTTAATCCATATTTATTGGCAATTTCTTGAATCTCTTTCGTTTTACAAGGCTTCCCGTAAACGTGTACAGGCATGATAGCTGTAGTCTTGGGGGTAATGGCTGCTTCTATTTTACTAGGATCCAGATTACAGGTTTCTGGCTCAATGTCTACAAAAACAGGTTTGATTCCATTCCACCAAAGAGAATGTGTTGTTGCTACAAAGCTAAAGGGAGTAGTTATCACTTCACCGGTAATTCTCATTGCTTGTAAAGCGGTTATTAAAGGTAGAGTGCCGTTCGTAAACAAACTGAGATAGGGAACTTTAAGATACTTAGCTAATTCCTCTTCTAGCTTTTGGTGGAAGTTGCCATTATTTGTCAGCATTTTGCTTTCCCATATTTCTTTTAATAAGAAAGTAAAATCTTCCAAAGAAGGCAGTAGGGGGGAAGTCACATATATAGGTTTGTCTATCATTGTAATTATGGATATTATTGGTCTATATAATAGTTGTTTAGGTTAATGACGTTATTGTCTTTGTCTCCATTAAGAACCGGGTGTCAACTCCAATTTAATGATTTAAGACTTAAATTTCACAAAGATAGATAGATTCCAATACTTATCAAAATATATGTTTGGAATTTATCTAACTATTGTTGTATTGGAATTCTATCTGTTGTATCTTTGCATGATAATGAACTTATTTAATGATGCAAAGGTAATGAGACATGCTTTTTTAATTCTGGCCCATAATGAATTTCAAATATTGAAGATACTACTTTCTATGCTTGATGATGGGAGGAATGATATATATCTGCATATTGATAAGAAAGTCGTGCTCGGACCTTTAGAGCAAGATTTATTTCGGCTTGCAAAAGCTCGTCTTTTTGTACTTGAGCAACGTCTTGATGTTAGATGGGGTGATATTAGTGTGGTAAAGGCTGAACTGTTGTTACTTGAGACAGCCAGTATGAAAGGCCCTTATGATTATTATCATTTGTTGTCAGGGGTAGATTTACCGATAAAGTCACAGGACTATATTCATCGTTTCTTCGAGAAAAATAAGGGGTATGAGTTTGTGCCTTACTCTTGTGGTGAGGCTAATTTAAAAGATCTTGAAAGAAAGGTTTTTAAATATCATTTGTTCTGTCGTTATTATAAAATTCCACCTCGTATTTTTAAAAAGCAAGTACAATCTCTTCGAATAAATTTTTTAAAGTTGCAGGATTTCTTCCATTATAACCGACCTAAAGAAATTGAATTTAAAAAGGGTTCCAATTGGGTTAGTATTACGCATGAGTTGCTAACAATTATATTAGCCCAAAAGTCTTTTATTTTAAGGCGTTTTAAAAATGTTTGCTGTGGTGACGAAATATTCCTTCAATCTATATTGTGGAACTCAGAAAGGCGGAGTCATATTTATCCTGGTAGTGAGCAGTTGAATGCCGGACTTCGTGCAATTGATTGGGAACGGGGGAATCCTTATGTTTGGAAAATGGAGGATTTGCAATATTTATTAGAAACAGAGCATTTGTTTGCTCGAAAATTTGATTCGCAGAATATGGATGTTGTGATCAAAATAAGGGAGCTTTTTTCTTGAATGTATAAAGTGATGTGTGGTGGTAACTCATGAAGATGAGTGGAGATATTGCACCTTAGATATCATTCTATGATTTAATCTAATGGAGAAGTAACATTATTTATTTTTGTATATTTAGTTATACTTTTCTTTGCTGGTCTTACATATTATTTATAATATTGTACCGTTTTATAAATCTCCTGTAGGTAGTTGGATCAAAATCAATAAAAGAGTATTGGATGATGTCTGTTTTTAATAAGCGTAGAGAGTTTGTTCGTTTCATATTGGTTGGTGTTCTGGCAACTGCTACTCATTATGGTATTTATTTCTTTTTATGTGTATTGATGTTACCAGCTATTGCATATACTATTGGTTATGCTATTAGCTTTATTCTGAATTTTTACTTGTCTAATGTGTTCACTTTTAACACTAAGCCTACTGTTAGAAAAGGAATAGGATTTGGAATCAGCCATTTTGTCAATTATTTGTTGCATATCGGGCTATTGTCATTATTTATATGGATCGGAGTCCCGGAGAGATGGGCACCTCTTCCTGTGTTTGCATTAGTAGTACCGGTTAATTTCCTTCTTGTTCGTTTTGTTCTAAAATCTAAAAAAATATGAGTAAAGTTAGTGTTTTAATACCTGCATACAACGAGGAACTCTCTCTTCCGGAGCTCTATTCGAAGCTAAAAGAAATGATGGATTCTTATGCAGAATATGAGTGGGAGATTTTGTTTGTTAATGATGGCAGCCATGATAAAACATTGGAAGTTATTAAATTTTTGAGATCACAAGATGAGAGAATTAATTTTGTCGACCTGTCGCGCAATTTTGGAAAAGAAGTAGCAATGTTAGCTGGTTTCGATTATGCTACGGGCGATTGTCTGGTGATTATGGATGCTGACTTGCAACATCCTCCTCACTTAATCCCTGAAATGTTGAAATATTGGGAAGAAGGGTATGATGATGTATACGCAAAGCGAATAACCAGAGGCAAGGAGAGTTTGATGCGTAAATATCTGTCCTTGTTATTCTATAAGTTATTGCAGAAAACGACCCGTGTGGAGATTCTCCCGAATGTCGGTGATTTCAGACTGTTAGATCGTTGTTGTATAAACGCTTTAAAACAGCTGCGTGAGAGCCAAAGATATACTAAAGGTATGTATTGTTGGATTGGATTTCGTAAGAAAGAGATCAAGTTCGAGCAGGAAGATCGTGTTGCCGGTACATCTTCGTTTAACTTTTTCAGCCTTCTGGGTCTGGCTGTGGAAGGGGTGACTTCCTTTACTGTAGCTCCTTTACGCATTTCTACTTTTGCTGGAATTATAGTTTCCCTGGTTGCTTTCATATATATGTGCTTCATCATGTTTAAAACATTGATATGGGGCGAAGTAGTACAAGGTTTCCCTACTCTGATGGTCGTGATTCTTTTTTTAGGTGGGATACAGTTGCTGTCCTTGGGAGTCATAGGGGAATATATAGGACGTATTTTCAATGAAACAAAGAATCGTCCTACCTACATTGCAAGAGAATATAATGGTGTGAAACAATAACTAAGATTATGAGTAAAAAAACGGTTCGGATCGGTATTGGCGCATTTCTGTTGATAATAGGAAGTTTATTTTACCTGATGAATATGTACACTCCGATATGTGGAGATGATTATCTTTATTCATTCTATTTGACTCCTGTGGCAGCTAAGTCTTTCTTTGAAGGCGCATCGATAGGATTTGAGCAGAAGATATCATCATTTACCGATGTTATTTTTTCGCAATATAATCACTATTTTTATGTGAATGGCCGTACCATTCCTCATATTCTGGAGCAGTCGTTTGCCGGACTTTGGGGGGAGAATTGTTTTAATTTAATCAATGTATTCGCTTTTCTGTTACTTAATATGTTGGTTATATGGATTTCCGGAAAAAGAAATCTGACAAAATTCGGTTACTGGGTTGCTGCAGTTTTCTTTATATGGTTCTTACTGCCTTGCCCGGTTGATCTTTTTTTGCTGATGAGTGGTGCCCTCAATTATACTTGGAGCGCCGTTCTTTGCTTGGCTTTTCTGCTTGTTTATACTAAAGTGCGGCAAATGGAAAAGGTGAATTGGGGAGTTGCTTTTCTTCTTTTTTTGCTGGGCGTCATTTCTGGTTGGACACATGAATCTTTGGTTATTGGCATTTCCGGGGCTTTGTTTATTATTTATTGTGTACAATATAATAAGAGGAAGCCTAAATCACCTGAAATAGCTTTGGTTGCTGGCTTTTGGCTTGGGACCTTGTTGTTGTGTTTATCGCCTGCTGCCCGCGGGCGCGCGTCGTTTGATCATCCTTCCATCTGGGAAACCTTCTTATTGATAATCGGTGAGCTTCGGGCATTTTATGTTCTTCTGTTTTTGCTGGTATATACTTTTTTTCGTGAAAAGAGAAACAACAATAATCATACCTTGAGAAAGTTTTTCTATGATAATCAACTTTATTTTTATATAATCTTAATTGAACTTGTTTTTAGCTTGGTTATAGGATTTCGAAATGTCCGGCAATTGTTTGGAATAGAGCTGTTTTCTGTTGTGATTTTAATCAAGCTGATCAGTGAACAGACTTCATTTAATGCGGTTTGGTGTAGAAGTGTATCAATTGTGGCAGCAAGTGCGATCGTTTTGCATATGGCATTTGTCATTCCATGCGCAAAACGTTCTCATGCGCAATTTCAGGATATAGTGACCACTTATCTACACTCAGAAGACGGTGTTGTTTCTTTCAAATACGAAGAGTTTCCCTGTTGGGTCGATTCTTATGTCTGGCGATTCGGAGGGTATGCGGATTGGGAGGCTTTTTGTATTTCCGTCTATTATACGGGAGACAAAAAGCCAATGAAAGCTTTGTTGATTGATTAGTGTTCATTTGTGAAAATAAATGATTGTCTGTTAAGATGCTTTTCGGTAGTAATATTTTTCGCTGTGTATAAAAATTGTAAAAAAAAGTAGGTTTTTGCATGTGTTCATATTAATAGCTTTATATTTGTACAATTAAACCTAAACCCCTTTTACAGTTTTACTTATGGAGCTATTGAAAAGTCATTTTTTTTTAATAAAAAAGGCTTATATTGAGTCGTTTATTATTCTTTTGTTTCTGTCCTGCTGTCCTTTCATTGTTTCTTCCTGTCACGAGGAAGAGAAAGAGGAGATACCTGAATCTCCTTTTGATGAAGAAGATATTCAACACGAACAAGATCTGAATGCTTATTTGGGGAAAAGCTATTCATGTAAAATTTCCCAGGTCTCAGTAATGGAATCTTCCGTTCGCGTTACTGGTGAATATACCGGTGAAAGCAACTTCTTTTTAGGTGAGATTCCTCCTTATTTGGATATCATAGATGTGAAGAAGGCTCCTTATAAGGTAAAATTGGAAGATTCATCTTTTGAAATTGAGTTAGAGCGCTATGTAGAAAGGGATGGAGCATTATATGACCGTCTTTTGTCAAAGTGGGCTATTTATAAAGAGGGAGTAGAAAGAGACCAACTGGTTTCTCATGCGCATCAAGCAGATGAAATTCATGCGTTCCAGAATCTTCCGGCTATCAAACTGACTTCAAAGAAAGGGTTGGGTGGAATTATTCCTAACCAATATATATCGGATTTTACTTCGTTGGGGATAAGTAGTGCTACGATTAATGTTTGTATCACTCAGTTTATGCATCTGACGCCAAGAGCGGGAGATATTGCGCATACTTATGGGGGAAGAACCTATTATATGGATGAAGGTTACCTCAAGACTGTACTTGACGTTCCTCTTTTAGAAGCAGCCAAACGGAATATTGCTGTTGCTGCCATCATTCTTGTCGAACCGGCAGCTAAATGCGTAGACCCTGACCTGGGGGCATTGCTGCAACATCCGGATTATGAAAGAGGGGTTTATACAATGCCTAATATGACTACTCTGGAATCGGTGAATTGTTATGCAGCGGCATTTGATTTTCTGGCTAAAAGATATTGTACGGCGGACAATCGCTACGGGCGCATAGCTCATTGGATTATGCATAATGAGGTAGACGGCTGTATAGACTGGACAAATATGGGAATAAAACCTCTTACTGTATTTACGGATACCTATATAAAATCAATGCGTATATGTTATAATATAGTACGCCAATATGATAAACAGGCAGAGGTTTTGGGGTCTTTTACACATTCCTGGACACAGATAGCGAATGTAGGATGGTGGCTCTATACAAGCAAAGAAATCATTGATTTGTTGAATGTTTATAGTCGGGTAGAAGGAGACTTTCAGTGGGGATTAGCTTATCATAGCTATTCTCAGGATTTGACGAATCCATGTGTTTGGATTGATCCGAACGCAACGTTTTCCATGGATACCCAATTTATTACGTTTAAAAATCTGGAAGTTCTGAGTAAGTGGGCGCTTACCAAAGAAAATAAATATAAAGGGACTATTAAGCGCTCTGTCTGGCTTTCTGAGGCTGGAGTAAATTCTCCTACTTATTCGGATGAAGATTTTCAGAAGCAAGCGGCTAGTTTGGCTTTCGCCTGGAAGAAAATCAACGCATTGGAAGGGATTGATGGGCTACAATGGCATAATTGGTTTGATCATCCGGGAGACGGAGCTTGCTTCGGATTGCGTAAATACTTGGATGAATCTTACAGAGGAGAAGCCAAACCTGTGTGGGAAGTTTATCGAAAAGCAGGCACAAATGAAGAAGATGAATACTTCGAACAATTCTTACCTTTAATTGGAATTCCTGATTGGAATATTATTGAGAATTTTTAATCAACGACATTATTAACTAAAACTGAAATTATGGAAAATTTGAAAGCTTTCTTTACGAGAAGGCCTGAACGCCTGTTAGGGCGATGTGGCATGTTGTTTTTAATGGCATTTTTTGTGATGAACTTGTCTTCCTGTAATGATGACTTTATTGAAGACGATGGAGGAGAAGTTATTCCTCCTGAAGAAATTGTTATCCCACCTGTTTATATGTTATTGGATGGACCGTATAAGTCGGGAGTAACCTTAACTCAGAATGAAGACAGTAGTTATACGATAGAAACTACTAATGGTGATCCTTGGGCGACTGCCGGTTTGTTTAAAGAAGATGTTCCCGAAGAATGTAATGTTCTTGAATTTGAATATCAGACGGAAATGGGGATGAGTAACCTTGAACTCTTTTTTGCTGATGCAAAAAATGGGATTGATGCTACTCATAGCATGAGTGCGGGAACCGTTCCTGCTTCTACGGAATGGGCTTCATTCAGCGTTCGTCTAAAGAAATATAGACAGGAGTTTGATTGGGGAAAAGTGAAAGATTTTCTGCGTCTGGATTTTGGAGACCAGCCTAATAATATCATACAAATGCGTAATATACGCCTACGTATGATGAATGATGAGGAAAAACAGGCGGAAGAGGACGAGAATAATGAAGCACTTAATAAAGAGAAGTACGAACAAGGAATTAAAGATTATCTGAATAAAGAATATGATTGCCATGTAACTGATGTGGTGGTAGGAGAGAGTACGATCAGTATTCAAGGTAACTATACGGGAGAAGGTACTTTCTTCTTGGGAGAGATTCCACCATTTGTGGATATGTTCAAAGTGGAAAAGGTGGAAAATAAAACACCTTTATCAAACGGCTCTTTTAACGTTCAGTTGGATAGATATGTTACTATAGGTGACTATAAGTATGATCGTTTATTGTCTAAGTGGGCTATATACAAAGAAGGAGCTTCCAAGGATGAGATTGTTTCTCATGCCCGCTATGCGAACGTGGATAAAATACACGTAAAACAAAGTGTTGAGGCTATTCCTTTAAAATCTAAGAAGGGGTTGGGAGGATTGATAAACCATGGATTCCTTGCATCTGATTTGGATGATTTGGGTATTGCCAGTGCCACCATCAACATTCCTATTTCTCATTTCATGCATCTTTCTCAACAGGAAGGAGATATTCCGCATACTTACGGTGGCAGGACATATTATTTTAATGAGGGATATATGAAGAGTTCATTTGATGCTGTGTTGGAGCAAACGAGTAAACGTGGAATCTCTGTAGCAGGTATTTTGCTGGTTCCTCCTACCGGAGATGCCGGTACTCTTTTGAAACATCCGGATTTTAATGGTATAGCTCCTTATACAATGCCCAATATGACCACAATAGAGTCTACAAATTGTTACGCTGCAGCACTTGACTTCCTGGCAGAAAGATATAGTGACCCTAATATGCGCATAGCGCACTGGATTATACATAACGAAGTGGATGGAGGAAGTCATTGGACCAATATGGGTGACAAACCGATTGCCACGTTTATGGATACTTATCTCCGTTCGATGCGTATGTGCTATAATATTGCGCATCAATATGACCAGCACTCAGAAGTCTTTATCTCTTTCTCGCATGGATGGAATATCGCTGCCGGTGGCGGTTGGTATAAAGTAAGAGATATGCTCGACTTTATGAATCAGTTCAGTGAAAGCGAAGGTGATTTCTTCTGGTCATTGGCGTGTCATAGTTACCCGGCTCAGTTAGGTAACCCGTGTACTTGGGATGATGAACAGGCAACTTATTCTATGGATACGGAATATGTGACCTTGAAAAATTTGGAAGTGTTGGATAAGTGGGTGAAAACATCCCGAAATCAATATAAAGGAACTATCAGACGTTCTGTATGGCTTTCTGAAGCGGGCACATGTTCGCCATCTTATGAAGATGATGATTTGCAGGATCAGGCTGCCGGATTTGCTTATGGTTGGAAGAAGATTAACAATTTGGACGGTATTAATGGCATACAATGGCATAGTTGGTTTGACCATTTGGGAGATGGTGCTTGTTTGGGATTGCGTAAGTATGCCGATGCACCTCATAATGGTGAAGCCAAGCCTGTATGGACAACCTATCAAAAAGCGGATACAGATGAAGAAGATGATTATTTTGAACAGTATTTATCTCGAATAGGGATTGATAGTTGGGAAGGAATTATTCAAGATATTCCATAAGCGATATTAGGTAAAAGAGGAAGCTCATTTGTGCTTCCTCTTTGGGTGTTGTGATTATATCTAAGTCTGCTATAAAAGAATTTTTTTAGTCTCACGGTCTCACTACTTTTGCATAATCACCTAATAACTAGGATATTATAGAATGAGAGATACTTTTTACAGAGGTATCTCTCATTCTTTTCTCACTGGAATTACCCTATTTTACCCTATCTCTCATTCTATTTTACAACTATTTCCCATAATGTCCTGGACACGGCACATAAATCGGTTGCGTACGAATTCCGATATTCTGCAAAGAACCTTCTTCTTTCAACCTGCGAATATGGCGCGCCGCCATACTGTGTGTGAATTGGCAAAGTGACTGCATATCAGAGCGGGTCAAAACCGTATGCGTAGCGAAGTACCCGGTTAATTTTTTGTCTATTTCTTCCTGGGAGAGGGTAGCCGAGTGGGGTTTATACTTTGAGCGTTGTGCATGCATACCTATAAGCTCACCTTTTAAATCTCTGTCCGCCAAGAAACTGACCGATTTAAACTTCACTTTGTCAGCGTGTGCGGCCATGGAATGTATCGGCTCTGTTGCTTGTAATGTGATCTGAAAATAGCCGACCCCGTCAAGATGTACTCTTTGCCCTTCGCGTAAGTGGTTGCCCATGCACCGACTGAGTTCCATTAACATTGCTTCCACTTCGGCCTTGCCAAAGGTAGTTGCCGAGTGAATTTCGACTGCCAGTCTTTGGGTAGTCACGTGTTGAAAATTCACGACTCTGGGATGATAACTTGTTTCCCCCTCTTCTTCTCCCTGAACGGGATTCTTATAAAATTCGAATTGTACTGCCATCTTAATTGTTGTTTATCTGTTGTTTATATATGGTGTTACTTATCTCTTCGGCATTTAAAGCCTTTATCTGCGTGTCATCTTACTGACATCTTCATCGTTCTACCCGGGTGAACCGATCATTGCACCTTCGAGAACGTATCTGTGTACCTGGGTGAACAGGTCGGTTCACCCGGGTAGTATGATGAATAACGTCTTTCAAAGATACGACAATAATAGTTGTAAAACAAGCAATTATAGGATTGTTTGCATGATAATGAATGGTAAAATATATGCGCCTTAAAGTACTTCTAAAAGGAGAAATGTATAGGTCTGAAATTAAATAATGGAAGTTGGAAAGCAGAATGAGAGATAATCAAAAGAAGGTGAGAGACAGGTTAGAATAGAGTAATTTCAGTGAGGAAATGATGAGAGATACCTCTGTAAAAAGTATCTCTCATCCTATAATATATTAATTATTTGATGATTATGTAAAAGTAGTGAGACCGTGAGACTAAAATATATTTTTTCTTTTCTAGTAGAGGGAGAGGAGATGGGAATGAAACTTATGATCAGAAACTTGTTTACATAGAATGTTTACAGTACTTTTGTGCAAAATATATATTGCCCTACACACGCAAGCAGGACAAACAGCGAAAGAAAAAATGAGAATAACACAAGTGAGAGACGATGGCAAAGTAAATACGATGCGTACGTTGAAGATTGAACAGCTCGTAGAGCAGATGAAAAAGGAAACTAAAGCACAACTGGTCTCTAATATGAGAGAAGTCCTGCCTTATATACTTCCCGGTGATAAAAATGATTATATAGAGAGGGTCCCGAAGATACTTCCGGCGGCAGCTTTTGTCAGAAAAAACGGGGTGATGGCGATGGCCGAATATAATGGAATCGTTATGCTTCAGGTCAACGGGTTATCCGGACGTATGGAAGCTGATGAGGTGAAGGAGTGTGTGAAGGAACTGCCTCAGACGTATCTTGCTTTTATCGGTTCTTCAGGAAAGTCTGTAAAGATATGGGTTCGTTTTACGTATCCCGACAACCGTCTGCCTGATAATCGCGAACAGGCGGAAGTCTTTCATGCGCATGCTTATCGTCTGGCTGTGAAATATTACCAGCCCCAACTTCCGTTTGATATCGAATTAAGAGAGCCTTCGCTGGAACAGTATTGCCGATTAACTTTCGACCCGGAGCTGTATTTTAATCCCGAAGCCATGCCTGTTTATCTGAAACAGCCAGCATCTTTGCCGGGGGAAACCACCTATCGAGAGCAGGTACAGGCGCAGGCTTCTCCTTTACAGCGGCTTGTTCCCGGATATGATAGTTACGAAGCACTTTCTGTTCTTTTTGAAGCAGCATTTGCCCGAGCATTTGCCGAGCAAAAAGGATACCGCCCAGGCGATGATATACACTCATTGCTTGTTTGTCTGGCTGAGCAGTGTTTTCGTGCCGGTATTCCACAGGAAGACACCGTGCGATGGGCACGTGCTCATTATCGTTTACCGAAAGATGAATTCCTGATTCGCGAGACGGTGAAGAACGTGTATGGTACGTGCGAGGGTTTTGCCGATAAAAGTAGTTTGCTGCCGGAGCAATTGTTTGTCATGCAGACAGATGAGTTTATGAAACGCCGCTATGAGTTTCGTTTCAATATGCTGACTTCGAGCGTGGAATACCGTGAGCGGAACAGTTTCAACTTTTATTTTCGCCCCATAGACAAACGGGTGATGGCAAGTATTACGATGAATGCGATGTATGAGGGCATCAAACTTTGGGATAAGGATGTGGTCCGATATCTGAATTCCGATCATGTTCCCGTTTATCACCCTGTCGAGGAATTTCTTTATGATCTTCCCCATTGGGACGGTAAAGACCACATCCGTGACCTGGCTGAAAGAGTTCCTTGTGATAATCCTCATTGGGGACAACTTTTTCGTCGTTGGTTTCTCAGTACAGTGGCGCACTGGCGTGGAGTTGACAAAAATCATGCGAACAGTACTTCACCTATTTTAATCGGTCCGCAGGCTTATCGTAAGTCCACCTTTTGCCGTCTGATTCTGCCTCCTTGTTTGCAGGCGTATTATACGGACAGCATTGACTTTAGCCGTAAAAGGGACGCCGAGTTGTATCTGAATCGTTTTCTTCTCATCAATATGGATGAGTTTGATCAGATAGGTGTCAATCAGCAATCATTCCTTAAACATATTTTGCAAAAACCGGTTGTTAATACCCGTCGCCCGAATGCGTCAGCTGTGGAATCACTTCGGCGGTATGCTTCTTTTATCGGGACGAGTAATCATAAAGACTTACTGACAGACACTTCCGGTAGTCGCCGTTTTATCGGCGTCGAAGTGACGGGAGTGATTGATGTGGTGCGTCCCATTGATTATGAGCAGCTTTATGCACAAGCAATGACGGCACTTTATAAAAATGAACGGTATTGGTTTGATGAAGAAGAGGAAGCTATTATGACGGAGTCTAATCAGGAGTTTGAGCAGTCTCCTGCGATCGAGCAATTGTTTCAGGTATATTATCGGGCGGCGGCCGACGAAGAGGCAGGAGAATGGTTGCTTGCTGCGGATTTGCTACAACGAATACAGAAGGCTAGTAAGATGAAGTTTTCACCTCGGCAAGTATCTTATTTGGGGCGTATTCTGCAAAAGTTGGGAGTGAAATCGTACCGGAGATCTCATGGGGTTTATTATCATGTGGTGCCCATATCTTTTGATAATGAGTAGTGTTGGAGTGAAATAGACGAATAAATGGTCAAGAAGGTGGCTATTATATAATTCGTATTAATTATTGAAAGAAACCTTCAACTGTTAGACAGTTTTATTGTATCTTTGCAGCCTTAACTTATTTTATTTCAAATAATGAAGGAATTTTTGCAACTGATGCGACGTTTTGTGTCGCCATATAAGAAGTATATCGGATGGGCTATTTTGCTGAATATCTTGTCAGCTGTATTCAATGTGTTTTCATTTACTTTGTTAATTCCGATTCTGGATATTTTGTTTAAAACAGGAGAGAATAATAAGGTATATGAGTATATGGAATGGGGAACTGCCGGTTTTAAAGATGTTGCGATAAATAATTTCTATTATTATGTTTCCCAAATGATTCAGGATAATGGTCCTACTACTGCTTTGATTTTTCTGGGACTGTTTCTGGCTTTGATGACTTTATTTAAAACGTCCTGTTATTTTGCATCTTCAGCTGTGATGATTCCATTGCGTACAGGAGTTGTCAGGGATATCCGTATCATGGTATATGCGAAGGTAATGCGTTTGCCGATGGGCTTTTTCTCAGAGGAGAGAAAAGGAGATATTATAGCTCGTATGAGTGGTGATGTGGGAGAGGTGGAAAACTCTATTACCAGTTCATTGGACATGTTGATAAAGAGCCCTATCATGATTATATTGTATTTTATAACATTGATTGCTACCAGCTGGAAGTTAACTCTTTTCACCGTTTTGGTATTGCCGGCTATGGGCTGGCTGATGGGTAAGGTCGGAAGAAAACTAAAGCGTCAATCACTGGAGGCACAAGGAAAGTGGAGTGATACAATGTCTCAGTTGGAAGAAACATTGGGTGGTTTGCGTATTATCAAAGCGTTTATTGCAGAGGACAGAATGATAAATCGTTTTACGAGGTGCAGTAATGAGCTTCGTGATGCAGTCAACAAAGTGGCTATGCGACAAGCTTTGGCTCATCCGATGAGTGAGTTCTTGGGAACAATTCTGATTGTATCTGTATTATGGTTTGGTGGTGCTTTGATTTTAGGGCATAATTCGTCATTGACTGCACCGACGTTTATATTTTATATGGTTATTCTTTATAGCGTGATAAATCCGTTGAAAGACTTTGCCAAGGCTGGTTATAATATCCCTAAGGGGCTTGCTTCTATGGAACGCGTGGACAAAATATTGAAGGCTGAAAATAATATTAAAGAAATTCCTAATCCGAAACCATTGACTGGAATGAATGATCGGATTGAGTTTAAAGATATAAGCTTTAGCTATGATGGTAAAAGAGAAGTGTTGAAACATGTGAACTTAACAGTGCCAAAGGGAAAGACAGTTGCTTTGGTAGGACAGTCAGGCTCAGGAAAATCGACGCTCGTAGATTTATTGCCACGTTATCATGATGTGCAAGGAGGAGATATCACCATCGATGGTACAAGTATTAAAGATGTACGTATTGCCGATTTGCGCAGTTTGATTGGCAATGTAAATCAAGAAGCCATTCTTTTTAATGATACATTTTTCAATAATATTGCTTTTGGCGTAGAAAATGCAACTATGGAACAAGTCATAGAGGCCGCTAAGATTGCCAATGCCCATGATTTTATTATGGAAAAGCCGGAAGGATATAATACAAATATCGGTGACCGTGGCGGCAAACTTTCCGGTGGACAGAGACAGCGTGTCAGCATCGCCCGTGCTATTCTGAAGAATCCTCCCATCCTGATTCTGGATGAGGCTACTTCTGCACTGGATACTGAATCGGAACGTTTGGTACAAGAAGCATTGGAGAGATTGATGAAGACGCGTACCACGATTGCAATTGCTCACCGTCTTTCTACTATCAAAAATGCGGATGAGATTTGTGTGCTCTATGAAGGGGAAATCGTAGAGCGTGGGCGCCACGAAGAATTATTGGAATTAGACGGTTATTATAAAAGACTAAACGATATGCAAGCATTATAGGCTGTGGCTGCATATTTGCAGCAACTCACAGCAACAAACGTAAACTAGACTAATATTGGAATGATTTTATTAAGTTTTGACATTGAGGAATTTGATGTGCCCAAAGAACATCAGGTGGACATATCAATGGAAGAGCAAATTAAAGTTTCTGTAGAGGGGACTACCCGAATTTTGGATTGCTTGGAACGGAATCAGGTAAAAGCGACCTTTTTCTGTACGGCAAATTTTGCTCTTCATGCTCCTGATATAATAAAGCGCATTCAGGAGGGAGGTCACGAGATTGCTTCTCATGGCTTCTATCATTGGACCTTTGAAGTAGAAGATCTGAAAAGGTCGAAGGATCAGTTGGAGGAAATCACCGGAGCCAAAGTTTATGGCTATCGGCAGGCGCGCATGATGCCTGTGTCGGAAAAAGCTGTATATGAGGCGGGGTATATATATAATTCTTCCTTGAATCCGACATTTATCCCGGGAAGATATATGCGGCTTTCTACTCCCCGTACTCCTTTTATAAAAGACCGTGTGATGCAAATGCCGGCATCAGTTACTCCTTTGCTGCGCTTTCCTTTGTTTTGGCTCTCTTGTCATAATTTGCCTGCTTCACTTTATCGTTGGCTGTGTAAATACGCTCATCGGCATGATGGATATTTCGTGACATACTTTCATCCGTGGGAATTTTATTCGTTAAATGAACATCCGGAATGGAAACTGCCATTTATTATACGAAATCATGCAGGAGAAGGAATGGAAAAAAGGCTGGATGCCTTCATCCTATATTTTAGGAAAAAGAATGTTAGTTTTGGTCGTTTTATAGATTATATAAAACTAAACAAGGATATAATGAAATGAAAGATATAATAAGATTTATACTAAGGTTAGTGCAAAATCCTATTGTATTAGCAATTTTGTGGTTTGGGGTGGCTATCTGGGGATTTTGGGTAAGCTGGACAGAAGGACTTGCAAATAACTACTTGATATTTTCCCGTTCATTTTTTCATGCTTTGGAGCAAACGCCTTTATATGTAGAATATCCTAAAGAATATTTTGATTTATTTCTATATGGCATTCCTTTTACTTTATTGATTGCTCCCTTTTCAATCATGCCAACAATGGTGGGTTCTGCTTTGTGGAGTTTGTGTAATGCTCTTTTATTGTACTTTGCTATAAAAAAGTTAGAGTTTGAAAAATGGAAAACAGCCATTATTATTTGGTTGTCATATAATGGCTTATATTTATCTGTTGTGACTCAGCAGTATAATGCAGCAGTAGCCGCTTTCATTCTTTTTACTTTTATTCTTGTCGAGAGAAAAAAAGATTTTTGGGCTGCATTGATGATTGTGTTAGGCACATTAACCAAAATTTATGGGATTGTGGGGTTAGCTTTTTTCCTTTTCTCTAAAAGAAAATTATATTTTCTGTGGGGAATTCTATTTTGGGCATTCGTTCTATTTGTAGTTCCAATGTTTTATACTTCTCCACAATATGTATTTGATTCTTATAAAGAATGGGTTAGTATTCTTGAAGTTAAGAATGATGTTAATGAGTTGAGCTTTTATCAGAATATCTCTTTATTAGGAATGGTTCGAAAGATTACTCATGCTGTTGAATATAGCGATATGTGGCTGATAATTCCTGGAATTGTTTTATTCTTATTGCCTTATTTGCGTATTGGACAATATGAGAATAGAAATTTTCGGCTTTCGTTTTTGGCATCAGTTCTGTTATTTATGGTCTTGTTTAGTACAGGGACGGAAGAATGTGGATATGTGGGTGCTCTAATTGGTGTGGGTATATGGTATGTAAGTACGCCAACGTATAAAAAATCGTTTGTGCTGAATACATGCTTATTGCTATTCTGTTTTGTGTTGACGGCAGCGTCTTCAAGCAGTATTCTTTTTTCAAAACATTTCAGGACTGAATACATAACTTCATTTGCACTTAAAGCTCTCCCATGTGCTATTATCTGGTTTAAAATCATCTGGGAACAATTAACTCAGGACTATACATCAAGAACCCCAACTCCTTTTCTACATAAAAAAGATGATGAACGGATTGACGTCATATTGCCCTGTTATAATCCTCATGAAGGATGGGAGCAGCAACTGATTGAGAAACATAAAGAGTTGGAAGGGATGCTGAACGGGTACAATATTCGCTTTATCGTAGTAAATGATGGTTCCAAACGCGGATTTACGGAAGAAGCTGTACTTCGTTTGACAAATAACTTACCCAACACTATCATTGTAGACAATAAGATAAATCAAGGGAAAGGAGCTGCTGTTCGTGATGGTATAGCACATTCTGATTCAGAGCTGGCTCTTTATACAGATTATGATTTTCCATATAAGATTGAGTCTGTTTGTCAGGTGATTAAATATCTTGAGGAAGGGTATGATGTAGTTGTAGCAAATCGTAATCATACGTATTATTCACAACTTTCTACCCGTAGAAAGTTGGCGAGTCATGCTTCACGTTTCTTGAACTTTATGCTGTTAGGGCTGACCCACACAGATACGCAGGGGGGATTAAAGGGGTTTAACTGTAAGGGAAAAGCTTTTCTTGCGTCCACTCGTATTAAACAGTTCTTATTTGATACCGAGTTTATATATAAGGCTTCTCTTGATGATACCACCTTCATCAAAGAGGTTCCTGTAGACTTAAGAGGCGAAGTGATGTTGCCTGATATGAAAAAGGGGGTATTTGTAAATGAACTAAAAAACTTATTGATGATATGTTGGAGAGGTTGAAAGGATATGTGCAGAATCCCGTCTTTCTATTCATCTTGTGGATGGGAGTAGGATTAGCTTGCAGTTTATCATTGATGATGAAGGGGACATATAGCAATTATGTTATATTTAGCCAGTCTTTTTGGCATGCGATATCTTCTTCTCCTTTATATGTAGAATATCTTCAGGAACAGAAAGATTTTTTTCTGTATGGTATTTCTTTCACTGCATTGATTTCTCCTTTTGCGGTTCTTCCCAGACCCTTGGGGATGGTCTTTTGGTGTCTGGTGAATTGTGGTTTCCTTTATTATGCTATCAGCAAGTTAGATTTGAAAAAGTGGCAATTTGCTGTTGTTATATTAGTTTCTGTAAATGACGTTTTTACAGCTGTTTTGTCTCAGCAATATAGCATAGGTATTACCGCTATGATTATATTCTCGTATGTGCTGATCGAGAAAGAAAAGGATTTTTGGGCTGCTTTGATGATTGTATTAGGGACTATGACCAAACTTTATGGGATAGTCGGACTGGCTTTCTTTTTATTCTCGAAACATAAAATGAAACTCACCAGCGGATTAGTCTTTTGGGCAGTGATCGTTTTTCTGCTTCCGATGCTCTATGCTTCTCCGGAATATGTCGTTCATTCGTATAAAGAATGGTTCGATGTGCTTGTCTATAAGAATGGGCTGAATCAGTTTAGCGTCAATCAAAACATATCTTTGCTGGGTATGTTACATCGGATAACGGGAGCCTCCTTCAGTGATTTATGGATAATCGTTCCCGGAATGATTTTGTTTGCCCTTCCTTATTTACGCATCCGGCAATACGGAAATGAATCTTTCAGATTCTTGTTTCTATCCTCTGCACTTTTGTTTATGGTGCTATTTAGCACCGGCACTGAAACCTATGGCTATCTGACTGCTATGATTGCTGTTGGAATCTGGTATGTAAAGACACCTACACAGGCCACTACACCGGGGTTAAACTTGTTTCTACTTATATTCTGTATTCTACTGACTTCTTTGTCTACTACCGATCTTTTCCCAAGATTCATAAGGATGGATTATGTGAAGCCTTATGCTTTAAAGGCTTTGCCTTGCACCTTGATATGGCTGAAAATAGTGTGGGAACAACTGACTCAGGACTTCGTGCGTCCATCTGACTGAATGAAAATGAAACATCTGAACTATAAAACTAAAACTACTTACTAATGGAAATTGTAAAATCAGTATTTCAATCGAAGAGTAAACGCTACCAGTTTATTCGTTATTGCACGGTGGGAACGTTGGCCGCCGGAATACATTATGGGGTTTATTATCTGTTGCAGGAATACGAAATGACCAACTTGAATATTGCCTACACGATAGGCTATGTGACGAGTTTTATCTGTAATTTCTTTCTGACTTCTTATTTCACGTTCCGTAGCAACCCTTCTTTGAAAAGGGCTTTGGGATTTGGAGGCAGCCATTTGGTGAACTATCTGATACATATGGGATTGTTCAATTTGTTCCTGTATCTGAATGTAGATCAGGAGATAGCTCCCTTGTGTGTGCTCGCTGTGGCTGTTCCCACTAATTTTCTGATGCTCCGCTTTGTGTTTAAACATAAGAAGGAACAGGCTGCTGATCAAGTCGCAGAATAGACTTTCCGGCTATTATTTTCTGCCGAAATCTGCCGGAATCTCTCCCCACGCCTTGGTTTCCCATTTAAGAATACGGGTAGTGTAAGTGTTCTCTCTGAGCCACTTCTCTGCCCGTTCTATTACTTTAAACAGTTCTTCAGTTTCCTCATTTCGCGGAAGTTTGGTTTTGCATTTTTTCTGTCGCACCCAGCTGATGGCATTCACGCTGTCGCTATAAATGGGCATATCAAATCCTTTCTGTTTCAGCAATGCCAGTCCGTGCACGATGGCCAGAAACTCTCCGATATTGTTTGTACCTTTCATCGGGCCGAAATGAAAAATTTCCTGGCGGCTTGCCACGTGTACCCCCCGATACTCCATCGGGCCGGGATTGCCACTGCACGCAGCATCGACTGCCAGACTATTGTCAATGACGGAAGCAGGCAGTGTATCGGAACCGGTTCGGGCAGCTTCCGTTTTTTTCTTCGCATTTTTGCCGATGTAGGCGTAAGGTGACGAGGCCAGTGCACGTTCCGCCTCTTCACGGGTGTCGAACGATTTGTACTTTGCACCTTCATACCCCTTGATCTGGAGCTGGCAATCCGTCCAGGAAGCATATACTCCCGGCGTCACTCCTTCCCATACTACGTAGAACTTTTCTTTAGCCATTTTCTGATAATGAATGATTATGTCAACAGCATTGACGGTGCGAAGGTACAAATATATTCCGGAATCGAACAAGTTGGCAGAGAAGCTTGTTCTAATTTATAAGGAGTTTAAGAAAATAAAATTAAGAAAGGAGCTATTATGGAAAGAACTTTTAGTGAAGCTTTGAAGAATCGTCGGACTTATTATTCGATTACCGACCAGTCACCTATTCCGGATCAGGAGATAGAATGCATTATCAATCTGGCAGTGAGACACGTGCCGTCGGCATTCAATTCTCAATCTACCCGTGTGGTGCTTCTTCTTGGCAAGTCTCATAAAAAGTTATGGAACATTGTAAGAGATGCGTTGAGGAAGATTGTGCCGGGAGAAGCGTTTGCGAAAACCGAAGAAAAGATTGACAATTCCTTTGCCTGTGGATATGGTACGGTGCTGTTCTTTGAAGATCAGAAGGTGGTGAAGGGGCTTCAGGAAGCTTTCCCGTCTTATCAGGAGAATTTCCCCGGATGGTCATTACAAACCTCGGCGATGCATCAGCTGGCTGTTTGGGTGATGCTTGAAGATGTGGGCTTCGGTGCTTCCCTGCAACATTATAATCCATTGATTGATGATGAGGTGCGTCGGGCATGGAATTTGCCTGCACATTGGCATCTGATTGCGGAAATGCCGTTCGGAGTGCCTGTCAATCAGCCGGGAGAAAAAGAGTTCCAGCCACTGGAAGAACGGATAAAAGTTTTTAAATAATAGAGAATCATTCTTCATTATTCATTAAATGATTAATTTTGTGAGCAAAATTAATCATTTATGGTTCGTATCTTCCTTACCGGCTATATGGGTGCCGGAAAAACTACTTTGGGCAAGGCTTTTGCCCGCAAACTGAATATCCCGTTCATTGATCTGGACTGGTATATCGAAGAACGTTTTCATAAAACTGTCGGAGAACTATTCACGGAACGGGGTGAAGCCGGATTTCGTGAGTTGGAAAGAAATATGCTTCATGAGGTAGCTGAGTTTGAGAACGTCGTTATCTCTACAGGCGGGGGGGCACCCTGCTTTTATGACAATATGGAGTTTATGAACCGGACGGGAAAAACCGTTTTCCTGAATGTGCATCCCGATGTGCTGTTCAGACGCTTGCGTATTGCCAAGCAGCAACGTCCCATTCTTCAGGGAAAGGAAGATGAGGAATTAATGGATTTCATCATTCAGGCACTCGAAAAGCGCGCACCTTTTTATACGCAGGCGCAATATATCTTTAATGCGGACGAACTGGAAGACCGCTGGCAGATTGAATCATCTGTGCAACGTCTGCAGGAACTGCTGGAATTATAAATTAAGACCGGTTATATAAACCAATTGGAAGAAATAATATCCAATTAATTGGCAACCTGTAGATAAATCTGTATTTTTGCCATCCAATTATTTACTAAAAACACTGAATAACAGAAAATGAGAAAGTGGCGTATTGAAGATTCTGAAGAACTCTACAACATTACGGGTTGGGGTACTTCGTACTTTAGTATTAATGACGCAGGTCATGTTGTTGTTACACCGCGGAGAGATGGAGTGACCGTCGACCTGAAGGAACTGGTTGACGAGTTGCAATTGCGGGATGTGGCATCTCCCATGCTGTTGCGTTTCCCGGATATTCTGGACAACCGTATTGAAAAGATGTCTTCCTGTTTTAAACAGGCTGCCGAAGAGTACGGTTATAAAGCCGAGAATTTTATCATCTATCCCATTAAGGTCAACCAGATGCGTCCTGTGGTAGAAGAGATTATCAGCCACGGAAAGAAATTCAATCTCGGACTGGAAGCCGGTTCCAAACCGGAACTTCATGCGGTGATTGCCGTCAATACGGATTCTGACTCATTGATTGTTTGCAACGGCTATAAAGACGAAAGTTATATAGAACTGGCGCTCCTTGCCCAAAAGATGGGCAAACGTATCTTCCTCGTAGTAGAGAAGATGAATGAATTGAAACTGATAGCCAAAATGGCGAAACAGTTGAATGTACAGCCCAATATCGGTATTCGTATAAAACTGGCTTCTTCCGGCAGTGGAAAATGGGAAGAATCGGGTGGCGATGCCAGCAAGTTCGGTCTGACTTCCAGCGAACTGCTCGAAGCGCTTGACTTTATGGAAAGCAAGGGATTGAAAGATTGCCTGAAACTGATTCATTTCCATATTGGCAGCCAGGTGACGAAGATTCGTCGCATTAAGACGGCTTTGCGCGAAGCTTCTCAATTTTACGTGCAGCTTCACTCTATGGGATTCAATGTGGAGTTTGTGGACATCGGCGGCGGACTGGGCGTTGATTATGATGGAACCCGTTCTTCCAATAGTGAAGGTAGTGTAAACTATTCCATTCAGGAATATGTGAATGACTCCATTTCTACATTGGTAGATGTCAGCGATAAAAACGGCATTCCGCATCCGAATATCATTACCGAGAGCGGCCGGGCATTGACGGCTCATCACTCTGTCTTGATCTTCGAGGTGCTCGAAACAGCTACTCTTCCGGAATGGGATGATGAAGAGGAAATCGCTCCGGATGCACATGAGCTTGTGCAGGAACTGTACAGTATCTGGGATTCGTTGAACCAGAATAAGATGCTGGAAGCATGGCATGATGCACAACAGATTCGGGAAGAAGCGCTCGACCTGTTCAGTCATGGTATTGTGGATTTGAAGACCCGTGCTCAGATCGAACGTTTGTATTGGTCCATTACACGGGAAATTAATCAGATCGCCGGAGGCTTGAAACACGCGCCGGATGAATTCCGGGGATTGTCCAAGTTGCTGGCGGATAAATATTTTTGTAATTTCTCATTGTTCCAGTCCTTGCCCGACTCTTGGGCGATTGATCAGATATTTCCGATTATGCCTATTCAGCGGTTGGATGAGAAGCCGGAACGTTCGGCTACCCTGCAGGATATCACCTGTGATTCGGACGGAAAGATTGCAAACTTCATTTCTACCCGGAATGTGGCTCATTATCTGCCTGTGCATAGTCTGAAGAAAACAGAACCTTACTATCTGGCTGTTTTCCTGGTCGGAGCTTATCAGGAGATTTTGGGAGATATGCATAATCTGTTTGGAGATACGAATGCTGTTCACGTTTCTGTGAATGAAAAGGGATATAATATCGAACAGATTATTGATGGTGAAACAGTAGCGGAAGTGTTGGATTACGTACAATATAATCCTAAAAAACTGGTACGTACCCTTGAAACATGGGTGACCAAGTCTGTAAAAGAAGGAAAGATATCATTGGAAGAGGGTAAAGAGTTTCTGTCCAATTATCGTTCGGGACTTTACGGATATACTTACTTAGAATAACCGGCAAGGTGCCGGAGCCGAGTTCTCCATTCGGCAAACTTATTAGAATTGAATAAAAAATGAGGGAAAAACTAACTGTAATTAAGGTGGGTGGAAAAATCGTAGAAGAGGAAGCCACCCTTCTTCAGTTGTTGAATGACTTTGCCGCCATCAGCGGACATAAAGTGCTGGTTCACGGCGGCGGTCGCTCGGCAACAAAGATTGCCGCACAACTAGGTATTGAAAGCAAAATGGTAAATGGTCGTCGTATTACCGATGCGGAAACGTTGAAAGTGGTAACGATGGTGTATGGTGGTCTGGTAAACAAGAATATTGTTGCCGGTTTGCAGGCCCGTGGAGTGAACGCTCTTGGACTGACCGGGGCGGATATGAATGTGATCCGATCGGTAAAGCGTCCGGTGAAAGAGGTTGATTATGGTTTCGTGGGCGACGTGGAGAAGGTAGATGCTTCTTTGCTGGCTGATCTGATTCATAAAGGAGTGGTGCCCGTGATGGCACCATTGACACACGATGGTCAAGGTAATATGCTGAATACAAATGCGGATACCATTGCCGGAGAGACGGCAAAGGCTTTGTCGGCGCTGTTTGACGTGACGCTGATGTACTGCTTCGAAAAGAAAGGAGTGCTGCGTGACGAGAATGATGACGATAGCGTGATCCCTGAGATTACCCGTTCCGAATTCGAACAATACGTTGCTGACGGCGTTATTCAAGGTGGTATGATTCCTAAGTTGGAGAATTCTTTTGAAGCAATTAATGCAGGAGTTACAGAAGTTGTAATTACCTTAGCATCAGCGATTAAAGGCAGCGAAGGAACGCGGATAAAAAAATAATTTAAAAAAAAGTAATGGGCGTCTGTAACTTTTCGTATCCCAGCCCGTCATTATTATAGAGATGCAAGAGATCAGCTTCCGAAACGATATTTTGCCGTTGAAGGATAAACTCTTTCGACTGGCGCTCAGAATAACCCTGGATAGGGCAGAAG
>CANSEY010000036.1 GCA_947646015.1 uncultured Bacteroides sp. | reverse complement strand
AGGGGACAGATTTATCGAACGTTTCCATGCCGCTAAGTTGCACAATAAAGGCGTCAGCCATAGCTTGCCGGTCGTCCGGATGAATCATATTTACGTATTCCTCCATAGTCAGAGTGTTATTTTCTCCGGCCGAAATACCCAAATGTTCGAAATAACGGTTGTCAAGGGTAAACTCACTTCGGTTTATATCATAATACCACGGATATATCCTGGTTCTTTGTAAGGCTGTGTTCAGAATATACTCCTGTGTCAATTCTACAGTGATATTACGAAAAAAGAATAATATCTTTTTCAGATTGCCATCTTCCTTGATCGTTGCAAAATCACCTCTGATCGGGAATTGTGTATAATCCACCTGTTCTTGCATGAAAGTATGTTCAGAAAGCGAATAAGTTTGTTCACCCTGACGAATCTTTTCTAAGATGACAGAAAGAATGTCTTCTTTATTATTTAATAATTTGAAAAGGATATTGGTTGGAAGAGGCATCATTGCATTGACTGATGAATGCACATGAAGTTCGGTCAGAGCTTGCCGGTTAAGCTGTATTACTTCTCCACTAATATTAAATATAATAACTCCGTCAGGTAAGATATCTAGCAACTCATCATTGTAAAGTGTTTGTTTATTCTCTTCCATTTCTTTTTATTTTTTAATGCAGAATATGAGATTAGTGATATGAATACATAACAAAGAAAACCATTTCCCGGAAGATAATACGATATTCATTTCTGTTTTTACTTCTGTCTGAAGGAGTATTTTAATTCGCAAGACCTTAATTGTTAAAACGATGTTTGCATTTTAATAATTGATATTCTTATTTTAATTACAGTTTTAGTTCCGGATCTTCAATCGTATGCTTATACTGTGCGTGTGAAGCGAGACAACCCTTCATAGAGTGTTTCTCCTTTTATTATTCTTTAATATTAATGTAAAAGAAAGGGGTACAAAATGCCCCTTCGTCCGTCTTCTTGGTATGAAGAAAAAAGAACGAATGAAAATATATACATTACTGCTTGGCGCATTGGTCGCTTGCCCGATGCAGGCACAAACAATGCATGACTGGGAGAATCATCATGTTCTCCAGATTAATCGTAAACCGGCACGGGCTGCTTTTACTCCTTTCTCCGTACAGAAAGGAGACTGCTCGATGTCTTTGGACGGAACATGGAAGTTCCGATGGACTCCTGTTCCGGGCGAAAGAATCATAGATTTCTATCAGACTGATTTTAATGATAAAGACTGGAAGGACTTTCCTGTTCCTGCCAATTGGGAAGTCAATGGATATGGCACGCCTATTTATGTATCTGCAGGTTATCCGTTTAAGATAGATCCTCCGCGAGTAATGGGAGAGCCGAAAGCTGACTATACGACCTATAAAGAACGAAACCCGGTCGGGCAGTATCGGCGCACATTCGTTTTGCCTGTGGGATGGGAAGCGGACGGACAGACTTTTTTGCGCTTTGAAGGAGTGATGAGTGCTTTCTATGTTTGGATAAATGGCGAACGGGTAGGGTATAGCCAAGGTAGTATGGAGCCAAGTGAATTTAACATCACCGACTATCTGAAGACTGGTGAGAATCAGATAGCATTGGAAGTGTACCGTTATAGTGACGGGTCTTATCTCGAAGATCAGGACTTCTGGCGTTTTGGCGGCATTCATCGTAGTATTCATCTGATACATACACCTGATGTTCGTATGCGTGATTATACAATACGCACTCTTCCTGCATCTGCCGGCAATTATAAGGACTTTATTTTGCAGATCGATCCGCAATTTAGTGTATACAGAGGTATGACCGGAAAAGGATATACCCTGCAAGCTGTGTTGAAAGACGCAAGTGGAAAGGAGATAATAAAGTTACAGGGAGAGGTGGAAGAAATACTGGATCTGGAGCATAAAGCAAGCCGGATGAATGAGTGGTATCCGCAGCGTGGACCACGTAAGACAGGACGTCTGTCAGCCATGATAAAATCACCGGAAAGATGGACAGCGGAGACACCCTATCTTTATAAATTACACCTTACTTTGCAGAATGCGGAAGGAAAAGTGATAGAACAGGCGGAGCAGTCGGTCGGTTTCCGTACTGTAGAAATCAATAAAGGACAATTACTGATTAACGGTAATCCGGTTCGCTTCAGAGGTGTGAATCGTCATGAACACGATCCACGGACGGCACGCGTAATGAGTGAAGAAAGAATGCTTCAGGATATACTGCTGATGAAACAGGCAAATATCAATGCCGTTCGTACCAGCCATTATCCCAATGTGAGCCGCTGGTATGAACTCTGTGATAGTTTAGGGCTTTATGTGATGGATGAAGCGGATATCGAAGAGCATGGTCTGCGCGGGACACTGGCAAGTACTCCCGATTGGTATGCTGCATTCATGGATCGTGCGGTCCGCATGGCAGAACGTGATAAGAACTATCCAAGTATCGTGATGTGGAGTATGGGAAATGAAAGCGGCTACGGACCGAACTTTGCAGCTATTTCTGCATGGTTACACGATTTTGATCCTACACGCCCCGTTCATTATGAAGGTGCGCAGGGAGTAGATGGCAATCCTGATCCGAAGACGGTCGATGTGATCAGCCGTTTCTATACCCGTGTGAAACAAGAATATCTGAATCCGGGCATTGCAGAAGGAGAAGACAAAGAACGTGCGGAAAATGCACGTTGGGAACGACTGTTGGAAATAGCGGAACGTACCAATGATGACCGTCCGGTAATGACAAGCGAATATGCCCATTCGATGGGAAATGCGTTGGGCAACTTTAAAGAATATTGGGATGAAATATATAGCAATCCCCGTATGCTGGGCGGTTTCATATGGGACTGGGTAGATCAGGGAATTTATAAAGAATTGCCTGATGGCCGCATTATGGTGGCGTATGGCGGAGACTTCGGTGATAAGCCGAATCTGAAAGCTTTCTGCTTTAATGGTCTATTGATGAGTGATCGTGAGACGACTCCGAAGTATTGGGAAGTAAAGAAAGTATATGCACCGGTTCAGTTGGCCGTCAACAATGGACAATTGATCGTTACAAACAGGAATCATCATATAGACTTATCTCAGTATCGCTGCTTATGGACATTGACAATAGATGGTAAACAGAAAGAACAGGGAGAAATCACATTACCGAAAGTCGCTCCGGGTGAGAGTGAAACAATTACTTTACCAGCTTTCCGTTCCTTATCGGACAAGAAGGCTTTAAACAGAAAAGGCAACAACAGCAACTCAACGAATACGCTTTCTGATTGTCTGCTAAAAGTAAGCATCGTATTGAAATCTGATGCTCTTTGGGCGAAAGCCGGTCATGAAGTTACTTGGGAACAATTCTGCTTACAGCAAGGAGAATTGTTGTCTGCCGATCTGATCAATAAAGGAGCGCTGCAAGTAAAAGAGGATGATAAATCTTTATCAGTTAGCGGACGCGGTTTCTCGGTTCAGTGGGAAAAGAAAGCAGTCGGAAGTATAACTTCCCTTATGTACAATGGCAAAGAAATATTGACTCAGAATCATTTTCCGGTTCAGCCTGTCACGCAAGCATTCCGTGCACCGACAGACAATGACAAGAGTTTCGGAAACTGGCTGGCAAAAGACTGGCAACTGCATGGCATGGACCATCCTCTGATTAGTCTGGAGTCTTTCGATCATGAAGTACGTGCAGATGGGGCAGTCATAGTACGTATCCGGACGACTAATTTATATAAAGAAGGTAACGTGACAACGACATCCGTCTATACCATTTCTTCCGATGGAGTCATTGATCTGAAAACAACTTTCTTACCGCAAGGAGTACTTCCGGAATTGCCTCGTTTGGGGCTTGCATTCTGTCTGGCTCCTGCCTATAATACCTTTACATGGTATGGCAGAGGACCGCAGGATAATTATCCCGATCGCAAGACATCTGCTGCAACAGGACTCTGGAAAGGAACGGTAGCAGAACAGTATATACATTATCCTCGTCCGCAGGATAGTGGAAATAAGGAAGAAGTACAATTTTTTACGCTGACAGACAAACAGAATAAAGGTATCCGTGTAGACGCGGTAGAAGATGTATTTTCTGCCTCTGCTTTGCATTATACTGCACAGGATTTATATAAAGAAACTCATGACTGCAATCTGAAGCCACGTCCCGAAATTATTCTCAGTATGGACGCGGCCGTGCTCGGATTAGGGAATAGCAGCTGCGGACCGGGCGTACTGAAGAAGTATGCTATTGAGAAAAAAGAACATACGCTGCATATACGCATCAGCAAGCAGTAAAATAAGAATTGATACAAATAAATAGTAACTAACACAATAATAAAAGTAACAATGAGAAAAGTAACCACTTTATTATCAACCTTGGCGTTGGCAACTACTCTGGCTGCTCAAACCCTTCCGCAAACGGAACGGCAATACCTTTCCGGTCACGGATGTGATGATATGGTAGAATGGGACTTCTTCTGTACTGACGGACGCAATTCCGGCAAATGGACGAAGATCGGTGTACCGTCATGCTGGGAGTTGCAGGGCTTTGGCACCTATCAGTATGGAATCACCTTTTATGGCAAAGCATTCCCTGAAGGTATCGCCGATGAAAAAGGAATGTATAAGTACGAGTTTGAGGTCCCCGAGAAGTTCCGCGGACAGCAGGTAAATCTGGTATTCGAAGCTTCGATGACAGATACCGAAGTTAAAGTAAACGGGCGTAAAGTCGGCTCGAAACATCAGGGAGCTTTCTATCGTTTTTCATACAATGTCACAGATTTCCTTAAGTATGGAAAAAAGAACCTGCTGGAAGTAACCGTTTCAAAGGAAAGCGAAAATGCCAGTGTGAATCTTGCCGAGCGACGTGCCGATTATTGGAACTTCGGAGGTATTTTCCGTCCGGTATTTCTGGAAGTAAAACCTGCGATTAATTTACGTCATATCGCCATCGATGCGCAAATGGATGGTTCCTTCCGTGCCAATTGCTATACCAATCTGTCTAATGACGGAATGAGTATCCGGGCACAGATTTTGGACAATAAAGGCAAAAAACTAACTGAAACGACCGTCCCTGTAAAAGCGGGAGGAGACTGGACTTCTTTACAGCTCAAGGTCTCTGATCCGGCTCTGTGGACAGCCGAAACGCCGAATCTTTATAAAGCTCAGTTTTCTTTGCTGGACAAAGACGGAAAAGTGCTGCACAACGAGACAGAAACATTCGGTTTTCGTACCATCGAAGTACGCGAAAGTGACGGATTATACGTAAACGGTGTACGCATTATGGTACGTGGTGTCAATCGCCATAGCTTCCGTCCGGAAAGTGGCCGTACATTAAGTAAAGCGAAAAATATCGAAGATGTTCTTCTGATGAAAGACATGAATATGAACTCCGTCCGTCTGAGTCACTATCCGGCTGATCCAGAGTTTCTGGAAGCTTGTGATTCTTTGGGACTTTATGTGATGGATGAATTAGGAGGCTGGCATGGTAAATACGATACTCCGACCGGAGTACGCTTGATCGAAGGAATGATAGAGCGTGACGTTAACCACCCGTCTATTATCTGGTGGAGTAATGGTAATGAAAAAGGATGGAATACCGAACTCGATGGAGAATTTCACAAGTACGATCCGCAGAAACGTCCGGTGATTCATCCGCAAGGCAATTTCTCTGGTTTTGAAACCATGCATTACCGTTCTTACGGAGAAAGTCAGAACTATATGCGCTTGCCGGAAATCTTTATGCCGACAGAATTTCTCCACGGTTTGTATGATGGCGGTCATGGTGCCGGATTATACGACTATTGGGAAATGATGCGTAAACACCCCCGCTGTATCGGTGGTTTCCTTTGGGTACTGGCGGACGAAGGAGTGAAGCGTGTCGATATGGACGGATTCATTGATAATCAAGGAAATTTCGGCGCTGACGGTATTGTAGGACCACATCATGAAAAGGAAGGCAGTTTCTACACAATCAAGCAGTTATGGAGTCCGGTACAAATCATGAATACTTCTGTCGACAAACAGTTTGACGGTAAGTTCTCTGTAGAAAACCGTTATGATTTTCTGAATCTGAACACTTGCCGTTTCCTTTGGAAACAGGTGAAGTTCCCTACCGCAACAGATGCTTCTAATACAACTGCTCAAGTTCTGAAACAAGGGGAAGTACAAGGAAGTGATGTTGCAGCCCATTCGGCAGGTGTGCTGGATATTAAAACAACGATCCTTCCGGATGCCGATGCCCTTTTCCTCACAGCCATCGACCGATACGGTCATGAACTTTGGCGCTGGACTTTCCCTGTGAACAAACTGAATCAGGCTAATGAAGTGCTCTCTCCCTTATCTAATAAGGTAACCTCTACAGAAACAGAAAATGAACTTACCGTAAAAGCGAAGAACCATACTTTCATTTTCTCAAAGAAAGACGGTCAGCTGAAAGGTGTATCCGTAAACAATCGCAAGATCAGCTTTGCCAACGGACCTCGCTTCATCGGTGCCCGTCGTGCCGACCGCTCATTGGATCAGTTTTATAATCACGATGACGAAAAAGCGAAAGAAAAGGATCGTACCTACAGCGAATTCCCTGATGCTGCTGTATTCACAAAACTGGATGTAAAAGAAGACGGAGGCAATCTGATTGTTACTGCCGATTATAAACTGGGTAATCTGGATAAAGTGCAATGGACAATCAATCCAAATGGAGAAGCGGTGCTGGATTATACCTACAATTTTTCCGGCGTGGTAGATTTAATGGGAATCTGCTTCGACTATCCCGAAGATCAGGTGATCAGTAAACGCTGGCTGGGAGCGGGGCCCTATCGTGTATGGCAGAACCGTATTCATGGCACGCAATATGATGTCTGGGAAAACGACTATAACGATCCTATTCCGGGTGAAACTTTCACATATCCCGAATTCAAAGGATATTTTGGCAGTGTTTCCTGGATGAACATCCGCACGAAAGAGGGTACTATCAGCCTGACCAATGAAACTCCGGATGCTTATATCGGAGTATATCAGCCGCGTGACGGTCGTGACCGTTTACTTTATACGCTTCCTGAAAGTGGAATTTCTGTCTTGAATGTGATTCCTCCTGTACGTAATAAAGTAAATTCTACAGATCTATGTGGCCCGTCATCGCAGCCTAAATGGGTGAATGGTCCGCAGAGCGGACGAATCATTTTCCGGTTTATGGAATAAATAAATGAAATAAAAAGGTACTCACATTGCGTTGGGTACCTTTTTTTAATGTAAATATAGCAAATATAAAATGGTTTAAAAGAGTCATAAGTGAGGAATAATCATTATTTTTGTTTCGTTTTATAGATTCAGATTAACGAGTTCTTTCCTATGTACACAATACTAATTATAGAAGACGAACCCAGGGTGGCAAGTTTGCTGATGAACGGGCTGGAAGAAAATGGTTATCAGACCATGGTAGCTTATGACGGATTAATGGGGCTGCGGCTTTTTCAGGCACATACGTTCGATCTGGTTATATCTGATATTGTTCTGCCTAAGATGGACGGATTCGAGCTGACGAAAGAAATCCGTAAGTCCAATCCCCGTATTCCTATATTAATGTTGACGGCATTAGGATCAACGAACGATAAGCTGGACGGTTTCGATGCCGGTGCAGACGACTATATGGTGAAGCCCTTTGATTTCAGAGAGCTGAATGCCAGAATCAAAGTTCTATTAAAACGTGTCTCAGGAAATGTACCGGAGTTACCGCAGGAACTTGTTTATGCAGATCTGCGCATTGATCTTCAGCGGAAAGACGTAGAACGAAATAACGTTCCCATTAAACTTTCTCCGAAAGAATATAACCTGTTGCTATATATGGTCGAAAATGCCGAAAGAGTATTGAGCCGGGTAGAGATAGCGGAGAAAGTCTGGAACACACATTTTGATACGGGAACCAACTTTATTGATGTATATATCAACTACCTTCGCAAAAAGATAGACCGTAACTTTGAACCGAAACTTATTCATACCAAAGCAGGGATGGGTTTCATACTGACTGACAAATTATGAAAATCCGGACAACGCTGACTCTGCAATATGCGGGCATTACAGCTGCGGTATTCTTCGCATTTGTTGTAGCTGTCTATTACGTAAGCGAGCATTCGCGCAGCAATGCCTTCTTTCGCAACCTGCAAAGTGAAGCTATAACCAAAGCTCACTTATTTCTTAATAATCAAGTAGATGCAAAAACAATGCAGTCTATTTACCTGAACAATCAGAAGTTTATTAATGAAGTAGAGGTAGCCGTCTATACCACAGATTTTAAAATACTGTATCATGATGCCCTTCAAAACGACATAGTCAAGGAAACACCCGAGATGGTAAAACGTATTCTGAAACGAAAGAATATCAGTTTCTATGTGGACGAATATCAGGCAATAGGACTTGTGTATCCGTTTGAAGGGCAAGACTACATTGTCACTGCCGCTGCCTATGATGGCTATGGATACGCTAACCGGGATGCACTGAGAAATATGCTCATTCTGTTATTTATCGGAGGATTGACCGTGTTGGCGGTTGTCGGATATATCCTCTCCCGAAGCACCTTAAAGCCTATACGCAATATCGTGAGAGAAGCGGAGAAAATCACCGCCTCACATATCGACAAAAGACTGCCAGTGAAAAATGAACAGGATGAACTGGGAGAACTGAGTATTACATTCAATGCACTGCTGGAACGTCTGGAGAAGTCCTTCAACTCACAAAAGATGTTTGTCAGCAATGTATCTCACGAACTACGTACACCTATGGCAGCCCTCACAGCCGAACTGGATCTGGCCCTGTTGAAAGAACGAACCTCCGGACAATATCAGGCAGCTATCGGCAATGCACTACAAGATTCCCGACGGATCATAAACCTGATCGACGGATTGCTGAATCTTGCAAAAGCCGACTATCAGTCGGAACAGATTACAATGGAAGAGGTCCGGTTGGATGAACTGCTGCTGGATGCCAGAGAATTAGTCCTAAAAGCCCATCCGGATTATCATATCGAATTAGTATTTGAGCAGGAAGCCGAGGAAGATAATGTGCTGACCGTAATCGGAAACAGCTATCTGTTGACTACTGCCTTTGTGAATCTGGTAGAGAATAACTGCAAGTACTCTTCCAACCGGACTTCATCCGTCCTGATAGCTTATTGGGAACAATGGGCTATTATCCGCTTGTCTGATAATGGCGTAGGAATGTCCGATGCAGACAAAGAAAACCTGTTTAAACTGTTTTATCGGGGAGAAAACAAGAATATAGCTTCCGGAAATGGTATAGGCATGGTTTTGACACAGAAAATCATTCACCTTCACAAAGGCGAACTTACCGTATCTTCTCATAAGGACGAGGGAACTACTTTTGTGGTAAAACTCCCGCATATCTAAGAAACTCTAATAGTTTTCTAATACCACTCTAATCATTCTCTAACGGCTTCCTCCCGAAGTCCTCCTTACTTTTGCATCGAATTAATAAATGCAGTTAGTAACTTAAAAAAATTAGAGAGTATGGTATGGAAGAAAAAACTGCGTTCATCACAGTACACATTCAATTCAGAGAGAGTATTTTTGGTTGCCACGCAACCCGGTAAGTCAATTTATTCCTGTTTACAGACTACAAAGCTTGGATTAACGCTGGGAGAAGTACAGGAGCGACAATCCATTTATGGAAGAAACGAAGTCATCCATGAACAAAAAAAGAATCCGTTTATACTGTTTATCAGAACGTTTATCAATCCTTTCATAGGCGTTCTGACAGGACTTGCTATCATATCCTTATTTCTGGATGTGTTGATGGCTGAACCCGGAGAGCAAGAATGGACAGGGGTAATCATTATTTCGTCCATGGTATTATTCAGTGCTGTTCTTCGTTTCTGGCAGGAATGGAGAGCAAGTGAAGCTACGGATTCTTTAATGAGGATGGTAAAAAACACTTGTCTGGCGAAACGTGCCGGAGAACAGGAAGAAGAGATCGATATAACAGAACTCGTTCCGGGAGATATTGTGTACCTGGCAGCCGGTGATATGGTTCCTGCCGATATACGTATCATCGATTCAAAAGACTTGTTTATCAGTCAGGCTTCACTGACGGGTGAGTCCGAACCGATAGAAAAGTTTCCGGAAGTACAGGGACAACAGTTTCGTAAAGGAAGTGTCATAGAGTTGGACAATATCTGCTATATGGGTTCCAATGTGATTAGCGGTGCGGCAAAAGGAATTGTTTTTGAGACGGGGAATAAAACCTATCTGGGTACAATAGCCAAAAGTCTGGTCGGACATCGTGCCACTACAGCCTTTGATAAAGGTATCAGCAAAGTCAGCTTTTTATTGATTCGTTTTATGCTGGTTATGGTTCCGTTCGTGTTTTTCGTGAATGGTTTTACGAAAGGTGACTGGTTCGAAGCCTTCATTTTTGCCGTATCTGTGGCGGTCGGTCTTACTCCCGAAATGTTACCTATGATTGTGACGGCTAACCTGTCTAAAGGAGCAATCGCCATGTCCAAAAAGAAAACAATCGTAAAGAACCTCAATGCCATTCAGAATTTTGGAGCAATGGATATACTTTGTACTGATAAAACCGGCACATTGACTTGCGATAAAATTGTGTTGGAGAAGTATATCAATGCAGACGGCAGTGATGACAACAGTAAACGTATTCTTCGTCACGCGTACTTCAACAGTTATTTTCAGACCGGCTTGAGAAACCTGATGGATAAGGCAATCCTCTCTCATGTAAGAGAGTTGAATCTGGAACATTTGAAGAATGCCTATACCAAAGTTGATGAAATTCCTTTCGACTTTACACGCAGAAGGATGTCTGTCGTTATAGAAGACAGGCAAGGGAAGCGGCAAATTATTACCAAAGGAGCGGTAGAAGAGATTCTCGATGTCTGTTCGTATGCCGAGTTCGACGGAGAGATACATCCTTTGACTGACTCCTTGAAAATAAAAGCGCAAAAGATCAGTGAGGAAATGAACCGGCAAGGTATGAGAGTATTGGCGGTTTCCCAGAAAAGTTTCATCGAAAAGGACTGTAATTTTGCCATCGAAGATGAAAAGGAAATGGTGTTGATTGGATATCTTGCTTTTCTTGATCCTCCCAAACCTTCTGCCACCGAAGCTATCGAACAATTATATGTGCATGGAGTAGCGGTCAAAATATTGTCGGGAGACAATGATACCGTAGTGAAAGCTATTGCCCGTCAGGTGGGGATTGATACCGGGCACTCCCTTACCGGAATAGAAATGGAGGAAATGGATGAAACAACATTGAAAGAAGCAGTAAAAGACACTACGTTATTCTCCAAACTCACTCCCTTGCAAAAGACCCAAATCATCTCTCTATTGCAGGAGCAAGGTAATACAGTTGGTTTTCTGGGAGATGGCATCAATGATGCAGGCGCCTTGCGTCAGTCAGATATTGGCATATCTGTCGATTCGGCGGTAGATATAGCAAAAGAAAGTGCGGATATCATCTTGCTGGAGAAGGATTTGATGGTATTGGAAGACGGCGTACTTGAAGGTAGAAAGACATTTGGTAATATCAATAAGTATATAAAGATGACTGCCAGTTCCAATTTTGGCAATATGTTCAGCGTGATGTTTGCAAGCGCCTTTCTGCCATTCCTGCCCATGATGCCGATACATTTGCTGATTCAGAACCTATTATATGATATATCACAGACAACCATACCATTCGACCGTATGGACCCGGAATTTCTGAAGAAACCGCGCAAATGGGATGCATCTGACCTGAGTCGCTTTATGATTTATATAGGACCTATCAGTTCTATCTTTGATATTGCTACCTATCTGGTCATGTGGTATGTGTTCAGTTGTAACAGTCCCGAACATCAGACTTTGTTTCAGACCGGATGGTTTGTAGAAGGTTTGTTATCCCAGACATTGATTGTCCACATGATACGTACCCGTAAAATACCATTTATACAAAGCCGGGCCACGTGGCCTGTTATGGGGCTGACGTTCTTAATTATGGCAGTAGGCATTCTTATTCCTTTCACAGCTTTCGGACGTTCCATCGGCCTGACGGCTCTTCCTTTGGGTTATTTTCCCTGGCTGATTGGTATTTTGCTTTCCTATTGTATCCTGACGCAATTGGTAAAGAACTGGTATATCAGGAAGTTTGTACGTTGGCTATAGCATTCGGCCTGTTTATCCCACAAATTATGTATATATAATGTGAAATATCTAAAATTGAGACAGATAACCTTTCAAAAGTTCTTGCCTCTAAAAATAATTTCATACATTTAGAGGCAAGAACTCTTAAATGTTAGATTTACGAACATACTAATATTCAAACACAATGAAACACAGTTTATACTTTCTGATAATAATTACCTTGTTGTTTGCCGGATGCCGTCAAAAAGCCCAGAGTAATTTCCAGTCCGAATCTTCTGCACAAACAGAGAAAAGCAATCCCTCATTGGAAGAGTATGCTGAAGAAGCAGTCATTACAGGCAAAGTCCTAAACCGGGATTTCTATCCTCAGGAAAAGGAACTGACTCTCATTATCCCATTTTTCAGAGATATGGGAAATCAGTATCGTTCGCCCATACAAAAAGATGGTTCATTCTCTTTCCGCTTTCCGGTTTATGCCAAATTAAGGGAGGTTTCTATCCGCAACTATGCAGAACATCTTTATATCCACCCGGGAGACAGCATACATGTAGAAATAGACTTCAAAGATCTTTTTCATCCTAAAGTAACAGGTGATGCCGAAAAGCTTAATCAGGAGATATTGGCGTTCACTGAAAGTGCATATTACTATATACAGAATTACAATATGAAACCGGAATCAGACGTTAAGGATTTTGAGGCTGAATTAAAAAAGGATTATAATTTTCGTTTGGAACGTAGGAATGAGTATCTGGTGAAGTACAAGCCAATGGAAGATGTAGTACTGTTTACTGAAGAATTGCTGAAGCAGGATTATTATTATGCGCTGTTATTCAATGGTATGTCATACTTGTTTGAAACGAGAAAAGAGATGGACCGTTATCATACACTTTTACCTGAAATCAATAAACTATATACTAAAGGCATACTCTCGGCACGCTTATACGATGTTGCTGATGAAGCAGAAAGATATATTGCTTATGGGATCGCTTTCAGAGATAAAAAGAATCCTTCGATAGAAGAGATCATGGCTACAATGGGGGAGAGTGAGATGAATCAGTATTTATATACTAAGTTGATAGCCGGTTCTTTATGTACTAATGACACACTTGCTTTTCACGAAAAACGTACACAGTTTGACTCAATCGTTAAAATGTCGCATCTACGTGCACAGGTGATGCAGATCTATAATCAGACCAAATCATATCTAAAAAATCCACAGCCTGTTTCCGACAATTTATTATATGGCGAATTCCATGAGAACTCAAAGCATACAACACGTATGCCATACATGAAACCTGTCTATGATGTGCTCGAAAAGAATCGTGGAAAAGTGATTTATTTCGATTTTTGGGCCAGATGGTGTCCTCCTTGTCTGGCTGAAATGGAACCTTTAAAACAATTGCGCAGCAAATTCTCTACAGATGATTTGATTATATATTCCATTTGTGTGAGTGAACCCAAAGAACAATGGGAGGAATGCCTGAATGAGTATTCATTGAAAAACCGGGGAATTGAATGTGTTCATGTGACTGATTATTTGGGAATAGATAACTATCAGAAAATTCGTAAGCAATGGAAAATAGACAGGATGCCTTACTATGTATTAATAAATAGAAAGGGGCAGATTATTGATTTCGGAACTGCGGCACGTCCCAGTAATCCGCAGTTAGTATCCCGAATAGAAGAAGCGGTGAAATGAGACTTATTTTGTAGAAAGCAATACTGCCTAAAAAATTAAATAGTTTAATTTGAGCAAGGAGAATACTGTGAGTACAAAACAATCCGTTCTTCGTCTTTTCTATAAGTAAAAATATAGATTAGAATGAAAAGCCGACTGAAACAACAAATATTTGCAATCTCATTATTGGTATGTACTGCTATATCTCCTGCCAATGCTCTGCAAACACATTCACTTCGCGAACAATTCCAAAATCCGTCTGACGAAGCAAAGCCTTGGACTTTTTGGTATTGGATGTTTGGCGCCGTATCCAAAGAAGGGATTACGGCTGATTTGGAAGCAATGAAACATGCCGGACTGGGAGGCACTTATCTGATGCCTATCAAAGGTATCAAAGAAGGGCCACAATACAATGGGAAGGCGCAACAACTAACTCCCGAATGGTGGGAAATGGTTCGTTTCAGCATGGAAGAAGCCGACCGCCTGGGATTAAAGTTAGGAATGCATATTTGTGATGGTTTTGCATTGGCTGGTGGTCCGTGGATGACTCCGAAAGAATCGATGCAAAAAGTAGTCTGGAGTGATACAATCGTTGATGGTGGCAATATCAAAGGACTATACTTACCGCAACCGGAGGCATATGAAGGTTTTTATGAAGATATATCTTTATTTGCCCTGCCTGTAAAAGAGGAAGCGGCAGACATTATGCCGGCTAAAATAACCTGTGCCAATATAGCCACAGGAAATCATATTGACATCAAGAAGACTGTGAACATGGATGATGCCGGAGTAATCCGTTCATCATACCCCTGCTATATCCAATATGAATACGAACAGCCTTTCACCTGCTGCAATATTGAAATCATTCTGAGTGGCAATAATTATCAGGCACACCGCTTGAAAGTGATGGCAAGTGATGATGGAGTTAATTACCGTTTGGTGAAACAGCTCGTCCCTGCACGTCAGGGATGGCAGAATACAGATGAAAATTCCACTCATGCAATTCCTGTTACAACTGCCCGCTATTTCCGCTTCTACTGGACCCCCGAAGGCAGTGAACCGGGAAGTGAAGATATGGATGCCGCAAAATGGAAACCAAATCTGAAAATCAAAGAACTGCGTCTACACCGGGAAGCCCGACTGGATCAGTGGGAAGGCAAAGCCGGACTGGTATGGCGTGTAGCTTCCTCCACGAAGAAGGAGGAAATAGGGGAGCAAGATTGCTATGCCCTTTCACAGATTATCAACCTGACAGATCCCTTTAAAAATAGTTCGAACGACAATTTTAAAGAAAGAACACTTACAACTACTCTCCCCAAAGGAAAGTGGAAACTACTCCGCATGGGACATACCGCCACCGGACATACGAACGCAACTGCCGGAGGAGGAAAAGGACTGGAATGTGATAAATTTAATCCAAAAGCTGTTCGCAAGCAGTTCGACAACTGGTTTGCGCAAGCATTTGTAAAGACAAATCCGGACGTTGCCCGCCGCGTATTAAAATACATGCACGTGGATAGTTGGGAATGCGGAAGCCAGAACTGGAGCGACACTTTTGCCGCAGAATTCCGGAAACGCCGTGGATACGACCTGATGCCTTATTTACCATTGTTGGCAGGCATTCCGATGGAGAGTGCCGAACGAAGCGAAAAGATTCTGCGTGATGTCCGCACAACGATAGGTGAACTGGTCGTCGATGTTTTCTATCAGGTCTTGGCTGATTGCGCCAAAGAATATGATTGCCAGTTCTCAGCCGAATGCGTAGCGCCTACCATGGTAAGTGACGGATTACTACATTATCAGAAAGTAGACCTTCCCATGGGAGAATTCTGGCTGAACAGCCCAACTCACGACAAACCGAATGATATGCTGGATGCCATCAGCGGAGCGCATATCTACGGCAAGAATATCATCCAGGCAGAAGGTTTCACGGAAGTACGCGGAACATGGAACGAACATCCGGGAATGTTGAAAGTCTTACTGGACCGCAACTATGCTTTAGGTATCAACCGCCTTTTCTTCCATGTATATGTCCATAATCCTTGGCTGGACCGCAAACCGGGAATGACTCTGGATGGTATCGGCCTTTTCTTCCAGCGTGACCAGACGTGGTGGAATAAGGGTGCAAAGGCTTTCTGTGAATACATCACCCGTTGCCAGTCATTGCTGCAATACGGGCATCCGGTGGCGGATATTGCAGTTTTTACAGGAGAAGAGATGCCAAGACGTTCGATATTGCCGGAACGTTTAGTTCCTTCTTTACCGGGCATCTTCGGTGCAGAGCGGGTGGAAAGCGAACGAATCCGTTTGGCAAACGAAGGACAACCCTTACGTGTGCGTCCTGTAGGCGTAACACATTCCGCCAATATGGCTGATCCTGAAAAGTGGGTAAATCCACTTCGAGGATATGCTTATGACAGCTTTAACAAAGACGCGTTACTCCGTTTGGCTAAAGCGGAAAACGGCAGGATGACGTTGCCGGGTGGAGCCAGTTACAAAGTATTAGTATTGCCACTTCCACGTCCGATGAATCCGGACCCCGCAGAACTGTCTCCGGAAGTAAAACAAAAGATAAATGAACTGAAAGAAGCAGGCATACTGATTCCTTCTCTTCCATATAATGAAGATGATTTCTCCTCATACGGTCTGGAACGTGATCTGATCGTACCGAAAGACATTGCCTGGACACATCGGCAAGGAGAACAGGGGGATATTTATTTTATCGCCAACCAACTGGAAGAAACACGTACATTTACCGCCAGTATGCGCATCCACGGCAGAAAGCCGGAATGCTGGAATCCGGTGACGGGTGAGATTAACGCTGACATTCCTTACGAACAAAAAAGCCATCGAACGGAAGTCACTTTAACGTTAGCTCCGAATGAGTCTGTCTTCATCGTATACCCTGCAGAAGAAGATGATAAGGAAACTTCGGAAAAAGAGCGCAAGGAAAAGAAGGATTCGGTAAAAGAATCTTCGGAGACAGGCTTGGAAGCAACAGAATATACCGTGACTTTTACAGCAAACGGTAAGACTATCCAAAGACAGGAACTCTTTGACTGGAGCAAAGAAGAAGATGAGCAAATACGCTATTACTCCGGAACAGCAGTGTATAAAACAACATTCCGCTGGAAAAGTAAAGTGAAAGAAGGCCAACAAGTATATCTGAATCTGGGAAAAGTATGTGATCTGGCTACTGTCCGTGTGAACGGCATAGATTGCGGAACGATATGGACAGCTCCTTATCGGGCTGATATTACGGCAGCCTTAAAGAAAGGTGTGAATGAACTGGAAATCGAAGTGACCAATACTTGGGCGAATGCACTCAAAGGAGCCGATGAAGGAAAAGCTCCTTTCGATGGAATATGGACGAATGCCAAATACCGGAGAGCAGAAAACGCCCTGCTTCCTGCAGGATTGCTCGGACCTTTGAATTTTGAAGTAGCGAATAAAAACAAATAAGAATGAAAAGTTCAAGAATTAAAACAAGCACAGTATTAGCAAGCTTTCTGCTTGCTGCCTGCCTGTCAATGCGCGCGGAAGTGAAACTTCCCGCTATTTTCTCTGACGGCATGGTGATGCAGCAACAAACCAATGCCAACCTTTGGGGAACGGCAACTCCGAATAAGAAAGTAACAGTCACTACCGGCTGGAACGGAAAACAATATGCAGTAACAGCAGACAAGAACGGCTCATGGAAACTTTCAGTCTCCACTCCGGAAGCCGGCGGACCGTATACCATCACTTTCGACGATGGAACCCAAAAGACACTGAATAATATTCTGATAGGCGAATTATGGCTGTGCTCCGGTCAAAGCAACATGGAAATGCCGATGAAAGGATTCAAGAACCAACCTGTAGAGAATGCCAATATGGATATTCTTCGCAGCAAAAATCCTCATATCCGCCTGTTTACGGTAAAACGAACTTCTACCATTACCCCTCAGAACGACGTAGTCGGTTCATGGAAAGAAGCGGCTCCGGTCAGTGTCCGTGATTTCAGTGCGACGGCCTATTATTTCGGAAGACTGGTCAATGAAATATTAGAAGTTCCGGTAGGACTCGTAGTAGCGGCATGGGGCGGTTCTGCTTGTGAGGCATGGATGACTGCCGATTGGCTGAAAGCATTTCCGGATGCAAAGATACCTCAATCGGAAGCTGATATCAAATCGAAAAACCGTACCCCGACCGTACTCTATAATGGTATGTTGCATCCATTGATCGGCATGACCATGAAAGGAGTGATCTGGTATCAGGGAGAAGATAACTGGAATCGTGCCCATACCTATGCGGATATGTTTACCACATTGATTAACGGCTGGCGTGCCGAATGGAAACAAGGTGATTTTCCTTTCTACTATTGTCAGATAGCTCCTTATGACTATGGTATTATCACTGAAAAAGGTAAAGAGGTGATTAATTCAGCCTATCTGCGAGAAGCACAGGCAAAGGTAGAACATCGTGTGACTAACAGCGGCATGGCTGTACTGCTGGATGCAGGAATGGAAAAGGGTATTCATCCCGCAAAGAAACAGGCTGCCGGAGAACGTCTGGCACTCCTTGCACTGACAAAGACGTACGGAGTAGAGGGGGTGAACGGAGAAAGTCCTTATTACAAAAGTATTGAAATCAAGAATGATACTGTCGTCGTCAGCTTTGAACGTGCGAATATGTGGATCAGCGGTAAAAACTGTTTTGAATCGAAAAACTTTCAGGTGGCAGGTGAAGACAAAGTATTCTACCCGGCGAAAGCATGGATCGAACGCAGCAAAATGCTAGTAAAAAGTGATAAAGTTCCGCATCCGGTAGCTGTCCGCTATGGATTTGAGAATTATGTGGAAGGAGATGTATATTGTGACGGTCTGCCGTTGGGGTCTTTCCGTTCGGACGACTGGTAATTTGAAAATATGAAGAGATTTTATCTGGCTATAGCAATGATATTCGTTGGCGTGTCGGTTCTTTGGAGCCAGCATGCCAATGTCGTTTGGGATACTCCCAGCCGGAATTCCTCCGAATCGATGCCATGCGGCGGGGGAGATATCGGCATGAACATATGGGTAGAGGAGGGGGATATACTATTTTATCTGAGCAGGAGCGGTACGTTCGATGAAAACAACTGCCAGTTGAAGCAGGGACGTTTTCGCCTCCGGTTATCTCCCAATCCTTTTGAAGACGCAAAGGATTTCCGGCAGGAATTAAAGCTGATCGACGGTTATGTTGAAATCTCCGCCGAAGGGACACAAGTACAACTCTGGGCAGATGTTTTTCATCCGGTTGTACACATAGAAGTGATTAATGACCGGCCTTTGCAGGCGGAAATCTTTTATGAAAACTGGAGATACCAGGATCGGCTGATCAGAAAAGGAGAGGGGCAGCAATGTTCCTATAAGTGGGCTCCTCCAAAAGGAACGATGACGCATGCCGACTTCATTTCATTGGAGAATTCATCCGAAAAGGACAGCAAACGCCTTTTGTTTTATCATCGTAATGCGGAAGAGACAGTGTTTGACGTGGCAGTTGCCCAGCAAGGGATGAATGAAGTGAAGTCGCAGATGATGAATCCTCTTAAAAATCTGACTTTCGGAGGGTATCTGTCAGGAGAGAATCTGGAATATACAGGTACTTCAGACAGTGTATATGCCGGAACTGATTACCGTGCCTGGGGATTTCGTTCTCTGAAATCTTCTAAAAAGCATCATTTCTCAGTTGTGTTGCACACAGAACAGACGGAAACCGTCACTCAATGGGAGCAAGGTCTGAAAACAGCCTGGCAACGAATTGCTCCACAAGGAAAGATATCGTCTAAAGTGGTATCACAGGATAAAAAACAAACCCGCCTATGGTGGAATGCTTTCTGGCAACGGAGTTTTATCGAAACGATCGGTGAAACCGAAAACAAGGAGAACAGCAAAGTAGAAAAAGAAACCGGAAATAAAGAAAAGAGCGACGCGAAAGATGCATTGAAAGAAATCACCCGAAACTACACTCTTTTCCGCTATATGCTGGGCTGCAATGCTTACGGCAGTGTCCCCACCAAATTCAACGGTGGTTTATTCACCTTCGATCCCTGCCACATAGACGAGAAGCAGGCATTCACTCCTGACTACCGAAAGTGGGGAGGAGGAACGATGACTGCACAGAATCAGCGTCTTGTCTACTGGCCGATGCTGAAAAGCGGTGACTTCGACATGATGCCTTCCCAATTCAATTTCTATAACCGGATGTTGAAGAATGCGGAACTCCGCAGCCATGTATATTGGCAACACGAGGGAGCCTGCTTCTGTGAGCAGATAGAAAACTTCGGCTTACCCAATCCCGCAGAATATGGTTTCAAACGTCCGGCTTGGTTTGACAAAGGACTGGAATACAATGCGTGGCTGGAATATGAATGGGATACTATTCTTGAATTTTGCCAGATGATTCTGGAAACGAAGAATTATGCCGGTGCCGACATAACTCCGTATTTGCCTTTGATTGAAAGTTCGCTGACCTTTTTCGACGAACATTATCGGCTACTCGCTTCCCGTCGGGGACGCAAAGCACTGGATGGTGACGGACACCTGATACTGTTCCCCGGCTCTGCCTGCGAAACTTACAAGATGACCAACAACGCCAGCAGCACCATCGCCGCACTGCGAACTGTATTGGAGACTTACATCAAAGTTTGCAACAACGAAAAGTGGCAAAAGATGCTGGAAACAATTCCTCCGGTTCCATTACGCTATATCGAAGTCAAGGATTCTCTTAATCTTCAGACTTCTACCATGACTCCGGCATGGAAACAAACGATTTCTCCCGCCAAAAGCTGGGAACGAATCAACAATATAGAGACACCACAACTCTACCCGGTTTTTCCCTGGCGCATCTACGGAGTAGGCAAGGAAAATCTGGAAATAGCTCGTGATACGTATTTCTATGATCCCGACGCACTCAAATTCCGCTCCCACACCGGATGGAAGCAAGACAACATCTGGGCAGCCTGTCTGGGGCTGACCGAAGAAGCCAAAAGCCTTTCTCTGGCAAAGCTATCAGATGGTCCCCACCGTTTTCCTGCCTTCTGGGGACCGGGATATGACTGGACACCCGACCACAACTGGGGAGGTAGCGGCATGATAGGACTTCAGGAGATGCTCTTACAAACGAATGGAACACAAATATTTTTGTTCCCCGCCTGGCCCAAAGAATGGAACGTCCATTTCAAACTCCATGCTCCGGGCAATACGACGGTAGAAGCAACTTTAAAAGACGGAAAAGTGACAGTCCTAAAGGTATCACCGGAAAGCAGAAAGAAAGACATTGTTATAATGATAGAAAAATAAAAAAAAAGAATACATAAATAAAAAGCACTATGAATAAAAGACCGTTTTTGATCTTATCCCTATTTCTACTGCTATTCTCCTTCGGTGGGCAGGCAGCAGATACTTACCGTCCCGAAACATCGGTTGCCGGATTTATTCCGCTTCCCGATTGCGGGCGACAAGTATATAACTTCAATCCGGGATGGCGATTCTTCAAAGGCGATATCCGGGGGGCGGAAGCTGTAAATTTTGACGATCGTTCTTGGGAGGTCGTTTCTACTCCTCACACAGTGGAACTGATGCCCGCCGAAGGCAGTGGTTGCCGCAATTATCAGGGTCCTGCGTGGTATCGCAAGCATTTTGTAGTTCCCACCGCGACGAAAGGACAGCGTGTACTCCTTCATTTTGAAGCGGCAATGGGAAAGCAAGTACTTTACCTGAACGGCAAACGTGTCCAGGAACATCTTGGAGGTTATCTGCCTTTCACACTGGACTTGACGGCAAACGGCGTACAAGCCGGAGACTCCTGCCTCCTTGCCGTCTATACCGACAACAGCAACGATAAATCATACCCTCCCGGAAAGCCCCAATACACACTGGATTTTGCTTATCATGGAGGTATCTATCGTGATGTATGGATGATTGCCAAATCTCCGGTTGCCATTACCGATGCCATCGACTCCCGCACAGTTGGCGGTGGCGGCGTATTCGTTCACTTTGACAAGATCAGCGAAAAGAGCGCACAAGTATATGTAGAAACGGAGATTCAGAACGATAATACCCGTTCGGAATCCGTCACTATAGAAACGACCCTTACAGATGCCGAAGGCAACGTTATCAAACGTACGTCCGGCAAACTTTCTCTGAACTCCGGAGAAAAGAAATCAATCCGTCAGCAGATGGAAGTGAGGAATCCGAAACTCTGGTCACCGGATGCTCCTTATCTATATAGAGTACAATCCCGCATAAAGAAAGGAAACCGTTTCATTGACGGAGGAACGACCCGTATCGGTATCCGCCTGGCGGAATTTCGTGGCAAGGAGGGTTTCTGGCTGAATGGAAAACCTTTCGGACAATTAGTCGGAGCCAATCGTCATCAGGACTTCGCATACGTAGGCAATGCTCTTCCCAATTCACAGCAATGGCGTGATGCAAAGCGTCTGCGTGATGCAGGATGTACCATCATCCGTGTAGCGCATTACCCGCAGGACCCATCCTTTATGGATGCTTGTGACGAACTCGGCTTGTTTGTCATCGTCGCTACTCCTGGCTGGCAATACTGGAACAAAGACCCGAAATTCGGAGAACTGGTTCATCAGAATACCCGTGAGATGATTCGTCGTGACCGCAATCATCCTTCCGTGCTGATGTGGGAGCCCATTCTGAATGAGACTCGCTATCCGCTCGACTTTGCACTGAAGGCACTTGAAATTACGAAGGAAGAATATCCGTATCCGGGACGTCCGATAGCCGCTGCCGATGTGCATTCTGCCGGTGTAAAGGAACATTACGATGTAGTCTACGGCTGGCCGGGTGATGACGAAAAGGAGGACAAACCGGAACAATGCATCTTCACCCGTGAATTCGGAGAAAACGTAGATGACTGGTATGCCCACAACAACAATAACCGTGCAAGCCGCAGTTGGGGTGAACGTCCGCTGCTGGTGCAGGCACTTTCTTTGGCTAAAAGTTATGATGAGATGTACCGCACTACCGGTCAGTTTATCGGTGGCACACAGTGGCATCCGTTCGATCACCAGCGTGGTTATCACCCCGATCCATACTGGGGAGGTATTTATGACGCTTTTCGTCAGAAAAAGTATGCGTATGAAATGTTCCGCAGCCAATCTCCGGCAAGCCTCCAACATCCGTTGGCAGAATGCGGACCGATGATATTCCTTGCTCATGAAATGTCACAATTCTCCGATAAGGATGTAGTGGTATTCAGTAACTGTGACTCCATCCGCCTTTCTATCTACAATGGGACAAAAACATGGACCAAACCTGTGGTACATGCCAAAGGGCATATGCCGAACGCACCTGTCATCTTCGAAAATGTATGGGATTTCTGGGAAGCGCGCGGATACAGTTATACGCAAAAGAACTGGCAGAAAGTAAATATGGTTGCCGAAGGTATTATCGACGGGAAAGTAGTATGCACACAAAAGAAAATGCCTTCCCGCCGGTCTACCAAACTCCGTCTGTATGCAGATACTCAAAAAGTAAACTTGGTAGCGGACGGCTCGGATTTTATAGTAGTAGTTGCCGAAGTGACGGACGATAGCGGAAATGTTCGTCGTCTGGCAAAAGAAAATATTGTATTCACGGTAGAAGGGGAAGGAGAAATCATTGGTGACGCAAGGATCGGTGCCAACCCTCGTACCGTAGAATTCGGTTCGGCTCCTCTGCTGATCCGTTCCACACGAAAAGCCGGGAAGATTAAAGTGAAAGCTCACGTACAATTTGAAGGAACTCAGGCTCCGACTGCCGCTGAAATGGAATTTGAGAGTGTTCCTGCGGAACTTCCTTTCTGTTATGACGAGAAGTACTGTATTGGTCAGGAAACATCCTCATCAACTGTAAAAGCCGGTTCATCCGAGAGTGCAACTGAAGGCAAAGTGCAACTGACAGAAGAAGAGCGGCAACGGGTGTTGGATGAAGTGGAACGACAACAGACCGAATTTGGAATAGAAAAGTAAACTTGAGAAAGCTTGCCCGCGGATTTGTGTATGGCAAAACAAGGTTACAAATATGAATTGAACGAAATCCGGATTGACTATTAGCAAAGACAAATAAGCTAATAGCCGATCTGGATTTATTATCTGCTAATTTGAATTTTACCCGAAAAATAGTATCTTTGATGCAAGATTCATTTCCACTAATATAATATACAATGAAGAAACACTTCTTTTTTATATTTATGTTTCTCTTGATGACGAGAATCTGTGCTTTTGCCTACCCTAACATGATTGTTGAACATTATACGGCCGAACGAGGTTTACCCAATAATATCGTCAATTGTACACTGAAAGGGCAGGACGGATTTGTATGGTTCGGCACCTGGTACGGACTATGCAGTTTCGACGGTACCAAATTCCGTTCCTATGATAATCATGACGGATTTTACTCCGCAGATATTCCTCCCCGTAAGATTCAGCGTATTGTAGAAGACAGGAACGGATACCTTTGGATCAAGACTATCGACCGCAAACTCTATCTGTTTGATAAGAAACATGAAAGTTTCCACGCAGTGTATGACGATGTAAAAGAGTACTCTGAAAATATTCAGATTATCAAGATACAGACGACAGATGACGGAGACGTACTGCTGCTGACCAAAGATAAAAGCCTGCTGCGTGCAAATACAGACCAGAACGGTAAAATCACCATGAAGCAGTTGCACGATTCGCGTCCCAATGTCAACGTCTACGACTTACGCCTCAAGCATAATGTGTTTTGCGAAACTGCCGAGTTTATCAATTGGATCGGTATGGACTATCAGATTCTTTCATTAAGAAAAGGAGAGGCTCTGAAAGATAAGCCTGTCGACTTTATTCAAAAGAAAGTTTCTGCCAATCCGGACCAGTTCACTTGTGCTTCCTACAGTTCCAAATTCTTATGGCTGGGAGATAAGAACGGACATATTTATAGCGTCGATCCGCAAAATGGAGTAGTCAACCGCTACGAAATACCGGAGATTGATCAACCGATTTCCAATATACTGGTCACTGAATCAGGATTAATGTATATCACCACCATTGATGGTGCGTATGAATATAACATCGGCTACAAACAACTGACCAAACTACCGTTCTCCATCGCAGGGAAAAAAGTAGGAATGATATTCAATGACAAGTATGACAAAATTTGGTTTCAGGAAGGTAATGAGGCATTGACGTACTATGATCCTCTGAACAAAAGCAATCATCGCTTTCCTTTCCCCAAACAAAATGCCATCGGTAACTTTGAAAAGCAGGATGCCGGTGAACAGGGTATGTTTTTCCTCACCCCCGGTGGAGAAATTCTGCTCTTCGACAGGGAGAAACTGGAAATGACCCGTATCAATCAACTGAAACCTTTTTCCGACGACCTTCCCGATCAGCTCTTCTTTCATCTGCTGCTGGATAAAGACGGTATTCTTTGGCTGGCATCTACAGGCAGCGGAGTATACAAGGTTAACTTTCCCAAGAAGCAATTTCAACTGCTGACAGAAGTTTCTCCTGTCCCTGTAGACACAGAAAGAGCGACCTCTTGGAATCAGGGGATACGTGCACTATATCAGGCTAAGAATGGAGACATCTGGGTCGGTACCCGTTGGCAGGCACTTTATCGTCTGGATAGCAACGGGCAGATAAAACAGGTTTTTACGGATCAGAATTATCTGATAGGCGCCGTATATCATATCATGGAAGATAAAGAAGGAAACTTGTGGTTTTCCACTAAGGGAAACGGACTTGTCAAAGCCGAACCGGATATGAACTCACCACATGGTCTGCGTTTTACCCGCTATAAAAATGATCCTAAGAATCCGAATACTATCAGTAACAATGATGTGTATTTCACTTATCAGGATAGTCAGGAGCGTATCTGGGTCGGTCTGTTGGGCGGAGGGCTGAACTTGATTTCCGAAGAAAACGGGACACTTGTATTCAAGCATAAATACAACGGACTGAAACAATATCCCGCTTATGGTCTGTATATGGAAGTCCGTACAATGACGGAAGATGAAGACGGGCGTATCTGGGTAGGTACGATGGATGGTCTGATGTCTTTTGACGGACATTTTACGACTCCCGAACAGATTCAGTTTGAGACGTACCGACAGATCAGCGATCGTTCCAATGTGGCAGACAATGACATTTATGTACTATATAAAGACAGTGATTCGCAAATTTGGGTGAGTGTATTCGGCGGAGGTCTGAATAAGCTGGTCCGCTATGACAAAGAAAAACGTGAACCGATATTCAAGTCATATGGCATACGTGAAGGAATGAATAACGATGTGGTCAAGTCCATCGTGGAAGATAAAAACGGAAATTTGTGGTTTACTACCGAGATTGGTCTGTCCTGCTTTAATAAGGCGACAGAGCAGTTCCGTAACTACGACAAATACGATGGTTTCCTGAATGTTGAACTGGAAGAAGGCAGTGCGTTGCGTGCATTGAACGGAGATTTATGGCTTGGTTCGCGACAGGGGATTCTGACATTCTCTCCTGATAAACTGGAGACACAACATACCAACTATGACACCCGTATCGTAGACTTTAAAGTATCCAATCGTAATCTTCGAAGTTTGAACGACTGTCCGATTCAGGAGTCTATCACATACACCGATGCACTTCAATTGAAGTATAATCAGTCTATGTTCACAATCGAATTTGCTGCATTAAATTTCTACAATCAGAATCGCGTATCTTATCGTTACATACTCGAAGGGTATGAGAAGGAATGGCACTATAACGGCAAAAACCGTATTGCTTCTTATACCAATGTTCCTCCCGGAGACTACGTATTCCGTGTAGAAACGATGGATGAAGCTAATCCGGAACTTGTATCCACATGTACATTGGCTGTCACCATTCTTCCGCCGTGGTGGCTGAGTTGGTGGGCCACTCTTATCTATGTAATCCTTGGCATCGCGGCCCTCTATTTCGGTCTGCGCCTGGCCTTCTTCATGATTAAGATGAAGAACGACATTTATATCGAGCAGAAAGTCTCGGAAATGAAAATCAAGTTCTTCACCAATATTTCTCATGAGCTTCGTACTCCTCTGACACTGATAAAAGGACCGATACAAGAACTGAAGGAGCGGGAAGAACTGTCTCCGAAAGGACTGCAATACGTGGACCTGATGGAAAAGAATACGAACCAAATGTTACAACTGGTCAATCAGATTCTTGATTTCCGAAAGATTCAGAATGGCAAGATGCGTCTGCACGTATCATTGATTGATTTCAATGAAATGATAGCTTCCTTCCAAAAAGAATTCCGTGTACTTTCGGAGGAAAATGAAATCAGTTTCACATTCCAACTGCCGGACGAACCGATTATGGTATGGGCAGATAAGGACAAACTGAGTATTGTTATCCGCAACGTCATATCGAATGCGTTCAAATTTACTCCTTCCGGTGGAAGTATTTATGTAACTACCGGATTGACAGATGATGGAAAATCCTGCTATGTACGGGTAGAAGACAACGGTGTCGGCATTCCGCAAAATAAGCTGAGTGAAATTTTCGAGCGTTTCTCACAAGGAGAGAATGCGAATAATCCACATTATCAGGGTACGGGCATCGGACTGGCACTTTCCAAAGAAATAGTAAACCTGCATCACGGTATCATCCGTGCCGAAAGTCCGGAAGGGCAGGGGGCCGTGTTTATTGTAGAGCTATTGCTGGACAAGGACCATTATCGTCCGTCGGAAGTAGACTTCTATGTCAGTGATACGGAAACTGCTCCTGCCGCTACAGACAAGAAGATGGTTATCGATTCAGAAAAGGAACCGGAGGAGGAACTGGAAATTGATGCTTCATTACCGACTCTTCTGCTGGTAGAGGATAATAAAGACTTATGCCAGCTGATAAAACTGCAATTGGAAGATAAATTCAACATCCATATAGCCAATAACGGCGTAGAAGGGCTGAAGAAAGTGCATCTGTATCATCCGGACATCGTAGTGACCGATCAGATGATGCCGGAAATGGACGGACTGGAAATGCTGCAATCTATCCGGAAGGATTTTCAGATCAGCCATATCCCTGTCATTATTCTGACAGCCAAGAACGATGAAGGTGCCAAGACCAAAGCGATCACTCTGGGTGCGAACGCATATATAACCAAACCATTCAGCAAAGAGTATCTGTTGGCACGGATCGATCAGTTGCTCGGCGAACGGAAACTGTTCCGCGAACGTATCCGCCAGCAAATGGAGAACCAGACGACAACGGAAGAAGACAGCTACGAACAATATCTGGTGAAGAAAGATGTGCAGTTCCTTGAAAAGATACACCAAGTGATCGAGGAAAACATGGACGACAGTGATTTCAATATTGATACGATCGCTTCCGGCATCGGACTGAGCCGTTCGGCATTCTTCAAAAAGCTGAAAAGCCTTACCGGACTGGCACCTGTCGACCTGGTAAAGGAGATTCGCCTGAATAAATCGATCGAACTGATTAAAAATACGGATTTGAGTGTTTCGGAAGTGGCGTTTGCTGTCGGATTCAAAGATTCGGGCTACTATAGCAAGTGTTTCCGCAAAAAATATAATCAGACTCCCCGTGAATATATGAATGAATGGCGGAAAGGATAGAAAGACCGATTACAAAATACTTTCTTAATCGTCTTTTTTAAAAACCTATTAAGATTCGGAAGAATGAACAAGATTAAGAAAGTATTATCAGCATGGATGTTGGTTGCCTGTGTACTACCTGTGGCAGCCCAATATCCGGTGATCCCCGACTCGGTAAAAGAAAGAGGAGCAAAACAAGAAGCAGAGTTCGAACAGAAATCAAATGCGGCATGGGAAAAAGCCTTGCCAACAGTTTTGGAAGAAGCAAAGTTAGGAAGACCTTACAAACCTTGGGCCTCCAAACCGGAGGATTTGATAAAAAGTAATATTCCGGCCTTCCCCGGTGCGGAAGGTGGTGGTATGTACACTCCCGGCGGTCGTGGAGGCAAGGTGATTGTGGTTACTTCCCTGGAAGATTCCGGTCCCGGCACATTCCGCGAAGCCTGTGAAACCGGTGGTGCACGTGTTATTGTATTTAATGTATCAGGTATTATTCGCCTGAAAAGCCCGATCAGTGTACGTGCCCCTTATGTAACGATTGCCGGACAGACAGCACCGGGAGACGGTATCTGCGTGACCGGGCATTCTTTCCTGATCGATACTCATGATGTAGTGATTCGCCATATGCGTTTCCGTCGGGGGGCACAGGATGTTGCTTTCCGTGATGATGCAGTAGGAGGAAATGCAGTCGGCAATATTATAATAGACCACTGTTCGGCAAGCTGGGGACTGGATGAAAATATGTCTATCTATCGCCACGTCTACAACAGGGATGAAACCGGGCACGGACTGAAGTTGCCTACTGTGAACATTACCATTCAGAATTCGATGTTCTCGGAAGCATTGGATACTTATAATCATGCGTTTGGCGCCACTATCGGAGGACATAATAGTATGTTCTGCCGTAATCTTTTCGCTTCCAATATCAGTCGTAACAGTTCGGTGGGTATGGACGGAGACTTTAACTTCGTAAACAATGTTGTCTTCAACTGGTGGAACCGTTCTGTCGACGGAGGAGACAACAAGAGTTTTTATAATATAATCAATAACTATTTTAAGCCCGGTCCTATCACCCCGTTGGATAAGCCTATCTCTTATCGTATATTGAAACCGGAAGCTGGACGCGATAAAAGCAAACCGATGTCCTTCGGAAAAGCTTATGTAAACGGTAACATCGTTCACGGAAATGCTAAAGTGACAAAAGATAACTGGGATGGCGGAGTTCAGCTTGCCAGTGAAGTGGATGAAGGAAAGTTCTTACCGCAAATCAGAGTGGACGAAGCATTCAAAATGTCGCCCGTGACGATTATGGATACCAAAAAAGCTTATAACTTTGTATTGGATAATGTAGGTGCTACTCTCCCGAAACGGGATGCGGTAGACGCACGCGTCATCAAGACTGTACAGACAGGAAAAGCGATTTATACGAAAGACGCTCCGGAATTTGTCTCTCCTTACGTGAAAAGACGCTTGCCGGCAGACTCCTACAAACAAGGTATCATCACCGATATCCGACAGGTGGGCGGACTTCCTGAGTACAAAGGAGAAGCATATCTTGATTCGGATGGTGACGGTATGCCGGACGCATGGGAAATTGCCAACGGACTGAATCCGAACGATCCGACTGATGCAAAGGAGGACTGTAATGGAGATGGCTATACCAATATCGAGAAATATATCAATGGGCTGGATACAAAGAAGAAAATAGACTGGACAGATCTGAAGAACAACTACGATACCTTATCCAAACGGAAAAGTCTGTTTTAATCGTATGATTTCTTATGGTCAAATGATCTTTCAGGATTGAATAATTAGAAAACAACGTTTATTGTAATGAATATACAATTAAGAACTATCCTTTTAGGATTATTGAGCATAGGGTTTGCGCAGGGATATGCGCAAACCTTTGCTTTACAGGTTAAGGATGACCGGATCACTTACTTGAATGACGAACAGGGAAACCGGATTCTTGATTTCTCGTACTGTGGCTACAAGGGCTCCGAACAGGATATTCCTTCTGTCCGCAATGCCGTGTTTGTACCTTGGACAGCAGGAGATAATACATCACGTATTCAACGCGCCATTGACTATGTCGCCTCATTAGTACCTGATGCTTCCGGTTTCAGGGGAGCCGTGTTATTGGATCAGGGAGAATTCTCTTTATCCGGAAGCCTTCGTATAAATGCCTCCGGCATCGTACTGCGCGGAGTGGATAAAGAGAAAACGATACTTCTAAAAAAAGGAGTAGACAGAGGTGCCCTTATCTACATGGAAGGGACGGACGATCTGAAGGTACAGGATACATTGCAGGTACTCTCGAAGTATGTTCCGGTAAATACGAGGACATTGGAAGTTGTTTCAGGTACTTCGTTGAGAAAGGGAGATCGGGTGCTGGTGAACCGTCCGTCCGGCAAAGAATGGATTGCTTCGTTAGGATGTGATATCTTTGGAGGAGGAATCAGTGCACTGGGCTGGAAAGAAGGAGATATGGTTCTTACCTGGGATAGAACCGTGACAGAAGTAAACGGTAATCAGATAACGCTGGACGCTCCGCTGACAGTGGCGCTGGATGCTAAATATGGTACTTCTTCCGTGATTACTTATCAGTGGAACGGGCGCATCCGGGAGTGCGGAGTAGAAAACATGACTCTGATTTCCGACTATGACAAACGGTACCCTAAAGATGAAGATCATTGCTGGACAGGTATATCTATCGAAGATGCGGAAGATTGCTGGGTACGCAGGGTGAACTTTAAGCACTTTGCAGGAAGTGCAATCCTTGTTCAGCGTACCGGTTCCCAAATCACGGTTGAGGACTGTATCTCACGGGAACCTGTTTCTGAAATCGGAGGAATGCGCCGCTGTACTTTCTATACTTTAGGACAACTGACACTTTTCCAGCGCTGCTATTCAGAACAGGGTATTCATGACTTTGCAGCCGGATATTGTGCTGCCGGACCGAATGCTTTCGTACAATGTGATTCATATGAGTCTTTAGGTTTCAGCGGATCTATTGACGCATGGGCGTGCGGTTTATTGTTTGACGTGGTTAATATAGACGGGCATAATCTGAGTTTCAAGAATTTGGGACAGGACAAGAACGGAGCGGGTTGGAATACAGCAAATAGTCTGTTCTGGCAATGTACCGCTGCAGAAATAGAGTGTTATGCTCCGGCAAAAGATGCCATGAACCGTGCGTACGGATGTTGGGCACAGTTCTCCGGTGACGGCGAATGGGCACAATCAAACAATCATGTGCAGCCCCGAAGCATTTTCTATGCTCAATTGGAGGATCGTTTGCAGAAGAAATGTGCAGAACGTGCCCGTATCTTGCCAAGGAATACAAGCGCCACCAGCAGTCCGACCGTTGAAGTTGCTATGGAACTGGCCAAAGAGGCTTACAATCCCCGCCTGACATTGGAACACTGGATTGAACAAGGAGCCTTTGCTCCTTCAATAGCTATGTCCGGAGTAAAATCAATCGATGATATGAAAGAAAAGAAGGTAACTCCGAACAAGACATCGGCACAACCGGAAGTAACTATAGCAAAAGGACGTATCCAAATGGACGGTACTTTGTTGGTAGGAGGTAGCCATACCACCCCTTGGTGGAATGGAAAACTTAAAACCAGCTTTCTGAAAAAAGCAAGCCCTGCCATCACCCGTTTTGTCCCCGGACGTGAAGGATTGGGACTGACAGATCGCATCGATTCCGTAATCGGCTATATGAAACAAAAGAATATATTGGTATTTGATCAAAACTACGGACTTTGGTATGACCGTCGCCGGGATGATCATGAACGAGTGCGCCGTCGTGACGGAGATGTATGGGGGCCTTTCTACGAACAACCTTTCGGACGCAACGGTCAGGGTACTGCCTGGGAAGGACTGAGCAAATATGATCTGAACCGCCCTAATGCATGGTATTGGTCACGATTGAAAGAGTTTGCCGAAAAAGGAAGTAAAGACGGACTATTGCTATTCCATGAGAACTATTTCCAGCACAATATTCTGGAAGCAGGTGCACACTGGGTAGATTGTCCGTGGAGAAGCACCAATAATATCAACCAGACCGGATTTCCGGAACCTGCTCCGTTTGCCGGAGACAAACGAATCTTTGTTGCAGATATGTTTTATGATATCACTCATCCGGTTCGCCGTGAGTTACACAGACAATATATCCGCCAGTGTCTGAACAACTTTGCTGATAACCCGAATGTCATTCAGTTGACAAGTGCAGAATTTACAGGTCCACTACATTTTGTACAGTTTTGGCTGGATGTGATTGCCGAATGGGAAACAGAAACCGGAAAGAAAGCCAAAGTAGCATTAAGTACCACAAAAGATGTACAGGACGCCATCCTTGCCGATCCGAAGCGTGCGGCTGTGGTGGATATTATTGATATCCGCTACTGGCACTATAAAACGGATGGAGTCTTTGCACCGGAAGGAGGGAAGAACATGGCTCCCCGCCAACATATGCGTAAGATGAAAGTCGGAAAGGTCACTTTCACCGAAGCCTACAAGGCTGTCCACGAATATCGTCAGAAGTTCCCGGAGAAAGCCGTAACCTTCTACGCACAGAATTATCCGGCTATGGGATGGGCTGTATTCATGGCCGGCGGTTCATGTCCTGTAATCCCGTGCACAGATAAAGCATTCCTGAAGGATGCAGCGGCTATGGAAGTGGAAGAAACCGATACCGACAACTATAAGAAAATGGTAAAATCTGATATCGGCAGTATCATTTATTCCAAGTCCGGAACAGAAATTCCTGTTCAATTATCGTCCGGAAAGTATATCTTAAAGTACATACATCCCGGTTCAGGGAAGATGATCGTTATAGATAAATCATTGAAAATTAATGGAGTATACAAATTAAAGGTACCGGATAAGAAAGAAGGTATTTATTGGTTCCATAAACTCTGAAACAAAAAATCCCGCTGATGACTGATCAGCGGGATTTTTCCATTTTATAGGTAATTTCTAACAAAAGAGTGTTATAAAACATGATACTTATTTTTTCAACCTACAAACCAGATTTTACCGGTGGTTGAGGTCAGTTCTGCTTAGCTTTGCAACATCAAATCAATCGAATTAATGCTATGATGGAACAGACTAATAATTCAACCGACACTTTACTCGCTTCTTTTCAAGCGGGAAATATGGCAGCTTTTTCGCAGCTATATGATTTGCACATCAACATTCTTTTTAATTACGGATTGAAGTTGACCATTGATAAAGAGTTACTGAAAGATTGCATCCACGATATTTTCGTTAAGCTCTACACTAAAAAGGATGAATTGGGAACTATTGATAATTTGAAGTCTTATTTGTTCATCTCATTAAAGAACAAACTCTGCGATGAACTCCGCAAACGTATGTATATGTCTGATACAGCCATAGAAGATGTAAATGCAGTAGCTCCCACAGACGTAGAAGATGACTATATGGAAGAAGAGCAACGCAAAAATGAGTTCTCGCTGGTGAAGCGTTTACTGGACCAGCTTTCTCCCCGGCAGCGTGAAGCACTTACATTATATTATATAGAAGAAAAGAAATACGAGGATATTTGTGAGATTATGAATATGAACTATCAGTCTGTACGCAACCTGATGCACCGTGGATTGACAAAATTGCGTAGTCTGGCAAGTTAATTTTAGTAAAAAGGATATTTGGTTGAGTACATACACAGAGTAACAGCGTCCTATCTATGTAAACGCTTAAAAAGGATGCGATATGTGCTCTAAGGTAAAGGATTTTTTGACGGATGATGATTTCATCAATTATGTACTGGGTGTAACTCCGGAAGCAGCTTCCCAATGGGAAACTTATTTCAGGGAACACCCGGAACAGATAGCAGATGCAGAAGAAGCTAAGGCCGTATTATTGGCTCCGGCAGATGTTGCCTGCGACTTTTCACTGGTTGAAAACCAAGATTTAAAGGATAGAATTGTTAGTAGTATAAAAGATTTTTCGAACATTTTGTAGTTAGATTAGATAGAAGTTAGGTTAGTTAAGGTTAGTAAAAAGATTGACGCAGTCTTTCACAGACGCTTGAGTGATCAAGTACTGTGAGAGACTGTGTTTTATATATCTACAGTTTGTTTTCTTCCCGAATATCGAATGCGTTGCAGAAACTGACGATAAGTACGATACAACCTCCCAATATACCTATAATCATGTAAGCAATACGAATATCAAATGCCTGTGTAATAGCGCCTATAAGCAAAGGAGCGACCAGCGAACCAATAAAACTGATACTCGACAGGATAGTGAGCGCAATGCTGACGGGCGTCTTTGACTTGGCCCCTACAAAGCTATATAAAGTAGGTACGATACATGAGATACCTAGTCCGACCAGCATAAAGCCTAATGAATTAATGATCACTTTCATTGCCATTGACTCAAACGTATTGCCCAACAATGCGGAAATGAAGAAGCCGATACAAATAAGGCTGCCTGCCAATTGCAATACTTTTTTCTTCCCCCAAAGCTGGTAAGCATAATTCGTCAGGAATCGTCCCGTAGCCATCATGACCATAAATACAAGGAAGCCGATTTGCAATGATTTAGGCACATGGACAACCGATTCAAAATAAACAGCGCTCCAGTCGAACATGGCACTCTCTACGATGAGCGCGAATAATCCGACTAAACCTAATTGTAAAAGGAGCATTTCCGGCTTTTGGAATAACAGACGGAATCCATTCGGAGCTTTATCAACCGCTTTGTCTGTTGTCTCAAAGCCCGCTTTCGGATTTTCATTTATAGGAAGCGTTGTTTCTTGCAGATATTTTCGTCCTGCCAGTACTATGATAAGGATAATAGCGGCTATCAGCATATAATGCCAGACAGGAGAGGTGCCCGTCAGAATCATCACGAAGCCAATAAGTGCTCCGGTACAGGCTCCCAAGCTCCATCCCCCATGAAAAGTTGCCATGATTGTCTTACCATACAAGCGCTCCACTTCGATCCCTTGCGTATTGAACGATATATCGCACAAGTTCCAGAACACTCCGAAACAAAAAAGCAGGAATCCCAGCAAATAGACTTCATGAGCCAATCCGACACAAAGTAAGGACATGGCATATCCCAAAATGCTGACTTGTACCATTGTGCGACTCCCTAATTTAGATACAAGATAACCCGCCCAAGGAATTGCTACAAACTTGCCGACCGGTATCATAAATAAAATCAGCCCCCAATAAAATGCATAATTGGCTGCAAATACATCTTTGAAATCCGGGATACGGCTTGCCCAGCTTGCCATACAAAGTCCTTGAGCAAAGAAGAAAGTCAGGATGGCAAAACGTATTTTCTCTTTCGGATATGTAAATTGGTTGTTCATGAGTCATTTTTTTAATGGAGGCAAAGGTATTTATTTTTTGTGTTTTACCTTTCCTGCTATTACTCTTTTTTGTACTTTTGCAGCCGATTTAAAAATATCACATACATGAAGACAAGCGAATCTTTATTATCTATAGGTAAATTCATAGCCGAATATTCAGCCCATCTAATGGGAGCGGGGGTACATACCTCCCGTGTTGTACGCAATTCCAAACGTATCGGAGAAGCTTTTGGCTTAGATGTCAAACTGGGCGTATTTCATAAAAATATCATTCTTACTATCATCGATAAGGAGACAAACGAAGCCTGCAACGAGGTTATAGATATTCCTGCACATCCCATCAGTTTTGAGCATAACTCCGAACTAAGCGCTTTGAGTTGGGAAGCAGTAGACAAACAGTTATCGTTGGAAGAACTGAAAGAGAAATACAAAAAGATAGTCTCTGCTCCGATGATACATCCTCTGTTCGTTTTGATATTGGTAGGCTTTGCCAATGCGTCATTCTGCAAACTGTTTGGCGGCGACTTAATCTCAATGGGAATCGTTTTCTCCGCCACTATTACAGGATTATACCTGAAACAGCAGATGCAAAAGAAGAAAATGAATCATTATATTATATTCATTGTTTCGGCCTTCGTCGCGTCGCTCTGTGCTTCTACCGCCTTGATTTTCGACACAACTTCCGAGATTGCACTGGCAACCAGCGTCCTATATCTTGTACCCGGTGTTCCTTTGATTAATGGAGTGATTGATGTTGTCGAAGGATACGTTTTGACAGGATTTGCCCGTTTGACAGAAGCCTCTTTGCTGATTGTCAGCATTGCCATCGGCCTTTCCTTTACATTATTAATGGTAAAAAACAGTTTAATTTGATATGGTAGCACTTGATATTCTTTCTGATGGTTTCTTTGCAGCGATAGCAGGTATCGGATTTGGCGCAATTTCCGATCCTCCGTTGCGTGCATTTAAAATGATTGCAATATTGGCGGCATTGGGACATGCGTGCCGTTTCTGTCTGATGACTTACTTGGGTGTAGATATTGCTACGGCTTCTTTATTCGGTGGATTAGTGATCGGCTTCGGCAGCTTATGGCTCGGAAAGCGGGTATATTGCCCGATGACGGTGCTGTATATTCCCGCATTGCTCCCGATGATTCCGGGAAAATTTGCGTACAACATGGTATTCTCTCTTATTATGTGCTTGCAGACAGCGAATAAACCGGAACTGCATGATAAGTATATAAAGATGCAGGAGATGTTCTTCTCCAACACTTTGGTGGCAAGTACAGTAATTTTCATGCTTGCGGTCGGAGCTACATTCCCGATGTTCCTGTTCCCGCACAGAGCCTTTTCTTTAACAAGACATTAATTAAACTACTTTTATGGAGATTTTTTGGAGAACAATTGCGTATTATAATTCAGCCACTTGGCTTTTGCAGATTATTGTCATTCTGATCGGCATTGTGCTGACCGCATTGCTGATCAGCAAACCACGTCCGTGGGTGAAGATGGGAATGAAGATTTATATGATAGGTCTTTATTCGTGGATTTCCATTGTCTATTACTTTATCTACTGCGAAGAACGCAGCTATAACGGAGTAATGGCGATGTTCTGGGGAGTGATGGCTATTATCTGGATATGGGATGCGATCACCGGATATACGACTTTCGAACGTACACACAAATATGATCTGCTATCTTATGTGTTGCTGGCCATGCCTTTCATTTATCCTATGGTGTCGTTGGCACGCGGGCTATCTTTCCCGGAAATGACTTCTCCAGTGATGCCTTGTTCTGTAGTGGTATTTACCATCGGACTGCTGTTGCTGTTTGCACACAAGGTAAATATGTTTCTGGTATTGTTCCTTTGCCACTGGTCATTGATCGGATTATCCAAGACTTACTTCTTTCAGATTCCGGAAGACTTCCTTTTGGCAAGTGCGACTATTCCGGGACTTTATCTCTTCTTCAGAGAATACTTCCTGAATAATCTGCACGCAGATACCAAGCCCAAAGCTAAATATATCAACTGGTTATTGATAACAGTCTGCATCGGGCTGGCTATATTATTGACGACTACTATGTTTTTGGAATTAGTTCCGAAGAACTGATTGCCGTACTATTACACGCTATTAGTTTCACGCCTTGAAACGATTAGTTTCATATATTAAAAGAGTGTAGTTCGTTTTAATCTTTTATAAATCAGCGATTAAAAGTGTTTTTATAAAGATGCAAGTAACGATATAGTAGTGGAAGTCCAGCTACACATTGCATTGCTCTGCATAATTTCAAATATCTCTCTACGACAAAGATAGTCAATGTTGTTAATAGTTACAAGTTAATCAAAACTTATTTTAGTTTGTAATTGGTTGTTTAATGCTTCAAGAATAAGCCTTATAGCGATAAATTAACAACTAATAATGTCTAAATACTTATTCTCATCTGTAAGCCCCCGATAAAGTACCCGTATAAAAAAGAATCGCTATAGCAAATCGAA
>CANSEY010000035.1 GCA_947646015.1 uncultured Bacteroides sp. | reverse complement strand
TAGTATTTCCGCCAATGCCTCTCCAAGCCAGCGGACTATTCTGATAGCGGAAGATGAGGACAGTAACTTCGATTTGCTGAAAGCTATTCTTGGAAGAAAGTACAGGCTTATACGTGCACGGGACGGTATGGAGGCCGTTACCTCATACGATGAAGCGAAGCCGGACCTTATTCTGATGGATATCAAAATGCCTAATCTCGACGGTCTGGAGGCTACGAAGATCATTCGTGAGCTCTCTCCTACTGTGCCCATTATCGCACAAAGTGCTTATGCTTATCAACAGGATCAGATCGCTGCAACGGATGCCGGATGCAGCGACTTCATCGCCAAACCGATCTCGCAAGCGAAGCTCAAGGATATGATTAATAAATGGTTACCATAAAATGAAAGCCTTATATAGATTACTTTACTACCTGTCTATCCTGCTGACGAGTATTCTGGCAGGTTTCACATTAGCCGGAGCCTTCGCCGGAGATGCTTCGCCGGACGGCTTTAAGCTGATGCCCTTTATCGGATTGGTTCTGCCGATACTTTTGCTAGCTAATGTCGTCTCTGCCATCTATTGGATGGTTCGCTGGCGATGCTGGGTTTTCATTCCTTTAATCGCCATACTGGGAAATTGGGGGTATCTGACCCGTGTCCTCCAGTTCCCGCTTTTTGATTCGGCTTCCCAACCGAATACTGAATCTTCGTTTCTGAAGAAAAACGAAAGGGACACCGAATCAGCACTGACTATTGCCACCTATAACGTTAACAGCTTTAATCACGAGCACACAGGTTTCTCATGCAAGCAAATCGCTGCTTGCATGAAGGAGCTCGGTGTAGATATCTTCTGTTTTCAAGAGTTTGGGATCAATCATGAATTTGGTATTGACAGTCTTCGCACCGTTCTTTCCGAATGGCCGTATTACTATGTACCTTCTTCTCCTGCCGGGGAGAGTCTTTTGCAACTGGCTGTGTTCAGCCGTTATCCCATCAAGGAGAAGCAGCTCGTCACCTACCCAAATTCCAACAACTGCAGCCTGTGGTGTGATATCGACATTAACGACCAAACAATCCGTCTGTTCAACAATCATCTGCAGACTACGGAAGTCAGCCGCAACAAGCGCAAACTGGAAAAAGAACTTCGTGCGGATGATACCGACCGTGCGGAACGTGCCGCTCTCACCCTTGCCGATGGTCTGCACGAGAACTTCAAGAAACGTGCCGCACAAGCTGAACATATCAATCAATTGATTTCCGCTTCTCCCTATCCCACCCTGGTATGTGGTGACTTCAACTCTCTCCCTTCTTCATATGTATATCAAACGGTAAAAGGAGAAAAACTGAATGATGGTTTTCAGACCTGCGGACATGGGTATATGTACACTTTCCGATATTTCAAGCATCTGCTGAGAATCGACTATATCCTCCATTCGTCTGAGTTTCAAGGGGTAGATTACTTCTCTCCGGATTTGGAGTATAGTGATCATAATCCGGTGGTGATGAGAATGAGGTTATAAACCTTACGCTGTATATCACTATATAGAAAGGCTACAAAAAAGCCAGTTAACTCATTATGAATTAACTGGCTTCCCATTAAAATAAAATCCTTCTTTTTAACTTTAAAACTTGTATTAGAAAGTAACTTTTACTCCTAATTGCATAGACCATGCACTACCAATGGTATTGGTATATTGCCATGATGATCTTTCTTTAAAAGCTTCACGTGAATTAGCATTTATCTGGTAAGTCAAGGGTTCACCAACTTTGCTAGCAGTTTTTAATAACTGTACATTGTCATAACTCTTGAGACCACAAGATTGATATGCTCCCCATTTTGAATTAATCATATTTCCTACATTCAGCATATCAAGGCTAACCTGTATTCCATATTTACGCCCACCTAAAGTTGCATAAAAATCCTGAGCAATTTTAAAATCAAAGCGATTAATCCAAGGTGTTAAAGATCCATTACGTTCCACATATTTTCCCTTACGATCTTTAAGATAAGAATCATTGTTCACAAAATCCCAAAAATCTTTAGCTTGATCTACAGCAGAATAAGTAATAGCACCACTTTTATCTGTAATATCAACAAAGGTCATTTCATCCTGAGAGTTAGGCACGTATATTAAATCCGAATAATTGCCATCACCATTCATATCATTATAATATGTATAGGAATAACGTCCTGTATGATATCCTGAATAAAATAACGAGAACGTTGTCTTTAAGCATTTAGCATAATTAATTTCATAAGAAGCATTAGCAATAATACGATGGGGCGTAGAAAATAAAGAATAAGATACTCCAGGATCATTCAATGAATTTACTGCCACATTATTTTGCCATGCTGAATTAGGTGCTGACCCAGGATTTGCAGTCAGATCTTTAGCCATTGTATAAGTATAGCCGATAGACCCTGTAAAACCAAAATCGTATTTCTTTGTCAAAATAGCATTAAAAGAATATTGATATCCTTTATCTTCTCCATTAGAAAGTTTTACTACTACATTCTTACCATTAGTATAATCATTATACTCGTATTTTTTTGAAGCCCAATAAATACGATCCGGTTGTTCATTATACACACCCGTAGGCTCAGCCTCATTCATATTGATCTGCGCAACATTATAAATATCTCTTGTATACATTGCTCCAACAGATAACATAAAATCATACGGCAGTTGAATATCCACATTCAAATTACTACGCCAAACTTGCGGCATCTTAAACTTAGGATCTACATATGCTATAACATCAGGTGCTTGCTCTGAAGGTGTAGAAGGAAATAAACTGGGATATTTCTGCAGAGTTTCTCTATAATTAGGATTAAAACCAAAGTCAGCAGGTAAAGAGCCCGGATTTTTTTGTGTATTATACTCTACCATATTTTGGTATAAGCCCGAATTACTTGGTTGATTAGTGAACCATACAAAAGGTAACAATCCAGTAAAGATTCCTGTACCTCCTGATACAATTACGGAGCGATCACCTTTTACATCCCAATTAAAACCGACTCTTGGCGAAAACAAGACTTGCGTCTTCGGCCACTTAGAAATATCGACATGAGTATTATTTACAAAAGCTAATTCCTCTATTGACTTGTTAGAATCCAATGAATTCATATATATTGGCATATCCAGACGTAAGCCATAAGTCAAACGAAAATTAGGAGTAAGAGACCATACGTCTTGGGCATACACACCAGCCATTCCGAATGTCAACTCAGAACCTGGAGCATCATTACCATTATACCCATATGTAATACCATAAATGGTAGGTACTTTTCCCTGCATAAAATCATCCATTGAATCATAACGATAATATCCGTAAGGGCCTCTCAAATAAGAATTTTTAAAATATTGGCGCTCAAAAGAAACGCCAGCAAGCAATTCATGTTTTCCTAATGATATACTCACATTATCAACAAGACTAAATACATTATTGATAACCTGATTATTAGGAGTAAACACTTCTGTACCTAAAGTTATATATTGCTTTCCGTCCTTATATATATCGACAAAAGGAAAATCAGAGCCTTTCTGCTCGCGTGTATCACTAATATGAGTATATGTGGCTAACAGTTTATTCTGAACATTATTCGAGAAACGACTATTTAACTCGCCTGTTATCGATGTTACTACGTTTTTCATCTTATAGTTTGAATTACCAAAAGAAAAGGCATCCAAACCATAACGATTAGAATTAGTACTAGTTATAATAGTGGACTTAGCGCTTACTTCTCTGTCATCTTCTGAGGAAACAGAATTAAAACGCACTGTCAACTTATGGTTCTGATGTATATTCCAATCAATACGAGCCATTAACTTCCAATTATCACTTTGGAAATTATTGAAGTTCTCATACTGTCCGGGGTCATAATCATATTTAGTTTTAACAAAGTCACTGATAGTACGCATATCACCCACCCAAGTACGTGAGATACGTTTTCCGCTATCCCCTGTTCCATTTTGATCTTGATTAGGAAGCCAAGTTACCCCCGGAGTTTCCTTATTTTCAATTTCAGCATTCAAGAAGAAGAAAAGCTTATTCTTAATGATTGGACCTCCAAAAGTTACACCATATGAATGAGAGTTGTATTCTTTTGCTTTAAGAATATCCTCACCGTCAATAGAGCTCCCTGCAAATCCTCTTGGTTTATGATAGGTATATGCAGTACCCGAAAATGAGTTTGTTCCACTTTTTGTTACAGCATTAATAGAAGCACCTGTGAAGTTGGAATATTTAACATCGTAAGGAGAGACATTTACAGTAATCTCATCGATTGCATCTAAAGATATGGGTTGAGAATCTCCTCCAGGTAAATTATTAGAACTTAATCCGAAACTATTATTAAACGAAGCACCATCAATCGTTATATTGTTATAACGTCCATCACGCCCCGCAAAAGAACTGCTTCCACCTGCATAAGGAGAGAGCTTTGTGAAATCTGTTATACTTCTGTTAATAGTAGGTAAAGTGTTCATCTGACGTTCACTTACATTAGTAACAGTACCTATTTTTTCGATAGTTTTTGGTGCTGTTACTACTACTTCATCCAACAACTCTGAACTTTCTTTCAAAGAAACATTCAATACGTAGTTTTCTCCTAATGACAACTGGATGCCCTTGTAAATGGCTGACTGATAGCCGACATAGGTGATTTCGACTTTGTAAGGACCGCCTGTACGCATACCTTGCAGATTGAATTGCCCACTGACATTGGTCACTGTACCATAGCGGGTACCGGAGGGCTCGTGAATAGCAACGATCGTTGCTCCAATAATAGGTTCATCTTGTGCTGTTACTTTACCACTCATACTTGCTGTGGTAACTTGCGCACTCATCGTAGCAGTAATCAGTAACATTACGACCACTAAAAAAGACCGCATTCTCTTCAACATAATGTAATTTATTAGTTAATACTAATTGTTTGTTTCATTGAAACTGTGCACAAAGATAATTAATATTATTTAGACTTAGATGACAATTATGCTACATTCTTTTAAGAGAGATAAACATTTTATTGCTTTCGAAAACAATAAAGGCCCTGCAATGTTTGCAGAGCCTTTCACTTTCGTATATTAAGTGAGATTTAACTTGTAATCTGTCAGCAAATACTAGTCAGTCATTAGGTTTCTATAACGAACACGCTTCGGCTCTTCATTGCCTAGACGCTTCAATTTGTTTTCCTCATATTCTGAATAGGAACCTTCAAAGTAGAATACATTAGAGTCTCCTTCAAAAGCGAGGATATGCGTACAGATACGATCAAGGAACCAACGGTCGTGAGAGATGACTACCGCACACCCTGCAAAGTCTTCCAAACCTTCCTCCAAAGCACGAAGGGTGTTCACGTCAATGTCATTGGTCGGCTCATCGAGCAGCAGAACGTTACCTTCTTCTTTCAGAGCGATCGCCAGATGCAGACGGTTTCTTTCACCACCGGAAAGAACACCACAAAGTTTTTCCTGATCGGCACCGGCAAAGTTGAAACGGGACAGGTACGCACGTGCATTGATATCACGTCCACCCATACGGATCAAATCATTACCACCGGAGATTACCTGATAGACGCTCTTGTTCGGGTCAATGTCTTTATGCTGCTGGTCTACATAGGATACCTTTACGGTCTCTCCTACTTCAAACTCACCTTTATCTACCGTTTCCAATCCCATAATCAGACGGAAAAGAGTTGTTTTTCCTGCACCGTTAGGACCGATGACACCGACAATACCGTTAGGAGGAAGCATAAAGTTCAGATCATCGAACAGCAGTTTGTCGCCGTATGCCTTCGCTACGTGTTTTGCCTCGATTACCTTATTACCCAGACGGGGACCATTCGGGATAAAGATTTCCAGCTTCTCTTCTTTCTCCTTCAAGTCTTCATTCAGCAACTTGTCGTATGAATTAAGACGGGCTTTTCCTTTCGCCTGACGAGCTTTCGGAGCCATGCGCACCCATTCCAACTCACGTTCCAGTGTTTTACGACGCTTGCTGGCGGTCTTTTCTTCCATTTCCATCCGTTTGGTCTTCTGTTCCAGCCAGGATGAGTAGTTTCCCTTCCAAGGGATACCTTCGCCACGGTCGAGTTCGAGAATCCATCCGGCAACGTGATCAAGGAAGTAACGGTCGTGAGTTACGGCGATAACTGTACCTTCGTATTGCTGCAAATGTTGTTCCAGCCAGTCGATAGATTCAGCATCCAAGTGGTTGGTAGGCTCATCGAGCAACAGGATGTCCGGTTTCTGCAACAACAAACGGCAAAGAGCGACACGACGGCGTTCACCTCCGGAGAGATTCACCACCGGCTGATCTTCGGGCGGACAACGGAGCGCATCCATCGCACGTTCCAGTTTACTGTCCAGATTCCATGCATCAGTTGCGTCGATGATATCTTGCAATTCTCCCTGACGGGCGAAAAGTATATCCATCTTGTCCTGATCTTCATAATACTCGGGCAAACCGAATTTCTGATTGATTTCTTCGTATTCTGCCAGTGCGTCAACGATCGGTTGCACACCTTCCATTACTACTTCTTTTACTGTCTTTGTGTCGTCCAGATAAGGTTCTTGTGCCAAATAGCCCACAGAATATCCCGGAGAGAAGACCACTTCTCCCTGATAGGATTTCTCCAGACCCGCGATAATCTTCAATAAGGTAGATTTACCGGAACCGTTCAGACCGATAATACCAATCTTCGCTCCATAGAAGAACGACAGGTAAATGTCTTTCAGTACATTTTTATTTGGTTGGAAAGCTTTGCTCACTCCCACCATTGAGAAGATGATTTTTTTATCGTCAGCCATATATTAATGATTGTATATTGTTGATAATGGCACAAAGATAAGAAAAATGTTTGAAATGCTTTGGAGTTCTAAAAAAATGTTCTACCTTTGCACCCGCAATTCGAAAGAAAGCATAAAGGATTGATTCAGTAGCTCAGCAGGTAGAGCACAACACTTTTAATGTTGGGGTCCTGGGTTCGAGCCCCAGCTGGATCACGGAGTAAAAAAACCTCTGATAATCATTGATTATCAGAGGTTTTTTTATTAATATACACAGAACATAAATATAAGACTCTACATAAAGCCCAAAACATATCCAATATCGAATTGATGACAAACAGACCTACACCAAACAATCGGCTCATAGAATGATAAACTTCTTTTTCCAGTTATTGTTTCCATCTTTACCTTATATATTATAAAAGCGCAGCAAAGATACAACTTTAAGAAATAGCGGAAATGAACATTTGTTAATAAAAAGATGGCTATTCCGGACAACTGTTTACTGAAAAAATAGCTTATTTTTGCAAAGAATGCAAGATTAGTCAAATGGTTGAATCAGAAATAAATAAAAGATATTGCCAAAGCTGCGGAATGCCGCTCCGCTTCGACGTGGAGGAATATTTAGGCACCAACTCCGACGGTTCGAGGAGTGATGAGTTTTGTTATTACTGCCTGAAGGATGGGAAATACATTGTCGATATATCCATGTGGGAAATGATCGACATCTGGATAAAATATACAGATAAATATAATGAATACGCAGACACGGACTATTCTCCGAAAGAGCTGAGGGAGATACTGGACAAACGCCTTCCCACACTGAACAGATGGCGGCAAAAGCAAGAGACAAGCAGCCTTCATCATAAGATGATTCAGAACATAATAGTGTACATCAACGGTCATCTGACGGAGGTACTGGATACCGACACGCTGAGTTCGATGAGCGGACTGTCCAAATTTCATTTCAGAAGAGTGTTCCGCACCGCTACCGGAGAGAATATCGGCAGTTACATACAGCGTTTGCGCATGGAACACGTTGCACATCTGCTGATCTCTACGGACTATACGCTAAAGCAAATCATAGAGCAAACGAGTTATCAGACTAAATACAGTATCGCCAAAGCTTTTAAGAAACATTTTGGTATATCAACTTCTCAATACAGAGAGAAGCACAGACCGAACGGTGAAAATCCGGCAACAAACATAAAACCGGAGATAAAAGTGATCAGCCCGATAAAGATATTCTGCATCGAAGTGGGTGAAGCGTATAAAAACAAACTAAAATACAGATTACTTTGGAATAAACTACTGCATCATGCCGAACAGTATGAAGCAGACCCACGATATGACAAGTTTATCAGCCTTAGCATGGACGATCCGTCGATTACGCCTACGGAGAAGTGCCGGTTCTATCTGGGCATCACCCTTCGCGATGATACTAAAGCGAGACCGGTACCGGGAATCATGCAAATTCCCGGAGGGCGATATGCCGTGTTCAGACATACGGGGAGCTATTCTTCTTTACACAAAGTGTACAGGAGCATTTATGAGGAATGGTTTCCGAAAAGTAAATACCATCCCCAAAGCACATTCAGCTTTGAGATGTATATGAATCATCCGTCCACCACGGAAACGTCGGAATTACTAACAGAAATATATATACCGGTCATACGGAAATAATCACCATTAAAACAGAATCTATGGCAAAGATATCAGAAATCATGCTTTTACAGCAGCCGGAACAGCCTGCTTTGGCTATTGAAGTACAAACCAACATGAAAGGTATGTCACAGGCTATCGGAGAAAATTTTGTAAGAATAGACTCTTTATTCAAGAAACAGGGAGAAGTAACCACGGATATCCCCTTCGTAGAATACCCCGACTTTGAAAGCCTGACCGAAGATCGTATAGAAATGATTATCGGACTGAAATCTTCGAAACCTTTACAGGGTGACGAAAAAATACAGTCTGTCATCCTCCCCGCCAGAAGAATAGTCGTATGTCTGCATAGAGGAAATTACAATGAACTGGCACAGCTGTACAATGAGATGACCGAATGGATAAAAACAAATGGATATAAGGCTTCGGGAACATCAATAGAATATTATTACAGCAATCCGGATGTACCCGAAGAGGAACATGTCACAAGAGTTGAAATGCCTTTACTCTAAAAGCAAGAGAATAGTTGCCGTAAACTCTTACCAAACAATAAGAAGCAGAGAAGCCGTCATACAGTATCACCTTGTCTGATAAAGTACCGGCATTCCCTGCTTCAATAGTTCTTTAGAAATTAGCCTTGCGTTTCTTCACTTCTTCTACGAGTTTCGTAAAGGATTTCTCCTTCTTACGTTTTTCATGTTCGGAAGCGGAGAAATGCCATGCTTCTCGTTTGAGTTTCAGATAACTCTCATATACCTTATGATCTAACGTACCATTATGTACCGCTTCTAAAACAGCACAACCCGGCTCGTCGATATGCTTACAATCGCTGAAACGGCATGATTCCGCATAGTCGGATATTTCAAACATTTCGGCAAGCGAATCGGGATTGTCAATCGCCAAACCAAATTCCCGAACACCCGGAGTGTCGATTAAAACACCTGAGCCATCCACCAATACCATTTCCCGACGAGTCGAAGTATGCCGTCCCTTCCCTGTAGACAGGCTTATATCGGAAGTATTCAGTACCGATTTCCCGCAAAGGGTATTCACCAGTGAACTCTTGCCGACACCCGAAGAGCCGACAAACACGACCGTTTCGCCTTTTGTTATGGATTCCCGCAACCGGAGAATCGTTTGAGGTTGACAAATACTTGTGATAAATACAGGAAACTGACGGGCAATGTGTTTGATCGCTTCATCTATTTTCTGCCTGTCACAACCTAAATCGGCTTTATTGAGCACCAATACTGGTTTGATATTTTCTTCCATTATCTGGGCTATGAAACGTTCCGCTCTGCGAACATTGAAATTATCATCAAGGCTTTGCACAATAAATGCTTTATCGACGTAAGAAGCAATGGCCTGCCGGTCGGCTACCGTTCCGTTCTTCTTGCGATACAACGCCCGTTCACGAGGCAACGTATCAACTATAATCCCTTTATTTGCATCAAATGGCTGAAAAATCACCCAATCGCCCGTACAAGGGTATTCATCAGGCATTCTGCCATAAATCATATTTCCTGTTAACTCACACAAATATACGCCATCCTCTGCAACTACTTCATAACAGGTTTTATGTGTCACGATGATTCGTCCATGAGACATATCTTTAAATTGTGAGATTTGTTTTTGCCGGAATAGATTATCACTCCAACCATATAATGACAGATTATTATTTTCGTTACTCATTATCTTAATGTATATAGCATACACGTGAAAGCACAACAATGCTTTTGCTATTGTATGCGGGTATAAAAACTAAAGTTATATAATATAGGAGAATCACTTCCGGAAAGATTATCCGAAAGTATGAAAGTTCGAATCTGTTAAAGTGAACAGATTCTTATCAGACCAAATCCGATGTAATAAATGATGAGTTAAACATCCACTAGTTTTAATGAAACATTATAATTTTAATGCGTCAAAGATATGGGAAATAAATAACAGAACCAAATGAATGATGAAATATGTGTCAAAAGCCAATGGATACACGGCCTGACGTTTCCATTTTCCATTCCCTTGAATTCTTGTCATACTGGTATTCCGCACCGACACTTACTTCCGTATTCTTTTTCACATCGACCGAGATAGAAGCTCCTACCCCTGTATGTGGAAATAACGGATTGTAAACCGGAGGGGGTGTATTTCCCCCCATAAAATATTGTCCCCAGACATTTAACCGGACATTTCTGGCTAAAGAATAATGAATTCTCGTATATATTCCTGCTATGTCTTGTCTCGCTATAGGCAAAGCCAAATAGAATTGCCGGCTTAAGGTTCCTCCCGCTTCAACGAAAAATCTTTGAGAAGGAATCCAGCGCATTCCGGCATTTACCGCTACATATTGCCCCAATCCCAGATAAGTCTTTTGTTCTGCACTCCCAATAAAAGAAAACTGTCCATTCATAGAATGCTGACGAAAATTATAAAAATCCGTCAATGCCGGATTACTTTCCAGCAATGCAGGAAAATCGTAAAAATAGGGAGATAAGCCCGATGCAGGACTTGAAGGTGTCAGACCGTATGTCTGCATGGACTTATCATCTGTTGCAAGTTTTTTAGCCTCTATATCCGGTAACTTCGGTTCTATGATTTTTGCTTCGGGCAACTGGTGTCCGCTTACTTCCGCAGAGCTATTTTTCTTTTGCACATCCATTTTATTCCCCTTTTCTATAGTTTGAGAAAAGGCAGTAGCAACACAAGCTAAAGACACAAAAACAAAGACAGCAACTGTTCTAATCATAATATTCTCCTTTCTTTTATCAGGGGCTATATTATCAATACAATTATCCGGTTAAAAGCTCAATGATCGGTAACATATTTTTTATTTTAAAGCAGAGATAGATTGATAGACAGCTTTTGCCATTACCTGCGCTCCCTTTTCGTTCGGATGAATACGGTCCGGAAAGAGTTCGGGCATTCCGTCCATCGCAGTATGGAGGTCTATAACAGACAGGTCGTTTTTCTTGGCGAGCTTCTTGATCATCGGAATGATTTCTTTAGAGATAATATCATCGTTGATGCCGTCACCTGTAAGATAAGCTTTGGAAGGATAGCAGAGATAAATCTTCGGCTGTGAAGGAAGGCCCTTGAAAGCGTTGATCATGTTCTGCGCATCTTTCATGAAGTCTGCTTTGTATTTCCAGTTGAATGATTTGCTGTCGTTTGTTCCGAGTTTGATAACGACGATGTTAGGATTAAAAGCTAACGCATTCTTATAAGCAGGTTCGTTCATATAAGGATGATCTCCTTTGTTCAACATGGTACGGGCGCTCACTCCGAAATTTTTCACCCAGTAATTGTCGCCCAACATACGGGCCAGTACGGAAGGATAGCTGTCACGGCTGCGATTCTTTATTCCTGCTCCGAACGTAATACTGTTGCCGATGCAAGCCACACGGACGGCATCTTTGCGAGGAGCCTTGAAACTACGCAACCAAGAAGTCAGTTCGTTCTGCATTTCACTCTTGTAGAGGAAATCTTCACGGATTCCCCAACCGTGTCCGCCTGTAGGATAAATATGGAGAACGGAAGGAACACCTTTCTTATTTAAAGCCAGATAATAGTTGACTCCGTTGGCAGGAGGAACTACCTTGTCATCATCGCTATAAACAATGAAAGCACGGGGAGTCTCTTTGGTCACTTGCTTCTCGTTGGAGAATTCTTTTTCCAAATCGGCAGAAGCGTCCTTACCCAACAGATTGTCATGAGAGCCCATGTGGGTGAAAGATTTGTCCATCGTGATCACCGGATAAAAGAGAATCTGGAAGTTGGGACGAAGTGCTTCAGGCGCATGTGTAGCGATGGTCGAAGCCAGATGGCCTCCGGCAGAAGATCCCATGATACCAATATCATTCGGATTCAGATTCCATACGTCAGCGCTGTCACGTACCATTTTCATGGCTGCTTCGGCATCGGAGATCGGGAGGGTGCGGTCGCCTTTCGGCATCCGGTATTTGAGAACAATCAATGCAATTCCTTGTTTGTTGAAATACGGCGCCCAATCATACCCTTCGTGATTGACCGCCAGACCGGAGTATCCTCCACCCGGACAGGCTACCACAGCACGACCTGTCGCCAGTTCCGGTGCCGGCAGGAAAACACGAAGAGAAGGCTGTTCAATATCAAATGGTTTTGGCGTACTTTGTGCCGAGACTTGCAGACCTGTCAATAGCAGGACCAGCAATACAAAAAGAGAAGAGAATTTCTGTTTCATAGTATCTGTATACTTTGATTAATGAATATTTGATGTGCGAAGATAGTAATTTTATGTATCTTTGCGCCTCCTTTTAAATAGAAAAAATGATATGCAAGGAATTAAGAATCTGACACACGGCCCTATCAACCGCCAACTTTTCAATCTGGCGATGCCTATCATGGCAACGTCGTTTATACAGATGGCATACAGCCTTACAGACATGGCATGGGTAGGACGATTGGGCAGTGAGGCTGTAGCCGCCATCGGTTCGGTAGGAATCCTGACGTGGATGTCCGGTTCTATCTCCTTATTAAATAAGGTAGGGTCCGAAGTCAGCGTAGGCCAATCCATCGGTGCGCAGAATCAGGAAGATGCCCGCCAGTTCGCTTCACACAATATCACGATTGCTCTGATCATTTCGATCTGCTGGGGCGGACTGCTTTTCATGTTCGCAAGCCCCATCATCCGCATCTATGAACTAGAAGAGCACATCACAGCCAATGCCATCGAATACCTGCGGATTATTTCCACCGCATTGCCGTTCATATTCCTGTCTGCTGCCTTCACAGGTATCTATAATGCAGCGGGACGAAGCAAAATTCCATTTTACATCAGTGGGACGGGACTGATTATGAATATCATTCTCGACCCTCTGTTTATCTTCGGCTTCGGACTGGGAACAAACGGTGCCGCCTACGCTACATGGCTCTCGCAGGCAACGGTTTTCGCCATCTTCATCTATCAGCTGCGTTTCCGCAAAGACGCCCTGCTCGGCGGTTTCCCCTTCTTCTCCCGACTGAAGAAGAAGTACACACGGCGTATTCTGAAACTAGGTCTGCCTGTAGCTACCCTAAACACCCTGTTCGCCTTCGTCAATATGTTCCTCTGCCGTACCGCATCCGAACAGGGCGGACACATCGGACTGATGACTTTCACCACCGGCGGTCAGATAGAAGCCATCACCTGGAATACCTCCCAAGGTTTCTCCACCGCACTTAGCGCCTTTATTGCCCAGAACTTCGCCGCCGGACGAATAGAACGGGTACTGAAAGCCTGGCACACCACCCTATGGATGACGGGAATCTTCGGAACTTTCTGCACGCTGCTGTTTGTCTTTTACGGCAATGAGGTCTTTTCGATCTTTGTCCCCGAACAGGCAGCTTACGAAGCCGGAGGTGTATTTCTGCGTATCGACGGATATTCGCAGCTGTTTATGATGCTCGAAATCGCGATGCAGGGAGTGTTCTACGGCATCGGGCGTACCGTGCCTCCTGCCATTGTCAGCATTGTATGCAACTATATGCGCATTCCGCTTGCCATCCTGTTTGTACGGATGGGCATGGGAGTAGAAGGTATCTGGTGGGCAGTATGCGTCACAACGATTGCCAAAGGACTGATTCTCTTGGGATGGTTCACCATGATCAGGAAAAAATGCTTAAATCTGCCTTCCGTGTCAACAAGGTAGTCGTGTCGTTTGTTATTTTACATATACAAAGATCGTCCGGAGTTATTTTAACTTAAAAAGTATGACCTTGGCAAATAATATGTATCTTTGCGTTGTTAATTTATTAAAGTATTATTTTATAAACCTATTTAAAAAACATTGCATTATGAACAAGATGAAATGGATGGTTCTCTTCATGAGTATAACCATGATATTCAGTGGCTGCGCAAGCATGAACAATACGGGCAAAGGTGCCGCAATCGGCGGTGGTTCGGGTGCTGCATTGGGTGCTATCCTCGGCGGTGTTATCGGTAAAGGCAAGGGTGCTGCCATCGGTGCGGCTATCGGTACTGCAGTAGGTGCAGGAACAGGTGCCCTTATCGGAAAGAAGATGGATAAAGCGGCAGCAGAAGCAAAACAAATTGAAGGCGCACAAGTAGAGCAGATAACTGACAACAACGGATTGCAGGCAGTAAAAGTTACATTCGATTCAGGTATTCTTTTCACTACCGGTAATGCAACTCTGAGTGCTGCTGCCAAGTCTGCATTGAGCAAGTTCGCCAACAACGTACTCAACCAGAACAGAGACATGGACGTATCCATCTACGGATATACCGACAATCAGGGCTGGAGAAACAGTACTGCCGAACAAAGCCGTCAGAAAAATCTGAACTTGTCACAGGAACGTGCACAGAGTGTAGCCAGCTACCTGTTAAACTGCGGCGTTTCTTCCAACCAGATTAAAGGTGTGCAGGGAATGGGCGAAAGCGATCCTATCGCCAGCAACGACACAGCTGCCGGAAGAGAACAGAATCGTCGTGTAGAAGTTTACATGTACGCAAGTGAGCAGATGATTAAAGATGCACAGGCCGCTTCCAATTAAAAAAATATTGCGTTATGCGCGCAACCTGCTGATTTTCTTCTTTGCATCTACCATTCTGGCTGTGATCGTCTACCGCTTTATGCCGGTGTATGTCACTCCGCTGATGGTCATCCGAAGTGTACAGCAGCTTGCGTCAGGAGATAAACCCACGTGGAAACACACGTGGGTTTCTTTTGATAAAATATCTCCTCACCTGCCGATGGCGGTCATCGCCTCCGAAGACAACCGCTTTGCCGAACACAACGGATTCGACTTCATCGAGATAGAGAAAGCGATGAAGGAGAACGAAAAACGGAAACGGAAGCGCGGAGCAAGTACCATCAGTCAGCAGACAGCCAAGAATGTGTTCCTATGGCCGCAATCATCTTGGATACGCAAAGGTTTCGAAGTTTATTTCACCTTTCTGATAGAGTTGTTCTGGTCGAAAGAACGGATTATGGAGGTATATCTCAACTCCATCGAAATGGGAAAAGGGATTTATGGCGCACAGGCTGCCGCAAAGTATAAATTCAACACAACAGCTGCCAAGTTGAGCTCAGGACAGTGCGCACTGATTGCCGCTACGCTCCCTAACCCAATACGGTTTAACTCAGCGAAGCCTTCGGCTTACCTATTGAAACGACAAAAACAGATATTGCGATTAATGAATCTGGTTCCTAAGTTTCCGCCTGTAGAGAAAAAGGCGGTCGATAAGAAAGACACCAGGAAGAAGAAAAAGAAATAAAGCAATCCCTTTATCACAGTCTATTTCATCAAGAAACAAGACAAGGATAAAGGGATTACTTTTTTCTGTTATTATTTGAGATACAGACTATGCCGGTTCCTCACACCTCTCGATATACGCCAATGGTTCGCCTTTATCTACCAATGCTCCCTGCTTGGCACATACCTCGATCACACGACCGCTAAAATTCGCCAACACCTTATCATATGTATGCCAAGGAGTAGCAATATAACAAAACACATCGTCCGGACCATATTTATGTCCCACTTCGGGCGGCATAGAAGGCGATTCCACATCGATCTCCCAAATGATCTGCCCTTTCTCCATTGCCGTCACCGGTTCGGCTTTGGCACGTTTCATCCGTTTCACTTCTTCTTCGGAGAATCCCTGTTTTGCCAATGCGGCATCTTTGGCACGCTGCAAATCATCTTCGAAACGTTTCTTGGCAATACCCGATTTATAATCCCGATATTGGCGGTCGTGCATTGCCAGTTCGAAAAGTTCTTCATCATCCTGTCCGAAATCCCAGCTGTTTTCTGTCATTTCCTTACGATACTCGTCCAGTTGATCCGGATAGTTCTTCTGCGGGTCTTCGTCCGTAAATTCGTATCCTTTTTCTTTTGCCAATGCGATAATCTCCGGAGCAAGTGCACCGGGCAAACGACCACTCTTACCTAGAATCATATCCCAGGTATGGTTGTCGATCATCGTCCAACGCTCCTCTCCCTTGATCAGAGACATCACATTCATCAATGCCACGTTCTTCACATATTGGCTGAACGGAGTCACTAATGGAGGATAGCCGAGTTTCGGCCACACATATTCCACTTCGTCAAACAGCATCACGAGCAAATCGTCGATGCTCAGTTCCGGTTCGTTCTTACCTCTCAATATCAGATTGATGCCGGAATGCACTCCTTTCAGATCGGCCATCATAGAACCCATCATACCTCCGGGAAGTCCGCATTTCAAGAGCAAAGAAGACATATGCTTGTTGGTAGGGTCCATAAAATAACCCAGAAAATCGTCAATGAACTCCTGTGTCATGGCACGGGCTTTCATGTAGGCTTTCATATTAATCTCCGGTACCTGAAATCCCGCGTCTTTCAGCATAGCCTGCACAGAGATAACGTCCGGATGAACTTTCCCCCACGAAATCGGCTCCATTGCAACATCAATAATATCCGCGCCATTCTCACAAACTTCGAGGATAGAAGCCATCGAAAGTCCCGGTCCGCTATGTCCGTGATACTGGATGATGATTTCGGGATGCCGTTCCTTGATTGCTTTCGTCAGACGTCCCAGCATTTCGGGGCGACCGACACCTGCCATATCTTTCAGACAGATTTCCGGTGCTCCGGCCTCTATCAGACGCTCGGCGATAGCGGTATAATATTCTACGGTATGTACGGGCGAGAACGTAATACATAACGTTGCCTGCGGAATCATCCCCGCTTCAAGGGCATAATGAATGGAAGGAATAATATTTCTGACTTCATTCAAGCCGCAAAAGATACGGGTGATGTCCACTCCCTGCGCATGTTTTACTTTATACATTAACCGGCGCACATCTGCCGGAACGGGATACATTCGAAGACCATTCAGACCACGGTCGAGCATATGAGTTTGTATGCCGGCTTCGTGGAAAGGTTTCGTGAAAGCCCGGACGGCTTTGTTCGGGTTCTCGCCATACAGTAGGTTGACTTGTTCGAACGCGCCTCCGTTGGTTTCTACACGGGAGAAACAACCCATTTCGATAATTAACGGAGCAATTCTTACTAACTGATCGGCACGCGGTTGATACTTGCCGGACGACTGCCACATATCCCGATAAACGAGACTGAATTTGATTTCCTTTTTCATTGCCGTAAATAGATGAGATTTATATTACTTAGGTTAACTAGTTGATACAAATATACTGAGTTCTCTGACATAATAACAAATACAGAGAGAATAAGTTGGGGTATAAAGACATGTTTAATATCATATTGTCACAAAATCAAAGGAGCAAGCGAGTTTTTACCCGTTGCTCCTTACCAGAATTAATTGTTTGACTAATGTGCTATCCCTATTTATACAAAATCTTTCAACTCTTGTTGCAAACGTTGGCGTGTGAAGAATATGCGGCTCTTCACCGTTCCGAGGGGTAGGTCCAGCTTCTCAGCGATCTCACGGTATTTAAAACCGGATACGTGCATTGAAAATGGTACTTTATATTCCTTCGGCAGCGCGTTGACGATGCGGTGCATCTCTTTTAAGTCATAAGCGCCTTCCGTACTTTCAAATCCTGAGTCTTGGGGGAGATTCAAATGATACAGATTGTCGGTCTGATCTACGAATGTCTGGTCACGTACGATTTTACGGTAGTTATTAATAAAGATGTTACGCATGATTGTGTACATCCATCCTTTAAAATTTGTATCGGGAACATATTTTTCCTCGTTATCCAAGGCCTTTAATGATGTTTCTTGCAATAAATCATTTGCTTCTTCACGATTGGCAGTTAATTTATAAGCAAAACGAAGCAACTCTTCCTGAACTCCAATTAAATCTTTTCTGAAACTTAAACTTTTCATACTTTAAGGGTTTTACGGTTAATATTTCGTTTCTTTCTTGACGTTTGCAAGTTTAAAGGTATTTTATGAGTCAAACAGGGGGAAATTCGTCATTTCTTAGGGGGTGAAACTGTCAAATGATAGATTTTAGGTGCTTTTTGATAGTTTTTAGGTGGTTTAGGACGTTTTTTATTCTCTTCTTCTTGTTTGGCAATACAAAATAACTTACTTTTGGGTAGTATTATTAACTTAAAGTAAAGGACATGACTATACTTATTATCGTAGGAATAATCGTACTGTTGGGAATCATTTTTGCTTCCATGTACAACTCATTGGTGAGACTGAGAAATAACCGTGAAAATGCTTTTGCAGACATCGACGTGCAGCTGAAACAGCGCCACGACCTTATTCCGCAACTGGTGGATACCGTGAAAGGATATGCCGCACACGAAAAAGATACCCTCGAACGGGTGATTCAAGCACGTAACGGTGCAGTCAGCGCCAAGACAATCGACGAGAAGATAGCAGCTGAGAATCAATTATCTTCCGCTTTATCGGGATTGAAAATCACGTTGGAGGCTTATCCGGACCTGAAAGCAAACCAGAATTTCCTGCAACTGCAAGAAGAAGTATCCGATGTAGAGAATAAATTGGCTGCTGTACGCCGTTACTTTAACTCGGCTACGAAGGAATATAATAATGCGGTTCAGACATTCCCGTCCAATATCATAGCAGGTATGGCAGGTTTCCGCAGAGAAATCATGTTCGACCTGGGTACCAACGAACGTGCGAATCTGGAACAGGCACCGAAGATCAGTTTCTAAAAACGAGCACGTATGCAGTACGTCGGAATCCAAACACAGCAGAGCCGGAACAACCGGCGCTCTGTTCTTCTGTTATTTCTATTTCCCTGCCTGGTAGCAGCATTGCTTTATCTGGCCTGCTATCTGCTGGCCGCTATGGGGCACGGTGAAAGCATGGAAGTAAGTATCCTGGAATTGGCTAATCCTCTTTTCATCAATGCCCTCCCCTATACGATGGGGGTCGTATTGATTTGGTTCCTGATAGCTTTCTGGGCGAATACGAGTATCATCAAAGCCGCCACAGGCGCCAAACCTCTCGACCGCAGAGAGAACAAACGTGTCTACAATCTGGTCGAGAACCTCTGCATGGCAAACGGAATGAAGACTCCGAAAATCAATATCATCGACGACGATTCATTGAACGCTTTTGCCAGCGGTATCAACGACCGCACCTATACGGTCACTCTCTCGAAAGGGATTATTCAAAAGTTGAACGACGAAGAACTGGAAGCAGTCATCGCCCACGAACTGACTCACATCCGCAACAGAGATGTGCGCCTGCTGATCGTCTCGATTGTATTTGTCGGAATCTTCTCGATGCTGACGCAGATCACTTTCTATACTATTACGCACGCGCGCATACGTAGCAACGGGAAAAACGGCGGAGGAGCTATCCTCATCATACTGATTGCCTTAGTAATAGCCGCTGTCGGTTACTTCTTTGCCAGTCTGATGCGCTTCGCCATTTCACGGAAGCGCGAATATATGGCAGATGCCGGTTCGGCGGAGATGACAAAGAATCCGTTGGCATTGGCAAGTGCCCTGCGCAAAATTTCCGATGATCCGGATATAGAAGCGGTAAAACGTGGGGATGTGGCGCAATTATTCATTCAGAATCCGGGCGACCAGTCGAAAAGTGCCCTCAGTGGACTTAGCGGCCTCTTTGCCACGCATCCCCCTATCGAGAAACGAATCTCCATTCTGGAACAGTTCTAAGGATTTCTGTTTAATTTTCATTAAAGAAAGCAGGGGGACTCCTTATTTTTAGTATATTTGAGTGTTATACATATATACACTAAACTGTAACTGATATGAAAACAAGAAAACAAATCCTTATGCTACTGCTGGTTATGCTAGCAGGAATCCCGACTCTTTCGGCACAGACCAAGAAGGAGAAGAAGGAACAGAAGAAAGAAGCTGTCAGACAGCTGATCGTATCAGAAGACTACAAGATAGACGTCAACACTGCTATGCCCATGCGCGGACGTTCTATACCTCTGACTTCACAATACTCACTGCAAATCAGAAATGATTCGGTATTCTCTTACCTCCCTTATTACGGACGTGCTTACAGCGTTCCTTACGGCGGAGGAAGCGGGCTGATATTCAACGCTCCCCTCAAAGAATACACGATGGATATGGATAAGAAGGGAAACGCCGTTATCAAATTCTCCGCCCGAAGTCCGGAAGACTTCTTTGAGTTTAGGGCGAAAGTGTTCCCCGACGGCACCACCAGCATCGATGTCACGATGCAGAACCGTCAGGCAATCAGCTACCGGGGAGAAGTGGATCTGGACAAGAAGTAAAATCTTCAAGAATTGCCGTCAGTCTCTTCACTACCTTTTAATATAGGAAGGCAAATGTGGTATTTCACGGCAAGGATGCGTGTAACAAATACCACCGATCCGCCAACGAGCTGACAGACATAAGATTCCATCCCTGCGGCATCGCACAGCCAGTAAGCGATGCCGCCTACTACACACGCCATCGCATAGATTTCTTTTCGGAAAATCAAGGGGATCTCATTGATAAAGACATCACGAATCACACCTCCTGCGGCACCTGTGATACTACCCATGATGATGGCTACCCAAAAAGGATAACCCAAAGCGATACTTTTCCCCACACCGACCACCGTAAACAAAGCCAGTCCGATGGTATCGAATATAAAAAAGGTATTATTCAGACGGATCAGCCAGCGACCGAAACAGATCACCCAGATCAAGGCAAGTCCCGTACAGATCAAATAGATAGGGTTCGTCATCCATCCGGGCGTCACATCCAGCAGTACATCACGGATAGTACCGCCACCGATAGCGGTAGCAAGACCTACGACATAGGCTCCGAACCAGTCGAAACGCTTTGCTGAAGCCAGCCGGATACCACTAATAGCAAAGGCAAATGTGCCTATAAAATCAAGAATTTGAACGAATGTGGGCATATATTTGTTATTTTGTATGCAAAGTAACGAATAAATTCCGTAAGAAAATGTACTTTTGCTACACGAATTAGATAGAAACAATATGAAAATAACAATTGTTGCCGGGGCACGCCCCAATTTCATGAAAATAGCCCCTATCACACGCGCCATCGAAGCCGCAAGAGGGCTGGGTAAAAGCATCTCCTACCGTTTGGTGTACACAGGCAGACGGGACGATACAAGTCTGGATGCTTCCCTGTTTTCGGATCTCGACATGAAAGCTCCCGATGTCTACCTTGGAGTGGAAAGCAGTAACCCCACCAGTCTGGCAGCCGGAATCATGATCGCCTTCGAACAGGAGCTGACGGAGAATCCGGCACACGTCGTCCTGGTAGTGGATGATCTGACAGCAACCATGAGTTGCGCCATCGTAGCCAAGAAACAAGGAATCAAGGTAGCCCATCTGGTAGCCGGCACACGTTCCTTCGACATGAAGATGCCGAAGGAAGTAAACCGGATGATTACCGACGGAGTATCCGATTATCTGTTTACCGCCGGCATGGTGGCCAACCGAAATCTGAATCAGACAGGCACGGAAAGCGAAAACGTATATTACGTCGGCAACATTTTGGTAGATACCGTTCGTTTCAACCGGAACCGGCTGCTCAAACCGGTATGGTTCTCCGTGCTGGGACTTCAGGAGGGCAATTATCTCCTGCTCACCCTCAACCGACGTGTACTGCTCAACAACAAAGAGAACCTGCGGAAGTTGATGCAAACGATGATCGAAAAAGCTGCTGGTATGCCTATCGTAGCGCCCATGCACACATATGTGCGCAATGCAATCAAAGACCTCGGCATAGAAGCCCCGAATCTTCATATCATGCCTCCGCAGAATTATCTTTTCTTCGGATATCTGATCAATAAAGCCAAAGGAATCATCACGGACTCCGGCAATGTAGCCGAAGAAGCTACGTTCCTCGGCATCCCCTGTATCACGCTCAACACGTATGCCGAACATCCGGAAACGTGGCGCGTGGGAACGAATGAACTGGTCGGCGAAGATCCGGCAGCACTCGCTCAGGCTATGGATACGCTGATGAAAGGTGAATGGAAGAAAGGCGAACTCCCCGAACGCTGGGACGGACGAACAGCCGAACGAATCGTACAAATATTAACAAGTAAATAACCGGAGTGGTTGAGCCGGACTCGATGATCAACGAGCCGGCTTAATAGCCAGACAGAAGTAGCCGACCACTATCAGGTTCGACAAGTGTTTCAGAAAGTTTCACGCCGAGGAAACCAAAGTTTCAAGGCGTAGAAACCAGAGTTTCAAGCAGTGGGAACTAGAGTTTCAAGGCATGAAACTTTTTGTTTCAACCGTTGAAACAGATTTTGGAACTACGGAAAAGAATCGGAGCATGCCGGTTCGCAAGATGTGGCATACGTTGAAAAGGGAAGTATAAAAAGATAAAAAACAATCTGCCTCCTTCCATTGTTGAATGATATAAGCTTGTAAATAACAAAAAACGATGGGTAAAAAAAGTTATATACTCTATTTTACTCAGACTTATTTGTTAACTTTGCAGCCCTACTACGAACGTTATGATACAACGATATAACAAAATACTGATACTGCTCTTAGTCGTATTTGCAGTTTCAAATGCTTTTGCGCAGCAAATAAAGGGGGTTGTAACTGATTCAGTCACTCATGAACCACTAATGTATATCTCTGTCTACTACCAAGACAAGAGAGATATGGGTACTGTCACCAATATTGACGGAGAATATAAGCTCGACGCGCGGAGAAACGGAGGAACGCTCGTTTTCTCTTCCATCGGATATGTCACCAAAACCGTTAAAGTAGGCTCCGGAAATCAGACCGTCAATGTCAAACTCTCCCCGGACGATGTAATGCTCACCGAAGTAGTCGTAAAACCACAGAAAGAAAAATACTCCCGCAAGAATAATCCGGCAGTCGAATTCATGAAGAAAGTGATCGAACACAAAAAAGCACAAGTGCTCGAAGTGAACGATTACTACCAGTACGACAAGTACGAGAAAATGAAAATGTCTATCAACGACCTGACTCCGGAGAAACTGGAAAAGGGTATCTACAAGAAATACTCATTCCTCAAAGATCAGGTGGAAGTGTCGGAGACGACCAACAAACTGATTCTCCCTATCTCCGTACAGGAAACGGCCTCACAGACCATTTTCCGGAAAGATCCCGAAAGCAAAAAGACCATTATCAAAGGAAAGAACTCCAATGGTATCGAAGAGTTTTTCTCCACAGGAGACATGCTGGGGACTGTTCTGAAGGATGTTTTTGCCGACATCAACATTTATGATGATGACATCCGGCTGCTCCAACAGCGATTCGTAAGCCCTATCGGCAACAATGCCATCTCGTTCTATAAATACTACCTGATGGATACGCTGATGGTGGACAAGCGCGAATGCGTACATCTGACGTTCGTACCGCAGAACTCACAGGATTTCGGATTTACAGGCCATCTTTATGTGCTGAAAGATTCGACCTATGCCGTTCAGAAGTGTACGATGAACCTGCCTAAAAAGAGTGGTGTCAACTTTGTCAACCGCATGGACATCGTGCAGCAGTACGAGCAGCTTCCCAACGGGAACTGGGTATTGGCGGATGACGACATGACGGTAGACCTTTCATGGAGTTCCAACAAAACCTCGGGAGGGTTACAGGTAGAACGAACGACTAAATACAGCAATTATAAGTTTGATCCGATAGAACAGCGGTTGTTCCGTTTGAAAGGTCCTGTGATCAAGGAGGCCGACATGCTTTCGAAAAGTGACGAATACTGGGCGAGTGTGCGCCAGGTGCCGTTGACCAGAAAGGAAAGCAACATGGATGTATTCGTCAACCGTCTGGAACAGATTCCGGGATTCAAATATATCATCTTCGGTGCGAAAGCATTGATCGAGAACTTTGTGGAAACAGGCAGCAAAGGCCATAAGAGCAAAGTGGATATCGGTCCTATCAACACCATGATTTCAAGCAACTACATCGACGGAACCCGTTTCCGCCTGAGTGGTATGACTACTGCCCATTTTGACAAGCATTGGTTCCTGAGCGGATACGGAGCTTATGGTCTGAAAGACGAAAAGTGGAAATATAGCGGAACGCTGACTTATTCTTTCAACAAACGAGATTATGTAGTATGGGAGTTTCCCAAACATTTTATATCTGCAACGTACAGTTATGATGTAATGTCGCCGATGGACAAGTTCCTGTTTACGGACAAAGACAACATCTTCCTTTCGATGAAAACGACAACGGTAGACCAGATGTCATATATGCGTGATGCTACCATCAACTACGAACTCGAAACGCTGACGGGATTCGGAGTGAAAGCCATGCTCCGCCATCGAAATGACGAGCCTACCGGAAAACTGGAATATCTGCGGAATGACGCTGCACAAACCCGTGTGCATGACATCACGACTTCCGAAGCGAGTGTGACACTGCGTTATGCTCCGGGAGAATCTTTCGTCAACTCCAAGCAGCGCCGTGTTCCGGTGTCGCTGGACGCTCCTATCTTCACGCTGACTCATGCCATGGGCTTCAAAGGCGTGCTGGGCGGAGAATACAACTTCAACCGCACGGAAGCAAGCATCTGGAAACGTTTCTGGCTTCCCGCTTCGTGGGGAAAGATAGACTGTAGCGTAAAAGCAGGGGCAGAATGGAATGTCGTACCTTTCCCGCTATTGATTCTGCCGGAAGCCAACTTGTCATATATCACTCAACGTGAGACATTTTCCCTGATCAACAATATGGAATTCCTGAACGACCGTTATGCGTCCATGTCACTTTCTTATGACATGAACGGAAAGTTGTTCAACCGCATCCCGCTGATCAAGAATCTGAAATGGAGAGAAATGTTCCGTATCCGCGCATTGTGGGGGACATTGACCGACAAGAACAATCCATTCAAGAGCAGCAACCCCGACCTCTTCCGTTTCCCGACACGCGACGGTAAATTCACCAGTTTCGTGATGGACCCGAAGGTGCCGTATATCGAAGGAAGTATAGGTATCTACAACATTTTCAAGTTGCTGCACGTTGAATATGTACATCGTTTCACCTACCGTGACAATCCGGGTATCAACAAGAACGGTATTCGTTTCATGGTATTAATGGTATTCTAAAACTATGCAACCTTTAGCAGAACGGTTACGACCAAAGACATTGGATGATTATATCGGTCAGAAACATTTAGTTGGACCGGGGGCTATCCTGCGTAAGATGATTGATGCGGGACGTATTTCTTCGTTTATCCTCTGGGGACCTCCCGGAGTGGGAAAAACCACATTGGCACAGATTATCGCCAATAAACTGGAAACTCCGTTTTATACGCTGAGTGCCGTGACTTCAGGCGTCAAAGATGTGCGCGAAGTGATAGAGCGTGCCAAGAGCAACCGCTTTTTCTCGCAATCCAGTCCGATCTTGTTTATCGATGAAATCCATCGTTTCAGCAAGTCGCAACAGGATTCTTTGTTGGGAGCTGTGGAAAACGGTACGGTGACGCTGATAGGCGCAACGACCGAGAATCCATCATTCGAAGTGATCCGCCCTCTCCTCTCCCGTTGCCAGCTTTATGTGCTCAAATCTTTGGAAAAGGAAGATTTGCTCGAACTTCTGCAACGTGCCATCACCACCGACACCATACTGAAAGAACGGAAAATCGAACTCAAAGAAACGACAGCCATGCTGCGCTTCTCCGGCGGAGACGCCCGTAAACTGCTCAATATACTTGAACTTGTAGTGGAATCGGACACAGAGGAAACGGTTGTCATCACCGATGACATGGTGACCGAACGTCTGCAACAGAATCCGTTGGCTTACGACAAGGACGGGGAAATGCATTATGACATCATTTCCGCTTTTATCAAGTCTATCCGTGGCAGTGATCCGGACGGGGCTATTTACTGGCTCGCCCGCATGGTAGAAGGTGGTGAAGACCCTGCTTTCATCGCGCGGAGACTCGTTATCTCTGCCGCCGAAGATATAGGTCTGGCCAATCCGAACGCATTGCTGCTGGCGAATGCCTGCTTTGAAACTCTGATGAAAATCGGTTGGCCCGAAGGGCGCATCCCTTTGGCGGAAACAACGATCTATCTGGCAACGAGTCCTAAAAGCAATTCGGCATACAGTGCCATTAACGATGCATTAGAGCTGGTACGTTCCACCGGAAACTTGCCTGTACCTCTGCATTTACGCAATGCTCCCACCAAGCTGATGAAGCAACTGGGATATGGACAAGAATACAAGTACGCCCACAGCTACGAAGGCAACTTCGTGAAACAACAATTCTTGCCGGACGAGCTGAAAGAAAAACGAATATGGCAACCTCAGAACAATGCCGCCGAACAGAAGCATGCAGAACGGATGCAGCAGTTATGGGGAGAAAGGTTTAAATAAGTAATAAGTTATAGGTAATAAGTAATAATCGTAGCTGTGAAAGAAAACTTGATGAAAGAGAAATCAACGAGGTTTGCAATTCGAATAATTAATCTATATAAATATTTAAGGGATTGCAAAAAGGAAACGATTCTTTCAAAACAATTATTACGTAGCGGGACTTCGATAGGAGCTAATATAAGAGAGGCTGTCTATGCTGAGTCTCATCTTGACTTTATACACAAATATTCCATTTCTCTAAAAGAATGTTCTGAAACAGAATACTGGCTATATTTACTTCAACAAACAGAATATATAAGCGATGAAGAATATGAATCAATTAATACAGACTGTCTGGAAATTCTTAAATTACTGACAGCCACAATTGTAAAACTAAAAAATAATGGGAATGCCCCATAATATTTATTACTTATTACTTATTACTTATTACTTATTATGAAAATAGTAGTTTTAGACGGCTTTGCCGCCAATCCCGGTGATTTATCATGGGAAGGTTTGAAAGCTCTCGGAGAATGTACCATTTATGACCGTACTGCCCCCGAAGAAGTATTGGAACGCGCAGCCGGAGCTGAAGTGATTCTGACGAATAAAGTAATCATCAACGCCGATCACATGGCTGCCCTGCCCGAACTGAAGTATATCGGTGTGCTTGCTACGGGATACAATGTAGTGGATACGGCAGCAGCCAAAGAACGTGGTATTATTGTAACTAATATCCCTGCATATAGTACAGCTTCCGTTGCACAAATGGTATTTGCGCACATTCTTAATATCTGTCAGCAGGTACAGCATCATTCGGAAGAAGTCCACAAAGGTCGTTGGACCAATAACAAGGATTTCTGTTTTTGGGATACTCCGTTGATAGAGCTACGGGATAAGAAAATCGGTCTTGTCGGATTGGGAAATACAGGATATACTACTGCTCGCGTTGCCATCGGTTTCGGTATGCAGGTATATGCTTTAACTTCAAAGTCTCACTTCCAGTTGCCACCGGAAATCAAGAAGATGGATTTGGATCAGTTGTTCAGCGAATGTGATATTATCAGTCTGCACTGCCCGCTCACTCCGGAAACTCACGAATTGGTGAACGCACGCCGTCTTGCTCTGATGAAGCCGAATGCTATTTTAATTAATACAGGTCGTGGCCCATTGGTTAACGAACAAGATCTTGCAGATGCACTGAACAGTGGCAAGATTTATGCTGCCGGAGTAGATGTACTTTCTTCGGAACCTCCTCATGCCGACAATCCGTTGCTGACTGCAAAGAACTGCTACATTACTCCGCATATCGCGTGGGCAAGCACAGAAGCTCGTGAGCGTCTGATGAATATTGCCATTAGCAATCTACAGGCTTATATCTCCGGAACACCGGAAAATGTAGTGAATAAATAGGATTACCAAGAAAGTAGCTAAGCCTAAGAGAATATGTCGAAGCCCTCATAGATTAAAGATCATCCTCGCTACAACTATCTGTGGCGAGGATGATTTCGTTAAAAGGGGAGTTTGACACATCCTCTTCTTTTAATGTCTATCAAAATTACCTTAATAAGAATGTCCTCCTTCATCCATCTCCTTCTCCGTAATCTTATGGCGGTCGATACTACGCCATGCATAGAATATATAAGCTATCACAAACGGAACAAGAATAGAGACATAAGCCATAGTCTTCAGCGTAAATTCACTCGAACAGCTGTTAGCCAATGTCAGCGAACTTTGCAAGTCCGTATATGAAGGATAATAAGCAGTGTTATTATATCCGGCTACGAGTAACAAAGCCAAGACTGTCAGCACTGTACCTATCCCTGCAAACCAGATTCCTTTGTCGAAAGTCTTTTTCAGAACTGTCTTACCGATTCCAAAAAGTACCAATACTACACCTATCAGGAAGATGATCAGAACTACCGGCATTTCTATAAAGTTGATAAAGTACTTATAAGGCTGCATATAAACCTCCAATGTATCCGGATTGACAGCAAAACCGTCAGAAACCAATGTACGGATTACAAATGCCAAAAAGAATACAAGGAAGAAAATAGTATTATTCAATACTGCACGACGACATTTATCGGTCAGTTCCTTATCCGCTATACTATTAATGAAATAGAGCGAACCCAACACACGTGCCAAAAAGAATACAGCCAGTCCGAGAATAACATTCCAGATATTAGTCAACGCGTCCAGTCCGTGCCATCCATTTCCCCAATGACTGATAACCGGCATAATCGTATCCGTCATATTCGCCTTATTAATATAGAAATCAGAACCGGTGAAGAAAGTGGCGACTGCTCCACCCAGCAACAGAGGTCCTACTACCCCATTAATTACCAAGAAAGTCTGATAGGTCTTTTTACCCAGCAAATTCCCTGCCTTGCTCTGGAACTCGTAACTCACAGCCTGCAACACAAAACTGAAAAGAATAATCATCCAAAGCCAGTAAGCCCCACCGAAACTGGTACTGTAAAACAACGGGAACGAAGCAAAGAAAGCACCTCCGAACGTTACCAGCGTAGTAAACGTAAACTCCCACTTACGTCCGGTAGAGTTCACCATCATCTTACGATGTTCCTCCGTCTTACCCAAACAGAACAATAAAGAATTTCCTCCCTGCACAAATAATAAAAATACAAGTATGGCCCCCAGCAAGGAAACGACCAGCCACCAATATTGTTGTAGAAATATATACATAATATGTAAGTATTAAGTTTTAAGTATTAAGTATTAGCTCAAGTAATAAGCAATGTATAGTATCAAGTAATAAGTAATAGATAATAAGTAACAACGTCAACCATGATGACAAATCAGCCTGCAGCTACGATTAATACTTATTACTTAATACCTATTACCTATTACTTATCTCTTCTTCCGGTCCTTTCTTAATCGCCTTCACCATAATCCCTATCTCCGCAATCAGCATTACGGTAAACAAGATCAGGAAGATAAAGAAAGTAGCCTGAACGGAGCCTACATCCAATTTAGAGATAGCCGCCGATGTAGGAAGCATATCGCGGATAGCCCAAGGCTGACGACCGCATTCGGCAACCACCCATCCTGCCTGTCCGGCAATGTAAGCCAAAGGAATGGTCAGCAGAGCGATCCAATGCATCCAGCGCATCTTACTCAAATCTTTCTTATATATAAAGAAGAGCACAACGATGAAGAAAAGGATAAAATATCCGCCCAGGATAACCATTATACGGAAAGCGTAGAAGTTCAGAGGAACATTCGGAACCAGCTGATTCACATCTTTAATATATCCGTATCCGAAGTATGGCATATTCTCCTGCAAAACCTGATAGGCAACAGCGGCATCTTCCTCGTGCCCGGCGCTCTTCGCTGCACGATAAGCAGCCAGCGCTCCGATAGCGGTCTTACCCCGCTCTATCTTTTCGGCTGCCGACAAAGCAGTCGTACCGTCTTTCAGCTGATAGCCGCCTTCGATAATATTGGTAATTCCGGGGACATACCCGTCCACATCCCGCTCGGCAAGGAACGAAAGCATACTGGGTATCTCAATCCGGAACAGGAAAGGGTCTTTCCCATCATTGTAAGTCTTCTTTTCGGGGTTCAGCATTCCTATTCCCACCAGACCTACATTGGTTCCTCCTTCATAAAGTCCCTCTACAGCCGCCAGTTTCATCGGTTGGGTCTGTGCAATCTGATAGCCGGAACCATCGCCCGTCCATACAGCCAGCAGTGAAGAGACAAGCCCGAAGATAGCACCGATCTTTATGCTTGCAAGCGCAAACTCGCGATTACGTTTCTTCAGCAGAAACCAACAACTGATTCCTACAACGAACACGCCACCAAGTACCCATCCGGACAATACCGTATGAAAGAACTTGTTGACCGCTACAGGCGAAGTTGCCACCGCCCAGAAATCAACCATCTCATTACGCACTGTATCGGGATTGAACTCCATACCTACCGGATGCTGCATCCATGCGTTTGCTACGAGAATCCACCAAGCGGAGATCGTAGCCCCCAGACCAGTCAGCCAGGTAGAAGCAAGGTGGAAGCGTTTGCTCACCTTATCCCATCCGAAGAACATGACAGCGATAAACGTGGCTTCCATAAAGAACGCCAGAATACCTTCAATAGCAAGCGGTGCACCGAAAATATCACCTACAAACCAAGAATAATTACTCCAGTTCGTACCAAACTCAAACTCCAGGATCAATCCTGTCGCTACACCAATGGCGAAGTTGATACCGAAAAGTTTCATCCAGAACTTGGCTGTCCGCTTCCAAAATTCATTGCCTGTTTTATAATACAACGTCTCCATTATTCCCATCACCACAGCCAGTCCGAGGGTGAGCGGAACGAAAATCCAGTGGTACATGGCTGTCATCGCAAATTGGGCTCTCGACCAATCGATCAGCGAGGTGTCAATACTTTCAATCATAATCTTATGTAGTTTAAGAGTTAAAAATCAGTGGTTTTCTCCGGAAGTGCACGCTGTATCAGCTCATTTCCCACATACGTACCCTTGTCGGCATCTGTAGGATGATCGCCGAGAAAGTCGGGAAAGAAGAAAATTTTGAGGATGAAGAACATAATGAATAATTTCACTAAGATAATAAGCCACAAAGTACGACCTAACGTCATACTACGGAAACCCTCCAAATAAAAGTTCCATATTGCAAGCAGTGTATTCTTCATAAGCTGACCTTAGAATTTGTAATGAGTACAAATATACAATTTTTATAATTAAAACAAACAAGTATGGCAAAATGTTGCATGATTTGTATGGTTTTTCTCAAAAAAACTGCCTATCGACAGAAAAAAAACATTTAACGGCGAAAAAGCGCCATCTGTCTATCGCTTTTGCAGCTAATATAATATGTACGTACCTTCGTTCCAGTAAATCAATAGACATATAAAAATATGATAAATGTAAGAAGATTGACAGTGATAGTATTTCTTGGAGCGGGTCTGCTGCCCGGTATATCCGCCCAGGAATCTTCTGTGCAGACAGCCGCCCAGAGCGAGATGAATCTCCCCGCCCAATGGGATTTACAGTCGTGCATCGACTATGCGTTGCAACAGAACATTACGATTCGCAAAAACCGGGTGAATGCGGAAAGTACACAGATCGATGTGAAGACAGCCAAAGCTACCCTGTTCCCCAGTCTGTCGTTCTCTACGAGCCAGAACATGGTGAACCGTCCATATCAGGAATCAAGCAGAACGATCAGCGGAAGCGAGGTGATCGAGACAACCAGCAAGACCAGTTACAATGGCAATTACGGTCTGAATGCTTCGTGGACCATTTATAATGGTAGCAAGCGACTGAACACCATCAAACAGGAGAAGCTGAACAATCAGGCAGCCAATCTGGATGTAGAAACGTCCGAGAATAGTATTCAGGAATCTATTGCTCAGATTTACATTCAGATTCTTTATGCAGCGGAGTCCGTCAAGGTCAATGAAAATACGCTGCAAGTTTCCATTGCACAGCGCGACCGCGGACAGGAACTTCTGAATGCCGGAAGCATAGCCAAAAGTGATCTGGCACAGCTGGAAGCTCAGGTCAGCACCGACCGTTATCAATTAGTAACAGCGCAAGCCACTCTGCAGGACTACAAATTACAACTGAAACAACTGCTCGAATTGGATGGGGAGAATGAAATGAACGTCTATCTCCCCGCCCTGTCCGACGAAAACGTACTTTTACCATTGCCCACCAAGAAGGATGTGTATATGAGCGCGCTTACCCTCCGTCCGGAGATCGAGGCGAGCAAACTGAGCGTAGAGGCTTCGGAACTGGGTATCGATATCGCCAAAGCGGGATATCTCCCCACCATCAGTCTGAGTGCAGGTATCGGAACGAACCACACCAGCGGCAGTGACTTCACCTTCGGAGAACAGGTAAAGAACGGATGGAACAACTCCATCGGTGTTTCCGTCAGCGTTCCTATCTTCAATAACCGTCAGACCAAGAGTGCCGTGCAGAAAGCGAAGTTACAGCGCGAAACAAGTCTGCTGTCGCTGCTTGACGAACAGAAAACACTGTATAAGACCATCGAAGGACTCTGGCTGGATGCAAACAGTGCGCAGCAACGTTATGCGGCAGCGAACGAAAAGCTGAAAAGTACACAGATCAGCTACGACCTGATCAGCGAACAGTTCAATCTGGGCATGAAGAATACAGTAGAGTTGCTGACAGAAAAGAACAACTTGCTGCAAGCACAGCAAGAGCAGCTTCAAGCCAAATACATGGCGATACTGAACACTCAGTTGCTGAAGTTCTACCAAGGAGACAAACTGGCATTATAAGCCTTCTTCCTTACTAAAAGCGGAATATAAATAAGTAAAACAGAATATAGAATGAAAACGAAAAAGATTATCCTGATCGCTGTGGCAGTTGCCGTAGTAGTGGGCGGAGGAATCTGGTTCTTTACAGGTTCTCCGGCAAAGCACAAGGTGATGTATGCCAGTGCGACTGTCAGTAAAGGCGATATCTCCAATTCGGTGACTGCCACCGGAACAATCGAACCGGTGATAGAAGTAGAAGTCGGTACGCAGGTATCCGGTATCATCGACAAGATTTATGTAGATTACAACTCGGTAGTAACCAAAGGACAGCTGATTGCCGAGATGGACCGTGTCACTTTACAGAGTGAACTGGCATCCCAGCAGGCAACTTACGATGGTGCCAAAGCCGAATTTGAATATCAGAAGAAGAACTACGAACGTAGCAAGGGATTGCACGATAAGTCATTGATCAGCGATACCGACTACGAGCAGGCTCTCTATAATTATCAGAAGGCCAAGAGCGCTTTCGACAGCAGCAAGGCATCTCTGGCAAAGGCAGAACGTAACCTGTCATATGCTACGATTACTTCTCCGATAGACGGAGTTGTCATCAGCCGCGATGTAGAAGCCGGACAGACCGTAGCTTCCGGATTCGAAACTCCTACCCTCTTCACCATTGCGGCCGACCTGACACAGATGCAGGTAGTAGCAGACGTGGATGAAGCAGATATAGGCGGTATTGAAGAAGGACAGCGCGCCAGCTTTACTGTCGATGCTTATCCGAATGATGTGTTTGACGGAGTCGTGACACAGATTCGTCTGGGAGATGCAAGCAGTAGCAGCAGCGCCAGTTCAAGTACCAGCACGGTAGTCACTTATGAAGTAGTGATCTCTGCTCCGAATCCGGACTTGAAGCTGAAACCGCGTCTGACAGCCAATGTGACTATCTTTATCCTTGATAAGAAAGATGTATTGTCTGTCCCCAACAGAGCTTTGCGTTTTACCCCCGAAGCACCGTTGATCGGTAAGAATGACATCGTGAAAGATTGCGAAGGCGAACATAAGGTATGGACGCGCGAAGGAACCACCTTTATGGCTCATCCGGTAGAAATCGGAATCAGTAACGGTATTTCCACTGAGATCATCAGTGGGGTTGCCGAAGGAACCAAGGTCATCACGGAAGCCACTATCGGTGCTATGCCGGGCGAGAGTATGGATGGAGAACCGGGTCAGGGAAACGGAGAAAGAAGCCCGTTCATGCCAGGCCCTCCGGGAAACAACAAAAAGAAAAGCAACAAGTAGCCAAGTATGAAAAAAGTAATTGAACTTCAAAATATCAAACGAGACTTTCAGGTGGGAGAAGAAACCGTCCATGCGTTACGGGGCGTTTCGTTCACCATTAACGAAGGTGAGTTTGTGACCATCATGGGTACTTCCGGTTCGGGAAAGTCCACATTGCTCAACACGTTGGGCTGTCTGGACACTCCTACCAGCGGGGAGTATCTGCTCGATGACATCTCCGTGCGCACCATGAGCAAGCCTCAGCGTGCCGTACTGAGAAACCGGAAAATCGGCTTCGTCTTCCAAAGCTACAACTTGCTGCCCAAGACGACGGCTGTGGAAAACGTAGAGTTACCGCTGATGTACAACTCATCAGTGAGCGCTTCCGAACGTCGCCGACGTGCCATCGAAGCGTTGCAGGCGGTAGGTCTGGGCGACCGGTTGGAGCATAAGTCCAACCAGATGTCCGGAGGACAGATGCAGCGCGTAGCCATCGCCCGTGCACTGGTAAACAACCCTGCGGTCATCCTTGCCGACGAAGCAACCGGAAACCTCGACACACGTACGTCTTTTGATATACTTGTCCTGTTCCAGAAACTTCATGCGGAAGGACGTACCATTATATTCGTAACGCATAATCCCGAAATCGCGCAATACAGCAGCCGGAACATCCGCCTGCGCGACGGTCATGTCATTGAAGATACAGTCAACTCTCATGTCCTGTCCGCCGCCGAAGCACTGGCCGCATTGCCCAAAAGCGACGAGGATTGAAGATAAGTAATAGGTAATAAGTATTAGGTATTGGGTATTAAGTATCAAATATTAAGTAATAAGTAACAGTAGTTTATGAATGGAACTAACTTATTTAAAATAGCTCTCCGGGCATTGGCGAACAACAAGCTGCGTGCTTTCCTCACCATGCTTGGTATCATCATCGGTGTCGCTTCCGTCATCACGATGCTCGCTATCGGTCAGGGATCGAAGCGAAGCATCCAGCAACAGATATCGGAGATGGGATCGAACATGATCATGATCCATCCGGGAGCCGACAGACGGGGGGGTGTCCGGCAAGACCCATCGGCCATGCAGACGTTGAAGCTGACCGACTATGAGGCCTTACGCGATGAGACCAATTTCCTATCCGCCATCAGCCCCAATGTGTCTTCGTCGGGACAGCTTATCGCGGGTAACAACAACTACCCGTCATCCGTCAGCGGTGTCGGGCTGGAGTATCTCGACATCCGTCAGCTGAGTGTAGAAAGCGGAGATATGTTTACGGAAGCCGATATACAAAGTTCGGCTAAGGTCTGCGTGATCGGTAAAACGATTGTAGACAACCTCTTTCCGGACGGAAGCGATCCGATAGGGAAAATCATCCGCTTCAACAAGATACCGTTCCGGGTGGTCGGTGTGCTCAAAGCCAAAGGGTACAACTCTATGGGACAGGACCAGGATAATATCGTACTGGCTCCTTACACCACCGTAATGAAACGATTGCTTGCCGTCACCTATCTTCAGGGTGTCTTTGCTTCTGCCCTATCGGAAGACATGACGGAGTATGCTACCGATGAAATCACGGAAATCCTGCGGCGCAACCATAAGTTGAAAGCTTCGGACGAAGACGATTTCACCATCCGTACCCAACAGGAGTTGAGTACGATGCTAAACTCTACCACCGATCTGATGACCACCCTGCTCGCCTGTATTGCCGGAATATCTCTGGTAGTGGGCGGTATCGGTATCATGAATATCATGTACGTATCCGTCACCGAACGTACCCGTGAAATCGGTCTGCGTATGTCCGTCGGCGCACGTGGGGTTGATATTCTGAGCCAGTTCCTCATCGAGGCTATCATGATCAGTATTACGGGAGGTCTTATCGGAGTCATCATAGGCTGCGGAGCCAGCTGGATCGTGAAGAGCGTGGCACACTGGCCTATCTTCATCCAACCTTGGAGTGTCTTCCTTTCTTTCGCTGTCTGCACCGTCACCGGAGTCTTCTTCGGATGGTATCCTGCAAAGAAAGCAGCAGATTTAGACCCGATAGAGGCAATCAGATACGAATAAAAAACTATCTTTGTCTTTATGAAACAAAGCCTAACATCCGCACGTCGTCCCCTGGAAGCACTGATACACATTATCGGCTGGGGGATTATGTTCGGTTTTCCGTTCTTCTTTGTAGAGCGCGAAAACGGAAACATCAACTGGATGGCATACTTACGCCATTCTGCCGTACCGTTGTCTTTCATGATCGCGTTCTACGTCAACTACTTCCTGCTGGTTCCCCGATATCTTTTTCAGAGCCAGACCAAGAGGTATATTACTTACAATATTCTCCTGTTGTGTGTCATCGGTCTGATGCTGCACCTTTGGCGGAGTCTGACATTCGATCCTTCCTTTGTTCCCAAGCCTCACCGGTCGGGTGGTCCTCCGGGATGGCTGTTCTTTGTCAGAGATATGCTGAGTCTCGTCTTCACCATCGGACTGAGTGCCGCCATACGTATGAGTGCCCGATGGACACAAGCGGAAGCTGCCCGTAAGGAAGCGGAACGGAACCGTTCGGAAGCGGAACTGAAGAATCTGCGCAATCAACTGAACCCGCATTTTCTGCTCAATACGCTGAACAATATCTATGCCTTAATTGCTTTTGATACAGACAAGGCGCAACAAGCTGTGCAGGAACTAAGCAAGCTCCTACGCTATGTGTTGTATGATAATCAGCAGACCTACGTCCCGCTAGGCAAAGAGACTGACTTTATCCGCAACTATATCGAACTGATGCGCATCCGCCTGTCTTCCAATGTACAGATGACTACGCAGATTGATATACTGCCGGACAGTCGGACTCTTATCGCACCGCTTATCTTTATCTCGCTGATCGAGAATGCCTTCAAGCACGGCATATCGCCTACGGAACGGAGTTTTATCCATATCCATCTTGCGGAAAATGAGACGGAAGTGATCTGCGAGATAAGCAACAGCAACCACCCGAAGAACATAATGGACAAGAGTGGTTCGGGGATAGGACTGGAACAGGTGAACCGACGACTGGAGATTCTTTATCCAGGCCAGTATACCTGGCAGAAAGGTATTTCGGAAGACGGCAAGGAGTATAGATCAAGGCTGAGCATCCGTGTGAGGGAGAGTATTAATAAGTAATAAGTATTAAGTAATAGGTAATAATTGAGAGTATATTCGGTTTAGGTAATTAAATAAAATATAGAGAATTATGATATTACGTTGTGCCATTGTAGATGATGAGCCATTGGCTCTGGGCCTACTGGAAAGTTATGTGAATAAGACTCCGTTTCTGCAACTTACAGGAAAATATTCCAGTGCAGTTCAGGCAATGAAGGAGTTGCCGGGCGAAGAAGTCGATCTTCTTTTCCTTGACATTCAGATGCCGGAACTTAACGGACTGGAGTTCTCACAAATGGTAGATTCCCGTACGCGTATCGTTTTTACCACCGCATTCGGTCAATACGCTATCGACGGTTATCGTGTCAATGCACTCGATTATCTGCTGAAACCGATCTCGTATGTCGATTTCCTGCAAGCAGCCAATAAAGCCCTGCAATGGTTCGAGCTGGTGCAGAAGCCGGAAGAGATAGACAGCATCTTTGTAAAAAGCGACTATAAGCTGGTACAGGTAGAACTGAAAAAGATCATGTACATCGAAGGACTGAAAGATTACATCAAAATATATACGGAAGATGATGCCAAACCCATCTTGTCACTCATGAGCATGAAAGCCATGGAAGAGCTTTTGCCTTCCAGCCGGTTCATACGTGTACACCGTTCATTCATCGTCCAAAAGGACAAAATACGGGTGATCGACCGTGGACGTATCGTCTTTGACAAAACGTATATCCCCATTAGTGATAGTTACAAGCAGGTTTTTCAGGCATTTTTGGATGAAAGAAGCTGATGATTGTCTAATTTATCGGCAAAAAAGTGAATTTTGTCGATTATAGTTTGTCAGAAATCGGTTTTATATGTAACTTTGCAACGAACAGAAAGGGATTGTGAAATTCCAAGAATAGAATAGTTTAGTTA
>CANSEY010000034.1 GCA_947646015.1 uncultured Bacteroides sp. | reverse complement strand
AGATCGAGACTTAAAGATACAAAGACAACGGGTACTTTATCGGGGGCTTACATAGCAATTTTCTGTTTATAGTATATTTTTCATTAGAGCCTAGTTTGATGTTGAGAGTCCAAACTTTCCTTTCCAACAGTAAAAAGTCGATTCAGTATAGGTATCGTTAACACAGAAGCCTTTTATCGTCAAGCCACTACGTTGTTGACGAGATAGAATTTCTAAGAATTCTTCTTTGCTCATTTTTCGTATAATCCCTTTCTAGACAAAGATCGAGTAAAAAAAAACAACAAGATAGCGGAGATTTTATCGGAGACTTACAAAATAGCAAAGTTAAAAGTAATTGTTTTAAATAAAAAACATTTTTCTCCGACAATTAATTTTCGCATCAAATCTCTGTATTCTAACAAGTAAAAAAATAAGTAATAAAGCTTTGGGAAATAGATTTGGTTTTATACCTTTGTGTTGTACTTAACAACAAAAGTAATAACTTTTAAAAAGGAGGTTATATGATTTACAAAAAACCTGAAATCTTGGCGCAAAGTACTGTACAGATGGCAGAATGTCGTCCCAATAGTAAGCCGAGTGGAAGACCTTGTAATCCACCCAAACCAGGTGGACGTTAATTAACAACTTAATCAGGCGGTGGTACAACACACATCGCCTGATTTTTTAACAATACATATTATGTTTTTAAAGAGAAAATCTAATATCATATTCAGAAACTATAATTCTTTTGGTTATATAACAGACAATAGGAATTTCGGATATAAAAGAACCGATGATAACAAAAACCATATCGGTGACAAAATTCTATCAGAAAGTGGGGCAGTTTTCTTTTCTGTCTTAGATAGAAAGCCACAAACTCTTGATGAACTTGCAGAAAAAATAGCCAAGCAATTCATAGGTATTGATATTAATACAATCAAAGAGGATGCTAGAGACTTTTATTGCTTACTTGAACAAGATGGGTTTATTGTCTCTGGTGAAACAGATCTAGAGTGCGAAGAAAAAGACACGAGATTTTCTTATAAGATGTCAGAGCCTACTTATAAAAGTAAGGAGACATCTCTGCCTATTTTACAACCCCGAAAATCTACTCAAGATTTTTTAGAAGAACATTTTAACGGCAAACCGCAACTTACGAACATACACATAGAAATTACAAGTAAGTGTAATGAAAGATGCATACATTGTTATATTCCCCATGAAAACAAGATAAACAATATCGATCCTGCTCTATTTTACGATATTCTGCAGCAATGCAAGGATATGAATTTATTACACCTAACCCTAAGTGGCGGTGAACCAATGTTGCATAAAAATTTTTGCGATTTCATTAGAAAATGTAGGGAATATGATTTTTCAGTAAATGTCCTCAGTAATTTAACATTACTTAATGATGATATTCTCAAAGAGATGAAAGCAAATCCTCTTTTAGGTATTCAAGTCTCATTATATTCTATGAATCCCAAAATTCACGATGAGATAACCCAAATGAAAGGTAGTTTCGAAAAAACAAAAAATGCAATTTTAAAACTAATTGAAAATGATATCCCTCTGCAAATAAGTTGTCCAATAATGAAACAAAATAAAGATTGTTATGACGATGTTGTAAAATGGGCAGAGAATCATAAAATTCAAGTTGGAGATGATTATGTCATCATAGCAAGATATAATCATACAATAAATAACTTGAATTGCCGCCTATCTATTGAGGAAGTAAAAGACTTGATCTACAGCAAAGCTACTAATAATGCAAATTACTTGGAGCAATTGGAAGTTGAAGCTGAAAAGAAAAAACACATAGAGCCTAATGATTTTGTTTGTAGCGTTTGCAATTCATCTATTTGTATAGCTGAAAATGGCAATGTATATCCGTGTGCTGGCTGGCAAGATTATATTGTTGGAAATATAAAAAAAAGTCCTCTTTACAATATTTGGGAAAATTCTGAAAAGGTGCGGTTTTTAAGAGATTTACGCAAATGTGATTTCCCTAAATGCATTCACTGTACCGATAAAGAATACTGCACCATGTGTATGGTAAGAAATGCCAATGAGAGTCCTTTGGGAGATCCACTGGCTGTTAATGAGTATTTTTGTAACATTGCAAAAATAAACAAAGAATTAGTAATTGAATGGAAAAATAAAATCTAATCATTTTGCTTATTGAGCTATATAAAAAACGTATTTTAAATAGTTTATTTTGTACCATTTAAATACTGTGAAAAAGCATATTGTTTAATTACTTCCCCAATATTACAATGAAAATAATAAATACAAATGAGATTTTTAAAGAAATTGAAGATCTTTTTAGTAAGGAAAAGTTTAAAGAAATCATTGAATTACTTTCAGAAGAGGATATGAGTGCGATAGCAGAGAAAGATGCAATTGCCGAATTATACATTTGGAGGGGAAATGCAAGATATGAGCAAAAAGATTATGACAATGCAATCATTGATTATAACAAAGCTATTGAAATTAATCAAAATTACACATTAGCTTACTTCAATAGAGCCTTTGCCTTAATTGGCAAGAAAGAATATACAAAAGCAATAGAAGATTATGATAGAGTTATTAATCAAAATCCTGATTATCTAGCAAACGCTTATACTATAAAAGGATCTGTTTTAAGGGCAATGAAGAAGTATTGTCAAGCTATCAAATATTACAATAAAGCCATTAAGCTTGATCCCAATTATGCAAATGCATATTTCAATAGAGGAATAGCCAAAAAAGAATACAATGTAGACTTATTAGGAAGTAAAAAGGATTTTGAGAGATTTATAGAAATAACAAATGCCCTTTCTAAATATGTACAAAGAATACTTACCATGCCATATACTTGCTCCTTATGTTGATAGATATTGGGAATTCAAAGGCCAAACAGAACAAGGTATGCAAATAAAATTATCTACAGATGGATGTACGGACTTTATGTTCATATTAGAAACCACTGTTAATCATGGCATTATGATGCAACCTTATCATTCTTATTTTATTGGTCCCATGAACGTCTGTTCGACATTAATAACATCATCAGGTACTATCAATACATTTGGAGTTCGCTTTCGTCCATGCGGGTTATCCCGTTTTATAAAAATTTCTCTAAGTGAATTTACAAATATAAGATTAAGTGTAAGCGACTTAGATACTATTTTCAGCGATTCTTTTGCTGAAAGGTTATTCGAAGAACAGGGTATTCAGTGCAAGATTAATTTAATAGAACGCTATCTGAAAGAACACCTATATAAAAGCAGCCATACAATGGATGCACAAATCGCATATGCTGTGAATCAAATAAATGCGCATAAAGGCAAGATATCCATAAGCCATTTAATGAACGAAGTTAATCTTTGCCAGCGACATTTTGAACGAAAATTCAAGTTACATACAGGTTTCACTCCTCAAAAATATAATAGTATAGTAAAATTCAAGAATGCGATTAAAATATTGAGGAACGAATCATTCGACAACCTTTTATCAGTAGCAGTAAAAGCCGGATATTATGATGCGTCTCATTTATCAAAAGAAGTGAAAAAGTTATCAGGTAGTACTCCAAATTTCTTTTTATCATTGCCACTCGATAATGAGACTACTATCATTTATACAAAATAAAAAAAGTCGGATTCATCCAATACCCGTGTCTTACTATCCTTTATATTTGCAGCATTAACTAAGTATATAAACAGTAAGAACATGAAACTTTGGAAATATAGTGGGACATTTTTAACAGCGACAGGAATCATTCATACGATTTATGCACTATTTATCGGAAAAGATGCTTTTTCGGAAATGCTCAGAAATGGGTTAGTAAATTCTATTGGAGAGAATTATAGTCAAGGTTTCGCCTTTTGGTTCTTGATCTGTGGAGTAATACTTATCCTTTTGGGGCAAACGCTTCAATATTATATCAGAAAAGAACAAAAACCGGCACCCGTATTTTTAGGTTACTCTATTTTACTGCTTACCATAATCGGTTGTATTATTGAACCTGCCTCCGGTTTCTGGCTCTTTTTGCCGCAAGCAATTATTATTATTTATTCAAATAAAAAAAGAGGATTGTGATATCCTTCAATTTTGAAAAGAGGGCAAGCTTGTGCCTGCCCTCATAACCATTAAACAAATCACATTCGAATCTTAAAGACCTACTAGCGATTCTGGTTTTAGAAACTCTGCTCAAGGCAGAAAGCGTACACACCTATACAATAGAACACTGCATAATAGCAGCATTAACTAGTCACATACCGCCAAACAGATCGTTTAGAATTAAAGGTATGCGAATGGTGTGAGTCCGGCTACCGCTTTATATCAGACATCTTAAAATGCCGGACATTTTTTCCTTGGGGAATATTCAGATGTCTGCAAAATCTTCTGATATTTTTAATATCATTATCACTATAATAACTAAAATTCCAAATCAGATCATCCACATTTCTTACATTTTCAACAATTGCCTTAAAATATGGAAAGTCTACATCACCCAGCGAATGACCAAGCAATGTAATCTCTTTCAAATCATTCAGTGATTCAAAAAAGCCCAAGTTATGATCTATTATGTCATTAGAATGTTTTATGTTCTTCGCATAATAATTTTCCAAACGCTCCTCAATATGATCTACAGCATAATACCTTATTGGATTTTTCCAATTCCCTTTTTTCATATCCTTTAAAAAGAAAGCGAGATAGACCAACTTATCATTGGCAAAATATTTACCCTTCTTATCCTTCAGATTCGGGCGATATCTCCGACGATTTTTATGTTTATGAACCCACTCATCAAAAGCGACTTCATTATCCTCTACATTATGCCCTAAAACCAAAGAGCCAAACTTCTGCCTTCTATCGCCGTGAATATAAAAAATATGTTCCCGGGAAATATTATATTCTGTTTCAAGAAACAATGTATAATTAAAATTCAGGTAAGCAGCGTTCGGATCAAGATACAGCATATTCTTCCTAAATCCTTTCTTGTAATGTATTGTATTAATCCATCGGTGAAACAGATATTGTATTTCGAAGGTACAAGAAGAAACAACATCAGCAACAATATCTATAGGACCTAAATATTCAGCATAACTAAAATTCTCGTCATCTTCGTATAATCGCGGCAAATTCTCATCAACAAAATCAAAAATACGTTCCCTGTTCAGTTCACTAAGATATTTTTCAAAATCCTTCCATAAATAGTCCTTAGCCCAAGTGTTCTTTGGAGCTGGCAATTTGCGTCCGTATTGTAGGCACAAAAGATAATCATTATAATCATCAAAATTATTCATCATAGATCGGGGACCGAAGAAGAGTTCGAACATCTTCACGACAAAATCATTGTGCTTTAATAGGTAGCTGCGAAAATCCATATATGTAGAATCAGCACCATGATATCTGTCAAATCCATTACCTATAATATAAAGATGATGTATGGGATCACCATTAATTGAATATCTTTTTTTTCGATAAGGTTCGAGCATTTCGGCTCTACGCTGCAGGCAATAATCTTTCATCCCACTGACCAATTCTTTCGTTGAAAGGTCAAGTGGACATTGCATCAAATAATCACGAGCACTATATTTGTCCATATAATCTCTAGCTCGTTTAAAGGTAAGCCCGTCTATTCTCATGAATCCATTGCAAGCTCTGTCAATTAGACGGGCTCTATCAAAAGAATATAGAATATCACTATCGCCAATGTTCATAATTATCAAATTTTCAGTCACAAATTACAGTATCTATTGTTCTAGACCAAACTGTATCATTACATAAGGTAACAAAGATAATAATTTTCAAAGTTCGCTAGTCTCATTGACCAAAGATAACTAACCAATTTCATACCGTTTGACCTATTGCTATGTAGCTATGAATAAAATAAAACTTCGTCAGCAAATCATATTTTCATCTATCATTCAACTGTTCAGCCTGTTACAATGCATCTTCTTATTCTTTTAATGTAAACAGACACATAGTCTGCTGATTTGAAATTGTCATTCTATAAAATAATTTATGCCCTTAAGCTAACTCACATGATGTGCGATAGCTAATCCATATCATGTGCGGTAGCTATTGCACATTATGTGAGTTAGTTGTCGCACTATATGCACCAATCAATATCATAGATAGAAAAGCATGATTGCGACATTCAAATATACAGAGAGAGAACATAATACCCAAAAAAAGAAGGTACATTGTATTCATTTGTATAATAGAGTATTATGGGATAAAGTGACTATGAGTTACTTACTCTATTGATGTTTCTTGAATCTACTTTCGAGTTACTGCAATCATTGCAGACGAACACAATAAACATTTTCTCTATAAAAAATAATATCCGCGGGTGCATAAATTAATTCGTCCGCCTATAGGCAACTTTGCGTCCGACTATAGGCAAACGTAACGTCGGCTATAGGCAAACTTGCGTCCGGCTATAGGCGGACGAATTAATTTATGTACTGAAAGAGATTATTTATTGCACAAGCCAGAGCTAAATTTAGTATAGGAATTCTTTATCCAATAAACGACTTTTAGATTTATATGATTTGAATTCATATTTGGACGATTTAGTTCTTTTGCGTATCGGTTAGCCCATTATTGAATCATTCAACCCATTTTAAATGATAGGCAAGAAGCAATAATTCAATTGCTGACTTCTATCAATTATTTGCTTATTACAATATCTATCAAATTAAAGCTCCATTTAGTTATTCTTCAATGTCCGAACAACTAAATGGAGCTTTATCATATATTTCTAAGAATCCTAAATAAGGAAAAGGATAAACCTATTATTATTTAGCGCTTTCCTCTTTTCCCTTATCATATTTATCTCTTTCGATTTTAAGTAACTCCTCAAATAGTTTCACAGCTTGGTCCATTGAAAAATGGTTGAGATTTTCCACATGAGTAATAGGTCCTATATTAGATGCGCTTACATGGCAGTTCTCATAGAAATTGCTTGTATAGTATAATACAGTTTCTTCTGTAAATTTCTTTAAGCCTTCTTCTGTAACCCCCAATGCAGTAGCCACTTGTTTTAACTTCTCATCATCTATCTTTTCCGCTTGTTCCATTTTGGAAATAGCCTGTTTTGTCACCCCTAACAACTCGCCCAAATCTGTTTGAGTCATACCACGAAGACGGCGTATTCTTTCTATTTTACGCCCCAAATGTGAACTGTTTGTATAAGTTTCTGTTTCCATAATATTTATTTCTTAGTTAAATTAGTTAATCAACTAATAATAATCACCTTTTCTTTAATAATTCAATTTTCTCTCTCTCACTTTGCAGCAGACGTTCATACAATTCCACGATTTTATCCAATGGATTGAACTGCTGGGCTATTGATGTAGCTCCTTGTTCAAAGGTGTTATCTCTAATGTTATTGATATTATATATTGCCTTCTCAACATCAAAATCCTTAATCACCTCAGCAGATATCCCTAATACAGAAGCTATTTGATTTAGAAGCCCTTCTTCGATTTCTTCCTGTTTTTCAATCTTTGAAATGACCTGTTGATTTACACCAAGATCAGCCGCTAAAGCCTCCTGCTTCATACCAAAATAAACACGGATCTTTTGCAGGTTATGTCCGACGTGCCTCCTGTTTGCTTTATTTTTTACTTCGACATCCATATTATTGTTCTTTATGTGATTACATTGAGACAAAGATAGTAAAAATCAACCCATTCTGATTCAAAGTCAACTTTATTTTTTTCAATCCCCAACGCTCTATGCCTACTTTTGTCCAATCAGTCTAAATAAACTGATATTGATCGTGGCGCCACATCAAATACATACACTCAGAGATTGACCGTCAATTCACGGTACAATCGCAGTTTTAACCAATAAAATCTAATAGCCTATGGAGTAAATCAAATCGGTATAATCGGGACATAGATTTAAATCATTCAGAGATTTAACTATTCAAAAACCAATTAGTGAACATACAATTAAACAAAAAACATGAAATCATTTTCTGATAAAACAAACATAGGGACAGACGTTACCCTAAAGACAGTTTATATGATAAGATTCTACCTGCTATTCCTTTTAACAGGAATAATATCGGTAGTCGGAGCCACACAAGTCTACGGCCAGCAGAGCAGAAGCATCTCCGGCGTAGTGAAAAACTCTCAGGGAGAGACGATAATCGGAGCTAATATTGTAGAAAAAGGCACAAACAACGGGACTATTACAAATGTAGACGGACTCTTCACACTGCGTGTGTCGCCCAACGCAGTACTCAAAGTATCTTACATGGGATACATAGAACAGGAAGTCAGCACACGTAATAAAAGTAAACTGGAAATCACGATGGTGGAAGATGCCCGACTGATTGACGAAGTGGTAGTAGTAGGATACGGCTCCGTCAAAAAGCGGGATCTGACAGGAGCGGTAACCTCTATCAAAAGTGCCGAGGTACTGGTTGCTCCTACCAGTAATGTGATGGAAGCTCTTCAAGGAAAGATACCCGGCATGGACATCACCAAAACATCGGGACAGGTAGGCGGTGAAGTCAGCATCCTGCTGCGTGGTTCGCGTTCCATATATGGCAATAACGAGCCACTGTTCATTATCGACGGAATCCCCGGAAGCTATAATCAGGTCAACCCTTCCGATATTGAAAGTGTCGATGTTCTGAAGGATGCTTCATCCACCGCCATTTACGGTTCGGCAGGAGCAAACGGTGTTGTGATTATCACCACCAAAAGAGGAAAAGAAGGCAAAGCCACAATCAACTTTGACGCGTATTACGGCTTCAGTGGATCGCCCAACTACAAACACGGAATGACTCAGGATGAATGGGTGACTTACCAGAAAGAGGCATACCGATATAAGAACGGTGATTTCCCTTCCGATATGTCTGCCCTACTGGGCAAGCAGGCTTTTACAGATGCGTATAATGCCGGAAAATGGATTGACTGGGTAGACGAGGTTTCCGGTAATACAGCTACCACACAAAAGTACAGCCTTTCGGTAAGCAGCGGAACGGAAAAGACAAGGATATTCGCTTCGACCTCCTACAACCGGGAAGAAGGCCTGCTCAGCAATGAAAATCTGAACCGGTACTCTTTGCGGCTCAACATCGACCAGCAACTCTTTTCGTGGGCGAAAGTCGGTTTCACCTCCAATCTGGTGTACCGTGATTTAAATTCCGGCGTGAAAAACACGTTTACCCGTTCCCTCTCCGCTTTCCCGTTGGGGGATGCCTACGATGAGGAAGGCAAGATCAATCACGAATATATCACAGGGCAGTATTCGCCGATGGGAGATTTTATAGAGAATCAATATGCGAACAACACCCGTTCCACTTACCTGAATATGAGCGGGTATGTCGAACTGACTCCTCTCAAAGATTTCACATTCACCAGCCGGATCAACGGGACATTGAACCATTCCCGACGAGGACAATACTGGGGAAACCAATGCAACGCCAACCGTCCGAGTTATGCGGGTTCGCCTCACGCCTCCATCACCAATGACAACGCATGGAATTACACGTGGGAAAACATTCTAGCATACAGCACGACCCTTGCCAAAGCGCATACGGTAGGAGGTTCTTTAATCACTTCGTGGAACAAGAACCAGTCGGAAAGCAACATGGCTGCCGCAAGCGGACAGATGGTAGACCAATGGTCGTTCTGGCGGTTGACTTCGGGTTCCTCCCCACATGTGGAATCGGACTTCGCACAGACACAGAAAATGTCTTTTGCTTTCCGCCTCAACTATTCAGACAAGAGCAAGTACTTATTCAACTTCTCCACCCGTTGGGACGGTGTCTCACAATTCTCCGCCAGACACAAATGGGATGCTTTCCCGGCAGGCGCCATAGCCTGGAGAATTTCCGACGAGACTTTTATGGAAAAGACACGAAGCTGGCTGGACAACCTGAAACTGAGAGTCAGCTACGGCATCACGGGCAACTCCGGCGGAACAGACGCCTATAGCACCACTACCCAAGCCTACGTATATTCTGCCAGCGGAGTCTCCGTCAATGGAAAAATCGTTCCTTTCACACAATACTCGGAGACTTACGGCAGTGCCGACCTCGGTTGGGAAAAATCGTACAACTGGAACATCGGTCTGGACTTCGGCATACTGAACAGCCGCATCGACGGTTCCATTGAATGGTTCAGAACAACCACCAAAGGATTATTATTCAAGCGTATATTGCCCATCACCAGCGGACTGACCGGATGGGGTTCTCCTCTGTCTATCTGGCAGAATATCGCCCAAACCAGCAATCAGGGCGTGGAAGTGATATTGAACTCCCACAATATACAGCACAAGGACTTTACATGGAACACGACCTTGTCCGCTACTTGGAGCAAGGAGAAGATAGACAAGCTGCCCGACGGTGACCTGATCTCCGAGAACCTGTTTACCGGCGAACCGATTCACGCCATTTACGGCTATAAATATGCAGGTATCTGGGGAAGTGACACTCCGAAGGAGACGCTGGATGCATATGGCGTAAATCCGGGATTTATCAAGATAGAGACAGTGGATAAAAACGGAGACGGCGGAGTACATAAATACAGCACCGACGACAGACAAATTCTGGGACATACGAATCCGGATTGGATCATCGGACTGAACAACTCCTTCACCTACAAGAACTTCGATTTATCCGTCTTTGCAATGGCACGCTACGGGCAGACAATCAACAGTGACCTGCTCGGCTACTATACCGCAGAGCAAAGTGTGACCAAGAATCAGCTGGCAGGCGTGGATTACTGGACAGAGGACAATCAAGGCGCATACTTCCCGCGTCCCGGAACGGGAGACGAACAAAAAAAGGTATATCCTTCGCTGAGAGTACACGACGGCTCCTTCATCAAGATCAAGAATATCACTTTGGGATATACCCTCCCCGCCAACATTTCCCGCAAGGTATTGATGGAGAAATGCCGCATCTACGCTACGGCCTACAATCCGTTCATCTTTGTGAAAGACAAGCAACTGAAGGACACAGACCCCGAAACGAACGGTTCGGACGCGTTTCCCACCTATCGGCAATTTGTATTTGGAGTTAATCTTACATTCTAATTAAAGAAGAAAATGACAATGAAAAGTATACATTTAAAAACAGTTTTTTGCTCTGTCCTGCTGTCCGCACTATTCCTGCATTCCTGCTCGCTGGAAGAGTACAACCCGGGCGCATTTACCAATGAAACATTGGCTACCTCAACCGAGGGATACGAAACACTGATCAACCAGTGCTACTTCGCAATGGAAAGGTTTTACTACGGTGCCGCAGACTGGATGTCGCTGACCGAAGGGGATACGGACCTCTGGACGTACAAGGCTAACCAATCGACAAGCTACACCGAATGGTTCTGGTTTTTCGCCGGCACATCGCCCAACACGACCTACACCAATAACTGGTGGAACGGGACATATGACGGAATAGGTTCCTGCAACGAAGCCATCGCCTTAGGCGACAAGCCTCCCTACGCCACAGAAGAGGAACGGAATGCGAAAGTTGCCGAAGCCCGCTTCATGAGAGCTGTCTATTACTTCAACGCAGTAGAACAATTCGGAGGGGTAACCATGCTTACGGAACCGGAAACCAGCCTTAACTACTCTCCTGTCCGCACCGACCCAATGACTATCTACAAAGAAGTCATCCTGCCCGACCTGAGATTCGCATCCGAATGGCTGTCAATCGGGAATCATGCCACGACTACCACTCCGACCAAGAAAGCCGCTCTCGGCTTTTTGGCAAAAGCCTGTCTGCAGACCTACGAGTATGGAAGCACGGAATACCTGCAGGAAGCTCTCGACGCAGCTTTACAGCTGATCTCCGACTGCGAATCGGGTGGCGGGAAATACAACACTTATATGTATCCTACATACAGTGAAGTATTCGAAGAAAGCAATAACTGGGAAAACAAGGAAGCGCTCTGGAAACATCGCTGGTATGCAGGCACGGACGGACACGGTTCGAGCAACGGTAACTACAAGCTAAACCGCAATGACGAGTATTTCCTGTGTGACATCAATAAGTTCGGTGCCCGTGAAGACAATCAGGAGACACGACTGACATGGGAAGGCTCCATCAGCGGCATCTTCATGCCTACGCAACACTTGCTGAATCTGTATGTACAGAATGACGGCACGTTAGATCCCAGATTCCACCAGTCATTCACTACCGAATGGAAGGCCAATAAAAGTTATACTTGGGACGAAAGTGCCGTACACATGTACGACAAAGACGAAACAGTCATCGGCAAAGCTCTGAAGAAAGGTGATCCGGCCATTAAATTTATCATGCCGCAGGATGCGGATTATTCTACGGAAAAACAGAATGAGCACAAGACCGACTATTTGTTGATTGATTACAACCATGTCTACAGTGATACAAACAACAATGTGAACATGAACTACTCGTATACAAATGTAACAGGGAGTTACAAAAACGACGGTACCAGCGAGAATCTGTTCCGTTACTATTATCCGTCACTAAACAAGCACAACAGCAGTAACTATTACGTTGCAAACGCCTCCAAACAAAGAAACGGAAACTTAAACGCTACGTTTATCATGCGTATGGCAGAAGTCTATCTGATTGCCGCAGAGGCTGACATTTATCTGAACGGAGGAGCGAATGCCGCCAAATACCTGAATAAGGTTCGCGAACGTGCCGGAGCAGACCCGCTAACGGGCAGCATGACGGTTCGTGACGTATTAGACGAAAGAGGACGCGAACTATGCGGTGAATATTGCCGTTTCTACGATTTGAAACGGACAGGGATGTTCAAGAGTTCCGATTATCTGAAAGATACTCACCCGGATCTCGCACGGTTCTTTGATCCGAATTATGCTTTACGTCCCATTTCTACAACCTTTACCGCTACCATTATCAACGGCAGTGAGTATCAGAATCCGGGATATTAAATTGTAAGACCTATATACCCAATCATTATCGGTACGATAATCCATATAGCCACGATATTTATCGTACCAATTGATTGGGTATATTTTCCACACCTTTCCACATTTTTTCCACACCGCCCCAATAATATCGTTTTTTCAACTCCGCTGTTAATCTGTATCTTATCCTTTCAGCATTTCTTTATATCCTATTGGTATATCCTTTGTATCGACTTTATAGCAAATGTATTTTTAAATATAAAAGTATGAAGATTAATCAAAGGTTAACATTATGTTTTAGCTTACTGTTTTGTTTGTTGAGTATTTCGTATGCGTCCGCTCAGCAACTGAACATATCCGGTGTTATTATATCATCAGAGGATAATGAACCACTTATCGGTGCCACCGTCAGTGTAAAGGGGAATCCCACCAAAGGAGTGATTACCGATATCAACGGTCAGTTTCAATTGTCCGTGGAAACCGGAACCAAGATGTTGGTCGTATCTTATGTGGGAATGAAGACACAGGAAATACGCGTCCCCCGCAAAGAGAAAGAACTCAAAATAGTACTGATTCCCGAAACGATGGATATTGACGAGGTAGTAGTAACAGGGTATGGTAATTTCTCCAAATCCTCGTTCACAGGATCGGCCAATACGCTGCGTACAGATATGCTGAAAGAAGTACCCGTGATGAGCGTTGAGCAAAAGTTGCAAGGTATGACTACCGGTGTACAAATAACCAGCAGTTCCGGTCAACCGGGTGCCAACCAAAGTATTCGCATCAGAGGAATGGGATCGTTCAACGCTTCACAGGAACCTTTGTTTGTCATAGATGGAGTACCGGTTACTTCCGGGAGTATGAGTTCCGGTGGTCCTGATGCAGCATATATGAACAACTCCAAGACCAATATAATGAGTACACTGAATCCGTCGGATATTGAAAACGTGACTGTAATCAAAGATGCGGCAGCGGCTTCCCTGTATGGTTCCCGCGCCGCCAATGGCGTCATATTGATTACAACTAAAAAAGGAAATACCGGAAAGGTACGTGTGGACTTGAACGTGTCAGGCGGCTTCTCTCATGCGGCTGTCGACTTCCGCCCTACCCTCAACGGTGACCAACGGGAAGAACTGCTCTATGAAGGATTGCTGAATTACGCAATAGACAACGGTATGGAGTCTCCGAGTGAATATGCCAATTCCAATATCGGCACATATGCATATAAGCCGTCCATGGGATATACGGACTGGCGAAAAGAGCTGCTCCGCACCGCTATGCATCAGAGTTATGAAGCTTCCGTCTCCGGCGGTAACGACCGTTCTACATTCTATGCCTCGCTCGGCTACAACAATCAGGAAGGATTGGCCAAAAACTCCAGTCTGGACCGTTACTCAGCACGCTTGAACGTTACGCAGAAAGTCGGCAAATACGGGGAAGTAGGAGCAAATATGATGTTCTCGCAAATGAACCAGGAAATGAATGAGGAACGCGGATCATCTATCAACCCTTTTCTGTGCGTGGCCATGACCATGACACCTTCCATGGTGGTGCGTGATGAAGAAGGAAACTATGTAGGAGCTTATGACGGCACCAGCCTGAATCCGTTGCGCGACATACTCACCGATTACAACCGCGTGCGTATGACACGTATGTTTTCAACCGGTTACGCAGCGATAGAGCCGATCAAAGGTCTCAAACTGAAAGAGACATTAAGCTATGATTATACTATCCAGAAGGATTCACGCTACTATAACCCTCTGAGCTCGGCAGGCCCTAAAAGCGGAAGCGACGCCCAGACAGCCAAAGGCTTCATTGAATACGGCAAACTGATCTCATCGACCTCACTGAACTATGTGCGTACTTTCGCCCGCAAACATCATCTCGATGTATTGGCGGCTTATGAAATAGAAAGCTACCAGACAGACCACGCTTCGGGTGAAAAGTCCAAACTGCCCAGTGATAAACTGACAGAACCGGATAATGCCGCCGTATTGAACAGTTTCAAGTCTGCCACCCAAGCCTATCGGATGATTTCTTATCTATCACGACTGAATTATGACTATGACGACCGTTACTACATCGCCGGAAGTTACCGTCGCGACGGAAGTTCACGCCTTTCACCCAACAACCGCTGGGGAAATTTCTGGTCTGTGTCGGGTATGTGGCATTTGGGCAACGAGAATTTCATGAAAGCCGTAAAGCCGGTTTTGAGTGATATCAAGATACGTGCCTCGTATGGTGTAAACGGAAATCAGCCCGGTTCATACTACGGCTACAAAGGACTGTACAGTTATGGAGAAAACTACATGGAGGCAGCCGGATCGTATGAATCGGCACAACCCAATGATCTGTTGACATGGGAAAAGAATTACAGCCTGAATCTGGGCATCGACCTTTCATTTATCAATCGTATTTTTGCGAGTCTGGAATATTACAACCGGGATACCAAGGACTTGCTTTACAGTCTCCCCATCAGCGCCACTACCGGATTTACCAGTTATTTAAGCAACATCGGACGCCTGAACAACAAGGGAGTAGAGTTTGAATTGCGTACGCTGAATGTTGTTTCCAACGACTTTAACTGGACCAGTGTTTTCAACCTGAGCCATAACCGGAATAAGATCGTTTCACTCAACGGACTATTAGACCAGACGATTGAGGGAACATGGTTCATCCATAAAGTGGGACTCCCCTATCATACATTTTATGTAAAAGAGTTTGCCGGAGTAGACCCGCTGACCGGTTCTGCCCAATATTATCTGAATACAAAAAATGAAGACGGAAGCTACAATCGGGAACTCACCACCGACGCTGCCAAAGCAGAATCTATTCCGTACAAGACCGCTACTCCCAAAGTATCAGGAGGATTCACCAATATCCTGAATTACAAATGGATAGACCTGACCTTTACACTAACTTATTCACTGGGCGGTTACTCATTCGACAAACTGGGAACTTATATTGAAAACGGCAGCAGTTCCATCTACAGTTCACGATACAACTTGCCCGCATATATGATGAACCGTTGGCAAAAGCCCGGAGATCAGACGGATACCCCACGTTTCGTATATGGTGAACCGGCTACTTCCACCAACTCGTCCCGCTATATCCACAGCACCGATCATTTACGCCTGAAAAACTTTACCCTCGGCTTCACACTGCCCAACCAGTGGACTCAAAAGCTGATGATTGACAAAGTACGGGTATATTTCTCGGGAAATAATCTGCTGACCTGGGCCAAATGGAAACAGTATGACCCCGAAACACCCGTTAACGGTGAAGTCTTTTGTGAGGCTCCCGCCATGCGTACTTTCAGTTTCGGAGCTCAATTATCATTCTAACATCCCTATCATTCTAACTAAATAAACAACATAATGAAACGAATTCATATATACATACTTACAGCAATGGCTCTACTGAACAGCTCCTGCTCGGCAGACTGGCTAGACCTTAACACCACCAGCTCGGTAGAAACCGGACAGGCCATCGTAACACTGGACGATGCCCAGATCGCTCTGAACGGAATTTATCGTCTGGCATCCGGCCATAGCTACTACGGAGACAACTATTGGTATTACGGCGATTGCCGTGCCGCCGATGTACAGGCACGTATCACCAAAGGAGACGGAAAACGTGTATCTCCCTATTACGAATACAATGTGCTCGCTTCCGATAATCTGAATATTGTACTGCCATGGAATACTGTTTATAAAGTAATACGACAGACAAATAATCTGATACAGAAAATAGAGTCGGGCAGTATTCAAAGCAGTGATACTAAAGAATTGAACCGCATCAAGTCCGAAGCGCTGGTAATGCGGGGGCTTTCACTCTTCAACCTGCCCCGGTTGTTCGGAATGCCTTATACGAATGACAAGGGGGCTTCATTGGGAGTACCCATCGAGACCTCCCCTTCCGATCCCACCCATAAACCGTCACGCAGCACTGTAGCGCAATGCTACGAACAGATAGTCAGCGACATGAGCAATGCACTGTCCGGGTTGAGACAAGAGACATCCAATGGCTATATAAACTACTGGGCAGCTCAGGCATTACTGTCAAGAGTCTATCTGAATATGGGTGAATATCAGAAGGCTTATGATGCCGCTACGGATGTCATCAAAAACAACGGCGGACGTTATCAGCTTTACAGCTATGAGGAATATCCCAATGTATGGGGGCAGGATTTCCAGTCCGAATCATTATTCGAACTTTACATCACTTTATCCGAACCTTCAGGAGGTACGGGCGGTGAGGGTGCTCCGATGGTTTATGCCAACGAAGCAACGGTCGACTGGAATAATCTGATCTTGTCGGAAGATTTCCTGAACCTGCTGAATGAAGACCCCAAGGATGTACGCCACTGCCTGACAAAGGAATCTGTCATCGAAAACAACACCGGACTTCCGGCTGCCGCCATGCACGAGAAAGTCTATCTTGCCAAGTTCCCCGGCAAGACCGGAGATGATCCCAAAACTAATAACATTTGCATCATCCGCCTTTCCGAAGTCTATCTGAACGCGGCTGAAGCGGGACTGAAAAAAGGAACGGATCTTGAAGAAGCACAAGGTTATCTGAATGACATCATCAGCCGCCGTACGACGGATACCAGTCAGCAAGTATCAACGGAGACTTTTACTCTGGACAGGATTCTTAAAGAGCGCCGCAAGGAACTGGTTGGCGAAGGGGAAGTCTTCTATGACTACTTACGCAATGGTCTGGCTATTGAACGCAAGGGCAGCTGGCATCTTGAGACCTTGAAAGCGTCTAACGCACAAAAGATAGAAGCTACCGATCTGAGAATAGCCCTGCCTATTCCGCAAAGCGAGATAGATGCCAATCCGAATATACAGCAGAATCCAAGGTAAGCAACGTCAATTGATGTATACCGTTTCCGGAATAAGCTGGCTATACTCACGTGTTTAGCCTCTTCCCGATTTCAAAGAAAGTACATTTCACCAAAGAATGAAGTGTACCTTCTTTGTCTTTCAGCAGCAGTTCCCACTCTCCGGTTTCTCTCCTCCTTAGTGAACGAATCGATAAAACACCCCCTTTTTCACCGGCATCTATTGTGGGCAGAATTGTTTTTCCTATTTTTGTACTTGACAGAAAATTATTAAGGCTACTTTATGAGAAACATTATTGATAAGATGAACTCTTTGTATCCCATTTCGGATGAAACGATACAAATACTAAAAGAAAATACAGTATTATGTCATTTTCCAAAGAGGCATCAACTGATAGAGGCTGACAAATTTTGCAAATCGGCTTATTTTATTGAAGAAGGAATGACCCGCTCTTTCTGGCTGGTAAACGGAGAGGAAATAACGACTTCCTTTGCGTGTGAGGGAGCGATTGTCTTCAGCATGGATGAATTGTATTATAATAAGATGAGTGAAGAATTTGTGGAAACGCTTGAGGACGTTGTCGCATACAGAATATCACTGACCGATCTGCTCCGGCTGTTTCAGACCAATATCGAACTGGCAAACTGGGGAAGAGTGATTCATCAAAACGAATACAGACGCCTGCACCGTTCGCACAAAGACCGCCTCACCCTGTCTGCAAAAGAAAGATATGAAGCATTCAAACTTCAATTTCCTCAAATGTGCCAGCGGATACAATTGGGATATATCGCCTCTTATCTGGGCATCACACTTTCAACACTCAGCCGCCTCAGAGCATACAAATAATTCTCATATACGGCAAGATTTTGATGCAGGACAAATTTTTAAACTTATAAATTCCGTATTTTTGCGGCTTCTTCAATGACTAATACTAATTTGAACAATAATTTAAAACATGCAAAAAATCTCTTCCTCTGCATTTGCAGACTCTAAACCCCATTACGTACTCCTTGACGGACTGCGAGGGGTTGCGGCTCTTTTGGTGATATGGTATCATGTATTCGAAGGCTTTGCCACAAGTCCCATAGACCAAAAATTCAATCATGGGTATCTGGCTGTCGATTTCTTCTTTATTCTGTCGGGCTTCGTTATCGGCTATGCTTATGACGACCGCTGGAAAACAACGATGACCCAAAAAGAGTTTTTCAAACGCAGATTAATCCGTCTGCATCCGATGGTTGTTATGGGAGCCGTTTTGGGTGCTATTACATTTTGCATACAAGGCTGCGAGCAATGGGACGGTACCCGTGTTTCCATATCGATGGTAATGGTGGCTATGCTTCTCAATCTTTTCCTGATTCCGGCTGTTCCGGGCACGGGTCCCGAAGTCCGTGGAAATGGTGAGATGTATCCTTTGAATGGTCCCAGCTGGTCTTTGTTCTTCGAGTATATCGGTAATATTTTGTATGCCCTATTTATTCGCCGGATGTCTACCAAGGCACTTACGATACTTGTTGTGATAGCAGGAATCGGATTGGCTTCTTTCTCGATATGCAATCTCTCCGGTAGTCATCATTTAGGAGTAGGCTGGTCGATGATCGACTATAACCTGATCGGAGGTTTTCTACGTATGTTGTTCGCATTCTCTATCGGATTATTGATGTCGCGCATATTTAAACCGGTCCATATCAAAGGGGCTTTCTGGATATGCAGTCTGTCGATTCTCATTTTACTTACCATGCCGTATGTAGGCGGTGAGACATCTCCGTGGATGAATGGTATTTATGATGCTGTATGCACCATTCTTATTTTCCCACTACTTGTCTATCTGGGTGCTTCGGGAAAAACGACAGATAAAGGTACAGCCAAAATCTGTAAATTCCTGGGAGATATATCTTATCCGGTATATATCATACATTATCCTTTCATGTATCTGTTCTATGCCTGGTTATGGAGCAAAGAGCCACATATCACTTTCTCCCAGTCATGGCCGGTAGCCTTATGTGTCTTCTTCGGAAGCATTGTGTTGGCTTACCTTTGCCTGAAACTGTATGACGAGCCTGTAAGAAAGTGGTTGAGCAAGAAGTTTCTGACAAAGAAATAAGGTAATTATCATAACAGAGAAGGGTGAACACTCCATTATAGTTACTCTTCAATAAGGCATTTTGACACAAGGTATATAATAAAAAGAAGCTTTCAATATCACTGAATTCAGTTTTTTATCGAGAGCTTCTTTCATTATATAACCTAACCAGCATTATATTCATTAAACTTATCCGAAAGAAAAGTCAAAATGACCTTCATTATAAATTTCAATTAATCCATTCTTGCGTTCAATCACTACCTTGTTTTCACGAGCCAGCCAACCGACTGCCAGAGCTGTGCTTTCCACACTCAGATTTACTTTCCGGGCAAGTTCGGGAATCGAAATTCCATCAGCTTCATTAAGGGCGTGCCATACTTTGCCTGCGTTGGCACCTACGATTTTCTTATCCATAGTAGTCTTTTTTTAGTTTAATAAAAAGGAAAACTAACTCGTTAAAAAAGCAACGCACTTTTACGATAAAACCCAAAATGAAGATCTTTTCATATGTTTTGAATGTTATGTCAAGAATAGATATAAAAAAACGTGAGCCTTTTCTTCCCAAATGTAGCAACAGGAACTACCAATCCCTACAACACAAATGAGAAGAACGCCCACGCAAAGTATATGTATAACAAGCGTAGGCGTTCAGTCATTTTTACGTGTTGTAATATTTACCCTGAGGGTAAAAGAAATTGGTAGTTTCGTTACTACGTAAAAAAGCTGAACGCTTTTCGATATTTAGTCTCAATGAACGCACCTTTCAACGGCTATACAAATATAATAAAAATCAGAATTAAAAGTTACAGTATCCCTCCTTTTTTATTCCATTACTATTAGATTATCACATTTTTTAGCACTACAGTCGTAAAAAGACATTGTTGAGCACGATTCGGCTATACTTTTATCAGATAAAAGTAATAAATAAACAGCTATAAAAGCCGGAATTATTCTCCGGCTTTCGTCTTTTTCTCACGATAAATAACCTTATCTCTCTGACTGATTGTCCACAATCCGTCTATAAACCGTACATTTTTCGTATCATCATCCTCCACGTTCCATGCATAACCTCCCGAAGGTAAGCCACGTCTTTCCAGAATCTCATTCGGTTGTTCATCAGAGAAGAAAAGTTCCAAACGTGTGGAATCGGGACTGAACACAATAAAAGCAGAAGCAGTGCTTCCATCAACAGCTTCCGTCCGGATACCTTTTTCAAACAACCGGATGCAGTCTTGCTGCACTTCACACCATACATATCCGGCAGAGCCGATACAACCGTGTTCATCCCGATCGCCTCCAAGTTTGAGAGATTGCGGATACTGGACTAATTTTGAGGCCTGCATCCCCGGTGTATATTTACCGGTATAGAATACTTCCAGAGTATCATTCAGAAGCAAGCCATCGACTTCTTCTTTATTCGCGTTCATCGTACTGAATGAAAGAGTATCATTCTTGTCTGTAACAATCGCCACTGTATTCATGGTCGCATCACAAACAATGCCTTTTGAACTTGTCATACCAGACGAGCAACTTCCCATGAAACACAAAACTCCTAATGCTGCCAATACTGTTCTCATATCTTTTTTATATAATTGTTGGTTCTAATATCATGCAAATATAAAGGATATATGGAAAAGATGTTATCCTAACAAGCAGAATAACAAACAAGTTTGCTTTTATAGAATGCAATTCCGCATATATTTCATTCATTTGTCTATATTTGCATTATTGCGCAGTTGCACAAAAGAAACTTTAAAACAGAAAGAGAGGAATTATGCCAGAGTTTGATTTTTCCCCAATAACAGAAGGGATTTATAATGTTATAGAGACAGAAGAAAAAGTATTAATCAGCCTGCCGGAAGAGACAATCACACAAAAACGTAACAGGCAGAATCGTACTATCAAACAAATTCTCGGACATTTGATTGATTCCGCCTCAAACAATCATCAACGGATGATCAGGTTACAATACAGTAAGGACCTGCTTTTCTTTCCTGATTATCGGCAGGATAATGATCTGTGGATAGCCTTGCAGGATTATCAGCATACGGACTGGAATAATCTGATTCAGTTATGGAAATTCTTTAATCTGCATATCATTCAGGTAATAAAGTCGGCAGATCAAACGAAACTAGATAGTTACTGGTGTGACTTCGAAGGGACTAAAGTCACTTTAAAAGAAATGATAGAAGGATATTTAGATCATCTGAATCTCCATATTCAGGAAATTCACGAACTGATTTAGCAGCCTGTTTGCTATATGATATAGTAGAGGACAGAGATAAGAAGATTAATATTTTCTTATCTCTGTTATTGCAGCAGATTGAGTCATTGTATCATAAGTCAATAATCCTTCCGTACTAATTTTGATGCTTCTCCGGTTTTATTTTTAGAATCCCATAGCCTCTTTTACCAAAGACATTTCACGATGGGAAGTCAGTTTCTCCAATAAAAGAAGGGCTACTCCCGAAGCGGTTTGAGGACCATAAGAAGTGATTATATTGTCGTCCACCACTATCGGTTCATTGACGATTATTGCTCCGAAACTTTGAAGAACCTTTTGCTTGACTGCCCCTCCGAGATGATAAGTAGTCGCCTTTCTATCTTTCAGCACACCACTTTTACCGACAGGCAAAGCACCTACACAAACTGTTGCAATCCATTTCTTCCGGGCATCAAACTGACGAATCAGATTTAAAAGCTTCTCTTCATAAGCCTCTTCATAAAAGCCGAAAACTTCAAAACCTCCGGGGATGGCAAGAGCATCATATTCATCAACGGATATCTCATCAATCGTCTTATCCACCAAAACGGGAATATTAAAAGAACTGATGACTTTCTCGTTAAAACCACCTGTTACCACCTCAACATCACAGCCAAAATCTGTTTTCGCCCATCCCATCACATCAATGAAACCACTAAATTCAATCGTCTCAAAGCCTTTAGCAAGAAAAACCAGTAACTTCATAATCGTCAGTGTTATAAATTAAACAAACCGTTTATACTGCAAAGATAGGCAGATACCTCATGAAACAAGAATAATCCGCCAAAAACTGCTATATTTACTCCATCTTTCACACATAAAAAGACTTCTGCAAATACAGTGTAAGGATAAAATTCACAAGATAGTTAGCAAGAATAGACAAGCAGATCTGACAGACGGCAGCTATCTTTGCGATTAAAAACCGTCTGACATGAATATACAAGAAAAAAGTAAAATAGAATATCGTTCCAGGATCAATCGAGTGATGGACTACATTGACATACATCTCGACCAGCCTCTGGAACTGAAAAGTATAGCAGAAATAGCTAACTTTTCGCCTTTTCATTTCCACAGAATATTCACGTTCCTGATAGGTGAAACACCGATTGATTACATCCAACGCCTCCGAATTGAGAAAGCAGCCTGCCGGTTACGGGAAAATATGGATATTTCTATCAGTGAGATTGCCGATAGTTGCGGCTTTTGCACAGTATCCCTTTTTAGCCGTGTATTCAAAAAGTTTTTTGGTTTGACGCCAAGCCAGTTCCGTAAAATGGAGAAACCCGTTTATGCCCAGGACGGAATCTTATTTAGCAAGAACGGACAAATGGTTAGCAAGAATTTGACACCCAAGCATGTATTATCTCCCCAACTTTGCAGCGTCAAATTTAAAATATCATATTTTATGGAAACAAAAATCGAAGTAAAAGAGATGCCGGACATGAAAGCTGTTTATTGCCGGCATATGGGAGCATTCAAAGAGATTGTAAAAGCGTATGAGAAACTTATCAAATGGGCAGAACCTCGTGGTCTGTATATTCCGAATGTTACGAAATCGGCAACCGTCACACATGATGATCCTTCGGTAACGGAATTGAGTAAAGTGCGCCAGAGTGCCTGTATCATCGTGGAAGGCGACGTAAAAGGAGAAGGTGAAATCGGTAATCTCGTCATTCCCGGTGGGAAATATGCTGTGGGACATTTTGAATTGGGTACTGAAGATTTCGAGAAGGCATGGAACACAATGTGCAAGTGGTTTACGGAAAGTGGGTATCAGCAAGGAGATGGATGTACTTATGAGTTATACCATAACAGTCACCGGACACATCCGGAGAATAAACACATTGTGGATATTTGTATTCCGATAAAACCTCTTTAGAGGATCATCTGTCTTACCGGATAAAAAACGAAGAGGATGTGTCAAGACTCCCCTTTTAACGAAATCATCTTCGCCACAGATAGTTGTAGCGAAGATGATTCTTTATTTATGAAGGGTTTCGACACATCCTCTTTGATTTATTCAGAATGGTAGCCCCATCGGAACGATATGCTTATCAGATTTACTTCGCAGTTTGAAATAACAGACTATTGCCATTGGTATCCATCCATTCCGCCATCAAGCGATAATACGCCGGATATTCAGTCGGAGTTATCAATTGTTTTTTCAGTTTCAAGGTACGGAATATCTCTATTTTATCCTCCGCCTTTTTCACTGTAACTTCCATGATGCCGACAGCATTTTCAATCTTTTTGTTAGTCGGCACAACCACTGGTTTCATTCCTGCATCAATCTTTACGATATAGGTATAAGCCTCATCGGGCAAATACCGCAAAAGCAGGTTAACAGGACGAGTTGTATTCAGAGCCGTCACACGCCCATCATAACTTGCCCATCCACCGCGAGCCTGCGGTAAGTCGAATTTCCGATAACCATCAGCCAATGCCTTTCCGGTTTTATCGCTCACCCGCAAGGTATCAGTTCGTGAAACAACATGAGAAACCTTCTCTAAAATTATCGGCTGAGCATTCAGATCAACTACAGAAACAAAATTCTGTATATCAGCAATCCCCTTATTGGTCACAAACAATCCGCTGACAGCAGCAAGTCCGGCTGCATCTTTATCTTCTGTTTTAGGAAAAGCCGCTTTTATCTCCGCACGGATGCCTATCGCTTGTTGCAAGGCAGCCAACAAAGCAGCCTTCTCCGCTTCAGTTCCGTATGCCGAACGGATCACTTCGGAAGCCGGACGCAAACGGTATCCGGTTTGCGACAGGGTCAGACGGCAATTTCCTAATCCTTCTACATAAGCAGTGAGTAACTCCTTTTTTTGTTCTATGGTTTGCGCACCGACAGTCAGCTTCTGTGCCAATTCGGAAACATCCTTTCCATCACTTTCCAGTTGTTGTTTTATCACTCTCAGTGCATCAGCCTTTGAAGCATAAGTGGACGCCACAACAGCCTGTACATTACCTGCCGGCAAAGAGACGTCAAGTGAATAAGGACGCGGTTGCACATTTTTCAGTGTCCAGGTCACTGTTTTCATACCACCCGCCGTTTTTACAACCGGAGCAGCTTTTCCATTCAACCATTCATAATGCAGAGGTTTGCTTTCGGGCACTGACAGCGAAAACACATATTCCCTGATTGGGGAAAGCTCTTCCACCTGCTCGCACACATCCAGTTCGGGCAGATATCCCGGACGGGTAACGACGGAGTAGTCCAGATAAATGGTAGCTCCCAATTCCAGTCCCGTATGAACGACTACCATCTCTTTCAGACCATTATAAGCCGGAGCATCTGCCGCTGCGGAAGGAAGCACCTCAAGGAGCGCATTTTCGGGAGTCTTCACAATAGTACCGTCTTTCTGACGAGTATAAGAATCGTGTATCTTCAGTGTCTGAAACTCCGGATTGTAAATGATAAAACTCTCTCCATACACACGGTTCATCGCTGCATGAGTAAACAAAGTCAGCTCTTTTTGCACACGCATTTCCTGACTACCGTCAGCGTGTAACGTATAAGCCTTGCTCAATTTCCCAAATTCAGCTTCGGATGCCGCTTTCACCGGAAATGCCAAAATCAGCATCGCCAGCGTAACTATATAATAATATGTATTTTTCATTCTGCTCTACTTTTTAATCACCAAATATTCACCATACGCCTTGTGGGCATTCACAGCATTGCGGAAACTTTCCCAATCGGAAGCCTCATAAACACGCTTCTTCAAAGCCAGTCTATTGTGGAGCAACACTTTATTTCCTTTCTGTACCAACGAACCTTCAAAATCGGCTCCCACTCCTTGCATGGTTTCATCCTTGGCGGCACTCACCAACTTGTATCCTGCCGGGAGCTGAATCGTTTCATCCAGTTCGACCAAACGGGAACAACCATCCTTGAAACCATACTTACGGTTTTCTACTGAAGTATCGATCCACATATAAGAACGTACCTGATTATAAAGGTTATTCATCACCATCGGACGGAAAAACATCTCGCCCTCTCCTCTCAAGGCATAATCGGGTATTTCATAACGAAAAGTGATTTTAATAGGTGCAGCCTGATAGTATTTGGGATTTTTTCCATAGTCTACGCTCAACAATCTGGCTTTGGGAGAGATAGCCAACAACTGACGTTCCATCGTGCTTTTCCATTCGCTCTGAAAGCCGGTGGTAAAGATGCGACGGATATTGCTGTCACTCTGTCCTTCAGCTGTAAGGGTAAAAGTACCGCGTAGTGTACCATCTGCTTCCAAGCGGTTGTCGGCTTTGATACGTACATAATGGTTTTCGGGAGCGGAAACCGGAGTGATACACAAATCAGAACCTTCGGGTACACCCGGCAGATAGTTCTGCTGCTGTTCGGCACTGCTCCATAACTCGCGGCAGAAAGGAACCCATGTAGGATCGAGAGGCATATACGTCCCATTGCTCAGTTTCACCACTGCCACACAATGATTAAAATGGTCGGCAGGAATACTTTCTACCCGACTGCCTGCCATTGTCATGGCAGGATAAGCTTCGAAACCAGCCATGCGCAAGAACGAAATCAGTGTACCTGCTATATCTTTGCAGACTCCGCAACGATCAGTATAATTCATTTTAGTATTATGAAGTGTAAATCCTTCTCCTTTTCCCATCGAAATACCGGAATAGCGGATGTTATCTGCCACCCAATGAGTCAGCACAGCTATTTTTTCCATTTCGGTCTTCTTGCCTTTTATCAGTTCATCTACTTTTTTCTGTGCTTCGGGCAATGGATCAAAACTACCATAATCTTCGTTCACTTTATTGAACCACAACGATTTGTCTTTCCACTGGGGAGTGGTAGACATCATCAGTTTGGGAGCTGCATCGAAAAGGTCGACCATGTTTGGCTCTTTAGCGAAAGGCATCATATCATCCATCGCAAAGCTATATTTCTTGCGACCGTCTTCATAACGCATGGATGATGCGCACTCACCTTGATAGAACTGAAACTGAAGTTCCTTCTCCATCGGAATGCTTACTACATAAACTTTACGTACAGTAGGAGTGCTGCTCCAAAAAGGAACAATATCATAAAACTGTCCGCGCATAGGCGGAATAAAGCGTGATTCATCTTCATTACCGGCTGCAAGCAACGCATAGGTAAAGCCTTTCTTGGCTATTTCGTAATCCACAATATCACCCGGCTGCAAGGCGCCCACTTCAATCATGATTTGTCTTGCGCCCCAATAAATGGCACGGGCAGGAGCAGCATAATCACAGGTTTTCCTGACATCAAGTTCATCTACTTTTCCATTGGCACGATGGATGGTTACACGTTTAAATTCGGCATAAGCAGTCAAAGGGTCATAATCGTATTTAATCACCCGATTATCCACTGCTCCCCTCGGAGTCTGTACCTTTATCACTTTGCATACAGCAAACGACCCTTGTCCTGTAGGCTGGACAGATACCAATGTGCTATCCAACAATGTCACACAATCGGATGCTTCGTAAGTCTTCCCCTTCGCAGTCTGTTCATAAGGTTTCCAGCTTTGAGCCAATGACGCAGCCGAAACAAGAAGGCAGCAAAGAAGCGATACTGATAGTTGTTTTCTCATGTTTTTCACTTACATTTTATTTATAGAAACAAATGTAAGTAAAATCTTTGGAATTTATTTACTTCATGCTAAAGCAATTATCTTTTTTCCAGCTTGAATACAACAAATAGTTACATCACCCTACTTAAATCAACAAATACTGTATTTGAAATATTTGAATGTTCACTCCGGATTTGAAGCTAGTTTTTAACCAATACTCCATTTCTCACCGAGAAATGTCCTCTTGGTTTTAAAGAAACGAGGCGTTGGTTTAAAAGGAACGCCCCGTTGGTTTAAACCAAAAACAAGATTTCATAACCGTCTGATATACAACTTTTTGTAGAATGCACATAAACGCCCTTCAGAGCATTTAATTTTTCCCAACAAATAGATTAAAATTTAAAACTATATTTGGAGTGAAGTATGAAATATGTCTTTACATTTTAATTTTAAATCTCATGACTATAACTAAAGATGCCTATATTGGACAACGATTTACTAAAAGATCATCCTATCTTTGCGACATATATATATGATTAAACAGCAAATACCATGAAAGAACCTTTTCAAATACCGGCTTCCGAAGATATAGAGAATCTGATAGGAACAGACCTTTACGATGTATGGAACTCACTCTGCCAGCGCATCGAGAAGAGCTACGAAATGGAGCAACTTTGGAACCGTGGTGGCAAAGCATGGACGTATGAATACAAATACCGCAAAGGCGGTAAAACCCTCTGTGCTTTATATGCGAAGGAAAAGACTCTGGGATTTATGGTTATCTTGGGGAAAGATGAACGCGCCAAATTCGAAATTCAGCGGGGAGAGTTTTCAAACGAGGTACAGATGATCTATGATGCAGCTACCACTTTCCACGACGGCAAATGGATCATGTTTGAATTAAAAGACACAAAACTATTCAATGATATGGAACGGCTTCTGCTCATTAAGCGGAAACCAAACAGAAAAGCAGAGTAAATGAGGAAAAGATACAGTTATGCTCTATCATTCGATATCTCCCATTAATTCAAATAGTTGTATAGGTAAATACATACGTCTAGTTGAATTACAATTATCACTATTGGTTTGATTTACAAAACCATTTCTAGCATAAAACTTATTAGTCCGTGAATTATTTAATGAATCTACAGTAATGAATTGGCAACCTGATATATCAAAGTTTGAAAAGGTATATAAAACAAAATCAAGAATCTGTTCTCCTATTCCTTTACATTGCAAATCTGTACGTACTCCTAAATGTCCAATGTTTATAGCCGGGAAGGAAGTTTGTTTTTCGAATGTAGGAATATACTCATCATTAATCTTGACTTTCGATTCCAGAACGAAATCCTCTTTATCTTCTATATTATCTATTACAACGGAATCGTTAGATAAAGTGAATATTGCTACAATTTCATTATTTTGAATATCTCTAACACAGTAGGCCGTAATATAATGATGCTTGATACAAAGAGACATTTCTTCATGAAAGAATTTATCTAACTCTTCACAACCGCAAGAAAAAGAGAGAATCGTATCTTGATCCTCTCTTAATAATTTATTTATGGAAATATTAATATCCAAGTATTGGGTTTTTACCACCATTATTAGCTATAATCCTTTTAGCAACTACACTCATTCTTTGAGTCCGAATTTTGATAGCTCTTCTTTCTTTAAGTGTTAATTTTCCAGACACACACTTTCGAAAATCTTCACGAAACTTATCAACTTCGCGAGTTGTCATCTTGGGATTAGGAACAGTATGTATCATAACTTCAATCTGTTTATTTATTATTTTTTCTATTATCAGCACTTTGCGTATTACTACCAATCTTCTTGGCAATCTCACATAGCAATGTTTATACCACAAAGATAATAACATTATCACGAATAACAATATCAACGCATAAAAAACAGCATTCAACAACACCAAACTACAGTTTTTTAAACTAAATTCAGATTATTAACAGATTTGACATGACTAGTAATCTTACCGCTGCCTTATATTTGTCCATGAGTGACCCAAGTTTAACAGATGGGAATATTCTCGTAGGTTAACTCCGTATCAATAATGAGATTATATTATTATGTCTTGGTAATATATTGAATTTCCCAAATTCCGATATAAAGAAATAAAAGCTGATACTTCACCCATCCTGACACCATACACTTTAGCCTGCTCTCCTTCTTTAAAGAAATGAGCGGAAGCCGCCAGCACTTTGCCATCTATACTTTCAGTCAGTCTTTTTCTGACGGCATCGATTATAGCAGTATTCATATTCTTTTTCCTATACTTTTTTACTTGTTTCAAATCAAAGACTTTCCCAAAGCAATTTATGATCCCGACAATGAAATGCCAACTTATCAGTATCCTTCAGCCAAGACAGGTATGAACGAACAGTACTTCCCACCAACACATATTGTTCGATAGTCATCGTCAGATTGTACTTTTCAAAAACCTTCTGAAGAATGCTCTCACTATCCAACGGATTCTTGCAAATACTTAACAACAGATCAGCTATTTCATATACTTTATTCCTGTTGAAAGCAACCAGTCTTCTTATATCCGAAGTAGCCTCTGCATGTGCCGGAACAAACATATCCGCCTGCATATTCTCCACTTTGTCCAATGTATCAAGATATTGGGCAACATCATAAATGAACGAAATCTGATATTTCTCCAAAGTAGCCTGACTGCTAATACAGTCTGCCAGAAAAACAGTATTGTCAGGGGTACGCACCCCTATCATATCAAAGAAATGTCCCGGAAGAGGTATAATTTCCAATTCATGAGGAAAATCATTATGAGCTATATCCCACGCTCTGCTTTCTTTTGCAAGCAAAAATTTAGTTCTCAGCTCCTTACAAGGATATCCGCCATATAAAAAAGAAGGTTCCAAAATCGGATAATTAGTAAAAGCAATTTCAATGCCGTTTGCGAAAACCGGACAGTCAGTCTGTTGTTGCAGATAGTGATTACCACCAATATGATCGGCATTGGAATGTGTATTAATAATGGCTTTTATTTCCCAATTATTTTGGGCAGCAAGTTTCAGCACCTTCTTACCGGCCTCTTTATCATTGCCACTATCTATCAAATATACATCTTTATCATTCCGTCTGTATATTCCTATTTTTGCAGGACAATTAATATAATAGCTCTGCTTTCCAATCTGTTCCAGTTCATACATAATAACTTAACTTTAAATAATACAAATATATAGATTAAAAGGGTAAAAACACGATATTCCACAAAATAGATCAAACACAACAGATACAAACATCCTTTTTATATCTTTACCGGATACAGAATAAGTATGAAAAGAGAAATCCTATATCAGAAAATAACCGGCACCATCGCCTGGTAAATAGACACAACCGTCTGCCCAATCTTTAGAGAAGAAAGACGGAAACAGACACACTTTCTATATATTAACAGGTACAGATTTCCGGCCGTCCATGTCTTATCGTGACAAATATGTATCTTTCCGTGACACAAGCGCTATATAGCAAACCGATTTTTCCTGATGTTAGAAATACTTCATTAACTTTGCAGCATAAAACAAACTATCAACACGATCATGAAAACTACAATTATTCTCATTCTTTTTATGTTTAGTTTCAACTGCCTCATGGCGGTTCCCGTACAGATCAAAGGAAAAGTACAGGAGAAAGGTACAGGCAACCCGATAGAGTTTGCCGATGTCGTACTAACGAAAAAAGGCGAAGCCGATCCCGCTTCATTTACCCATACTAAAGAGAATGGCGACTTCCACTTATCGGGTATTGCCAAAGGAGAATACTCGTTAATGGTGAGACTGATCGGCTATGACATCTACACACAAGGCGCCATTAGTATTACCTCTTCCGAATCAGTGACGGACTTAGGTGTTATCGAACTGCAACCTTTGGAAGTAGGTATAGCCGAAGTAGTGGTGCAGGCAGCCAAAAGGCAAGTCATCTACAAGCTGGACAAAAAGATTATAGACGCTTCGAACAATCTCATGAGCAGCGGCGGAACGGCAGTCGATATTCTGGAAAATACCCCCTCCGTACGGGTAGATGTGGATGGTGAAGTTACCTTTCGCGGAAGCAGCGGATTTAAGGTATATATCGACGGGAAGCCCAGCTTTTATTCCGGTTCGCAGGCCCTGCAACAGATTCCTTCCACCCAGATAGAGAACATAGAAATCATTACTACGCCTTCGGCACGCTATGATACGGACGGAGAAGTGGGAATGATTAACATCATCACCAAGAAAAACAAACAGGCGGGTATCAACGGTATAGTCAATGCGTATGGCAGCACGGCTCTCTCCAACGGTCTGGATTTCCTGTTGTCCCAACAACACAAGAAGTTACAGTGGCACCTTGCCGGGCACTGGAACAATCCCATCCGTAAGAGCGATTTCGAACAAAGGAAGACGACTGTTGTTGGGGACAAAACCACCACCTCCCTGTCCGACGGTCCGCGAATCGGAAAGAATTATCACTATGGGCTGCGGGGAGGCATTGATTACGCTTTTACTCCCAAAACCTCCGTCAATGCAGAATTACAGGTGGTATATGACAAGTTTACCCGCGAAGGGGACCTCGATTATACAGAGACACATTCCAATTCCGACGCAGCATCCGCCCCATCCAACTATTTTAGCCGAGACAAATATGACCTGCATTCGACGGTCAATATCGGAAAAGCAGGATTCTCCCATAAGTTTAACGACAACGGGCATACCCTAACCGGCAGTTTTATGCTGGGTTATGAAGACAATCCCCTTGAATATTTCCAGAGTGACCTTTTCGACAAGAACGAACAACGCCAGCAGGGACACCGTGCGTGGGAAGACGAAAAACGCTGGACAGTCCAAGGCAATCTGTCCTACAGCTATCCGTATAGCAAGACCGGTCTGCTGGAAAGCGGGTATCAATATCATTCGTATCTGGAAGACGGAGATTACACGATGCAATTCTGGAATCCGGAGAAAAAGGAATTTTATTGGCGGGAGGATATCTATAACACTTTCTATTTTCAGCGGGGTATTCATTCCGTTTATGTCATGGGAAGTGACAGTTATAAAGCATTTGACGTACAGATAGGGGTGAGAGGTGAACATACACACCAGGTGCTGCGAAGCTCTATTGAAGGTTCGGACCGCACGGTGAATCGTTTTGAGGTGTTCCCATCCGTACATCTGGGATACACGCTGCCGCACGAACAGAAGCTGACATTCGCCTATTCGTACCGCACCAACCGTCCGGAACTCTTTTTTATGGAGCCTTACATTACTTATCGCGATTATTACACAGCTGAAATTGGCAATCCGGATATCCGGCCCGAATACATACATTCTTTCGAGCTGAATTACAAAAAGACGATGGGAGAGCACACTTTGCAATCCAGCCTGTTCTACAGAAAACGTAAAGACAAGATTGAACGCTTGCGTGTTCCGTACGAGGCAGGAGTTACATTAGACTCCATGGCTAACGTGGGCAATGACTATTCGTTAGGCGTGGAGCTAAGTACCCAATTGAAAGTCACTAAATGGTGGAATCTGGACGTCAACGGAAATATTTACTATTATAAGGTAATGAATAATATAAATTCGGGAGGAAAAAAGGAAACGAGTACCAATTATGACTTTACAGTCAATAACCTTTTTCGGGTTCATAAGAATACCCGTATTCAGCTGGACGGGAATTTCGTAGGTCCTTCGGTTACTACACAAGGGAGGTCGGATTCTTTTTGGTTTGTCAATCTGGCTATTCGTCAGCAGTTGTTCAGTCCTCATCTGCAATCGACCCTCTCCTTTCGGGATATATTCAATTCTGCCCGTTACAGAAGTGACATTGAGACAGCCAATTTACAATCGATCACACGGATTCAACCGAAATTCCCTGTAATTACGTTGACTATCAGCTATACATTCAATGACTTCAAGCGTAATTCACAGAGTTCACGAGACAACCGCGATTTATTTGAAGGGGTCAAGCACTAAAAGACGATGTATGGGGCATCGCCATATCCGGATAAAGATTTTAAATGGAGAAGGACAACTATACAAGTGCCCTATAGTTAGTCTCCCAAATTACTTCATTCGTCATGAGTAATCACGGCATTCGTCGAATAATTCTATATCGAAGCCTTTTTAAGCCTACCTTTGCAAGGTAAACAAAAGTAATTGATAGCAACTATGGAAGGGCAAATACTCATTTTCCGAACCTCAATAAGGAATGCACGGGATATAAAACATATCGCGGCTCTTTTCACCCTATGTCCCCAAATCTACAAATGGAATGTAGATATGGAGGACTGGGAGAAAGTATTAAGAATAGAATGTCAGGACATCACCCCGACTGAGATTTCAAAGGCACTACGAGCCATCAACATTTACGCACAGGAAATGAGATAAAGAGAGAGATAACAGTCAGAATACAACCGTAATGCTGGGCATATCTGTGAAGTAAAAAACAAATTATAAAGAAATGATTACTCCACACGCAAAGTATTACCTTTAATCTTTCCCAAAATTTTAGGGAACTGCCAAAAGAACAACAACGTACAGCAGATGGCCGCAGTCGCGTCAGATATAGCCTCAGCTGCATACACTCCGGTTACTCCCATAAAGTTCGGCAAAATTAACGCCAGCGGAATCAACAGGATAGCTTTACGCAACAGAGCAATGAAGATAGAGATTCGGGCCTGCCCCAATGCAACGAACATATTCTGACAGGCACGTTGCAAGCCGAAGATGGTCATGCCACCCAAGAAAACGGGCATTGTCCAACGTACGGTTTCTATCAGTCTTGCATCACTGGTGAAAGCAGACGCAACCGTCGAAGGGAAAAGAATCATGAAAAGCATCAATATCAAGTTGAAGGAAAACATAGTTACCAATACAATACGGAAGCAATCTTTCACACGCTGCTTGTCACCATGCCCGAAGTTATAACTTATAATCGGAACGAATCCTTGCGCAAATCCGGTCAACGGTACACTGGCAAACTGCATCGAACTTTGCAGAATCGTCAATGCGCTGATGTAGATATCTCCGAACTCCTTCAGACTGCTATTGAGGACAAACCCAACCAGACTCTCCGTACTTGCCATAATGAAAGGGGATACTCCTAAAGCTAATATGGAAAGGATAATTTTCCGGTCCAGTCCCATATATCGTTTCTCCAAAGGCAGAGAGGCACGTCGGGAAAAAAGGAAACTTACCACCCACACCGCACTGCACGCTTGGGAAAGTACCGTAGCCAAAGCAGCACCTTTCACGCCCATGTCAAACCAGAAAATAAAAATAGGATCAAGAATGATGTTCAATAAGGCTCCGATCAGAACTGAAAACATGGCAATGGCAGGACGTCCTTGTGCGTTGATAAAGCTATTCAACCCTGTGGATATTTCGACAAATATCGTTCCCAAGAGATAAATGGAAAGATAGTCAACCGCATATTCCAAGGTGTTTTCCGAAGCTCCTGTAAAGAGGAGAATAGGTTCCATAAAAGTATATGCGATGACAGAAGTCAGCAAAGTAAACAATATCAGCAGAACAAACCCGTTTCCCAATATCTTTCCGGCTCGTACACGGTCGCCCTGTCCGAGTGCAATGGCAGCCAGCGGAGCACCACCGCCGCCGACAATTGCCGAAAAAGAAGAAATCAGTATAATGAGAGAGGTAGTCACCCCTACACCCGCCAGCGCATCGGTGCCAATTCCCGGAATATGCCCGATGTATATACGGTCCACAATGCTATAAAGCAGATTGACAAATTGTGCAGCCACTGCCGGGAGTGCCATCTTGAAAACAAGCGGTAACATACGTTCTGTTCCCAGCCGTTCTTCGTATTTATTGTTCATTCCAAACTTCTTTTTCTAAAATCGGCTGCAAAGTTACAAGAAAAACAGGCTTTCGGTTTAAAACTGCCGGATAAAATAGAAATGATGCTTTAGTTATCTTTCCGTCAGAAATTTGCAGATATGCTGATTGATGAGGTCATGCTGTTCCGCCGTTCCATTCTCACCCATATTGCTATGTGTAACTCCATCCAGTTTCACTACTTTCATTCTGAATTGTTCCTGCTCCTGTCCGGTAGGCAGAACTCCCGCATCCGCCTCATAGTCACATCCTCTTAATGTATACAGACGTGGCTTCAACGTTCTGGGCATGATCATTCTGCGATGATCCATAGATATAGCCTTACTGATCAACTGCGGGTACTTAGTGGCAAACAGCATTGTCATATCCCCTCCATTAGAATGCCCCATCAAGATGAGTTCGCTCCAATTCAATTGTGGTTTCAATTTTTTAAATTCCTGAATGGTAAAAAGTATATTGTCGGTTCCTCGTTCCCAATTCGGCATACGGGTCTGCATGAAATCGCCTTCCATCGCTAAAAGAGGATCATCGGACAATTCATGTTGTATACTAATCACATAAAAACCTTTTTGTGAAAGAAAACGTGTCAGGTAGGAATAGGTTTGGTTCGACTTACTGTTTTTATTCCCATCATAGCCGTGGCTGAATATGATAACCTTCGTTTTTGAATTTACTTTCTGCGGCTGATAAACCGCTATCGGTATCACTCTGTTTCTGGATATGTCAAACAGACAAGTAGTAAACTCTGTTTGTGAAAAACATTGTACTAATAGTGTCAATGAAATTAATAAGATGATTATTCTGCACATAGTGATTCGCCGGATATTTATTTTGTATACACTACTATTTATTGTAAAACTTTTATTTCAAATATACCTTCTCTGTTTTTATAAGTTACAAAGCTATATATAATAAATAAGAAATCAATTCTAATAATTACTTTTATATCATCATCCTGCATAATATACACTATCGAAAACAAGTTGATCATGTATTATCATTCGAATGAAAAAACAGAATTTAAACCGAAAAACTTGTTTTATAACGCTCATTATCAGAATCCGATAACCGGTTAAAAGCATTATGAAAAAAGCCCGAATAACTAACCGGTTCCTTCCCTGATATTTATATTTTTAGTCCTATAATTAGTTCGTACCACTATAGTTTCCCTTGCGGACTACTATAATAGAACACAAAGGGAACTATAGTTACTCTTGCGTACCACTATAGTGGCACGAATAAATATCAGGCAACGAAGTTAATAAATATAGTATAGAAAGCCTTTAGAAATCGCCACGAGAACACAAGCTAAGAAAAAGGACTATCGAATGAGTTTTAGTTTATTCTTTTTCGTACATTTGAGGAATGAAATAAAAGTCGTATCAAAAAGATACGGATATAACCCACAAGTATTAATGATATGGAACAGATTATCGGACAGAACAATGAATTTACATTAATATTCCCACACAACAGAATTGATTGCGTTTCTTCTCTAAATGATAAATTCAATAAGATTATTAATCAGGCTAACATTACAATCACAGGAAATAACAATCATATCTCAATGTATTTCGACACTGAAGAGAGTGCGGAGGAATTGTTGCTCAGCAACGGATTTCTTTTGATCGTAAAAGGGGATAATAATATCGTAAATATAGGAACGATCATCTTACGATATTCTACCATATTAGGCATGACGGGATTGAAGCTGATCATCGGGCAGCTGCCGGGACTGGGTGCCGGTGTTTCAAGAACAGCCAACAATTGCCGGATAGATATCGGAAACCGCGTTGTAATCAATGGGGTTACATTGTATTTGCAGGAAGATGACTCGTATGTTAGCATTGGAGATGACAGTCAGTTAAGCTGGGGAATTGATATATGGTGTACCGATGCACATACAATAACAGATTTAAAGGGTGAACCGATCAATTTTGCCAAGAGCATAGAAATCGGCAAGCATGTATGGATAGGGAAAGATAGCAAGATTGGCAAGAATGTGAAGATAGCGGACAACAGTATCGTTGGTTGGGGAAGTATTGTAACAAAAGAATTTAATGAGCCGAATGTAATCATTGCAGGCATTCCGGCCAAAATTGTAAAGCGAGGGATAAATTGGGACCGGAGATGTATCAATAAGTATTTAAGTAGATAACCATCATTATTTTCGGGGCGAAATACTTTCTTATTCAACAAGATATGCCTACTTTTGCAAATGAAATCGCAACTAATGGAACAGTCTAAACACACAGACATTTTTGATTTCCCTATATTACAACGCATTCATAGGGAAAGGGCAAAATTCAAAGGAATTAGCCTTGTCTGCTACGGTTGCGCCGAAGAAATCAAACAGAATGTGCTAAAACATATAATTAGTAAGAAGCCTTGGAATATTCCGAGGCTTCTTTTTTGTCCCTATACCGTCACTGTATTTCTTACATCATAATTTATAAACTCATTTAAACTTCAGGTTATGGAAAAGCAAAAAGGATTAGCTATTATTACAGGAGCAAGTCAAGGTATTGGAGCTGTCATTGCAGCAGGTTTGGCAAAGGATGGTTATCGGGTGGTATTGATAGCCCGAAACAGGCAGAACTTAGAGAAAGTGCATGATGAAATCATGCTGTCGGACAAAAATGTACAAGAACCTATTGTATTGCCGTTGGACATCACAGACTGTACAAAGGTAGATACTGAAATAAAAAACATCCATCAAAAATATGGCACCGTCGATATCTTGGTGAATGCAGCCGCCATGTTTATGGACGGCTCTCTAAGCGAATCTGTGGATAACTTCAGGAAGATCATAGAAATAAATGTCATCGCTCAATATGGAATACTGAAAACGGTGACAGAGATAATGAAAGCGCAGAAAAACGGATACATATTTAATATTGCATCCCGTGCCGCCAAATATGGTTTTGCTGATGGAGGTATTTATGGCTCCACCAAATTCGCATTTCTCGGATTGGCAGAGTCTCTGTACCGTGAGTTAGCGCCATTGGGAATACGTGTTACGACCCTTTGCCCCGGATGGGTGAATACTGAAATGGCGAAAAAAGCTGGAACTCCTTTTAAAGATGAAGAAATGGTACAACCCGATGATTTACTAAATACGATCCGATATTTACTGAATCTATCAGAAAATGTATGTATCAAGGACATTGTTTTTGAAATGAAAAAAAGTATTATTTAAATCTTCGGAATAAATGCCATATTCATTATAAAAAGGGGACTATCTATCTGATTGTGTAAATAGAAAACTACGGGATTCTTCTCGTAGTTTTTTTATTTATGTATTAACTTTGTAAAAATAAGATTTTATGGACATTCCCAAAGAATTTTTAAGTAAAGAGTTTCTGTCTCAGTTTAAGACAGGTGAAGATGTTACGACTTTCATGAAAGAGCTTCATACTCGTGTTTATGAGCAAATGCTGGAAGCTGAAATGGACAACCATTTAGGTTATGAAAAGCACTCCAATCAAGGAGATCATAGTGGCAACTCACGCAATGGCAACTATAAGAAGCAGATTCAAACCGAGATGGGTGAATCTGTTATTCAGGTTCCCCGTGATAGAGAAGGTGAATTTGAGCCTGTTGTAGTTCCTAAGCATCAATCCCGTGGCTTATCTATTGAACGTCTTGTTATTTCTCTTTATGCCAAAGGTATGAGTGTATCCGACATTGAATCGGAAATGCAGGAGATATATGGTATTAACCTCTCCACTTCTGCTATCTCTATTATCACCAATAAGGTTAGCCAGGCTGCCTCAGAGTGGCAGAATCGTCCTCTGGAGAGCTTATACATGATTGTCTGGATGGATGGCATCGTGTTCAAGGTTAGGGAAAATGGTAAAGTTATCAACAAGACTGTTTATTTATGCGTAGGTCTGAACAAGGATGGCTTGAAAGAGGTATTGGGTATGTGGGTTGGTAAAAATGAGAGTGCCGCTTTCTGGATGGGCGTATTAACAGATCTCAAAGCCCGTGGCGTAGAAAATATACTAGTTACGGTTACTGACAATCTGAATGGATTTACAGAAACCATCAAGAGTGTGTTTCCCTCCTCTACCACCCAAATATGTGTGGTACATCAAATCAGAAACTCTTGTCGGTATGTGGTTTGGAAAGAAAAGAAGGAGTTCACTTCCGACTTGAAGAACATCTATAATGCACCCACGAAAGAAGCTGCAAAAATGGAGTTGGATAACTTTGAACAAAAGTGGGGTAGTAAATATCCTTATGCAATACGCTCATGGAGAAATAACTGGGAAGAATTAACCGTATTCTTTGACTTCCCTGTGGAAATTAGAAAAATCATATATACAACCAATCTTATTGAAAATCTGAATGGAAAAATTAGAAAGTATACCAAAAACAAGCTATCATTCCCAAATGATGATGCACTGAAAAAGTCTGTTTATCTGGCTATTACAGAAATTGAAAAGAAATGGTATCAACCAATTTGGAATTGGGCGTTGATTTTTAACCAATTTATCACTATATTTGAAAACAGGATTCAAGTATAAAACCTGAATCCTGAAGTTTTCTATTTACACAAAATGATGGACAGTGCCATAAAAAGGAAGCTCCAACAAAATCTATGCTTCATAGATCCTATCGGAGCTTCCATTTTATGTCATTATAACAGTTCAAATAACCTTCTCATACAACTTGAACCAATCCAGTCCGTAATGCCTCAACCCCAAATCTACGGTATCAATGTATTCGAATCCACATTTTTTGTATAATGAGATAGCAGGAAAGTTCTTCTCATAGACGTCCAGCCGGATGGATTTCATTCCTGAATTTACAGCCAGCTCCAGTGAATAATCTATCAATGCCCGACCAACTCCCATTTGCAGGAAAGATGGATGAACAACAAAAGTACGTACTACAAAAATACGACTGTAATCTGCCTCTACTTTCCATCGGATATTCTCATAAGCCTCTTCCGGCTGATGGTCTAAAATGACAGAACCGGCTATCCTCCCGCCACATCTGGCAACAAACAGACTCTGATTGTTCACACCGGCAACGGCATTTTCACGAACCGGATAAATCCCCTTTATCCATCCGGGATAATTGGTTGTAGCCGATAAATGGTCATTCAATTCATCGTATAGTTTCTCCAATTCGTCAATATCGGTTAGGGAACCGGATTCAATTATAAATTTCATACATATATTGTTTGAGGACAAAGATACTTTTTATTTCATAAGTTCCTCCATATCCCCATTCATGATATGAGGCAAAT
>CANSEY010000033.1 GCA_947646015.1 uncultured Bacteroides sp. | reverse complement strand
GCAGCTTTCTGCGAGTCCTCCGCTTCTCGGACAATCTTCTTTTTCCATTCAATGCTCGTCGTGATATTCTCTCTTTGCTTTTCGTAGACATTCTGCTGCAGATAGTCACATTGAGCTTTCAGAGCTGCAAGAAAGGCATAGTATTGAGGGTTGATTTCTCCTAAATATACCTTGTCGGGAAATGTATCTTTAAGAGCAAGCAAATGGGTGCCATCGAAATCTATTCGATTTATTAAATCCGCAATCTTCCGCACATCCTCTGTAGAAGCAGGATTTTGCACGACCGCTATATATTCCCCCTTCTTCACCTCCTCCTGTGCTTTGTGCGAAAGAAGCAGCAAATTCCCCGTACTGTTGGCAACAAGCCTTACGGTCGGGTTCTGCGCATTAATTTTAATTTGCCCGGTCACCATATCCGGGTATTTGATAATCCATCCGAACAATAGAAATAATGCTGCAAATACAATGACCGCCAGTGCCACCCATTTTCCGAAAGCCATGGGCATCCGGTCAATAATCTCATCCAGTTCTTCGCTTCTTCCGGATGATTTAGTCTGCGCTTTCTTCTGTGGAGAAGGTGTTTGTTTCCGGTTCATATTGGCTTTGAATTAAGTTGTAATAATACTGTTTGTTTGTCATCAGGCTTTGATGATTGCCTGTCTCTATGATCATTCCCGCTTTTAATACGATGATTTGGTCTGCCCTGCGAATCGTACTTAGCCGATGAGCTACCACAATGACTGTCCTGTTTTTGAAAACGTTATTTAATGCCCTTACTATCTTTTGCTCATTAATCGTATCAAGTGCATTGGTAGCTTCGTCCAGAAACAGATAGTCCGGATCCTTGTAGAGCGCTCTTGCTATCAGTACACGCTGCCGTTGCCCTCCACTCAAACCTCTGCCCATTTCTCCGATCATTGTCTGGTATCCCTGCGGCATAGCTTCTATCTCGTGGCTGATATTGGCTACTTCAACAGCCTTCTGCAATGCCTCATAATCAATATTGGCATCATCCAGTACAATATTGTTCTGTATGGTGTCATTAAACAATTTCCCGTCCTGCATCACGCAGCCGCATTTAGCACGCCAATTGCGAAGACTGATATTATTCACGTTCATATCTCCCATACAGATTTCTCCGTAAGAAGGCATGTATAGACGCAACAACAGTTTGAGTAAAGTAGATTTGCCGCATCCGCTGTCTCCGACAATAGCGGTCACTTTTCCTTTAGGAATCTGCAAGGTGATGTTTTTCAAAACCAGCGGAGCATTTCTCGAATACTGAAATGATACGTTCTTCAGATATAAACTTTTGTCTACAGGCAAACTCAGACTGTTGCTTATCACAGGCGAAGAATCGTCTTCATCTTTCAGCTGATGAATTTCATTGATACGCATAAAGCTGATTTTAGCATACTGGGCAGATTGTATAAAACTGACTAACTGTGCCACAGGTCCGTTCAGCATCCCTATAATAAATTGCGTTGAGATCATGACTCCGAAAGTGATATCTCCATTGATAACGGCGATGGCACAGTAGAACGTGACGGCAATATTCATCATACTATTGATAAATTGCGCCCCAAGCGACTGTGCATTATTGATTTTCAGCACTTTCAGATTCAACCGGTATATCCTTGCCTGTATAGCTTCCCATTTCCAGCGTTTAAGGTCTTCGTAATTGTTTATTTTAATCTCCTGAACATTTTCGATGGTTTCCACCCAGTAACTTTGGTTCTTGGCATTCAGTTCGAAATACTCCCAGTCGAGCTTTTTACGTATGCTCAAAAAGGTGAAAATCCATGCTACATAAATCCCACTGCCCGCTATAAAAATAAAAAAGATCATAGGATTATAAATCAACAGTATAATGCTGAATACAACGAATGTAATGATAGAGAAGAACATCCCCAAGGAGTTGTTCATCACAAAGCTGCGTATTCTTTCATGATCGCCCGCCCGTTGAAGGATATCACCGACCAGTTTGTTTTCGAAGAAAGTCACCGGTAATTTCATTAATTTGATCAGATAGTCCGATATGAGGGAGATATTGACACGGGTAGAAACGTGCAGCAAGACCCAGTCTCTTAATACATTTGACAGCGTTATACTAAGTAAAAGAACAATATTGCCGATTAGCATCATGTAGATGAAAGATATATCCTGAGTATATATACCTATATCTATTACAGATTTTGAGATAAACGGAAGTACTGCTTGCAGTCCGGTGGCTATCAACATGATAGCGAACAATATGCCGAATGCTTTTTTATATGGCGTAAAATAGTTGAGAAGGTTTTCGAAACTTTTGAATCTTTCGATCCGTTCATGAGCTTCTATTTGCTTGAAGTTTGCCATAGGCTCCAGTACCATCAGCATCCCGAATTCTTCCCCTTCCTTATACCATCTGTCTTTGAAATCCTCTTCCGGATAGGAAAGCAAGCCTTTGGCAGGATCGGACACATATATCTTCCCTTTTTTTGTTTTATACACAACTATGAAGTGGTGCTGGTCCCAGTGTATGATACATGGCAGTGGAATCCTGTTGGTCAGATTCTCCATAGTCGCCTTAACCGCTACAGTTCTTAGCCCTATTTTTTCGGCAGCATAGCTAATATCCAAAAAGGAAACTCCTTCTCTGGTTATCCCACATAAATCCCTCAAATATTGCAACGAATAGTATTTGCCGTAGTATTTTGCTATCATTTTGATACATGCTGGGCCACAGTCTTTTGCATCCATTTGGTACTCCCAGGGGAATTGTCTTGTTTGCATAAAAAAAGATTTATATTTCTTGCAAAGATGCGAAATTTATTTCTATATTTGCAGAATCACACAAATAAAATTTAATACTTATGAAGCAAAAATTAACAAGAGCACTCATTGATGAGATTCGGAAAGAGATGCCAGTACTGACAGAAATGGAAATGAGATGTTGCAACGGTGGAGATGGTGGAACTACAAGTTGGGATTGTTTATTCAATTGCATGCACCATATGGATCCCTCCCGATCTGCGCAAGATTATGCTAATGATTATAAAGATATTTATGGTCTTGATCCTACAGCAATGGGAGGAGTTCCCAATGAATTAATTGGAAATGTCCTTAGCGTTATGGGATTTGGTAATACAGTTCCAGGTTCAATGACTTCTAACAGAGACTATTATCAAGTTGCAACTATGGTAAATCCTGATGGCACAGGACATACTATTATAGTCTTTGCAGTACCAGATGAAAACGGAAAAATCTCTTATTTTGACCCAACCCTAGAGGGGGAAGATGGGAAAAAGGTAAGAAAAGTAGACATTTCGGATATATCCACAATATATCGAATAAAAAAAGCCGACATTGATACTACCATTGGTGCTCATGAGGAAAGCTACGGCTATGCCTATGGTTATTTTGGTTATGGTAATTACGAAGATAGTTATGGCTATGGTAATAGTTATTACGGGAATTATAATTATGAAAATATTAGTGACTACAATGGTACTGCTAACAGTGATTACAGTTACTATAATTAATACTACAATTAATAAAAAGCTATGCGAGTTCTGCAAGATTTAGTCTTGTTATCATTATTACTTTTGAGTATATCAAAAGTATATTCTCAAGAAGATAAAAAAACTAAAGAATTATTCAATTCTGGTGGATATATATCTGATGGATATGCATTGGATAGAAACCAAGTACGATTTAATCAGTCCAGCGATTTTGTATTCCATTATATTCCCGGCGGTGATCGATTAACATGCATTACTTCAAAACAAGTTAGAGACTACAATCGACATTATAATTGTATACTATCAAAAGACAGTAATTTTATTGCATACGTATCTGTGCCTCCCATATTTTGCGGGGATAAAGATTCCATTTATGCTGACTTTAGTTTTAAAACAGGATTTATGATTGAAGTGAATACTTATCATTTAGAAATAATCAAAGGAGATTTTTTTGTAAATACAGGGGAAAGAGTGACCTCTTTATGCGACCTTCCTCTCACTTATAAATCTTTAAAATATGCTCGTAAAGCATATAATGCGGATACTGTAATTACATATCCTTTAAGAATGTGGGAAAATTTAGAAAATAAGTATAATCATTGCCAAGTAATGATTATTCAAAAAAAACGTCGCGGATGTATTGCTCTGTATTGCTTTTATAATGACAAAGGTGCTAGAAAATTAAGTCAATATATAAGATCATTAAAAAAGGTATTTTGGTATAGAGAGCCTAAAGATTATATTGAAGTAATAGATCCACCAATCATAGAAGAATACGAAATACCTCATTTAAAAGCTAAAGAAAAGTCCGCTGATAATTAAGATGCAAATAAGATGGGGATTTATCCCATCGTTTCTATATTTGTGAAATCACAAAACTAAAATCAAACACTTATGAAACAAAAATTAACAAGGGCACTTATTGATGAAATTCGAAAAGAAATGCCTGTATTGAGTCAAAATGAAGAAAAAGGAGTAATCGGAGGTACTTTATATGTAATTGGAGTGGATGGGCGTGTACTTTACTCTAACGAAACAAATACAGATGAGGTTCTTGTATCAATGGGATCATGGGATGGGGCTCCAACAATGGAATTGCCTAAAGGTACATCTTTTCAAATATCTTCTGGTCAATTGGTTATTGAAGGTACTAGTGAACAGAATCGAGATATCTATAGTTTTTTAACTCAAAATACTTCTGTAGAATGGTCTATGTGCGTGGATAGTTCAACTTATCATTTTTTCGCAGGTACCAATCATCAAGAAAAAGAAGTGTCAATGGCGTATAGTGGATGTGATATAAAATATCATAACCATCAGAGTGAATATGCTAACTATCCAAGTGATGCAGACTATGAAACAAAGAGTAAATTACAAGAAATTGGATATAAAGAATTTTATATTTATCATGAGCCAACTGATACCTATATTCCATATTGAGAACAACAATTATGAAAAATAGAATTATATCACTTTTCATATATTTATTGCCTAGTTTAATCTATGCTCAAAATAATGCAGACGACAAATATGAGATTCTGTCTCTAACTGACATGTTTAGTCTTTTCAAAGATAGTAAAAATAGTGTTCCTCAAGATTATGACGAAATATATGTTCCCGGTTACTTCTATGAGCCTTCTTTTATGTATCCTTCACCTTTAAAGAAAGAATTTTGTTGTGTAGCTCAATGGAGAATCCCAAACAGAAACTGTAAGTATCTATTTTTAGAAGATATATTTCCGCAAAACAAAGATTCCTTAAAACAAGCTTCTCTTGAATTACAAAAAATAAAAGAGAAATATGGAATGAGAGAATCAGCTATGTATCAAGATGTGCCCGCAGGTTATAATGGTATAATTGCCAAATGGTTCACTGGTAGATTATTCGTTTTGCATTGCCCAAGAAAGCTATTTAATACAGTTGTATCAAAGAAAGCTTCACTCATATCCATTCATAAAGGTAGGATATCTGACGAAAAACAAATAACTCCAGATGAGGGTAAGTTTGAATCTTCTTGTTTTCCACAAAAAGGAGGCATGATATTAATACGCGAAGACGGATGTTGGTATGATGACATTAAAAGGAATATAGATTTTTTAATCTCTCCCCTAATTAATGAAAATTTTCCTACAGAATTTAGCAAACATGTTGGGAGGGAATATTCATTTCTATTGGAAGTAGTCCCTAAAACAGGACAAATTATTCCACACCTCTTATTGCCGAAAACATTATCTACCGACGAGAAAATGATTGTATCTTATTTAGAAAAACAAATAAGGAAGTTTCCTGAAAACAGTTTTGGCCCCCTGATAACCATTGACAAGAAAATGTTATATGGTCGATATTTAAAATTTATTGTAAAAGATGAAAAGTTTAAGATTGAAGACTACCTTGAATATTGATATTAAGTCAAGAAACAATACTAAGTCACTGATTTCGAACACTGCTTATTGAAATTGCCACAAAGAAGGACTACAACCATTCTGCCATAGTACAATTCAATATTGAAGATTTCCCTATTAAAGCGAGTTAATATAAACGAAGTATGAAAAATAATTTTTTGGTGAACTTTATATTATTACATGGATATTCATTAGACAACTCTAGTCTGATGTTTGGTAAAATGGGGTATTCTTTAATTCTTTTCGAATATTCTCACTATTTTAAGGATGCTTTAGCTGAAAAACATGCTTTTGAGTTATTGCAAGAGGTACTAGCTTCTCCTATGAAAAGCAATACATTTAATGAAGGAAAAATGGGAATAGCATGGTCTCTTATTCATCTTATTGAAAAAGAATATATTGAAGCTGATTATCTGGAATTATATGGTCAAGAACATAAAGAAATAGTAGCATTCATAAAACAATTAAAAACAGATATGAACAATATTGTATCTAAAAACGACGCTATATCGTTTTTAATAGCTTCTAAATCATATATTCAGGAATCTGATTTTGATGAAATACTTCCCAATTTAATAGAGAACCTCTATGATTACCTAAAACAAATTCCTAAAAGTTTGTTTGAACGTAATTTGTTCTATTACCATGCTACGAAAATGCTCTGTCTCTATAATCTTTATGAAGAATTAAGTATTCGAGGAGAAACATTAATTGACATAATAGTACAAACACATAAAAAATTAATCAGTGATAAACATGTTTGTACTAATATATCATTTGGAGTCAATCTTTTGCAATATGGTTTGTGCCATAAACGCAAAGATATCATAAAGCTGGCAAATGCGATTATAAAATGCTACTTTTCAAATATGGTTTTGGAAACCCTAAACTTAAAAGAATCAATTGATGCTATTTACAATCTGAATAAATTACAACTTCTTAATAAAGAAAGTGAATGGACATCTTTAAAGAAACAATTGTCAAGCCTCTTGTTTAATAAAGAATCTTATTTATATAAAGAAAATCGGCTGACATTAAGTAGACTAAAAGGAGGAATTCCCCAATTGTTACTTATGGAATGTCTTAATTTCCAAGATATAAAATCCACCGGACACTATATAATGCTGAAATGATAGAAAAAAATGTTGTAATCCTCAGAATAGAAACTGGCAATCCATCCGGTGTTGTACGCTATATTCAAATGTTAACAGAAGGTATGAAACATATGAACGGCATTAAAGTTCATATTATTTGTTTAAATACCAGTCTGATCTTTCCCAAATTTGAAGTGACAGAGGATAGGATAATTGCTAATATCCCATATCCTTCTAAATCCAAGCCTCTGAGAAATGAAATATATTGGCTTACTAAGTATTTTAACGTCGTATCCGACTTAATATCTCCCTATTTTAAAAACAGGAAACAATTAATTTGGCATGTGCAAGAATTATTACTAGTAAAATTAGCGGATATTTTAAAGTTATCTTTAGGCGGACATATTTTAACCCATTTACATATCATTCCTTGGAAACTAAGTCTTGAATATAATGAAAGTCTGTTTAAGAAACAGTACTCTCAATGGTTGAATAACACATTCAATTTAATAAATGAAAATCAACTAGAAAAGATTGCATATCCTTTATCTGATAGAATTATATGTGTTTCTTATTCCGCAATGAAACACATTATTTCAGCATATGGTATCCATCCAGACAAAATATCTGTTATATATAATGGTATGGATGATACGGGAATCACCTTGCAGGAAAGAAAATCTAGAACACCAGAGATCCTTTTCGTAGGCAGAATCAGTCGTGAAAAAGGAGTGATTTGTTTACTTAATGCATTAAATAAAGTAGCCAGTAGAGGGTATTTTTGCAAACTGAAATTAGTTGGGCAATGTACCGGATATATGTCATCTCATATCCGCAAAGCATACAAACAACTAAAGATTGACATATTAGGGACTGTTTCTTTTAATGAGCTGAAAGAACTATATACAACAAATACTATAGGAGTCATTCCTTCTTTACATGAACAATGTAGCTATGTGGCTATTGAAATGTCCATGTTTGGTATGCCAATGATCGTATCAGATGTAGATGCACTTTCCGAAATGTTCGAAGATGAAGTAAACGCTTTGAGAATCCCTTTAGTGTTTGATGAAGATTTTGGTTTAGAGCTAGATGAAGAGAAATTAGCAGACGCCATCATCCGCTTGATAGATGATGAAGCCTTAAGGCTAAAACTGAGCACAAATGCAATCAAGAACTACCAAGAAAGATTCACTCTGGAAAAGATGATAGAGAATACGATTAATGTATATGAACAATTAATAGAACAAGACAATGCCTGAAATAACAGTTCTAATGCCCGTCAGAAATGGTGAGAGATATATAAAAGAATCTATTGATAGTGTTTTGAATCAAACACTGACCGACTTTGAGTTTCTTATTATAGATGATGGTTCAACAGACCGGACAGTAGAAATCATTCAAGGATATACAGACAAAAGAATACGTTTAGTCAGAAAGGAGCATCAATTTATTCAAAACTTAAATGAAGGATTAGAGTTGGCTTCCGGCTCTTATATTGCACGCATGGATGCCGATGATATAATGCATACAGAACGATTAAGAATTCAATTAAAACGTATGAAAAAAAATCCGGATATTACAGTTTGTGGAACATGGGCTAAGATTTTCAGCGATAAGGGCAACGAAAGAAATGTTTCCCACCTTGGATATGGAATCATACACGAACCTGTGTTGGAATTACTAAAATACAACATGCTACTTCATCCTAGTGTGATGATTAAAAAAGAGTTTCTGCTTAATCACCATATTGAATATCAAAATTACCCCTGTGTGGAAGATTATAAATTGTGGTTTGATATAGCGAAAGCTGGAGGAATATTATTTGTAGAACCACAAGAACTATTAATGTTTAGAAGAAGTGATACGCAGGTCACCGTAACGAAGAAAAAGGAAATGTCTTTAGGTTCTATCCGTTTGAGAAAGGAAATTCTTCTCTATCTTCTCTCTATATATAATAATAAAACATTAAATAGCCTATTATCCGACTTTGAAAATTTAGAAAAGAATAAATGGATGTCTAATGAAGACATTTTTCGTTTTTTTGTGAATCTATTTAATAGAATACAACGCGATACAATGGTTTAATCTTTCAATTGAAAATTAATAAATTATTTTAGATAGAATTAGAACAACCATGAATATCGCTTTTTTATCTTCATCAAACCCTAATGATCAAAATAACTGGTCAGGTACTCTTTACTCTCTATACACTTCACTTCAAAAGAAACATAGGGTGATATGGGTAGGCGAAACTGTGTTTGCTGAGGTTTGGGAATTCCACAAAGCCAATTTCAAAAACAATGAAACATTCTTTCCTGAAAATTATGCGTTGCTTTTTGGTAAATTGTTTTCTGACCTATTGAAAAAGGAATGTTATGATGTAATTATATGCCGAGATTATTTCTTTGCCGCATATCTCGTTTCGGATATACCACTTATTTATATTGGAGATACTACATTTCATCTGTTTAATCAATACATGAACTGGCAGGACAAAAGTCTTACCAAACTAGCCGAACAACTGGAATCACTCGCTATACAAAAGGTGGATAAAATTATTTATTGTTCGGAATGGGCAAAACAGAGCGCAATGCAGGATTACAATGCTGATGCCGAGAAAATAGAAGTGGTTGAATTTGGAGCGAATATCACAGAGAACATCCCGATTCCAGATAACGTATCGCCGATAAATGCACCATGTAACCTCTTATTTATCGGAAGAAATTGGAATATGAAAGGTGGAAATAAAGTACTTGAAATTTATCATAATCTAAAAGGAAGGGGATTTCAATGTACGCTTACTATTGTAGGAAGTGAACCTCCAATGTCCTTACCAAATGATCCGAATATTGAAATATACCCTTTTATCGACAAAACAAACTCCAATGACAGGTTAAAATTCCATGAGATCCTGACACGATCGCATTTTCTGATTCTGCCCACTCGCTTTGATTGTTTTGGAATAGTTTTCTGCGAAGCATGCGCCTATGGTATTCCATCGTTAGGCACTAATGTAGGAGGTGTATCACAGGTTATCAAAGAACGAGAAAATGGATTTCTGTTCAACATCGATGCTTCTTCGCTGGAATATGCTGATAAAATAGAAGAGATATTCAATAACCATATAACATATTCCAAACTAAGGAAAACTGCACGAAAGGATTTTGAAGAACGTTTAAACTGGGATATATGGCTCGATAAAAGCAATAAGATTATAGAACAGCTTGCATCCGAGCATCAACCGGATTTTTATCTTCCGGTTTATGTTATCAATATGAGAGAAAGAGTGGAACGTAAACAACATATTACTAAGGAGTTCGACAACAAGGAAGAATTCGAGTTAAATTGGGTAGAGGCTTCGGCCCATCCTATCGGTGCAGTAGGTTTATGGAATAGTATGATCAAAATCATAAAAATGGCAAAAGAGAAAGGAGATGACATCATTGTCATTTGCGAAGACGACCATTATTTCACGGAAAATTATTCTCCCAAATTACTGTTCAAAGAAGTTACAGAAGCTTATATACAAGGAGCGGAAGTACTTTCCGGTGGTATTGGAGGATTTGGACAAGCGATCCCTGCAGGATATCATCGTTATAAAGTTGACTGGTTTTGGTGCACACAGTTCATTGTTATTTATAATCGTTTTTTTGATAAGATGCTGGATTATTCGTTTCAGAATACTGACACAGCCGATGGAGTAATATCCAAACTAGCCACAAACATAATGGTTATCTATCCTTTTATCTCAGAACAAAAGGATTTTGGGTACTCGGATGTTACTCAGAGTAATATGGAACAGCAGGGTAAAATAAGAGAGCATTTTGCAAGAGCGAATAAACACATGAAATCAATAAGTCTGAAATAAAAGAAAGATTGATGACAATGATAAACTTATTATTTATACAAAATAAAATAGTCTAATGGAAAATCTCATTTTTGATATAGGTTTTCATAAAGGAGAAGATACCCTTTTTTATCTTTTGAAAGGGTATCGGGTAATTGCTGTGGATGCTGACCCTGATTTAATAAATGAATGGCAGAATATTTTTAAGAAATACATAGAGAATGGAAAGCTATTGTTGCTAAACTATGTGATTTCTGACACAAATGACGTAGACACCGATTTTTATATCGGTCCAAATACCATTTGGAGTTCAACTAAAGTTTCTATTTCTTCAAGAATGTGCTGCAAGGCTATTAAAAAGAAGATTAAATCAAAACGGCTGGACCATTTGTTTCATGAATACGGTACTCCTTTTTATTGTAAAATAGATATAGAAGGAAATGACATCATTGCACTGCAAACGATGGAAAAAGTGAGTGAGAAACCTCTATATATATCAGTAGAAACTGAATGCATAGGAGAAGATGAAGATATAGCAGGACACGAATTGGACACTTTGAATGCTTTATATCAGCTAGGATATAGAAAATTCAAGTTAGTTGATCAAAGAACACTTACCGTACTCGACTATAATTGTTTTTATAAGAATAATTCTGAACATAATTGGTTCGAACAAATAGAAACCAATTGTAAGTATGCCGAAGAACTGATAGTTCTCTCCGATACTGATCAACGAGTGAAATTTACCGATTTCTTCCCCGGTTCTTCAGGACCATTTGGAGAAGAACTAGCCGGCAAATGGTATGATTACCCTCAAGCAAAGGAAATGCTTAAAAAGCATAGAGAAGACAAAATGAGACTGAACGAACCGGCATGGACCTTTTGGTGCGATTGGCATGCAACGTTTTAACAAATATAGTTACACATAAAAACAATAGAACTATGAAAATACTACAAGCAATAACCTTGTCAGCATTATTACTTTTGAATATATCAAAGGTATGCTCTCAAGAAGATAAAAAAACTAAAGATTTTTTCAATTCTGGTGGATATATATCTGAAGGATATGCATTGGATAGAAACCAAGTACGATTTAATCAGTCCAGCGATTTTGTGTTTCATCATATTCCTAACGGTAATCTAATATGCATTACTTCAAAACAATTTAGAGCACATGCATTTAGTCGACATTATAATTGCATACTATCAAAAGACAGTAATTTTATTGCATACGTATCTGTGCCTCCCATATTCTGCGGGGATAAAGATTCTATTTATGCTGACTTTAGTTTTAAAACAGGATTTATGATTGAAATGAATACTTATCATTTAGAAATAATCAAAGGAGATTTTTTTAGGAATACAGGAGAAAGGGTTACTTCTTTGTGTGATCTTCCTCTCATTTATAAATCTTCAAAATATGCTCGTAAAGCATTTAATGCGGATACTGTAATTACATATCCTTTAAGAATGTGGGAAAATTTAGAAAATAAGTACAATCATTGCCAAGTAATGATAATTCAAAAAAAACGTCGTGGATGTATTGCTCTGTATTGCTTTTATAATGACAAAGGTGCCAAAAAGCTAAGTCACTATATCAGATCATTAGAACATGTCTTTTGGTATAGAGAACCGAAAGATTACATTGAAGTAATAGATCCACCAATCATAGATGAATATGAAATACCTCATTTAAAAGCTAAAGAAAGATCCGCTAATAATTAAGATGCAAAAATAAGATGGGAATTTATCCTATTACTTCTATCTTTACAGAATCACACAACTAAAATTTATCAGAATGATTATAATGGCTACAATTATTAAAGTGTAAAACAATGAGAATACTACAAACAATAATCTTATCATCATTATTACTTTTGATAGCATCGAATGCTTATCCTCAAAAAGATAAAAGTCTTCAAAATGTTTTTATCCCAGAAGGTTATGCACTAGATAGAAATCAAGTACAGTATAATCAGCCTAAAGATTTTATATCCTATATCGATTCTTTAGGAAAAAACAAAGTTTATTTAGGATGCTTTCTTGCAAAAGAATCTAAGAGATTACCAAGCTACTATCGCAAATCCTTTCTACCCAAAGATAGTAATTTTATTATACTCACTGCTATTCCCAGTATATTTTGCAGACGCAATGATTCAGTCTATGCAGATTTTGATTTGCTTCCAGAAATGAAAGTTGAGATGAATACTTATCATTTAACCCATATTAAAGCGGACTTCCTTAAAAATACGGGAAAACGAGTCGCTTTTTTATCTGAATTACCTATAACTTATAAGTCTTCCAAATATGCCCGTGAATCCTTCAATGCAGATACTGTTATCACATACCCTTTAAAAATGTGGGAAAAATATGAAAATAAATATACTCATTGCTTGGTCATATTAATTCAAAAACGATATCGTGGTTGTATCCCTCTTTATTGCTTATACACTGACGAAGGAGCTAAGAAACTCAACCACTATATCAAATCATTACAAAAGGTGTTTTGGTATAGAAATCCGAAAGATTATATCGAAGTAATAGATCCTGTCCCAGAGACAGATAATATATTTATTTTGCCAAAGCGAAATGAATCAGATACCGTACGTATAGTTGGTCAATTATGAAAAATAGAATTATATCACTTTTCATATATTTATTGCCTGGTTTGATCTATGCTCAAAATAATGCAGACGACAAATATGAGATTATGTCTCTAACCGACATGTTGAATCTTTTTAAGGACAGTATCAAGACGTACCAGCAGGTTATAATGGTATAATTGCCGAATGGTTCACTGGCAAATACCTTGAATATTGATATTGAGTCAACAAGCAATATTAAATCATTGATTGTCTATGCAACAATGCGTTTTTATTTCTATATTTGTAGAATCACACAACTTAAATTTAATGCATATGAAACAGAAATTAGTACGAATAGGTATTAGCGGGATACAGAAACAAAAAGAGAGATTTTGCCTTATATTTCCTGTACTATTATTTATATTTATCTTTCCCGCATCATCTATTGCTCAAACTATCGCAGAAGAATATAATTTCAATTTTAAGGGAGGAGAAGAACAAAAGTGGTCTTGGATAAAGAACCAAACCGGATGCTTTACTTATATTGAATCAATGCAAATAAAGAAAGATGATAATATAGTTTATAAAATATCATATACTCCACCTCCATCAAAAAATAAGAATATGATATTTATTACATCTTGCACTATCATGATACCAGAACAGATAAATGGAGATAGCTGCCAAGTATCTATAAAAAGTAAAACAAGAGAGATAACTAATGCATGGCTTACAGTTACAGCTCTCAACAGTAATGAAGTGGCAGTAGCATCTGAAGACAAAAAGCTGGAACATCCGGAATGGACGGATAATGTACTATCATTAAAATTGACGGACGGGAAATATAAAGCCCAAGCATTACGAATTAATATCTTTTATTTTGGAAATAGTAATCCGGATCAACAAATATGTTTAAGTGACCTGCAAATCAATATTGATGGAAAAGATCTGGGGAAACAATCTATTGAAGATCAAACTGTCATTAACACAAACATTCACAAAAGACTTATCAAAAATAAGATTATAAAATTATCTCATGACAATGATAGTACTCTGCTTACGCGAATAAATGAATTGAAAGATAAAAAAATCATAGGATTAGGAGAATGTACTCATGGTTCGCAAGAATTAAAAACTGCGGTTATTCAATTTTCAAAGAATCTCATTCAAAATGGAGATTGCAGGTTTGTTCTGTTAGAGGCTCCCGTTGATGCCTTACTACTGGTCGATGCATATATACAAGGAATTATATCATCACTCGACATTGAAAAACAAATAAAAGAAATCATGCAGATGTTTTTTACAAACAATAGCGAGCTTATGGGCTTTGTGGATTGGTTAAAGGAGTATAACAAGACATCTCTTCGTAAAGTACACCTATCTGGTATGGATTATAAAGACATCATAAGTCCATATTTTTATGACTACCTATTAAATCTATTGGATAAAGAAAAAGGACGATACTATTTATTAAAACTATATGATAAAGAATTTAAAGATATATTGCAATATGCTCATGAGGATGTTTATTTAAAAACGAAGTTGGGAGAAGAGAATTTTTCGCTTTTTACCCAATACATAGAAACTTGTATCAATTTGGGTATTGGCTCCCAATTGCCTCCTCCTGATTATAGGGATTTCTATATGTTTACTTATACCAAACAACTTGCTGATCATTTCTTAAAAAAAGATGAGAAGCTAATCATTCACGCTCATAGTGCCCATCTTTCTAACTTGGAACGTTTTGATAGTTTTCCGTATAAAGAAATCCCAGCAGGGAATCGTTTAAAGAAATATTATGGAGATAAGTATTACTCAATTGGTTTTCAAGTTGGAAAAGGAACATTTACTCAGGAATCCGCCGGTTATTTTAGCAAGCTGATAGCATTACCATTATCCAAGCCACCATATAATAGTTTTGAACATTTAGCTCTAAGCACAAAAGAAAGTTATTTCTATTATCCATCCAAATATATGGATGACGGTATTGTTGAGTTATTAGTTATTCCAAGAATGGCACGTTATCAGAGACAATATCAATTTCATTCTGTGAAAAACTGGTGTGATGCCTATGTCTTTATACAAGAGAGCACGCCGCTCAAAAATGTAACGACTGGAGAATTCGAAACAATGTTCAAACAATTTCTTAGAATAAAGGAGTTGATAAAAGAATTGAAAGCAAACGAAGAACAATATAATTAATTCTGTTATGCCTCTATTTACAAAAAAAACAACTCTATCATAAAGGATTAAAGTTATGAAGAAATTTCTTTTTTTAAGTATTCTATGCTATGCTTGTAATGTTGTTTATGGGCAGCATTATATTCCAGTCAAAAAGATGATATCTAACTATAAAGAGCAAAAAGCTATCGATACTTTGAAGAATCATGATATTATTTATAATATTGAAGAATCTCCTGAAGCAGGAATATTTATGGAACAATCTCTATTACCATCCGACTTACAAAGACCAAAAGATATTCGTGCGGAATGGTGCTTTGAATATTCTTCAGGACAAAAGGCTATGTTATACTTAAAGAAAATATATTCATCAAAAGAAGGAAAGTCGAATGAAGCATCGATCTATAAGAATAAGTTGGCTGAAAAATATGGAAAAGACGATTTAGGGATTCCTGCAATATGGTATTCGGGGAAGATAACAGCCTTATCGTGTCCCAAAGACTTATTTGGAGAAATTGTGACGAAGAATGTAGCTGAGTTTGACATAGAAAAGGGACAGGTTATATCACGAAACTTTTTAGATATTGCAAAAACCGGAACGATGGAAGGTCCTCGTCGTTCTCGTCCTACTATCAAGTATTCGCCTATTGCCAGTACAGATGGTTGCTGGTATAGTAATCTTCAATATAAACTGGATTTATTAGAAGAGTTCGTTAATGGTAATTTGAAAAAGCATAAAACATCAACCACAAAATTTGGCGTAGATATCTTGTTGGTGACGAATAAAAAAGGGAAAACGACCGGATATTTATTATCACCCAATGAGATCATGAATAAAGAGAATCAAGCTCTGACCGAACAATTAATAAAACAGATCAGCAAGTTGCCTCGTTGGAGTTTTGGATGGTTACAAACGATAAACGGTTCTATTTTCCAGGGACGGTATGTAAAAGCAAACTATTCATCGGATACAGGATGGAAGCTAGAGGATTATCTTCATTAGAACAAAGAGTAACTTCTACTCAAAAGTAAAAGCTACTCTTCATTCCATATAAGATTGGGGATATTCAGTAAGTTTCCCTATTTATTTGCTTTAATACGTTGCCCGTCCGCCTGAACAGCGTACAGTTCCGCTCCTTCAATGTCTGCTTCGGCAGGTACAGTAAATACAAACCGATTGGCAAACCATACTTTTTTGCCACCCTTGATTAATTCGAAAGCAACCGCCTGTTCGCCATTAGTCACAGTGTATGTTCTTCCGGAAACGGTATAACTTACAGTCTTGGTGATTTTCACATTGTTCTGGAATGTTTCGAAATACCCTACATCTCCTCCATCTTCGGATATACCTTTTTGATTGCCTCCGGCTCCTGCCTGGTATCTTCGGTCTTCAATGTATTCAATAGGCGGACATTTAGTGGAAAATGTTTTCATATAAGCCAGCGTCTGATTAATCATATCCTGTGTCACGGTATATGAAAAGCTTCCGTAAGCATACAACTTGAAACTGACCGGAATAAAGAATCCCCAGGCATCGAAGAATTCGGTCATATCCATGTTAGCGGCTTTTGCTACGTTGCGTGCATACATCAGTTGCGCTGCTCCCGGATCATTGAAAGGTAACCAGAATTCAGGGGTACGTCCTTGCTCGAATATCTTACGGATGGTATTCGGTTTCTTGCCGATACGTTCGAAATAGGTCCACAATTGCTGGTTGAGGCGCATATGCATTTCGGAGGCTTCTCCTTGATATAATCCATATTTATTGGCATCATCAGATGTCATATCCTGGGGGGTAAATGCCAGCGTGTTCGGGTCTCGCGGATGCATGAATCTGCTCCAAGGAGTCGGAGGCGCATACCGGTAAGTAGCTAAAGTCCCAATGGAGCTTCCACGTGATCCCCACTGGTTTATCTTGTACACCACATAATTAGAAAAGAGATTATTGCTCGATTCCGTAGTACTGGGCCAGTTGATAGCTCCCTGATGCATGTGTCCGAGTTCATGTCCCGGCCCCCATTCATTGTCCTGATTCTTGTCCATATCACGCGGATCGAAGTTGTTTTTGAAACCCCATCCATCTTTTGTGCTTACATCACCCGCTGCCATATTAATGTAATAATTGGTAGCATAAAGTCCGTCGGTGAAAGTCGTGACATGCATCAGTGAATTGAATTCTCCTGTATTCGAATAAGTATCGATGGCAGCCAGTTCCTGCTCCCAATCTATCAGGTTATCCCATCGTTCCATTCCTCTTACTACTCCATACTGTTTGAAGTTGTCCTGATTTTGCAGCAAGTCTTTCAGTGCTGTAAACAGAATCTTCCTACCTTTCAGCACAAATACACATTTGTCAGATCCGTCCAAAGTGACAGATTTTGCCTTCCGGATATATTCACGGAACAGATCATCGGTTTTATCCACAGTCAGATCCCATACATTGAAGCCTACACGCGCATGTTCCGTTATCTCCACATACTGGGGCGGAAAATGTATTTTCACTGCCGGCATGCCACGGGGATCAAGTTTCTGATAGATGACAAACAGATTTCCCGCACGTGAGAAAGAAAACTTGTTGATTCCGTTTTTCAGGAATCGTTCTTCACCGTCGGGCCCCAGATCCGAACAACACCTTAGTGAAATGGATTCACCTTGCGGTATGCCGTCTGCTAAAACGACCATCTCTTCACCCGCATTGGTTATGATACCGGTAGGGTTGCAAAGAGGCGAGTAGTAATTGGTTCTCAATTTATCTCCCCAATATTCGGGCACACTGTATGCCTGATATGACTGTATCCTGAATCTCTTTTCCGCTTCGGGATAAGTATTGCTCTGCAAAGACTTTGCCAGCACATTGAAGAATGCCGGAAGCCGATTGATGGTTTCGTCGGAAGCGTCCGGGCGGAGTTCACTGCATGAACGATCGGTGAATACAGTTATCAGTTGTTCGTCAAGCGGATTTTCCGCAGCATGGAAAAATTCCATCTCGTCGCAACTGACGAAATCATTTAATCCGCTTTTAACTTTGAATTGAACAGCCGCAGGTACAACCGGATCGTTCAGCAATATCCTATGGCTGCCTCCTGCTCCTTTAAAATCATAATCTTGTATATGAACAAAATCCGCACTTCCTTGAGGCTTGATGTAAAGTTCGAATGCTCCGAAATTACCGTTACCATTTCGACTGTGATACAGGATATAGTCTAGCGTAAGCTGATTCTGATCGAATTGATATTCAAGAGTAACGGGGAATTTTGCAGATTGACTCCATGTGGAATGATAACAGGTTCCGCCGAACTGACCGTCATAAGACTTCGATATATCCTGCCCCGGCTGATGGTCGGTGTCGTATCCGCCGGTAACTTTCAACTTTACATCCTTCTCCGGATTTACCCCCGAAATATCACTCGATTTCTTTTGTTGTTTGATTTCCGACTGGTCATAAATGTTTGTATTTTCTTTGGATACAAACTTGATCGTAGCATTCCTTTCTGTAGTCAGAGGATTGGAAGCAATGGAGAATATTCGTGTACTGGATGCCAGATCGGCTCTTGTATCAGGTACTTCTTTCTCGGTAATCCAGTCTTTGGCTTCCTCCGGAATGACTACTTCATAGTCTGTATTGGAAAGCAAGTTGACTTCTATATGATCGTTTCCTGTTCCCGCCACCTGAATGACATGGCTCTCTTCAGCCACTTCAATGATCAGGTCACCGCCTGTCTGCACAACTCTGAGTTTAGCAGTCAGCGCATTATTGGTGATAGTAATATTTCCTTCTCTAACTCCTTTTTCGGGACTGGATATTGCCGAAACCGTCAGTTCTGTATCCGATGCTTTCCTTGCCGTCAGCCATTCTTTTCCCTCGGTTACCGATGCATTCCACTCCCGGTTCGATTTGACAGGTACGGCTACTTCCCCACCCTCTTTCTTGAATCCAATGGATTTCTGAACTTGCAGCACCGGCTCTCCCTGCAGCTCCTTATCATCACTCTTGCAAGCATAGAGAGTAGTGACTCCCACCAGCAGAATAAGAGAGATACATAGTATGTGTTTTACCTTATCCAATAACATAGTATTTATAATTTTTGTTGTTTTTCCATTTCGTTGACCAGACTATCCAAATCGAAGTCAATGTTATATTCATTCTCTATCTGAATCTTTTTGATTTGCTTCACCAGCGAATGCGGCTTCAGCCTTCGGATCATCGCTATTTCCAGAAGCCTGTTCGGGAAACGTTTGCGAATGCCATCGATGTCTTTCATATAAATACTGTCTGCTCCCTGATAAAGCGCATTGGCGGATTCTTCAAGAATAAATGCTCCCAAACTGTCAGGATATTGTTCGAGCACTGCCCGCAGAATTTCCAGACTTTTTCCGAAACTTTGATGCGCATCAGCATTCATATCTTTAGCCGCCTGAAACAATCCTAACTGAAACAGGTATTCTCCTGTTATCGCTTTTCTCTCCATTGCCAAAGTCTGGACATGCAATGCGGAATCCAGCTCCCCTATCTCAGCCAGTAGTTTAGCTTTGGTACCATAATAATCGGGGTTGAGACTGTCAATCGACAGTGCCCGGTCCAGAAGGCTGATACACTTCCGGGTGGAATCGACATCATAAGACGATTGCAGGATGGCGACCGCCTGTTGATAAAAACTGTCGGCACTGAGATTTACGGGATGGGGACGAATGTCCGGTTTCTGCCGTGAATGACAACCGATGGCTGTGCAAATTAGCAGCAAAACAAGTAATATGATATTCAGTTTCTTTGTTTTCATGTACATGATTCTCAATAGTCGGATAATATAAATAAAAAAAATGACTGACAGGGAGTTTTATAGGAAAATGTGTCTAATCTAATCTTATTTCCTCCCCGCCAGTCTTTTCATTAGTTTATCAGATGCCTAACTGCTCTTTGGCCCAGGCTTCATCATGCCTTACTCTGTAGAGATACATCTCAGCCATATTCCACCATGCTTTATTAGCGTTAGTATAGTCCAATGTGGCTTGATTACGGCGACCCGTAGGAGTAAATCGGATATAGTTGTAAGCTTGTTTACCATTCACATTGTTTTTAGCGGTAGCATGACCACCGTTTGATGTCGGTAAATTGAACTCTTCCGTACCCATGCTTTCAAAGTATTCACCGTTGGTACTTCCGTAAATAGTTGCGATCGTTACGTCGCCCCCATTATTTATGCCAGTCTGACGCGCATCATATTCAAAACGAAGCCCTTGCAACGGTTTGTTCAGTTTAATCTGCACGTAATGGGCTTCTGATACGACTGGATCTTGCCATCTGGAATGATAATAAGTTCCACCTTTGCCGTCAATCAAAGCAGGTAAGCCACCTCCATCACCGTCCTGTGTCGCATTAGCAGAAAGCATATCAACAGTGAGAATGACGCGTTCCAACTCGGAAGCTTCGCCGGAAGTACCTGTAATGATTACAGGACTCTCAGTCTCCATTCCCGTAGGACCGTAGGTCTTGAAAGTAAAGGAATATTCACCAGCACACTGATAGGTATCATCTATGATAGCCGATGTTGTCTTGAATCCATCTATTTCTATCTCTTTATTTTCTTTTGTGACCTTATCATAATACGTGATTTTCACTTTACTATAATCCACATCTTCCGGTGCTTCCCATTGCAGAGTGATGTGTCCGGCTCCCGGTGTAGCGGTAGCATTCACCACATTTACAGGAGGAACGGGAACGAATCCTGCTTGTTTCACAGTAACTGTAAAGCTGTTTGGATCAACCGGATCTTTACTTGTGAACGTTATCGTTCCTTCACGGGGTTGTTCTACAACTGCGGTGTTAGGCTCTATGATGAAGCTTTCGGAAGCATCACGCAATGCTCCTCTGGTGAGCGGTGCAGTTGCAGGCTTAATCCATGTTTGAGCATTTTCGTCAATCACATATTCATATTCCGCACCCGCAGGACCGTTCACTTTGAAAGGAATCGTGATCGTTTCGCCCATTGCTTTCACTTCAAAGACCTTGTGTGCATCGTCAATGTCAACAATATATCCTCTCGGCTGCTGCTTGATAATGAACGTGCCGACACAGTTGTAATTCTGTGACGACTGAAGGGTGATTGTACAATACCTCACAATGGTATCAGTATTCTGATCCAAACTGAATACCAGATTTTTCTTGACGATATCTTCCGCTTTTACAGCTTTTTGTCCTTTCTTTGCTTTCAGTTCTTTCGGTTCGTTAAAGCGTACCCAGTTACAGGTATCCGGTACAGTGATGACATCCAGATTCAGATTGGTATTCACCTGGATAGAAAGTGAAGTCGCTTTAGCATCCACCGCCTTCATTCCATCATCCGTCAATCCGGGTATATCGATCACCGGTTCCAAGCCGAACTGTTTCACACTTATGGAATAACTCTGGTGACCGTATGCTATCGTAACTTCTGCTATACGCTGTTTATAGCCTTCATTCTGATCGGCAGAAACCGTGACTTTACCTTCCTGCTTTTGTAGTTTGCACCATTCGGCATTCGAACTTACCGTCCAGTTATCGAGCGCCACGTTGGTCTCCACTTCTATCTCATGTTCGCCGCCGGAAAGCGGAAAAACAACAGCCGCCTGGCTCTCGCTGGGAATGGTCAATGTCAGTACATTGAACTCAGTTTCATAATCAGGACCACAGGAAGAGAGAGCTACGAAAGTTCCCAGGATTCCTGTCAGTCCGATGATTAGTATATTTTTTTTCATATTATTAGATGCATTACAAGTTTTCTACTCTTGGATTGAATTGGTATCTCAGTTTGGCATTTACCTCCCTGTAGAGGTCGGTAGACTTCAAACGGTATTTGTAATGGAGGCGGAACTCCTTATAATAAGTGGAGCGTCCGTCGGGCGTCCGGATGACATTCAATAAATACGTATTGTCATATTCGCCGATGGGTGTGAGCTGCACTACGTCGATGCTTTGATACGGCAGGATAGTGAGTTCCTTCGCCAACGGATTCTCGGGCAACTGTGCTCCCATTTCCAGAATGATGCTCCCCTTATTGATGATATCCAGCGCAGTGGTATAGTCAGTGAAATTTTCATCACCGGCCATCAAACGTACAGAGTTCTCAGAGATAGGAAATACACGGTTGGAATTGGTCGGACGGCGAACTTCACTATACCCATCCGGATTCGGGATAATGACCGTACTACTGGTGTAATTGTAGTAAGTTGCCGTCTGCGTGGACGCATAGTAATTCTCCTTGTGGATACGAAGCAGCACGTGCCTCTTTTTCGGATTACAGTCCGGTGTTCTCAATGAATCTATCTTATATTCGAGAAAATAGATGGAGTCGGGTGAAATCTTTTCCAGATTTTTCAGATACACCGGAAACATAGCCTTGGAAGAGCCGGCGGAAATGTTCATTTCCATCGTCGGAAATTCATAGCATTCTTCCGGCAAGTACTTTGCAAAACGGGCTTTATTGATATCAAAATTGGATTTGTTGTAAGCCCTCAACAGTGTATCGGAATGTTGCAGCACCACTGTTACCGGTTCGTCGGTAGCCTGCGATCCACTCAACGAAGCTACCACGAAAAGGGTATCTCCTCCCTGCTGCAACTCAGCTACCTGGCGATCATATACCAAGTTGGAATTACTGAGTAAATTTACTTCTTTGCGGAACTGTTCCTGATCGAAATCATACTTATCGCAACCACTTATCATAACCAAAGCAGAGCAAAGAATTATAGTTAATATCTTTTTCATATTATCTTTCTGTTATTCTTGTTTTTCATTATCTGTCCCATCCCGGATTCTGGTCCATGGAAGGTACTTTCAGTAATTCAGAGTGACTGATCGGCATAAATACCATTTTGGGCAGTGCGACGCGATCGCGGATATTCTGTTGGTCAATGGTCACGATGTTCCAGAATCCCGGATTGCCGGCGACGTCCGTACGGTCTTTTTGTACATCCAATCCCTGCCAGTTAGACGTATTGGCATCCTCGGTAAGGTAAGTACCCCATCTACGGGTATCGAAATAGCGGTAGCCTTCGTTGAAAAGTTCCACTTGTCGTTCATTACGGATGATCTGCTCAAATCTCTCCACCTCGTTGAAGTCACCCAAAGCCGGACCGGGTAATCCGACACGATAGCGGATCATATTGAAGTATTTAGCCATTTCCTGAATATCACGGCTGACAGTCACTTCGACATCCGTACCTGTCATATCAGGAGTAGTAACGGTGACCGTACCCGTCACCCGGTTCAACGCTTCTACATATTCAAGGAGTACTTCGGCATAACGGATGATGGCAAACGGTTTAGGCTGAGTAACAAATGCGCCTTTCACACTTCCTTTTCCGCTCGACCATGAATCGTCAGGATGGACAAACTTGACGGGAGTGTAGCCGCTGATATTGTAATCATTGACGTTATTTCCCGCACCGGCCAACCCGGCTTGCGTATCATCATGAGAATACCAGAACTGCTGGTTGACATAGGTTGCGTCGGAAGAAGCGGAACTCATAGTCCACAAGCGTCCGGGAAATCCGATGGAAGCATAGAAACGTGCCGAACGGTTGTCATACATCTTCGGAACATCACCTCTCAACTGATAGTTTCCCAGCACTTTATTCGTACCTATTGTCTGGCTGAGATCCGCTACATACGGATAGTCTGCCGATGCATTGTGGATGTCTCTGCCATCCATCATCAGGAAGCAATCGACCACTCTCTGAGGTACGGACATGCCGCCCCAGCCTCCGAATTTAACAGGGAACGAGTGGTGCGTGTAATTAGTCACATTTTGGGATGCCATTGCCCAGATAAACTCTTTATTGGTTTGAATAATACCTTCACCGTTGAACATATCGGCAAAAGAATGGTAAGGGTCGATACCACCCGCACCATCGGGGAAAGGAGCCGTAGGAACATTATCTGCCAACGGATAAGGGTATTGATTGTCCGGTGCCACTGTGAACAGTGAATAGTATTCCATATTGATCACTTGCTTTGCGGCAGCGGCTGCTACCGCCCAACGGTCGGGATCATAAGTCTGGTTTACGTAATCGGCACCGTCGCTTTTGCGCTTCCAATTGCTAAAGCACAGGCGGGCGGCATCACCGCCATTGAACAACGGAGAAGCTTGGAACAGGCGCAGACGGGCAATCAACGCTAAAGCTGCCCCCTTGGTAGGACGGTCGGAATAGCTGATACTCTGCTCGGTCGGTCCATAAATACCTTGTGTGGCAAGCTTGAATTCATTGCAAATATAATCCACCGATTCATCGTATGTAGACCGTTCCCTGTCATAGTATTCCGCAGATTCGGAAGTACCTAGTACTTCGTCTCCGACAATGAGCAACGGACCGTAGTTCATCAGTAAATGGTAGTAGGCATAACCGCGCATAAAGTGTACGTATCCGATGTAACGTCTTCTGTCGGCTTCTGTCATATCAGACACTTTATCGATATTTTCCAGCATCCGGTTACATCTTGCCACTACTACATACATGCTATACCATATATCCTGCCGCAGGTTTCTTCCGTTGACAGTACCAACACTGAATTGCGCTCCCCAAAACTCGTTGGTCTGCCATCTGACGGCAATCTCGTCCGAGGCAGTTTCTCCCGGATTCCATGAGTTTCCCCAAATGGCACCCGCATCGGGAAAACGGGTCGGGGTGTTCCAAAGGTATCCTTCGGCATTTTTCATGCTGTGGAAAATGGAATCTTCCTTGAATGTAGCCTGAAAATAATTGTCTACATCCAGAAAATTGCAGGAACTGAGCAGCAAAGAACTGCCGATCACGGCTCCCAAAAGTATTTTAATTCGATTTTTCATAAATTTTTCAATGTTATGTGATTAGAATCTTAAGTATACCTGGAATGAATAGGTAGCAGGTATCGGATAGACAGCACCATTTGCCGATGCTTGTTCGGGATCGAAATATTTCACATTGTCGAAAGTGCACAGGTTATTCGCCACAAATTCCAGATCGACGGAAGACAATCCTACCGCTTTAATCCATGGCAGATGTTTCAGGCTGTATCGCAAGCTAACTTCCTGAAGGCGCAGGAAAGAACCGTTCCGCCTCCAGAAGGAGGACAATTGAGAATTGTTCTTATTACCTCCGTAAGAGAGACGTGGAAATTCAGCATTCGGATTTTCCGTTTCAGTAGTTCCCGAATACCATGCGGGCGTCCATCTGTTCTTGGGATTGTTGGCTAGTTTGATCACATTTCCCAAGTCTCCATTATAGAACGGAATCCATCCGTTGTCGTTTCCAAGCCCTGCACGATAGTAGTCTACCTTGGCGGAACCTTTGAACAAGACACTAACAGTCAGATCTTTCCACTGGAAGTCACCACCGAATCCATACATCACTCTTGGTAACTGGTTGGAATAAGACAATGGCACCTTATCGTCTTCATTGATAATACCATCGCCGTTGACATCGCGATATTTGATGTCGCCCGGGCGTATCTTTCCGAATCCGCTTTGATCGGGGCTGGTATTGATCTCATCTTTGCTGGCGAATAGTCCCTCGGAGATATATCCGCGTAAGATGTTAAAGGGTCTGCCGGTCACACTGAGATAGTCGTAAGGTAATTTATTCTCTTCAAAATAGTCGATGATATTTTGTGAGAATGTATAATTGGCACGAACCGTAAAACTCATATCCTTATTAATAGTATGGAAAAACTCAATATTTCCGTCCGATCCTACACTGTGCATACGTCCGACATTCGACTTCGGATAAGTCACCATACCTACGTAAGAAGGTAACGTCACACGGTCCTGGAAGATGTGGTCACGAGTATCCCGGAATATGTCGACTGTCAGGGACAACTTGTCGTGAAAGAACTTGGCATCGATACCAAGATTCGCCTTCTTTGCTACTTCCCATTTCAAATTGTCGGCTCCGGTATGGGTTTCTGTGATACCCGCATAACGATATCCCCAAGCAGATCCGGCATGATTGTCTATCAGGGTCAGGTAAGGGAAGCGTCCCTGGCCGGTATAATCGTTGGTAGAAACAATCTGGTCGTTACCTACGATACCGTAAGAGCCGCGAATTTTGAGGAACGTAAACCAAGGTAGTTTCTCTGTCCACCATGCATAAGAGGAAGGAACCCATCCTGCGGCAATGGAAGGAAAGAAACCGAACTGTTCTCCTTTTTTGAACTGTGCAGAACCTGTATAACCGAAATTCGCATCGATGAAATAACGGTTTTTATAGTCATAGGAGATACGTCCGGAAAGGTTCTGATGGCGTTTGGGGATGCTGGCGATACCTAAATCATCATATTTGCCCCATAGAGAGTTTTTCTCATCTTTCATATAGTATTCGAGCAACGCGCCAAAGGTATGGTCTCCGAACGACCGGTTCCAGTTGGCTTTCGCCTCCATATAGTATTGCCTGTAAGAGTTTTCGCCACTTCCGTATGCCATACTTGATTGTGCTGAGCGCAGCGCTTTAATCAAGACTCCCTGTGCGGTTCGTCCGGTAGCACGGTAGAGGTCGGGCCAAATCCTGCGGTATTCGCTGAAGTAGCCGATATGTTCCGTCATCGCTTGTACCGACATCGTCAGTCCTTTCAGAAATCCTCCGAATTCTTGCGTCAGCTTCAGCGTCAGCATGTTTCGGTTGTCCTCGCTTTGCATGTATCCGGTATTATTCAGCATAACATATGGAGAAGCCAATTCACGTGATCCGCCATATACGGGCAGCGTGCCGTCAGAGTAAGTGACCGGAAACAGAAGGGGGGTCAACTGCTGGACGGCTGACCATACCAGATCTGTGTTCCCTCCGCCCGGACTGACATAAGAATTGACATATCCATCTACACCGAAGTATAGCTGGGTCGTCTTGGTCAAATTCATATCGATATTGGCACGATAATTCAGCTTGTTTACGCTCAATGGCTTTTTAAACAGATTTTCCTCTTGGCGATAGGCGGCTCCTTCATCCTGATACCCCAGCGACAAGAAGTATCTGGCAACGTCACCTCCTCCTTTAGCACTGACATAGTAGTTCTGCTGAATAGAATTCCTTTTCATGATTTCATCTATCCAGTTTACATCCGGATAAAGATCCGGGTCCAGCCTGTTTTTGATCAGATCCAGTTCAAGACGGGTGTACAGATCGTCTTCCCCAGACATCGCTCTGGCTTCATTGGCAAGGAGTGCGTAATCATATGCTCCCAGGTATTCGGGCAGACGTTTGATATGTGATATTTTCATCGTAGCACGTCCGGTCACCTCTAATTTTCCACTGGTACCACGTTTGGTAGTCACCAATACCACGCCATTTGCTCCGCGTGTTCCGTAGACAGCCGTTGCTGCGGCATCTTTCAGGATACTGAACGATTCAACGTCGTCGGTATCAATATCTTCCAATCTTCCTTCGAGACCATCGATCAGTACTAAGGCTCCACTGCTGGCTCCGAAAGTACTGATACCGCGAATCCAGAAGTTGGAGATATTTTTGCCCGGTTCACCCGAACTCTGCATAGTGATAACACCTGCCATTCGACCTCCGATCATATTATTGAGGGAAGTGGCGGGAGTTTTTAGCTGCGCAACGTCAATGGTGGTGATGGCACCTACCACAGATACTTTTTTCTGGGAACTCATACCCGTTACCACTACTTCGTCAATCTTAGTCTCGTCTTCTTTCATGACGATCTTAAGCTTTTCTTCGTTTTTGGTAATCAGCATCTCGACATTCTTCATACCCACTGACTGGAATATCAGTGTAGCGTTTTTCGTTACTTTTATCTTGAACTTTCCGTCCAGATCCGCTACTACGCCGACTCCCGGTTCGTTCTTTACATAAACAGCCGTACCTACCAATGGCTCGCCGGTTGCATCCACAATCACGCCTGCCACTGTAAACTGTGTACTCGTTTCGTTCTGACTGTAGCCTGCCAATGGAATCAATGTCATAAGCAGTACAATCAATAAAAGATTTTTTTTCATATATGTATTATCAAAGGTTATTGTATAGACAATTTACGAATCACTTTATTTCCGGTATCTGCGACATATACAATTTGTCCGTCGGCACTAACAGCTACACCGAACGGATGATTGAACAACGCGATATCCGGACCGCCGTCTTTATAGCCCTTCATGCCCGGAAGTCCGATAGGAGTAGTTACCATAGCTCTATCCAAGGGCAATTTGGTATCGATTACTCGTATACAATTGTTACCACAATCAGCGATATACAATTTACCGTCTTCGGTAAAGCAGATTTGATGGGGATTATCAAACTTGGCATTCCTCAGCAAACCGTCTTCCCATCCTGCTCCTGCTACCTGTCCTTCCAATATGGCCTTTCCGGCATAACCTTCACCGGGATAGGTGTTTTTGTCTTTACCTTCCAGATTTCCCACATCCACTCGCCATATCTGATTTCCTTCTGCCATCGCGACATAAAGCATATTTTCCTGTCCTTTGACAGGGCTGAAAGCAAGGTATGAGTCACATGCATCAGGTCTGGTAGAAGTTCCGACTTTCTTGAGTAGGAGTTCACAAGTACGGGTGTTCGGTTTTATCCGCACCAGTTGTCCCTTAACCATCACTGTATAAATGTAATGATCCAGCTTATTCACTACAAAGCAGTGCTTATAGTTACCATCGGCAACGTCTTTAGTTTCATCATTCAGCAGCACCGTCAGGCGGCGCGGCGCATAGCTCACGCTTTTGGCCAAAGAATAATATCCCATACCGCCATCTTCAGGAGCGTACATCGTACCATCCAGGTCCGAAAAAGCAGGAGCATTCAGGATGGCTGACGTACCATACTGAAGTACCAGCACAGAATTACTCTTAATGGAAGCCATGACAATATTTCCGTTAGACTGCGCTCCTTTATCATTTTGACAGGTTACAGATGGATAATTGTTTCCTCCGTGCCATACGTGGCGTTCGGTGATAAAGATATTATCCTCGTCATCCAGACTAATGTAGTTGGGCGCCGACAATGTAGAAGTAGCGATGTCTCCTCCTACCGTAGGCTGGTTAGCGTCCGGCGAAGCTTGTCCTACAACGGTAGTCACGCTCGTCTGCGTCTTGTAGATAAATTGCCTTCCGGCTTGTCCTTCATATTCTGTTCCGTCGGGCATTGTTCGGGCAACAAGAAGATTCATTTCTTTCTTGTACGTCAGTCCCGAAGGAACATACAAGTAGATTTTGTTACCATTTGAACTCACCAAGCCCGCCTGGTGCTTTATCCCATCCGCATCTTCGAAATAAACTTTCAGATTGGTAGTGTCTGATCCGAAGTTGCTGCCTTCGACGATCATAGGGGTAGCGATCCCACCGGAATCCGGATAAAATCCGGTCACCTCAATAGGTTGATCCGGATTGAATACTGCACTTCCTATATTCTTACTATCCGAACATGAAGTCAGATAGACAAATACGGCGGCAAAAAATGTCAAAAAAATAGTTCTTTTTTGCATTGTTTTTCTGTGATTAAAGGTTAATAATTAGTTGGGTTAATATGGATAAGTAGAAAACTTACTATTCTATATCTAGGCATTATGATAATGTGGTAGAAATAAGATGTGCATTTTTACTCTAATACGTTTGTTTTTGGGTGTGTATGCTTTATCTTAATATTTAGTAAGTTTAGGAATATATATAGTTGTGTTTGACTGTTATCATTCATTTGTTTTTCTTGGGGGTATTGAAATTTTTAATGAATTCAATCTCTCTTCAGCACTGTTCTGATCTATGCTGAAGAAACGATAATAAAAATTTAATCACTGCCCGGAGGCGGCCTACAATTTCGCATTATCATAAATAATTATTAAGAAATATAGTCGTAATTGACCGATTAGAATAAGTCGCTCTAGAACTTGGTAATCAAAACAATAAAATCGTGATAATCAATAATATACATCAATAAAAAGATTATATCTATCTTATTACGATCTGAGTAGTAGAATGAAAAATCAAAAAAAATACCGTTTGCCGATAATTAAAATAAAAAAAACATTGCGTTTACCAATTTTATTAATAACTTTACACCGTCTTAAGTGGCACACAAACTTAATAACCTTTGAAAAGCCTATGAAAACAGGAAAAAATACACTTATTGGTATAAAATTACCAAGTTCTAGAGCAACTTATCCCAATCTGTTAAATATAAAAATGAATCATAACAGCCAAGCACAACTATATATATTCCTAAACTTACTAAATAAAAAAGGTAGTAGATCCCCAAAAGAATAAATGCATAAGAAATAAAATGCACACCTTAATTTCTACCATATATAATAATATTTTCTCCTTCACCAACAATCTCTGGCGAATAGGCCGTAATAAGAAGTAAAGGCTATATTACATAAAAAAAATTCCAGTAACTTGCGATACTGGAATTTTATATAAATCAAGAAAATCTCTTATTCCCACTCAATAGTTGCAGGTGGCTTAGAACTGATATCATAGGTTACGCGGTTTACACCTTTCACCTTATTAATAATATCATTCGAAATCTTACCCAGGAATTCATATGGCAAATGCGCCCAGTCGGCAGTCATGGCATCAGTAGAAGTCACGGCACGCAATGCTACCGCTCTTTCATAAGTACGTTCATCTCCCATGACACCTACAGACTGTACCGGCAGTAAGATAACGCCTGCCTGCCATACTTGATCATACAATCCCCAGTCGCGCAATCCCTGAATGTAAATATCATCAGCATCTTGCAGGATACGCACTTTCTCACGGGTGATGTCTCCAAGAATACGTACAGCCAAACCCGGGCCAGGGAATGGATGACGAGTAATCAGATGTTCCGGCATACCCAACTCGCGACCTACACGACGAACTTCATCCTTAAACAACAGACGAAGCGGCTCGCACAACTTCAAGTGCATTTTTTCGGGCAGACCACCTACGTTATGATGACTCTTGATCACTGTACCTGTTATAGACAATGATTCGATGCAGTCTGGATAAATAGTGCCCTGAGCCAGCCATTTCACATCTTTTATTTTGTGAGCTTCCACATCGAATACATCGATAAAGCCCTTACCGATAATCTTACGTTTACGCTCCGGTTCCGTCACACCTGCAAGCTCTGCAAAGAACTTTTCGCTGGCATCCACGCCAATTACATTCAGCCCGAGGCATTCGTAATCGTTCATCACATTCTTGAACTCATTCTTACGGAGCATACCGTGGTCTACGAAGATACAAGTCAGATTCTTACCGATAGCTCTATTCAGCAAAACAGCAGCAACCGATGAATCGACACCACCGCTCAATCCCAGCACCACTTTATCATCACCTAACTGAGCTTTCAACTCAGCAACCGTACTCTCGATGAAAGAAGCCGGCGACCAGTCTTGCTTGCATCCGCAAACATCAACTACGAAGTTCTTCAATATCTGCGTCCCGTCTTCGCTATGGAATACTTCCGGATGGAACTGAACGCCCCATACCTTCTCACCTTCAACCTGATAAGCAGCGATATCCACTTTATCCGTTGAAGCAATCTTCTTAAAATTATCAGGGATAGCAGTGATTGTATCACCATGACTCATCCATACCTGCGTATTCTCACGAACTCCTTTAAACAGCACATTATCCTTGCAAAAAGAAGTCAGATGCGCACGGCCATATTCACGTGTACCGGCCGGTTCTACTTTTCCATTGTTAGTATACGCCATAAACTGTGCACCATAGCAGATACCCAAAATAGGATATTTACCACGAATCTCACTCAAGTCTACCTTGAAGGCATCTTTATCATAAACCGAAAAAGGACTTCCGGAAAGGATGACTCCTTTAATTGTCGGATCTTCTTTAGGAAACTTGTTATAAGGAACAATTTCGCAATACGTGTCCAGTTCGCGTACGCGACGACCAATCAGCTGTGTTGTCTGCGAACCGAAATCAAGAATTATTATTTTCTCCTGCATATCAATGGTTGGATTTTGAATAAATGATTTGCAAAAGTAGAAAAAAGTAGGCAAAAAGATAGAAGAATAAACAGAAAAATCGAAATTTACGAGAGAAATATATCATCGGACAACATAAAATCCGAAAAGGGAAACGATGGCAGAGAGACTTATATATAATAAATAGGAGACTCAAAACAGAATCTCCTATTTTATTATACAAGTACTTATTTCTTCTCTTTCAGCAAGTCACGAATCTCAGTCAGCAACACCTCTTCTTTAGTAGGAGCAGGTGGCGCAGGAGGAGCAGCCGGGGCTTCCTCTGCCGCCTTCTTCGTAGTCAGTTTAGTGATGAGACGTATAAATAGGAATATAGCAAAAGCTATAATCAGAAAGTCAAAAGTTGCTTGCAGAAATTGTCCGTAATCCAGAGATACGGCAGGAGCAATCTCCTTACCGTCTGCTCCAACTTCAGCCGCTTTCATTACCCATTTCAGATCTGTAAAGTTCACACCACCAACCAATAAGCCTATTGGGGGCATAATAACATTCGCCACCAGTGACGATACGATCTTCCCAAACGCGCCGCCGATAACTACACCGACAGCCATGTCAATGACGTTCCCTTTCATAGCAAACGCCTTAAAGTCTTGTAAAAATGTGCTCTTTCCCATCTTTTTTCAATATTTAATGTGAATTTAATATGCGAATATAAAAACATTTTTGTAATTTTGCACCGCATTTGAAAATAAAACAAGTGCGCAGGTAGAGAGATATTTGAACAAATATTATAAAACCCTTAAAAGTTTAAACAAAATGATTAAAGTAGGTATTAATGGATTCGGACGTATCGGACGTTTCGTTTTCCGCGCTGCAATGGAGAGAAACGATATTCAAATCGTAGGTATCAATGACCTTTGCCCGGTTGATTACTTGGCTTACATGCTGAAGTATGACACAATGCACGGTCAATTCGACGGTACTATCGAAGCAGATGTTGAAAACAGCAAATTGATCGTTAACGGTCAGGCTATCCGCATCACTGCAGAAAGAAACCCGGCTGACTTGAAATGGGATGCTGTAGGTGCTGAATACGTTGTTGAATCTACAGGTTTGTTCTTGAGCAAAGACAAAGCTCAGGCTCACATCGAAGCTGGTGCAAAATATGTTGTAATGTCAGCTCCTTCTAAAGATGACACTCCGATGTTCGTTTGCGGTGTAAACGAAAAAACATATGTAAAAGGTACTCAATTCGTATCTAACGCTTCTTGTACTACTAACTGTTTGGCTCCTATCGCTAAAGTATTGAACGACAAGTTCGGTATCTTGGATGGTTTGATGACTACAGTTCACTCTACAACTGCTACTCAGAAAACAGTTGACGGTCCTTCTATGAAAGACTGGAGAGGTGGTCGTGCTGCTTCTGGCAACATCATCCCTTCTTCTACTGGTGCTGCTAAAGCTGTAGGTAAAGTAATCCCGGCTTTGAACGGTAAACTGACTGGTATGTCTATGCGCGTTCCGACTTTGGACGTTTCTGTAGTTGACTTGACTGTTAACTTGGCTAAACCGGCTACTTACGCTGAAATCTGCGCTGCAATGAAAGAAGCTTCTGAAGGCGAATTGAAGGGTATTCTGGGTTACACTGAAGATGCAGTAGTTTCTTCTGACTTCTTGGGTGACGCTCGTACTTCTATCTTCGATGCTAAAGCTGGTATCGCTTTGACTGACACTTTCGTAAAAGTTGTATCTTGGTATGACAACGAAATCGGTTACTCTAACAAAGTTCTTGACTTGATCGCTCACATGGCATCAGTTAACGCTTAATTAGAAGTCTAAACATATAGGAAACCGCTGCGGGAAACCGTAGCGGTTTTTTTGTCTTCATTTTATATATTGTTAAAAAGCAAGGTATTATCCGTGGTATAACCTACAATTTTAGTAGTTTTGTACTTCTATGAAGAGAATTATGAAGAGATTATTAATAACATTGATACTAGTTTACACCATGAACAATATACTGAACGCTCAGAATCCTTTCTTCGGTCAGTATCAGACACCGCATGGGACTGTGCCCTTTGACCGGATCAAGACAGAGCATTATGAGCCTGCCATCCTCGAAGGAATCAAACAACAGAATGCGGAACTTGATGCGATCATACAAAACCCGGAGAAGGCGACATTTACAAATACAATAGAAGCCTACGAACAATCCGGAAGGCTGCTGGACAAAGTGACTGCCGTATTCGGCAATATGCTTAGTGCTGAAACCAATGACGACTTACAGGCATTGGCTCAGAAAATCATGCCACTACTCAGCGAACACAGCAACAACATCACACTGAATGAGAAGTTGTTTGCCCGCGTGAAAGAAGTGTACGGACAAAAACAATCTCTGCAACTGACTCAGGAACAGAATCGCCTGCTAGACGATATATACGACAGTTTTGTACGCCACGGTGCCAACCTCGAAGGAGAAGCCCGTAAACAATACCGACAACTGACCAACGAACTGAGCAAACTGACACTCGACTTCAGCGAAAACAACTTGAAGGAGACAAACAGGTATCAAATGCTTCTGACAGACAAAGCCAGCATTGCCGGACTGCCGGAAATCATCGTAGAAGCTGCTGCCGAAACAGCCAGAAGTGAGGATAAAGAAGGATGGGCTTTCACCCTGCACGCTCCAAGTTATGTGCCTTTCATGACTTATGCCGACAACCGCGAGTTGCGCCATAAGCTCTACATCGCATATAATACAAAGTGTACGCACGATAACGAATTCAACAATATCGAAATCGTAAAGAAGCTGGTTAATACACGCATGAAAATAGCCCAGCTACTAGGATATAAAGATTATGCGGAATATACCCTCAAAAAACGAATGGCTGAAAACAGCGATGCCGTATATAAGCTGCTCAACCAACTATTGGAAGCCTACACTCCCACCGCACAGAAAGAATATCTCGAAGTACAGGAACTGGCACGTGAGGAACAAGGTGATGACTTCATTGTCATGCCCTGGGACTGGAGCTACTATTCCAATAAGCTGAAAAACAAGAAATTCAATATCAATGAAGAAATGCTCCGTCCTTACTTCGAACTGGAACAAGTAAAAAAAGGAGTATTCGGACTGGCAGAAAGACTCTACGGAATCACTTTCCGGAAAAATACGGAAATCCCGGTTTATCACAAAGATGTTGAAGCCTACGAGGTATTCGACAAAGATGGTAAGTTCCTGTCCGTACTGTACACTGACTTCCATCCCCGTCCCGGAAAACGCGCCGGAGCCTGGATGACCAGCTACAAGGAACAATGGATAGATCCCGTAACCGGTGAAGACAGCCGACCGCATATATCTGTAGTGATGAACTTCACCAAGCCAACCGAAAGCAAACCTGCTTTGCTGACTTTCAACGAAGTGGAGACATTCCTGCATGAGTTCGGGCACAGCCTGCATGGCATGTTTGCCAACTCAACCTATCAGAGCCTAAGCGGAACAAACGTATATTGGGACTTTGTGGAACTTCCTTCACAGATCATGGAAAACTTTGCCATCGAGAAAGAATTTCTTAATACCTTTGCCCGTCATTATGAAACCGGAGAAGTGCTTCCGGACGAACTGATACAGAGACTCGTGGATGCTTCGAACTTCAATGCAGCCTATGCCTGCCTGAGACAAGTGAGCTTCGGGCTGCTCGATATGGCATGGTACACCCGCAACACTCCTTTCGAGGGCGATGTAAAAGCCTATGAGCAGGAAGCCTGGAAAGACGCACAAGTATTGCCGATAGTCAAAGAAGCCTGCATGAGTACACAATTCTCCCATATCTTTGCCGGAGGATATTCCGCAGGATATTACAGTTATAAATGGGCAGAAGTGCTGGATGCGGATGCATTCTCACTGTTCAAACAGCAAGGAATCTTCAACCGTGAAGTAGCAGATTCGTTCCGCAACAATATCCTGTCGAAAGGAGGTACAGAACACCCGATGGTGCTCTACAAGCGCTTCCGCGGGCAGGAGCCTACCATTGACGCATTGCTGATCCGAAACGGCATAAAGAAACAATACAATTAAAAAAGGAGAGAATTGGACATGAAGAAGAGATTGATACTCAAAGTATTAGGATTGCTGTTATTGCTTCCGATGTTTTCCGGATGTAATGATACGGATGATGTAGCCGGCATCTTCACCGGCAAGACATGGAAACTGACTTATATCACTAAAGCCAACGGTCATGGATGGTATAATTTTCCCGATATAACAGACGAGAGCAACGTCATGGAATATGTGAATGGAAAGAAAACTTTCATGCTGGTTTTTTCCGGTACTGTAGAGGATGATATAATACAAGGCACATTTACGGGCAGCGGCGCAATCAACGCCAACGGAACCTGGAGTGCGAACGGCAAAAACCAGGAATTCGGGATGAAAGTGGAAAAGGGAACTCCCATCGACAGCAAAGACCGCATCGCCGAAAAGATACTGGAAGGCATGAAAAAAGCAAATTCTTACAAAGGATCGGACAGCCGGAACCTATATCTTTATTACCAGACTGATAAAGAGAACCTCTGTCTCGTATTCGCTCCAAACTAAGACTAGAATTGAAACAAGATGGACACGGAAAAGAAACAATTGGAACTGGACAAACGTTACATACGTATGGCAAGCATCTGGGCGGAAAACTCTTATTGCCAGCGCCGTAAGGTAGGAGCGTTGATCGTCAAAGACAAAATGATTATCTCCGACGGATACAATGGTACTCCTTCGGGCTTCGAAAACGTATGCGAGGACGAGAATAACCTGACAAAACCTTATGTTCTCCATGCGGAAGCAAACGCTATCACCAAGATAGCACGCTCGAACAACAGCAGCGACGGTGCCACGATGTACGTCACCGCCTCACCTTGTATCGAATGTGCAAAGTTAATCATACAGGCAGGAATCAAACGGGTAGTCTACTCCGAACATTACCGCCTCGAAGATGGAATAGAACTATTAAAACGGGCAGGAATTGAAGTTATCTATACAGAAATGAACGAAGATTCTTCTCCAAACAAATAATAAGACGAACGTTTTAAAAAAAGGAATAGACATGAGTACAAGAAACTCTTCACGTTTTACGCCTATCATCATAGCTATCAGCGTGGTGGCCGGTATTCTTATCGGCACATTTTATGCCAAGCACTTCGCCGGCAACCGTCTGGGTATCATCAACGGTTCTTCCAACAAGCTGAATGCGTTGTTGAGAATCGTAGACGATCAATATGTAGACACCGTAAACATGACCGACCTCGTGGAGAAGGCTATGCCGCAGATCCTGGCAGAACTGGACCCGCACTCCACTTACATCCCTGCACAGAATCTCGAAGAAGTCAATTCGGAACTGGAAGGCAGTTTCAGCGGAATCGGTATCCAGTTTACGATACAGAATGATACGATTCATGTGAATGCCGTTATACAGGGAGGCCCATCTGAAAAAGTGGGACTCATGGCGGGAGACCGTATCGTTAATGTAGACGACAGTTTATTTGTAGGCAAGAAGCTGAACAACGAACTAGCCATGCGCACACTGAAAGGTCCTAAGGGATCGCAGGTGAAACTGGGTGTCAAACGCGTAGGAGAACCGAAATTGCTGGACTTCACCATCACCCGTGGAGATATTCCTCAAAATACAGTAGACGCTGCCTATATGCTGAACGATGATATCGGTTATGTAAAAGTCAGCAAATTCGGACGGACAAGCCACGTAGAATTGCTTAACGCCTTGGCTCAGCTCAATCATAAGAAATGTAAAGGACTGATTATTGACCTTCGCGGCAATACAGGAGGATACATGGAAGCTGCCATCCGCATGGTAAATGAATTCCTGCCCGAAGGTAAACTGATTGTATATACACAAGGACGTAAATATCCCCGTGCGGAAGAATTTGCCAATGGTACGGGCAGTTGCCAGAAAATGCCACTCGTTGTATTGATCGACGAAGGTTCTGCTTCTGCCAGCGAAATCTTTACCGGAGCAATTCAGGACAATGACCGCGGTACAGTGGTAGGACGCCGCTCCTTCGGAAAAGGACTGGTACAACAACCGATTGACTTCAGCGACGGCTCTGCTATCCGCCTGACTATCGCCCGCTATTATACTCCTTCAGGGCGTTGCATCCAACGTCCTTACGAAAGTGGTAAAGACAGGAACTACGAACTGGATTTGTACAACCGCTACGAACACGGTGAGTTCTTCTCACGCGACAGCATCAAGCAGAACGAGAACGAACGCTATCTCACCAGCTTGGGACGTACAGTGTATGGCGGTGGCGGTATCATGCCGGATGTATTCGTACCACAGGATACTACCGGAGTCACTTCTTATCTATCATCGGTAATCAACCGCGGACTGACCCTACAGTTTACTTTCCAGTACACGGACAATAACCGGAAGAAACTGAGCCAGTATGAAACGGAAGAAGACCTGCTGAATTATCTTCGCCACCAAGGTTTGGTAGAGCAGTTCATCCGCTTTGCCGACTCGAAAGGTGTAAAGAGAAGGAATATTCTGATCCAGAAATCGTATAAACGACTGGAAGCGAATATATACGGCAACATTATCTATAATATGCTGGGACTGGAAGCTTATCTGAAATACTTCAATAAATCGGATGCTACAGTTCAACAAGGCATAGAACTGCTCGAAAAGGGAGAAGCTTTCCCAAAAGCACCCGCCGAGACAGAAGAGGAAGTGACGAAAGACAATAAAGATGGAAAGAAAAAAAGAACTGCGCAAGCTTATGGCATCACTGAAGATCCGACACGCATCTTCGACTTTGCAGAAGCTACAATCAGCTAAAATACTTGCCGCCCTCGAAGCCCACCCGGCTTTCAGGGCGGCAACTACTGTATTGCTCTACCATTCGCTCAAAGATGAAGTAGACACTCATGCGTTTATCCGGAAATGGAGCAATGAGAAGCGGATATTGCTTCCGGTAGTTGTCGGTGATGAATTGGAATTACGCCTCTATACCGGTCCCGAGGATATGGCAACCGGCACTTACGGTATCGAAGAGCCTGTTGGAGAAACATTCACAGACTATGCCGACATAGATTTTATCGCAGTTCCCGGCGTAGCTTTCGACCGGAAAGGAAACCGACTGGGAAGAGGAAAAGGCTATTATGACCGTTTGCTGCCACGCATCCCCGCAGCTTATAAAGCAGGCATCTGCTTCCCATTTCAAATAGTAGAAGAAGTTCCGGCAGAAGCATTCGACATCTGCATGGACATAATTATAACAAGTAATGAGGACGAATTATCACACCCACACCACCCGCTGCCTCCATGCGACAGGGAGTGACGAAGAATTTGTTTTAAGTGCCATCAAAGGCGGCTATCAGGAACTTGGTTTCTCTGACCACACTCCATGGAAATACCATACCGATTATGTATCCGACATCCGGATGATTCCCGAAGAACTGCCGGAGTATGTAGAAAGCCTCCGCTCGCTACAAAAGAAATATAAAGATCAGATCAGCATTAAAATCGGCTTGGAATGTGAATATTTTCCGGAGTATATTCCCTGGCTGAAAGGAGTTATCAAGGAGTATCAGCTGGATTACATCATCTTCGGCAACCACCATTTCCATACAGATGAGAAGTTTCCTTATTTCGGGCGACATACCCATACGTTAGATATGCTTGAACTTTATGAAGAGAGTGCGATTGAAGGTATGGAAAGCGGTTTGTTTGCCTATCTGGCACATCCCGACCTGTTCATGCGTTCATATCCTGAATTTGACCGTCATTGTAAACTTGTCAGCAGACATATCTGCCGAACGGCCGCCCGCCTGAACCTGCCCCTGGAATATAATATAGGCTACGAAGATTACAACGACGAACATGGAATAATAACCATTCCCCACCCTGATTTTTGGGAAATAGCAGCGCACGAAGGCTGCACTGCCATTATCGGAGTGGATGCCCACAACAACCAATATCTGGAAACTCCGTTCTACTATGACCGGGCAAATGAGACGCTCCAAAAGCTGGGGATGAAAGTGACAGACAGAATTCCTTTCCTCAACGAAAAATAATGTTTGTGATAACCGTAGCCCCTACTCTCTGATTCAGAGTACGCACCAGAAGTTCCCGTCCCATCATCAGTTCCTGACGAAGGGCGGCGGAAGTGAGATGTACATACAGCGTCTGGTTACGGATATAGAGATTACTGGTATAGCTTGCCGCCGGTCCCAACACCTGCGGCCAGGCATCCAGCAACCGCTGCTCATTGAGAGGAGACTCCAGACTCTCCTGACGCAGGTATTGCTGAATCAGTTTTCCTATCTGCTCGGCATCGTTACGTTTCATTGTTCAGCTCCCATTTCATTAATTACACCCTGATCTACGCGGAATACTTTATAATCGCTGCCTACCTTCTGCAGAATACGATCCAGATGTTCACGGTTGGTATCCGTAATAAATATCTGTCCGAAGTTATCACCAGCCACCAGCTTGACAATCTGCTCTACCCGCGAAGCATCCAGTTTATCAAAAATATCATCCAACAGCAATAAAGGGACGGTCTGCCCCGTACGTTTCAAGAAGTCGAACTGTGCCAGCTTCAACGCTACCAGATACGTTTTATTCTGTCCCTGCGAACCTTCCTTCTTGATCGGAAAGTCGCCCAACAGCATATTCAGTTCATCTTTATGAATTCCCCGCAAAGAGAATCCCATAATCTTATCCCGTTCCCGGCTTTGCTTCAGAACTTCCAGTAAAGAAGCATCCCGTGCATGCGAATCATAAGACAGACCCACCTGTTCTTTATCCTGGGAAATAAAAGAATAAAACGACTGGAAAATAGGAATAAACTCTTCGATAAACGCCTCCCGCTTGCGAAAAACAATTTCACCCGCTTGCGCCATCATCTCCTCCCAAACCAGGAACAATTCCTCTTCTACCGGAAATTCACTTTTTAATAAGGTATTACGCTGTGCCAATGCCTTATTATAGCGTATCAATGCTTCCAGATATTCCTTATCATACTGAGAGATCACGACGTCCATAAAGCGGCGCCGTTCGTCACTTCCTCCGGCTATCAACTCCGAATCGGCAGGCGAAACCATCACTAACGGCAGAAAGCCGATATGATCGGAAAAGCGGCTATACTCCTTTTTATTCCGTTTGAATTGCTTTTTCGAACGACGCTTCATTCCGCAGTAAATCTCCTCTGGTGTGCCATCTTCCGCCTCATAAAAGCCCTGAATAACAAAGAAATCCTGTTCGTGCCGAATGTTCTGCGAATCAATCGGATTACCCGAACTCTTGCAGAAAGATAAAAAGTACACTGCATCCAGCAGATTCGTCTTTCCCATCCCGTTCTGTCCGAAGAAACAATTCAGTTTGGCGGAGAATCCGATCTCTACCTGTTCCAGATTCTTATAGTTTAATATGGATATCCGTTTCAGTATCATTGTATACGCGTTAATTTGTTCACAAAAGTAGCAAGTTTTTCGAGGTTTTCGAGCGTAAAACAAAAAAAGATGCCTCTAAATTTCGTTTGTAGATATAAAAAAACTACTTTTGCGAGTCGAATTATCAAACGATGAATAATAACAAAAAGAATCATATAAAAATGGCAGAACAAAAGAATCAGAACGAACATCTGAACGTAGAAGATGCACTGACACAATCGGAAGCATTTCTTGTTAAGTACAAAAACGCAATCATCGGCGGTGTTGTAGCCGTGATTATCATCGTAGCAGGTTTTATCATGTACAAGAACCTCTATGCTGAGCCACGTGAAGAAAAGGCACAGGCTGCTCTTTTCAAAGGACAGGAATACTTTGAACAAGATGCTTATGAACAAGCACTGAACGGTGATAGTATTGGTTATGTAGGTTTCCTCAAAGTTGCCGACGAATATAGCGGAACAAAAGCCGCTAATCTGGCAAAAGCATATGCAGGAATCTGCTACGCACAACTGGGTAAATATGACGAAGCAGTAAAGATGCTCGACGGCTTCAACGGAGGCGACCAGATGGTAGCTCCCGCTATCCTCGGCGCAACAGGAAACTGCTACGCACAACTGGGTCAGCTGGACAAAGCCGCTTCTACCCTGCTCTCTGCAGCAGACAAAGCTGACAATAACTCATTAAGCCCTATCTTCCTGATGCAAGCCGGTGAAATCCTGGTGAAACAAGGAAAGTATGATGATGCCGTTAATGCCTACACTAAGATCAAGGACAAATACTTCCAGTCTTACCAGGCTATGGACATCGACAAGTACATCGAACAGGCTAAATTGATGAAGAAATAATATACCTTATTATATATAATAGAAGGTTAGGCACGGATTACACGGATTTCACGGTTTTTAGTACGCACAATATGTACTAATGCAATTATGCGAAGCTACCGTGAAATCCGTGTAATCCGTGCCTTTTTAAAATCATGTATTTATAACCCACTTTAATTACTACAATTATGGCAACAGCATACCATAACTTATCCGAATACGATTTCAACTCTGTACCAAACGCTGAAAACATGAAATTCGGCATCGTCGTATCCGAATGGAATTTCAATATTACCGGAGCCTTACTGAACGGCGCAGTCAATACATTAAAAAAACATGGAGTGAAAGACGAAAATATTCTGGTAAAAACTGTACCGGGAAGTTTCGAACTAACTTTCGGCGCCAATCAAATGATGGAAAATTGCGATGTGGATGCAATTATTGCAATTGGTTGCGTAATTAAAGGAGATACTCCACATTTTGATTATGTTTGTATGGGAGCCACTCAAGGAATTACCGAATTAAACGCAACTGGCGATATACCAGTTATTTACGGATTAATTACCACAAATACAATGGAGCAAGCAGAGGATCGTGCCGGTGGCAAACTGGGTAACAAAGGAGATGAATGTGCAATTTCTGCAATAAAAATGATCGATTTTGTTTGGAGTTTAAATAAATAGTTGTATCTTTGCACCGCAATTGAGAAACAAACCTCCTCAAAAGCACAAAAGGGCAAATACCAGAGTGGCCAAATGGGGCAGACTGTAAATCTGCTGGCTT
>CANSEY010000032.1 GCA_947646015.1 uncultured Bacteroides sp. | reverse complement strand
GCTGGCATTGCGCAACTTTAATTATCAGTTAATGATTTTGAAACAGGTTTTGGGATTGACATCTGAAGTAAGCTCGTACACTGCCCGTCATACCTGGGCTACGATGGCATACTATTGTGAGGTACATCCCGGTGTTATTTCCGAAGCGATGGGGCATTCTTCCATCACCGTGACGGAAACGTATCTGAAACCTTTCAAGAATAAGAAAATTGATGAAGCGAATGTAGCGGTTATTTCTTCCTTAAAGAAGGATTGTGGTGTATGTAAGTTCTTGATTTAGAGAACTGTTACTTTGTAGGTAACGGGAAGAAAAGACGCTGCAAATATGGGTATATTTTGGAAAACATGCAAACAAAAATGATATTTTTTCTGATAAACTACTAAAAAAAGGAAACACACAGAATAAAACTGCGGATTTTTTGAGAAGAACACGGCTTGGTCTTTAATTTTTGCAAAAGATTTCCCTCCCCTCTGCCATCGTCTGAGAGCAGGGGTTAAAAATATTCTTTACTTATTTAATGAATGTAGCCCGCAGACGCCTCTGTCGGGGTGGAAAAGTACGCTTTCCCGTTACCTACAAAGTAACGGGAAGGTGTTATTGAAACTTAGTGTTTAATAATATATTATTAATGTAATTTTTAAGTAGTTATGAAGAAAAAATTTATTAGAGTGATGTTTTTCGGAGCATTAGCGCTTTCAACTGTCACCTACGTAGGCTGTAAGGACTACGATGATGACATAGACAATCTGCAAACTCAGATTGACGCAAACAAAGCTAGTATCGAAAGTTTGCAGAAGTTTGTAGATAGTGGTAAGTGGGTTACAAATGTAGAATCTATTGCAGGGGGATTCAAGATTACATTTAACGATGAAAAATCTTATGAAATCGTAAATGGTGCCAAAGGTGACAAGGGAGATAAGGGAGACAAAGGAGATACAGGTGCGGCTGGTACTCCGGGAGCAGCAGGTGCTGATGGCGCTCCAGGCTCAAAAGTTACTATTGATGAGAAAACCGGCGAATGGCTGATTGATAACGAACCTACCGGATGGTTTGCAAAAGGAGAAGACGGTAAGGATGGTAAAGACGGACAATCGCCTTTTATCGGTGAAGATGGATACTGGTACTTTTGGGATGCAACTGCAGAAGGTGGCAACGGTAAACTTGTACAAGGAGCTTACGCACAGACAAGTGTATACATTGTAAAAGGAACAGACCGCCCGAATTGGGTACTTCACGTAGGAGCTCAGAATGCGGATGGTTCATATACTGACCAAACTGTTATTTTGCCGTCTGCTGACAAAATTTCAAGCATGAAAGTAGTAACGCTTACTGGTAATAAAATAGAGATCCCGACTACTGCTACTACTGTTAATATGTATTATGGACGTGTTCCCAAAGATTTTGAATTCAACGGAAAAAAATATATTGCCGGTGATTTATTGACTTCTAAAGGAGCTACAATTAATGCATTAATTAATCCGGTAGATCTTGATCTTAGTGCATATTCTCTTGATTTGACAGATTCTAAAGGCAATACAAACTATACAATCGCTGAAGTTGCTCAGAACATAAGCGAAAAACCGTTAACTCGTGCAGATAAAACACCTAATAAGGGTGTATTTGATTTAAGTATTGCAGTTGCTGACGGAGTAGCTTACAGTGATCTTCCAGGCAGCAATGATATTGCATATGCTTTAACAACAAAAGATGCTTTTGGAAATGAAATTATATCAGACTATGCTGTAAAAGTGACGGCTAAAATGCAGGCAATGTCATGTAGCGGTCCTGCTGTAGATGCTGTTTATCGTACGGTGCATAGTTTGGATGAACTGGTCGGAGACAGAATGAATGCAGCTGTTGATTTCTATTATACTATTGAAGGTGCTGATAGAAATACTGCAGAATTATTAGGTGTCAAACTTGATGCGGATGCCAGAACAATTTATGCAGAAAAAGAAGGAAGAATGCCTGTGACTATTCATTATCTGAAAACAGATGGAACAACAGCAACTACTACCATGAATATTGATTTCAAGAACATTGTAGTTGATGTAACTGTAGCTGACATGGAATGGACTATCACACCGGATGTGAAGAACCAATGGACTTCTTCTGATGTGACAGCTATGAAAGACTTGCTCAGACAAGGCCGTTATAATATTCAGCTTAAAGAAATAGCTTATACTGACGGTAAAATCCGTGTTAATGGTAAAGATTGGGAATATGTATATGCCGATAAGAGCATTCAATTCGAACTGCAGGCTGCTGATATTGATGGTGAACCTATCACAATTAATACTGTAGATGATTATGCTAAGGGTATAACGTTTAGCGTGGTAGCTCGCTTTAACCCTGCCAAGGTAGCTGCAACATCTCACGATGTAACATTGAATATTGTAGATACTAAGGATAACAATAAGGTTGTATATTCTACTAAGTTTAAAGTTGTTGTTAAACAAGATAATGATGCAATCTTTAAGTTTGAACCGTTGTCAGCATATTTTGATGCTACTAAGACTGAAGCTACTGCTTTTGGTGAATTGAATGCTACTGGTGATAAGATCCTGTATAACCTGAATAAACTATTCAGTGTATCTGCAGCGGATGCTCAATATATCACATTTGAAGAAACAGTACCTACATTCAATGGTGTGAAAGCTGCTGCATGGTTGACTGGTGCAACAGATGCGATAAGTGTAGACCCAATGAAGGATGTTAAAGAAGCTGACGGTGTAGCTGACGAAGATAATGCAGGTGCATACTCTGCACGTAAGTTTGTCTCTACTTATCATCCGTTTAACAATGAACGTTTGGCTACTTATAGCTATACTTACAATTTGACAATTAAGTCACCGATCAAAGAAGGTAAGCAGAAGGGGATTACTGGCAAATCTCTGTCTTTGGATAAGAAGAGCTTTGACTTTACAATGAACAATACTGATATTAAGTGGCAAGATGTAAATATGAGTGGTAATACTTATATTAATTGGGCTAGTGAAACCAGAGTCAGCAAATACACAGTGGCATTAAGTGAGGTTGCTGCCGGATATATGACAATTCAAGTAGGAACGGGAACTCTGCACGAAGGTACCGAACCTGTTGAAATTAAGGCAGGTGATAAGGTTACAATTGCCTTGAAAACGAGTGTAACTGACATCAAGAATGATGTAGCGGCAACTGATAGTTATGTTACTTTGTCTGTTCTGGATAAATGGGGTGCAACAAGTCAATGCAAAGTTGATGCTCCGCTTAAAAAGAGACAGTAACAGTAGTTCAAAACAGAGAATAATCTCGTTGGGGTGAAAACCCGGACATGAATAACTCTAAACTGAGAGCATCCCTGCTGAATCAAAAGGGATGCTCTCTCTTTAAAAGAAAAGAGATAAGTATGAATAGAAAGAAACTGTGGTTGACTGCATTTGTCTTAGCTTTAGGTGGAACAGTATCTTTTGCACAGGAACAGAAAATCAAAGAGGAAGGTAAAATAGAATTTAGACCTCATTGGTTTATGCAAGTGCAGGCAGGTGCTGCCCATACAGTTGGAGAAGCTAAGTTCTTTGATCTTATTTCTCCGGCTGCTGCTGTTAATATCGGTTATCAGTTTGCCCCTGCGTGGAGTGCACGGGTAGGAGGCAGCGGATGGCAGGCGAAAGGTCGTTGGGTTACTCCACAACAAGACTACCAGTATAAATATTTGCAAGGCAATGCTGATATTGTATCAGACTTGAGTACGTTGTTTTGTGGTTTCAACCCCAAACGTGTATTCAATGGTTATGTTTTTGCAGGTATAGGTCTTAATCGTGGTTTTGATAATGATGAAGCGGTTGCAATTGATGCAAACGGTTACAAAATGGATTATCTTTGGACGGAAGGAAAGTTTCTTGTGGCCGGACGTCTGGGCTTAGGATGCAATTTACGTCTAAATGATCGTTTGGCTATCAATATTGAAGGTAATGCAAATATTCTTTCTGATAAGTTCAATTCCAAAAAAGCAGGAAACTCCGACTGGCAGTTCAATGCTTTGGTTGGTTTGAATATTAAGTTCGGCAAAGGATATAAAGAAACCAAGCCTGTATATTACGAACCGGAACCGGTTGTAATGGAACAGCCGAGGCCTGCTCCTGTGGTAGAACAGCCACAGCCAAAGAAGGAAGTGGTAGCAGTACAGCCAATGAAGCAAGATATCTTTTTTGCTTTGAATTCGGCACGTATTCAAGATGACCAAAAGCCAAAGATTGATAGATTGGCAGAATACTTGCAGAAGAATCCATCAGCAAAAGTACAGGTGACCGGTTACGCTGATGTGAATACCGGTAATGCGCGAATCAATAAAGTATTGTCCGAAAAAAGAGCTGTTAACGTTGCCGATGCTTTGAAGGCAAGAGGGATAAGCACCGATAGGATCCTTGTTGATTCTAAAGGTGACACTGTTCAGCCATACAAAACACCCGAAGAAAACCGGGTAAGTATTTGTATTGCCGAATAGAAAGTAGGTAGAATATAACGCATAAAAAATTGTTGTATTTTCAATATGTAGTGATTGAATATGACTACTTTTCGGTTATATATCTCTGTGAAGAGGTTTATAATCGTGTTTCCCACTAAGGATTTTCCCCACTATGTCCTTAGTTTATTTTAGTGAAGAGAGAAAAGGTCTGCACTTGTGAAAGACCGGGCTTTTACTAGCTCTCTATACCCAAGGGACGTTCCTGATTTCCCCTTTTTCCCTGGGAACGTCCCATTTTTATTTTAGGAGTGATTAATCCGGTTATATCTTTATGTATTCCTAAAACTGTTTTTTATGGTATACTGAACAATTATATCGTTATATTTGTAATTCATAGTTTTGAGAAATGGAAAGAAAAGGCATTGTTTTCAGGAAGTATGGGAAAAGGGAACAAACTTCTTCAGAAAAGCCTTTTAAAGTATTATTTAAATTAATAGAAGATGGGGAATTTAATTTCATTTATGAAGGAAGTAGCCAATGGGCTACGGGAAAGTGGGAATTATGGCACTGCTCATATTTACAGGAGTAGTTTGAATGCTGTGATTGCATTCCATGGAAGTGATAAACTTCCTTTCAGGAAAGTTACTCAGGAGTTTCTTAAAAGTTTCGAATCGTATTTGCGGAGGAAAAATTGTAGCTGGAATACAGTTTCCACTTATATGCGTACATTGCGTGCAGTGTATAACCGGGCAGTCGACCGTCATATGGCACCTTATGTGCCTCATCATTTCCGGTATGTCTATACAGGAACACGTGCGGACAGGAAGCGGGCACTGGATAAGGAAGATATGGGACGTCTGATGAAAGAACTTCCGAAACGATTATGTCTGGAGAACAAAGATTTACAGCGTACGCGCGGCTTTTTCTTTTTAATGTTTTTACTTCGTGGGATACCATTTGTAGACCTTGCCTATTTAAAAAAAAAGGATATGGATGGAAACACAATTACTTACCGTCGCAGAAAGACTGGCAAACTTCTGACTGTAACACTTGTGCCGGAAGCTATGAAGCTAATAAAAAGGTATATGAATACAGATCCGGCTTCTCCTTATCTCTTTTCGTTGATTTCCAGTGAGGAAGGGACGGAAACTTCTTATAAAGAATATCAGCTGGCATTACGCAATTTTAATTATCAGTTAATGATTTTGAAACAGATTTTGGGATTGACTTCAGAATTAAGCTCATACACTGCCCGCCACACTTGGGCTACTATGGCATACTATTGTGAGATACATCCCGGCGTCATTTCTGAAGCGATGGGACATTCTTCCATCACCGTAACAGAGACGTATCTGAAGCCTTTTAAGAATAAGAAAATTGATGAAGCGAATGTGGCGGTAATTACTTCCTTAAAGAAAGCTTGTGTGATTGGTAAGTTGTTGAATTAGAGTGGAGTTACTTCTTAGGTAACGGGAAGAAAAGACGCTGCAAATATGGGTATATTTTGGAAAACATGCAAACAAAAATGATATTTTTTCTGATAAACTACTAAAAAAAGGAAACACACTGAACAAAACTGCGGATTTTTTGAGAAGAACACGATCTGGTCTTTAATTTTTGCAAAAGATTTCCCTCCCCTCTGCCATCGTCTGTGAGCAGGGGCTAAAAATATTCTTTACTTATTTAATGAATGTAGCCCGCAGACACCTCTGTCGGGGTGGAAATACACGCTTTCCCGTTACCTAAGAAGTAACAGAAAGACAGACCACCAAGATGAGATGGATTATGAAATGACAGCAAACAAATTTTTTATTTATTAATTGTATAACATTTAATTTACTTTTATGAGAAAATGGACGTATTTGGTCGCAACCTTGCTAATGGCGGGTACGACAGCTACATTCACGGGATGTATTGATACCGATGAACCGGAAGGTATCGTTGATCTGCGGGGAGCAAAATCCGAACTGATTAAAGCGCAAGCTGCGGTAAAACTGGTGGAAGTGGAATGGCAAAAAGCGCAAGTAGCTTATCAGGAACTGGTAAACAAATCTAAAGAATTGGATAATCAGTACAAAGAGTACGATGTTCAGATGCATGCTTTAGACGTGAAACTGAAAGAACTGGAAGTAGAACGCGCACAAGCTGCTACCGAACAAGCAAAAGCTGAGGCGGAAGCTAAGATTGCTGAAGCTAACAGAGACAAAGCTTACTGGGAAAATAAAATGGCTGAAGAAGCTGAAATCTTCAAAGCAGCTATGTTGAACTATCAGACTCAGACTGCACAGGCACAAGAAGCTTATGATAATGCAATGAAACTGATTGAAGCAGGAAAACTTCTGCTTTCTGATGGAGAAAAAGCTATTATTGATAAAGCACAGCAAAGACTTTATGTTGCTTCTGCTAGTCTGAACCAATATTACGATGCTTTAAAGACAGCTCAGGATAATTATTATGATGCATTGGTTAATCCTAATCTTCCGACATTAGCTAGCTTGCAGGCTGAATTGAAGTTGGCACAGATTGCAGTTGAAAAGGCAGAAATCTTATTGGATGAGAAAAATAATATGTTAGCTTTGGCAGAAGACTTTGATGCAGCTGCATGGGATGATAAGATCCTGGATCTGAAGAAGAAGAAATCTGAATATGAAAGTGAAAAGAGCAAAGCTGATGTTGAGATCGCTACTATTAAGACTTCCGCAAATTATAAAGCTGCAGAACAAAAAGTAGCCGAAAAGATAAAAGCGCGTAAAGCTGCTAAAGAGGCATATGATAAAGCTGTAGCAGACTCTACAACACAGGTTAATACTCAGCTTGATATTGCAGCTTATAAATCTGAACCTATTAATGAAGGATTGAAGACATTATTTAGTAGTAGCAATGATTTTACATCTTTAGATGGATATACTGTTAGTACAGGTGTGTTTGATTATCAGGCTGTTCAGTATACGCAAACTGAGTACAATGCCGATTTGAAGATAGAAGATGTAACAGCCAGAACTAGTCAGGCATCTCTTACTCTGATGAAAGTAAATGCCTGGATTGATGCTTTAGGTAAATATTCTGTAGACGAAAATGGAGTTGAATGGAATAAGTTGACTTTGGCAGAAAAAGAAAAGGCAGCCAAAGATGCTAAAGAAAAATTTGAAAAAGATAAAGCTAACTGGGAAATTTCTGCAAAAGCGGTAAAAGGTACAGCAACTACAGTACCAACTACTGATTTGAAAAAGGTGACAGATGCTTATAATTCTTCTTATGCCGCAGTAGAATCTGCAGTGAAAGCTTATAATAGTGCATGGGATGCTGTATATCAAGCTGCTTATGATGATGCTGTAGAAAAAGAAAAAGCTTCGGTATTGGAGAAAACATACCGTGACAATATGATTACCGCATTGTCTCCTACTAGTAAGGCTGCATGGGAGGCATTGACTCCTGCTGAACAAACTACCAGCAAACTGGAAGCTATATTGGACGATACAGTGAAACAAGCTAAAGCAAAGGCTGATGCTAATGCTACTTTGGCTGAATGGCTGAAACTTGATCAGACTGTTGCTGATTTGGCTGCCAAAGGTGAAGCTGCAGGAAATCAAGCTCTTGCTGATGATAAAGATAAGAAAGTAGAAAAGGCTAAAGCTGCATTGGTTGAAGCTGCTGGAAACGCTGCTACTGCTGTTGCTAAGGTGGCTCCTGCAATTAGTACTTATTCTGCTCTTGCTGCTAATCCTTACGGTCAGATACTGGCTAATACAGTTAGTGTTGAAGATATGACAGGCAAAGATGCTTTCTATAAAGAAGAGGAAAAAGATGGTAAGAAAACTGGCCACATGCAGGCATTACGCTCTGATATTTCTGCAGATGAGTTTACTAAATTAAGTGCAACTAAGTTAGATCGCAATACAGCTGAAGATGCTTTAGAGTATACCTCTGATGCTACTTTTGGTACTGTGATTCCTGGCGAAGACAGACTTGTTGAAGTAACAGAAGCAATGGTCCGCGCTTATATTAAGCAGAATAATAGTGCTGTTTTGACTGACTTTGGTACTTTGGGAGCTATGATGGCTGCTAATGACGATGTACAGACTTGCAAAGATATGATTGCTGCTGCCGACTTGATTAAACCATTGAAGACTCAAATGGAAGGTGTACTTGCCGATCTGAATGCAGAAATAAATACGAATACAGCTTTAATGGATCCGTTTATTGCAAAAGCTGACGAGACTCGTATTGCTCTGAAGACTGCTAAAGAAGAGGTGAAGAATGCACAAGAGGAACAAGATGCATTGACTGCTGAAGCTGAGGCTAATAGTAAGAAGTTTGCTGAATTGATCCAAGATTACGATGGCTTGATCAGTGTTGTTCAAGATCAGATTGATGGTATCAACGGTGGTGTAGTCACTGGTACTGTGGTAACTGTAGAATCTGTTCTGAATTATTGGAAGAATGAAGTTGCTACTCAGGAAAAATCAGTTGAAGAAGCTAAACAGAAGGTTACTGCAGCAGAAAAGAGCATTGAACTGTTCAACAAGGGTGAATATAAGGAAGCTTATGTAATAGAACAGAAGAAACTTGCTTTGGAAACAGCTCAAGAAGCTTATGATGTAGCGAAAGCAATCTATGATACTGCTCTTGCACAAGTTAAGGCTGTATTGGAAACCTTGAGTAAGTAATTTCTTAATCACGTAAAAGTAACAAAATGATAAAGAAACTATGCACATTACTTTTGCTGACCTGTATAACAGCTGCGCCTTCATTGGCGCAGCGTTACAGCAGCAGTGATGATGCGTCGTTTGCTCCGAAGAAAGGACAGTGGCAGGTTTCGGTTTTACTTGGTAGCGGAAAGTTCTTCAATGAGAACACCTCTTATCTGCTTCCCAAGTTCACCAACACCGAAGGAGTCGTCGGACTTCCCAATGGAGGAACGGATAACTCCGGTGACCTGAACCGCTATCTGAATATCGGTAGTCTGAATAATAATAGTCTGGTCAATATAGCTGGAATCGAAGGCAAGTATTTTCTGTCTGACAACTGGGACATCAATTTCCAGTTTAGCATGAACATCAGCCTGACTCCCAAGAAAGACTATGTAGAAGGCGACAACAGTGTACCCGATATGATCATACCCGCGCAAAGTTATATCAATGCGCAGATGACTAATAACTGGTATACCTCTGTCGGCTCCAACTATTACTTCAAGACTCGCAACGAACGTATTCATCCATACGTAGGAGGCGCCCTTGGCTTCCAGATGGCACGCATTGAAACTACAGAACCATACACCGGTGATACCTATAAGGATAGCGATGATTCGGAAGAACTTCCTTCTCAGGTCTATACCGCAGGAAGCAAAGCCGGCCAGATGTATGGTATGAAAGTAGCTGCCGTAGCAGGTATCGAGTATAGCATTGCCAAAGGATTTATTTTCGGGTTTGAGATGCATCCTTTAGCTTATCGCTATGATCTGATACAAATTTGTCCGAAAGGATTTGATAGGTACAATGTCAGTCACCATAACATCAAAATTTTCGAAATGCCTGTGGTGAAACTTGGCTTCAGATTCTGACGAACAATGATTATACAAATGTATAAATGAAAAGTGAAAGCCGCTCTGCTGATATTGGCGGGCGGCTTTTCTTTCTTTTCAAGAAGAAATAAAAGTCCGATGAATAGATGTATAAGACTTTTGCCCTTTTTTATTGGGGTATTAGTATTGGGAGCTTGCTCTCAAATAAAAGGTTACAGAATTGACGGTAGTGCGCCTCTGCCGGAATTTGAGGGTAAAATGGTTTACATGAAAGATGTTTCGACGGATGCCCCTGTTGACAGCGCAAGGATAACAAATGGAAAGTTTGCTTTTGCAGACACGACAAAAATAGAAAATCCGGTCATAAAGATACTTTCGATCCATGCCAGTAAAATGGGACTGGAATACCGTTTGCCTGTTGTGATTGAAAACGGTACTATAAAAGCGAGTATTGCCGATGTCGTTTGTACGGAAGGAACGATGCTGAACGAACGGATGCAGGATTTTCTTCTGGCTATAGATGCATATTCTGCTGCTTGTACGGATAAGCCGGTGGAACAGATACAATCCGGATTCTCGGAATTACTAAAGAGATATATCGAGATGAATAATGACAATGTAATTGGTACTTATATTCAGACAGCTTACCAGTCATCACTATAATACGATAAATATTCTTTTTCATTTCTATAACAAATAAGATATACGAATACAGAGATAATTTAATAAACAAGAGCTCAATCATAATAATCCTTCTCCTGATATCTTCCGGATTAATGCACTACTTCTTTATGAAGGGGATATCCATAAGACGAGAAACAAAGATGCGCCCTTGCGAAAGTCCGGATTTTTGTATTATTATGTTTTTAAGGACGTTCCTGTTCCCACATTTCCCCTTTTTCCCCAGGAACGTCCTTTTATTTTTCAACTAGGTTTGTCTTTTTATTGTAAAGCACGGATACGTACTTCTATTTCTTTTTCGTTTTTTAATCCGTCCTTCACTTCATTGATATTCGTATCTCCGTAATGGTACGGATACAAAATATGCGGTTGAATGATTTTAGCAGATTGTATAGCTTGTTCCGGTGTCATCGTATACGGTTGGTTGACAGGTAGAAAGGCTATATCGATATTCTTTATTTGTTTCATTTCCGGGATATTTTCCGTGTCTCCGGCAATGTAAATCCGGGTGTCGCCCACAGTGAGGATATATCCGTTGTCACGTCCCTTGGGATGGAATTTGTCTCTACCGGGAGTTGTATTATAAGCAGGTACTGCTTCCAGTTTGATTTCGGGTGTAATTTGCAGTATATCACCATTTTTCATGGCTTGTCCTTTGTCCAACATCTTCTGGCAATTCGGATTGGCAATAATTTTTGTATCCGGAGTTTCGATAGCAGCAATCGCTTTGGTATCGAAATGATCATGGTGTTCATGTGTTATCAGGATATAGTCAGCTTTCGGTTGCTGTGTAAAGTCTGCGTAATCAGAGACTGGATCAATAAAAAACTTTTTTCCAGCATATTCTATTAACAAACTGGCATGCTTAAAGAAAGTGATCTTCAGGCTTTTCCCGTTCTTGGTGGTAAACGAATCCGTTTCGAAGTTCTGCATCTTTGTGGTCAGATTAATTGAATGATTGAATAAACAGGAATAAGCAAATCCGTAAGAAAGGCACAGCGCGAGTGCTACTAATAAAATCTTTTTCATATCTATACAGAGTTTGGTTCCTTACAAAGATAAACATCTATAGCGATTTATCAGTTCATGATTAAACATATTCTGTTGGAAATTAACTTTCTTATTGAGAAGGAGGATAATAGGCAGTAAATAAGAAAGGGATGAGGCATTGGTGAAAAGAGAAAGGCACAGAGTCAAAATATCCTGTGCCTTTGCTGTTTGTTATCTGATAGTAATCAGCTTTTACGCATTCAATGCCTGCTCGATATCTGCAATGATATCATCCGCATTCTCGATACCTACGGACAAACGGATTAAGTCGGGACGTACACCTGCTTCCATCAGCTGCTCATCCGACAACTGGCGGTGAGTATGGCTGGCGGGGTGAAGCACACAACTACGGGCATCAGCTACGTGAGTCACAATAGCGATAAATTCTAATGAATCCATAAACTTGATAGATACATCACGTCCGCCTTTCAGTCCGAAGGAGATTACTCCGCAGGAGCCGTTCGGCATATATTTCTGTGCCAGTGCATAGTATTTGTTATCCGGCAGGCCGCAATAGTTAACCCAAGCCACTTTCTCGTTCTTAGAAAGATATTCTGCTACTTTCTGAGCGTTACGGCAATGTTGAGGCATACGCAGATGCAGTGTTTCAAGTCCAAGATTCAGTAAGAAAGAATTTTGCGGGCTTTGGATGCTGCCGAGGTCACGCATCAGTTGTGCGGTTGCTTTGGTGATGTAAGCACCTTTGCCGAATGCTTTTGTATAGGTCAGGCCATGATAAGATTCGTCCGGTGTACAGAGTCCGGGGAATTTGTCTGCATGGGCATCCCAGTCGAAGTTGCCGCTGTCGACGATACAGCCACCTACGCTTGTTGCGTGTCCATCCATGTATTTGGTGGTGGAGTGAACGATAATGTCTGCTCCCCATTCAAAAGGACGGCAGTTGATAGGAGTCGGGAATGTATTGTCTACAATCAAAGGTACTCCGTGACTGTGTGCGATACGGGCAAACTTTTCGATATCCAGCACTTCGAGAGAAGGATTGGAGATTGTTTCTCCGAACAGTGCTTTCGTATTAGGCTGGAAAGCTGCCGAGATTTCTTCTTCGCTGGCGTCCGGATGAACGAAGGTAACGTCGATGCCGAGTTTCTTCATGGTGACGCCGAATAAATTGAATGTTCCTCCGTAGATGGCGGATGAACAAACGAAATGATCTCCTGCCTGGCAGATATTGAAAATGGCATAAAAGTTGGCTGCCTGACCGCTGGATGTAAGCATAGCAGCTACACCACCTTCAAGGGCGGCAATCTTGGCGGCAACCGCGTCATTAGTCGGGTTTTGCAGGCGGGTATAAAAATAACCACTGTCTTCCAAATCGAAAAGGCGTGCCATTTGTTCGCTGGTATCGTATTTGAAAGTTGTACTCTGATAGATGGGCAGCACACGCGGCTCACCCTTTTTAGGCGTCCATCCGGCCTGTACGCACAGGGTTTCGGGTTTGAATTGTTTTGCCATAATGATATAGGGTTTTAAGTTTTATTGCCAAAAAAAGTTTTAACGGGGCAAAAGTAGGGAAAATAATTGTATTTTTGTCCTGTTTATAAGTGAAATGATACTGATAAGGTAGTAGTCGAATATGAAAAAAAGATTCTATATTCTTTTATTAATTAGTTTTCTTCTTTCGTTGGCTGATGTGCAGGCGCAACAAAAAGCTACTCCGAAAGCAGGTGAGGGGATTTCTACTTTTTTGCTGCGTCATAACCGTGCTCCAAAGAAATATTACGATGATTTTGTGGAACTGAATAAGGCAAAGCTGGGGAAAGGAAATGTGCTGAAACTGGGGGTGACATATACAATTCCTCCTGTCAAGAGATCGACGGCGGCTGATAAAGAGACACCGGCAAGAAAACAATCCTCAAAGGCTTCGAAAATAGGAACCACTCTTCATGAACCTCTTTTCGGTAAGCAACTGGCGAATGTAAAGGTCACTTCCAACCAACTGGCAGGTGCCTGCTTCTATGTAGTCAGCGGGCATGGCGGTCCTGATCCGGGAGCCATCGGACGGGTAGGGAAGCACGAACTTCACGAAGACGAATATGCCTATGACATTGCACTTCGTCTCGCCCGGAATCTGATGCAGGAAGGGGCGGAAGTGCATATCATTATTCAGGATGCCAAAGATGGTATCCGTAATGACGCTTACCTCTCTAACAGCAAGCGTGAGACTTGTATGGGCGACCCGATTCCATTGAATCAGGTGCAGCGTCTTCAGCAGCGTTGTAACAAAATCAATGCTCTTTATCGGAAAGACCGTCAGAACTATACTTACTGTCGCGCTATCTTCATCCATGTAGACAGTCGCAGCAAAAAAAAGCAGACAGATGTCTTTTTCTATCATTCTAATAAGAAAGCCGAAAGCAAACGGCTGGCAAACAATATGAAAGATACGTTCGAATCCAAATATGGAAAGCATCAGCCGAACCGCGGCTTTTCCGGAACGGTGAGCGGACGCAATTTATATGTACTTTCACACACTACTCCTGCTTCTGTCTTTGTCGAACTGGGGAATATACAGAATACATTTGACCAGCGGAGACTGGTGATGGATTCCAACCGTCAGGCCCTTGCCAAATGGTTGATGGAAGGCTTTCTGAAAGATTTTAAAGGGAGAAAATAAACTTCAATCTCTTTTTTTCGTGAACAAAACGAAAATCGGGATGTTATATATGTGCAAATCGCCTGATGGCTGCTTGTAGGTATGCGAATATATATGAGTCAGTGAATATGCCTCCCCGGCATAACAGGAAGATTGCATAGTAGTTTTGTCGTGTTTTATTTTGTGTTTGTGTTGTGACGGTGCTGCGATGTGAATCGGGGTACCGTTTTTTTTGTTAAAAAGTCGTCTTAACTTCATTTTTTTCAGAACTCTTGTGAACAAAATCCGAATGGGTGCGTTATTTATTATGCAAATCACCTGATAAAGCTTCTTATGGGTATGCGAATATAGATAAGTCAAGCAAGATATGCCTCCCCGGCATTACAGGTAAGATTGCATAGTAGTTTTGTCGTGTTTTATTTTGTGTTTGTGTTGTGACGGTGCTGCGATGTGAATCGAGGTGCCGTTTTTTTGTTATAACCGCTTTGGGGGTTATAACCAGGGATTATCCGACATAATAAAATTCTGTGATTCAGTCTGCCGGAAAATGTCTTCCTTTGCAAAAAAGAAATAATTAAGTATCACTTAAATCAAATCATTTATGTTCAATGAAAAGAGAAGCAGCATGCTGCACGGTGTCCTGTTGATAGCATTATTTTCTTGTGCTGCATTTTATATTGGCGAGATGTCTTTTGTAAGAAGTATTTCTTTCAGTCCGATGATTGTCGGTATCATTTTGGGTATGCTTTATGCCAATAGTCTGCGAAACCACCTTCCGGAAACGTGGGTGCCGGGAATCCAGTTTTGCTCAAAGAAGATTCTGCGTATCGGTATCATTTTATATGGTTTCAGATTGACTTTTCAGGATGTGATGGCTATCGGATTGCCGGCTATGCTGATCGATGTGATTATTGTGGCTGTGACTATTTGTGGCGGCATCTATCTTGGTAAGCTGCTGAAGATGGACCGTGGAATCGCATTGCTTACTTCCATCGGAAGTGGAATTTGTGGAGCCGCCGCTATTCTGGGGGCTGAATCGACCATCAAGGCAAAGCCATATAAAACGGCTGTGTCCGTGTCTACTGTCGTGATTTTCGGTACTATTTCCATGTTTCTGTATCCTTTCTTGTACCGGAACGGACTTTGTGCACTGACTCCCGATCAGATGGGGATTTATACGGGGGCTACCCTGCATGAGGTTGCCCATGTAGTAGGTGCCGGAGACGCGATGGGAAACGGTATTTCGGATTCTGCCATCATAGTGAAAATGATTCGTGTGATGATGTTGGTTCCTGTGCTTCTGATTACTACCTATCTGGTGGCGAGAGCGCGGAAAAGACAAGTGCAGAAAGGACAGAAGTTTCAGAAGATTGCGGTGCCCTGGTTTGCAATAGGCTTTATGGGTGTCATCGCTTTCAATTCTTTTGATTTGTTTCCTGCACAGTTGGTGGCAAGTATTAACACACTGGATACCTTTTTGCTGACAATGGCTATGACGGCACTCGGAACAGAAACAAGCATCGATAAATTCAGAAAGGCCGGAGCCAAACCTTTCGTACTGGCTCTTTTACTTTATGTGTGGCTGGTAGTCGGCGGATATTTCCTTGTGAAGTATCTCACTCCTTATCTGATGTAGGAGAAATCATCTGATGTAAGGGAAAAACGTCTCCTTGCAAAATACTTATTATCACTTTCACCGCAAATTGTACAATCTTAGACGGATAAATTAAGTGTCAGTCACTGAGAACTTCCCATTTTATCTGTATGATAGATACAATTTGTGGCGAAAGTGATGCGTTTCATCCGGGCAGGCTATATTTATCGCTTTTCTTTCGGATAGTTAGGACCGTAAAGCATCGTTTTTTTGCGGACAACCAATTGACCGTCTTTCACAAATTCCTCTCCCCGTTCACTGAGGTGGCGGATCATTTCTGCACGCATGCCTGTCAGCAGCTTTTTATATTTCTTGTCGTTCACAGCATTATGCAGCTCTTTAGGATCTTTGGCAAGGTCAAACAATTGCTCTTCACCTGTATAGAAGTACCAGATATATTTAATCTTTCCGTCGGTCAAAGCACACCAATAGTTGTCATCACTGTAGCAAGTGGCATGTTCCAGATCGATGTATTTGCGCCATTCCGTTTCTGTGCCTTTAGCCAGAGATAGCAGAGAGCGTCCGTCTATGTCGGTGGGAACGGAGGTTCCCGCTATTTCGAGGAAAGTTGGTAGCAGGTCACGGAGTTCTACGGGATTATCCACCTTGCCGGGAACGACTTGCGCTTTGGCTGGCCATTTAATAATATAAGGTATGTGCGTAGATCCTTCATACGGGTAAGTCTTCCGCCAGTGGTAGTGATCTCCCATCATATCTCCATGATCGGAAACGAAAATGATAAGGGAGTTATCATACATTCCCTTGTCTTTTAAGGTCTGGAGGACACGCCCTATCTGTTCGTCTATGAAAGTGATGTTGGCATAATAATAGCGTTTGGAGTGACGTGCATATTCATTTCCGAAGTTACCGTAGGGAGCATCTTTGGCTGCTTTTTCGGGGTCCAGTTCTTTAGCGTATTTCCCACACCAGTCACCAATGACGGGATCGGGAACCTGTGCATCCTTATACATGTCGAGAAAGCGTTGAGGCGGGTCGTACGGGCTGTGGGGACGGGCAAAGGAAACTTTCAGAAATAAAGGCTGATTGCCGTTATCATAATTCTGTATCATCTGACAAGCCATTTCACCGGTCCAATAAGTAGGGTGCAGACTTTCTTTCAGTTTATAGGTAGCTGCTCCGTGATCGTTCCATCCGATTCCGGTTTCATCCGGGTTCTTTCCCGGTGCTTGTATTTGAAACCATAAGCGATAGTCACTGATGAAATTCGGATCTTCCCGGCGTCCGCTTTCATCCAGCAGCGTTCCTTCGAAACCGTGTTTGATTCGTTGCGGATGCCAGTGCATTTTTCCGATACCGAAGGTATAATATCCAGCATCTTTCAGCATCTGAGGCATTTCGTGGTTGTACTTGGGGGCAACTTTGCCATATCCTAACAAGCCATGATGCCAGGGAGACTGTCCGGTCAACAGTCCGGCACGGGCAGGGGTACTGCTGGGACACGAAGAATATCCGTTCATAAACAACGTTCCTTCGCTTGCCAAAGCGTCCAGATGGGGGGAGATTACAGATTCATTACCCATGCATCCCATGGCGTCGCCACGTTGCTGATCGGTCATAATTAAGATAATGTGCGGTTGGTTTTGTGCATAGGCCAAAGATGAGCACAATCCGGCCGTGACGGCAAATGTACATTTCAGGTTAATCATATTTTCAGGTTTTTCATAATGTAATACTGCAAAGGTATAAAGTTTTATCTATTTTGCGTGAAAGCATTTCTGCTTTTTATATGAAAAAAGAAACTGTTTCAGAAACAGGTGGGGGCACCTGTACTGAAACAGTCTCTTTTATTATAGGTAATCGCCTATAACTTATAAAGGCATATTTCCATGTTTTTTAGGCGGATTCGTCTGCATCTTGTTCTCTGTCATTTCCAGTGCCTGGATCAGACGTTTGCGGGTTTGTCTCGGATAGATGATTTCATCGATGAATCCTAGTTCGGCAGCTTGGTAGGGAGTGGCAAACTTTTCCTTGTAGGCTTCCAGTTCTTTATCTTTTGTCTCTGCATCCGCTTTGCGGAACAGGATGTTTACCGCACCTTCCGCACCCATGACTGCGATTTCCGCACTCGGATAAGCGAAGTTCACATCTGCACCTGTCTGTTTGGAGTTCATCACAATATACGCGCCACCGTATGCCTTGCGGGTAATGACTGTCAGTTTGGGAACGGTAGCTTCGGCAAACGCATAAACGATTTTAGCACCGTGGCGGATGATACCGTTGTTCTCCTGCGTATATCCGGGAAGAAATCCCGGCACATCTTCGAAAGTAATCAACGGAATGTTGAAACAGTCGCAGAAACGGATGAAGCGGCTTGCCTTGTCGCTGGCGTCAATGTCGAGAACACCGGCAAGGTAGGCCGGCTGATTGGCGACAATACCAACCGAACGGCCTGCCAGACGTGCAAAACCGATGATGATATTCTTTGCGAAGTTAGTCATTACTTCGAAGAAATAGCCGTTATCTACTACCCGTTCGATGATATCCTTCATGTCGTATGGTACATTCGGGTCTGCGGGGACAATGGTGTCGAGTACGGCATCTTCACGGTTGGTCTCGTCAGTACAGTTCTGCTTTTTCGTTTCGTCCATATTATTCTGAGGCAAGAAGGAAAGTAGTTCGCGAATGCTCATCAACAGTTCTTCTTCGGTATTGCACATAAAGTGAGTGACACCGCTTTTGCTGCTGTGTGTCATGGCACCGCCCAGTTCTTCTTTGCTTACCTCTTCGTGAATCACAGTCTTTACCACATCCGGACCTGTCACAAACATGTGACTCTTTTCTTTCACCATAAAGATGAAGTCGGTGAGGGCAGGAGAGTAGCAGGCGCCTCCGGCACACGGACCAAGAATAGCCGAAATCTGAGGAATCACCCCGCTTGCCATTGTGTTCTGATAGAAAATATCCGCATAGCCGGAAAGGCTTTCAATTCCTTCCTGAATACGTGCACCTCCGGAATCATTCAGCGCAATTATCGGAGCACCGTTCTTCAATGCCAGTTGCTGCACTTTCACAATCTTTTTCGCGTTCGAAGCAGACAGTGAACCTCCGTAGACTGTAAAGTCGTAGGCATAAACAAATACCTGGCGCCCGTCAATCTTTCCGTAACCGGATACGATGCCGTCTCCCGGAATCTTGTTTTTGTCCATGCCATAGTTGGTGCAGCGGTGAACCATCAACTTGTCCAGTTCAACAAAAGTACCTTTGTCGAGCAGCATTTCGATACGCTCGCGGGCAGTCATCTTTCCGTTTTCGTGTTGCTTTTCAATCTTTTCCACGCCCCCACCGAGGGAAGCGATGCGGTCACGTTCCTGGAACGTGGCGTATGCTTTATTTATTTCTTCCATGATGCAATCCGTTTTTAGTATTATACAATCGGCTCTAATGTTATTAATGTCTGGTCACCGGTGATGTTGTCGCCTTCTTGAACCAGAATTTCCTTGATGCGGCAATCTGAAGTCACTTTGTAGTTGCTCTGCATTTTCATGGCTTCGATGACGATGACGGTATCTCCCGTTTTCATTTCCTGCCCTGCCGTAACAGGGATTTTCACCACCTTTCCCGGCATTGGGGAAGTGATGCGGTCGTTCTGTTCATCTTCGCCTTTCTTGCGCATACGCAGATACTTTGCCTGGCTGTCCACGATTTCAACATTGAAACTGCTATAATGCGTATTTACCTTATAGCTTTTACCGTTTTCGCGGCGAATCAGTTGTGCGTTTGCGCTGCGACCGTCCATCAGAATATTGCAGGTGCCATTTTCGGCCATCACAACATCTGCTTCAAACGGTTTTCCGTCAATGGTAAGTACCACTTTATTGTCTTCCTTGCTGACGAGCTCTATTTCCGCTACGCGGTCTCCTATATGAATTTCCATAATTGAATGCTGTTTTTAGTTTAGATACGAAGTACACCTTTGTGCAAACCGAATTCTTTCCATTTGCTGATGGGACGGTTGTCCGTTGCGTCACCTCTGTTTTCTTCAAGATTCATCAGATAATCCATGTAGGCAGCAATCATGGCAATATTTTCGGCACGTTCGCTGGTGCGCATGATGCATTGTTGCAGATGTTCGCCGTTCTTGGTGATAAAGCCTGTGTCGTAATGACCTTCCACGAAATCCGGTGTGTCCATGATGGCACGTAGGTAGCTGATATTGTTCTTTACACCTGTCAGTTTATACTCATGGAGTACGCGGCGCATCCGTTCGATGGCATATTCGCGGTTGGTAGCCCATACGATCAGTTTGCCGATCATCGGGTCATAATAGATCGGGATTTCATATCCTTCGTAAACGTAACTGTCGATACGAACACCGATTCCGTTCGGTTCTGTAATCTGTTTGATGATTCCTGGGCTCGGCATGAAGTTCATTTCCGTGTCTTCGGCACAAATACGGCATTCGATGGCATGGCCGCGCTGTTGGATATCTTTCTGTTTCAGCTGGAGCACTTGTCCGTCGGCAACTTTGATCTGCTCTTTCACCAAGTCCACTCCGACCACTTCTTCCGTTATCGGATGTTCTACTTGCAGACGGGTGTTCATTTCGAGGAAGTAATAATTGCGATGCTTGTCGACCAAGAACTCAATCGTGCCTGCACCGATATAGTTGACCGCTTTGGCCGCGGCTACCGCCTTTTCACCCATATCTTTACGCAGTTCGGGAGTCACGAAAACCGATGGCGTCTCTTCCACAATCTTTTGGTTGCGGCGCTGTACGGAACATTCGCGTTCGCACAGGTGAATCACGTTTCCGTGTTTGTCGCCCAGAATCTGAAATTCAATGTGATGAGGTTCCTCCACGAACTTCTCCAGATAAACGGTATCGTCGCCAAAAGAAGAAAGTGACTCGCTCTTGGCAGTTGTATAAGCCTCTTCCACCTCTTCCGCACTGTGGATAAGGCGCATACCTTTTCCGCCGCCGCCCATAGATGCTTTCAGCATCACCGGATAACCGATCTTGTTGCAGAGTTCTACGGCTTCTTCCACACTTTTCAGATTCTCCTGTGTGCCGGGAACGACAGGGACCCCTGCCTCGATCATTTTAATACGGGCGGATATCTTGTCGCCCATTGCCTCCATCGTTTCGGGGTCCGGTCCGATAAAAATAATATTTTCTTCCTGACAGCGTCGGGCGAAAGTCGCGTTTTCGGACAGGAAACCATATCCCGGATGAATAGCGTCAGCATGGCATTCCTTTGCCACTTCGATGATTTTTTCTATATTCAGATAACTCTCTTTGGATGCTGCCGGTCCTACGCAATAAGCTTCGTCTGCATAGAGCACGTGCTTCGCGGTCCGGTCTGCTTCGGAGAAAATTGCGATACTCGTTATCTCCATCTCCCGGCAGGAGCGCATCACCCTTATGGCAATTTCACCGCGATTGGCTACTAAGATTTTTTTTATCATACTTTACTCAATTAAGTACATACTTATTTAATGCCTTCCCATCTTCACAGACATAGTCCATCCGACAGAAACACAGTATTTTCTTGATTTGGGGCTTAACAAATGATGTTCTTTCTCCTAACCCACGAGGCAGAAGAACGCTTTACGCGAAGTGGCAGGTCTTCTGACTGACTCTTGTCTTATAGTGCCTTCCCAAAATAACATCAGTGGCGATAAATTAGTTCATTAATAAGACATTGTATAGAGCTTCACAGCAGCGGGACTGTACGGGATTTACACCCGATTCCCTTTTAATCGTCATCCGTTGGACACGGACTCCGAACCATTTCGGGGGGCAAAGATAAATAAATATTGAATACTGTGTTCTGTTTTTGCACGAAAGTTTCAGTTTTGTGCAATGAATGCTCCGGTAGATTTCCTCTCCTTTACTTTTCCAATAGAACTAAATCTCTGTGTATTAATGTTTATGCGTTAAACCTTCCTCTTTTTGTATTGTTAAGACTCCCACTAATTAATTAAAAGGAGAATCGATATGAAAGAAAAGAAAATAGCTCGTGATACGAGAAACAGAGAGAAACTGGCGGGTGATGACTGGGTAATGGCAGAATTTTATGCAACGTGGTGTCCTCACTGCCAGCGTATGCAGCCTTTGATAAAAGAGTTCAAGAAAGAGATGGAAGGGATAGTCGAGGTAGTACAGGTAGACGTAGACGAGGAAAGTGATCTCGCTAATTTCTATACCATTGAATCCACTCCCACATTCATTCTTTTCAGAAAAGGTGAACAGCTCTGGAGACAATCCGGTGAACTGACGCTGGAAAGATTGGGAAGAGCGGTCAAAGAGTTTAAATCTTGAAAAAGTATTAATAAAAAGGGATGCTTTTCTATGAAAGTTTTAAATCGTGTTATGAAACATACTTTTTTATTTGGATAATTTGCTAATAACACAGAAGTACGTATCTTTGCACTGTGTTTTTCATAGTATTAGATTTAAGGTTAACAAAGGTTGGAGCAAGGCGTTGCTCCTTTTTTTATGCCCGTACCCCGGCTTTCTGTTCAGAGCGGTCTTTATTTCGCCAGCCTTAGTTCGTACAGACAAGCCTGTACTTCCTCTGGACTGCCTGTATGTTTTCCCTCGTCATCCGATAGTTTGATGCATTCTCTCCATTCCTGATTGACATTCATTTTGCATTGCGTGAGTTTCATGACAATGTTGGAAGGGGCAAATCCTGTGTCATTCGTTAGATTGGTACCGATTCCGAAGGAACAGCGAATCTTCTCCTTGCAGTATTCCTGAATTTCCAGTGCTTTCGTGAAGTCGAGAGCGTTGCTAAAGACGATTGTTTTGGTAGTGGCATCAATGCCCAGTTCTTTATAGCGGGCTACCAGTTTATCAATAAAATCAAATTCATTGCCAGAATCGCAGCGTACTCCGTCGAATAGCTTGGCCTGCTTGCGGCTGAGATTGCTCAGGAATATTCCTGAAGTATAAGTGTCGGACAGCGCAATGCCCAAATCTCCGTCGTATACATTCACCCAGTTTTCGAGTGCCATATAGTTGGCGTGCTTATATCCGAACTGTGCCCCATGAAACATGAACCACTCATGCGGATGAGTTCCCATCATTTTCATGCCGTACTTCATGGCAAAGTAGCTGTTGGAAGTTCCGGTACAGTATTTGGCCGTATCATTCAGCCGTTTGATCACCGTCTCCTGTACGTCGATTGAGAATCTTCTCCGCGTGCCGAACTCCGAGAAGCGGAGCTGGTGCTGATTGGACAATTCCACTTTCTCCGACAATTTGCAGAGTATCTCGCTCATATCGGGTATGTTGCCGAAAAACTTGTTTTTGATTTCGGATACGATGGCGAGCAGCGGTACTTCATACAGTGTGACTTTATAAAGAAAATCGCTGACTTCAATATGCAGCCGGCCCGTTGTGTCCAGATGAATATCGATCTTGTCCGGATCAAAACGGAAAGAAGACAGCCATTCCCAATAGACTCTCGGAAGAAACCGGCAATTGCGTGTCATGTATTCCAGTTCCTCTTCCGTAAGCCTCAACCGGCTGAGGTTGCTGAATTCGCTTTTGAGCGCTTTCAGAAATTCTTCGGTATATTCAGTTTCGTTTCTGTCATTGAAGCTGAAAGTACCCATTGCGTAAGGGAATAATTTGATATAAGCGTACGAGGTGGTAAACTTATAGAGGTCTGTATCCAGCAGTGTTCTTACAATCATACCGTTTATTATTTAATATGTAAAACGTTGTAAAGTTAGTATTTGTTGGACAATCCTACTGATTAATTGACAATAATTCTTTCTTTAGTAAGTTAATCCCACTTTTAGGGTGATGGAGTGGTGAGACAGTTCTTCCTTGAATTCGGTATGGAAATATTCATCGGTCCGCTGTTTCAGCCTTTCCAGTTGCTGTATTTCATAGCCTAAGGCAATATTCATTTTTAATTTTTGAGTGAGCTTTACCTGTGCTCCTACAGACGGGGAAAGATAAAATCCGCCATTGGTTTCTTTGGCAGCCGCCAATGGGCCACCGATGTTGCATTCCAGATAGGGAGTAAGTTTCTTTGGTCGCGTCATGAAGAATTGTTTTGGAGTATGTTGAGAGAGAGGGGATGAAAAAGAGAATAAATGGACAGTACATCTGGCTTTATTGGCAAGGAGTAAGATACTTTTTGATAGCCAATCGTTCTTATGATAAAAAGCAGGATATACTGTCCGGGGTATATTTATGATAATTCAATGGTAGGATTGTGAATGGTTAAGCCGCCGTCTACCACAATCGTCTGTCCAGTGATGTATCGTGCATCGTTGGAGGCCAGGAATGCAATGGTGGCGGCAACGTCTTCGGGTTCTCCCAAATAAGGCGTGGCGCACTGTCCCAGAAATATATTGCGTACTTCTTCGTTCAGATTGTCCAGTGCGGCAGGGGTAAGAACCAGTCCCGGTGCTACGGCATTGCAGCGGATGTTTTTCTTTCCCATTTGGGTGGCGATATATTTGGTCAGATTGATGACACCTGCTTTGCTGGCTCCGTAGAGGGTGCCGTTGGCGTCGGCTGTCAGCCCGCTTATGGATGCTACATTTACGATATTTCCGCCTCCGTGGGTGGTCATGATGGGAATGACCTGCTGAGAAAGATACATTGTGCAGCAAAGGTTCAGATGGAATACTTCGTCGAAGTAATCGATATCCAGCTTTTCAATATTCAGATCACGTTTGGGGTCGGTTCCGCCTACGTTGTTTATAAGTACGTCTATCTGACCGTATTCCTTCATGGCGAAATCAACTAGTTCTTTACAGCTTTGGAGTTCGGTGGCGGAGAAATAGATGGGACGCACGTCGGCCCCTGCTTGAGTGAGTTCGGCGGCAAGCTTGTCGGCCCTTTCCTGCGAATGATCGGCGATGACTACTTTGCCTCCTTCGGAGACGATGCGGCGTGTGGTTGCTTCGCCAATGCCACCGGCCGCACCGGTGATGACGACTACTTTGTTTTCAAATCTTTTCATATATGTTGAGAATCTGATGATTATCTTCCTCTAATTAACAGCTAATGAATGGATTTGTTGTTGCCTGTAAACTCTTATTAATAGGAATCGGCAACAGATTCGAAAACTTTTGCATCTCATTCAGTTTTATGGGTTAAATATTTAAGAAGACTGCTAAATGTTAACATGAAGTTGCTTATTTGTTAATGCGGTTCTGATTCTATTAAACCATGTTATAAGATGTCCCGTTTTAGCCGGAAAATTTGGAGATGAGGCAAAAGTCCGTATCTTTGTACTGTGTTTTTCATAGTATTAGATTTAAGGTTAACAAAGATTGGCTGTCTGGGATAGATAGCCTTTTTTTTGCTCTTATGCGAAGGAATTATTTGGAGTCCGGGCGTGATTCAGAATAATGAATATTGATTGTTTCGCAGACTTTTCATTTCCCGTTTCTTCACTACATCATCTTCTGCCGGATGCCCGATCAGCAAAGGCGAATTCCTGTCATGTTTCTTAGTGTTATATTCCACACTGTTGTAATTGCCTTTGATGGCGTAACAATAGATGCATCCGTTGAGGCAACTTTCATAAGTGCCTATGTCGATACTTTCAATGCAATTGCAGACATTCCGCTGATTTTTGTCTTTTTTGGCAAGGAGGGGGTAGCCGGTGATTCTTTCGATCAGTTCTTTGTCGATACACAGTCCGGCAGGGATTCCCAAATGTCTCAGATCAACTTTGGAGGTGCAGGTATCCAGTTGGATAGCAGGATATTCGTTGATGGTATTCCTGAAAGAGACGGCTATTTCTTCAATCTCCTCTTTTCGCAACGGCTGTATGTTGAACTGGCCGACTGCGGTGCGGATATGCTGGTAATGGTCAATAAATCCCAGCATACACTTTTCGGTATGGTCTTTAAGTCCGTAGGCAATTTGGGCGAATGCCTCCTTATGGAAAGAAACGTCATATTCCTCGTTAGTCAGTATCGGGTCATAGCGCCAGATCACTTTCTCTTTTCCTATTTTATCCGAAAGGCGTTTGAATATGTCTATTCGTTTGTCGATAGACGGCAGATTATTTTCTAATTTCTCTCCGTAAGGATTGAGGGTGAACTGAAAGTAGTATTTGTAGTCTTGCAGATGATCCAGTTTATCAATCATCGGAGCAGGATTCTTGGTCCAGAACACGATGCAATCTACCACAGCAGGATGTAAGCTGACCTTGCTGATCATTTTAGGATTAAAAGGATTGGGAACTAACACGTATCCTTCTTTAATCCGGTTGAAGAACCATTGCGAATAGAATGCCGGAATATCTGTCCGGCGGCTGGCGCTAATTATCATATTTCAAAGTTACGGTAAAATTGGTTGTATTGCAATAATTCCGTGATGAAAAATAATCAATAGAACGGATGGATGGGAGAATAGAGCATACTGATAAAGGTTTAATAAGAGATGAGAGGAAAAAGCGGACTTAGTTGCTTTTTCAAGAATCTCTTTAAGCAGGAACTGTGAATGAATATGTTAAATGTTAACACGAAAAGTCTGAAATGTTAATGCGCTTCCGAGAATATTAAACCGTGTTATATTATCGTCCGATTCGGCTCTGAAATTTGCTATTTACTTGAAAGGTGGTATATTTGTACTGTGTTTTTTTCATAAGTATTAGATTTAAGGTTAACAAAAGATTGGTTGCTCGTGATGAGTAGCCATTTTTTGTTTTTATACGTCGATAATTGTTTATTCTTTAATCATCGTTAATAGCATCTTGAATTATTCCACCGTTGTAAGTGTATGTGATACCTATTGTTTGTACATAACAAAAATCGTTTTTTATTGTTATAGTACGAAAAGTAACTAATAAGGAGAACATTATGAAAAAGAAATTTTTATTGTTTGGAGCACTGGTCGGTGCTTTGCTGTTGTCTTCCTGTTCGGGGGGAAGTAAAAAGCAGACTGTATCCTCGGAAAGTACGGAGGAATTGGATAATGCCAGTAAGGTGATCAATTATTATCATATATCACTTGCTGTATTGAGGCATGTGGCTAATGCGAAAGATATAAACGCAGTGTTGGGATACATGGAACAAACTGGGAAAGTGCCTGAAGTTGAACCGATTGCACCTCCGGAAATAGCTGCGCGTGATACAGCGGAATTATTGGATCCGGGAGACTATTTTAATCCGGAAGTCCGTCAGAATCTAAAGCAGAATTATGCCGGATTGTTTAATGTGCGGACACAGTTCTATGATAACTTCAATAAATTTCTTGCTTATAAGAAGTCGAAAGATACAGCAAAAACGGCTCAGCTTCTGAATGAAAACTATAAGTTGAGCGTAGAACTGTCCGAGTATAAGCAAGTGATTTTTGATATTCTAAGTCCTTTGACCGAACAAGCGGAGAGTGAACTTTTGGCTGATGAGCCTTTGAAAGATCAGATAATGGCGATGCGCAAGATGTCAGGCACGGTGCAGAGCATAATGAATTTGTATTCCCGCAAACATGCAATGGACGGAATGCGGATTGATTTGAAAATGGCGGAACTGGAGAAGGAACTGAAGGCTGCGGAAAAAATTCCGGCTGTTACCGGTTATGATGAAGAACTGAAGAATTTTCAGAGTTTCCTCTCTACCGTTAAGTCCTTTATGAATGATATGCAGAAGGCAAGAAGTAAAGGCGCATATTCGGACAAAGAATATCAGGCGATGTCAGAAGCCTATGAATACGGGCTTTCTGTTATTTGAAAATAAATACGATTTTTGGTAGGGCTGTCTCATGATTCTATAATGGGGCAGCTTCTTTTTTGTCAGAATGTCTCTTTTTTACAATACAGATTCAAAGAGACTCTCTACTTTTGCTTCCATAATTAAAAAAGTGATATCTTTGCCATATGCAGTCATTTCAGATTATAAAGCCCGTTCCTGTGCTATCGCCTTACATCCGCCATTATTGGATATTGCAGGATGATGCAGCAGTTTCTGTTTCCGAACGGACTTTCCCCATCGGTTGTATGCAGCTTGTTTTTCATAAAGGGAAACAGCTCTTCCTGCAGAATGATTTAAAGTTGCAGCCACAGTCTTTTATTTGCGGACAGTCGATCGGATTCTCCGATGTGTTGTCGACGGGTAGGATAGAGATGATTACGGTTGTTTTTCAACCTTATGCAGCGAAAGCCTTGCTCCACATTCCCGTTCACTTGTTTCATGGGAAAGATGTAGCGATGGATGAAGTGGAAGATGTCGAACTATCGGATTTGGCGAAGCAAGTCACTGATACTTCTGATAATATAGTCTGTATTCGTCTGATAGAGCAGTTTTTTCTTCGTCGTTTATATGCTTTTTCCGAGTATAATCTGAAGAGGATGTCTGCTGTCTTTCAGGAAATCAATCTTCAACCACAGATAAATATTCCTCAATTGTCGGAGGCGGCTTGTTTGAGTAGCAAGCAGTTCGGACGTGTTTTTGCCGATCATGTCGGTACGACTCCCAAGGAATATCTTCGTATTGTGCGTATGCAACGTGCTTTATTTCTGTTGCAACAGGATGTGACTTTGCCTTTTGTACAAGTGGCCTATGAATGTGGATACTCCGATCAGTCCCACATGATCAAGGAATTCAAACTATTTTCCGGTTATACGCCTGCAGAATATCTTTCTGTTTGTGCTCCTTATTCTGATTACTTCTCGGAATTTTGAAAATGTCTTTTTTTTCCTATCAGAGCTTTGTGGCATCCCTTACTTTTGCAGTGTCTTTGCAAAGGCTCAATAGTAACCATAAAAAAAGAACGAAATGAAAAAGTTTATTGCATTTTTTGAGATTCCTACAGTTGATTTTCACCGGGCTGTCGATTTCTATGAAACAGTGTTTGGGGTACAGCTTCCGGTTTTTGAATGTGAAGAGGAGAAGATGGCGTGTTTCACGGAAGAAGGTGAAACGGTCGGCGCTATTTTTCATGCTCCCGATTATCTTCCTTCGGAAAAAGGAGTGATTATCTCTTTTAATTGTGAAGACATCGATCAGACACTGGAAAAAGTCCTTCGGAAAGGTGGAAAAATCATGATGCCCAAGACGAAAATCGAAGTAGAGGGCAGAGGCTGGTTTGCCTTGTTTGCGGATAGCGAGGGAAACAGGGTAGGGCTTTACGCTGATAAATAACAGATAAAAGAGAGGAAGATTATCTGTCCGGCGTAGTTGCCCTCTGATGGGTAATGATGAGCGAAAGTAGAATGAGACTGCATTTTTTATGGATGCAGTCTCATTTATTTTTAAATCCTTCTTATTCTACCGGAATATAAATCTCTGTCAACAGCTCTTCGGGAGCGGTTTCGCACGGATTGTTCAGATAGCGTTCGGCACTGGGTTCATCGCGTAGCGTACATTCCATTTCGGGCAGACATTTTCCATAGATAGTATCATATACCGCTTGCAGATTGTCATACGTACCTTTATATAAGAAGATTGCATAACGTCCTGCCGGAAGTGTCTTGAATCCTACATCTCCTTTGGGAGCTACCTGTACGGGCATCACCATACATACATCGGTGCGCAATTTCTCGGCTGGTGTCACTTTGGGGTCGTCGTGATAGATGCAGAGCGGGCTGAAATCTCCCATCGGCAGCTTTTGTTCTTTGATGAACTGCCACAGACGTCCCCATGTCCCTCCGTAGTCATTCAGTTTGTAGTCACCGGACAGGCGGATATAAATAACATTGCGTGCAGGTATACTCTTAATTTCACTTTTCAGTTCCAGGTCTGGCCTGATAATCGCTGGTTTCATAATTACAAAGTTTTTATTGTTTCGATACTCTAAAGGAGAAATACCATAAAACTGTCTGAACACTTTCGACAAGGAAGAAGGGGATGAATATCCGATGCGATAGACAATATCGGCAATAGGAATATCCGAATAGCGCAATAAACGTGCGGCTGCTTCTGTCCGCGTCCGGACAATAAAGGTACCGATCGGTTCACCGAGGAATGCTTTCATAATTCGGTGAAAATAAAAAGGAGAAAAGTTTGATATCCTGGCCAGCGATTTCAAATCAATGTCTTCTCCTAAATGTTGATTGATATATTCCACCACAACATTTACGCACTTTTGATACTCTTCTTTGGTTGTTTTCTTCTGTTGCATAACTTCTTTTGGTATTTCACTTCGCAAAGGTATTGGTAAAAAAGGGAACGAACTTGTCCGATATTGCTATTATTCATTTTTTTTAATAAAACCTGTTGATTCTCTTTTAGTTATGCTATGAATTTATTTGATGATTTTGAGTATTCCAGAATGGTGCTTTAGTATAAAATATGACCGAATATTTAACTGTTTGAACCCGATTCTTTTTTGAATCTTTAAATAATGTCAATCTGTTAAATAAAATAAGAGAATATGTTATGAACTATTATTAAAATAGCTATCTTAGTTTCGAATTATTAATAGAGAATAGCCATGGATAAAAGAGTAGTAGGGAACAATGCCGGCAAGGTCTGGTGTGCCCTGAAAGAAATTGGTGAAATTTCGATACCAGAATTGGCGAGAAGATTAAACCTTAGCGTAGAGAGTACAGCATTAGCCGCCGGTTGGCTGGCGAGAGAGAACAAAATTTGTATCCAGCGGAAAAATGGATTAATTGCTTTATCTGATGAAAGCACTTTCCCTTTTAGCTTTGGATAATAAAGAATGCTGTTCGTGAACATCTTTGAAGTTCCATTAACTTATAAGTAAAGAATTGTCGATATAAAGTATCGTAAGTTAAATCTGAACCTGAAGAACTGAATTTAGAAAGAGTTACTCTGTGTATAGGGTAACTCTTTTTAATGTATAATAAACGTATAATAATGCTGTTAGTATCTTCTTCTTTATATGAAAAATATATACTTTATATTAGTGCGAAATTATGTGCGTGAAAATTTAGGGGATCGTTTGTCTATTCTTCAGTCTCTTTATCGGTCGATACTGTGGCGCTACTTTTTATGGCATGAATAACGGCGGAAGTAAATCCCCTGTGCTCCAGTTCATTCAATCCTTTAATGGTGGCTCCACCGGGAGTAGCTGCTTTTTCTATTTCTAACAGCGGGTGGGTGTCGTGATTTAAAATCAGTTCTGTAGCTCCTTCCATGCTATATGCCGTCATTCGCATTGCATCTTCAGCGGAGATACCCAATTCTATGCCGGCTTGCATGGCTGCATGAATATATTTTAATGCGAAAGCGATTCCACTGGAAGTTAATGCAGAAATGATATCCAGCTGTTTCTTTTCTGCGAACAAACACTTTCCTCCTTCTTCAAATGTCTGTTTTATGAGTTGCTGGTGTTCTTTGCCGGCTTTGCGTGAAGTTATCAGGGTCAGGCTCGAATGTTCCGTAATGGCGATGTTTGGAACAACCCGGAATATAGGCATTTCGGTTTCCGATAAATGTGCCAGGTGAGAAATGGATATTCCGGTTACCAGTGAAACCAGGATTTGGGTGCGTGAGAATCGTAACGGAGATAATACTTCGTCTACTATACATGGTTTGACAGCCAGAATAATAATGTCGGCTTCCGATATGGCATACTGATTCTCTGTCATTATGCGTATCGCAGGAAATTGTTTGTGCAGATTTTCTAGCTTGTCTGTATGAGGGGTAGAAATGATAATATCTTTTTCGTTGTAGAGATGTCCTTTTGCCAGACAGGCAGCAACTGCGCTCCCTATGTTTCCGGCTCCTATAATTGTAATTTTCATGTTTTTATGGATTTGTATTTATTACTTTGTTAATCAGGCTGAAAGTCTTTCAAGAAAACGCTGTGACAGCGAATTGAGTAATTGCTTCTTATCAGCCGTGTGAACTGATATTGTGAAACAATGATCGCTGCCGCCATAAGAAATCAGTGATATGGGGATATGCCTGATTGTTTCCATGATGTTACTTTCCAGTTGCGTACGTTCCCAATGAAGTGATCCTATGATATGTATTACGGACATATTTTCGTCAACAACCATTTCTGTGTATTTGTGCAGTTCTCTTTGAATTATTCGCAGGGTATCACGACTGGCTGTCAGAATCATGGAGACAGAAACATTGGATGAGGCCATTGAGATAACGTTTATCTGATATTTATTAATGACTTCCAGTAATTTGCCCATGAGTAAATAGCCGGGCAGGACGTTCAATGACGTGAAGCGTACAAACGTCACTGAGTCTTGGACAATAATGGCTTTAACACTGCTTTCCGTATCATGGGAAGAGATGTAGAGCCGTTCTGTTTCCAGGTCATGGGTGTCTATTAAGCGGATAACGATATTGGAACGGGCTGCAAGAGTGATACAGTCTGTATAAATTAAGTGTACTCCACTGTTAATCAACTGTTCGGCTTCGGTGTAGGTCAGAGAATGTTGTTCCCTGGCACAGTTCCGGTTGGCATAGATATTCGTGAGTTCGGTTGACAGAATGATTTCGTCTGCTTCGAATATGCTGGCGAGTACGGTAGCATAATAATCATTACGCTTCTCATTCATGAAATCAATTTCGCCATATACATTTTTGCATAAGGAAAGAGGAGCGATGAAAATGTCAGTATCCCGATTCTCATTGATATACTGCCTGATAGATTCCTGAATGTAGGGGATATCCGGTTTCCTTTCCAGATTCATCTGCATAAAAGTACCGGTATCCAATGTGCGGGCATTCAGTCCATGCTGACGCAGGCAGCAGGCAAACAATTCTCCGGATAACCGGTATATTTCGGCTTTTATTATTTTATCAATTAATAAATCGGCTTTGTCCTCCACCAGTTTGTGCATCTTTTCGATACATTCCCGGATATATTTCTTTATATCCGTATTTAGTGGCAAATCTGTTATGAGGTGATCTGCCAGTGTGCAGCAATATTCTTCGATATTATTGATTGTTGTATGCGAAGCACTGTCTTCTTCGTGAAACCAGCTGATAGAAATATCCTGCAGCCATTCTTGTAGTTGCGTCAGTGTCGGAACCACAACTACGTAAGGATGTTCCTTTAGGATGTAATTGATTACTTGTCTGATTTCATCCTCTTCTTTCATTTTTTCAAATTTGCAAACTTTCATTGTTATCTGATAATTTATTGGTTACTGATCTTTTCAAAATGATATGCCTTTTTTCAAATAGAGATGGTCTGTTGCCATCGATCTGCTATTTGATTATCAGGTATGTTGTTCAGAATCAAATTATTAATTCTATTATTCCCGCTTCTGAAGCAGTCCATTACTAGATGTAATCTGCTAATACCATACCATATTAGGAGATGATATAAAAATGACTATCTTTGTAGCGTGATTAATGAACTAATAGTATATCCATCTATTTATGAAACTCTGTATATAGCTACGCTCAACGAATAGCATCCTTTCTAATCAGGCTATTCAGCTATCCGGTAAGCAACGACCCGCTTGCCAAAGAGTTTTTATACCCATTTTTATGAATTTACGAAACTGTGTACTGCTATGAGTGTAGTATGCTGTATCGTGCTATTTTTAGTTGAGCAATGAAATATACATATAAGCAAATATGGCTCATCAACTTTCCTGTGATGATGAGCATTCTGATGGAGCAATTAATCAACATTACCGATGCTGTCTTTTTAGGACACGTAGGAGAAATCGAATTGGGAGCATCCGCACTTGCGGGAATATATTATTTAGCGATTTATATGCTGGGATTTGGATTCAGCATTGGTCTGCAGGTTATGATTGCCCGAAGAAATGGGGAGCAGCATTACAAAGAAACAGGGCGTACCTTCTTTCAGGGATTATATTTTCTGATGGTGATGGCAATCATGCTTTGTCTGCTGATACATCTTGTTTCTCCGTTTATTCTGCAACAGCTGATTACTTCTGATGAAATTTATCAGGCTGTGATCCGTTACCTGAACTGGCGTAGTTTCGGATTGTTATTTTCGTTTCCTTTCTTAGCTTTCCGGGCTTTCCTGGTTGGGGTCACGAATACTAAACTCCTCTCCGGAGCAGCTCTTACGGCAGTCTGTATCAATATTCCTTTCAACTATTTACTGATATTCAAACTAGATATGGGCATATCCGGAGCAGCGATGGCCTCCTCCATTGCTGAGTTTGGAGCGTTTCTCATACTCTTGTTATATATGTGTAAAACGGTAGATAAGAAAAAATATGGTCTGAGTGCCGTCTATGATGGCAGATTGCTGATGAAACTACTGCAACTGTCCGTATGGAGTATGCTTCATGCTTTTATCAGTGTCGCTCCCTGGTTTTTGTTTTTTGTGGCTATTGAACATTTGGGGAAGACAGAACTTGCTATTTCCAATATTACCCGAAGTGTGTCTACCCTCTTTTTTGTGATAGTCAATTCTTTCGCTTCTACTACCGGATCGTTAGTTAGCAATCTGATCGGGGGAGGACAGGGGAAGGAACTTTTTCCCGTTTGCCGCAAAGTTCTCAGATTAGGCTATGTGGTAGGGCTTCCATTGATACTGACAGCTCTTTGGGGCAATCAATGGATCATCGGATTTTATACAAATAACGATTATTTAGTAAAACTTGCTTTCTGGCCTTTTATAGTCATGTTGTTGAATTATGTGTTTGCATTGCCCGGATATGTTTATATCAATGCTGTTACAGGTACGGGAAAGACAAGACTTGCCTTTGTCTTTCAACTGGTTACTATCCTGATCTATCTGATTTATCTATATTTGCTGAGTGAGTGTTTTCATGCCTCTTTGACGGTGTATATGACGGCGGAATATCTGTTCGTTATTCTATTGGGAATACAATCCATTCTGTACTTGAAGAGGAAATCCAAACAGAATATGTACTTTTGTACTTTCAATGATTGATACTTTCTCGAAATGACTGAAGATATAAAGAATAAACTTTTGATGTGTGCAGAGGTGTACCATTGTGCAGGCTTTATCGCAAGTGATCCGGTGCAGTTCCCTCATCGTTATACGCTGAAACAAGATATAGAGATTAGCGGACTGCTGACGGCAATTATGAGTTTTGGCAATCGCAAGCAGATATTGAAGAAAGCGGATGAGTTGCATAAGCTAATGGGAACTTCACCTTATCAATATGTATTATCCCGCCGGTGGGAGGAAGATTTTCCTTCCGGGGCAACCCATAGTTTTTATCGGATGCTGTCGTATGCTGATTTTCATGGATACTTCCGTCGGTTATATACGGCCTATACGCAGTTCGGAAGTTTGGAAGATGCTTTGAAGGTATATTCCGGAATACCTATGGAGAAGTTATGTGCATTTCTTGAAGTTTCTGCCAAAAGTCCTCAAAAGAAACTGAATATGTTTTTACGTTGGATGATTCGTCGGGATTCGGAGGTTGATTTGGGTGTTTGGGAGAGTTTTGATCGTAAAGACCTGATTGTTCCGTTAGATACTCATGTCTGTAGGGTAGCTTATTACTTCAAGTTGACGGATACGGAAACTTTTTCTTTGAAGAATGCCCGTCGGATCACCGCTGCATTGGCTGAAGTCTTTCCGGATGATCCTTGCCTGGGTGATTTTGCTTTATTTGGATTAGGAGTCAACGGGGAGATTTGAGTTGCAGAAACTCTATAGAAGTATCAATCAAACCTCTATTAAGTTCGACATATAAAACGGGTTCTGTTTCTGCTGATTCGTTTTATTTTTTGCTCCAGATTCGTGTATTAAGATTCAAGTCCTCTACAATAGAGACCAATGCATGAATCATGCTGAAATCGTTTTTGAGCTGGCTAAGGTCATCCATCGGTTTCCAGATGCTGGCTTCAAAATGATTTCTTGATTCAGGAATAGCTATCAGAATATTTGAATCTCTGAAACTAATTGTGATGTTCTTATTGAATTCTCTGTCTAGTGCAAGAAGTCGTTCCATCATTGAAGGAGAAAGAAGGTAGCGTGCTTCAATCTGGTCTGTAGAGTAAACATCGAATGTTTTCTCGAAATCCGGATTTTCCAGTTTCACCCGCGAACCGCTGGAGCTTAGTTTGAACAGGCTATTCCTTAAAATAGTGGTATGTCCCTGAAAGTCTTTCTGAAAATCGGCAATGAAAAAGAAACCTTTAAAGATATCTACCCAATAATGACTTGTCTGTCCTTTTGAATTGACACGTGTTTTTCGTTCTTCGGCATGAATTTCCGCACAGCAGAAGTCCGTTTTTCCTACACGTCCCTGTATCAGATCTTCTGTGTGATAACGGTCGGGAGAAGTGAACAGGGCACAGTTCCTGAATGTACTTTCCTTGATTCCCTCTTCGGGTGTGAAGACGGCATTTTCACAAAAAGATTGTAATATTTGTGCGATTACTTCCTGTTTATAATAGGTGGATAACTCCTGCGATTTGGCATTTATACAACTGTAGTATGCCAACAAAGCAAGACCTGCCGCAATACCGATTCCAATAAGTGCTACATGGGCATAAAGGGAAAATGCAATACCAATCACGAGAATAATCCCTCCTACCCATATTCCGGTGGAATGTCCTTGCTTTTTTAGTTCTTTGCGTTTCTGTTCAAGACTTTGCAGAGTAGAGGAAAGACTTTGTACCAATGTCTCAAATTGCGGACTTTCTGCCATATTATATATTGTTTTTTACTGATTCAACAAGTTATTCACATTCGGAACAGTACGTTCCTGTTCGGAAATGGAGAATACGCTTTTGCGTGTGAAACCAAACATACCGGCCAACAGATTTGACGGGAAAGTCTGTACTGCATTATTATAGTCAGTGACGCAAGCGTTAAAAGTTCGGCGTGCTGCCGAAAGCTGCTCTTCAGTTTCGTTAAGCGCACGTTGTAACTGTTCGAAGTTTTCAGACGCTTTCAGTTGCGGATAATTTTCTGCAATGGCAAAAAAGTGTGTACAGGCTTGTGAGAAAGCAGAGTCCAGATTTTCTTTATCCTGATTAGAGAAAGATGCGTACGACTTGTTGCGCATTTCCGTAATCTGTGCGAATGTGCTTTTTTCATGTTCTGCATATTCTTTGACTGTAGTTACCAGATTAGGAATCAAGTCGTATCTCTTTTTCAGCATTACGTCGATGGCTGTGAAAGCATTTTCCGTCTCATTTCTTTTTCGCACCAGTGAGTTGTAAATAGCGATGAAAATCACTACTACTACAGCTATAATAATTAGTATAGTCATAACTATATGTCTGGCATCCTCTTGCCGTTTTCTATATTTGTGAATTCGAAGTGGTTTTATTGCGTCAAAGATAAAGAATAAAACTGGAAAATAGAACAGTATTTGGGAGTAAAGAAGAATATATAGCGGAATATTTACTGAATATATCTGACAGAAACCGAATAAAAAAGAATTTCCGATTATCATCATAAAAAGCAGATGTGGAATCGACTTTTACAATGATAACCGAAAATTCAGATAAATCATCAGGACGCTTGTATTTTGTTTGTGTAGTCTTGCCAACCGGCTGCGGTTTTATATTTCTCTACAGATTCGGCGGGAACACGAATGACAGTAATGTCATCCGGAAATCCGTACCATATCTTTTCAAATACTTGTGGGGGTGTTATCCCTTCTACCTTGACTTCTTTGATACCTGTGTTATTGAATGCTGAAAAATTAATCTGTGTCACATTTGCCGGAATGGTCAGTTGAGTGACTTTTCTGTTACCGCCCAATAATCCTTGTCCCAATATCCGGATACTTTGTGGAATTTCGAAACGTGTTAATTGGGGACATCCTTCCAGACAGTAAGGGTGAATCATAGCTTCGGGATCATCATTGAAAACAGTTCCGTAAGTTGTCACTTCCGTTAATTCCGGACAGTAATAAAAGGCTCTTTGCGCTATGTTTGTAACACCATTCGGTAACTTCACGGTTGTAATGCTACTTTCCCGGAATGCTTCCAGCCCGATTGTTCTGACGTTCTCCGGAATCTCAATCGTTTTCAGTTGAGACGTCTTGAGGAATGCCTGTGCATCGATTTCTGTCAACGTAGCAGGTAATAACACTTCTTCAACGCCCGCATATACAAAGGTGCTTGCGGGAAGTTTAGTGAGTTTAGTCCGGCTTAAATCTGCTTTTTTAAGGTGATAGCAATAGTAGAATATGTTTTCCTCAAGCTGTTCCAGAGTCGAGGGAAATATAACTTCCTGAATAGTTGAATTGAAGAAAGCCATATCTCCGATGGATTTCAGTCCCTCATTGAGTGTCACCTTGTTTATTTTACTGCCGTTGAAAGCGTTTTTAGGAATGGATTTCACGCTGTTGGGGAGTATGATTTCATCGTACCCTTTCAGGACTTCTGTCAGAACTCCGTTTTCCACACGGACAGGCGCCACCTGAATAGTAAAGCTTTTCTGCTTTCCTTCTATTGTTATGGTCACTTCCTGTTTGTCGACAGGGACAGATGACGAGAAACCACTGATCTGTTTTGGGGCAACATTCACGGACCGTTGTTTCCCATCATCATATTCACCTGTCACTTTGAGTCCAGTTAAGTCTATACTCTCTCCTAATGCATAAATCGTTTTTGCAGGCAGCTGGTCTATGGAAAAACGTTCAAGTAAGGCTCCTGTGGGTTCAGATGGTTGCTCCGTTGGAGGCAGTTCCTTCTTGAATTCATCGTTTTCAGTGCTGCAACTCAGTAATGTAAGTCCTGTCATCATTTGCAGGCAAAGTACTATTAATATATTAAGTTTAGTTTGTTTCATTGTGATAAAAGCTTAGTTAGGGAATTGGGTTAAACGTATTTCTATTTTCACTACCTTACCTGCTTCTACGGTTCTGCCGGAAGACCATATCTGGTAGTTATCAGGTCCGCCACCTTCTTGTACCACGAACGTAAAGAACCGCTGCGACTGTGCTGCGAACCATTCTTCTTGCGGTAAAATAAAGGTGGCTATCCCGCTTTCATTGGTTCGGGCAACCGCAGTAGGTAAGGTCAGATTATCTTTCTCAAAAACTTTATAATCTTTTTCATTATACATCTTTACGGGAATACCCGTTGCAATTTTTCCATTTTCATCATAAACGACAACCACTACTTTAGCTTCTCTCACTTCTTCGTTTCCTTTTTCGCACGCTATCATAAAAAGTATGATACCTAGCAGAATAACAATCTTTCTCATAATCTTCTCTTTTTTCAATTTTTTCGAATGCAAAAGTAGTAAGATCGTATCATTTTTGAGTTATGGTACGATCTTGTAAATCTAACACTGGTGTTTTAATAGTGTTGATATTCAGATAGTTATTTTGAATGGGTTCTCAGATTTCTAACACTGGCCTAACACCTATCCGAAAAGTGATAAAAACAGGTCCTTGTTAGCAGTCTCTGCTGATTTGATACGTGATTTAAGTCGTGACTTCCGGGCATATACATTGGCTACCGTATCTTTCATGAACAGGCTTATTACTTGTGGTGAAAAACCTACAAAGATATAGCAGAGTAACCGAATGTCAGCTTCTTTCATTGCAGGGAAATCATTCCGGAGTTTTTGCATGGCGTTGTCATGGCAGGTATTTACGATAAGCTCCAGTTCTTGCAGCATTTCATTGTTTTCTGCAAAATCGGTGATTATTTGTTTCACTTCGTGGAACATGGCGGCCTGTTGTGATGCGGTATTCTCGCGTTCGTAGTAAGTTTTTCCCAATTTGTCGATAATGTCAAAACGAGAGGCTATCAATCCTTTTAGATGGTTTTCAGTATTGCGCTGTCCTTCCATGCGTTCGGTCAGAGTTTTATACTCGGAATTAGCTTCTTCTGCCAGTAGCAGATAGCGGTCGGTGCGTTCGCGTTGCAGTCGCAGGCGTTGGCGGGTGATGTAATAAGCCACTCCTATCATCAGAAGGATTACAGTTGCTGCTGCGATTTCCCAGGTAGTACGGTTTTTCATCCGGTATTCGGCAAAGTCAGTCCGTTCTTTAAAATATTCGCGTTCCACCATGCCGGCGGAAAACTGCATGTTTGAGCGTGTCAGCGAATCAGTCAGATAGATATAACGATGTATGTTATCGGTTGCTTTCTCAAAGTTCCTGGTTTGTGCTTCAATACGATATGCGGTATATTGCAGGTCGGCCAAGTCACGGATGTCGGTAGTCTGTGCTTCTGCGAGAGCCAGATAGTAGCGTGCGCTGTCTATACGATTTTTCAGAAGGTTCACATCTACCAGTGTATGGTAGCCGTACAGGGTATCCTGTCGGGCGGAAAGCTCGATGCGTTGCAGCAAGTCATGAGGAATTTGCCGCTTGCCCGATACTACATAAAGAGAGGCAAGGTTCGTGAGGCTGGCTTTTGCCAGGTGATCGTTCTTTTGTTCGTCGGCCAGATCAAGAGCGGCGGCGTAGAGACGCATTGCTTTCTCTATGTCTTTCGAATGAAAAGCTGCGGCTGCCATATCAAGTGTTGACTCCGTTTCTTCACGTACATTATCCGACTGCCGGAAGTTATTGCGGGCTTCACGGAAATAATGATAAGCCCGGCTGTAGTTCATCTGTTCATAATATACTTCACCGATTTGCCCGTATAACAGTCCTGTATAATAAGGTTCATTGGTGTCTTTCAGTTTCTCTTCTATTTTGAGAAAAAGGCGCAATGCTCCCGGTTTGTCTCCTGCCCGTAGTTTGATTCGTCCCCAATAATAGAGAGTCTTACATTGGTGTCGTAAATCTTTGGAATAGTGTTTATAATGGCTCCAAGCCTGGCGAATCAGTGAATCATCCGTTACTTTAATATGGTTTTTATCTAATGCTTCCGAGTAAAGCAAGGCATATCTGGCCTGTTCGGCCTGACTGCCTTCCTGGCTGAGCTGCTTTAATATTGTCAAGGCACTGTCCGGCTTGTTTTGTAACAGAGCTTCCGCCTCGTCAAGCCGGGAAATATGTTCTCTATTATAACATCCTGTAAAAAAGAGAATGGCTGATAGTCCAAGTATAATTCTGCATTTCATGCTGTGAATGTAGTGAAAATCTCTCGGATTTGAAATAAGGAGTAGTGCCTTTTTTTAATGATGACTGCATTGACACATTATTTTTTATCATTGTGATTCCATATGCATCATTGTCATATTCATAGAGGGCAGTTCCCCAATATCATCAAAGCGGTATGTGCTGCTTTTGCCTGTTACAATGAATCCTTTGTCATTATTGGAAAAAGACTCTTCTAGAAAGAAAAAAAATAATTTTAGTCTCACGGTCTCACTGTGGAATATCTAGTATGCTGACAATCATTAATATAATGAATGAGAGATACCTTTCCGAACAGGTATCTCTCATTGTTTTTCCATCAAAACCACTAGTTTTCGGTTATCTCTCATTGCTATCTCTCACATCAAAGTAAGTACATAAGATGTGGTCCGCTATATCTGTTTAAAACCAGCAGTTGTTTGTATGTTAAGTCACTGTATCCTAGATGTTATCCTATATATCTTATTCTGTTATCTAACCGACATCTTCATCGTTCCACCCGGGTGAACAGTCTCTATCACCTAGGTGAATAAGCCAGTTCATTATTGTGCAATGATCTGTTCACCCGGGTGGAACGATGAAGATGTCGGTTAGATAATACACAAACTTTAGTTGATAAACAGGTTAAGCCAGGGTATACTATATGCAAAGAAGCGGTAAACGGGCAAATAACCACCATCTTGATGGGAATTATTCGATGAACCGATTGGGTATCCCGCTATAGGTCAATGTGATTTTATGCATCGCCCTTGTCACCGCCACATAAAGCATACTTTTATCTATGGTGGAATGATAATTCTGATTATCAGCTTGTGGAACGATCACTTCATCAAATTCCAACCCTTTTGCCATGTGTGCGGAAGTGACAACAATGCCTTTTGTATAAGCTGAACTTAGACTTGACAAAAACGATATGTTATCTGTATGGACTTGGAGTTTCTGAGCAAGCGCTTTTGCCTGAGTTTCTGTTTTACAGATTATTCCCAAAGATGTATATCCGGAGTTTCTGAAGTCCGATACCAAATTAACAATGCCTGTCGTTTCTTCTTCTGCATTCTTGAATGGAAAAATTTCAGGTTGTTCTCCATGTCGCATAATGGGTTCCAGTTCATTGTTTGCCTGAATTTTCTGCGCCAGACTGGTAATTTCAAAAGTAGAGCGGTAACTCTTACATAGTTTCATTACTTCTCCGGTGGTAAACGCTTTTTGAATCATGGCAGCAGTTGAAGAACCATAGGGATTGACAGATTGAGAAGCATCTCCAAGAATTGTTTTCCGGCAGGGATAAAGTTTTTGGATCACCTTGTATTGTATGGGAGAATAGTCCTGCATTTCATCTATCAGAAGATGCCTGATATGAGTTTGAGTTCTATTTCCATCCAATGCGAGGTGCAGATAAGCCAGGGGAGCCATATCTGCATATTCCAGCATACGATTCTTTCGCATCTTGAACATTTCAGGTTTTCCGGCCCATTCGAAAAAGTCTTTATAGATCTGGAGGTCGTTATTTCCTGAAAACATATTCTTAATTTCTTTTCTCAGCAGATTTTTCTCAGCGGTAGTCACTGTAAGGTTATACTGGATTTTCATCATTTCCAGAATGTAATCTGTCATGGTTTCAAATCGTTGGCGTATGGGGTAACGATGGAATCGTTTGAACTGTTCCCCTACGAATTCTGCGGGAATAGTGATATACTTGGTGAGTTTTACATCAGTCGCTCTGAAATAGTGATTTTCCATATGGAGGATGAATTTGTCCAGTCGGGAAACAAATTCGAAAGAAGCTTTGTATTGTATCCGTTCGATAAAATCCGGAGCCGGCTTTTCCAGTAGTTCCGAAACTTGTCCGAAGAAATTCTGATACTTATATTTGTTATCGAGGACGGTGGAGAGAATTTGTTCCATGCTGGTTTCCGGTACAGTCGTTTCACCAAGTTCCGGAAGGACATTGGATATGTAATCGGCAAATACTTTATTAGGTGAGATGATCAGAATATCTTTGGATGAAATTTTTCCTTTTTGTGCATAGAGCAGGTAAGCAATACGGTGTAAGGCAATAGACGTTTTTCCCGAGCCGGCGACTCCCTGTATGATGAGTACGGGCGTATCTTCGTTGCGGATAATCCGGTTTTGTTCGCGTTGGATGGTCATAACGATGTTTTTCATCTTGTCGTCTGCATTGGAACAGAGCTCTTTTTGCAGGATATCATCATGAACAGTGACGGAACTTTCAATCATATATTCCATCTTACCTTTGCGAATGCGGTACTGACGCTTGAGTGAAATCTCTCCATGCACTTCACCTGACGGAGAAGAATAAGTGGCCTCACCTGACTCATAGTCATAAAACATACCCGAAATAGGTGACCGCCAATCATATATCAGATTTCTTTTGTTTTTGAAATCGTAGAATGTGTGTATACCTATATATACAGGAAGTTTTTTGCCGCTGCTTCCATTTTCCTTAAAGTCGATTCGTCCGAAGTAAGGAATATCCAATATCTTACTCAGGCGATTGCGTTTGTCTATCACATTTTCGCCTCGTGCAAAATGATTCAGTATACTTTCACGCATGGAACGGATTTCATGAGGATCGATGTCTTTATTGGACCATAGATAATCTTTGTATTCCTGCAGAGTATCTATGTGCTCTTTAACAGACTTGTCTGTGCTGTTTATCGTATCATTGATGATATTGAGCACCTGTTGCAAATATGCTTTTTCCTGCTCTTCTGTTTCGTTGAATATCATATATAAATTCAGTTTGGGTATTAAAAGTTGATTGAAAGGGTGGCAAAGTTAGCTAGATCCGGTGGGGTATTAAATAGTTATTTATAGCTATATATCAAGCCTTTTTCTTATTTTTGCGTGCTCATTTAATCTAGAAGAAAGATGGATATCCTTGATGTTGCAAGACGAAATCAGCAGAAAGCATGGGAAATAATAGAGAAAGTCAATGTTATCCCGATATGGGAAAGTATTGGTGCACAGGTTAATCTGGTTGGTTCTCTTCGTATGGGGTTGCTGATGAAACACCGGGATATTGATTTTCATATATATACGTCTTCTTTAAGTTTAGCCGATAGTTTCAGGGCGATGGCGAAGCTGGCGGAAAACACGTCAGTGAAGAAGATAGAGTGCGTGAATCTGCTGCATACTGTTGAGGCGTGTGTTGAATGGCATGCCTGGTATCAGGATTCGGATAATGCACTCTGGCAAATTGATATGATACATATCCGGAAAGGTTCCCGATACGATGGGTATTTTGAGAAAGTAGCCGAACGTATTTCTTCCGTCTTGACAGATGAGATTAAGCGGACAATTCTTCAATTGAAAAATGAGACACCCGAAAGTGAAAAGATTATGGGGGTAGAATATTATCAGGCTGTCATACGGGATGGAGTGCGGACTTATGCCGGGTTTGAAGAATGGCGAAAAGAGCATCCGGTGGGAGGAGTGCTGGAATGGATGCCTTAATCAGCTTAATATCCCCGTCTCATATCCTATTCGGATGGCTTCAATGGAATTTTGTACTCCTAATTTCCGTAATAGATTCTGTCGGTGAATATTGACGGTATGAATGCTGACACACAGTTTGTCTGCTATTTCTTTACTTAACAGTCCTTTTTGGATCAGGCGTAAAATTTCAGCTTCCCGTTTGGTGAGAGGATTGAAGGTCTGCAGTGACGGAGAAGGAGAGAACATCTCTCCATTTTTCAGATTGAGTACAGTACAGTCTACCGTTTCGGCCTCTTGTTGATCAGGTGAGATATCCATATTCCCAATTACCAGCCATGCTTTTCCATCGATGGTCTGCTCCAGAACCTGATGCCTGCTGACAACACGCACGTATTGTTGCCTCGCATTGAGAACACGAAAACTGTAAATATTAGAATAGTCATTTCGTTGTTCCGGAGGCAAACTGTATATAAACTGACTTAATTTTATTTGTAAGATGAGCAATTGCTCGCGGTCGTCGGGATGGATGCGCGATTCCAGATAATCACCCTGCCTTTCCAATGTTGCTATCTTGTGGGCATCATATCCCAGTAAATCTACAAAGTTCGGAGAAGCATAGGCATATCTGCATTTATATACGTCTACTACAAATGTACAGTTCCGGTTCATCTTCGAGAATTGATGAAGCATGGATTTATTCCGTTCCCACACGGCATAGTCGATGTCGGTAAAGGACAAACGTTGCTTTGCCCACAATTCTTCCCGTGTGATATCTGTTAGCTTGATTTCCCGCATGTATGGAACTGTTTTTTTGATTGAAGTATGACAAAAGTAGATATAATCCGTGATATTATCAAGGAAGGAGTAGAGATTTGCTTATTCTTATTGTTTCCATACAATAATCGTGCTAACAAATGATAATTATTGAACATCTCTTGAAAAATAAATAATAAAAAGATAGTTATCTAATTAATTGTGTTATCTTTGTTCCCAGAGTTTGAGTCACGAATCATTATTGTGTAGTTCTTCTTTATAATATATTATTAGTAAGTAGTCCTCTTCTGTAATTATCCTCCTCACTCCAAATTAGTATTTATTTTTAATAAAATTTTAGATGAACATTTACATTTCAGGTTTAAGTTATGGCACAAATGATGCTGACTTGACAAATTTATTTGCAGAGTATGGAGAAGTTTCTTCAGCCAAAGTTATTTTTGATAGAGAAACCGGCAGATCCAGAGGATTCGCTTTCGTAGAAATGACGAATGATGCAGAAGGACAAAAAGCTATTGACGAATTGAATGGAGTTGAATATGACCAGAAGGTTATTTCAGTGAGCGTTGCACGTCCTCGCGCTGAAAAACCGTCATACGGTGGTAACCGTGTGGAGGTGGTTATAACAATTCAAGAAGATATTAATATCAGAATAAATAAAAGCAGAAGATAATGTCTTCTGCTTTTATACAGACTATTACCGTTTCATGATTCAACGGAGGAATTTCTGTTATACGGAGAAAACGAAAAATCATTTTACATTTAAGTTCTGCTAATTCTGCCTCTTTTATGCGCAATATCAGGAGTATATAATCCTGCACTTTCCATTCTGACAATAGATTATTAGGCTTTTTTGTAATACAATGCTCTTGGAAGAAACAGGAGTGAGAGTTTAATAAATAATATCCAATCAAGCGAACAGCCAATGATGAAGGCGACTTTGAATACTTGAATAGAGTATGTTCGGAGTGTGTTGATTTTGAAATGGCCAAGCACAGAATAAAATATATGAAATCATTTTTTATAGGAAATATTGAAATTAAAGTACCTGTTATACAAGGTGGAATGGGAGTTGGGATATCATTGTCCGGTCTGGCGTCAGCAGTAGCAAACGAAGGGGGAGTGGGAGTTATATCGTGTGCAGGTCTGGGGTTGCTTTATCCCAAAGAAAAAGGCACTTATACAGAAAAATGCATCAGTGGCCTGAAAGAAGAGATTCGCAAATCACGCATGAAAACAAAAGGTATTATTGGTGTGAATGTCATGGTTGCCTTATCGAATTATGCTGATATGGTGCGTACTGCGATTAATGAAAAGATTGATGTGATATTTTCCGGTGCCGGACTTCCACTTGATTTGCCTTCCTATTTGACTACGGGGAGTATTACGAAATTAGTACCTATTGTATCTTCTTCAAGAGCTGCCAAAATAATCTGTGACAAATGGCAAAAGAATTATAACTATCTGCCGGATGCGATAGTGGTAGAAGGTCCCAAAGCCGGAGGGCATCTGGGGTTTAAGAAAGAACAGCTGCAAGACCAGAATTATGCTTTGGATGTATTGATTCCCGAAGTGGTGGCGATTGCGGCCAGTTATAAAGAACAGAAACATATTCCGGTGATTGCCGCCGGTGGAATTTCGACAGGGGAAGATATTGCGCACTTTATGGAACTGGGAGCTTCGGGAGTGCAGATGGGAAGTATTTTCGTGACGACCCTTGAATGTGATGCTTCGGAAACTTTCAAAGAAGTGTATATTCACTCCAAATCCGAAGATGTTCTTATTATTGAAAGTCCTGTCGGAATGCCGGGACGGGCTATTGACGGAGAATTTATTCATAGTGTGAATAATGGTCTGGAAAAGCCGAGGAAATGCTCATTCCATTGCATTAAGACGTGTGACTATACAAAAAGTCCTTATTGCATTATTAAAGCGCTGTATAATGCGGCCAAAGGAAATATGAAAAAAGGTTATGCTTTTGCCGGTAGCAACGCCTTTCTCGCAGATAAAATAAGCAGTGTGAAAGAAGTGATGAATACACTGGAACGCGAGTTTTTCTTAGCGACTCACAAACTGGTTTAATATCGGAGACTTTGCATATTCAGTATTGAATGTGGCATGCTCTCTTACTATATATAAAATTAACCGCTGTGCTGAAACAGCAAAAATAACATTTATGACATTTAAAGAATTAAATATAACCGAACCTATTTTAAAAGCAATTGAAGAAAAAGGATATACAGTACCTACTCCTATTCAGGAGAAAGCGATTCCTGTAGCATTGGCAAAAAAAGACATTTTAGGCTGTGCGCAGACTGGAACCGGAAAGACTGCTTCATTTGCAATACCTATTATACAACATTTGCATCTCAATAAGGGAGAGGGCAAGCGTTCGGAAATCAAAGCTCTGATTTTGACTCCTACCCGCGAACTCGCATTGCAAATCAGTGAATGTATTGAAGATTATTCAAAGTATACACGTATCCGTCACGGAGTCATCTTCGGAGGCGTGAATCAACGTCCGCAAGTGGATATGCTGCATAAAGGAATTGATATTCTGGTTGCTACTCCGGGGCGTCTGCTCGATTTGATGAATCAAGGACATATACGATTGGATAATATTCAGTATTTTGTTCTGGACGAAGCAGACCGTATGCTTGATATGGGCTTTATTCATGATATTAAACGGATATTGCCGAAGCTTCCGAAAGAAAAGCAAACGTTGTTCTTTTCGGCTACGATGCCTGATACGATTATTGCTCTGACTAATTCCTTGTTGAAGAATCCGGTGAAGATTTATGTTACACCGAAATCATCAACGGTAGATTCTATAAAGCAGTTGGTTTACTTTGTTGAGAAGAAAGAAAAGAGCCTGTTGCTGATTTCAATTTTGCAAAAATCGGAGGACCGGTCGGTACTTATCTTTTCGCGTACCAAGCATAATGCTGATAAGATAGTTAAAATATTGGGTAAAGCCGGCATTGGCAGCCAGGCTATTCATGGAAATAAGAGTCAGGCGGCACGGCAGTCCGCATTGGGTAACTTCAAGTCGGGTAAGACGCGAGTGATGGTTGCTACTGATATCGCTTCCCGGGGAATTGATATTAATGAACTGCCGTTGGTTATCAATTATGATCTTCCTGATGTTCCCGAGACATATGTACACCGAATCGGGCGTACGGGAAGAGCTGGAAATGCAGGTATGGCACTTACATTCTGCTCTCAGGAAGAACGCAAACAGATTAATGATATTCAGAAATTGACAGGCAAAAAACTAAATAGGGCTGATTTTACAATTTAAGGTCATTCCCTTACATTATTCATTAAAATATAGTATAAATTAAATATAAGTTCTATGGCAAAATCCATTACGGTAGGTAAACGTGAAAATGAAAAAAAGAGACTCGCTAAACGAGAAGAAAAACAAAAGAAAAAGGATAGCAAGAAGTTATCCAGTAAAAGCAGCTTCGATGATATGATTGCTTATGTGGACGAGAATGGAATGATAACTTCGACTCCTCCGGCTGAAAACATTAAAAAGGAAGAGATAAACCTGGATGAGATAATCATTGCAACTCCGAAGAAAGAAGACGAGGAACCCGTTATATTGAGAGGGAGAGTTGAATTCTTTAATGAGGCAAGAGGCTTTGGTTTTATAAAGGACCTTGCCGGAGTTGATAAGTACTTTTTCCATGTTAATAATGTCGTTGGTAATATCTCGGAAGGTAATATTGTAACATTCGATCTTGAACGTGGTGTGAAAGGAATGAATGCGGTCAATATCTGTCTCGAAAAGAAACCGGTGGAGAATTAAAACAAAAACAAAAAATGTAAGTATTGAAACTTATTTTTAGATATTCATTTGCTTAAGTGTAATATGATAAAATAAAAATCCCTTGAGTCTCAGAGGTTCAAGGGATTTTTTATGCGTAAAAATAGTATTGCAGGCAGACAGGGGAACAGAGGGTAACCGGAAGAAGAATGCAGTATATCGTACAAAAATGGCAAGAAATAATGATTCATTATCTCTACTATTTCATACCTTTGCCCGCTGAGTCTGAAATATTATTAACTTTTAAACGCAGAAAACATGAAGAACTTATTGATTACGGTATTTTTTCTCAGCTTGACTTTGCAGCTCTCTGCTGAGACAGGAGGAAGCAATGCTGTAATTGTAGAAAAAACTACAGCAAGTCCGGCGGAAAAGACGCCTGTTTATTGGCAGAAAATGGCAGATGGTATGTCGCAAGCCCTTATCAAGCATTTTTGGGGCGCAAACTTCAAAGGGTATGAGAATCGGTTTTATTTTAATTATGGTAGTGATCTTTCCAATATGACTACCAATCATTATTGGCCACAGGCACATGCTATGGATGTCATGGTAGATGCATATATGCGTACCGGAAGCAAACAGTATTTGAATATATACCCGTTATGGTGGGAAGGTGCACCGAAATTCAATTTTGCGGGCAGAGAGGAAGACCCGTGGTGGAATGTGTTTGTAGACGATATGGAATGGATTGCTCTGGCACAGATTCGCATGTTTGAAAGCACTAAGAATACCAAGTATCTGAAAAAGGCGAGACAGACCTACGATGATTGGGTTTGGTCTACTTGGGGACCGGAAGATGAGGCTCCGTGGTTTGGTGGCATTACCTGGAAGACGGATGTGGCAAAATCTAAGAACGCTTGTTCCAATGGTCCTGCTGCCCTTATTGCTGCCCGGTTGTATAATTTTTACGATGCTATGGGTAAAAAGGCCGGAAAACCCAAACAGGCTTATCTGAATGAGGCCATTAAAATATATACATGGGAGAAGAATAACTTGTTCGACCGTCAGACGGGGGCAGTGTATGACAGCATGAATGGAGAAGGCAAGATTACCAAATGGGTATTTTCGTACAACTCGGGTACTTTCCTGGGAGCAGCTCATGAACTGTATAAGATAACCGGTGATAAGCAATATCTGGCAGATGCAGTAAAAGCGGCCAATTTTGTGATTGACCATTTGTCGACCAATGAAGGTGTACTCTCCGATGCAGAAGGTGGTGACGGTGGCTTGTTTCATGGCATCTTCTTCCGTTATTTTGTGAAACTGATTAATGACCCTGCACTGGATAGTGCCAATTATAATAAGTTTCGCGACTACATAACTCATTGTGCTACGGTTATGGCAGAGCAAGGAGTGAATCAGAAGACTATGTTATATAGCGGTCGTTGGAGAAAAGCACCTGCTGATGATGAGAGTGTGGGATTGACATCGCATCTGACCGGTTGTATGCTGATGGAAGCTATGTGTGTACTTAAACACCGATAGAGTGAATAAGAAAAGAGATAAAACAAAAATCCCTTGAACTTCAAAAGTTCAAGGGATTTTTGTTACTGAGTTGATAGTGGTGCCACCAGGAATCG
>CANSEY010000031.1 GCA_947646015.1 uncultured Bacteroides sp. | reverse complement strand
TTCAATTTCGGTGGTTGGAATCTATTCAGTACCTTTACCGAAAATTAGAGGAAACATGGAAAATAATCCTGAACTACAACTAGCTTGGCAGTTCATTGAAAATACAGGCACGCATCTGTTTCTTACCGGAAAAGCCGGAACCGGAAAAACTACATTTCTAAAACGATTGAGAGAACATACCCCCAAGCGCATGGTCGTATTGGCTCCAACAGGAATCGCAGCTATCAACGCCGGAGGGGTGACGATTCATTCATTCTTTCAGTTGTCTTTTGCTCCGTTTGTGCCGGAAACGACTTTCAATTCTGCCAAGATGCACTACCGTTTCAGCAAAGAGAAACGGAATATTATCCGCAGCATGGATCTGCTTGTTATCGACGAAATCAGTATGGTACGTGCAGATTTGCTGGACGCTGTGGACGCGGCTTTACGTCGTTATCGTGACCGTGAAAAACCTTTCGGAGGTGTGCAGTTGCTGATGATCGGCGACTTGCAGCAGTTGGCTCCTGTGGTAAAAGACAATGAATGGGAGCTACTGAAGAATCATTACGAGACTCCATATTTTTTTGCCAGCCGTGCACTGAAGGAAACGGTGTATATGACCATTGAACTAAAGAAAGTCTACCGTCAGAGTGATACTTTCTTTCTTTCTCTTCTGAACAAGATACGCGAAAATAAAGCAGATGATGAAGTGTTGAACGAATTGAATCGTCGTTATCAGCCCGGTTTTCGTCCACGGAAAGAAGAAGGGTATATCCGACTGACAACGCATAACTATCAGGCCCAGCAGGTGAACGACCGTGAACTGGCATCACTGTCTGGACGGGCTTATAGTTTTCGGGCGGAGATAGAGGGAAATTTTCCTGAGTACTCGTACCCTGCGGATGAAGTGCTTACAGTCAAAGAAGGAGCACAGATCATGTTCCTTAAGAATGACGTTTCATCAGAAAAACGTTACTATAACGGCATGATAGGCGAAGTGATGAGTGTTGACGAAAAAGGAATGTCCGTACGTGGAAAAGACAGTAGTGATGTCTTTCAGTTGTTGCCCGAAGAATGGGGGAATTATAAGTATGTGCTGAACGAAGAAACGAAGGAGATCACGGAAGAAATAGAAGGTGTGTTCCGGCAATATCCCATCCGTCTGGCGTGGGCTATCACGATTCATAAGAGTCAGGGTCTGACGTTTGAGCGGGCGATTATCGATGCTCGTAACTCTTTTGCTCATGGGCAGACGTATGTAGCATTGAGCCGTTGCAAGACTCTGGAAGGAATGGTGTTGGAGACTCCTTTGCGTAGGGAGGCGATAATCAGCGATAGCATTGTAGATAATTTCACAAGAGATGTGGAACAGAATAAACCGGGGAGCAAGCAGTTGAACGACATGCAAAAGGCTTATTTCTATGATCTGTTGAATGATTTATTTAATTTCTATTCGCTTGAGCAGGCTTATAAGCGGTTGCTCCGGATGATGGATGAAGAGCTTTATAAACTTTATCCGAAGTTGCTTGCCGAGTATAAAGAACTGGCTCCGCATCTCAAAGAGAAGGTGGTGGAAGTTTCCAATCGCTTTCGTAATCAATATACGCGTCTGATTAACGAGAATGAAAATTATGCCGGAAATGAGGAGCTACAGCAAAGGATTCATTCCGGTGCTGCTTATTTTTGTGAAGCATTGCTTCCTGTCCGGGCGCTGTTTGACAAGACCAGTATGCCTCTTGATAATAAAGAGTTGCGGAAACAACTGAATGAACGTTTGCAGGCATTGGACGATGCTTTATGGATTAAAGAGTCTTTGCTGGATGCGATGCGGACGGAGAAATTTACGGTAACGGATTATCTGAAACGGAAGGCGAAAGTGATGTTGAATCTCGAAGGGGAAACTGCTTCTTCCGGTTCTTCCACCAAGGCTCCGAAGGAGAAAAAAGAACGGAAAGAACGCACTCGCAGCAATTCAGGAAAGGTGAAAGTAGAAGTTCCGACGGATATTCTGCATCCGGAACTTTATCGTGCTCTGTCGGAATGGAGAACGGCAAAGACGCGCGAAGTGAATATGCCGGCTTATGTGATCATGCAGCAAAAGGCATTGATGGGTATTGTGAATCTGTTGCCGGATACACCGGCAGCTTTGGAAGCGATACCTTATTTTGGCGCAAAAGGAGTGGAGAAGTACGGACTTGAGATTTTGGGCATTGTGCGCAAATATATGAAGGAGAACAAACTGGAACGACCGGAGATTTTTACTTCTGTTTCGGGGAAAGAGGATGCAAGGGAAAGAAAGCTGGATGCACAGCATAATGAGGAGAAGGAGAAACAGAAAGAGAAGAAGAAAGATTCAAAGCTGGTGAGTTATGAAATGTTTTGCCAGGGGATGACGATAGAAGAGATAGCCAAAGCTCGTGATTTGGTGACAGGAACGATTGCTACTCATCTGGAACATTATCTCCGTGAAGATAAAATAAAGTTGGAACAGGTAGTGACAGCGGACAAGATAAAGAAGGTCCGGACTTATCTGGAGACCCATGAATTTATGGGAGTGGTGGCTATTAAAGCTGCATTGGGAGATGACGTTTCTTACGCTGATATTCGTTTTGTGTTGGCGACGGTGGGGCGTTAGGTTATAAGTTACAGAAGAAAGAAACGAATACAGGCACGCTGATATCGATCAGAATACCATGCAAAATAGCGATAGGAATCATTTCTTTTCCCGAATATCTGCTGATGGAAGGTAATAATACATCCATTGAGTTGACTCCTGCCGCCGAAATGGGAGCAAGTTTTCCGAAATACTTCTTGATAAGCGGTGTACCTAGAAGTGCCATCATTTCGCGGAAGATATTAGTCAGCAGGGCAATGGTACCCAGCTCTGTAGCCAACTGTATTCCGATGGTCGGTTCCTTGAACTGAGTGATCAGGATGGAAGATAGCGAATAATAGGCGAATCCGCTTCCTACTGCCATACAGTCGAATACACTCCATTGACTTAGCAAAATGCTTGCCAAGGCAGAAAACAACAATGTGCCGGTAATGGTACCCAATGGAATCAGCAGCATTTTCGGGTGCAAATGTGAGATGATCGCTTTCAGGTTTTTATTGGAACCGATACTGATTCCTACTTGCAGCATCAACGCATATAGTATATACATGGAAACAGTATGTGTATCGAATTGGAATTTATTAAAAACTCCCATGATACAGCCTACACAGAAAAATACGATAACAATAAGACTTCCTTTCATTGTTTACCTCCTTTCTTGAAAAATAGTTGTAATACAAGTCGGGCAGCAAGCAGGCTCCCTAATACGCCGGATACGGCAAGAATGATCGCCTGCCATCCAAACTTACCAAGATTATTCACAATCAGGCTATTAGAGCCAATGGATACTCCAAGGATAAAGAGTAACAGGAATATTGTAAGAGAAATTGTCTTTTCAGTCTTTTGTAAGATACTCCAGTTACGTAATCCGTATCCGATACCGATTCCCAAAAACATGGTAGATATAATAGAGAACATATTGTAATATATTTTAGTTGGTTAGGTTAAACAATTCATAAATAGCATAGATAATCCCCAAAAAGACATACATCTTATTGACAATCAGATGGAAATACTGTCTGTGAGTAACGAAATAAGTCAACAGGCAGTTAGGGGTAAGAATGAGTAAGGGGAATTTAGATGAATCCGCTGAACCAATGTACATGCACGCAACATGACGTGCAGAAATTGGGAATTTCCGCATGAAATATAAGGGCGTTATGTAATTGTAATGTTTGATTCATCTTTTGGTTCTTTAATTCGGGTGCAAAGATAAGAACTTATTGCATATTTTCAAAATAAATATGCAATAATTAAAATCGGTAAAGTTGTTGAAACAAGGAATGGAATGTTGTAAAAAGTTGGTAATGTAGACCTTAACCTTTATATAATATGTGCTTATATTATTATTTTATATGGTTATGACAGTTTGATGCCTGAGCCGAATTGTTATGTTGTATAGGGCACATACTTTCATTTGGGCAAACAATCTGATAATAGGATATGCCGGTTAATGTTTCCACTCCATGAGAATATCTTTCAGCTTTCGTGGCTGGTAACCAAGTATAGTCCGGGCTTTTGCTATACTCATCCCACTGAAACGGGGACGGGGAGTAGCTTCTTGCATTTCTTCTGTTGTGGCAGGATGAATGAGCGAACGGTCCAGCTTCATGTAGTCTGCTACCTGAAAAGCAATTTCTGCGATGGTCAGGCATTCGTCGCCACAGATATGAAAAATTCCGTTTGCGGCATTTTCCATCAGGTGTTGCACTCCGGCTGATACGTCACCTACATAAGTGGGCGTGCGCCATTGATCTGATACGACACGGATTTCTTGTCCTGCATTCAAACGATTCATCACCAGTTGCACGATGTTTCCATGCTGTCCTGGTAGTGCTTTTCCGTAGACAATCTCTACGCGGGCAATGGCATAGTTACTACAGATTTCAGCCACTTTCTCTTCTCCTTTCCATTTGGTGAAACCGTAATAGTTGACAGGAGCGGGGAGACTTTCTTCTGTATAAAGCTGTCCGGACTTCTCGTCTATCTTTCCGTCAAAGACGAAGTCTGTAGATAAATGAATGAACCGGCTTTTGTAACTTTCGCAAAGATGTGCCAATTGTTCTACTGCTGTAACATTTGTTAGCCAGGCTTCTTCGTGATGCGTTTCGCAATAATCGGGGACGGATAAGGCGGAACTGTTGATGACCACATCGGGTTGTACCTCTTTGAAAAGTTGCTTTACAGCTGCTTCATTCCGTATATCTGTGGTGGTGAAATGATAATTGCCTTCATTCTTCGGAAGGATATCCGGATGCAGGGAACATCCTGTTACCTTATATTGTGCCTTGCTTGACAGGTCATTCAGTATTTGGCGTCCGGTGAATCCATTGGCACCGATAATCATTATATTCTTCATGGGCTGTTTTATAGTCGTTCGTTTCAGTCATATGAGTTTTTCTCAGTCACATGAGTGAGTTTCGGTTCAGAAATATGGTTTTTCTATATTTATTTTCACAAAAGTAGAAAATAATTTTAGTTACGCAAATAGATTTCGTAGTTCCCTTTTTACTTTGCTTCCTTTCGCGTTTAAGCATATCGCTATCATGCCCGATGTGTATGCCGGATGGATTGGATGAAGCACCTGGAACTTACAAAGATATTGCGCGGGTAATCGCTAATGAGCGGGATTTAGTGAAGCCTTTGGTGGAATTGGCGCCTATGGCGGTGATCAAAGGATAAAATAAGCTGACGAGATGAGGTATGGACATAAAAAAAGGAGCAACGCCTTGCTCCAACCTTTGTTAACCTTAAATCTAATACTATGAAAAACACATTGCAAAGATACGGACTTCTGTGAACTTTGCAAATTATCCAAGAAAAATAGTATGTTTTATAACATTGATTAAGAATTTGAATTCTCGATTCTATTTTTATTAAGAGATTTCCTGATCTTATCTTTTGTTCTTAATGAGTAGCTGCATACCACGCTGTTTCTTCTTTTTTTGAGGCCAGTGAGTGCGTACTTGGATCGGAGATTGTGATACCGGAGAAGGTATTTATTTTCACTTGTCCTCTGCTCATCGAATAGAAATATTCTGTATTTCTTTTGAATGGCACCGTACGATTGAGCTGTTCGTTGAACTGTGCCACTAGAGTTTCATCGGGGCATAATTTTGAAACATAGTCACCATAGTCAAAGAAGATAACCGGATAATATCCGTCCAGTCTCTGTAAAGAACTGGTTAGTGAAGGATCAAAAGTATATCGATGATTAATTTCTTTCATAATAGTTGCCAGGTTATCAAGTTCTGAGCAATCAGTGACAGCGATTGTTCCGCAGGGTGTGCTATAAGTGGAATAAAAAGAGTAAAAAACGTCACAGATATCGGCATAATCTACTTTCCCAATTAGATACTGACCTATCTCGGCGTATGGCATACCATACGCCATCACTTCACTTGTAGATCCTATCAGATAATCAGTCACATCTTTGAGAGCGTAGGCTACTTCAATGCTTGACATATAGCAGTCGTCAAAGAGTATATATTCCATTTTAAGTCCGGCATTGGATATTCCTTTGGCAAGTGTGGTTATATCAGTCTGATATTGGGCATTTAATCCTCCGAAGTAGCGTGTCATTGGTACATTTTCGTATTCCCAGTGCATTTTGGTAGGAAGACCGCTACGTGATTTAGAATTTGATACGGGTATCCATCCCATGCCATGACAGCCGATAACCATCGAATAGCGTTTGGTGGGAGAGTAGCGTTGCACGTCATTTAGGATAGATGTGATACCTTCTGCTGTGGTATATGCAGGATCTGTATAGTTCTTTAGAGTTTTACGCACACTCTTGCCGTTCTCATAAGCGAGTTCAAAAAGAGTGGCTTTTGTTGCTGTGGTACACATGAAAATAATTACCCGTTCATCATTCAGGATATTCTTTTCAACTACACTTTCAAGGTCGCTGATGTTCTGATAGAAATTGGATGTGAGATTATCAGACCAGGGGAGATACATGAATACCGTTTGTTCTGTAGGTACCGGAACTGGCTCTTCCTTTTCGCACGAAGTCATGCCAAAAGAAAGGAATAGTACGATGATAACTGATTTAATCAAATGGTGATATTTCCGCTCTGTCTTCATTGTTTTGTCAGGATTAAAGTTACTTCTTGATATATAACGTAAAAAGAGCACTTTTTGATTTATATATTCAGAATATAATCTGAATGTATCCTTTTCAAGTGTTACTGCAAATCTACTGAAAAATAACGTAATTCTACTATATACGAAAGTCCAATAGCTCACGTATGGACATAAAAAAAGGAGCAACGCCTTGCTCCAACCTTTGTTAACCTTAAATCTAATACTATGAAAAACACATTGCAAAGATACGGACTTCTGTGAACTTTGCAAATTATCCAAGAAAAATAGTATGTTTTATAACATTGATTAAGAATTTGAATTCTCAATTCTATTTTTATTAAGAGAAAAGTCAGTTAGGCATCTTGAAATCATTCGGCAAACAACCGGTGATCTTCTTAAACAGGCGGCTGAAATATTGCGGATTCCGGAAACCGAGTTCCTGCGCTATCTGGCTGAGTGTTTTATCTGTATTTATCAACCACTCTTTAGCTATCTCGAAACGCTTGAACTGAAGATATTCTTTGTACGATTTCCCCGTTTCATATTCCAGCAAATCATTGAAATATGCGGGAGAAAGACGAAGTACTCTGACGCACTCCTCAATAGTGGGAAGATCGGAGGACTGACTTTGTATAGTATTGAAATGATCATCCAAAAGACGGTCAAACCGTTCGATAATCTTTTTGTTAGCCTCATTGCGTGTGATGAACTGGCGTTCGTAGAAGCGTTCGCAATAATCAAGCAGTAGTTCGATGTATTTGGAAATGATCTTCTGACTATAGCAGTCGATACAGCGTTGCAATTCTTCATTTATTTTATCCAGAAGTTCCAGTATGACCTGCTTTTCACGTAATGAAACATGCAGTGCTTCTTCGGGACGATAAGAGAAGAAAGTATAGTCACGAATGTTCGCTCCAAGCACAGTGCCGCAGATCAAGTCGGGATGAAACGCCAGTATCCATCCTTTGGAAGGACATGTGTTGTCACTATCCTTCATACTGATTGACTCGCCGGGAGTCAGACAGAGAAGTGTCCCGTCCGAGAAGTCGTAGTACTGATGTCCGTATCTGTAGGCTTCACATTTGCATTCGCTCAACAGAATCGTGTAAAATCCGAATTTGAAATCCGTATGGGAGGATAAATCGGCTTTTGAAAGGTCGATGACACTGACCAGAGGGTGCAGCGTCTTACTCCCCATGCAGCAATTACATTGATGCACACTTCCTATCTTAAGTACTTTATCTCCCATGACGTAACTAATATCCTGATTAGTGGAGCTGTTTTTAGTTCTGTTGCTTATATTCGTTTGGCGTACATCCGACATTCTTCTTGAACAACCGACTGAAATGCTGCGGATACTGGAACCCCAGTTCATACGCAATCTGGCTGACCGTCTGGCTGCCTTCTAATATCCGTTCTTTGGCAAGTTCTATGATCCGGTGCTGGATATATTCCTGTGCCGTTTTTCCTGTTTCTTTCTTGATCAGGTCTCCGAAGTAATTGGAAGAAAGGCAGACTTTGTCCGCAAAGTATTTTACAGAAGGAAGTCCTTCGGTAAGTGCAGTCTGATTCTGAAAATACTCGTCCAATAACTGTTCGAACTTCACGATGATATCTTTATTCGCCTGATTACGGGTGATGAATTGCCGTTCGTAGAAGCGCATGCAATAGTCGAGCAATAGTTCTATATTGCGGACAATGAGCTGCTTGCTGTGTTTGTCGATGGCATGTTCCAGTTCGATTTGTATTTTGTGGATACAGTCGGTCACGATTTCCCTTTCCTGTTCGGAGAGATGCAGTGCTTCATTCACTTCGTAAGAGAAGAAATTATAGTGTTTGATGTTCTGCCCTAAAGAAGTTCCCCGGATTAAATCGGGATGAAATAAAAGACCGATAGATTTTGTACGAATTGGTGTCTGCTTGCGGTTATCTATCCCGATAACCTGTCCCGGAGCCATGCAGACAACGGTTCCTTCCTGATAGTCATAATACTTCCGTCCATATCTGAGATCGCCACATTTTGCGTCTTTCAGAAACAGAGAGTAGAATCCGATATTCATACGATAGTAGTCTACCGTCTTTGTCGCTTTCGAAAAGTCGATCACGTTTACCAGCGGGTGCAAGGTCTCTAGTCCGAACAGTTGGTCATACTGGTCAATGCTTTCAATTTTTGTTATTTCTTCCATACGGCTTACAGTTTTGATCTGTCACAAAGATAAAGCTTTTAAATGTATCTTTCTCATTCCGGATTTGCAAAACAGTAATTTGGGTATAAGATTCAGTAATTTGTATACAATGCCGGCGGGCAGTAGGAGGCAAACTCACTTTTTCCAGCTAAATATCAGCGTGTCGGAAACAAAAAAACGGGATAATCACGGGATGTGAATAGTAGAATTAATATATTTGTTCCTGCGAATTTAAAAAGACTTGTTTTATGAAAGCATTATTCATTGGAGGAACCGGTACGATCAGTACCGATGTAGTAGAATTGGCTCAACAGAGAGGGTGGGAGATAACACTGCTTAACCGGGGCTCAAAAAAACTGCCGGAAGGTGTGGGCAGTATCATTGCCGACATTCACGATGAGGAAGCTGTGGCGAAAGCTATTGCAGATGAAAGTTATGATGTCGTAGCTCAGTTCATCGCTTACACGGCAGAAGATGTAGAACGTGATATCCGTCTGTTCCGTAATAAGACGAAACAATATATTTTTATCAGCAGTGCATCCGCTTACCAAAAACCGTTGGCTGATTACCGTATCACGGAAAGTACCCCTTTAGTGAATCCTTACTGGCAATATTCACGGCATAAGATTGCCGCCGAAGAAGTGTTGATGACAGCATACCGTACCACCGGTTTCCCGATTACGATTGTCCGTCCCAGCCATACGTATAATGGAACGAAACCTCCTGTAAGCCTGCATGGAAATAAGGGGAACTGGCAGATACTTAAACGTATCCTTGACGGGAAACCGGTTATTATCCCCGGTGACGGAAGTTCCTTGTGGACACTGACACATTCCAAAGATTTTGCCAAAGGATATGTAGGACTGATGGCTAACCCTCATGCCATCGGGAATGCCTTCCATATCACCACAGATGAGAGTATGACTTGGAATCAGATTTATCAAACCATTGCCGATGCGCTGGGGAAACCTCTGAACGCACTTCATGTGGCTTCCGATTTTCTTGCGAGACATGGCGGGAACTATGACTTTCGGGGCGAACTGTTGGGGGATAAAGCCGCAACGGTAGTCTTTGATAATTCGAAAATAAAACGCCTTGTGCCGGACTTTATCTGTACAACTTCGATGGCGGATGGTTTAAGGCAGTCAGTGCAATATATGCTTTCGCACCCCGAAACACAGACTCCTGATCCGGAGTTCGATTCATGGTGCGACCGTGTAGCCGACGCGATGGCTGCGGCAGACAGAGCTTTTGAAGCAGAATAAACGTTAGTTGAGTAAATAACTCATCTTGTTATTGATGATTGAAATATCCTATTAGCATATCCTGATTAGCTATTAGCTAATCGGATTATGCTAATAGCTAATCAGGATATGCTAATAGCCGAAACAAGTCGATCATAATGAGTAGCGTAGTTAATAAAGACCGTTCCGTCCCTGCTGAACCTCTATCCGGATACCGAAATTACCATTGGAGGACTTCAGTTCGAATGCTCCCCGGAAATTATTCTTCTCCCAAGGCATGGCACTACGGTTGGGCACTTTCCATCCGTCTTTGTCATAGTCTCCGTATGTATTGATTTTCCATCCGTTTTTCAGTTTGAAGGTACCCATCTGCATGAACTGCGGTGAAGACGACAATCCCCAGCCATACCCATATCCGAAACCGGAGAAAGGGGAAGAAAATGCGTCGGTGAATCCCTGCGTATAGGTCGCGTCTGTATTCAGACGGAATATCTGATTATAGTCTTTACTTACATCCGGTACATCGAGACTGAATTTCGGAAGTTTGGGAGGGGCCACATTCATTAATCCCATATCGAGCAGGAAGCCACCGAATTCCTTTATATTGCTCGACGGAGCACGACGAATACTATCGGAAGGAACTTCCGACTGTGCGGATGCAAAACCGACCGATAATATCAGCGAAAGAAATAGAATCAGTTTTCTCATCTTCGTAAAGGTTGATTGATGACAAAGATAGAGATTTTTAGTCTGACTGCCTGCTTCCGTTATGTTTTCTTAGAGAAAAATCCTTTAAAAAGGAGTGTGCTGCTGTCTCGTCGGGATGGTGTCACTATCCCACTAAGATAGTGTAAGTATCCTGTGGGGATAGTGACACTATGCCAGTAGGATAGTGACACTATTTTAGAGCTTAGTTTGCAATGAGTTTATAGCCGATTCCCCGCACATTGACGATACGTATTTGCTCATCCTGCGACAACTTATGCCGCAGTTTCGTGATGAATACATGCAGACTCCGGGAATTGAAGAAACTGTCATCCCCCCAAAGTTCCAGCAGAACGTCCTGCGTATTGACCACCTGATTCCGGTTCTCACAAAGCCGTTTCAGTATTTCCGACTCGCGGTGGGAGAGTTCCTGTCTCACTCCGGCATGCAGCAATGTCTGCGCGACCGGATCGAACAGATAACTTCCTATCTCAAAACGGCTGGATACCTTTGTCTCCGTGAAGCTGAACGCTTTTCCCATCAGCGCCTTGATACGTATGATCAGTTCCTGCATGCCGAAAGGCTTTTTCAGATAATCGTTTGCTCCGAGTTCGAATCCTTCTACCACATCGTTGATGGCCGAACGGGCAGTCAGAAACAGTACAGGTGTCTGCTTGTCCGTCTGCCGGATGCGGCGTACCATTTCGAAGCCGTCCATTTTGGGCATCATCACATCGGCCACCAGCACGTCCGGCCGAAGTTCAAAGAAAAGATGCAATCCTTCTTCGCCGTCGGAGGCGGTATGGATGGTAAAACCGTTTTCCTCGAGCGTATCTTTGATAATCATGGCGAGTGTCAGCTCGTCTTCCACCAACAATACTGTAATGTCGTTTTTGCTCATGGTTCTGATGTTTTAGATAGTAATGGTAAATGTACTTCCTTTGCCGGATTCACTTTTGACGGTGATGGTGCCTCCATGTTTTTCGACCATGCTTTTGACATAGAAAAGCCCTAAGCCGTATCCTTTCACGTTATGAAGATTCCCGGTCGGAACGCGATAGAATTTGTCGAATATATGTTTCTGCTTATCCAGCGGAATACCTATTCCATGATCAGAGACGGTGATAGTCACCGTTTCTTCCGTTTGGCGGCACTGAATCGTAATCTCTGCTTCTTGTTTCGAATATTTCACGGCATTGTCTATCAGGTTACTGATGATATTGCTGAAATGAGTGCGGTCGGCTACTATCGTTAGTGCTTCCGGTTCTGTTTCCAGTGTTATGTGTACGGGGATATCCGCTTTTAGCTGGTGCTGCTCTATTAAAGAAGTAATCAGTTCTTTCAGACAAATCTCTTCGGGGTGCAGTCTGAACGTCTTGCGGCTTTCCATGCTCATGGAAAGAATCTGTTCGACGAGTCCGCTCAAGCGCTGTAGCTGTTCTTGGCTGATGCGCAGATATTGGTCACGTTTGCTCTTCTCTTCCGCCTGGTTGAAATTCAGCAGCGCATCGTTGGCGGCATACGCCACGGCAATCGGAGTCTTTAACTCATGCGTGATGTTGTTCGTAAAGTTGCTCTTCATTTCTTCCAGCGTCTTTTGTTTCAGCAGTGTGCGGATGAGGAACCAGAAGGAAAATCCGAGGATGAGGAAGATGACAAATGAAGTGACCAGGATGCCGGTCATTTGTTTCCATACCAGTGAGGTGATGGGTTCCATTATCAGTTGGTAGCGTTGACTGTGATGCCTGTTGAATTCGTAATCGTAGCGGATGGCTTTCGGGCTGGGGATATAGGTGCTGTCTCCTGCGATGCCCAGTGTATCTATGAATGTCTGGGATGAATCCTGAGTGGCTCCGCTGTATATATATAAGGTGTGGTGAGGTACATCTATGTTGTGTGCTTTCAGTACATCGGTCAGTAGACTGTCATATTTTTGCAGGTTGATGTCGATGTAGGTGTCCACGCCGGAGTGCATACCCTGTTGGACGCTGAGTATGAGTTCTTTCATCGAGTCCTGTCTCTTTAATAATACATCGAGTCCGCTTTCGCTGGAGGCAACGGCGCTGGCATCCGGATCATTGTCATTGACGGCCAGGGTATCTACTGCTGTTTCCGTGCGTGTATGCAGGGTGTCTTTGTAGGTACTGTCTGTATAAGAGACAGTCTGGCTTGTCACCAGCGACTTGCCGTCTGCACCATATCCGGCGGAAACGGTGACCGAACCATGTTCCACATTATCCTTTTGCAGTTCGTTGACGCGAAGCACGATTTCATTAAAGTCGCTCGTACGCATGGCGTCTTTTATATTATTGTTCATTTCCTGCTTCATCGTGCGGTAAAGCCCTGTCAGCCAATATGTCTGGTAAACAAAGATGCCTGTCAGCGAGCAGATGACAAGGATAATGATATGTTTCAACGGTAGTTTCATACGGACAAAGATAGTATGAAACTGTTATTTTTCTTCTCTTTGATAAGACTAAATAACACTAGATAAGCCGGCGATAACGTAAAGTTTCGTTTTTTCTCCCGTATTTTGCAGCATACTCAAAAATAAATGCGATATGAAACGAACTTATTTACTGCTTTTGTTACTTTTCATGTATTGGATGTACGCTTCTGCACAGCAGGTACAGACAGCGCAGGAACCTGCCGACAGCGTAAAAAACGTAGCCTATATAGACAGCCTGTATCGGGAACTTCCCGAAGTCATGATCACCGGCGAACGTCCGGTAGTAAAAGCCGAACAGGGGAAACTGGTATACGACGTTCCGAGACTGGTCGGCAGCCTGCCGGTAGACAATGCCTATGATGCAGTAAAGAACCTGCCGGGAGTTGTCTCCATGAATGATGCCCTGACGTTGGGAGGGCAACCGGTCACTGTGGTTATCAACGGAAAAGTGACCACCCTCTCTGTAGAGCAATTAAGCAACCTGCTGAAATCAATGCCCGTCAGTCGGATTGAAAAGGCGGAAGTGATGTATTCCGCTCCGGCACGTTATCAGGTGCGCGGACCGATGATCAATCTGATACTGACTTCGGGCATGGGAAAAGAACCTTCTCTTCAGGGAGAACTATATACCGCTTACAGCCAATTACACTACGAATCTCTGGCAGAGCGTGCGAGCCTTCTATACTCCGGACGCAAATTTTCTGCTGATCTTCTCTACTCTTACTCTTACAGCCGCGAACGGAGGGAGACAGACAAGGAAGCGCTTCACACGCTCGCCGACGGTTCGGTGCATCCGATGAATATGTATGATATCACTACTTCCCGCCACAACAATCACCAGATACGCCTTGGGATGGACTATGCCTTTACCGACAAGCATTTGCTGAGCTTGGTTTATACCACTGCTTTCACCGATGTCAAACCTTACGCCACAGTCACCGGTGCGCAGAACTCGGTCACCGATTCGCACTCGGAAGGACAGCTCCATAATGCCAAACTCGACTATCAGACTCCTTTCGGACTGAAAGCCGGAGCGGAATTTACCTATTATCATGCTCCCGGCAGTCAGCTGCTTTACAGCACACTGGGAGAAGAAACACTGAACTTCCTGAGCAAAGATAACCAACGGATCAACCAATGGCGTTTCTATGCCGGACAAGAACATACTTTGGGCGCAGACTGGGGATTGAATTATGGTATTGCTTATACGACCGCATTGGACAATAGTTATCAAATGTATTTCGATCCCGAAACGGAAACTTTACTGCCGGACAACAACATGCAATCCCGTCGTCGCGAGCAGACGCTGAACTTTTATGCCGGACTCAGCAAGAGCTTCGGTGAGAAACTTTCAGCGGATGTCTCTCTGGCTGCCGAGCAATATCATACGGATATGTGGAACGAATGGAGCCTGTATCCGGTTGCCAACCTGACTTATTTGCCTGCTCCGGGACATATCCTGCAATTTTCATTGAGCAGCGACAAGGAATATCCGGAATACTGGAGTATGCAGAACTCCACTTCCTACATGGGCGCTTATTCCGAGATTCAGGGAAATCCCTTCCTCAAACCGGCAACCAACTACGAAGCTAACATTAGCTATATATTAAAAGGTAAATATGTGCTGACCGCCTATTACAGCCGCACGAAAAACAAGGAAATGCAGACGCTTTACCAGTCTCCGGAACGTCTGGTCGAGATCTATAAATGCTTTAACTTCGACTTCTCGGAACAGGCGGGCTTGGTAATGGTAGTTCCCTTTAAAGTGAAGAAATGGCTGGACTCCCGCATCACGGCAATCGGCTTCCGTTACCGTCAGAAAGACAGTGATTTCTGGGATATCCCGTTCGACCGCAAACTATATACGTTTGTATTGACCATGAACAATACCTTCACTCTCTCCACCAAACCTGATTTGAAGTTTACCCTAAGCGGATTTTATCAGAACAAAGCGATACAAGGCATTTTCGACCTTCCCCGTTCGGGAAATCTGGATGCGGCCCTGCGCTATACTTTCGCAAAGGGAAAAGCACAACTGACCTTGAAATGCGACGACATATTTAATACTTCCACCATTTCGACTAATGTCCGTTTCGGACAACAGAATGTGAAGAATCACTATATGAAGACTACCCGTGCCTTCGGTATTTCCTTCAACTACAAATTCGGAGGATACAAGGAGAAAAAGCGGGAAGAGGTGGATACTTCCCGCTTTAAATAATAAGTATTACCTATTTTCTGCATACTCATCCAGTACGCGCTTGATACTTTGTCCTATTTTTACGTAATCGGCTTCGTTCAGATTGGCGAGCGAAACACGGACACTCCATTTCGGTCCGGCAAATCCGCCGCCGTTCAGCAGGACGAGCGAAGTCTCGTTGGCAAGGCGGAAAACAACGTCGAGCGGATTGTAGGTCTTTTGCAGATAGTCTGCAAATTCGTCACCGTAGAATTTCTTCGCCCATACCAGCATATCGATTTCCGAATAATATCCGGCACGCAGCGGGTCTTCTATCAACGTGAAGCCGGTGCTGTCCCAGAGTGCATGCAGTCGACGGTGGATGATTTCCTGCATCTTTGCCTTGTACCGGTCTTCCTTGTCGAGAAGGGAGAAAGCGGCGAACAGGCTCATCTGCATTTGCTGAGGCAGCGAGAGTCCTGCGGTATGGTTCAGCGCAATCTGCCGGCTGTCGGCTACCATGCGGTCAATAAACTTCATCTTCTCGGGGTGTAAACTGAGGCTTGCATAACGCTTGTTTAAGATTGCTGTTTGCTCCTCCGACAGGCGGGCAATCATTTTGTCGTAGATGTTGTCTTCGTGTAGGGCTATCACTGCATTTCTCCATCCTGTGGCTCCGAAATACTTGGAGAAGGAATAGACGCAGAGTGTATTATGCGGCAACTCCGCCATCAACGAACGGAAGTGAGGTATGAATGTTCCGTACACATCGTCCGTAATGATCATCAGATTCGGATTGTCATTCTTTACGATGTTGACAATACGTGCGGCAGTCTCCGGACTCAGCGCATAACTGGGCGGATTGCTCGGATTGGTGATGAACAACGCTTTTATCTGCGGATTCTTCAGCTTATCGATATCTTCATCTTTATATTGCCAGGTATGCAGCCCGTCCGGTGTCATCTGATCGGCAGATATTTCGGTAACATCGAACTGATAGCGGCGTAATTCCGGAATCTCGATGTAGGGCGTGAAGACAGGAATCATCAAGGCGATGGAATCCCCTTGATTCAACAGAAAGTTTTCCTGCAATGAATCGAATACATAGCACATGGCAGCCGTTCCGCCTTCGGTAGCGAAAAGGTCGAATGTGCCTTTAGGGGGACGGCGGTCGCACATTTCCTGTGCCAGATAATCCTGTACGATCAGTTCGGTGAAGTGCAGGATACGGTCGGGGACAGGATACTGGTCACCGATGACCGATTCCGCCCATTCATGAACCAGTCTGTCCGGATCGGCTGCGTGCTCCATCAGCATATAATTATAGGTTTCTTTCAGTAACCTGGCTCCGGATTCTTTCTCGTTCTCTTTGAGGAAAGCCTCGAAGCGGGCGGCTATTCCTTCCTGTTGTGGGATGCCTGCAATTCCTTCTTCCAGGGATTGGACACGGCGACATTCGCAAAGTCCGAATTTTCCTAACAGGAAGAATGCTTCACGCGGTTCGGTCGCAATCCAGTTCGGGTTGCCTCGTCCTGCGTTCAGCATGGTATGGGCCATTTTCTTGATACTCTCGTCAGCCATTTCGATGAGCTTGTTTTTAAGTTCGAAAGGGCTGATCGTTTCCATCTTTTTGGCAAAGTTCTTGGTGATAGCTGTGCCAGTTGTTTTCTTTTCCATAATGGTTCTTATTGTTTTGATACTTAATTTTGATTTCCTATACATTCATTATACTGACATTTACATGAGCAATACGATGGCTACTCCCCAGATAATCAGTAGTGTATTACCGACTGCATACGTCACGGTGTATCCTAACGCGGGAGTGTCGCTTCCCAATGCATCCTGAATAGCTCCCAGTGCGGCGGTTGTGGTACGTGCTCCGGCTGTACATCCCAGTGTGAGGGCAGGGTGGAACTTGAACAGATATCTTCCCATCAGCAGTCCGCTGAGAAGAGGGATGGCGGTTGCCAGTGCACCGACGATAAACAGGCTGAATCCTACTTCCTTGAAACCGGTCACGAAACTAGGTCCGGCAGCGATGCCGACAACAGCGATAAACATATTCAATCCCACATTATTCAATACCCACAACGAAGGTTCGGGGATACCGCCAAAGGTCGGATGTTTGCTGCGCAGCCAGCCGAATACGAGTCCTGCGATCAAGGCACCTCCACTGGTGGACAGGCTGATCGGGATACCTCCCAGGTGAATGGCAAGTGCGCCGACCAGACCACCGAGCAGGATACCCAGTCCCACGAAGATCATATCTGTCTGGTTGGTGGGGCGATCGATATAGCCCATCTGTTTGGCGGCAGTTTCTACTTCGAGTTTTGTTCCGGTCAGTTCGAGGATATCGCCGGAGTCGATCACTGTCTGAGCGAGTACCGGAACATTGATGCCTGCTCGCTTGATACTGCGGATACTGACTCCGTGCATGAATTTCAGCGCACGGATCGTGGAGACCTTTTCGCCTGCGAATGTGCGGTGGGTGACCATTACCGGAAGCGTCTCTGCCGGAAAGTCGAGCAGTTGGGCGTCGATCACTTCCGGACCGATCCAGTCTTCTTCGCCGATTGCATATTCACGGCGGCCGCTTAATACGACTTCATCGCCCGGTTGTAGAAGCATATCCGGGGTGACTTCTTCTATGACGCCCTTTTGCCGTACGCGTTCTACAAACAGCCGTTTATCGTTTTCCACCAGATAGTTCTCCAGTTCGCTGACCGTTTTTCCTTTGCCGAACCATTCGTTATCTATTTTATAAGCACGGAATACGACGGGGCGGAGGGCGGTGTAAAATCCGGGTTCATCTGCTTCGGAAGTTCCCATTTTGGCTTCCAGCTCTTTGCAGTCCGCTTTCACCTTCTCCAGTCCGCCCAGCATTTTGGGACCGAGTGAAGCCAGAATCCATGCGGAACCTGCCGTACCGAAAATATAAGTCACAGCGTATGCTACGGGGATGGCATTGATAAATGTCGCTTTCTGCGTATCGCTGATGCTTAATTGATTGATCGTGTCGCTTGCCACACCGATTACTGCGGAAATGGTCTGTGAGCCTGCCAGCAATCCGGCAGCCTCGCCTACATGGTAGCCCATGATTTTGGCAAGTATCCATGGGGCGATGAGGCTGACAAAGCACATCAGGACGGCAAATCCTACTTGCGGCAATCCGTCTTTCTTCAATCCGCGAAAGAATTGCGGACCTACCTTATAGCCCACAGCGAATAAAAACAGGAGGAAAAAGACAGCTTTCATCGGGCCGTCTACACTAATGTTTAATTGTCCCACCAGTACTCCGACCAGTAGCACGCTGGTTACTGTTCCCAACGAAAATTTTCCTATTTTGAATCTGCCCAGCCAGAAGCCGGCGAATAAAGTGAGGAAAATGGCAAGTTCGGGATGATCCCTGAGTTGATTAATAATCCATTCCATATATGTTGTTCTTGTTTAGGTTATGTTCATAACAACAGTTCTTGTGCAAAAAGAGTTTAGTGGGTTAAGTACGTTATCGTCATAGTTTCTAAAAATATAAATTAATTGTGCGGAAGTCCCGGGCAAACGAGAGAGCGTCTTAAATTTCTCAGTTTCGCTTTTTTGTTATACTTTTGTCACTTCAAATAAAACTAATCATATTCTGTATGAAATCAGACATAGAAATAGCTCGCAGTGTCGAGTTGAAAAAGATCAAGCAAGTTGCCGAAAGCATCGGAATCCCTCGTGAAGAAGTCGAAAATTATGGTCGCTACATCGCGAAGATTCCCGAACAACTGATCGACGAGGAGAAAGTGAAGAAAAGTAACCTTGTCCTGGTAACTGCCATCACAGCGACAAAGGCGGGTATCGGCAAAACTACAGTATCTATCGGTCTCGCCCTGGGACTGAACAAAATCGGAAAGAAGGCGATTGTCGCTTTGCGCGAGCCGTCTCTCGGTCCTTGCTTCGGTATGAAGGGAGGAGCAGCGGGTGGGGGATATGCACAGGTGCTTCCGATGGAGAAGATCAACCTTCATTTTACGGGAGACTTTCATGCGATTACTTCCGCGCATAACATGATTTCTGCTTTGCTCGATAATTATCTTTATCAGAATCAGGCGAAAGGTTTCGGATTGAAAGAAATTCTCTGGCGTCGGGTGCTCGACGTGAACGACCGTTCGTTGCGCAGCATCGTAGTCGGACTCGGACCCAAGTCGAACGGCATCACGCAGGAGTCAGGCTTCGATATTACTCCGGCTTCGGAAATTATGGCCATTCTCTGCCTTTCCAAAGATGTGGAAGACTTGCGCCGCCGCATTGAAAATATTCTGCTTGGTTTTACATATGATGACCAGCCTTTTACGGTGAAAGATCTCGGAGTGGCGGGAGCTATCACGGTATTGCTGAAAGACGCCATCCATCCGAATCTGGTGCAGACGACCGAAGGTACCGCCGCTTTCGTACACGGCGGACCGTTTGCCAATATCGCTCATGGCTGTAACTCTATTCTTGCCACCAAACTGGCAATGTCATTCGGTGACTATGTGATTACGGAAGCCGGATTCGGCGCAGACCTCGGCGCTGAAAAGTTTTATAACATCAAATGCCGCAAAAGCGGACTCCAGCCCAAACTGACTGTGATTGTCGCTACGGCGCAAGGACTGAAGATGCACGGTGGTGTCAGTCTCGACCGCATCAAGGAACCGAACATGGAAGGACTGAAAGAAGGATTGCGCAATCTGGATAAACATATTCGTAATCTTCGCTCCTTCGGGCAGACGGTAGTGGTTGCTTTCAATAAGTTTGCCACCGACACGGACGAGGAAATGGAAATGCTGCGCGAGCACTGCGAACAGTTGGGGGTAGGTTACGCCATCAATAATGCGTTCAGCGAAGGTGGTGATGGAGCGGTAGATATGGCCCGCCTCGTAGTCGATACGATAGAAAATAATCCGTCCGAACCTTTGCGTTATACGTATAAAGAAGAAGACAGCATACAGCAGAAGATTGAGAAAGTGGCTACCAACCTTTATGGAGCCAGCGTCATTACGTACAGCAGCATCGCCCGCAACCGTATCAAGCTGATTGAGAAAATGGGAATCACTCATTATCCAGTTTGTATTGCCAAGACACAATACTCTTTTTCTGCCGATCCGAAGATTTATGGCGCCGTGAATAATTTCGAGTTCCATATCAAGGATATAGTGATTAATAACGGTGCCGAAATGATTGTAGCGATTGCAGGAGAAATCCTTCGTATGCCGGGATTGCCCAAAGAACCGCAAGCGTTGCATATCGACATTGTAGATGGTGAAATTGAAGGACTGAGCTGATTTTTACTATTTCATTTAGTATATTTCTGTACTGTCAATCATCCAATATAAATCCCCGTCTTCCCAAACTATCAGAAGTGGAAAGACGGGGATGATTGTATATAGAGTCCAGTGTACCGGTATGTTGACCTTGTCTGATACACTGTACGATTGAAGTCGCTGCTTTCCGGAAGAGTATAGGCGTATTTCAATTTCTCTTTTTGTAGTAAGAAAACATCTTTTCGAGCAGATAGTTTGTCTGATTCTGTTAATAAATAAAAAAGAAAAGCCTGTTTTCTTCACAGAAAGCAGGCTTATAAAATTCAAAAGAAATTCTTTATGAAATGTTGAACACAAATGCTGCTAATTCACATTACCGGCATTTGGTTACTCAAAGAAAGAAATCTTAATCAGCAAAAAGAGGATATTTCTTCATTGTCTCATTGACACGTGCACGTACTTGTGCGATCACCTCTTCATTTTCCACGTTAGACAGAACAGTTTCGATCATTTCGGCAATTTCGATCATCAGGTCTTCTTTCGCACCACGGGTTGTGATGGCAGGAGTACCCAGACGGATACCGGAAGTTTGGAAAGCAGAACGGCTGTCAAACGGAACCATGTTCTTATTCACGGTAATGTCAGCAGAAACTAATGCTTTTTCTGCTACCTTACCTGTCAGATCAGGGTATTTGCTACGCAGGTCAACCAGCATGGAGTGATTGTCCGTACCACCGGAAACGATTGTAAAACCACGGTCTATCAAAGCCTGTGCCAGTACGGCAGCATTCTTCTGAACCTGTTTTGCATATTCCTTGTATTCCGGTTGCAGGATTTCGCCGAAAGCTACGGCTTTGGCAGCGATTACGTGTTCCAACGGTCCGCCCTGTACACCTGGGAATACAGCTGAATCCAGTAATTGAGACATCATTTTGATTTCACCCTTCGGAGTTTTCTTTCCCCAAGGATTAGGGAAATCTTTTCCCATCATGATGACCCCACCACGAGGTCCGCGAAGTGTTTTATGTGTAGTCGAAGTGACGATGTGTGCATATTTAACCGGGTTCTCCAACAGTCCGGCAGCGATCAGACCCGCAGGGTGAGCCATGTCGATCATCAGGATAGCGCCTACTTTATCTGCGATTTCACGCATACGTTTGTAGTCCCATTCGCGGGAATAAGCAGAGCCACCGCCGATAATCATTTTCGGCTTTTCGCGCAAAGCAACTTCTTCCATCTGGTCGTAGTCTACACGGCCGGTTTCCTGATTCAGATTGTATTCGCAAGGAGTGTAGATAATGCCGGAAGTGTTTACTAATGAACCGTGAGAAAGGTGTCCGCCGTGTGCGAGGTTTAATCCCATAAACTTGTCGCCTGGATTCAAAACAGCCAGAAATACGGCTGCATTGGCTTGTGCTCCTGAATGCGGTTGTACGTTTGCCCATTCGGCACCGAAGATTTCTTTCAGGCGGTCGATAGCGATTTGTTCGCTTTGGTCAACTACTTCACAACCTCCGTAGTAACGTTTGCCCGGATAACCTTCTGCGTACTTGTTAGTCAGGCAAGAACCCATTGCCTGCATTACCTGGTCACTTACAAAGTTTTCAGATGCAATCAGCTCGATACCTTTCAGCTGACGTTGGTGCTCTTTTTCGATGATGTCGAAAATTAAGTCGTCTCTTTTCATTCTTTTTATAAGTAAGATTAAATTTTTAATTCGAGATACCTATTTTAAGCGCACAAAGTTAGTGAAAATAAATAAAGAACGAAGGAACTATAAGAAAAATGTTAGTAAATGGAGGAAATTAATAGATAATGGATAATTTATCGTACGGAATGAATAGGAGGTGTCTGTTTTTGCCGGTTGCCGACTATCAAAAGTTCATCAGCCGGCTGTCGGATGTTCTTTAAAGAATGAATCCGAATGAGAAACTTAATGCGCTGTCGCGGCGGCGGAAAATGATAGGGCTGACTCCCGTGCTGCCGTCTGAATTGATATTGTCATAAACGATGGATTTGGAGATATTTCCTATCCCCTGTTCGTAGCGGAAGTCGAAAAAGATGCGGGAGATATTGACGCCGACACCGATCACGACGCTGACATTGAGCGGATACAGCTTTTCATGAATCCCTTTCTGGTCGAAGTTTGTGAAAGTGATTTCGTTCTGCTTTCCCCATAGATACCGGAGTTTGGGACCGGCAAAGATAGACATTCCGTAAGGTCCTTTTTTCACTACATTATATCCGTAGAGAACAGGGAAGTCGATACTGTGAAGTACGGATTGTACGGAAGCATAATCGGGTTCGATGGCAGGGTGCTGCGAACCAAGTTTGTCAAAGGTGATCTCGCCTTTGCTGACATTATAGGATGCTTCCGGCTGAATGAAGTGCTTCTTTATATTAAAGCGCATGAAGATCGCGCCGAAATAACCGATTTTATAATTATTTTGTACTTCGTCGATCGTTACGTCTTTGATTTTCAATTCGGATACCATAAACATGGAAGAATTAAATCCGGCTTTGATACCGAAGTTGATTTTCTTCGTGTTGGGACGTTCCACTTTATCTGCGTTACGATCTTGGGCGAAAGCTGTGCAAGCTATCGCCATCCAACCGAAAAGAATTATGTTGCGCAGTATATTCATGGCAGTACTTTTTTCTTTATTTCTTCTTTTCTACACTCCAGCCGAATTTCCCTATTTTTTCTCCCAGGTCGTAATATCCTCCGTGCACATATACCAGCGGGTTCGCTTCCGCCAGTTCGAACTTGCCGGTTTCGGGATTCAGGTTCCGGTCGTCTGCACGGACGTTTACCACATCGGCGATAAACATATCATGCGAACCGAGCGAAACAATTTCCTTCACGCGACATTCGATGCAGAGGGGAGACTCTTCGATCAGCGGTGCGCTGACTACGGTGCAGCGTCCCGGAGTGAGTTTCATCTCTTCGAATTTACGATAATTCCGTCCCGAACGTACTCCGCACCAGTCGGTGGGGAACGCCATATCTTTAGTTGTCAGATTGATGACGAACTCCATATTTTTCTTGATGATGTCGTAGGAGTGTCGTTCCGGTCGTACGGATATATAGCACATGGGCGGGTTTGTGCAAATCGTACCCGTCCATGCTACTGTTATAATATTATATTCACTTTCATCTTTTCCGCAACTCACCAATACGGCAGGCAGCGGATAGATCATCGTTCCCGGTTTCCAGTCTTGTTTCAATTTAATAAAAAATTAAGAATGAGGAATGGAGAAACTAGAGGATGGTGATTTCCTCGCGTTTCTGTTCTTTCTCGCAATAATGGCACTTCACGATGCAATTATCCTTGTCTATCACATGAAATAACGTAGGCATAGGTTCATTGTTCGTGATACATTTCGGATTGGCGCATTTTACGATGCCGTGCAGTTCGTCCGGCATTCTGACTTCTTTCTTTTCAACGACTTCATAGTCGCGGATAATGTTCAGTTTTACGTAAGGTGCTACTACCGATATGCGGTTGATTTCTTCGTCGCAGAAAAACTTGTCGGCGATTTTGATAATGCCTTTTTTCCCTAGCTTTTTGCTGTCGAGGTTGAAGCCGATGGTGATGTTACACTTCATTTGCTCCACGCCCAGTAGCTGTACGACAGTAAAGAGTTTTTCTGATGGGATATGGTCAATCACTGTCCCGTTTTTCAGGGCAGCTACTTGCAATGCTTGTTTATTTTCGCTCATAATAAAATATCGTTTTTAACGTCCTCTAATGTGATACCTAATACGTCGCAAAGGATGGCTTCACGGGCATACAGACCGTTTTGCGCCTGTTGGAAATAATATGCTTTCGGGTTGTTGTCCACGTCGTAAGCAATCTCGTTGACACGGGGCAGCGGGTGCAGAATGCGGAGGTTCGGACGGGTGTTCTCCAGCATCTTGTTGCGCAGGATATATACATTTTTCACTCGTTCGTATTCCATCAGGTCGGTGAAGCGTTCGCGTTGCACACGGGTCATGTACAGGATGTCGGCATCAGCGATAATTTCTTCGGTAAATTCGGTATGTTCAATGTATTTGATCTGATGCTCTTTGCAGTATAGCTTATATTCTTCCGGCATTTTCAGTTCATCGGGGGCGATGAAGTGGAATGTAGGATTGAAGTGACGCATAGCCATCAGTAGTGAGTGGACGGTGCGTCCGTATTTCAAGTCTCCCACCAGAAAGATGTTCAGGTTTTCCAGTGTTCCCTGAGTTTTGTAGATGGAGTAGAGGTCGAGCATCGTTTGTGACGGGTGCTGGTTGGCTCCGTCTCCTGCATTGACGATGGGTACGGGTGCTACTTCGCTGGCATATCGGGCAGCTCCTTCGAGATAGTGTCGCATGACGATAATATCCGCATAGCTGCTAACCATCATGATCGTGTCTTTGAGTGTTTCTCCTTTTGAGGAGCTGGTTGCTTTCGGATCAGTAAATCCGATGACGCGTGCGCCGAGGCGATTGGCTGCTGTTTCGAAACTCAAACGGGTACGGGTGGAAGGTTCGAAGAACAGGGTTGCTACTACCTTACCTTGCAATAACCGGCGGTTGGGGTTCATTTCAAACTGCTTCGCCATTTCGAGCATGTAGAGGATTTTTTCTTTAGAATGTTCGGCAATGGTTACTAAACTTCTGTTTTCCATTTTGTTATCTTTTATGTGGATAGAACTTGTTTTACCGGAGTGTAAAGGTACGAAGAAAATGTAAAATACAAACTTTTTTTCTCTTTTTATTCGTTTTTCGGTTGGTTTTAAAATATCAAATAAATCAAAAACTCGTTTGCTGTATGCTATATTTTATCTACCTTTGCGGCTTAATTATAAGCATCTTTTTTAAGCTAGAAGAAACATGATTCGAAAAATAATAAACGCTCTTTGGGTATTGTTGGCAGTTGCTTTAATAGCTATCGTAGTTGTTTTTGTGTCTATCTCTAAGGGCTGGATAGGCTATATGCCTCCTGTGGAAGAACTGGAAAATCCCAATTATAAATTTGCAACTGAGGTATTCTCGGAAGACGGGAAAGTACTGGGTACCTTCTCAATGGAAAAAAATAATCGTGTATACAGCAGCTATGCCGATCTTTCTCCCAACATCATTCATGCGCTGATTGCGACGGAGGATGTTCGCTTTGCCGAACATTCCGGTATTGATGCGAAGGCACTTTTCCGTGCCATCGTCAAGCGTGGATTATTGTTGCAGAAAAGTGCGGGTGGAGGTAGTACGATCTCACAACAGCTGGCAAAACAGTTGTTTACGGAAAAGGTGGCAAGCAATACTATGCAGCGTCTGTTGCAGAAACCGATCGAATGGGTGATTGCCGTAAAACTGGAACGTTACTATACGAAAGAAGAGATTCTGACAATGTATCTTAATAAGTTCGACTTCCTGAATAATGCTGTCGGTATAAAGACAGCCGCGTCTACTTATTTCGGCTGTGAACCCAAAGATTTGAAAATAGAGCAGGCAGCGATGTTGGTGGGAATGTGTCAGAATCCGTCCCGTTATAATCCGGTATCCCGAAATCCGAAAATCCGTGAGAATGCATTGGGACGTCGTAACGTCGTACTGCGTCAGATGGAAAAAGCCGGTTACATCTCGGATGCGGAATGTGATTCTTTGCAGGCACTTCCGCTGAAACTTGCATATACCCGTGTAGACCATAAAGAAGGTCTGGCAACCTATTTCCGCGAATATCTTCGTGGTGTGATGACTGCCAAGAAACCGGTTAAGAGCGAGTACCGCGGCTGGCAGATGCAGAAGTATTATGAAGATTCACTTTCATGGGAAACAAATCCGCTGTACGGCTGGTGCGCCAAAAATAAAAAGAAAGACGGCTCGAATTATAATATCTACACGGATGGTCTGAAGATTTATACCACCATCAATTCGCATATGCAGCAATACGCTGAGGATGCTATCAAAGAACATTTAGGCGACTTCTTGCAACCTCTGTTCTTTAAAGAAAAACAAGGAAGTAAGAACGCCCCGTATGCAAGGGCATTGCCGCAGGCGCGGGTGGAAGAATTGCTGACCAGAGCCATGAAACAAACCGAACGTTATAATGTAATGAAGTCAGCGGGTGCTTCTGAACAGGAGATTCGCAAAGCATTCGATACTCCTCAGGAAATGTCTGTTTTCACCTGGGCAGGTGAGAAGGATACGATTATGACTCCGATGGACTCTATTCGCTATTACAAACACTTCCTGCGTACAGGATTCATGTCGATGGACCCGATGACCGGATATGTGAAGGCGTATGTTGGAGGACCGAATTATACATATTTCCAATATGACATGGCAATGGTGGGACGCCGTCAGGTAGGTTCTACTATCAAGCCGTATCTGTATACACTGGCGATGGAGAACGGATTTTCACCTTGTGATCAGGTGCGTCATGTAGAACAAACGCTGATTACCGAAACAGGAGAGGCATGGACTCCCCGAAACGCCAATAATAAACGTTATGGTGAAATGGTGACTCTGAAATGGGGACTGGCCAATTCGGATAACTGGATTTCGGCTTACCTGATGGGTAAACTGAATCCTTATAACCTTGTAAGGCTGATTCATAGTTTTGGTGTACGAAACAAGGCGATCGACCCTGTTGTTTCACTTTGTTTGGGTCCCTGCGAAATTTCTGTCGGTGAAATGGTAAGCGCATATACAGCTTTTGCCAATAAGGGGATTCGGGTAGCTCCGTTATTCGTCACCCGCATTGAAGATAGTGACGGCAATGTGCTTTCTACGTTTGCACCGCAGATGGAAGAAGTTATCAGTGTTTCGAGCGCATACAAGATGTTGGTAATGCTTCGTTCCGTTATCAATGAAGGAACAGGCGGACGTGTTCGCCGTTACGGAATTACGGCCGATATGGGCGGTAAAACAGGTACGACCAATGATAACTCGGATAGCTGGTTTATGGGCTTTACTCCATCATTGGTGTCCGGTTGCTGGGTAGGAGGTGATGAACGTGACATCCACTTTGGTACAATGACTTATGGACAAGGGGCTGCCGCCGCATTGCCTATCTGGGCAACTTATATGAAGAAAGTCTACGATGACCCGACTTTGGGATACAGCCAGACGGAAACGTTTAAACTGCCCGAAGGTTTTGACCCTTGTGCCGGTTCGGAAACACCGGACGGAGAAGTCTTCGAAGAAACGGGACTGGACGATTTGTTTAATTAAACCTCTCATCGTGCATAAATGTATCATTTGTATCGGAAGTAACTACAACCGGAAAGAGAATCTTCTTCTGGCTCGCAGGAGACTGGTGGATTTGTTTCCTACCATCCGCTTTACGTCTGAACAGGAGACACGCCCTTTGTTTTTCAGAAGTCCGGCATTGTTCTCCAATCAGGTGGCGATGTTCTTCTCGGAAGCGGAGGAGGAAAGAGTGCGCAAGGAGCTGAAAGCTATCGAGCAGTCCGCCGGGCGTCGTCCGGAGGATAAGAAGGAAGAAAAAGTCAGTCTGGATATTGATTTGCTCTCTTTCGATGACCGGGTGTTGAAGCCGGAAGACCTGAAAAGAGAGTATGTTGTGAAAGGATTAGAAGAATTAAAATACAATCAGATATGAAATTTCTGGGAATAATACCTGCCCGCTACGCATCCACCCGTTTCCCTGCGAAACCATTGGCTATGCTGGGGGGGAAGACGGTGATACAGCGTGTATACGAACAAGTAGCGGGCATCTTGGATGATGCTTATGTGGCTACCGATGACGAACGTATTGAAGCTGCCGTAAAAGCATTCGGAGGAAAAGTTGTCATGACTTCCATTGATCATAAAAGTGGTACCGACCGCTGCTATGAGGCGTGCACAAAGATCGGGGGCGACTTTGATGTGGTAGTCAATATACAGGGGGACGAACCTTTCATCCAGCCTTCCCAGCTGAATGCTGTAAAGGCTTGTTTCGAAGACCCTACCACGCAGATTGCTACGTTGGTGAAGCCTTTCACAGCCGATGAACCGTTTGCCGTACTGGAGAATGTCAACTCCCCGAAAGTGGTGCTCAACAAGAATTGGAACGCACTTTATTTCAGCCGTTCCATCATACCTTTTCAGCGCAATGCCGATAAGGAAGACTGGCTGAAGGGACATACCTATTACAAACATATCGGTCTGTACGCTTATCGCACGGAAGTATTGAAGGAGATCACCGCTCTACCGCAATCCTCTCTGGAGTTGGCAGAATCACTCGAACAGTTGCGCTGGCTGGAGAATGGATATAAAATAAAGGTAGGCATCAGTGACGTGGAAACGATCGGTATCGACACACCGCAGGATCTGAAACATGCAGAAGAATTTTTGAAGAACAGAAGCTGATTTATGGATCGTACGATACAACCTGAAATACAAGCCCTGAAAAATTTCCATATCCTTTCTCCCGTCCGGACTACTTTGCCGAACGGTGTCCCGTTGACGGTTGTCAATGCCGGTGAACAGGAGGTGGTCCGTATGGATATTCTTTTTGCCGGAGGGCGCTGGCAACAGTCGCAGAAGTTGCAGGCGCTGTTTACAAACCGGATGCTACGCGAAGGCACGCAGAAGTATACGGCGGCAACCATTGCAGAGAAACTGGATTATTATGGTTCATGGCTCGAACTGTCCAGTTCGTCGGAGTATGCTTATATCACTGTCTACTCGTTGAACAAGTATCTGGCAAAAACGCTGGAAGTCGTGGAATCCATGATTAAGGAACCTGTGTTTCCGGAGAAAGAACTGCATACCATCCTGGATACGAATATCCAGCAATATCTGGTCAATACTTCTAAAGTAGACTTCCTTGCACACCGTGGCCTGTTACAGGCGCTTTACGGGACACAGCATCCATGCGGGCAAATTGTAGTGGAGGAGGATTATCATGCCATTACACCGGAAGTACTCCGTGATTTCTACGGACGGCATTATCATTCGGGCAACTGTTCCATTTTCCTGTCGGGTAAGGTGACGGAAGATATCATTCGCCGGGTGACCGGTGCTTTCGGGACTCCTTTCGGACAATATCAGCTGAAAGCATCAAAACCGATATTTTCATTCGTTGCCGTTCCCGAAAAACGAATATTCATAGAGCGTGAAGACGCTTTGCAAAGTGCGGTGAAGATGGGATGTACCACCATTACCCGTCAGAATCCTGACTATCTGAAATTACGCGTACTGATGACGCTGTTCGGAGGATACTTTGGCAGCCGTCTGATGTCTAATATCCGTGAAGAGAAAGGATATACTTATGGGATTTCTGCCGGAATTATGTTCTATCCGGATAGCGGTTTGCTGGGAATCTCGACCGAAACGGATAATGAATACGTGGAACCGCTGATACAGGAAGTATATAATGAGATAGACAAACTACACCGGGAGCCTGTTCCTATGGAAGAACTGACGATGGTGCGCAACTATATGCTGGGCGAAATGTGCCGGAGCTATGAATCGCCTTTCTCGCTGGCGGATGCGTGGATTTTTATTGCTACTTCGGGGCTGGATGACCAGTATTTCTCCCGTTCTTTGCAGGCTGTAAATGAGGTGACACCTCAGGAAATACAGGAATTGGCACAGCGCTATTTGTGCAAAGAGACATTAAAAGAGGTCATTGCTGGTAAAAAGTTGTCATAATTTGCTTTCCGGTATGGCACTTTTTGGGAGAGAAGTTGTATCTTTGTCCAAACTGTAATTTTAATGAGTAACGAGTAAAACTAATGAGGAAATATCTATATACTACACTTTTTTTGACTCTTCTTGCACAGGGAGGAGTGATGGCACAAGATAACAATACCAGCAAAGGTGGGTTCTTCGGAAAGTTGAAAGACACATTCTCTACAGAAATAAAAATCGGAAATTATACTTTCAAAGATGGTAGCGTCTATACAGGAGAGATGAAAGGACGCAAACCGAACGGAAAAGGGAAAACGGTCTTTAAAAATGGGGATGTCTACGAAGGGGAATATATCAAAGGAAAACGTGAAGGCTACGGAATCTATTCTTTTCCGGATGGAGAGAAGTACGAAGGTCAGTGGTTCCAGGATCAGCAACACGGAAAAGGAATCTATTATTTTATGAATAATAACCGTTATGACGGAATGTGGTTCCAGGATTATCAGCATGGTGCCGGAACGATGTATTATCATAATGGCGACTTATACGTGGGCAACTGGGCGAACGACAAGCGTGAAGGCGAAGGTACTTATACGTGGGCGAACGGTGCTAAATACAGCGGTCACTGGAAGAATGACAAGAAGAACGGCAAAGGTACCATGAACTGGGACGATGGCTGCAAGTACGACGGTGACTGGAAAGATGATGTACGTCACGGAAAAGGCGTATTCGAATATACCAACGGAGACAAGTATGACGGTGACTGGGCAGATGATATCCAGCATGGAAAAGGTACTTATTTTTTCCATACGGGAGATCGCTACGAAGGTTCTTATCTTTTGGGAGAACGTACCGGAGAAGGCGTTTACTATCATGCCAATGGAGATAAATATGTAGGAAATTTCAAAGACGGTATGCAGGATGGAAAAGGTACCTTCACGTGGGCAAACGGTGCTGTGTATGAAGGTGACTGGAAAAACAATAAACGCGAAGGCAAAGGTATCTATAAATGGAGTAACGGGGATGTTTACGAAGGAGACTGGAAAAATAATCGTCCTCACGGTCAGGGCTCTCTGAAAACCGTTGCCGGTATGCAATATAAAGGTGGTTTCGTAGACGGACTGGAAGACGGACAAGGCGTTCAGATCGACAAAGACGGTAACCGCTTCGAAGGCTTCTTCAAACAAGGAAAGAAAGATGGCCCTTTTGTGGAAACAGATAAAGACGGAAAGGTGATCAAAAAAGGAACCTATAAAATGGGAAGACTTCTTTAAAAGAAAGAATTATAGATAAATAAGAAAGCCGGCTAAATTCAAGTTTAGCCGGCTTTCTTTATCTTATCCTTTACTCATCATTCTTCATTTAGATGATATATTGTGAACTGATGGACTCGTTATTCATTACCCGCTTGATTGTTTCTGCAAACATATCAGCGATGCTCAGTTGTTTCACTTTCGCGCATTTCTTAGCGTAAGGGATACTGTCTGTAAATACCATTTCAGTCAATCCGGATTCCTGCACACGGAAAGAAGCAGGGTCAGACATTACACAGTGGCTGGCAATAGCGCGTACGGATTTGGCTCCGGCTTCCATCATGATATTGGCAGCTTTGGTGATGGTGCCTGCTGTATCTACGATGTCATCGATCAATACTACGTTTTTGTCTTTCACATCACCGATGATTTGCATGGAAGCTACTTCATTGGCTTTTTCACGTGACTTGTTGCAGAGTACCAAAGGTACACCAAGGTATTTGGAGAAAGTGCTGGCGCGTTTTGAACCACCTACGTCCGGTGTAGCAATCACCAGGTCTTCCAGTTTCAATGACTGGATATAGGGGAGGAATACGGCTGATGCATACAGGTGATCTACGGGGATATTGAAGAATCCCTGAATCTGGTCTGCATGCAAATCCATGGTAATCAGTCGGTCGATACCTGCTACTGAAAGCAGGTCGGCTACCAATTTAGCTCCGATAGATACACGAGGTTTGTCTTTTCTGTCCTGACGTGCCCATCCGAAATAGGGGATAACAGCTACGACGCTCTTTGCAGATGCACGTTTGGCGGCGTCGATCATCAGGAGAAGTTCCATTAAGTTGTCTGAGTTAGGGAAAGTAGACTGCACAAGGAATACATGTGCGCCACGAATTGATTCTTCGTAAGAAACGGCAAACTCACCATCTGCAAAGTGGGTGATGTTCATGTTTCCCAGAGGACAATTGAGACTTGCGCAGATTTTCTCTGCAAGATATCTCGAGTTAGTTCCCGAGAATACCATAAAGGGTGCTTTTTCGCTCATTTTGTAATAGATGTTACCTATTTGTTAATTTGCCTGCAAAGGTAGGAATTTCTCTTATTATTTAGAAAGACTTATTGTAGAAAAAATAATTTTCTCTCCAACTTATCGGAAATATTTGTAGATTTGCAAGTAAGAACGAAGAACTGAGAATGAAGAATGAAGAATTATGGACGAAAAACAGAAAATGAAGAGCGAAGAATGAAAGATAGTTATCGCCTGTCTTTTTATTCTCCATTTTCCATTTTCCATTCTCCATTATATATAATAGGAGTATTGTTGCTTTCCTCCCTTTTTTCGTGTACCGACATGGTGCCCACAAAAGAAGTGAGGCTTATCGACTCGCTGAATGGAAAAGCGTATGCTTATCGTTACCGTAATCTGGACTCTTCCTACAAATACGCCTATAAAGCATATCGGCAAGTAAACCTATATAAGTCGGGGAAAGCGGAAGCTTCCAATAATCTGGGGTTCTGTGCTTTCATGAATATGGATTTCGACCGTGCCGAGGCGTATCATAAAGAGGTATACAAGCTGACTAAAAATGAGCTTGAACTGTTGATAGCAGACATCGGACTGATGAAAATCTGCCAGCGGACAGCGCTCAACAAAGAATTTTATGATTACCGGAACAGTGCCCTCCGACGGATGAAGCGTATCCGTGAAGAGAGCGACCTCTTTGCCGACCGTCACGAAGCGCTTCGGCTGGATTACGCATTTACCGAATTTTTTCTCGTTTCCTCCATTTACTATTACTATCTCCAGCAACGGCAGGAAGCGATAACCTCTATCGATAATATTCAGGAAGACGAAGCGTTGAGCGATACCAATCAGCTTCTTTATTATCATTATCTCAAAGGATCGGCTTCTTTGGTCGCAGCGAATACTCCGGAAGAACGGAAACTCCGCGAGTTTGACGAACTTTATTTCACTTGGCGGACAGCCGTGAAGAGCAAGCATCCGTATTTTGAGGGGAATGGAATGCAGGGACTTGCCAATCTGATGGCATCCCCGTCTAATTTTGAGTTTTTCAAGACAAGGCGTACACATGCGTTGGATCAGTTTGATTTTCCGGTAGATTCTTTGTTCCCTTTGCGTTTGGCCCAACTGGCACTGGAGAAATTTCGCGAATATAATGACTTGTATCAGATTGCCGGAGCTTATGTATCTATCGGCAAATACCTGAATGCGCATGGACGTTATCAGGAAGCTTTGGATACATTATCAAAAGCATTGAACTGCGTAAACCATCATCACATGCTTTATTATCATAATGAAGTGGATACGCTTGATAAATTATATACGTTTGCCGAGGGAGATACTACTTATACCGGAGTTCCATGGATTGGACAGGAGAAGGTGAAGACCGTTCCCGAATGGATCTCACGGATAAGGGAGCAGTTAAGCGTTTCATATGCCGGGCTGGGGATGAAGGATGCTTCTGATTATAACCGGAATATCTATCTGGATATTTTGAACTTTACCCGTCAGGATAAGGAGTTGGAAAGCCGTTATTTGTCTTTGGAAGCAGGTTCGCGACAGATGACGGTCGTTCTTTTTCTGGTTATTGTCGGCTTGGTACTGGTGATTATCCTTTGGTGGTTCTTCAACAAACGTTCCAAAATCAGGAATCAGGTGGATGTGGAGCGTCTGCAACGGATTCTCTCTCTTTGTCGGGATATCACTTCTTCCATACCGATGAACGTACCTCTGATTCAGCAAGGCATTGACCAGTTGTTCGGGAAAGGACGTCTGACGCTGGAAATTCCGGAAGAAGGAAAAGCTGCACTGGTACCTTCTTCCCATCGACTGAACCGGGACGAGAAGGCATTGGTGCATGTAGTGGAACCTTATATCGTATGGGCTGCTGAAAATGAACAAATGGTGGCTACGTTGAGCGACGAGCGAAATCAGCTGGAGAAACAGCGGTATATCTACGAGCAGCATATTGCAGGAAACAAACGTCAGAATCTGATAAAGAAGGCTTGTATGGCCATCGTCAACGGGATTAATCCTTATATCGACCGGATTCTGAACGAAGTACATAAGTTGACGGAAAAAGGATATATTGATGACACCAAGATAAAGAAAGAGAAGTACCAGTACATTGATGAACTGGTGACTACCATCAACGAATACAATGATATTCTGGCACTTTGGATCAAGATGAAGCAAGGTACGCTTAGTCTGAACATTGAGACATTCAGTCTGAATGAATTGTTTGATTTGCTGGGAAAAGGACGGCGTGCTTTTGAAATGAAAAAGCAAAAGCTGGAAATCGAACCGACCACCCTGATGGTAAAGGCCGATCGTGCATTGACCTTGTTTATGATTAATACACTGGCTGAAAATGCCCGTAAGTATACGCCTGAGGGGGGAACGGTTAAAGTATATGCGCATGCTACCGATGCGTATGTGGAAATCTCCGTAGAAGATAATGGGAGAGGACTTTCAGCAGAAGATATCGCGCATATCATTGGTGAAAAGGTATATGATTCGCGTGCTATCGGCATGAAAGACGCGGCAGATCCGGAAGAACTGAAAGAGAATAAGGGAAGCGGTTTTGGCTTGATGAACTGCAAGGGAATCATAGAGAAATATAAGAAAACGAATGAACTGTTCCGGGTATGCGTATTCGATATAGAAAGCGAACCGGGAAAGGGAAGCCGTTTTTATTTCCGCTTGCCTTCAGGAGTACGTAAAGTGATTGGCGTGTTGCTCTGCCTGTTGCTTCCGTTGGGAATGGCTTCTTGTCTGCATGAACCCCTTCCGTCGATATTGCAGGATAGTGACTCCATTGCGATTACTACAGATTCTACTTATGAAGATCTGCTTGATGCAGCCTCTGATTATGCCAATGCCGCTTATTTTGCCAATGTGGATGAGAACTACGAAATAGCATTGCAGTATATAGATTCGGCAATGATGTCGCTGAATGAGCATTATAAGAAATATACGCGTACCCCGAAGCCGCATCGATACATGAAACTGGTGGGAAAAGGAACCCCTGCCGAACTGTTTTGGTGGAATGAACTTTTTGATTCAGACTATCATGTGATTTTGGATATCAGAAATGAAGCGGCGGTAGCATTCCTTGCTTTGAAACAAATTGATGCCTACAGTTATAATAATTCTGCTTTTACAGATTTATATAAGGTACAGGGAGAAGACCAGACTTTGGAAGGGTATTGCAGGCAGTTGGAACGATCCAACACGAATAAGACGGTTGGTATCATCCTCTGTTTCGTCTTGCTGATCGTTTCTCTGATCGGCTATTATCTCTTGTATATGAGGAAGATGTTGCAGAACCGTCTGAACCTGGAACAGGTGCTTGAGATAAATCAGAAAGTTTTTGCCGCCTCTTTGGTCAGACCTCAGACTCAGGAGAACGAGGAAGCGCTTCAGAGAGAGGAAAATACACTTAAAGAGATTCCGCAGCGCATCGTGAATGAGGCTTTTGGCTCAGTAAATGAGTTGTTGACAATCAGCCTGATGGGCATTGCTGTTTATAACGAAACCACGCATCGGCTGGAATATGCTTCCTGTCCCGGGCAGGAAATGCCGGAAATGGTGCAGCAATGTTTTGAAACAGGGGAATATCTCTCAGAACAGAATTTGCAGGCGATTCCGTTGATGGTGGAAGCCGGAGGTGAGCATCAATGTGTAGGTGTGCTTTATCTGGAACGGAGGGAAGGAACGCAACAGGAAACGGATCATCTTCTTTTTGAGCTGGTAGCACGTTATGTATCGATTGTGGTGTTCAATGCAGTGGTAAAGCTTGCCACGCAATACCGGGATATCGAGTCGGCACACGAGGAAACACGCCGTGCTTCGTGGGAAGACAGTATGCTTCATGTGCAGAACATGGTGCTTGATAACTGCCTTTCAACGATTAAACATGAGACAATTTATTATCCGAACAAGATTAAACAGATTATTGGTCGGTTGAATACGCAGAACCTTCCGGAAAAGGATGAACGGGAAGCTGTGGAAACGATTACAGAACTGATAGAATATTATAAAGGGATCTTTACGATTCTGAGTTCATGCGCTGCCCGACAGCTGGAGGAGGTTACTTTCCGCCGGAATACGATTCCGGTACAGGAGCTTTTTGATGCTGCTGGAAAATACTTCAGGAAGGTCACGAAAAATCGGACGGAAAAGGTAGAACTAATCATAGAACCGATGGACGCCAAAGTGATCGGTGACGTGAATCAGTTGCGTTTCCTGTTTGAGAATCTGATTGATGAAGCATTGGCGGTTCGTGAAGAAGGAGTGATACGCTTGCAGGCTCGTAAGGATAACGAATATATCCGTTTCCTTTTTACGGATACCAGACGCGAGAAGAGTGTGACGGAGCTGAACCAGTTGTTCTATCCGAATTTGGCTCGTATGACTTCCGGTGAAAAAGGAGAATTGCGTGGAACGGAATATCTGATATGCAAGCAGATAATCCGTGACCATGATGAATTTGCGGGGCGCAGGGGATGCCGTATCAATGCCGAACCGGCAGAAGGGGGAGGATTTACGGTTTACTTCACCATCCCACGCAGATAAAGAAGAAGACACATAAAAGTTATTAGATAAATAAAATGGAAGAACAGAAGTTTAAAGTTATTATTGTAGAGGACGTAAAACTGGAATTGAAAGGCACAGAAGAAATTTTCCGTCATGAGATACCCAACGCAGAAGTGATCGGCACGGCAATGACAGAAAGCGAGTTCTGGCCGTTGATGGAAGCACAGCTTCCCGATCTGGTTTTGCTGGATTTGGGACTGGGAGGTTCTACGACGATTGGCGTTGATATCTGCCGGAATATTTTCAAACGTTATAAGGGGGTTCGTGTATTGATCTTTACGGGGGAAATACTGAATGAAAAACTGTGGGTGGATGTGCTGAATGCAGGAGCGGATGGCATTATTCTCAAAACAGGAGAATTGCTGACCAAGACAGACGTACAAGCTGTGATGGACGGCAAGAAGCTGGTATTCAACTATCCGATTCTGGAGAAGATCGTAGATCGTTTCAAAAAGTCGGTAGCGAATGATGCCAAGCGTCAGGAAGCGGTAATCAACTATGATATTGATGAATATGACGAGCGTTTTCTTCGCCATCTGGCATTAGGCTACACCAAAGATATGATTGCCAACCTGAAAGGGATGCCATTTGGCGTGAAATCACTGGAGAAACGACAGAATGACCTGATCGGACGTCTCTTCCCGAATGGAGAACGGGTGGGAGTGAACGCGACCCGTCTGGCTGTCCGTGCATTGGAATTGCGCATTATCGATCTGGATAATCTGGAAGCTGATGAAGAGTAAATGGCGTATGCCGCATCCCGCTACGATGTTCCTGCTGCTGACAATGGCGGTGGTCTTTCTTTCGTGGATATGTGATATCTACGGACTGAAAGTAACGCTGCCGCAATCAGGGGAGGATATTCGGGTGCAAAGCCTGCTGAGTCCTGAGGGAATTCGCTGGTGGTTGCGGAATGCTATCAAGAATTTTACCGGTTTTGCTCCGCTTGGCATGGTGATTATCGCCATGTTCGGACTGGGTGTGGCCCAACATTCCGGATTTATCGATGCGTGCATCCGTCTGGGAGTGGGAAACCGGAAAGAGAAAAGAAAAGTTATCCTGTGGGTGATTGTCCTCGGATTGCTGTCGAACGTCATTGGTGACGGCGGTTATATTATTCTGCTTCCCATTGCCGCCATGCTGTTTCAGTGGGTGGGACTTCATCCGATAGCGGGGATTGTGACGGCTTACGTTTCCGTGGCCTGCGGATATAGTGCCAATATCGTACTGAGTACGATGGACCCGCTCTTGGCGCATACCACTCAGGAAGCCGCGCTCACACTGATGGGATATCAGGGAAACACGGAGCCGCTGTGCAACTACTTCTTTATGAGCGCTTCGACAGTGGTAATTACAGGGATCGTTTATTGGGTGACTCAGAAATGGCTTCTCCCGAACTTAGGAAAATATGAGGGAAGTGTGAAAGTCGAAGCCTACCGCCCTTTGTCACGGAAAGAACGTCGTGCGCTGATGGTGGCTGTCGTAGTGGCAGGGATATACGTTGCCCTTATTTTGTGGCTTACTTTCTCTTCCTATGGTATCCTGCGTGGCGTTAACGGAGGTTTGATGCATTCGCCCTTCATTGCCGGTATCCTGTTTCTGCTATCTCTGGGCGCAGGCTTTACGGGGATGGCTTATGGGTTCAGTTCCGGTCGTTATCGCAGCGATAATGATGTGATCGAAGGACTTACCCAGCCGATCAAACTGCTGGGTGTATATTTCGTTATTGCTTTCTTTGCTGCCCAGATGTTTGCCTGTTTCGAGTATTCTCATCTGGACAAGTGTCTTGCGATTATGGGAGCGGACCTGCTTTCTTCTTTTGAGCCGGCTCCCTTGTCCGCACTCATCTTGTTTATCCTGTTTACGGCATTTATCAATCTGATTATGGTATCCGCCACTTCCAAATGGGCATTTATGTCTTTCATCTTCATCCCGATGTTTGCGCAGATGGGGATTTCGCCGGACGTCACGCAGTGTGCTTTTCGTATCGGAGACAGTTCGACGAATGCCATTACTCCTTTCTTATTCTATATGCCGCTGGTGTTGACGTATATGCGGCAATATGACAAACAGATCACATACGGATCGTTGCTGAAATATACATGGAGGTACTCCTTGTGCATTCTGGCAGCATGGACATTGCTGTTTATCGTATGGTATCTGTTGAAGATACCGATGGGGTTATAATTCACGATTCAAAGTTCCGGTTTTAATAACCGGAATTTTGAGTTTCTGAATTAATCGCTATATTTGCACCCGTCCCTTAAAGAAAAAGAACGAATGAATTTACCAGAAGTCTCTGAAAAACTAATCGAACAACTGAATCACGGTAGCACCAAAGCATTTGATAAAATTTATCATACGTACTATTTATACCTGTGTGCGATAGCTGTTTACTATGTACATGACAAGAGAGTCGCCGGTGAAATAGTCAATGATGTCTTCGTCTCTTTCTGGCAGAATCGCCACCATATCACTTATCCTGCCCTTCCGTATCTTCGTCGGGCTATACAGAATGCAAGTATCAGTTATTTGCGGTCTTCCGCTTTTAATGAGCGCATAATGACCGAACAGATGGAGGAAATATGGGCTTTTCTAGAAAATCATATTCTTTCTTCCGACAATCCATTGCAGGCATTGGAAAGCAGTGAAATGAACGAGATCATTCTGCGGAAAGTAGAGGAACTCCCTGCCAAATGCCGTGCTGTTTTTAAGGCGAGCCTGTATGAAGGCAAATCGTACAGCGAAATTGCGGAAGAGCAGAATATTAATGTCGCCACCGTCAGGGTGCAGATGAAAATTGCGCTGACTAAATTGCGCGAATCCCTTGGTACTCCCTATATGATAGCTATTTTGATGTTTCTTTAAAAAAAACGGTTTTCTTTTAAACGTTTCTTTTTTTATTGCGTATCTAGTTATATACACCATAGAAAAAGAACGGTTTATGATAGAATATTACGATAAAGAAGAACTGGAATTACAGATTAGTAATTATTTGTCGGGCAATAGTACCGATGAAGAAAAAGAAACGTTGCTTGCCTTTCTGGCTTCCAATGAAGCAGCTGCCCGGACTTTCCGGGAAATGTCTGCCGTATGGGCACTTTCTTCCGTACCGTCGTTTGCAGAAATAGAAAACTCCAATTTAGTGCGGATAAAGGAGAGAATGACTGCTCCTGCCTCTTCGAAGCCTGTCCGGAAACTGATACCTGTCTGGCTGAAAGTGGCTGCCGCCGTTATTCTGCTGATCGGCTGCAACTATTTCTGGTATACGTATACGGAAAATCTGACGGAAGTATATACCAACGCCGATTCTCCTTACGAAATCAAGGTTCCTGCCGGATCAAGAACGAATATCGTTCTTCCTGACGGGACGGAGGTTTCTCTGAATGCAGGTTCTGTATTGCGCTATCACCGTGGGTTTGGTATCCGCGAACGTAATGTGACGTTGGATGGCGAAGGATACTTTAAAGTTGCGAAAAATGCAGAGGTTCCCTTCTTCGTGAAGACGAACGATGTGCAGGTGCAGGTAGTCGGCACGGTATTCAATGTCCGTGCTTATGATGACGATAATTATGTGATGGTGGCTCTGCTGGAAGGCAGGGTGAATTTATCGGCGTCTGCTAATTCTGTGATGAAATTATTCCCGAATGAGCAGGCACTGTATAACAAGAACACCGGACGAATGGAAAAGCTGAAGACCAATGCAAGTAAAGCCTGCGATTGGCTGGATGGCGGGTTGACCTTCGAGAATGCTTCATTCGCTGATATTGCCCATCGTCTGGAACGTAAATTCCAGGTGAAGATCAGCATAGAAAGCGAACGTCTGAAGGCCGAACACTTCTCCGGTTCTTTCGACAGCAATCAGAATATTTATGATATATTACACGAAATCAACGTTGAGAAACAATACACGTGGAAAGTCAGTGGTGACACCATCTTTATTACCGATAAAAGAAAGGGGGTAAGATAAAAGGAAGGAGAAAGAAAATGGACACAGCCGATAGATATACCGGCAGTCCGCAGCTACGATAAATAACTATATGTTAACCTTTAATAGTGATAAAAATGAGATTGATAATAAGAAAAACATTATTGATGTTTCTGCTTTTGTCCCTAAGTAATGTCCTGACAGGTTTTCAACTTTCAGCACAGGAACAAAACAAGAAGTTCAGTGTCAAAGCAGATAACGTTACTTTGAAAGAAGCCATTGAAGTAGTCAGGAAGCAGGGAAATTATTCTTTTCTGATTCGCAATAACGACATTGACCTGAATAAGAAAGTCTCTGTGAACGTGGACAAGGGTACAATTAATGACGTGATGGCCCAACTGCTGACTGGTACGGGGATCAGTTATGAAGTGAACGGAAACCGGGTGGTCATATTCCATGCCGCAGTGCCTGAAAAGGAACAGGGAAAAGCGTTTGTCCTGAAAGGCAAAGTGACCGATCCTTCGGGTGAAGGAGTGATTGGTGCCAATGTGAAAGTGCTGAATTCTACGGAAGGTACGATTACGGATATGGATGGAAACTTTTCTCTGTCGGTGACTCCGAATGCACGATTATCCGTGTCTTATATCGGATATGCTACGCAGGAAGTCGTTGTCAAAAATCAGACTCCTTTGCACATTGCTCTGAAAGAAGACAGCCGTCTGATTGACGAAGTGGTGGTAGTAGGCTACGGTGTACAGAAGAAAGCGAATCTGACCGGTGCGGTAAGCAGTGTGAAGATGGATGAAGTATTGGGAGACCGTCCGGTAGTGTCGGTCAGCGATGCCTTGAAAGGTGCGATGCCCGGTTTGCAGATTACGGGTAACTCCGGTAGGCCGGGAGAGGAAATGAGTTTCAATATCCGTGGTGTCAACAGTCTGGATAAGAATGGCAAACCGTTGGTTCTGGTGGATAACGTAGAAATGGATATCAATATGCTCGATCCGAATGATATTGAATCAGTAACGGTCTTGAAAGATGCTGCTTCTTCGGCTATCTACGGGGCACGTGCCGCATTTGGCGTCATTCTGATTACGACAAAGAAAGGATCGGATTCAACCAGGCTTTCTATTAATTATTCTAACAATTTCTCATTTAGCAGACCTGCCAATATGCCTCGTAAGGCAACACCGCTTCAGACGGTGCAGGCTTATAAAGACATGGGAACCATCAACTATCAGAGTGGACAGAATGTGGATACGTGGCTGGATTTATTGAAAGAATACAATGCCAATCCTTCGGCTTATCCCGATGGGTATGCAATGGTGGACGGATTGCGCTATAGTCTGGCAGAAACCAATCTGTTTGATGATATGATGGAGACCGGTTTCCAGCAGACGCACAATCTTTCTGTAGGTGGCGGCACGAAAGATATATCTTATCGTTTCTCTTTCGGTATGGTCGATGAGAATGGAGTGCTGGCCTCGGACAAGGATGCGTATAAACGTTACAATGTGTCTTCTTATATCCGTTCGGACGTATTCTCATGGATTACTCCGGAACTGGATATCAAATACACGAACTCGAAATCAGAATTGCCGGAGACTTCGGGAGGATATGGAATCTGGGGAGCAGCCGTTGCCTTCCCGTCTTATTTCCCTATCGGAACAATGAATATCGACGGAGAAGAACTACCGATCAATACTCCCCGGAATCTGATTAATCTTGCTTATCCGACGACTATCCAGAAAAACAATATCCGTATCTTCGGAAAGGTGACGATTACTCCTTTGAAGAACGTCAAACTGGTGGGTGAATATACATACAACCATCTGAGTAATGAAAAGACCAAGTTTGAAAAGAAGTTCTATTATGCCCACGGAGGTAACTTTGTGAAAGAGACTTCGACGGCAAACTCTAAGTATGAAAACTCCAACGGCATTACCGATTATAATGCCTTGAACTTCTACGGAAACTACAATAACACATGGGGCAAGCATGAAGTCACCGTGATGGGAGGTTTCAATCAGGAGAGCAGTGACTATCGCTATGCGGAAATGTCGCGTATGAACATGATTAACGAAGACCTTCCTTCTATATCGCAGGCTACAGGAGATTATTTCGCTAAAGATAAATTCGAACGCTATACAGTAAGAGGATTATTCTATCGTATCAACTACTCCTTTGCCGGCAAATATCTGATTGAAACGAACGGACGCTATGACGGCTCTTCCAAATTTCCGAAAGACAGTCGCTTCGGTTTCTTTCCTTCTGTCTCTGCCGGATGGCGTGTGAGCGAAGAAGCGTTTATGAAACCGTTGACATCCGTATTGTCTAACTTAAAATTGCGTGCTTCGTGGGGTAATATCGGCAATCAGAGTATCACTCCATACGCTTATATTCCGGGTATGGATGCCGAGCAGGCTTACTGGACCGTTTCGGGTATCAAGGTAACTACCCTTAAACCAGCTGCATTGGTCAGTAACAGTTTTACCTGGGAAAAAGTGACGACTGTCGATGTCGGTTTTGATCTGGGTTTATTGAACAACAGGCTGAATCTTGTATTCGACTGGTATCGTCGTGATACGAAAGGTATGCTCGCTCCGGGAGCGGAATTACCGGCTGTGCTGGGTGCAAGTGCTCCTTTGCAGAATACTGCCGATCTTCGTTCCAAAGGATGGGAGATCACTGTAGACTGGAATGATCAGATCGGAAAAGTGAAATACAATCTGGGCTTCAACCTTTATGATGCTAAAACCAAGATTACCAAGTATAATAACGAGACAGGTCTCTTCGGCAAGGATAAGAACGATAAAGATACTTACCGTGTAGGTATGGAACTGGGTGAAATCTGGGGGTATGTTACCGACCGCCTGTATACTGTTGATGATTTTGATGCCGATGGCAAGCTGAAAGCAGGCATTCCAAAAGTGGAAGGCTACAATCCGAATCCGGGTGATATCCTGTATAAAGATCTGGATGACAACGATATTATCAACGGAGGTACAAGTACGACGAAAGATCCGGGCGACCGTAAGATCATCGGTAATAGTACCCGTCGTTATCAGTATGGCATCCACGGTGGTGCAAACTGGAAGGGGGTCTCTTTATCTTTCCTGTTGCAGGGAGTAGGCAAACGTGATTTGTGGATTATGAATGACTTGTTCTATCCGCACTATGACGCATGGACGACGGTATATGACACACAACTGAATTACTGGACGCCGGAGCGCACAGACAGCTATTTCCCCCGTCTGTATGAGAAAGCTGCCGGAAATACAGCTGCCAATACACGTATTCAGACCCGTTATCTGCAGGATGGTTCCTACCTGAGTATCCGGAACATCACCTTATCTTATAATTTCCCGTCCAAGTGGATGACTAAGATCGGTGTCAATAATCTGGCTGTCTTCTTTAGCGGTGAGAATCTTTATACATTCGATCATTTGCCGAAAGGACTCGATCCGGAACGTTCGGTAACGGATGACTTGGGACAACGCGGTTTTACCTATCCGTATATGCGGCAGTATTCGTTTGGTATCAACCTTTCATTCTGATTGTTTCACTATTTAAAAGAGTAATTGTTATGAAGAAATATATACTGGGTACGGGCATTAGTCTCTGTTTGCTGATGTCGTCTTGTTTGAATGACTCTTTTCTGGAAGTTTATCCGAAAGGACAACAGACGGAAGCGACAGTCTTTACTACCTATGATAACTTCAAAACGTATGCATGGGGATTATATAATGTATTCTTCGGATATACGTATGATACGGGGCAGACGGACGAAATATTCCGCGGAGATTTTGAGTCGGACAATATGATCAAAGGTTTGTCCGGATATGAAGGGCAGTGGGCATACCAGAAGGCGAAGGCAACAGATGAAGTCAAGGAATGGGATTACGACTATATCCGCCGGGTAAATCTGATGCTGGACAATATCGATGGTTCGCAGATGAATGATACGGAGAAGGAGCACTGGCGCAGTGTCGGCTATTTCTTCCGTTCATATAAATACTTTCAGATGCTTTCCCGCTTTGGAGATATCCCTTGGGTGGAGAATGCGTTGAAAGAAGACAGTCCGGAACTGTACGGCAAACGGGATAGTCGCGATCTGGTGGCTTCGAATATCCTGTCCAACCTGAAATATGCGGAGACACATATCGGTGCGGACGATGGCAAAAACACCATTGGTATATCTGTGGTGCAGGCACTTATTTCCCGTTTTGCTTTGTTCGAGGGTACTTGGCGGAAATATCATGGATTGTCTGATGCCGAGACTTACTTGAAAGAATGTGTACGTGCGTCGGAAGAAGTCTTGAAGGTTTATCCGAATGTGCATCCACGGTATGACGAGCTTTTCAATTCGGAATCTTTGGATGGGGTAACGGGCATTATCTTGTATAAAGCCTATGAAACCGGTCAGTTGATGCATGGTCTGACACGTATGGTGCGTACCGGTGAATCTTATATTGAGGCGACAAAGGATGCGGTAGACAGTTATCTGTGTACGGATGGTCGTCCGGTAAGTACTACCACCAGTCGGTATGGCGGTGATAAGGAGATTTATGGACAGTTCCGCGACCGTGATTACCGGTTGTATCTGACGATATGTCCTCCCTATATGGTAAAGAAAGAAAATGGTCCGAGCACGGCCGACTGGAAATATACGGATCATGCGCAGGACAGAGAGTTTATAGATCTTCTTGCTACAATCTCCGGTGAGACTTATCATCGTTTGCCGTCTTCCAACTTCAAAGGATTCACGGTGCAGGGGCAGCCGCACTTCAAGAATCAGAACTGGGGACAGGGCTGGAATGCTTCTCAAATGGGATTCTGGGTATGGAAGTACTATAATACGCATACCGTAGCTACCAATGCCAATGGAGTGAATACGACAGATGCGCCTTTGTTCCGTGTAGGAGAGGTAATGGTGAATTATGCCGAAGCCATGTGCGAATTAGGTAAGTTTGATCAGACGGCTGCCGATAAATCCATTAATAAACTTCGTGCACGCGGACATGTAGCGAAAATGACGGTCGAAGACATTACAGATGATTTTGATACGACCCGTGATCCTTCCGTTCCTGCTCTTCTGTGGGAGGTACGCAGGGAGAGACGTGTGGAACTGATGGGGGAAGGATTCCGTCTGGATGACCTTCGCAGATGGAAAAAAGGAGACTATGTCAATAAACGCCCGTTGGGAGTATATGTGACGGGAGCTTCGGCTAAAAATCTGAAAGTAACCGGCGGACCGAGTAATGACGAAGGGTATGTTTACTTCTTTGACGCTCCGCTCGGATGGCAGGAACATTATTACCTGTATCCGCTGCCTCTGAAGCAACTGGCACTGAATACGAATCTGGAACAGAATCCGGTATGGACTAAATAATTTTTTGAGTAAAAACAGAGGCAAGACCTGTAATATTTTGTATATTGCAGGTCTTGAAAATTTAAACTATAAAATGAAGAACGCTATTTCGGTAAAATATACCCTTCTTTGCGGGACAGCTTGCTGTATGGCCTCTGCTGTGCAGGCGCAGCACAATGTCTCCGATGTTTCCAGAATGAATGTTCTTTTTCTGATGGCTGACGATATGCGTCCCGAACTGGGTTGTTACGGAGTGGAGGCGGTCAAGACTCCGAATATGGATCGTCTGGCATCGAGCGGAGTCTTGTTTCAGAACGCTTATTGCAATGTTCCGGTGAGTGGCGCTTCCCGTGCCAGCCTTCTGACAGGCGTATATCCTCACTATCCCGATCGTTTTGTGAATTTCTCGGCTTATGCCAGCAAGGATTGTCCGGAGGCTATACCTCTTTCCGGATGGTTCACAAAGAATGGTTATCATACAGTTTCGGATGGCAAAGTTTTTCACCACATGAGCGATCATGCCGCATCGTGGAGCGAACCTCCCTACCGGAATCATCCGGATGGATACGATGTCTATTGGGCGGAATATAATAAATGGGAACTTTGGATGAACTCAGAATCGGGCAAGACGATCAATCCCAAGACTATGCGCGGACCGTTTTGCGAGTCAGCGGATGTTCCGGATACGGCATACGATGACGGAAAATTGGCGGAACGTGCCATTCGTGACCTGCGGCGTATGAAAGAAATGAACAAGCCGTTTTTCCTGGCTTGCGGATTTTGGAAACCTCATTTGCCGTTTAATGCTCCGAAGAAATATTGGGATTTGTATAAGCGGGAAGAGATACCTTTGGCTTCCAACCGTTTCAGACCGGAAGGCTTGCCGGAACAAGTCCGTAATTCGAGTGAGATATATGCTTATGCACGGGTGACTGATACGGGGGATGCCGATTTTCAGCGGGAAGTGAAGCATGGATATTATGCTTGCCTGAGCTACGTGGATGCACAAATCGGAAAAGTGCTGGATGCTCTGGATGAGTTAGGTCTGGCGGAGAATACGATTGTGGTACTGCTAGGAGATCATGGCTGGAATCTGGGCGAACATGATTTTGTGGGTAAACATAATCTGATGGACCGTTCTACTCATGTGCCGTTGATTATCCGTGTGCCCGGAATGAAAAAAGGAAAGACCCGGTCGATGGTTGAGTTTGTAGATTTGTATCCTACTTTGTGCGAGTTATGCCAGATACCACAACCAGCAGAACAGTTGGATGGACAGAGCTTTGCAAAAGTTTTCAGCAATCTGAAGGCTAAGACGAAGGATGAAGTCTATATTCAGTGGGAAGGGGGAGACAATGCGGTTGATCAACGTTTTAGTTATGCCGAATGGATGAAAGGTGACGTGAAGAAAGCAAGTATGCTGTTCGATCATCGGATAGATAAAGAAGAAAACAAAAATAGAGTCAATGAGAAAAAATATAAGAGTAAAGTTGAATCACTCTCTTCTTTTATCAAAGTGAAGAAATCATCATTAAAAAAATAATATGAGAACACCAATTATGTCATGCTGCCGTTTGATGGCAGTTGCTTTATTTCTGTTTTGCAGTATGCCGCTATTTGCTCAGCGGCAGGATATTTTATTAAACGACAACTGGAAGTTCCGATTCTCGCATCAGGTGCAGAAAGGGTCGGAAATAAGAGTAGATCTGCCCCATACCTGGAATACACAGGATGCTTTGTCCGGAAAGATCGACTATAAACGGGGAATCGGTAATTATGAAAAGAAACTGTTCATTCGTCCCGAATGGCAAGGCAAGCGTCTTTTCCTTCGTTTCGAAGGGGCGAACAGTATAGCAGATGTATTTATCAATCGCCGTCATATCGGTGAACATCGTGGAGGATACGGAGCTTTTGTCTTTGAAATAACCGGAGAGGTGAATTATGGAAAAGAGAACTCTATATTAGTGCGGGTGAATAATGGAGAACAACTGGACGTGATGCCTTTGGTGGGTGACTTTAATTTTTATGGCGGTATTTACAGGGATGTGCATCTGCTGATCACTGATGAGGCATGTATTTCTCCTTTGAATTATGCTTCTCCGGGAGTTCGTCTGATACAGGATAGTGTCAGTCATCAATATGCGAAAATAAGGGCGGTCGTTGATTTGGCAAATGGCAATAATGCCGGTCAGGAAGTAGAACTGGGTATCCGTTTGCTGGATGGTCAGAAAGTGGTGGCGCAACAGAAACAGACACTTACTCTTGCCGGGAATGCAGCTTTGCAGCAGGAACTTACATTTGAGATAAATAATCCTCATCTGTGGAATGGCCGTCAGGACCCGTTTCTTTATCAGGCGGAGGTTTCTCTGTCGAGAGGAGGGCAGCTGGTAGATTGTGTGACGCAGCCTTTAGGATTTCGTTATTATCGGATTGATCCGGATAAGGGATTCTTTTTGAATGGTAAGCATCTGCCTCTTCACGGTGTTTGCCGGCATCAGGACAGGAGTGAGGTGGGTAATGCTTTACGTCCTCAGCATCATGAAGAAGATGCAGCCCTGATGCTGGAAATGGGAGTGAATGCGGTTCGGCTGGCACATTATCCGCAAGCTACCTATTTCTATGATCTGATGGATAAGAATGGGATTATTGTCTGGGCAGAAATACCTTTTATCGGTCCCGGAGGATATGATGATAAAGGATTTGTTAATCTGCCTTCTTTCCGTGCTAATGGGAAAGAACAGCTGAAGGAGCTGATCCGCCAACATTTTAATCATCCTTCCATCTGTGTATGGGGGCTGTTCAATGAACTGCTTGAATCCGGTGATAATCCGGTGGAATATATCAAGGAATTAAATGAGCTGGCGCATCAGGAAGATACTACGCGTCCTACCACTTCGGCAAGTAATCAAATGGGTGACTTGAATTTCATAACGGATGCCATCGCATGGAATCGGTACGACGGATGGTATGGAGGCACCCCGGCCGATTTAGGACGCTGGCTGGACGGTATGCATAGAGATTATCCGGAAATCCGTATTGCCATCAGTGAGTATGGTGCCGGTGCCAGCATTTATCATCAGCAGGATTCGTTGGTAAAATCCGTGCCAAACAGTTGGTGGCATCCGGAGAATTGGCAGACCTATTATCATATCGAGAACTGGAAAGCGATTTCTGCCCGTCCTTATATATGGGGTAGCTTTGTATGGAATATGTTTGATTTCGGTGCGGCTCACCGTACGGAAGGCGATCGTCCGGGAATTAATGATAAGGGGCTGGTTACCTTTGACCGGAAAGTACGTAAAGACGCGTTCTACTTTTATAAGGCTAACTGGAACAAGGAAGAACCTGTGCTTTATCTGGCCGGAAAACGTAACACCGTACGTTCCCGACGTCTGCAAACGATTACTGCATTCACTAATCAGCCCGGGGCGGAACTGTTTGTCAATGGAAAAAGCTATGGTAAGGCAATGCCGGATCAGTATGCTATTTTAGAATGGAAAAATGTGGAGTTGCAGCCGGGAGAGAATGAAATAAAAGTAGTTTCTAGCAATAAAAAAGTAAAATTGATGGATAGTTTTCGCTGCAAACTATAGCATAATGCAATAGAAAGCATTACCTTTGCGGTCTATGTGTAAAGCTAAGAAGGAGTCCGTGAAGTAAATAACCTTTGGCAGTCTGTCAAGGTTATCCCTTAATTCATACTCTGGCATATTCTTGTCAGAGTTATTTTCATATTCTATATAATAAGTATAATCGCATGTCTATAAGGCGGATAATAACTATCTGCAAGATATACATGCTCAAAAAAACAATGAAATGATAAATTCAATTAATATACAAATCAGAGAGACCAATACAGATGATTTCGACAGCATAATGACTGTTGAAAAACAAGCGTTTGGCTATGACAAAGAAGCACAGTTGGTAGCCGATCTGCTGGCTGACAAAACCGCAGAACCAATGGTTTCGTTGCTCGCTTTCTACAAAGGTGAGGCTGTCGGACACATTCTCTTCACCAGAGCCTATTTTGATGGTCAGGGAGCACAACAGATGATGCACATTCTTGCACCTTTAGCTGTCAAGCCGGAATATCAACGGCAGGGTATAGGCGGAATGCTGATACGGGCAGGTATAGAGAGGTTGCAGGAAAAAGGTTCGTGCCTTGTGTTTGTATTGGGGCATAAAGAATATTATCCAAAATATGGTTTTATACCGGATGCAGCCAGGCTGGGTTATCCTGCTCCTTACCCGATACTGGAACAGTTCTCGGATTATTGGATGGTTCAGGCAATCAGTCCGAAGGGATTTGATGTGGATAAAGGAAAGATCAGGTGTTCGGATGAGTTGAACAAACCTGAACATTGGAGAGATGATGAATCGGACAGATAGTTCCCTGATAGTCGTTTGTTAAAATAGAGGAAATATATAAAGATTTAGGTAGCTTTATTAGTGCAGCCTAAATATAAGACTTATTTTTGTGTGGGGCTGTCCAAAATCGGACAGCCCCTTTTTTAGATGTATTAGTATTTTCTATTATCTTTCATCGCCTTCCTCCACCTCTTAAAAGCCCTCATCAGGCTATCTTCCT
>CANSEY010000030.1 GCA_947646015.1 uncultured Bacteroides sp. | reverse complement strand
TTGATGGGATTGCTTGGTACGGTTATCGGTATGATCCGTTCGTTTGCCGCTTTGGCTGCAGGTGGTTCTGCTGATTCAATGGCCTTGTCGCAAGGTATTTCTGAGGCTTTGATTAACACAGCTTTCGGTATTCTTACCGGTGCGTTGGCAGTTATCTCTTATAACTACTATACAAACAAAATCGATAAGTTGACTTACAGTCTCGATGAGGTCGGTTTCTCTATTGTGCAGACTTTTGCAGCTACTCATAAATAATTTAGAATCTACTAAATTCTGACAATAATGGGCAGAGCGAAAATTAAAAAGAAAAGTACGTTCATCGACATGACAGCGATGAGTGACGTTACGGTACTGTTGCTTACTTTCTTTATGCTGACCTCTACGTTTGTGAAGAAAGAGCCGGTACAAGTGACAACACCCGCTTCGGTTTCGGAAATTAAAATTCCCGAGAAAAATATTCTTCAGATATTGGTCGATCCGAACGGAAAGATATTTATGAGTATGGACAAGCAGTCCGACCTGAAAGCGGTATTGGAGAGCATGGGACAGGAATATGGTGTCACATTTACTCCGGAACAGGAAAAGAAATTCATGTTGGCCTCTACTTTCGGAGTGCCGATGAAAAACATGAAAACCTATCTCGACCTGCCGACCGACAAACAGGACGCAGTACTGAAGAACGAAGGTATTCCTTGTGATAGTCTTGATAACCAATTCAAATCATGGGTGCGTAATGCACGCGCGGTGAATTCTGATTTACGTATTGCAATCAAGGCCGATGCGGATACTCCTTATTCTGTGATTAAAAATGTTATGAATTCACTTCAGGACCTCAGAGAGAATCGGTACAACCTGATTACTTCTCTGAAAACGACTTCTGAAAACTAAAAACGAACAACTATGAGTGCTGAAGTACAAGAAAGCGGTAAAAAGAAGGGGAATAGCAAACAGAAGAAGATGACGGTTCGCGTAGACTTTACGCCTATGGTGGATATGAATATGTTGTTGATCACTTTCTTTATGCTTTGTACCTCGCTGAGTAAACCTCAGACGATGGAGATAAGCATGCCGAGCAATGATAAAAACATCACCGAAGAACAGCAAAGCAAGGTGAAAGCTTCACAGGCAATCACTCTGTTACTGGGCCCCGATGACAAACTATATTATTATGAAGGAGAACCTAATTACAAGGATTATACTTCGCTGAAAGAGACGACGTATAAACCGGATGGATTACGGGGGATACTCCTGAAGAAAAATGCGACTGCTGTCAGACAAGTCAATGATCTGAAACAGAAAAAGCTGGAACTTAAGATATCAGAGGATGAATTTACGAAGCAACTTTCTGAAATAAAGAGTGGAAAGAATACTCCTACAGTCATCATTAAGGCAATGGATAATGCATCGTATAAAAATCTGATTGACGCTCTCGATGAAATGCAAATATGTAATATTGGTAAATATGTGATAACGAACATTGCTGAAGCCGACGAGTTTCTGGTGAAGAACTTTGAAAGCAAGGGTGAACTTTCACAGAATATTGCCGACTAAAATGTAACACCAAAAAATAGAAAAGTAAAATGGCAAAAATAGATTTAACTTCTTTTGAATGGTGTGAGCTGATTTTTAAAGGCAAAAATAAAGCTTACGGTGCCTATAAAATGCGTGCCGATTCACCCAAGCGTCACAACGTGGCAATGGTCATTGTGTTGATAATAGCTTTAGTAGGTTTTAGTCTTCCGACCTTAATCAAAATGGCTACTCCGAAGCAAAAAGAGGTAATGACGGAAGTTACCACTTTGTCGCAATTGGAGGAACCGGAAGTGAAGCAGGAAGAGATGAAAAGAGTAGAGCCGGTGGCACCACCACCGCCTGCTTTGAAGAGCTCTATTAAATTTACCGCTCCGGTGATCAAGAAAGACGAAGAGGTACATGAGGATGACGAGATTAAGAGTCAGGAAGAACTTACACAAACCAAAGTCGCTATATCCATTGCCGACGTGAAGGGTAACGATGAAGCAAACGGTAAGGATATTGCCGATTTGAAGCAGGTGGTTACTCAGGCAGAGCCGGCCGAAGAACAAGTTTTCGATATGGTAGAACAGATGCCCACATTCCCCGGTGGAACTACAGAATTGATGAAATACATCGGTGAACATCTGAAATATCCTCCCATTGCGGCTGAAAACGGTACACAGGGAAAAGTGATCTGTCGTTTTGTGATTGGTAAGGATGGCCAAGTGAGGGATGTAACCATCGCGCGTTCGTTGGATCCATATTGCGACAAGGAAGCCATTCGTGTTATCAAATCAATGCCTAAGTGGATTCCCGGAAAACAGAACGGTAAAGCCGTAGCTGTAAATTTCACAGTACCTATTGTCTTTAAACTACAGTAATTATGACTAAAAAACAATTTTGGCTGATCGGTGCGTGGTCCTTGATTGCACTATCTGCTTGTAGCTCGAAACCCAAAGACGGACTGACAGACACTTATACATCGGGTGTAATAGCTATTACTGCTGACGAAAGTTTCCAACCCATTGTTCAGGAGGAAATTGATGTGTTCGAGGGATTGTTTCCTTTGGCCGGAATTGTTCCCCGTTATACTACTGAGGTAGACGCTATCAACCAGCTCCTGAAGGACAGTGTACGTTTGGCTATCACCACGCGTACACTGACTCCGGAGGAGATGAACTCTTTTCATAGCCGGAAATTTTTTCCCCGGGAGATAAAACTGGCTACTGACGGTTTGGCTCTGATTGTCAATAGACAAAACGCCGATTCGTTGATTTCAGTGCGTGATATCCGCCGTATACTGACGGGACAGGTACAAAAGTGGAAAGAGCTCTATCCTGCGTCGGGGTTGGGTGATATCCAACTCGTCTTTGATAACAAAAACTCAAGCACGGTACGCTTTGCGGTTGACTCCATTTGTAAGGGAGCTCCTCTGTCTGATAAAGACGTAAAAGCTCTGAAAACAAATCAGCAGGTGATTGACTATGTTGCACATACACCTGATGCAATCGGAGTGATTGGAGTCAATTGGCTTGGAAACCGAAGTGATACCACTAACTTGTCTTTCCGTGATGAGATCAGAGTGATGTCTGTCAGTGCAGACGATGTGGCTACGGTAGAGAACAGTTATAAGCCTTATCAGGCTTATCTGTACTATGGTAACTATCCGTTGGCACGGCCTATTTATGTATTATTGAACGATCCCCGTAATGCACTGCCCTGGGGATTCGCTTCTTTTCTCACATCTGACAGAGGGCAGCGGATTATATTAAAGTCCGGACTCGTTCCGGCTACTCAGCCGGTTCGTATTGTGGACGTGAAAGACGAATAATAACTAAAATTGAATTACAATGAAACGATTTCAACTGTTTTTAGTAGGAGCATTTGTAGCAGCCGGTCCGCTTTTTGCGCAATCGGCAGATGCTGATTGGCACAGTGAGGTTGCCAAAGTGAAAGAACTTATTCAGACTAATCCGGCGCAAGCTTCCGAGGAAGCCGCACAATTGCTGAAAGGTAAAAATAAAAAAAATACGGATCTTCTGATTGCCATTGGACAAGCCCATTTGGAAGCCGGTAAAATTAATGAGGCCGAAGCCTATGCTGCTCTTGGACAGAAAGCTAACAGCAAATCTGCTGCGGTTTCGGTGCTGCAAGGTGACATTGCCGTAGCTAAGAAAGATGCCGGAAAAGCTTGTCAGTTATATGAGCAGGCTATCTATTTTGATCCTAATTATAAAGAAGCCTATCTGAAGTTCGCTGACGTATATAAGGGGGCTAGTCCGCAACTTGCTATCGAGAAGCTGGAACAACTGAAAAACCTTGATCCTTCGTGCGTGGCTGCCGATAAAAAAATGGCAGAGGTTTATTATCTGAATAATAAATTTGATAAAGCGGCCGAAGCTTATGCGCATTTTATCAATACACCGGAGGCTACGGAAGATGATTTGACGAAATACTCTTTTGCGCTTTTTTTGAACCATGATTTTGAGAAATCACTTCAGATAGCTTTGATGGGTTTACAGAAGAATCCGCGTGATGCTGCATTCAATCGTTTGGCTATGTATAACTATACCGACCTGAAACGCTATGATGAAGCTATGAAAGCGGCGGATGCGTTCTTTAAGGAGTCCGATAAGGCAGATTTTTCTTATCTTGATTATATGTATTTCGGCCATCTGCTCAATGCCGTGAAGAAGTATGATCAGGCAGTTGAAGCTTATATGAAAGCGATCACGCTTGATCCCGCTAAAACAGATTTGTGGCGTGAAGTTTCTTCTTCTTATGAATTGAATAATGAATTTACAAAGGCAATAGAGGCCTATAAAAAATATAGCGAATCGTTGAGTGCCGACAAGCGTACCCCTGACGTACAGTTCCAAATAGGAAAGCTTTATTACGAAAAGGGTACGCAATCGGATACGTTAACCGTTTCGCTGGATGAGCGGAAGGCGGCTCTTGTTTCTGCCGATTCCATTTTTACTGAGATTGCTAAAGTGGCTCCGGATAGTTATCTGGGTAACTTCTGGAGAGCACGTACTAATTCCGCGTTAGACCCGGAGACCACTCAAGGGTTGGCTAAACCTTATTATGAAGAGGTGGCTGCCTTCTTGATTGATAAAAATGACCCGAGGTACAACTCAGCTTTGATTGAGTGTTATAGTTACTTGGGATATTATTATCTGGTAGCTAACAAACTTCCTGAATCTAAGGAGTATTGGAATAAAATTCTGGCTATAGACCCCGCTAATGCTACTGCTAAACGTGCATTGGATGGCATCAAATAGTAATAATTTTAGTTGTTTGTCGTGTAGGAGGAGTGGAGAGTGATTCTTAGCTCCTCCTTTTTTAGTTTCTTTCTTATCCTATATCCGCTTTGGTTTCATCTTCTACTTTTAGAGCGTTGCTATAAGTATTGGTTTTGATTTTATGATTTTCCTTTCGTATCGATAGAATATCGAATGTATAGCGCTGATAATGAGTGAAATAAGAAAATTATCTAAAAAAACATTGCCAATTCGGTTGTAATATTCATATATTTATCTACTTTTGTGGTGTACTATTGTACTAATACACATAAACTCATAAATAAATGAAGATGATTACAGTAGAAAATCTTTCCTTTCTTTATCGTAAATCGAAGCGTGCCGTTTTGCATGACTTCTCCCTGTCACTTGAAAAGGGGCGAGTTTACGGATTACTTGGCAAAAATGGTGCAGGCAAATCTACACTACTCTATCTGATGAGTGGGCTGCTCACTCCTAAAAGTGGAAAAGTGGTCTATCATGATGTTGACGTACGCCGCCGGCTTCCCATCACTTTGCAGGATATGTTTTTGGTTCCTGAAGAATTTGATCTTCCTCCGGTTTCGCTAATTAGCTATATAGAGTTAAACAGTCCGTTTTATCCCCGTTTCAGCAAAGAGGATATGGTGAAATATCTGCACTATTTTGAAATGGATATCAATATTGATCTGGGGGCACTCTCTATGGGGCAGAAGAAAAAAGTATTCATGAGCTTTGCGCTAGCCACTAATACATCTTTGTTGTTGATGGACGAACCGACCAATGGACTTGATATTCCTGGTAAAAGTCAGTTCCGGAAGTTTATTGCTTCGGGTATGACAGATGATAAAACGATCTTGATTTCTACCCATCAGGTGCGTGACATTGATAAGGTGCTCGATCATGTGTTGATTATGGACAATAGTCGGGTATTGCTGAATGAATCTACTATGAGTATTTGCGATAAACTGTTTTTTACTGAAAGCGAAAACCGGGAGTTGTTACAGTCGTCTTTGTTTTCCACTCCCTCTATTCAAGGTAATTTTTTGCTTTTGCCTAATGAATCGGGCGAAGATTCAGAGATTAACCTGGAATTATTATTTAATGCTACCTTGGCAGTTCCCGAAAGGATTTCTGCATTGTTCCACTCTAAACAAATAGAATTATGATACGAGATACTTTTTTCAGTCAAACGCGTTTTGTGAATCTTTGCCGTAAAGAGATGGTGGAGAATTGGAAGTCCAATCTGCTTCGTGTTGCGTTGATGTATGGTGCTATGGCGGTGATAATGTTATGGAGCGGATATTTAAGTTACCGGGCAGTAGGTCAAGATACAGATAGTACCTGGGAGTTCAATCTGGTGATTTTTATGTGGGGGCTTTGTGTATTCGGTTGCTTGAGTGCTTCGTTCACAATGGAGAGGATGAAATCGAAAACCGGGCGGCTCTCTGTTCTGATGACTCCTGCTACATCGTTTGAAAAATACTTTTCCCGTTGGTTGGTATTTACGGTTGTTTTCTTAATTGTTTTTCTGATTACTTATAAACTGGCGGATTATACAAAAGTATTGGTATACTCTTTGGTTTATCCGGAAAATAACGCAATTGCGATTACTCCGTTATCTCATCTGTTTGGTGAAAATACGGATTATTATACAGTATTCAAGCATACCCATACATTTGTATTAATGATTGCAAGCTATTTCTTCTGTCAGTCTTGCTTTGTACTGGGCAGTTCTGTCTGGCCTAAGAATTCGTTTATCAAAACATTTTCTGCCGGAATGATTATATTCATTGCTTATGTATTGATTGTGGTCGGATTTGCCAAGTTGATATGGCCGGATCAAATAAGTTACAATCCGGATATGAGCGAGGAGACTGCTTTTGCTTGTCTTTCGGCAATAGCTGTTCTTTTCACTCTGACTAACTGGACACTTGCGTATTTCCGTTTCAAGGAATCTGAGATTATTAATCGAATGTAACAAACTCTTACGTTTATGAATTTTAAAGAAAGTAAAGCCATTTATCTGCAAATAGCAGATCGAATCTGTGACGAGATTCTTCTCGGACAGTATCAGGAGGAAGAACGAATTCCTTCTGTAAGGGAGTATGCAGCTATGGTGGAGGTAAATGCCAACACGGCCATGCGTTCGTTCGATTATCTTCAGTCACAAGATATCATTTACAATAAACGGGGTATTGGTTATTTTGTTTCTTCCGGCGCAAAGGAGCTGATTTTTTCACTTCGTCGGGAGACTTTTCTGAAGGATGAACTTGAGCATGTATTCCGTCAACTCTATACACTTGGAGTTTCGGATGACGAGTTGTTGACTATGTACCGTAACTTTATGATGAAACAAAAATAAAAACGAAATTTTATGAAACGTACTACATATATATTTATTGGCATACTTGTTTCGGTACTCGTGATACTGATGGCAGGTGTCGTTTATATTTCTTTCCAGAAATCAGAAACTAATTCGTATACACTCACTTTGTCGGAGAAGATACTTAGAACAGAGTTTTCCGGTATCCGTGCTGTCAAAGTGTATGCAAACGACACGCGTCGTGTGTGGTTGGACGAAGCTTGTGTGAATGTTGTTTCTTCTACAGATGGAAAAACCAGACTTTTAAGTCCGGAATCCGAATATCTGAAAATCAGTCAGAATGCAGATACATTGGTCATTTGCCTGGATTTGACAACTTATGATCTTCCTAAGCAAAAAAAGGAGTATCTTATTCCGGCCCTGCAAGCTAAAGGATTACAACTGACCATAGAAGCCGACTCTAATCTGGCTTTTGTGGCTAATGCTATTCGTGGATTACGTACGAGAATCGATAGGTTGCATGCCGACTCTTTGACTACATATATAAGAGGAGGGGAATTACGTTTGGACTCTTGTGAGATACGTGCTTTTTGTGTCGATGGAGATGGAGTGACATTTAATGCTCATCAATCAATTATTCCCCATCTCTATTTAGATTTGGATGGCGTCAGGAATTGGGGCGTTCATGAATCTGTAATTGGTACTGAACATCTGACCGGAAGTGGAGTTTATCATAATAACTTGCAGAGGGGTGAGTGTAAAAAGATGATCTGGGCTCCGAAGAAAGAGGACGCCGAATTGAGATTAACTATACGGGAGAAGGGAAGTTTGATACTTCAAGAAGAATAAAAGAAGAAATTATTAATACATAATTGAAGGAAGGATGTAGTAGAGAGTATTTTAGTTTTCTTGCTGCATCCTTTTTCAGTTATTTGAAGTTGAAAGCTATGAAGAATTTTCGAGTGGCAATACGGAGGTCTTATTTATCGGTCATCCTTTTGCTTTTGGCATTGGTATGCTATCTTTTGTATCCTTTGGAAATACCGGCTCTTTCTTCAGAATCGGCTATAGAAATTGATCGGTATGTTCATTCCGTGCCATGTACTGTACAGATGCCGGATACCGCTACTGATTTCTTGTGCTTCTTGGATGAAGAGTTAAAAAACAAGCAAATCTTATTGTTAGGTGAGCAGTTGCATCAGGATGGAGCCACCTTGCAAATGAAAACCAGGATGGTTCGTTATTTACACGAGAAATTAGGATATAATGTTATACTATATGAAACTGGCTTATATGACATGTATCTTATGAATCAGGATGGTCGTCAGCGGATGAATCCATCTAAAGCTGTATGGACATTTTGGTGGGGGAGTAATGAGACAAAATCATTATGGGAATATTATCGCTCCCATCCTTCTATTGCCTTGGATGGCTTCGACTGCCAGTTAACCAATTATGGACAAGGAAGGAAACACATGGAATCCGTTGAGAAGTATTTAAATGGTTACTCTTCTTCTCTTTCGGATTTCCCGTATGTGCAACGCTTCTTCTTGCAGATGAGTGAGTTTAATGGAAACTGGAATTATTTCGGATACCGGCTTGATAGGATGTTAAAAGACTCCATTGTTCAGGATTTTAATAAATTGGAAAATAGAATTCATGAGGAGTCAAGATATTCTGTGGAAGATGGTTTGCATCAGCGTTATATTGCAGGACTGAAACTACGGTATGAGAGCATATGGAAGTATCGGAATGTCGGTGATTTAACACGAATGAACCTACGCGATTCTATTATGGCCGATAATTTGACTTGGTTGGTAGACTCGGTTTATAAAGACCAAAAAGTGATTGTATGGTGCGCTAATGTGCATGTATTCAACCGGGGGAGGATGCAGGTTGACTCGACCAGATTCACCTCTATGGGACAAAGGTTAAAAATACATTTTGGAGACCGGATGTATACAATAGCATTTACTTCGTATGCACGAAGAAACACTGACGGCGGCATACGGGATCCGCTTAGTACGTTGTCACTCGAGTATTTGCTACATCGGAGAAAAGTCGGGTTTGCTTATTTAAATTTCAATGAACTACCCGTGGATAGCAGATGGAGACAAGCGTTTATCTCGGGTTTGGATCAAGGTGCAAGTCTTCCGGAAGTTTGGAGCGAACAAATGGATATGCTATTCTATATCGACCTGAATTATGATGTATATTACGATAAAACTTTTATAAATAAAATGTATAAATGGGCAAAATAGAGATAAGAAATCTCTGTTTCCGATACGGCAAACAGATGGTACTCAATAATCTGAATCTGGATATCCCGGAAAATGCACTCTATGGATATTTAGGTAATAATGGTTCCGGAAAGACAACTACGATTCAAGTATTACTTGGCTTAGCTCGTCCTGTTAAAGGTGAGGTATTATATGATGGACAGCCATTTCGAGATCAGAGAGAAAAACAATTAAGGAAGATAGGCTTATGCCCGGGAGAACCATTCTATTATGATAATCTTACGGGGTATGAACACCTTGCGTATTTAGACCATATTTATCATTGTGGAAGGACCGCTATCAATAAAGTATTGGCAATCACGGGAATTGAGAATGCCAGAAACAAGAAGCTTCGACACTATTCCACGGGTATGATACATCGATTGGGAATGGCTATGGCTTTATTGCATGATCCGGATATACTGTTTCTGGACGAACCGCTCAATGGACTTGATCCGGAGGGGATACATTCTATAAGAGAGTTACTTTTACAGCTGCATCAAGAGGGTAAGACCGTTTTTTTATCCAGTCATTTACTTGATGAAGTAGAAAAAACTTGTACCCATGTTGGTATCCTTCAGCATGGCTGTTTATTGTATCAAGGAGATTTATCGGAATTACTAAACAGTATAGAGAAAAGAATCCATATCAGGTTGGACAAGGTGGATTTGTTACATTCGGTATGTAAAGAGGTCCAAATTGACAGCCGGATCAAGTCGGAGTCAATATTGGAAGTTATCCTTTCCAATGATACTACCTATGACAGGCTTATTGAGCTACTGGGGCAGGGCGGTTATCATATATCTGCTATTCAACCTTTGGAGAATACTTTGGAATCGGTTTATTTAAAATTAACTTCACAAACAAAATGAGGATATTAAGAGACTTACAAAATGTCATAGCATCAGAATATTATAAAACACGTCACGATGTAGCTGCAAAGTTATTTCTATTCTTCCCGGTGTTGTTGACAGTAGCTTTCATTGTGTATGATTTATGGAATCTGAGTCAGGAAGGCTATGACGGTACGAACTTGTGGATATACAATATCGGACGTACGTTATTCATGTTTTACGGTATGTTGTATCCATTAATGGCAGCCTTGTTTTGTGCGGCCTATATAGGAAAAGAGTTTAAAAATGACAATTACCTTCTCTTGTTTTTATTTCCTGTTCCCAGAGGCACTGTTTATGTAGCTAAACTTATTTACCTTATATCAATGACATTCTTGTCAGTTCTTATCGCCTATGTTGCTTTTATGTTATCAGGCTTTATTTTGGGCGTTTGTTTACCGTCAATGGGCTTTCAAAATTTTGATGTGAGAATTTTAGTGATTTCTGTCTTCTTTCGTGTTTTTATTGGGCTATTGCCTATCCTTGTTATTCAATATGTGTTTAGTTTCTTGTTTAAAAATTATGCTTTAGCACTGGGATTTAGTTTTTTTATGACTGTGTTTTCGATGATTGCGAGTAATTGGCGTTACATTAATTTTATTCCGTATTCCTCCATTTTACATGCATACTCTTCATTTATGCAGCAAACGGTTTATTATTGGAAATCATTTGAAACCATTAATATCAGTTATTTTATAGTCTTTTCTATCGTGGGTTATATTTTATATAGGTATAAAAAATGGCGCTAGGATGATTCCTGGTAGTGAAGGGGTGAAGTTCTTTCCAGCTTACCGAAATGAATGAAGTGATTTTGTTCGGCAAGTGGTAAGAATGCTTATATTTGCAATATTCGTTCTTGTTAACCTAAAATTTACTTTACCATGATAGGATATAGAAACTTACTGATATCGTTATTTTGTAGTATGGCTGTTTCTGCTGCCGGACAGCCGCGCTTAGTAAAAAGCCTTGTGCCTGATATGCCATCGCAAGCTCCCGATTACTTTTGCACGTGGAATTTACAAGGCTATGTGGCCAGCTATAAAAGTACTGAACTGACCAGGGCTGCTATGACTGAAGATTATTTATTGGGGGACGGGCTTTATCAGAATTGGGTGGATTGTTATCCTGCAATCCGAAAAGATCTTTACTTTGTAATGGACGATTCGTGGGATATTCCTAAAGATGTGAATGATTCACCCAATCTTTATTTAGGTTGCGTAGAACTGAGTTCTGATCGTTTTCCGTCTTTTCGTGGAGATGCAGTGGAGCGTTTGAAACAATTATCGGAACAGATCAAGAGTAAAGGCTGGAAAGGTGTCGGTGGATGGATTTGTGCCCAGAAGGCAGAGACGCATGCAGCTATTCCTGAAGAGGAGTATTGGAAACAACGAATTAAAGCGGCAAATGCTGCCGGATTTGATTATTGGAAAGTTGATTGGGGGAAGGAAGACAGGAATGGGGAATGGAGAAGAAAGTTGACAGCTATCGGCAAGCGATATGCTCCCCATTTATATATAGAACATGCTTTGCGAAATGAATTTATTGAGTTTAGCGATGTTTTTCGGACCTATGATGTCGAAAATATTACGGCGCAGCCGATAACTATCCGGCGTATTTGTGATTTATTGCCTTATAAGACAGTCGAGGGAGCGAAAGGAATTATTAATTGTGAAGATGAACCTTATATTGCGGTAGGTTTGGGCTGTGCTATCGGTGTGATGCGACATCCGTTCGCAGGGACTTTGCCGGATGGGGCACAAGATTTTGTGTTTCCTCCGGTCGGACGTGATATTAAGCGGCGTCTGGATGAAGTCGTGCGTGGTGTCAGATGGCATCGGATAGCTGAGCCGTTTGCAGTGGGTTACGGGACTTTCGCCATCGACAGTGTGAAGTTAACCGATCATTGGATTCTACAGGAAAATGAGACTTGGAATAAGGGGCGTACGGTGGGTGCAGATGTAACGGCCGATGCACCGGCGCGGGTTGCTCGGAATATGAAGTTACCGGAGGTATCCGGAGCTCCTTTGTCGGTTTGTCCGTTTGTGTTGGCTTCCCGATACCCCAATGGCGCTGTAGCCGTTTCTACTATAGGCCGTAATGTAGGACGTGAGTATGTAACCGAAAAGGTTGCTGTTTCGATATCCGTCGACCGTTGGGACATACCTATCGGACTATTTGGTTATTTCAAAGAAGTGACAATGGTGTTTCCTTCTCCATTGAAAACAGGAAAGCATACGGTTTTTGCGCAGGATCTGGCCGGTGAGAATCCGGTGGACATTACTTCCAATGTTGTAATCAAGGATAATCGATTGGTAATTCCGGGAGAAGTAATTAGCCGGGTAGGACTTATGAATGCTTCAGAAGGAGATTGTTCTGATCCGGGGATGGTGATAAGGGTTATGTAGTTGAAGGATACGAATCTGGTCTCTCACTAAGATTTTAAACAGATACATCATTACTCTTAACATCTTGCCTTTAAGTCTATTATAACAAATCTCGGTTTCTTTACCTCAGCACAGATACGCGGGTTCATGGGCTCGGATATGGGGGATCAGATAGATAACATACCATTTTTTATTAAATAGTAATGAAAAACAGAATGCTCTAAACAGGATATCTGGTTAAGAAACGCCCATCTTACCATTATTAATTAGTATCTTAGCTATTGATATACTCCCAAATCAGCGGGTGGAAGATGCGGGTGGAAGATGGAAGATTGAAATTCATTTTCTGTAAGAGAGCAAGCCGATATTCCGAATTCATCATTCTTATTATAGAATCCCTCAGGAATTATGGAAGATCCCGGAATCCTGATTCCGGCTCTGCTCCTTATCTCGATATAAAATAAGAAAGGCTGATAATCGATTAATTATCAGCCTTTCTTCTTCTATTTAGTTGCGGAGGCCTGACTCGAACAGACGACCTTTGGGTTATGAGCCCAACGAGCTACCAACTGCTCCACTCCGCGATGTTTCTGTTTTGTGAGTGCAAAGGTACGGCTTTTATTTGAACTACCAAATATTTCGGCATTTATTTTTTTATAAAAGAGCTTCTTTTATACTATATACTTGAGGATCAGTGCTGAACTAGATTGATTTTTTTTATCTGTTTTCACATACAATTGTTAATAATTTATTTGTTTTCTTGTGTGGACGAAAGAAAAGAATTACTTTTGCACAAATAATTCAGCAATGTGCAATTAACCTATGACCGTATCAAAGACAAAAGCCAAGTTAGTAGACGTTGCCCGTCAGCTTTTCGCAAAGATGGGAGTGGAGAATACTACAATGAATGATATCGCTCTTGCTTCTAAAAAGGGTAGACGTACGCTCTATACTTATTTTAAAAGTAAGGATGAAATCTATTTGGCTGTTGTAGAGTCTGAACTGGATATTCTGTCGGATATGATGAAGCGTGTGGCAGATAAAGATATCTCTCCTGATAAAAAGATTATAGAGATGATTTACACCCGGCTGGATGCGGTAAAGGAAGTAGTATATCGCAATGGAACCCTTCGTGCTAATTTTTTTAGAGATATTTGGCGTGTGGAAAAAGTTCGGAAGCGCTTTGATGCAAAAGAAATGCAACTGTTTAAAAGCGTGCTGAAGGAAGGACAGGACAAAGGAGTGTTTCATGTAGATGATGTGGAAATGACTGCTGCATTGGTACACTATTGCGTAAAAGGTATCGAAGTGCCTTATATCCGGGGACATATAGGAGCTAATCTGGATATGGAAACCCGAAAAAGATATGTTGCCAACATCGTGTTTGGCGCACTACATAGAACAGAAATTAATCAATAATTTAAATTTAGTATGGGATTATTAGATGGAAAAACAGCCATTGTGACCGGTGCGGCTCGTGGTATTGGTAAAGCTATTGCTTTGAAATTTGCTTCTGAAGGAGCAAATATTGCATTTACAGATCTTGTTATCGATGAGAATGCACAGAATACAGCAAAAGAAATCGAAGCAATGGGTGTGAAAGCCAAAGGATATGCGTCGAATGCTGCCAATTTTGAAGATACTGCAAAAGTAGTGGAAGAGATTCATAAAGATTTCGGCCGTATCGATATTCTGGTAAACAATGCAGGTATCACTCGTGACGGATTGATGATGCGTATGAGCGAACAGCAGTGGGATATGGTTATTAATGTGAACCTGAAATCTGCTTTTAACTTTGTGCATGCGTGTACTCCGATCATGATGCGCCAGAAAGCCGGAAGCATTATTAATATGGCTTCTGTAGTGGGTGTTCACGGTAATGCCGGACAAGCTAACTATTCAGCTTCAAAAGCAGGTATGATTGGTTTGGCTAAATCTATCGCTCAGGAGCTTGGCTCTCGTGGTATCCGTGCCAATGCCATTGCTCCGGGATTCATCATTACTGACATGACAGCCGGCCTTTCGGAAGAAGTGAAAACAGAATGGGCTAAGAAGATTCCATTGCGTCGTGGCGGTACTCCTGAAGATGTGGCTAACATCGCTACTTTCCTTGCTTCTGATATGTCTTCTTATGTATCAGGTCAGGTGATTCAGGTAGATGGTGGTATGAATATGTAATATTCGGTATGACCGTCATATACGAAGACAATCATATTATAGTAGTTAACAAGACCGCTTCCGAAATCGTTCAGGGAGACAAAACGGGTGATACTCCTCTTTCAGAAACTGTCAAGCAATATCTGAAAGATAAATATCAGAAACCCGGAAATGTCTTTATCGGTGTAACCCATCGGCTGGACCGCCCCGTGAGCGGTCTTGTTATTTTTGCGAAAACCAGTAAGGCTCTTTCCCGCTTGAATGAGATGTTTAAGAACAGTGAAGTGAAAAAGACCTATTGGGCCATCGTGAAGAATTGTCCGAAGCAACCCGAAGGAGAATTGGTTCACTATCTGGTGCGTAACGAGAAGCAGAATAAAAGCTACGCTTATGATAAGGAGGTTCCCAACAGTAAAAAGGCGATTCTGAACTATAAACTTATCGGACATTCGGATCATTACTTTCTACTCGAAGTTGATCTGAAGACCGGACGTCATCATCAGATTCGTTGCCAGTTGGCAAAGATGGGATGTCCCATCAAAGGTGATTTGAAATATGGTTCTGCACGTTCCAATCCGGATGGAAGTATTTGTTTGCATGCCCGGCATGTGCGTTTTGTTCATCCGGTGTCTAAAGAATTGATTGAACTCGATGCTCCTGTACCGGATAGTAACTTATGGCATGGATTTCAATGAAAAAGAGTGATGGTTTCATTTAGATGGATCCTCAAATAATTTCAACCGGAGCACAACTTTGGTTATCTACTTTCCTATATAAACGCAAAAAAGCCATTCCCTGAATAGACGAAGTAGGAATGGCTTTTTTGTTGTAGTGTGCTTACTATTATTCGGCAAACTGTGCAAATGCTCCTGATGCTGCGACCGTTATAGCGGTTGTGTCGGCTACTTCTTTCTTAGGCTCAGTTTTTGCAGTGTCTTTGACCTCTTTCTTTGGGTCTTTTTTCACCGGATCCTGTGCCATTGTAAAGAACGATCCACAAGCAAACATAAACATAGCTACTACTAAAACTAACTTTTTCATAATTATTTTCTTGTTAAAGTTCTGATTGTCTGTTTTTAATTTCATGTTAAGGTCTAGGTTAAAACCATCACAAACAAACATAAACATTGCTACTACTATAAAACTAACTCTTTAGTTTTATCTTTCATTTGGTTAAACACTTGTATTGAGTATTTCCCAAATCTTGTGCCAAAAAGAATACGTGTGAACTAATCTGTTGATTTGTAGGTGAGTAAAAAATGAATGGAAATGGGATGCAGTGTGGAATGTTGTGGAAAATGTGGAAAAGGGTGTGGAAATATTCCACACCTTGGTGTTCTTTAGAGGTCGATTCCGTATAGTTTCAGTTTATTGTATAATGTTTTGCGGTCAATATCGAGTAATTGTGCAGCACGGCTTTTGTTGTTTCCTGTTTGTCGGAGTGCTTCCAGTATATGTTCCTTTTCGGCATCTTCATCCCGTAATGTCATTTTGGGAGTTGATAGTTGTGTTTCCAGAATTTCACTACCCAGTTCTGCAAGGCCTATGAAACTGCCTTGAGCAAGCAATGTGGCGCGTTTGATGATATTCTTCATCTGCCTTAGGTTGCCGGGCCAGTGATATTCGAGTAATGCCTTTGAAGCATTGGCATCGAAGCCGATCAGTTGCTTGTCAAGCTCTTTATTAGCCTGGTCGAGGAAGAAGTTGGCAAAAAGAAGGATGTCTCCGCCACGTTCTTTCAGAGTAGGCATGCGCAAAGTAAATTCATTGATTCGGTGGTAGAGGTCTTCGCGGAATGTACCTTTTTCGATGGCTTGTTCCAGGTTCTCGTTGGTTGCAGACACCAGACGGATATCGACAGTAATTTCTGAGTTTGAACCAACAGGGCGTATTTTACGTTCCTGTAGTGCACGAAGAAGTTGAATTTGTATTTCGTAACTCAGGTTACCGATTTCATCAAGAAAGATGGTACCCCCGTTCGCTGCTACAAAAGCACCGGTTTTATCAGAGAGAGCACCGGTGAAGGAGCCTTTGATGTGACCGAAGAACTCAGAAGCGGCCAACTCTTTGGGGATGGAGCCACAGTCGATGGCAATAAACGGTTTGTCGCTACGTTTGCTTAATTGGTGAATACGATGGGCTACATACTCTTTTCCGGTTCCACTGGCACCGTTGATCAGGACTGACATGTTGGTGGGAGCTACCAGGCTGACATAGTTATAGAGTTGTTTGGCAGCATCACTTTCTCCTTCCAGATAGGAATGAGATTCTTGTTTGGTTTTAGGGCTTTTCTCCGTGAGGGGAGTTTTGGGAAGAGGAGCTTCTTTCTTTTGAAGTGCTTCGCTCATTTTCTTAAGCAGCTCTTCGGGATTAACGGGTTTGGCAATATAGTCTTGTGCACCCAGTTTCATTGCTTGTACGGCTGATTGGATATCTGCATATCCTGTCATGATAATCAATGGGATATGGAGCTCTTTCTCACCCATCCATTTCAACAGGTGAATACCATCGTGGTCGGGAAGTCGCAAGTCGGAAAGAATCAGGTCTACCGGTTGTGCATCGATGTGCTTTTGCGCACGTGCAATGTTACTCACTGATGATACATTAAACCCTTTTTTGCCTAACCAGGTTTTTAGCATCATCCCGAACGTAATATCATCTTCAACTATCAGTATGGATCTCATGATGTTAGCTTTTGCCTCTTTTTGTGAGCTACAAAGGTAAGAGGTTTTGAGGTAAAGTCGTATATTTGCAGACTTAAATTAAATAAAAGCGTTATGAAACAGAATTTTTGGATATTATTAATTATACTGGCTTGCAGCGCAGTAGCTTGTAAGTCGGGACAAAAGAAAGATGGAAACATGGAAAAAGAAACTGTATTGAAGATTGAGACCTCTATGGGGGATATCAAAGTAAAGTTGTATAATGAGACTCCGAAACATAGAGATAATTTCATTAAACTGGCTAAAGACGGAACATATAATGGAACGTTGTTTCATCGTGTCATAAAAGACTTTATGGTGCAAGCGGGTGATCCGGAATCGAAAAATGCTCCGAAAGGTAAGATGTTGGGTTCCGGTGATGTAGGTTATACAGTTCCAGCTGAATTTGTATATCCGAAGTATTTTCATAAGAAAGGCGCTTTGTCTGCTGCCCGACAGGGAGATGAAGTGAATCCCAAGAAAGAATCATCCGGTTGTCAATTCTATATTGTTACCGGAAAGGTGTTCAATGATTCGACACTTCTGAATATGGAACAACAGAAGAATCAGAATAAGGTAACTGAGGCTTTTAATGCTTTGGCGCAAAAACACATGAAAGAAATCTATAAAATGCGTAAGGCCAATGATCAGGACGGACTTTATGCTTTACAAGATACTCTGTTTATACAGGCTGAAGCGGAAGCTGCCAAACAACCCGATTTCCACTTTACTCCTGAGCAAATAAAAGCTTATACAACCGTCGGAGGTACTCCGCATCTGGATGGTGAATATACTGTTTTTGGCGAAGTTGTCGAGGGCATGGATATTGTTGACAAAATCCAGCAGGTAAAAACAGACCGTAGCGATCGCCCGGAAGAGGATGTGAAGATTATTAATGTTTCTGTTATTGAATAAATATGCTGCAAATCAACAGGCATATTCTGGATAATGGTTTGAGATTGGTTCATGCGCAGGACACCAGTACGCAGATGGTTGCGCTCAATATTCTCTATAATGTGGGAGCCAGAGATGAAAACCCGGAGCATACCGGGTTTGCCCATCTTTTTGAGCACCTGATGTTTGGCGGTTCTGTGAATATACCCGATTATGATGCTCCGCTACAATTGGCAGGAGGGGAAAATAATGCCTGGACCAATAATGACATTACCAATTATTACCTCACTGTACCCAGACAGAATGTGGAAACCGGATTTTGGCTTGAATCTGATAGAATGTTGAGCCTCGATTTCAGTGAACGCAGTCTGGAGGTTCAGCGGGGAGTGGTAATGGAAGAGTTTAAGCAGCGTTGCCTTAATCAGCCCTATGGTGATGTTGGGCATTTGTTGCGTCCGCTGGCTTATCGGGTTCATCCTTATCAATGGCCTACCATCGGTAAGGAGCTGTCTCACATAGCCAATGCTACATTGGAAGAGGTCAAAGATTTCTTTTTTCGTTTTTATGCACCTAATAATGCTGTTCTGGCTGTTACCGGCAATATTTCGTTTGAAGAGGCTTTACATCTCACAGAAAAGTGGTTCGGTCCTATCCCCCGCAGGGAAGTTCCTTTGAGGCAATTGCCTCCGGAGCCGGTACAAACGGAAGAACGCCGTTTGGTAGTGGAGAGAAATGTACCGCTTGATTCGCTTTTTATGGCGTACCATATGTGTGACCGCGCGGATAGCGATTATTATGCTTTTGATATCTTGTCGGATATCTTAAGTAACGGACGTTCCAGCCGTTTGAACCAGCATCTTGTGCAAGAAAAGCAATTGTTCTCGAGTATCGATGCTTATATATCGGGAACACTTGATGCCGGCTTGTTCCATATCAGTGGGAAACCGGCAGCCGGTGTGTCGTTGGAAGAAGCTGAGGCTGCGGTGCGTGAAGAGTTGAATGAACTGCAATCTGCTTTGATCCAAGAACAGGAACTCGAGAAGGTAAAGAATAAGTTTGAATCTACCCAGATATTCGGAAATATCAATTATCTGAATGTTGCCACCAATCTTGCCTGGTTCGAATTGAACGGGCGGGCTGAAGATATGGAAAAGGAGGTTGAACGCTATCGTGCCGTGACTGCCGACCGTTTGAACGCGGTGGCACAAACTGCATTCCGAGAAGAAAATGGAGTAGTACTTTATTATAAGAGTAGTAGAGGAGAGAAGGATGAGACTTATATATAAGAATCATTATAAAGCATTGTTTCTTCTCGGCCTTCCCATTGTTATCGGGCAAGTGGGGGTTATTGTGCTTGGCTTTGCCGATACCTTAATGATTGGTCATCACAGCACCAACGAACTGGGAGCAGCCTCCTTTGTCAATAACATGTTTACGCTTGCCATTATTTTCAGTACCGGATTTTCATATGGATTGACTCCTATTGTAGGGGGCTTTTATGGGACTCGTAGATTTGCGTCTGCCGGGCAGGCATTACGTTGCAGTTTGCTTGCCAATCTTTTGGTCGGTATTTTATTAACCGTAATTATGGGCATTCTCTATCTGAATGTTGAAAGATTGGGGCAACCGGAAGAGTTATTACCCTTGATCAAGCCCTATTATCTGATACTACTTGCCTCGCTGGTCTTTGTGTTGCTATTTAACGGATTCAAACAGTTTACCGATGGAATAACCGATACTAAGACAGCTATGTGGATACTTTTGGGTGGAAATGTACTGAATATCGTGGGGAACTATATCTTGATTAACGGTAAACTTGGATTTCCCGAACTTGGATTATTGGGTGCCGGAATCAGCACGTTGTTCTCACGTATTGTCATGGTGCTGGTATTTGCATTCGTGTTTTTTAGCAGCCGCCGTTTCTTACGTTATAAACTGGGATTTATTCGCTTGGGATGGTCGCGTACATTGTTCCGTCAGCTGAATGCCTTAGGATGGCCTGTAGCTTTTCAAATGGGGATGGAAACCGCTTCATTTAGCTTGAGCACAGTGATGGTAGGATGGTTGGGGACTATCGCCCTTGCCTCACATCAGGTAATGCTTACTATCTCACAGTTCACGTTTATGATGTTTTATGGGATGGGGGCGGCAGTAGCTGTGCGTGTCAGCAATTTCAAGGGTCAAAACGATATTGTTAATGTACGTCGTACTGCGTATGCCGGGGCACATATCATATTGGCTATGGGAGTTGTTCTGCTGTCTATTGTCTTCTTGTTCCGCTATCAGGTAGGAGGATGGTTTACCGACAATACCGAAGTCTCTGCGATGGTAGTTGTTCTGATGGTGCCTTTTCTGGCTTATCAGTTCGGCGATGGGATGCAAATCAATTTCGCTAATGCCCTGCGTGGTATTTCGGATGTAAAGCCTATGATGCTGATTGCTTTTATCGCCTATTTTATCATTTCTCTCCCGGCCGGATATTTCTTTGGATTTGTTATGGGCTGGGGATTACTCGGGGTCTGGATGGCTTTTCCTTTCGGACTGAGTAGTGCAGCCATTATGTTATGGTTACGTTTCAGATATAAAACAAGATAAGTTATGGCTATTCCTTCCCGTTTCACAAAAGTAAAGATCGCGGCGGGGTATACTTTGTTGCTGGTTGTGCTGCTGCTCTCCCTGTTGTTTGTACACAGGGAGATGGAGAAACTGTCTGATACGGACGATGTACAGAGTTTGCAGACGGATAGTTTGCTGCTTTTACTGAAAGAGAAAGATGAAAATACCATCCGGATGCTTCAGATCATTAATGAAGCGAACGAGAGTATGATTACTCCGGTTGAATTGGATTCCATCATTGCCGAACAAGATACAGTGATCACTCAACAGCGTGTGCAACATCGTATCATCACCAAGCGTGACTCTGTGATTACGAAACGAAAGAAAAAGGGTTTTTTCAGGAGGTTGGGCGAGGTGTTCGCTCCTTCGAAAGAAGATACGGCTGTGCTGGTAAATACAGCTGTGGAATTTGCGACCGACACCATTCTTGAACCTTACAATCCGATTGATTCACTACATCAGCGCATACGAACGGTGACCAAACGGAAGTCCAGGCCTGTGGTACGGCCCAACTACAATGCCCGTCTTCGCCGGATGAATAAGGAATTAACCACTCGTATTGACAGCATGATTACGACCTATGAGCAAGTAGTCACCCAACGTGCTATGGACAACGCATCCGAACAGCAAGAACTTCGGAACCGTTCAACTCGTACGATTGGCGGGATTGCCATTGCCGCCGTGTTGCTGTCCGCCTGCTTCCTGATTATGATTTGGCGGGATATCACCCGGAGCAATCGTTACCGGAAGGAATTGGAGGAGGCCAATAAGCGTGCGGAGGCGTTGTTGGAGGCTCGTGAAAAGTTAATGCTTGCCATCACTCATGATTTTAAAGCTCCTTTGGGGTCTATCATCGGATATACGGATTTATTGACCGGGTTGACTACGGATGAAAGACAGCGTTTCTATCTGGACAATATGAAAAGTTCCTCGCAACATCTGCTTAAACTGGTAAGTGACTTGCTCGACTTCCACCGGTTGGATCTGAATAAGGCAGAAGTCAACCGGGTTACTTTTAATCCGGCACAACTGTTTGAAGAGATACGTATTAGCTTCAAACCACTGACCGATGCCAAACATCTGACTTTAAGTTGCAGTATAGACGCCGAACTGGACGGACGCTTTATCAGTGATCCGCTCCGTATCCGGCAAATTGTAAATAATCTGCTTTCCAATGCTGTGAAATTCACAGCTAAGGGTAGCATTGCATTGAATATTACCTATCATTCGTCCAGTGTCCGCATCGAGGTGGTGGACACAGGTAAAGGTATGGCACCTGGTGACCGTGAAAAGATATTTCAGGAATTTACCCGGTTGCCGGGAGCGCAAGGTGAGGAAGGCTTTGGACTGGGGCTTTCCATTGTACACAAACTTGTGACCTTGCTCGAAGGATCGATTAGTGTTCAAAGTACCTTGGGTGAAGGGAGTCGTTTTATTGTCATTCTGCCGCTCTATCCTGTGGGGCCTGTGACAGGAGAGAAGCGGGAAGGAAATGTGTCTTCGGTTTCAACGACAGATCAAGCCGGTGAGGACGGGGTAATGGCATCTCCAAAATTAAACCGTGTTTTATTGATTGATGACGACCGGATTCAATTGGCTCTGACTGCCGCTATGCTTGAACAACAAGGCATTCAGGCTGTTTGCTGCCAACAGCCGGATGAGTTGATTGAGCAACTTCGTACGGCTACATTCGACGTGTTGCTGACTGACGTTCAAATGCCTGCCATCAATGGTTTCGATTTACTGAAACTATTGCGTGCATCCAATATACCTCAGGCGCGTACTATTCCGGTAATTGCTGTTACCGCCCGGAGTGAGATGAATGAACAGGACTTTCAGGAACACGGCTTTGCAGGATGTTTGCATAAGCCTTTTACGGTAAAGGAACTCTTGACGATTATCAGTGGTGAAGAAATGACCGGTTCGTCAGCTGAATTGACACCGGACTCCCTTAACTTTCGGGCGCTGACTGCTTTTTCCGAAGATGATCCGGAAGCTGCCTCTACCATCATTCAAACCTTTATTGAAGAAACGGAGAAGAACCGGAACCGGATGGAAAGCGCTATCCGAGCCACTGATGTGGATGGGATAGCCGGCATGGCTCACAAATTATTGCCTCTGTTTACGTTGCTTGGGGCTTCCGAGGCACTTCCTCTGCTATTATGGCTGGAGCAGCGTCGTGGCGAAGCCGTATCGGACGAAATGATACAAAAGGCGAATGAAGCTCTTCGACAGGTAGATATCGTAATGACTGAGGCAAGACGATATGTAGCGGGAGATTGACAATCGGTGATTGCCGTAAGTGTCTATTCGTATACAAAATCGTCGTCACTTTAATCTTTTTCCGGAAAATTTTGTTTCCTTTGTATCACTTTTTACATTGAGAGACAAGCTTCATGAAACGAAAATGGATCAAATGGGTAAGCTGGATTTTGCTTACCCCCCTCATACTCTTTGTGATACTGATGGTATTACTCTATATCCCTCCCGTACAGAATTTTCTGAGAAAGGAGGCTGCTGCTTATGCTTCCGAAGCAACCGGCATGCAGATCAATGTACGTCGCATCGATTTACGGTTTCCTTTAAATCTGTTGGTACGGGGAGTTGAAGTCATCCAGGCTCCCGATACATTGCTTTCACTTGAAAGCCTCAATGTACATGTGCAGGCACTTCCGCTTTTCCGTGGCAAGGTTGAGGTAGATGACATCAGCCTTCAGCAGGTAGCGGTTAATTCTGCCAACCTGATAGACGGTATGCGGCTGAAAGGTGTTCTGGGTAGTTTTAGGCTGGAGAGCCATGGGGTGGATCTACCCAATGAAATAGCCATTATAAACCGGGCCGAACTCTCTGATACTCATGTACAGTTGCTTTTGAATGATACCACTGCTACGCCTAAAGATACTGCTCAAAGTGAGGTCCGCTGGAAAGTAGACCTGCGTCATTTGAAATTGAAGAATGTCTCTTTCAGCATGCAGTTACCGGCAGACAGTATGCGCTTGGCGGCTCATGTGGAAGAAGCACAAGTGAATGATGCGGAAGCCGATTTGAAGAATTTGCATTACGGGCTTCGTAGTTTTCTGGTATCGGGTACCTCGGTCAATTATGATGTGGGCACCGCGGAGCCGGCGGAAGGTTTCGATCCTTCACACATCGCTTTGCGCGATATTCGTATCGGACTCGATTCGATGTATTATCGCGGACGCAATATGAATGCTGTTATCCGTGAGTTTTCGATGAACGACCGTTCCGGATTAAGTGTCACTTCGCTTACCGGACGTGTGTTTGCCAATGATACCATTATCCAAGTGCCGAGTTTGAAACTGCTGACTCCACATTCCGAAATGGATCTTACTGCACAGACTTATTGGGAGTTGGTGAATATTCCTACTACCGGACGTCTGACTGCTCGCTTTAATGCGATGATCGGGAAACAAGACGTGTTGTTGCTGGCCGGTGGATTGCCGGATAGCTTCAAAGAGGCCTATCCCTTCCGTCCGTTGGTGATACGTGCCGGTACGGAAGGAAACCTGAAAGAGATGCAGATAACCCGGTTCAGTGCCGAGTTGCCCGGAGCTTTTTCACTTTCGGGCGGTGGAGAGTTATTGAATCTGACCGATAGCCTGGAGAGGTCCGCCATTATTGACCTGAGGATGCAGACACAGAATCTTAACTTCCTGACCGCTCTGGGCGGAACGAGGCCGGATAGTTTACTTGTTATTCCCAATCAGATGTCATTGGTTGCGAAAGCCCGAATGAAAGGGCCTCAATATATGGCGCAACTCCTGTTGAAAGAAGGAGAGGGAATGCTGAATTTAGATGCTGCATACAATGGAAGCACTGAGGCTTATCGGGCTGACCTGAAGGTGGACGCTTTGCAACTTCATCATTTCCTGCCCAAAGACTCGATCTACGAACTGACTACATCGGTCGCTGCTGTGGGAAGAGGGATCGATTTCACTTCTTATCGTACGACTGCCTCTTTGAAGGCCTCACTGCAATCGTTGCATTATGGGCGTTATCAGATTTCGGGAATTGAAGTGACCGGTGATGTAAAGAACGCACTTGCCACAGCCCGTTTAGTGAGTGACAACCGCTTGTTAAAGATGAATGCCAATGCCGAATATCACCTTGCCAAACCTTATATGGACGGAAAGCTTGATATGGATGTTACACAACTTGATTTGTATGAACTGGGGATTGCCCCTAAACCCCTGAAATATCCTTTAGCTTTTAATTTTACGGCAGAAGCCCGGCGCGACCGTATTTTCACTCATCTTACGGCCGGTGATATGAAGCTTAACCTTTCGGCACGTTCCAGCCTGGATAAGCTGATTAAACAGTCAGCACATTTTGCTGATGTGCTGGTCAAGCAAATAGATAAGAAAGAACTTGATCACGGGGAATTGCGAGAGGCGTTGCCGACCGCTATATTCTCGATGTCGGCCGGTAAAGAAAATCCGTTGGCCTATTATCTGGCAACGAAAGATATCGCTTTTCACGATGTGGGTGTGAAGTTTGGCACTGCTCCCGACTGGGGGATCAACGGAAAAGCCTCCATTCATGCATTGAAGATGGATACCTTGCAACTGGACACGATCTACTTTACTGTCAAGCAGGACACGACTCGCATGAGTTTGCACGGAGGGGTCATCAACGGCCCCAAGAATCCGCAGATCGTTTTTAAATCGAGCTTTGCCGGAGAAATACGCAACGATGATGCCGAACTCACGCTACGCTATGAAAATGCGAAAGGCGAAACCGGGGTACTTTTCGGTGTGAACGTCCGTCCATTGGTCGAAGGAAACGGAAAAGGCGATGGGCTTGCTTTTACGCTGATACCGGAAAATCCCATTATTGCCTTCCGAAAGTTCCACTTCGTCGATCATCACAACTGGATATACCTCCATAAAAACATGCGCTTGTACGCCAATGTCGATATGGCGGATGACGAAGACATGGGATTCAGGATAAAATCAAACCGGAGCGATACTGTATCGTTGCAGAACATTGATGTAGAGTTGCAACGCATCCGCCTGTCTGAGATCAGTGAAGTGCTTCCTTATCTGCCTGACTTGTCCGGGCTCTTCTCGGCTGAGGCTAATTACGTGCAGACAGCTACTTCCTTGCAAGTATCGGCTGAGGCTAATATTGATGAATTGACTTATGAACGTCAACGCATCGGCGACGTTGCACTCGGTGTGACCTGGCTTCCGGGTGAAAGAGGAAAACATTATATCAGTACTTATCTGACCCATGAGGGCGAGGAGATATTGATGGCTGACGGTTCGCTTCATCCTTCGGTGACCGGTAAAGACAGTATTGAGGTGAATGCCATCATGGAACATTTTCCGTTAAAGATAGCCAATGCCTTTGTACCGGATCAGGTAGTCACCCTTTCCGGCGATATGGACGGTGGGCTTCACATCACCGGTGATACAGACCGGCCGTTGGTCAACGGGGATCTGGTCTTGGACAGTGTGTCGGTCTTTGCCCGTCAGGCAGGGGCGCGGTTTACGTTCGACAATCGTCCTGTACAAATCAAAAACAGCCGTTTGACTTTTGATAAGTTCGCTATATTCACTACCGGAAAGAATCCTTTCACGATTGATGGTACAGTCGATTTTCGGAATTTGACCGATCCCAGGGTTAATCTGTCCATGCTGGCAGAAAACTATATGCTGCTCAATGCTCCCCGTACAAAGGAGAGCCTGGTATATGGCAAAGTGTTTGTCGACTTCAATGCAACCGTGCGCGGACCGGTAAATGCGTTGGTGATGCGCGGCAATATGAATTTGCTGGGCAATACGGATGTCACTTATGTATTGATGGACTCGCCGCTTACCGTGCAGGACCGGTTGGGAGACCTGGTTACTTTTACTTCTTTCAGTGATACGACGACCGTACAGAAAGAAGAAGCCCCTGTTGTGTCACTTGGCGGACTCGACATGATTATGACTGTACAAATCGATCCCGGAGTCCGGTTGAAGGCCGATCTGAGTGCTGACCGTAGCAGCCGGGTAGAGTTGCAGGGAGGAGGCAATCTGAGTATGCAATATACACCGCAAGGTGATTTGTCCTTATCAGGCCGGTATACCCTTACGGGTGGTATGATGAAGTATGCACTTCCCGTGATACCCCTGAAAGAATTCAATATAAACAATGGCAGTTACGTGGAATGGACCGGTAATCCGATGGACCCGATGCTCAATCTCAAAGCTACCGAGCGCCTTCGCGCTTCCGTAGGCAGTGAGAACGGGCAATCGCGTATGGTCAACTTTGATGTGTCGATTGTAGTTAAGAACCGTTTGGATAACCTTTCACTGGCCTTTGAGATCGATGCGCCCGATGATGCGGAAGTGCAGAATCAGCTGGCTTCTATGAGTGCTGATGAACGGGGTAAACAGGCCATTGCAATGTTGGCTACCGGGCTCTATCTGGCTAATTCGGGAAGTTCCGGAGGTGGGGGACTAAATATGGGATCGGCATTGAACAGTATACTTTCCAGCCAGATCAATGCATTGGCCGGAAACCTGAAGAATGCCAGCTTCTCGATGGGAGTAGAAGACCACGATGCGGCTGATGCGGGAGGAAAACGTACCGACTACAGCTTCCGTTATTCGCAGCGTTTCTTCAATGACCGTTTCCAGATCGTACTGGGTGGTAAGGTGTCTACCGGAGCACAGGCTACGAATGATGTCGAGTCGTTTATCGACAATATCTCTCTCGAATATCGTCTCGATACATCCGGTACCCGTTACATTCGCCTTTTCCACAATAAGAATTACGAAAGTGTGCTTGAAGGGGAGATAACGGAAACCGGTATCGGTCTGGTACTGCGTAAACGTATCGACAGATTGGGTGAGTTATTTATTTTCCGTAAAAAGAAGAAGACACTTCCTGATACGCAAAAAGCTCCGTCTGACGGCGAAGCACATCAGTAATTGATTAACAACAGAGATTTAAACAGGATGATACGTAAAGAAACAGTTCATATAATATGGGTTACCATACAAGCCGGTCTTGTAATGTTGCTGTTGGGAGCATGTTCCACAACCAAGCACCTGCCCGAAGGGGAAATACTCTACACCGGATCGAAGACTATTGTTGAAAACGAGCCACAAGCGCCTTTGACAGAGGATGCGCTGACCGAACTTGATGCCGCACTCGATAAAGCTCCAAGTACAAAAATTTTAGGCTTTGTCCCCATCCCTTTCAAGATGTGGGCTTATAACAGTCTGGTTCGCTATAAGAAAGGTTTCGGACACTGGCTCTTCAACCGGTTTGCCGCTAATCCTCCTGTGTTCATTTCTACGGTCAATCCGGAAATACGTGCCAAAGTAGGCACCAACCTGTTACACGACTATGGCTACTTTAATGGGACGGTCCGATTTCAGACCGTGCCCGACAAGAAAGACAGCCTGAAGGCAAGTATACGCTATACGGTTGATATGAAAGACCCTTATTACATCGATACGGTTTATTACACTCGTTTCAATCCGCGTACGTTGAGAATCATGGAGAGAGGACGCAGAGGATCGTTGTTGACCCCCGGTGAACAGTTCAACGTGAGTGATCTGGATGGAGAGCGCAGCCGTATCAGTACTTTATTGCGTAATCGCGGGTATTTCTACTTTCGTCCGGACTATATGAAGTATCAGGCGGATACTCTGTTGAATCCCGGGCATGTCAGTCTCCGGTTGATACCTGTACCGGGACTTCCGGATGCGGCCCAGCGCCCGTATTATGTCGGTAAGACATCGGTCTTTTTGTACGGAAAGGGTGGAGAAGTGCCGAACAGTACACTCGAATACCGGGGACTCGATATTCATTATTATAAGAAGATGCAGGTGCGTCCGAATATGCTTTACCGTTGGTTGAATTATCAGGCTTATGTCCGCAATGATTCTTTGCGCAACTCTGCTCATAGCCGTTTATACAGCCAGTATCGGCAAACGCGTATCCAGGAACGCCTTTCGCAACTGAGTATTTTCCGCTATCTCGATCTGCAATATATCCCTCAGGACTCTACGGCAACTTGTGACACGCTGAACGTGCGTTTGCAGGCTACGTTTGATAAACCGTATGACGCGGAACTGGAATTCAACCTGACCACCAAGAGCAATAACCAGACAGGCCCCGGTGCATCTTTCGGCCTGACCCGTTACAATGTATTTGGGGGAGGAGAGACGTGGAATGTCAAGTTAAAGGGCTCTTACGAATGGCAGACCGGACAGAATAAAGGAAGTTCATTGATGAATAGTTGGGAGATGGGAGTATCTACTGCCTTGACTTTTCCTCGGGTCGTGTTCCCTTCTTTCGGAGGACGTGAGTATGACTTCCCGGCAACCACTACTTTCCGTTTGTATATCGATCAGCTTAACCGTGCCAAATACTATAAACTATTGGCGTTCGGAGGAAATGCCACTTATGACTTTCAGCCGACCCGTATCAGTCGTCACAGCCTGACACCTCTCCGGGTGACTTTCAATGTGCTGCAACACACAACGAAGGCCTTTGAGGAAATTGCTGATCAGAACAAAGCCTTGTACCGTAGTCTGCAGAATCAGTTTATTCCGGCAATGGAATATACCTATACTTTTGATAACGCGGCTTTGCGCGGAGTGCGTAATCCTATCTGGTGGCAGACTACGTTTACTTCCGCCGGTAACATAACTTCCGGTATTTATCGTATTTTCGGAAAGGAGTTCAGCCAAAGAGACAAGAAACTGTTCGGTGTTCCTTTCGCACAGTTTCTGAAGGTGAACAGTGACTTCCGTTATACCTGGAAGATCGATAAGAACCAGTCCATAGCCAGCCGTGTGGCTGGAGGAATTATCTGGGCGTATGGCAATACAAATACGGCACCTTACAGCGAGCAGTTCTATATCGGAGGCGCCAATAGTGTACGTGCTTTTACTGCACGCAGTATCGGACCGGGTGGATTCCGGCCGACAAAGACTTCGAAAGGGCTCTATCTGGACCAGACGGGAGATATCCGGATGGAAGCCAACGTGGAATATCGTTTCCGCATTTACGGTGACTTGCACGGTGCTGTCTTTCTGGATGCCGGTAACGTCTGGATGTTGCGTAAAGATGAAGAGGCACCGGAAAAGCAACTGCGTTGGAAGACTTTCGGCAAACAGATTGCGTTGGGAACAGGTGCCGGTATACGTTACGACCTCGACTTCCTGATTCTGCGTCTGGATTGTGGTGTGCCTTTGCATGATCCGTACGATACCGGCAAGAAGGGATATTACAATGTGACCGGTTCTTTCTGGAAGGGGCTGGGACTACACTTTGCCGTAGGCTATCCGTTCTAAAATAGTCGATGACGATGGGCGGCGTAAGAAAATTCTTCATACTTCGTTCTTCATTCTTCATTCTATTTTGTACTTTTGCAACGATATCTGATGAGACACATCACTAACCTTTTAATATTCACAGTTATGAAACCAACATTATTTGTGCTTGCTGCCGGCATGGGCAGCCGTTACGGAGGCTTAAAACAATTGGACGGACTGGGTCCCAACGGCGAAACTATCATGGACTATTCTATTTACGACGCCATTCGTGGTGGATTTGGTAAAGTAGTATTCGTTATCCGTAAAGATTTTGAGCAGGATTTCCGTGAAAAGATTCTGAGTAAATACGAAAATCATATTCCGGTGGAACTCGTATTCCAGGCATTGGACAACCTGCCCGAAGGCTTCACTTGCCCTGCCGACCGCGTAAAACCCTGGGGAACCAACCATGCTGTCCTGATGGGTAAAGACGTCATCAAAGAACCGTTTGCCGTTATCAATGCTGACGACTTCTACGGACGCGACAGCTTTGCTGTATTGGGTGCCGAACTGTCTCAGATGGACGGTAAAAAGAACGACTATTGTATGGTAGGTTACCGTGTAGGCAATACGCTTTCAGAAAGCGGATCTGTGGCTCGTGGCGTTTGTGAGACAAATGCGGAAGGCTATCTGACTACAGTGGTAGAACGCACTGCAATCGAGCGTATCGATGGTAAAGTATCGTTTAAGGACGAGAACGGCGAAATGCAGACAATCGGTGATAACACTCCGGTTTCAATGAATATGTGGGGATTCACTCCCGACTATTTCGCTTATTCGGAAGAGTATTTCAAAGAGTTCCTGAAAGAAAACGAAGGAAACCTGAAATCAGAATACTTCATTCCGCTGATGGTAAACAAACTGGTGAACGAAGGCACTGCCCGCGTAAAGGTTCTGGATACTACAAGCAAATGGTTCGGCGTGACTTATGCTGCCGACCGTCAGGGTGTAGTAGATAAGATTCAGGCATTGGTAGATGCAGGCGAATATCCTGATAAACTGTTCTAAAGCTAATTTGCTTATTTCTATAATGTAGATTTTGAAAGGGGCGTCTTTGCGAAGATGTCCCTTTTTTAATATCAGGCCGGATCACATCTCTTTTGTACACTCCTTGCCGATGAACTTTAAATCACCCTCCGGGAGTCGCGAAGGAGAAGATGGGCGGTTTGTCAATGTGTCAAATTGATAATCGTAACCCTCTGTTTCTCGTTTTTTCGGGCCACAATCCGGTAAAGTCTATAAAAACGGCCTACAGGCAAATATTCATTCATGGTTTTGATCTTGTTTCATCCCTAATGGAAATAAAAGGAAAGGAAGTATGATTTTTTTGTTTCCTAATCTTTTCTTTGAGGAGCTTTTCCTGCTTTTCTGACACTTTGCAGCGGTCGGGCGGGGGGAGGCAACCAGGAGAAAATCAGTCACTCTTGTCGCCCGATTTGCATTACAATAGATGTAATCTGCCAAAACATATAGAGATATTCAGAAAAGAAGTAAACATTTTCGGGAAATGCTTACTTCTTTTCACCCGAATACTTACTTCTTTTGGGGCAAATGCTTCCTTCTTTCCGAAAAAACAAAGGTGCAACCGGCTCAAAAGTCCGGATTTCCTGTAGAAAAAGCTTTTGACTGTGCTCTGTTTCTTCTGCTTTCACCCGAATATGAAAAGGGCTTGTAAGCGAATTCTGCGATTCAGTGTCTTTTTGATGTCTATGTCTGTAAATGACTGTCAATTCTTTATGAGGAAATAAAGTGTGCAGGGCTTCGGGGCAGATGAGAAAAGGGCGAATGTCCGGTATGTGTCGGATATTTATATTCTTTTCGTTGCTTATTTCAGAATATGTGTTTATATTTGAAATATTCCTTTAGGCTTAACTCTGATTATATATGAAGAAACTCCTTTGCCTGATAATACTCCTTTTCTCTTTTATTCGGTCGGAAGCCCAGTCTGATCATATCTGTCCTCACGAGAAACTTTATGTCCATACGGACCGTGCCAATTATGAGCGTGGTGATACGGTCCGTTTCCGTGCTTACCTGATGGATACCCGCCGCGAGGCAACGGCTTACAGCCGCTACGTTTATGCCGAACTGCTGGCTGACAGTCAGGTTATCTCCCGTGAGATGGTCAAGGATGATCACGGTGTCTTTTCCGGTTACCTCTCTTTGGGCGATACACTTCGTTCCGGCAATTATACGCTTCGTTTCTATACCCGTTATCTTTCTTCTTTGCCCGCTCCCCGTTACTTCTATCGTCAGATCATTGTCGGCGGGCGTCCCTTTCAGGATTACCGCAAGGAGAGCGTGACTCGTATGGCGGCTTCCTACCATGTCTCTTTCTTTCCGGAAGGGGGACGTCTCCCTTCGGGTTGTGTCAGCCGTGTCGCTTTCAAGGCTTTGAGTCCCGATGGTTTGGGAACAGATGTGCAGGGCTTTGTGGTCAATCAGCGTGGAGATACCGTCACCACGTTGCGTTCCGTCCATCGGGGGATGGGCTTCTTCAATCTTGAACCTGTTTCGGGTGACAGCTATACGGCGGTGTGCCGTAATCGTGAGGGGATGGAGCTTCGCTTTCCATTACCTCCGGCGGATCCTTCTGCCGTCAGCCTCCGTGTCGATGTCCGTAAGGATGACTTTCTGGTGCGTTTGAATTCAGGCGTTTCCCTGTCTCCGGGGCATTCTCTTCGTGTGGAATATCGGGATAGTATTCTTTTGCATGCGGCTTTCTCCGGTTCCAGGCCTTTGCGGTTTCTCCGCTCTCCGCTGCCTCCGGGTGTACTCCGTTTTGTTTTGTTGGATGGTTCGGGCGTTCCTATAAGTGGTCGTACCGCTTTCAATCAGAGTCCTTCCGTGCGTGCCGACGTTGATTTCTCGGCTCGTTTGAAAGAAGAGAAGGGACGTTCGTTTTGGGATGTCAGCTTGGGGCTTCGTGATTCCTCGGGTGAGCCGTTGGGCGGTACACTTTCTGTTTCGGTCACCGACGACCGCTATGCACTTCAGGATACCACGGTAAATATCCTTTCTTCTTTTCTTCTGAGTTCTGACCTTCAGGGCTATGTTGAGGCTCCCTCTTTCTATTTTTCCAGTGATGACTCCCGTACCTCGTATCTGTTGGACTTGTTGATGCTGACTCAGGGCTGGGTGAAATACAGCCTTGTTCCGGATCGGGGTTCTTTTCCGGTGGAGCGTAGTCAGTGTGTCAGTGGCAAGGTGGTTTCCGAATATTCGGAAAAGAAGTGTATCGCTGATGCGGTTGTCACTTTATTCTCTTTCGATAAAAAGATTATGCGTCAGACGACGAGTGATGCTTCGGGCTGTTTCCGTTTCGACAGTCTTTCCTTCCCCCGGGGTACGCATTTCATTCTTCAGGCGCGTAAGAAAAAGGGAGGTACAGATGTGGCGCTGTTGGTCGATCGGGATTCCGTTCCTTCTGTACATTCTTCTCTTCCCGTTTATGCGGATTGGTTTCGTGCAGAGATGGATGAACCGGTTGTTTCCGAACAATCCGGTAATGATCCTTCTCCGACCAGTGCGAATGTGTTTCAACGACCTTCTACCGCCCCTTTTTCCATGGAGCAATATTTAGACGAAGTTGTTGTTTCCACTAAAAAGATTGAGAAAAAGAAACGGTATGCAATCGAATCTTTAATGGCTCACTCCGATTGGAATAAGACTTATCATGTGGACGAAATGACTCTTTCGCCTTATTCATCTACTAAAGATTTGTTGATTAATACTCCCGGAGTAGGGTGGGCAGTCGATTCGAACTCAGGAGATTTCTTTTATATAACACGGTTGCGTGCAGGAAGAAGTTCCACTCCTCCTCCGGCTCTGTTAATGGTAGATGGGCTGGAAACTTCTTATTCCGAACTTGTCGGTATCCCTGTATCCATAGTTGAATCCATCGAGTTGGTAAAAGATGCCGCTCAGATGGCATATATCGGATCTAAAGCATCGAATGGCGCTATTTTGATTAGTACAAAATCAGGTTTAGGCACTGTTGGTAAGAAAGCATCCAATTTTAGGATAATTCGTCCCATAGGATATCAGGTGAAGCGTGAGTCTTATTCGCCTTCTTATCCGGTTGTTTATGGTGCAATAAATAACGGTGGGAATAGTTTCAGAACAATATACTGGTCACCGGATCTTCTGCTTGATAAAGCGGCTTCTCATTTGGAGTTCGGTAATCCGAAACAGGGTCGACTGACTCTTGTTGTTCAGGGAATCACACCAGATGGAAAGTTGATAAATTTGACTCGGACTTTAGGTAATGAATAATAAGTCTTTTTATCAGTATATTTAGAGTAATCGGGTGTTGTCTTTCTGTTCTGTCTCATACTGCTACATGAATGATCATTGTGAGGTAGATCATTTCATCGTGTTTTGTAGTGTATGTCTGTTTGGCTTTCAGTTTTAGAGGGGGTGTATATTTATTCCGTTTCTTTTTTCGCAGTCTGTATAAATGAGTATCTTTGCTGCCTCAATTCCCTTATTTATAGAAAGAAGTGATTTCAGTAGAAGGATTAACAGTAGAATTTAACGCCACACCATTGTTTGAGGACGTTAGTTATGTCATTAATAAAAAAGATCGAATAGCCCTGGTGGGTAAAAACGGTGCCGGGAAATCAACTATGTTGAAGATCTTGGCCGGATTGCAAAGTCCTACACGAGGTGTTATAGCTATTCCGCGTGATGTAACGATCGGCTATTTGCCACAGGTGATGATTCTTGCCGATAACCATACCGTGATGGAAGAGGCGGAATTGGCATTTGAACATATTTTTGAATTACAGGCCGACCTGGAACGCATGAATCAGGAATTGGCTGACCGAACCGATTATGATTCGGAAGAGTATCATAAACTAATAGACCGTTTCACGCATGAGAATGACCGCTTCCTGATGATGGGAGGCACTAACTTTCATGCGGAGATAGAGCGTACGCTGATAGGATTGGGATTCAGCCGGGAAGATTTTAATCGTCCGACCAGTGAGTTTTCCGGAGGATGGCGTATGAGAATCGAACTGGCCAAACTTCTGCTCAGGAAACCGGATGTGCTGCTTCTTGACGAGCCGACCAACCATTTGGACATCGAGAGTATCCAATGGCTGGAGACTTTCCTCTCTACCCGTGCCAATGCAGTGGTGCTGGTCAGCCATGACCGGGCCTTTTTAAACAATGTAACCACTCGTACCATCGAAATTACTTGTGGGCAGATATACGATTATAAAGTGAAATATGATGAGTATATCGTTTTGCGTCAGGAGCGTCGTGAGCAGCAGTTGCGTGCTTATGAGAATCAGCAGAAACAGATTGAGGATACAGAGGCGTTTATCGAGCGTTTCCGTTACAAAGCAACGAAGGCTGTGCAGGTGCAGAGCCGCATGAAGCAACTGGAAAAGATAGAACGGATTGAGGTTGACGAAGTGGATAACTCCGCATTGAGATTAAAGTTTGTCTGTTCCAGCCGTAGCGGAAACTACCCGGTGATCTGCGAAGACGTGAAAAAGGCCTATGGGGCACACGTTGTCTTCCATGATGTCAACCTGACCATTAATCGTGGTGAAAAAGTGGCCTTTGTAGGAAAGAACGGTGAAGGTAAGTCTACCCTTGTGAAGTGTATCATGAGTGAGATTGATTATGAGGGTAAACTTACACTGGGGCACAATGTGCAGATTGGATATTTTGCCCAGAACCAGGCACAGATGTTGGATGAGAATCTAACGGTCTTCGATACTATCGACCGGGTGGCAGTGGGAGATATCCGTCTGAAAATACGTGATATTCTGGGAGCCTTTATGTTTGGTGGAGAGGCATCGGATAAGAAGGTGAAAGTGCTTTCGGGAGGTGAGCGTACACGTCTGGCAATGATAAAGTTGCTTTTGGAACCTGTCAACTTCCTGATTCTCGACGAGCCTACCAATCATTTGGATATGCGTTCGAAGGATGTGCTGAAAGAGGCTATCCGAGAGTTTGACGGAACGGTGATTATAGTTAGTCATGACCGTGATTTTTTGGATGGACTTGCGACTAAAGTATATGAGTTTGGTGGTGGCGTGGTGAAAGAGCATTTGGGAGGTATCTATGATTTTCTTCAAAAGAAGAAAATAGAGAACCTGAATGAACTTCAGAAGGCGAATCCGTCATCCGCCTCGCCCGCAAACGGTAAGAAAGAGGAAGGAGCCGAAGAAGGAATATCCGAGAATAAGTTATCATACGAGGCTCAAAAAGAACTCAATAAAAAAATAAAAAAACTGGAGCGCCTGGTAGCAGACTGTGAAGCTGCTATCGAACAGACAGAGTCGGCTATTGCTATTCTTGAAGAAAAGATGGCTACGCCCGATGGTGCTTCGGACATGTCGCTATATGAACAACACCAAAAACTGAAACAGCAACTTGACCATACGGTGGAAGAGTGGGAGCGCGTTTCGATGGAGTTGGAAGAGATGAATGAAAAATAATAGTTTATTAAGTGTATGAAAGTAATTAAGTATTTACCAATTCTTGCAATCTGTTGTATGGCAACAGGATGCAACAGTAAGAAAGAGGCCGTACTTACGTCCGGCATTGACCTTGCCAACCTTGACACAACTGCCCTGCCGGGCACCAGTTTTTATCAGTATGCTTGTGGCGGATGGATGAAAAACCATCCTCTGACAGATGAGTATTCACGTTTCGGTTCATTCGATATGCTCGCCGAAAACAACCGTCAGCAGTTGCGTGGACTGATTGAAGGGCTGGCTGCCGAAAAACATGAAGCCGGCAGCATTGCACAGAAAGTCGGTGAACTTTATAATATAGCTATGGACAGCGTAAAACTGAATAAGGAAGGCGCTGCCCCCATTAAACCCGAACTGGAGAAAATAGGTGCCATCAAAGATAAAGCTGAAATCTATCCGTTGATTGTAGAAATGCAGAAGAGAGGGATGTATCCGTACTTCATTCTGTATGTCAGTGCTGATGACATGAATAGCAATGAAAATATGGTGCATACCATGCAAGGTGGCCTGGGCATGGGCGAACGGGATTATTATTTGGAGGATGATGCGCAGACGAAAGAAATTCGTGATAAATACCAGCAGCATGTAAGTAAGATGTTCCAACTGGCCGGATATGATGAAGCTACTGCCCGGAAAGCTGTGAAAGCAGTGATGAATATCGAGACTCGCCTGGCCCGGTCGGCACGTTCGCAAGTAGAATTGCGTGATCCGCATGCCAACTATAATAAGAAGACTTTGGAAGAATTGCAAAAAGAGTATCCTTCTTTTGCATGGGATGTATTTTTCTCAACTGCCGGACTGAATAACCTGAAAGAAGTTAATATTGGTCAGCCTGATGCATTGAAGGAGGTGAATGCCATCATCGATACGGTATCACTCGAGGACCAGATTTTGTACTTGCAGTGGAATCTGATCAATTCGGCTGCCAACTATCTGAGTGACGACTTTATAGCCCAGGATTTTGATTTCTATGGCCGCACCATGTCGGGTAAGAAAGAGATGCAACCTCGTTGGAAGCGTGCTGTCAGCACTGTTGATGGTTCATTGGGCGAGGCTGTCGGACAGATGTATGTAGAGAAGTATTTCCCTGCTGCGGCTAAGGAGCGTATGGTAGCGCTGGTCAAGAATTTGCAGGAATCTTTGGGAGAGCGCATCAAGGGGCTGAGCTGGATGGGTGAAGAGACCAAAGAAAAAGCACTTGAAAAACTGGCGACTTTCCATGTCAAGATCGGGTATCCGGATAAGTGGAAAGACTACTCTTCTCTGGAAATAAAGGATGATTCATATTGGGCCAACATTGAGCGTGCCAACCAGTGGAGTTACAACGAGATGATCGGCAAATATGGTAAACCGGTCGATAAGGACGAGTGGTATATGACTCCACAGACAGTAAATGCATATTACAATCCAACGACGAATGAGATCTGTTTCCCGGCCGGTATACTTCAATATCCTTTCTTTGATATGAATGCGGATGATGCCTTCAATTATGGAGCGATCGGTGTAGTTATCGGACATGAAATGACCCATGGATTTGATGATCAGGGTCGTCAGTATGATAAGGATGGTAACTTGAAAGATTGGTGGACGGCAGAAGATGCCAAGAACTTTGAGGCTCGTGCGGCGGTGATGGCTAACTTCTTCGACAGTATTGAAGTAGCTCCCGGTGTTCATGCCAATGGAGAGTTTACTTTAGGCGAAAACATTGCCGATCACGGTGGACTTCAGGTATCATATCAGGCATTCAAAAAAGCGACGGCTGCGGCTCCGTTGAGAATTGAAAACGGATTTACACCCGAACAGCGCTTCTTCTTGTCTTATGCCAATGTGTGGGCCGGAAACATCCGTCCTGAAGAAATCCTGAAGCGTACGAAGACCGATCCGCATTCGTTGGGCAAATGGCGTGTAGATGGAGCACTGCCTCAAATCGGTGCATGGTATGAAGCTTTCAATATTACTGAAAAAGATCCGATGTACTTGCCGGTAGATAAGCGGGTGTCAATTTGGTAATAGATTGTTGCAAATAAAATAAAAGTAAAAATGGCGCTGACTCATTCAATTGTGAGTCAGCGCTTTTTTATTAATAATTCACACCTTATTTATTACGTACGATAAACAATATTTCGTAACTTTGCGCACCAAATACTTAATAAGCAAATCAATGTCTGAGTCTAAAAGAATAAAAACCGCTTTGGTATCGGTTTATCACAAAGAAGGTTTGGATGAAATCATTACCAAACTGCACGAAGAAGGAGTAGAGTTCCTGTCAACAGGCGGAACTCGTCAGTTTATTGAATCGCTGGGCTATCCCTGTAAGGCTGTCGAAGATTTGACTTCGTATCCTTCTATTTTGGGTGGTAGAGTGAAGACGCTGCATCCGAAAATATTCGGAGGAATTCTTTGCCGCCGTGGACTGGAACAAGACATCCAGCAGATTGAGAAATATGAAATCCCTGAAATCGACCTGGTTATTGTAGACCTCTATCCGTTTGAAGCGACTGTTGCTTCGGGTGCTGATGAGGCTGCTATTATCGAAAAAATTGATATAGGCGGAATCTCTTTGATTCGTGCCGCTGCCAAAAACTTCAATGACGTAATTATTGTTGCTTCACAAGCTCAATATAAACCTTTGCTCGATATGTTGATGGAGCACGGGGCCACTTCTTCTCTTGAAGAACGTCGTTGGATGGCTAAAGAGGCATTTGCCGTATCTTCACACTATGATTCGGCTATCTTCAACTATTTTGATGCTGAAGAGGGTTCTGCTTTCCGTTGCTCTGCCAATAGCCAGAAGACGTTGCGTTATGGCGAAAATCCACATCAGAAGGGATATTTCTATGGAAACCTGGATGAGATGTTTGATCAGATTCATGGAAAAGAGATCTCTTATAACAACCTGCTTGACATCAATGCCGCTGTCGATTTGATCGATGAGTTTGACGATGTCACATTTGCTATTCTGAAGCATAATAATGCTTGCGGGCTGGCTTCTCGTCCTACTGTGCTCGAAGCATGGAAAGACGCGTTGGCCGGTGATCCGGTATCTGCCTTTGGGGGGGTGCTGATCACGAATGCGGTTATTGATAAAGAGACAGCGGAAGAGATCAATAAAATCTTCTTTGAAGTTGTGATTGCTCCTGATTACGATGTAGATGCACTCGAAATTCTGGGACAGAAAAAGAATCGTATCATTTTGGTTCGTAAAGAGGCTAAATTGCCGAGAAAGCAATTCCGTTCTTTATTGAATGGTGTATTGGTTCAGGACAGAGACTTGAATATTGAAACAACTGCAGACCTGAAAACGGTAACTGATAAAGCTCCGACACCGGAAGAGGTAGAAGATATGCTGTTTGCTAATAAAATAGTAAAAAACAGTAAGTCGAATGCCATTGTTTTGGCCAAAGGAAAACAATTGCTGGCAAGCGGTGTGGGACAGACTTCACGTGTGGATGCACTGAAACAAGCTATCGAAAAAGCTAAGTCGTTTGGTTTCGATTTGCAGGGTGCGGTGATGGCATCGGATGCTTTCTTCCCTTTCCCCGATTGTGTGGAAATTGCGGATAAGGAAGGTGTGACAGCTGTGATCCAGCCGGGCGGTTCGGTGAAAGACCAGTTGACATTTGACTATTGCAACGAACATGGCATGGCAATGGTTACAACGGGTATCCGCCACTTTAAGCACTAATTAAAAACTTGTTGTATGCCGGACAACCCGTTATGGGCACACTGGTATATTGACGCATTAGAAATTTATTCATTATGGGATTATTCTCTTTTACACAAGAAATAGCAATGGACCTCGGTACGGCCAATACTATCATTATTACCGGTGGTAAGATTGTAGTAGATGAGCCTTCGGTGGTGGCCCTTGACCGTCGGACAGACAAGATGATTGCTGTAGGTGAAAAGGCTAAGCTGATGCACGAAAAGACGCACGAGAATATTCGTACCATCCGTCCGTTGCGCGACGGAGTGATTGCCGACTTCTATGCTTGCGAGCAGATGATGCGCGGACTGATCAAACAGGTAAATACTCGTAACCGCCTTTTCTCTCCATCGCTTCGTATGGTGATCGGAGTGCCTTCGGGTAGTACGGAAGTTGAACTTCGTGCTGTCCGTGACTCTGCCGAACATGCCGGCGGACGTGATGTCTATCTGGTATTTGAACCTATGGCTGCGGCTATCGGTATCGGTATTGATGTAGAAGCACCGGAAGGAAACATGATTGTTGATATAGGTGGTGGTTCTACCGAGATTGCTGTAATTTCATTGGGAGGTATTGTTTCGAACAACTCTATTCGTATAGCGGGAGATGATCTGACTGCCGATATTCAGGAATACATGAGCCGTCAGCATAACGTGAAAGTCAGTGAGCGTATGGCCGAACGTATTAAGATAAATGTGGGTGCTGCTTTGACCGAACTGGGTGAGGATGCTCCTGAAGATTATATCGTTCACGGACCGAACCGTATCACTGCACTTCCGATGGAAGTTCCGGTATGCTACCAGGAAGTGGCACACTGTCTTGAGAAATCAATCTCGAAGATAGAAACAGCTATTCTGAGTGCGTTAGAGAATACACCTCCTGAACTGTATGCCGATATTGTGCATAATGGAATCTATTTGGCCGGTGGTGGAGCGCTGCTTCGTGGCTTGGACAAACGTCTGACTGATAAGATAAATATTCCTTTCCACATTGCAGAAGACCCGTTGCATGCAGTAGCTAAAGGTACAGGGGTTGCATTGAAGAATGTAGACCGTTTCTCATTCTTGATGAGATAAATAATTGACTACGGTTTACGAGCTATAAGTGAGAGGCAGTTGCGTAAGTTGCTGCACGAACTTGTGGCTCGTAGATCGTAGTTTGTAACTTATATGTCTTTATGCGGAATTTACTGAACTTTCTTTTGAAATATAATCACTGGTTCCTCTTCATTCTGTTGGAGGTGATCAGTTTTGTTTTGTTATTTCGCTTTAACCACTACCAACACAGTGTTTATTTCAGTTCGGCCAATGTAGTTGCCGGCAAAGTATATGAAGTATCCGGTGGAATAACTTCTTATTTCCATCTGAAGTCGGTCAATGAGGATTTATTGGATCGCATCATGGAGTTGGAGCAGCAGAACCGCAATCTGGAGAATGCATTAGTAAAACATCTCTCTGACTCAACCGAGCTGAATAGTATCCGAAACTTGTCGGATACAGACTATGAAATCTTCAAAGCCCGGGTTATCAATAACAGTCTCAATCTGGTAGATAACTACATCACTCTGAATCGGGGATCGAAGGATGGCATCCGTCCTGAAATGGGCGTGGTCGATGGTAATGGGGTGGTCGGCATCGTATATGAAACTTCTTCTCACTATTCCCGGGTGATTTCGGTGTTGAACAGCAAATCCAGCATTAGTTGTAAAATTGTGGGTAGTGAGTATTTCGGTTACCTGAAGTGGGAATATGGAGATGCCCGGTATGCTTATTTGAAAGATTTGCCTCGTCATGCCGAATTCAATTTGGGAGATACAGTTGTGACCAGTGGTTATTCCACGGTTTTTCCTGAAGGTATTATGATTGGTACGGTAGATGATATGGCCGATTCGAATGATGGTCTTTCCTATCTGTTGAAGGTAAAACTGGCAACGGATTTTGGTAAGGTGAGTGAGGTGCGTGTGATTGCAAGAACTGGTCAGAGAGAGCAAAAAGAGTTGGAACAAAAGAGTTTGGCGCAATGATTATCAACTATATACATAGAGTAGGATGGTTTGTCGGTCTGATATTACTTCAGGTGCTGATCTTGAATAATGTGCACATAGCCGGTGTGGCTACTCCTTTTCTATACGTTTATTTTATATTAAAATTTAACTCCGGTACTTCCCGAAACGAATTGATGGTATGGGGTTTCTGTATGGGGCTTGCCATCGATATCTTTTCTAATACCCCGGGTATGAATGCGGCGGCGACAGTACTACTGGCTTTTCTACGTCCGTTGTTTCTTCGCTTGTTTACGCCTCGAGATACTTTGGATAGTATCGTACCTTCGCTGAAAAGTATGGGAATTGCTTCTTTCCTTAAATATTTGGTGGTAAGTGTCTTTGTTCACCATTTTATGTTACTGACTCTTGAGTTCTTCTCATTTACCAGCATACCGTTGTTGCTGTTAAGGGTGGTGTCGAGCACCATTTTGACTATAACCTGTATTATGGCTGTTGAAGGAGTGAGGAGATAGGTATGGCAAAAGATTATGTTTTAGAGAAACGGAAATATGTGATCGGCGGAGTAGCATTGGCTATTGTCCTGATTTATCTGCTGCGTCTGTTTTCTCTCCAGATAGCTACTGATGACTATAAAAAAAATGCCGACAGTAATGCTTTCCTGAATAAGATTCAGTACCCGTCACGTGGGGCAATGTATGACCGGAATGATAAACTGTTAGTGTTTAATCAGCCTGCGTATGATATAACAATGGTGCCGAAGGAAGTTGAGAACCTCGATACACTCGACTTGTGCCAGACGCTGAATATCACTCGTGCACAGTTTCTGAAGATAATGAGCGATATGAAAGATCGTCGCAGGAATCCCGGTTATTCACGCTATACCAATCAGGTATTCATGTCTCAACTTTCGGCAGAAGAATGTGGCGTATTTCAGGAGAAGCTATTTAAGTTTCGCGGATTCTATATCCAGCGACGTACCATTCGTCAATATAGCTACAACTCCGCTGCCCATGTGCTTGGTGATATTGGTGAAGTATCAATGAAAGACATCGAAAATGATGATTATTACATCCGGGGAGACTATATCGGGAAACAGGGTATTGAAAAATCATATGAATCTTATTTACGGGGCGAAAAGGGCGTTGAGGTATTGTTGAGGGATGCGCACGGACGTATACAAGGACATTATATGGATGGAAAGTATGATAAGCGTCCGATACCCGGAAAGAACCTGAAGCTCGGAATCGATATCGATCTCCAGATGTTGGGAGAACGCTTGTTGAAAAATAAAATCGGGAGTATTGTTGCTATCGAACCGGAGACGGGAGAAATACTTTGCATGGTTTCTTCACCCGATTTTGATCCGAGACTGATGATTGGCCGTCAGCGCGGAAAGAACCACTTGATGCTCCAGAGAGATCCGATGAAACCTTTGTTAAACCGTTCGATTATGGGAGTATATCCTCCGGGATCGACGTTTAAAACGGCACAAGCGCTGACTTTCTTACAAGAAGGGATTATTCAGACCAATACGCCGGCTTTCCCTTGTGCTCATGGGTTCAATTACGGGAGTTTGCATGTGGGATGTCATGCCCATGGTTCGCCGTTGCCGCTAATACCGGCCATTGCGACTTCATGTAACTCTTATTTTTGTTGGGGCTTGTTCCGGATGTTTGGCGATCGCAAGTATGGCTCTTCACAAAATGCCATTACTGTATGGAAAGACCACATGGTGTCTCAGGGTTTTGGCTATAAACTCGGGGTGGATTTACCGGGTGAAAAGCGGGGATTGATTCCTAATGCTCAGTTTTATGACAAGGCCTATCGTGGACGTTGGAATGGGTTGACGGTGATCAGTATCGCAATTGGCCAGGGAGAGATTCTGGCAACTCCTTTGCAGATAGCCAATTTGGGTGCGACAATAGCCAATCGGGGACATTTTATTACTCCACATATTGTGAAGGAAATTCAAGATGAACAGCTCGACAGCCTCTATCGGGTTCCCAGAAAAACCTCTATCGACCGGAAGCACTATGAAGATGTGGTTACAGGCATGCGTGCTGCGGTCACAGGAGGTACTTGCCGGGTAGCAGGAGCCATTTTACCGGACGTTGAAGTATGTGGCAAAACCGGTACGGCGCAGAACCGAGGACATGACCACTCTGTTTTTATGGGATTTGCTCCCATGAATAACCCAAAGATAGCCATCGCCGTATATGTTGAGAATGGTGGTTTTGGCGCAGTCTACGGAGTACCGATCGGAGCATTGATGATGGAACAATATTTAAAAGGGAAACTCTCTCCGGAGAATGAGATACGTGCAGAAGAATATAGTAATAGAGTGATTATGTATGGAAACGAGGAGCGTTAGTTTATGGAAAACATTGGATTGGGTAACGATCGTCATTTACCTGCTCCTTATAATCGGTGGATGGTTTAGTGTGTGCGGTGCCAGTTATGATTATGGTGATCGTGACTTTCTGGACTTTTCAACACGTGCCGGTAGGCAGTTTGTGTGGATTATCTGTTCCTTTGGGCTTGGTTTTATACTCCTGATGCTTGAAGAACGAATGTACGATATGTTTGCATACCTGATATATATAGGTATGATTCTTCTGTTGATCGTAACCATTTTTATTGCACCCGATACGAAAGGTTCCCGTTCGTGGTTAATATTAGGTCCGGTCAGTCTGCAGCCGGCGGAGTTTGCAAAATTTGCCACAGCTTTGGCTCTGGCAAAGTTTATGAATGCCTATTCATTTAATATCAAGAAGTGGAAGTGCTTTTTACCCTTGGTAGCTTTTATTTTACTTCCGATGTTGCTGATTATTTTGCAGAAAGAAACCGGTTCGGCATTGGTCTATCTTGCCTTCTTCTTGGTGCTATATCGCGAGGGTATGCCTGGAGTAGTTTTGTTTTCGGGAGTATGTGCCGTAGTCTATTTTGTGGTCGGTATTCGTTTCGATCAGGTATTTATAGCCGATACGCCTACGCCTATCGGAGAGTTTGCCGTGTTGTTGATGATACTTTTATTTGCCGGTTCCATGGTTTGGGTGTATAGGAAAAAGTGGGAACCTGTACGGAATATGATAGGCGGTAGTTTGCTTGTGCTGCTGATCGCTTATCTCGTTTCTGAGTATCTCTCTCCATTCAATTTGGTTTGGGTGGAGTGGGGGCTTTGTGTGGTGACCATAGGTTATCTACTTTACTTATCTTTGAGCGAACGGCAACGTGCCTATCTTTTGATCGGATTGTTTGCTTTGGGTTCTATCGGTTTTCTTTATTCAAGTGATTATGTGTTCGACAACATTCTTGAACCTCATCAGCAGATTCGTATAAAAGTGGTGTTGGGGATGGAAGAGGACTTGGCCGGAGCCGGTTACAACGTTAACCAGTCGAAGATTGCGATTGGTTCCGGAGGGTTGACGGGTAAAGGTTTTCTGAATGGTACACAAACCAAGTTGAAATATGTGCCCGAACAAGATACCGATTTCATTTTCTGTACTGTGGGTGAAGAACAGGGGTTTGTTGGTTCGGCAGCCGTTCTTTTGCTTTTCTTGGCATTGATACTCCGTCTTATAGCGACGTCAGAGCGGCAGACTTCTACTTTCGGGCGGGTTTATGGCTATTCGGTTGTGAGCATTTTCCTGTTCCATTTGTTTATTAACATCGGAATGGTACTTGGTCTGACTCCTGTAATCGGTATTCCGTTGCCTTTCTTTAGTTATGGCGGGTCATCTTTATGGGGATTTACGATTCTGCTTTTTATCTTTCTGCGTATCGATGCGGGGCGTAGCAGACGGCTATAAATGTTCTATTTTCAATCCCACATCACTGATCCCGGTTAGTTGTTCATTCTTCATTTCGTGTACTATCTTGAAAGTATAGTTGCCGGGATGTTTGACAAAGCAGTCCTTCAAAGGGAGCGCCGATTGGTAGAGACTTCCCCAGCCGGTTCCTGTCCATTTGCCTTCCCGGTCAGTCAGTATAAACTTCAGGGTATCTGTCTTCCATACAGTTGAATCTTCCAGATTATAATGGATGAGGATATTCAGGTTCTGATAAGGGTAGTTACTGCTGTTGCGTACACCAACGGACAGTCGCAGGTTGGCTAGGGAATCTTTTAGAGGCACGTTGAAAAAGAGTGTATCACTCTTCTTCCATCCATCCGGGGGAGTGGATTGGTAAGAGTGATACACAGTATTTTCGTCACATGCAGTCAGAACCCATGTGGTAAGGAGCATGCAAATGCTATTCTTGAGCAGGCTTTTCATTTTCCTGAGCTTTCTCGATACGTTTAGGTTGTTCATTGTTGCGCGGTCCGCGTGGTTCGCGAGGAGGGCGCTGTTCACGGGGTTCGTTTTTACGCGTTTCCCGGTTCTCGTTGTTACGCGGTTCACGAGACTCATTATTTTTACGTGGTTGGTTGTTGTTGCGATTATTGTTTTTCGGACGTTCACCACGTGTACGCTGTTGGTTTTGTACAGGCTGAGAACCGTTGTTCTCCTGTGCATTAATCGGAGTGGACTGTGAACTCTGTGTTTCGCCATTGGCAGCTTGTTGCGGGCGGTTGTTATTATTCTTCTTTTTCTTTTTCCGGTTTCCGTTTCCGCCTTCGTCCTTTCCATTTCCGTCTTTGGCGTTACGGCGGCGGTCACGGTCGAAACGCGTCAAGCTTTCCTGCTCCAGCAAATCAACAGGCTTTTTAGGTTCCGGTTTGCGTTCGGCTTCCAACAGACTGTCCGGTTTAATACCTCTTTTGTTCAGCCCTATCACTTCGAATGCACGTTTTCCGCTAATGGTCACTAAGTTTGCTGCAAAGTTTTTGTCGGTTGAATACGAAATCTGATTACTGAGGATATCTGCTTTGAAGAAGTAATAGGTTCCGTCTTTGGTTTCCAGTTCGATTTCTCTTGAGGGCAGACGTTTTTGTGCTTCTACATAGCAGTCCACTTCATAGTTCAGGCAACATTTTAACTTGGCACACTGTCCGGCCAACTTTTGAGGATTCAGTGAAATGTCCTGATACCTTGCCGCACTGGTTGATACGGATACAAAACTGGTCATCCAGGTGGCACAGCATAACTCACGTCCGCAAGGGCCGATACCTCCGATGCGTCCGGCTTCCTGCCGTGCACCGATTTGCTTCATTTCGATACGTACTCTAAAAGCTTCGGCCAGTACTTTAATCAATTGGCGGAAGTCTACGCGTTCGTCGGCGATATAATAAAAGATAGCTTTATTGCCGTCTCCTTGATATTCTACATCACCAATTTTCATATCCAGATTCAGACTGGCTGCTATCTGCCGTGCACGAATCATTGTGGTATGTTCTTTGGCTTTTGCTTCTTCATATTTCTCCATATCTACAGCTTTTGCTTTGCGGTAGATACGCTTGATTTCGGCATCCTGTTTAAAGTTTGCCTTTTTCATCTGGAGGGGGACTAATCGTCCTGTCAGGGTGACAGTACCAATATCGTGTCCCGGAGTAGCTTCTACAGCTACGATATCGCCTTTCTCCAATTTGATTTTGTTACTGTTACGGTAGTAGCCTTTACGGGTGTTCTTAAATTGAACTTCTACCATATCACTCTCCTCTGCATTGCCTGGTATGTCGGCCAGCCAATCATAGGTATTTAGTTTTTTATCTTGTCGGGAACAGCTTTTACAACAAAGACCTCCGCTCCCATTATGCAGTTTAAATTTCATATACTTTATTTTAAAGTTATTGCTTTAACAGTACGATCATCTTCAGCGAGAAGTCGAAAAATACCATTTTAGCATTTACGTTCTGTTCAATATGTTTTTGAGCTTCACTCAGTTCATCCATGATGCCCATTACATTTCGTTCGTTGACAAAAGGGGCAAACCGTGTAGCGAAGTTCTGTTCTTCTAATGTCATATAAGTCAACTCTTTCCGGTGTAGGTTGTAGATAAAATTCTCCCGGATCATTCGTTGGCAGTATTCCAGAAAGTTTTTCTGGCGTTCGCGTCCCATGCCTGCCACTTGTTCACTCCATAATTTCATTTCCCGGATTTTCCGTTGGTAAGAGAGTCGCATCAAACTGACAAACAGTTCGAAAAACAACTGATTCTCTTCATTCAGGTGAATCGTCTCGAGGGCTTTGATAAAGTTTCCGTTGGCCAGGTGGGCGATCGAAATACTGGTTGCCTGCTGGACCCCGTATTTGCTTTGTAAAGCCTCGGCCATACACTCTTCCTCAATTTTACGTAGATTGAAGCGTTGTGTGCGGCTCAATATCGTTTGGAGAATTAAATCGGGAGCCTCCGAAACCAAAAGGAAGATTGTCTTTTCGGGTGGTTCTTCCAGCAGTTTCAATAACTTGTTGGCACAAGCCTGTTGCATCTTTTCCGGCAGCCAGAGGAGTGTAATCTTAAATTCGCCCTCGCTGGATTTAAGGCTGAGCTTTTTCATGATCTCATCACTCTCTTTGGTGTAGATTACGGCCTGTGCATTTTCTGCATTTATTTCGTTCAGCCAATGATTGATGGTAAAATAGGGATTGTTTAACACCAATTTTCTCCATTCTACAATGTAGTCATCGCTTCTCCCGTTTTTTACTACCGGAAAGACGAAATGAACATCCGGGTGAACCAGCTTATTGAATTTCACACATGACGGACAGACTCCGCAAGCATCAGTGTCACTACGATTGGTGCAACTCAGATAGCGTGCATAGGCCAGTGCCAGCGGAAACTTGCCTACCCCTTCGGGCCCACAAAAAAGCTGGGCATGGGGGATGCGTCCTTCGCTGACTTCTTGTATCAGTCGATACTTGGCCTCTTCTTGTCCGATGACGTCTCTGAAAAACATGGCTTAGTAAATTGCTTTGGCTACTTCTTTGATACTGTCCACTGCTCCGATGGAGTAGAAATGGATACTGGGCACACCGGCTGCCATCAACTCTTTGCATTGGCTGATGCACCATTCGATGCCTACCTGACGGGCTTCCTCATCGGTTTGGCACTTCAGTGCTTCCTTGGTCAACTCTTCCGGAAGGTCTACCTTGAACGTTTTAGGCACCATATTCAGTTGTGATATCTTTTTAAAGGGCTTAATACCCGGGATGATAGGGATGTCGATACCTGCCTGATGTACCTTTTCTACGAATTCAAAGTACTTTTTGTTATCGTAAAACAGTTGGGTAACGGCATATTCTGCACCGGCTTCCACTTTTTTCTTCAACCAATAGATATCCATATCGATATTAGGAGCTTCTTCATGCTTTTCCGGATAGCAAGCCACACCGTATGAGAAAGGAGTATTAGTCACTTTCATCTCCGATCCGTCTACAAAAATACCTTTGTTGAAGTTATTGATTTGTTGCTGCAGATCCAAAGCATGATGATGTCCGTCTCCCTCAGGAGTAAACACGGTTTCATGTTTGGCTTTATCGCCACGAAGCACTAATAGATCTGTAATACCCAGGAACTGAAGGTCGAGCAGTACATATTCTGTCTCTTCCTGTGTAAACCCGCTACACAAAATGTGGGGTACTACTGTGATGTTGTATTTATTCTGGATGGCAGCAGCTACAGCTACGGTTCCCGGACGTCTTCTCAGGCGGTTGCGCTGAAAAAGTCCGTTGCCTAAATCCCGATATACATACTCACTGCGATGAGTGGTGATGTTGATATACTTTGGGTCGAACTCACGTAAGGTATCTATGGTTTGGTACAACTTCTCGATGCCCGTACCCTTTAAAGGAGGGAGTATTTCGAAAGAGAAAGCTGTTTTTTCGTTGCTATGTATTAAATCAATTACTCTCATTATTTTTTTATTCGTCTTTGCTATCCTTGCAGAAGCATGCATATTGGGACAAAAATACGAAAAAAAGATGAAACGAAATCGTTGTAGAACCTGAAAAGATTGCCTTTGTTCCCAGTTATGATTCTTTTTCTGTTGTTAACCTGAACTTTTAATGAATAGGAGGCAAAACTTTTATAGAAAGATATTTATTGTAACTTGTTTGGAGATATTTAGCTGGTTTGTATAATGCTTACATACAAGCGGTGGCTATTTCAGCTTGAGTTGTAATGGACGGAATGGAGAAATAAGTTTCTACTTCAAGATGATTCAAACATCATTATCTGTATCGGGCTAAACATTATTTCAGTGGAGGGAACTTTTCTATGTTGTTAATGCTATAATGGGGATGATTGATGCAAAACGATTAGGCATAGGGACAAGGAGTGGGTGAGTGTGGTTTATAGAGGTAGGCTAAGGTTGATTCATATAGTCTCTTCTCAAATCTATACATCTCCTTATTCTCTTTCTTTCTTTGAGCAGCTCTCTATTTCCCTAAAAATACCCCTATAACCTCCTTACACAGCCATCCTTTTACCTTTAAAACCAAGACTCCTTACCTTTTAAGCCAACAACGCCCCTTGGCTTTAAACCAACACGCCTTTGGTTTGAAAGGTAGGCTTCTCCTGTTTTTTTCTAAATTTTGCTTATGAAAATACTTTATAATGAGACTTCCCTGATCGCAAATGTTCTTCCGGATTGCACCGGCACTTGCTTTAAATACACCTATACCTGCTCTGATCGCACCTATACTTACTTTAATTGCACCTATAGTTGCTCTAATCACAATCGTACTTATCCTAATCACCCCCATACCTGCTTTAATCGTATCTATACTTGCCCTAATCGCAACTATCCCTTTCGGTCCGGCACTTATCCTTTTGGGGCAGATACTCCCTCGTTTCTCTATCGTCTTCATCTTCAACCCTTTTCCTCCTCTTGTTTCCTCTCTTCCTATTACTTGATTTAACCTTCTGTTAAATCAAGCCTTTTGTTTCCAAAT
>CANSEY010000029.1 GCA_947646015.1 uncultured Bacteroides sp. | reverse complement strand
AACACATAGTTCGGAGAGAGCAGGCCGGCAGAAATGCCAAGTCCTATCAGAACTTAAAATGACATGAAAGGATTACTTTTCTTTTTATATTACTTTATCATTTATATTAGGCGGAAAAACAAATCAATAAAAGAATTATTTTATATTATTTTTTAGTATTGTTTATTGTATTTATAAAAAATACAGTTAACTTTGTCTTCGAAAGTTAAATCTAATACAGGTAGAAAAGTAGGATCAAGAGGGTAAACAGACACATATAGAAGTCTTCTCAATTAGTCCTATCCCACTATCTAAAAACCAATTAAATATTAATACTTATGAGAAAATGCTCTCCAATTTCCCCTAACTCCTTTCGGAAAGTTCTGATAGAACTTAGAGTAGAGCACTCATTTTACTATTAATTTTAATACTTTTCTCCATCCCTGACTATTCTCAAACTTATTTCTTTACATTTAGAAAGTGAAACCCATATTTATAACCTGAATATCCCGGTGGATCAATAGTACTAAATAGAAATATCAGCATATCAAACATCATGAACCATAGGACGTTATACACAAATTCCTGACGGAGCAACGCTCTATCAGGAATTGATGTATAATAGACCTATATATGTAATGATTACTTTTCTTTCATCGCTTCGTAAATCGTTTCTTGAATTTTTTCCCTAATCTCAAGTTTAGATAATTTGTTCACCCAAGCATCGGGATAGGTACGATTACTAAGAAATACATAAATCAAGCCATTGTCGGGATCTACCCAGGCACAAGTTCCTGTAAATCCGGTATGCCCATAAACAGTAACCGGAACAGAAGCAGCGCACGGACTTTTACTTTCATTCACCACATCCGGCTTATCAAAACCTAAACCGCGACGGCTGATTTTAGACTTTTCGGTAGTGAATAGAGCACAAGTTTCCTTGCTGAGATAACGTCTTCCATCCAACTCACCTCCATTGAGCAACATCTGATAAATACGTCCGACTTCACGAGCATTAGAGAAAAGCCCCGCATTACCCGAAATTCCCCCCTGGAAAGCAGCCGACTCATCATGGACAAATCCCTGCAAAGTAGTCTTACGCAGGAAACGGTCTACTGCAGAAGGTACTACCTCTTTTTTATCGAAGTAACGCAACGGCAGATAGGCAGTATGTTCCAATCCCATCGGCTGATAGAACTCTTGCCATAAATATTCATCCATCGGTTTTCCACTAAGCTCTTCTGCAAGCATCTGCAACAAGATAAACCCGACATCACTATAACGATAACTCTTGTCTTTTAACGGTGCTTCGGCTATTTTCTTCCGTATCTCTTCACGGAACGACCGGTTCAACCATAAACTGTCACAAACCTGAAGAGTATAATCACCGTTCTTCTCTTTAGACGTCATCCCCTTATTAAACCGGAATCTTGGATTTCCCCAGGTACGGACACCCAACCGTACCGTATGTAAGGCATCTTTCGACTGCTTGAACAGCGAACCTTTATAGCTTTTCCCGTCAATGGCCTCCCGATAGAAAAGCAGACCGGAAGGTAAGCCAGACTGATGCATGAGCAATTCACGAATGGTCAGGTTCTCTTTATTCGTCTTGCGCAGGAAAGGCAGATAATCTGAAACTTTATCGGTCAGATTGAAACGACCTTTATCATAAAGCTTCATTATGGCCAACAACGTTCCTGTTGTTTTAGACAGAGAAGCCAAATCATAAATATCCGTCGGCTTCACTTTCTCGCTATTTGCATCTGTATGGTATCCGAAGCACCGGTCATACAAAGCTTTGCCATCCTTCATCACCAGAACCTGACAACCGGGATAAGCTCCCTCCTTGATTCCCTCCAAAGCAATCGTGTCGATACGGCGGAGCACTTCCGATTTCATTCCATATTCTTCGGGTACAAAGTGGAAAGGAGTATGCGGAGTAATCGTAACACCCGAACCGGTAGGAAACAATCCGCCAATACTGGCCGACAGTCTTCCATCTGCCGTTGCTTTACCGAAAAGTAAATCAGCCACACGTTCCTGAACGTCGTCACGAGAGGCATGAGCCAATACCACAGCCTCAGCAGCCGATACAGCCCGCTGTATCTGTAACATCGACTTAGCCGGCGTATAGAATACATATATTACAGGAGATTCCGGAGCAAACTTGGCGAAAAACGACTGATAGGGAGCAAGGCGCTGCTCTGTCACAGTAACGATAACACGCCGGTAGGCAGCAAGAGAGTCACGCAACTTTTGTTGCTCGGCTTCCGGCAGATCTTTACGCAATTGAAAACGGGCAAATGAAGTATACTTTTTCATTTTGCGGTCAAAAGGCTCAATCTCTTCCGGTTTGCCTACATTCAGTATGGCCGCCTCTTTCAGATCGGGATGCAAAGGCAATACATCATTTTTATTATTCAGCACAGTAATTGCAGCCAGATTCAGCCTGCTAATCAAATCACGTGTCTGAGGTGTATTAATACGGGTTCCCAATCCCGATAGTTTCACAAACGGTTTACGTTCCAGCCCCAAAATATATTTGTAAGTGAGTACTTTCCGACATTTTGCATTAATTTCTTCTTCCGGAAGTTCTCCTTTTTCCACCGCTTCCAATACAGCGTCCATTTCTTCTTTCAGCCTGCGGGGAGCCAGCACCAGATCGTTCCCGGCTTGCAAAGCTTGCAAACATACGCTCTTATTGCCGGCAACTCCCTTCATAGCAAGGGCATCGGTAAAGATAAGTCCCTTAAATGCCAATTCCTCGGTCAGAAGTCCATAAACCACATTACGGGATAAGGATGAAGGCAAATCACCTATAGGCTCGATGACAGGTACCTGCAAGTGTCCTACCATCATACCACTGACCCCGGCACGAATAGCTTCTTTAAAAGGATACAGTTCAACACTGTCCAGGCGCTCGCGCGTAAATGGTAACACAGGCAGTGCCTTATGAGAATCCACGTCCGTATCACCATGTCCCGGAAAATGCTTGCAGACAGAAAGGACTTTACCACTCTCCAGCCCCGAAGCGTAAGCAATCACCTTATCGGCCACTTTCACCGGATCTTCACCAAACGAACGGGTATTGATGACCGGATTGTCCGGATTGATATTCACATCTGCCACCGGAGCAAAATTGACTTGCACTCCCATCTCACGACACTGTCGGGCCATCTCCCGCCCATATTCATAAATCAAACGGTTGTCCTGGATACATCCTAATACCATGTTTCTCGGAAAGACAGGAGTACCACGCAAACGCATGGAAAGCCCCCATTCACCATCGAAGGTTATCAGCAGCGGACAGCGGGCCATCCGTTGCGCTTCGTTGGTCAATGTAGCCTGATTCTGTATCTTTCCGCCGGAAAAAAGTAATCCACCGACTTTATAAGTATGAACCGCATCACGCAACAACTGCATATTACGCTTGGTCTGCACGGGCGCAATGGTGTAAATAAACAATTGCCCCACTTTCTCTCTCAGATTCATCCGATTGTAGACAGAATCTACCCAGTGACGGCACTTTTCATCCTGGGAAGCCTGATAAAGCAACAAAGGTTCTATAGGAGCAGACATACCGGGAGGAGTATGAAAAACCTCACGGACAGGGGCATCCATAGAAGCAGGAACTTTCGCTCCTACTCCCAAAAGCGCTGATACAACTAAACCAGCCAATAAATATCTTCTTTTCATTTTATATTGTAAAAAGCCATTCACTTCCACTATTCCGGTGTATATAACGACTGATAAATCACTTCCTGGACTGCTTGTCGTATCTTCATGCTGTTCAGCTTTCCATTCCAGGCATCGGGACAAAGACGATTACTCAGGAAGATATAGACCAGGTCGTTCTCCGGATCAACCCAAGCACAAGTACCCGTAAAGCCGGTATGCCCATAAACAGAAGCCGGAGCCGAAGAAGCACAGGCATTTGCCTTCGGATCCTTCAGATTAGGTTTGTCATACCCCAGTCCACGATGACTGACAGCTGATTTCTCCGTAGTAAATATACGACAGGTTTCCGGCCGAAGATAGCGTTTTCCATCCAGTTCACCCTCATTCAGAATCATCTGATAGATTTTTCCCAACTCTTGGGCCGTTGAAAACAATCCGGCATTGCCACTTACGCCTCCCATAAAGGCGGCAGCTTCATCATGCACATATCCGCAAAGATCCTGCCGACGTAAGTAATCATTGGCAGCAGTCGGCATAATATCCGCTTTCTTATAACGGTTTAAAGGTTGGAACAATGTATGTTCCAATCCCATAGGCCGATAAAACTCTGAAACTAAATAAGCATCGAGTGTCTTGCCGGTAACGGCTTCCACCACCTGTTGCAACAGGATAAATCCGATATCACTATATACAAAACGTTTACGGTCGAGTTCCGACTGCGCAATACTCTTCATCATCGCAGCTTTAAATTTCTTGTCCAGCCACAATCCATCGGCTATCTGCAACGTATGCCCGGAGGTTTTTGTTGCAGAAACCAATCCTTTCTTAAACTTGAAATCGGAACAGGCATAAGTATATTCTCCCATACGGGTATGGTGCCACTCGTCTACAAATCCTTGTGTAAAAGGACCGGTCACCGAGTATTCATCGATTGCATCACGATAAAAACGAATATAAGGCACCAGTCCGGATTCATGTAACAACAGTTCCCTGATTGTGATATTCTTTTTGTTCGTAGCCCGCAAAGCAGGCACGTATTTAGAGACAGCATCTGTCAACTCGATCCGTCCCTGATCATAGAGTTTCATCACGGCCAGCAGTGTGGCACTGGTTTTAGTCAATGAAGCGAGATCGAAAAGGTCGGTCGCCCGTACCGGAGTAGTGTCTGTTACAGAGTGAGTGCCGAAACATTTATCATATACCGGTTGTCCATGCCGCAATACCAACACCTGGCATCCGGGAAAGGCTTTCGCCGCCAGCCCGGCAGTTACCACCGAGTCTATCCGGTGGAGTCTGTATGATTTCAAACCATAATCTTCGGGTGCTATGCCCGCTGGGCTACCGGATATCACATCTACACCGGAACCGGCTGCAAATGTATTGCCGATACGCATGGATAAACGTCCCGTTGCCGAAGCTTTGCCCAATATCACATCGGCTACATAGCGTTGCAAATCCTCCTCACCGGAATGTGCCAGGACAACAGCAGCCGAACGGGCGGCAGCCTCTTCAAGCGACGCCAGTGCCCGATAGGAAGTAAAGAAAGCGTAGACCACAGGAGCTTGGGGCCTGAACCCGGCAAAAAACGAACGATATTCACCCGCTTCTTTATCCTGCACCGTTATACAGACAACCACCCTCCGATAGTTTCCCAGTTCTTTCACTATCTTCCGCCGCTCTTCTTCCCCGGTATTTTTATCCATCCGGAATGTTTTTAATGGTAATTCACTACGTAACCCCTCGATGAAAGAAGCATCGCTGCCTTCATCTCCCACTGTTAATACGGCTATCTCACCCTTTGTTGCAGTAAGAGGAAGGATCTGAAAATAATTCCCAAGTACAGTCACTGCCGACGTACGCAGCTTGGTTACCAAAGCCTGCGCTTCAGGAGTATGAATACGGTCACTCAATCCGTCTACCGGAATCATCGGTCGCCTGCTTAATCCCAAACGATATTTATACGCCAGAATTCTACGGCATTTCGCATCTATTTCTTCCATCGTGAGACGTCCGTCTTTTATGGCTTGCACCACACTCTCTTGTGCTTTTTCTACATTTTGCTGTACCAGCACCATATCATTACCGGCCTTCAGAGCCTTCACTGTTACATCCGATTCGGCAGCTACTCCTTTCATGGCGAGCGCATCGGTAAATACCAATCCATTGAATCCCAACTCTCCTCTCAATAGATCCGTCACAATGCTATGTGACAATGAAGAAGGGGTAATCCGGTCAGGTTCTAAGGCCGGCACTTGTAAGTGTCCCACCATCACACCTCCCAATCCTGCCTGAATGGCTTCTTTAAAAGGATACAGTTCCACACTGTCCAGCCGTGCACGATTATAATAAACGGCAGGCAATGCCTGGTGTGAGTCGACATCCGTGTCACCATGTCCCGGGAAATGCTTGGAGACAGACAAAATGCCACCGGTCTCCAATCCACGCCCATAAGCTATTACTTTCTCAGCCACAGTTTTCGGATTTTCACCAAACGAACGGACATGGATGACCGGATTTTCAGGATTGGTATTAACATCCGCATCCGGAGCAAAATTAACGTGCGCACCTATCTCACGAAGCTCACGCGCCACTTCCTGCCCATAAGCCTCAATCAAGGTATTGTCGCTGATACAGCCCAATGCCGCATTACGTGGAAACACCGGTGTATTTTCCAATCGCATGGCGAGTCCCCACTCACCATCAAAGGTAATCATTAATGGAATTTTCGACTGGCGTTGCGCATAGTTGGTCAGGTTTGCCTGATCTTCTACTGTTCCTTCAGAGTACAGAAAGGCCCCTACTTTGAACTTGCGGGTCAGTTTGCCCACTAACTTTTCAGTATCTTTATCTGCTCGTGGAGCCAGGGTATAAACAAATAATTGCCCGACTTTATCTTTCAGTTTCATACGGGAGAGCGTCTGCTCTACCCATTCTTTGCAATGTGTATCTTCCTGTACAGGCAGAAGTCCTGCAGCTTGTTGTGCCCACAAAGTGCCTGCACTCAGCAGAAACACAACTGTTAGTAGTTGTTTTAGCATAGTTTGTCTGGGAGGTATTTCATAGACGGTATTTCAGGAATCCGCCACAGATTTTTACAACGTCCTCTTATTTCTTTTTTTCAAGTGTTAAGTCCATCTGCCCTACATAGATACCACTCTTACCGGTATGCATCAGCGACACATTCTTGCCATCCATATTGAGGAGAGTCTTGGGGCCTTTCATGAATGTATGCGAATGGCCTCCGAGAACAACATCGATATTACGTGTTTTAGGGATCAACTGATTCTCGTCATACTGCACACCCAGATGAGAAAGACAAACCACTACGTCACATCCCTCTTTTTCTTTCAGGACAGCAGCCACTTCGTTCGCTACAGTTACCGGATCATTGTAAACCACTCCTACACACTTATTGGCTTGTACCATGCCTTCAAGCTGGCAACCCAATCCCAAAACTCCGATCTTGACACCGTCTCTTTCAAAGACGACATACGGTTTCACCAAGTCTTTAAGCACCGTAGCACTTACATCATAATTAGCGCAAACCACCGGAAAATCAGCCATCCGGAATAAACGGGCCATATTATCCAGATCAAAATCAAATTCGTGATTACCGATAGTCATGGCATCATACTTCATTTCGTTCATCATCTTCACTTCGACTTCACCCTGGAACATATTATAATAAGGTGTCCCCTGCGAAATATCTCCGCAATCGAACAATAACATATCAGGATGCTCTTTGCGGAACTCCTTCACAAATGTGGCACGACGTACGAATCCGCCTTTATCATAATTCCGGTCACCTTCCTGATTGATAGGTTCCAGACGGCTATGCACATCACTGGTCTGCAGAAGAATCAGCTTTTTATCCTGCTGCCCAAATGCAGAAAAAGAAATAAAGAGAATAAAAAAGAAAGTTAGAAGTGCCTTTTCCTTGGAAAAGAATGTATGTTTTTTATTGATTGGGAATATCATAATTTACTGGATTTTATCGTTTTATAATCTATAACGTTTTTATTTCACAGTGATTCTGCCATCCAGTGCCGAAGTGATCTTCTTTCCGGCAGCAGTCTGCTGTCTCACGTAATCAAGAAAAAGCCCGCGTAACGTGGCTCCCTCGGGACACACACGATCATCAGCCTGCAAGAAAGCCTCCATACTTCCATTACCGTCAGCCAGATAATCGATTGTCGCCACGGTATACAGCTTATTGTCATCGATCGGCTGGCCGCCCACCGTAGCATTCAGTAATTTTCCATCCTTGGTAATTTCCATCCGGATACCGCTCACCCCTTCTCCTTTCAACGATGCAATGCTTGTGAGCAATGCTTTCAGGTGTGTTCCTTTCATCTTCATTACACAAAGCGAATTTTCGAATGGCAATATCTCATATACCGTTCCCACCGTAATATCTCCGGCAGGCAAAATATTACGCAATCCTCCCATATTCACCAGTCCCATGTCTGCCGGCTTGTCCTGCACCTTGGTTGCAGCCTGACGCAATACTTCCGCTACAAGATTGGAAAGCAAGCTCTCGGGATGTCCTTTGTCCATCTTCTGCTCGCTGCTTCCAATCACCTCATACATCATGTTGTCTATTTTTTCTTTATAAGGCTTTAATATTGCCACGGCATCTGCATCGGGATGGGTGTCCCATTTGGCGTCAATGTCAATCATCCTTCCCTCTACTTTGGCAATCTGGTAATCGGTTTTTGCCATCTCATGCGTCGACTGACAAGAACTAAATGTCAGCAACCCCGCCAGAATGAATCCTGAAATAATCTTTGCGTAATTTTGTTTCATATCCTTAAGTACTTAATAATGCTACAAATATACAAAAACATTTGGCTATCCGGCAAATAATTCGTTACTTTGCACCGCTTTCGCGCAATCGCTGTCAGGAGAGAGTTGCCTGGTATGTTGCGTTGTAACGATAAAACAATTTAATAATAAACAACAATGGATTTAATTAAAATTGCAGAAGAAGCATTCGCTACCGGAAAACAGCACCCGAGCTTCAAAGCAGGAGACACTGTAACAGTAGCATATCGTATTATCGAGGGTAACAAAGAACGTGTACAGTTGTACCGTGGTGTTGTTATCAAAATCGCCGGTCACGGAGAAAAGAAACGTTTTACTGTACGTAAAATGTCAGGAACTGTAGGCGTAGAAAGAATTTTCCCGATCGAATCACCGGCTATCGACAGCATTGAAGTGAACAAGGTTGGTAAAGTACGTCGCGCTAAACTGTACTACCTGCGTGCTCTTACCGGCAAAAAAGCTAGAATCAAAGAAAAAAGAGTTAACGGCTAATCAGCCCTGCTCTCCGATTCGAGATAAAAAAGAGGGAATCTTCCGGCAAGATTTCCTCTTTTTTATTCGTAACACAAGACAAGTATCACTCCTATCTTTTCCGACAAAAAGACGCTAAATCTTATAAAATAGAATCATTATACTCTCCTTTCAAACAATTTGCTAACCACCCCTTTCTCAAACAAAGAGCTTCTGTGGATCTTTTTGCATAAAAAAAGAATAAGAAAAGAGTATTCATGCAGAATTTGATCACTTTGAGACTATATATACAGAAAAAGACGAAAGAGATTATTAATTTCGTCCAAGTCTTTTGTTAATAACGTCCGAGTCTTTTATTAATAAAGTCGAAACGAATCATTAACTTCCTCCAAAGGAGGTATGAATAGTCTAAAATCAAAGCCATTTTTCACTTATTGGCTCCGGTTGCAGAAAGGTATCCTAAGTAGCATTTCGAAGTTCAGTTACAAGATTCGCTATCACACGAAACAGAATAAAAGAATATTCCCTTCTTCCGGTGAGAATTAAGCTCAATAAGACATCTTTTTGAGCTGCCGGAAATCAGCTGAAATTCATTTTTTCCACGGATCTCAAGCCAAAGATCGGAATATGTCCTCCTTGAAGCGATAGAAAATACAAAATGACATCTTTGACAAAACGATATTGGAGTACATCCCGAAACTCCCGCCCGTACAGACAAAAAAAAGCTCCGGAATGACTTCCGGAGCTCTCGCTAAATAATCACTTTAATAGGGCGTTTAGTCTCTCAAGTCTTTCAGTTCCCAAGCCAATGCACTGGCACCCAGCACAGCAGCGTCAGAGTCCTTCAACTCAGAAACGAGCAATTTTGCTTTACCTTTGTAAATGTTCAGAAGGTTATTCTCCATGGCTTTCATAATCGGCTTCATAATGTAATCACCCGATTTTGCCAAACCACCGAACAGGATAATAGCTTCCGGACTCGAGAAAGCAATAGCGTCTGCCAATGCTTCACCCAGAATATTACCTGTAAATTCGAAAATCTCCTGAGCCAGTTTATCTCCCTGTACGGCTGCATCGTATACGTCTTTCGATACAATGCTCTCAGCCGGGATATTACGCAACAAGCTGGCATCGGTACGTGCAGCGAGGAATTCGCGTGCAGTGCGTGCCACACCTGTAGCCGAGCAGTAAGTTTCCAGACAGCCCTTGCGTCCGCAACCACAGATACGTCCGTCACGACGAACAATCACGTGACCGAGTTCGCCTGCAAAACCGTCATGACCGTAAACCACCTGTCCGTTGATAACGATACCACTACCGACACCTGTTCCCAGAGTAATCATGATAAAATCTTTCATACCGCGGGCAGCTCCGTAAGTCATTTCGCCCACTGCGGCAGCATTAGCATCGTTTGTCAAGGCAGTCGGTATACCCAAGCGTTCTTCGAACATAGAAGCCAACGGCAATACACCTTTCCAAGGCAAGTTAGGAGCAAATTCAATGGTTCCGGTATAATAGTTCCCATTAGGAGCGCCAATGCCGATACCCTTTATTTTATCCACCCCGCCATTTGCGATAATCAACGGCAGAAGATTTTTGCATACTTCATCTGCATATTCTTCTACTGTAGGATATACTTGAGTTTTCACTGCACCGCTTGCTATAATAGTTCCGCGCGCGTCAACAATTCCAAAGACAGTGTTTGTTCCGCCAATGTCAATACCCACCACATAGGGCTTCTCCATGCTTGAATTCATGATACTCTTATTTAAAGGGTTAGTTAATATTAAATGTTTATTGCACACAAATTACGTAAAGAAGATTGAGTCTACAAAATCTTTTTTTAAAAAAGTTCACTTCGTTTGCAACTTTTCGTATCAGCCGTACGTCTAATAGAACAAATCATAAGAAATTTGAAACTAAATAGATGAAACTGTGATACACTTAAAAGACATTAACAAAACCTACAACAACGGAGCCCCACTCCATGTACTCAAAGGCATCAATCTCGACATCGAGCGGGGTGAATTCGTTTCCATCATGGGAGCATCAGGTTCCGGCAAGTCTACTTTACTCAATATACTAGGTATATTGGATAATTACGATAACGGAGAGTATTACCTCAACAACGTGCTGATTAAGGACCTGAGCGAAACTAAATCCGCGGAATACCGCAACCGGATGATCGGTTTCATCTTCCAGTCATTCAACCTGATTTCATTTAAAAATGCAGTGGAAAACGTCGCACTACCTCTGTTTTACCAGGGAGTAAGCCGGAAAAAACGTAATGCCATGGCCATGGAGTACCTCGACAAGCTGGGACTCAAGGATTGGGCACATCACATGCCCAATGAAATGAGTGGAGGTCAGAAACAACGTGTAGCCATTGCCCGTGCCTTGATTACACAGCCTCAGATTATTCTGGCCGACGAACCTACCGGTGCATTGGACAGTAAGACGTCCGTAGAGGTGATGCAAATACTGAAAGACCTGCACAAGACCGGAATGACCATTGTCGTAGTCACCCACGAAAGTGGAGTTGCCAATCAGACAGATAAAATTATCCACATCAAGGATGGTATAATCGAACGGATTGAAGAGAACCTGAATCATGATGCCTCACCATTCGGCAAGGATGGATACATGAAATAAAAACAGATATAAATATGATTGACATTTGGCAAGAAATATACGGTACCATCAAGCGGAACAAACTCCGTACGTTACTGACCGGATTCGCCGTAGCATGGGGCATCTTCATGCTGATAGTGCTGTTGGGAGCCGGAAACGGACTGATCCATGCTTTTGAAAAGTCATCATCAGCACGGGCGCTGAACTCCATAAAAATATATCCGGGATGGACAGGGAAACCTTACGACGGATTAAAAGAAGGACGACGCATCCAGTTGGACAATAAGGACCTGGATGCCACCATGGAGCACTTCAGCGACAACATCATCAGTGTAGGTGCCAGCCAATGGCAAAGTAATGTAAACCTGAGTTACGGACAGGAGTACGTTAACCTTTCACTGGAAGGTGTGTATCCGAACTTTACCGAAGTGGAATCCGTAAAATCGACAGACGGACGGTTCATCAATGACATCGATCTCAAAGAACGACGGAAAGTAATTGTACTGCATACCAAAACGGCTGAAATCCTTTTCGGAAAAAGCAAAACAGAACCTATCGGAAAGTTTGTAAATGCCGGTGGAGTCTCTTATCAAGTCGTAGGCCTTTACACCGATCCGGGCGATCAGGGAAGCAGCGAGGCTTATATTCCTTTCTCCACCTTACAAGTAATCTACAACAAAGGTGATAAACTGAATAACCTGACTTTCACCACCAAAGGGCTCACCACCATTGAAACAAACGAAGCATTCGAGGCAGCCTATCGCAAAGTAATGGGCGCCAAACACCGCTTTGACCCATCGGACAACAGCGCACTGTGGATATGGAACCGTTTTACCAATTATCTACAGTCACAAAACGCTATGGGCATCTTGCGTACAGCCATCTGGGTGATCGGTATCTTCACATTACTGAGTGGTATCGTAGGCGTATCGAACATTATGCTGATCACAGTAAAAGAGAGGACACGCGAGTTCGGTATCCGCAAAGCATTGGGTGCCAAACCATTCTCTATCCTGTGGTTGATAATCGTGGAAAGCGTGACCATCACAACACTATTCGGATACATCGGGATGGTAGCCGGAATCGCCGCTACCGAATGGATGAATAAAGTGGCCGGAGAACAAACCGTAGATGTAGGAATGTTTTCGGAAACCGTATTCCTGAATCCGACGGTGGATATCAGCATTGCCATACAAGCCACGCTGACCTTGGTCGTTGCAGGAACACTGGCAGGATTCTTCCCGGCAAAGAAAGCAGTGAGTATCAGACCTATTGAAGCACTTAGAGCAGATTGATTATGAGAGTAGATATGGATACGTGCGAGGAAATCCTCGTCACGATAACAAGAAACAAAACACGAAGCCTGCTGACGGCATTCGGAGTATTCTGGGGCATCTTCATGCTGGTGGCCCTGATGGGAGGCGGACAAGGAATGCAGGAGATGATGCAAGCCGAATTTGAAGGCTTCGCAACCAACTCGGGTTTCATGGCCTCACAAAAGACAGGAGAGGCTTACAAGGGATTCCGCAAAGGACGCTATTGGGATATTGAAAACGCAGATATTGAACGAATCCGCAAAAAAGTAAAAGACATCGATGTAATCACTCCATCGATAGCCCGCTGGGGATCGACAGCCATTTATGGAGAGAAAAAGTACGATTGCAGCGTGAAAGGGCTTTATCCGGACTATGCAAAGATTGAAAACCAGGATATGGCTTACGGAAGATTTATCAACGACGTAGACGTACGCGAGGGACGCAAAGTGTGCGTTATCGGCAAACGTGTTTACGAGAGCCTTTTCAACCCGGGCGAAGATCCTTGTGGTAAATATGTACGGGTAGACGGCATTTATTATCAGGTGATAGGCATGTGTGTGTCCGAAGGAAACATGAACATCCAGGGCCGGGCTTCGGAAGCCGTTGTGCTACCTTTCAGTACGATGCAGCAAGCCTACAACATGGGAAAACGTATCGACGTGATATGCTATACCGTGAAACCGGGGAAAAAGGTAAGCGACCTTGAACCGGAGATAGAAGCCATCCTTAAAGAGGCCCATTATATATCGCCGGATGACAAACAGGCAGTTATGAAACTGAATGCGGAGGCCATGTTCTCAATGATGGATAATCTGTTTACCGGTATCCATGTATTGATCTGGATGGTAGGCTTGGGCACTCTGCTGGCAGGGGCTATCGGTGTATCGAACATCATGATGGTGACCGTGAAGGAACGGACCACCGAAATAGGTATCCGGCGTGCCATCGGTGCCCGTCCGAAAGACATTTTACAACAGATTTTATCAGAAAGTATGGTATTGACTACCATTGCAGGCATGGCCGGCATCTCTTTTGGTGTACTGATCCTGCAATTAATGGAAATAGGCGTCAACTCCGGTAAGGACCATTATTCCCACTTCCAGGTGTCTTTTGGTATGGCTATCGGAACCTGCCTGTTACTGGTGACGCTGGGACTACTCGCCGGACTGGCACCCGCTTACAGGGCAATGGCTATCCGACCGATAGAAGCTATCAGGGATGAATAAAGTACGATCTTTCTCTGTCTCCCGCACAAAAAAGGACGACAAGACAGCATCGGTTAACAAAGAATACACAGTCAAGATAGAAAATAATAATTCAAAATATAAAACAAGATGAAAAAGTATCTGAAAATTACATTACTGGTAGTGGTAGCCGCCATCTTCATTGGGACATTCATTTTCCTGTACCAGAAATCAAAGCCTAAAACAACCGTATATGAAACCGTTACCCCGGAGATTGCGGATCTGGAAAAGACTACGGTTGCCACCGGCAAAGTAGAGCCGCGAGACGAAGTACTCATTAAACCGCAAATATCGGGTATCATATCCGAAGTATACAAAGAGGCCGGGCAGACCATTAAGCAAGGTGAAGTAATCGCTAAAGTAAAAGTCATCCCGGAACTGGGACAATTGAACTCAGCCGAGAGCCGTGTACGTGTGGCAGAGATCAGTACCGCGCAAGCCGAAACAGATCATGAACGTATCAAGAAGCTTTATAACGACAAGTTAATCAGCAGAGAAGATTACGAAAAAAGCGAAGTAGAAATAAAGAAAGCACGTGAAGAATTGCAAACTGCAAAAGATGCACTGGAGATTATCAAAGAAGGTATCACCAAAAACAGCGCTTCCTTCAGCAGTACGCTGATTCGTTCGACCATCGACGGATTGATTCTGGACGTACCGATCAAAGTAGGTAACTCGGTAATCATGAGTAATACGTTTAATGACGGTACGACTATTGCCACAGTAGCCAATATGAACGATCTGATCTTCAAAGGCAAGATTGACGAAACAGAAGTGGGACGTATCCATGAAGGTATGCCGGTGAAACTGACTATCGGAGCTTTACAAAATCTTACATTCGATGCCGAACTGGAATATATTTCTCCGAAAGGTGTAGAAGAGAACGGAGCCAATCAGTTCGAAATTAAAGCGGCCGTTCATGCACCGGACTCTGTACAAATCCGTTCCGGATATTCCGCCAATGCAGAAATCGTGCTTCAACGTGCGCAAAAAGTTCTGGCAGTTCCCGAAGGCATTATCGAATTCAGTGGCGACAGTACGTTTGTATGGGTAATGACCGATAGTATACCCGAACAGAAGTTTGAACGCCGCCAGATCAAAACCGGCATGAGTGACGGTATCAAACTGGAAATCAAGGAAGGTCTGACCGGAAAGGAAAAAGTAAGAGCTTCGGAAAAGAAAGACAAATAAACCTCTCGTATAATATAGGGAAAGTATGAATCACCAACAATGCATAATATGAGAAATAAAATATTGATCAACTTATTGATACTGACCGGACTGTCAGCTTACACTGCACAGGCACAGGAAGGATGGACTTTACGCCGGTGTATCGATTATGCCATTGAGCATAATATCAATGTGCAACAAACGGCAAACTCGGCCGAACAGAGTAAAGTGGAGGTGAATACCGCCAAATGGGCACGCTTACCCAACCTTAGCGGCAGTGCTTCGCAAAATTGGAGTTGGGGACGTACAGCATCGCCGGTAGATAACACCTATAATGATATCAACAGCGGTAGCAGTAGCTTCAGCCTGGGTACAAATATTCCGTTATTCACCGGTCTGGAATTACCGAACCAGTATGCACTTACCAAACTAAACCTGAAAGCAGCAATCGAAGACCTGAATAAAGCAAAAGAAGATTTGGCAATCAATGTCACTTCCGCTTACCTGCAAGTGCTTTTTAATCAAGAGTTAAGCAAAGTGGCACAAAGTCAGGTAGGACTCAGCAAAGAACAACTGAGCCGCATCACACGATTGCATGAAGTAGGAAAAGCTTCTCCCGCCGAAGTTGCCGAAGCCAAAGCCCGCGTTGCACAAGATGAGATGAGTGCGGTACAGGCTGACAACAATTACCGGTTAGCTCTACTCGATTTAAGTCAATTGCTTGAACTTCCGACTCCGGAGAACTTCTCACTTGCCACACCGGATACGGAGTTGGAATTCTCTCCCCTTACTTCACCCGACGAAATCTATAACCAGGCCATGCTCTACAAACCGGGCATCAAAGCAGCCGAATATCGTCTTGAAGGTAGCGAAAAGAATGTCCGCATAGCAAAAAGCAGTTACTATCCGCAATTGTCCTTCTCTGCAGGATTAGGTACAAACTTCTATACGGTAAATGGTAACGCCGGTTCAAATTTTGGCAACCAAATGAAGAACAACCTGAATAAATATGCCGGATTCAGTCTGAACATACCTTTATTCAATCGCCTGGCCACTCGCAACCGTGTACGCACTGCACGCCTGCAACAAACCAATCTGGCATTGCAACTGGACAATACCAAGAAGGTATTATATAAAGAAATCCAACAAGCATGGTACAATGCCATAGCTGCTGAGAGCAAGTTTAAGTCAAGTGAATCGGCAGTAGAAGCCAGCCAAGAGTCCTTCCGCCTGATGAGTGAAAAGTTCGACAATGGAAAAGCGACCTCGGTCGAGTACAATGAATCCAAACTAAATCTGACTAAGGCATTGTCCGACCGGATTCAGGCCAAATATGACTATCTGTTCCGTACAAAGATTCTGGACTTTTACAAAGGACAGCCCATTGAGTAAGAGAAGTTGTTATTATTGTAAGTGATAAGGGTGGAACAATAGTTCTACCCTTATTTTTTATCACCTTTCAGGCCATACAAAAAATAAAGGGCGAAATTCCCATTCCACCCTTTACCAATCAAAATTACAATCTAAGAATGAGCTATACCACGACCGGACAACTCACTCCTTCATTGTTATACAAGTAATGTGCCAAAAACATAACCTCGTAATAATCAAAGATTTTAAGAAGAAAAAAGATGTTCGACAACGAACACCTCACCTACATTTGCGGACACTATAAAAGAAGAGCAAGTAAAACATACGATAGCAGACAACATCCCCGGAAAAGAAGCAAAACAGAAATACTCACAACTATTAATCCTCTTTTGCTTTTTTTTTCATACCTTGCGGCACTTTTAGATCATACAGAAAAATATCCCGGAACACAGTATACAAGAATGGACGACTTAAATATCAACAGTTTTAACGCTCTCTATACTCTTTATTACAGGAAGTCTTTCTTGTTTGCCAAATCGTATATACACGACGAACAGGTAGCAGAAGACATTGCGGCCGAAGCACTGATCAAATTGTGGGAAAAACTGAAAACTGATATCATAAATTCCCCTCAGGCCATGTTACTCACCATTCTGAAAAATAAATCACTGGATTACTTACGTCTGGAACAAAACAAACTGAATGCCATGTCCGAGTTGAGTGAACTTTATGTTCGCGAACTGGACATTCGTGTATCCAGCCTGGAAGCTTGTGACCCGTCAGAGATTTTTTCCGAAGAAGTTAACCAAATTATCCAAGCCACCCTACGCACACTCCCGGAACAAACCCGAAAAGTCTTTAAAATGAGTCGTTTCGAGAATAAAATGAATAAGGAAATAGCTGAAAATCTGGGCATCACAGTCAAAGGAGTGGAATATCACATATCAAGGGCGCTTAAAGAATTCCGGATTTCACTCAAAGATTATCTTCCCTTGTTTTACTTCTTTTTCTATTTCCACTAAAAAAAAATCAAGAAACAGACTAGGGTTGTATTCACTTCTATCGTCTTATAGATGTAACGGAGCAAAAAACGTTCATCAAGAACTCGTATAAATTATGAATCAAGAGATACTAAACAGATATCTTACAGGAGATGCCAGTGCGGAAGAGAAGCAAATGGTAGTCCGATGGCTGGATACCGATCCACAACATATGCGTGAGTATCTTGCCCTGAGAAAGTTGCACGACATCACCCTTTGGCAAGAGAAACCGGCAGCAACGGTTGATAAAAAGAAACGGCTGACACTTCCTTACATCAGGGAGTTCATTAAAATAGCCGCTATTTTCCTCATAGCAGTTACCTCTGTTTATTTCCTGGCTCCGGAGAGAGGAAGAGATACACCTGATTTGAAAGCAATACATGTCCCATCAGGACAACGGGCAGAATTAACATTAGGTGACGGAACCCGAGTATGCCTGAATTCAAATACGACACTTACGTTTCCCGACCACTTCGACCGGAAAGAGCGTAGAGTGACACTGGACGGTGAAGGTTATTTCCAGGTGGCAAAAAATGAAAAGAAACCCTTCATCGTACAAGCCAAAGAATATGAAGTAAGAGTATTGGGTACCGAATTTAATGTGATGATGTATAAAGATCAGGACTTTTTCGAAACAGTCTTGCTGAAAGGCTCGGTAGAAGTAAACGAAACCACTACCGGCAGGAAAGTAAAACTGCAACCCAACGAACGGTTATTCGGCAAAGCCGGTCAACTCCGGAAAGAGAGTATCAGCGAGTGGAACCGGGCATTATGGATGCAAGGAATCCTTTATTTCGACAATACGCGCATGGACGAAATTATCCGCCAGTTAGGTCTATACTATGATGTAAAATTCATTTTGGAAAAAGAGTCCCTGGCAAATGTACGGTTCACCGGAAAATTTCGTATCAGAGACGGTGTAGAGCACGTATTAAAGGTGCTTCAACTGAAATGTAAGTTCACCTATCAACGGGATGAAGACAGTAATACCATTACTATAAATTAAAAACAAGTATTAACTTTAAACTAAAAACAGGAACCAATGAAAACATAAGAACAAAAAGAGCCGAAAGTGGTGGCACACTTCCGGCTCCGGGTTAACAACACCCCAGTCTGCGAAAACTTAGTGAGTATTAATTAACATAGTGTACAAATGTATGAAAAACACTCTGATAAAAACAAGTAAAATCGTAAATAAATCAATTTCACATACTATGAAAATGATAGTTTTATTCCTTTTCGTTTTCATCTCGGGAGTATTCGCCGGCAATGCGAACTCTCAGGAAACAAAGGTATCTATCTCGAAAAACAATAAACCGATACGGGAAATCCTGGGCGAAATCGAACGCCAGACAGATTACCTGTTCGTATATTCCGAGAAGGAGGTAGATGTAAATCAACGCAAAACCGTCAATGTAAGTCAGCAACGGGTAGCTGATGTACTTTCTTCTCTATTCCGTAGCACCAATGTAGGTTATGCCATGGAAGGACACAACATCATGCTGATGGCAAAAACAACTCAAACAGACGCTGCACAGCAAAAACGTCATATTACAGGAGTGGTGAAAGACATCAAAGGAGAAACTATCATCGGAGCCAACATCATGATAAAGGGCACAGGTACAGGTGTGAGTACTAATATCGACGGAGAATTTTCCATCGAAGCAGCTACCGGTGACGAACTGATTGTTTCTTTCATCGGATACCTGACACAAACTATCAAAATCGATTCACAAAAAACGCTCAATATCAAATTACTGGAAGACACTAAAACACTGGAAGAAGTTGTCGTAGTAGGTTACACCGTACAGACGAAGTCGGCCGTAACCGGATCGGTAGCCGTAGTGAAAGCCGATAAATTGAAAGACGTAAACACACTGGAAGTAGGAAGTATGCTCCAAGGAAAAGTATCCGGCGTATATGTCTCAGGTTCATCCGGCGAACCGGGCCAAGCCAGCAAAATCCGTATTCGTGGTAAAGGCACACTGAACTCGTCTGTCTCTCCACTTTGGGTAGTCGACGGTGTGATTGTAGGTGAGGATCCGGGACTGAACCCGAACGAGATAGACAATATCAGTGTGCTGAAAGATGGTTCGGCTACCGCATTGTACGGTTCGCGTGCCGCCAACGGTGTTATTGTAGTAACCACCAAAAGAGGCGAATATGATGCCAACAAATATAGTGTATCGGTCAATGCCGGTGTATCCTTACTATCGACCGGGCGCCTTGAGATGATGAATTCACAAGAACTTTATGACTATCAGAAATCCTGGAATAATCAGTCGTGGTTCACAGAAGAACTTCTGAAACACAACACAGACTGGTTTAAAGAAGCTTCCAAACCAGGATTATATACCAACGCAAACATTACCTATACCGGAAGCAGCGGTCGTATGCGTTCCTTTGTTATGGCAGACTACTACCGCGAAGAGGGAGCCATTAAGGACTTTACATTGGACCGCTTCACTTTCCGTTCCAACAATGATGTGAAGTTTACAGACCGCTTCACCATGTCAACCAAGATTTCAGGTTCGCTCTCGCGCACAGACAGTCAGCAACGCAGCGTGTACAACACTTATCTCTACCTCCCTTGGGATTTCCCTTACAATGAAGACGGTTCTATCCGCTCGGGACAAGAACAAGACTGGAGAGGACGTGACGGAATCAACGACATGTATGACCTGCAATGGAACTGGAGCCGTTCGAAAAAACTGACGGTTGACGGAACCATTAATTTCAATTATCAGATTACGGATTGGTTGCGTTTCGAGTCAAACAACTATATTCGCTATATCAGTAACCGCTCCGAGAGCTACACGGACAAGCGTTCGCGTTCGGGGCAATCGGACAAAGGGTCGTTATCCAACTCTAATTCACTACTGACCAAGCAATTCACCAACCAAATGATACGTTTTGAGAAATCATTCGGCAAACACAAAGTCAACGCACTGGGAGCTTACGAATATACCCGCCACTTTTACGAATCGACTTCCGCCGAAGGACGAGGCATACAGCCTGGCAGAGAGATTCTGGACGTAACAACCGGTATTAAATCCATCGGTGGATACAAAGACGCCATTGCCACCCAATCGGCACTGTTCAATGCCAACTACGACTATGATAACCGCTACATGGGACAAGTATCGTATCGCATGGACGAATCATCTTGTTTCGGTAAAAACAATCGTATGGGACACTTCTTCACAGTCAGTGGCGGCTGGAATATCCAGAACGAAACTTTTTTCGAATCTCTTCGTGAGTCTGTCAACCAACTAAAAGTGAGAGTCAGTTATGGTTCTCTGGGTAACACTCCCGGAGCATACTACGGACACTACCCGCTCTATTCTTCAATGATGTATAATGACGAAGTAGCTTACTTCCCTTCACAGATGGGGAATGCCGACCTGTCGTGGGAGAAATGTTACACCACCAATATCGGTATCGACGCACGGTTCTTCGATCGCTTCGGAGTCACCATCGACCTGTACAATAAAAACACCTCGGACTTACTGTACTATGCCCCGCTACCCAATATATCAGGCTACACCGGACAATATAAAAATGTAGGTGCCATCAATAATAAAGGCCTCGAAATCAGTCTTAATGCAGATGTCATCCGTACCTCAAAATTCCAGTGGACCAGTGACTTCAACATTGGATTCAACCGAAACCGGGTTACCGAACTTTATGGAGGGAAACCGGAACTGAAGGGATTGAAACGCCTGGAAGAAGGACGGGATATGGATGAATGGTATCTGAGAGAATGGGCCGGTGTAGATCCTGCTAACGGTTCTCCATTGTGGTATACCACCGATGAGAATGGCAAACGCACAACTACCGACTCTTACAATAAAGCCGACCGTGTATATTGTGGTTCTGCCGCGCCGAAGTTTACCGGTGGATGGATGAATTCATTTAGCTATAAAGGTTTTACACTGACTGCCAACTTCGACTTTGTATACGGGAACCTGCTTTATAACCAATCCCGCGAATTGCTCGATTCCGACGGTGCTTATGCCGACTACAATTCAATGAAACTGAAAAGCGGCTGGAAACGCTGGGAAAAAGAAGGAGACATCGCCACGCATCCGAAAGCCATTAACGGAGGTAACAAAAACTCTAACAAATCGTCTTCACGCTATTTGGAGAAAGGCAATTACTTCAGCTTGCGCAACTTATCACTGGGGTATTCCATACCGGAGAAGTTATGCGGGAAACTGGGCTTGCAACGGGTCAACGTCTCTTGCAGTGCTGATAATCTATTCACGCTTACCCCATTCTCGGGGGTATCTCCCCAATTGTCGGACAGCAGTACCGACGGTTATGCAGGTACTATCTATCCGTTGAGCAGAAGAATCGTGTTCGGCCTTAATGTTTCATTCTAAAAAATCACGTCATATTATGAAAATCAAACATATCGTATCTTGCTTTTTCGTTTCTCTGATCGGACTTTCGGCTTGCTCCATAGAGGAACTCCCCTACAACCAACTGACAGAGGACGAGCTGGATGGCAGTTATGAATCTCTGCTGTCTGCCACCCGTGGTAACTATGCCGTATTTAAACAGACAGCCTTCCACCAGGGGTGGCACTATGCAGGCGAGTTGGCCAGTGATAACGTTTCGTTGAGCGGAGTGTCGTCGGATGCATTAATGTATATCTACAACTACCAGCGCATCACGGACAACTACCATATGTCGAACATGTGGGGATGGGCCTACCGCTCCATCATCAACTCCAACAAAATACTTGAGAAAGCACAGGAAGGAGAGAGCAAAGAGATGGACCAGCTGATTGGTGAAAACTACTTCCTCAGAGGATGGCTGGAATTTGTACTGGTCAATGTCTTCGGTCGTCCTTACAATCAGTCACCGGAAACCAACCTCGGGATTCCCCTGAAACTGACGGCAGACATAAACGACTATCCAATGCGCTCCACCGTAAAGGAATCTTACGAGCAAATCCTGAAAGACCTGAAGAAAGCAGAAACACTGCTGAATTCGGAGTCGAACATCTACGCCGGTCCCAGTGCAGCCAAGGCTCTGTTGTCACGCGTCTATCTGTACATGGGTAACAATAAGCTGGCTGCCGAATACGCTACCGAAGTAATCGAAAGTTCAGGACGTACTTTACTGGAAGGAGAAGCTTATGCTACAGCCAATGTTTTGGTACCGGAAGATAATCCGGAAATCATCTTTGCCATCCGTTGTACTAAAGATAAAGACGACTACGGTTGGAACTCTATCGGAGGCTTTTATGCCAATATCGATGGGGTAGGCTGGGGAGAGTTGTATGCTTCCGACCCACTCCGGGATGCGTATGCGGAATATCCGGAGGACTTGCGCTCACGATATATCGTTCCGCAATACCTGAAAGATGACGAGACAGGTGAATATCGTAAAGAATTTATCTATATCGAATCCTCCGAAGAAGATGGAGTCCCCAGAAAGTATTACCGCTGGAACGAAATCATAGAAGAAAACGGAAACTACCGGATCAAAGATGCCTATTTGTCGAAGTATGAATACAAAGACACACTGACCATGAAGCAGGATGCCGGAGGCTATTACGTAGAATCGAGACTGAAATCGGGTAAAGACAATCCCACCCCGGGCACATACGAAAAACATTACGTGACCATCCAAAATCTGATGGCAAAACGCAATGACTATCCGAAGTACTACGTATACAAATGCTCCAAACAAGAAAACCAACCCCAGCTGTGGTCACCAACTGTTCTCCGTCTGGGCGAAATGTACCTGAACCGTGCGGAAGCCTATGCCAAAGAACCGGCATTGGGTGATGCTTTGGCAGACCTCAACGTAATCCGTACCCGGGCACACATACCCGCACTTTCGGCCGGTGACATGAAACCCGGTAAAACCATGTTGGAATATGTATTGGAGGAACGCCGCAAGGAGTTGGCTTTCGAAGGGCATCGCCGCTTCGACATCTTCCGCAACGGACTGACCATGAACCGTACCTATCCGGGTACTCACGACCGTGGAGCCGCAACTTCGGTCCGCCTGACCATTTCAGCTGACGATCCGGCAGTAATCGAATTCATCCCTCAACGTGAGATCGATTCATATCCGGGAGTCTTGGAACAGAATCCATAAAGGGAGAAACATCCGGTGGACCCTTGTCCGAGTATACGAGGGTCTACCGGATAAAAAGAAGATATAGAGATAACCTGAACAGTTCATTTAACAAAAATAAAAACGACATGAGAAACATCCAACGAACCATCCTTTGGATAGCCGGGCTACTCTTTTGCCTGCCATCCTCCAGTTCAAACCCAGTAGTCATAGGCAATAGCCGTTTTACCTTTATCACCGACCATCTGGTACGTATGGAATACGCACAGCAGGGAAAGTTCCTGAACGACTCTACCCTCTTCGCTGTAGACCGTACCCCCAGATGTACCGAAGTAAAAGTAGAGCGTAAAGAAGGCAACCGTTACATCATGACCACTCCCGCCATGCGTATCGAGTATTACAATGACGGATTTCCCTTCGGACAAACCAACTTGTTTGTCTATTTCCGAAACGGAGACTCCCCTAAAGAAAAACGTTGGTACATAGCCAGCCGCCAAAGCCGGAATCTATTGGGAGCAGTGACGACGCTTGACGACGTAGAAGGTCCCATCGACCGCCAGGAAGGGTTATTGAGCCGGGACGGCTGGTATCTTATTAATGATACCGGTAAGGAAGTCCTAAAAAACGGATGGGTGGCGACACGTGACCGTAACCATGTTCAGGATCTGTATTTGTTTGTTTACGGTAATGACTACAAGGCAGCCTTGAAATCACTTCAGGCAGTCAGCGGACCATCACCGATGACCCGCAAATATGTACACGGATCTTGGTATTGCCGCTGGTGGAACTACACAGACGAAGATTATCGCCAGTTGGTACGGGAATATCGTGAACACGACTTTCCCCTCGATATCATGGTGTTCGATATGGGATGGCATACACAAAATGCCAAAGTCGGAACCGGACATGCCGGCACACGGGGTTGGACAGGCTATAGCTGGAACCGTAAACTGATTCCCGAACCGGAGAAACTGATAAAAGACTTCAAAGACGATCATATCTACGTAGTACTGAACGAACATCCACACGACGGCATCCGTCCGCACGAAGATAGTTATCAAGCTTTTGTACGAGATTTGGGAGTCGATACCCAGCAAACAGGTGTACCCCTGTTTGACGCAGGTGACCGTGACTATATGAATGCTTTCATGAAACATGCTCATCAGGAAAGTGATTCCATGGGAGTAGCCTTCTGGTGGCTCGACTGGCAACAAGATTATCTATATCCTCTGGTACGGGGAACAAATATGAAACATCTTCCCTGGATGAATCACATCTATTATAATTATTCGTCCGGTAACCACCTTCGCGGTGCAGGTTTCAGCCGTTGGGCCGGATGGGGCGACCATCGTCACCCGATTCAATTCTCCGGTGATGCTGTGGGCAACTGGGACTTACTCCGCTTTGAGGTCGACCTGACTACCACCAGCGGCAATGCAGGTTGTTTCTTCTGGGCACATGACCTTGGCGGATTCTACGACGGAACCGACCCGGAACTTTACACTCGCTGGACACAGTTCGGATTGCTGAATTCTTCACTCCGCATCCACTCGGTGTACGACGAAAAACTCGACCGCCGTCCCTGGCTCTGGGGCGTAGAAGCAGAAAAGGCAATGCACCGGATTTACCACCTGCGCTCTCAACTGATGCCCTACATCTACTCTTCCGTCCGCCAATGCCATACAGATATGTTGCCACTTAACCGGGGAATGTACATTGAATATCCGGACGAAGAGAAAGCCTATCAGTATCCGGGACAATTTCTCTTCGGTGACCTCTTGTTGGGTGCTCCCATCACCTCCAAGGGAGAAGGAGAAAAAAAGATAGCCACACAAGAGGTCTGGCTGCCCGGTGGAACCGACTGGTATAATTTCTTCACCGGAGAAAGACAAGAAGGCGGGCAAGTGATCAAAACGAAAAGCCCGCTGGAACAATTTCCATTGTTCATCAAGGGAGGTTGTCCTCTGCCGATGCAGCCTTATACGGAACGAATGTGTTCCACCCCGCTCACAGAATTGATCGTACGTTGTTATCCGGGCAAAGAAGGAGCAAACAATACTTATATCCTGTACGAAGACGACGGACTGACCCAAGACTACCTGCAAGGGAAGTATGCCACCACACGCCTCAACTATCAGAAATCAGGGGGACAGACGATCATCACTGTATCTCCGGTAGAAGGGACTTATGAAGGACAGCCCCGAAAACGTGCCTACCGGATCGAACTGCCGGGGATTCCGGTACAGGCCCGTGTGTCGGTAAACGGCAAAAAGGCTCGAACAACTCCCAATCAAGAATTAAACGGAGTTATCGTACCTATTAAGGTAATGGATATCCATAAACCGATTGTAATCAAAATACAATAATAATACGGCCTTTTCCCACTCTCCTCCCCCCACAAAGCAGATTGGAAAAACCAATAGCAATTCCTACCCGCCAATTGGGAAAGTAGCGGGATAAGGCCCTCAAATAAAGTACAATGCTAAAAAGAACATTTATATTAATCGGCCTTGTCCTGAGTTTTTGTTCACTGCCAGCGCAAGAACTGATTCAGATTACGACACGCAACACAGCACTTGTTTTCAGGGTTGCCAATCAATCACTAAGACAAGTTTATTATGGCCCACGCCTGGCAGACACCGATGTATTACAGAAACAGGGCAATAACTTTCCGGCATATTCGACTTATGGAATGGGAGAACAAAACGAAGTGGCCCTTCATGCTGTACATGCAGACGGTAATACCTCTACACTACTGAACTTTGAAAACGTGAAACAAGAGTCTCCGGAACCCGGCATAACACTGACTACGATTTCACTGAAAGACCCGCTATATCCTTTTCAAGTGAAACTTTTCTATAAGGCATACGAAGAGAGCGACCTTATAGAACAATGGACTATATATCAGCATACTGAAAAGAAATCGGTAACACTTTACCAGTTTGCTTCCGCACAGCTCTCCTTTAAATCTTCCTCCTACCGACTCACTCACTTTGCTGGTGACTGGGCCGGAGAATGCAACATGAGTGAAGTAGAACTGACAGAAGGCATCAAAGTGATAGATTCCAAATTAGGAACCCGTGCCACATTCTTTGCTCATCCCATGTGTCTGCTATCCCTGAACGGACGGATGACTGAAGACAATGGAGAAGTGATAGGGATGGCTCTGGCATGGCCTGCCAACTTCAAGTTGGAGTTTGAAAAAAACAACAATCAGGAACTCCGTGTACTTGCCGGAATGAATCCGTACGCATCACACTACAAACTTAAAAAAGGCGATGTATTCCAAACTCCTTCGTTCCTCTACACATACAGTACAAAAGGAAACGGACAGGTCAGTCGTAATTTCCACCGTTGGGCACGTAAATATGGTTTACGCCACGGAGAAAATTCACGTTATACCCTGATGAACAACTGGGAAGCCACTTACTTCAACTTTAACGAACCCAAACTGAAATCAATTATAGAAGATGCTGCAGGGATGGGCTTCGAACTCTTCCTGCTGGACGACGGATGGTTTGGACAGAAACATCCCCGCAACAATGATGACGCAGGACTTGGCGACTGGGTGGTAAACAAAGAAAAACTTCCCAACGGACTGGGATGGCTGGTAAAACAATGTACGGATAATGATATCAAGTTCGGTATCTGGGTGGAACCTGAAATGGTAAACCCCCAAAGTGAACTATTCGAAAAACATCCTGACTGGGTAATCCAGCAACCGGGACGTGAACATATTCTCTTTCGCCGGCAACTGGTACTCGACCTGTCGAATCCCGAAGTACAAGAGTTTGTATATAAGAGTGTACACGACATTCTGAAAGATAACCCTCAGATAGCTTTTGTGAAATGGGACTGTAACCGTGCTGTAACCAACCCGGGATCCACTTATTTACCTGCCGACGAACAGTCACACATATGGATCGAATACGGACGGGGATTACTGAATGTTTTTAAGAAAGTACGCGATTCACATCCCGACGTACACTTTATGCTTTGCTCTGGTGGAGGAGGCCGTCTGGATTACGGTTCACTGCGCTACTTCGAGGAATACTGGCCCAGCGATAATACCGATGCCTTGCAACGTATCCTTATTCAATGGGGCAATTCACAGTTCTTTCCCTCGATAGCAATGTGTTGCCATGTTTCTGCCAGTCCGAATCATCAGACCGGGCGCACTACTCCACTGAAATTCCGCTTTGACGTAGCTATGCAGGGAGCTTTGGGAATGGATTTACAACCGTCCACCATGAATGAAAAAGAAGTAATCTTTGCCAAAGAGGCTATCAAGACTTACGAAAGTATCCGTAACATAGTGTTTACAGGCGACCTGTACCGTATTTTATCTCCTTACGAAGGTAACCGCACCTCCATGATGTATGTATTGCCGGACAAGAGTCGTGCCGTATTCTATGCTTACCAATTAAAATCACATATCGGTGAAGTTAGTGCTCCGATGCGTTTCAAAGGTCTGAGTCCCGACAAGAAATACAACGTGAAAGAATTGAACATCTATCCGGGAAGCCGTGCTGCAACAGGGTCAGCCAACGGACAATCTTTCAGTGGCGATTTCCTGATGAATCAAGGCTTGCCTATTGGTTTATCCGGTGATTACAGTAGCGCTGTCATTGAGTTGGAACAGCAGTAGCCGACAAGAGGTTGTTTCATAACTCACCACAGATTACACAGATTTACATAGATAAATATTATTGGTTATCAGTAGATTTAAAATCGTTTTGTGTAAATCGGTGTAATCTATGGTGAATACGAGTTTTGACACATTTACATTTGCAGTAATAGCAATCCGGCTATAAGTGTTTATTATTGATCGATTCCAAATGAAGCCACAATGATATTTTTTTCATCCAAAGAATTAGGATTACGAACCGTTATCCCATATTCGCCCACCGGCTTTTCTTTCAATGTGATCAGATAAGAACTTTCTCCATATTTTTTAGCTGTATACGGAAGTAGTTCCAGATTATTGCTAGAGGCTCCTCCAAATGTACTCAAAGAAGATAACTCGGCCTTACGTACCTTCTTACCCGTTTCGAACTGAAAGATATTAATAATAGACATTGGATCGGTATTGTTGTCCACAGCTCTCACAATCAACTTAAAATCATCTCCCTGATGTAATCGTACCTGAGCGCTAGGACCATCTACATTTATCTTTGTTTTCACTTTACCCATACCTACCAAATATACCGAAGCATTGGCTTTTGTTTTGATTTTAACAGTAGCTTTTTCCAGCGGAGTCGTGCTGTTATCCGGATTTAACACTAACACCTCACCTATAAAATCAGGTTCGGTAACCGTCTCTTGTGCATAACTACCTGTACAGAACAGAATGCTTATCAAAAATAATAATTTAATTTTCATACTTGTCGTTGTTTTTAAATTAAAATAATCTACAAATATATCTATTATTCACAATTTTTCCTATAAGAGTCAGTTACATTATTTCTCAAATCCGGCAAGTTCTTTCTTCACAATCCAATATCCAACTCTTGACTCTGAAATACCCGGCTTCACTTTATGGTTACATATCAACTCGTCATCCACTATCGCAGATTCTAAATAATAAAAACAACAGGCGTCATCTCCATCCAATTTACGGGCCAATTCTATGATATGTGTAGATATCAAAAAACGGCTATATGCCTTTGCTTTCAACACCTCTGCTACGGCAACCGATGCCTCAAAAGCATCCCGCGCATTGGTTCCCCTAAACAATTCATCGAAAAGTACAAAACAGTGATGCCCCTTGTTAATCTGTTCCAGCACCTCTTTTACTCTCAATACTTCCGCATAGAAATGGCTGCGACCATCTCTCAGAGAATCCGGCAGATTGATAGAAGTAAAAATACCATCGAACATAGGACAAACCATCGAGGAAGCCGGTACCGGAAATCCGGCATGAGCCAACCATACAGCAGATGCTATTGCCTTCAAAGTCGTGGATTTACCCGCCATATTCGACCCGGTAAAGATACAGATATTCCCATTCTCCATCTCCCAATCGTTCGCTACAGCATCTTTCACTTGCGGATGATAGAAATTGCACAGCATAAACTTGCTATCATTAGTAAAAGAAGGAAAGCACCAACCTTTCGTCACTGCTGTCCGATGCATGGTACGAATGGCATCCAATTGATATACAATAGAAAGAAGAGCTGCAATGGTATGATTTCGTCGATAACGGAAAATGTAATCCAAACGGTCGGTCCGGTAAAAGCTATCTTCCTGCCCGCAGGAATCAACCATTTTTCCCAATTCCGTAGCCTGATAGATCTCTGAGATAGTGGCGGCAATGTTACGGATCAACCGGGGAGAGAGTTCCGTCACATGATCTGCAAAAGTTTTCAGCTCCAACAAAACGTTTTCAAGCAACTTCGTCCCCCTACGGATGACATAACGCTCGGGAGTAGCCCTGAAATGCCGGAAGATATATGAAAAGGCAGATTCCAAATAGCTCACTCTCGTCGGACGATCTCCCTGGCTGAGATAAAACTCAATGAAATCCAGTTCTTCCCTACAAATACGTATCTCCGGAAAGTCCGGATAGCGGATCGCTTCCTGCCTTTCGTGCAATGCTTTCCAATCAGACAAAGGGTGAACCAGCCACTCTTCCAGACACCTCTTTCCTCCATCACTTTCCGTCATGTCAAAGAGCGAGAAAAGAGTTTTCTCGCCATACGTACTTTCCACAATTCCTAAGTCATTGAGGGTCTGTCGATCTGTTCGCAACTTTTTCACGGTACCTCCTATGATAGATTTCCCAAAGATATAATATTTTTCCGGGAATAGCACTATTCATCCTCCGGGAATTGTATAACTTTGCAGCCGATAAATCCATAGTTTACATATTGAAATGGGAAAATATCGCACGAAAGGGAGCATTGCTCTCATCATTACAGGAAGTGTCCTGATCCTCGTACTGGCAGGTTTATATCTGGGGCGTAACGGAATTCTCTGCCGGACGGCCGACAAACGAATACTATATGCCGAACAAAAATACGGATTATCTATCTGCTATGAGGACCTGCGAATGAAAGGATTAAACGAAATCGAACTGAAAAATCTCTCTATAGTTCCCCGCAACCGGGATACCCTTCTCACCCTGCATACTTTGAACATGCACCTCAACTTTTGGAAATTGATTCGGGGAAAAATTGAAGTGCGTAATGTAACCGTCGACCAACTGAAGGCCTCATTTATAAAAGCAGACAGCATGGCGAATTATGATTTTCTCTTCTTGAAAAGAAAACGAGAGACTTCATCCGGACAGGTTCAGACCGACTATGCCCACAGAATAAACCGGATACTGAATCTTTTCTATGGCTTCCTGCCGGAAAACGGGACCTTGTGTCAAATAGACATTACTGAACGGAAAGACCGTAACTTCGTAAACATCCATATTCCCAAACTAACGGTCCGGCAAAATCATTTTCGCTCGGATATCGAAGTACATGAAGACTCGACAACCCAACATTGGACCACCTGCGGAAAAGTAAACCGAAGCAGCCATACCCTGAAAGCAGAACTCTATGCACAACAGAACAACAAAATCATCCTACCCTACCTCAAACGCCGTTTCGATGCCGATATTCGTCTGGATACCCTGACTTATAGCCTGACAAAATCGGAAAAGAATGGCGGACAGGTTCAGTTGACCGGGCAAGCGGCTGTCAGTGGACTCGAAGTATATCACAAGGCTCTTTCTCCTGAAACGGTCAATTTGGATCGTGGTCAAGTATCTTACCGGATTCTTGTAGGCAAAGAATCCGCCGAACTGGATAGTACTACTGTGATACGGTTCAATCAAATGCAGTTTCACCCTTACCTGAAAGCCGAAAAGAAAAAACAGCAATGGCATTTCACAGCAGCCGTAGACAAACCCTGGTTTCCGGCAGACCAATTGTTCGGTTCACTTCCCAAAGGATTATTCAGTAACCTGGAAGGTATAAAGACAAGTGGCGAATTGGCCTATCACTTTTTTCTAGATGCAAATTTTGCCCTGTTGGACAGTCTGAAATTGGAATCGGAACTGAAGGAAAGGAATTTCTGCATTGTAAACTACGGGGTCACAGATCTTGGTAAAATGTCGGAAGAATTTATCTATACGGCTTACGAAAACGGCCAACCGGTACGTACTTTTCCAATCGGCCCTTCCTGGGAACATTTCACACCATTGGACAGCATCTCTCCGTTGTTGCAAATGTCTGTGATGCAAAGTGAAGACGGAGCTTTCTACTTCCACCGGAGATTCCTTCCTGAAGCCATGCGCGAAGCGTTGATACAAGATCTGAAAGTGAAACGTTTTGCCCGCGGAGGGAGTACCATCACCATGCAGTTGGTGAAAAACGTATTTCTGAATCGAAACAAAAACATAGCCCGTAAACTGGAAGAAGCTCTGATTGTCTGGCTGATAGAAACAGAACGCCTTACCTCCAAAGAACGAATGTACGAAGTATATCTGAATATAGTAGAATGGGGACCGCTCGTTTATGGGGTGCAGGAAGCAGCAACCTATTATTTTAAAAAGCGACCGTCTCAACTGACAGCCGAAGAATCTATTTTTCTGGCTTCCATTATTCCAAAGCCGAAGCATTTCCGGAATTCGTTTAACAATGATATGCAACTGAAGGAGAGCCTGGAAGGCTATTACCGTTTAATAACCGAACGATTAGTGAAAAAAGGAATCATCAGTGAAGTGGCAGCCGACAGCATCCGCCCGGAAATTAATGTAACCGGCGAGGCAAAGAAAGATCTGCAAAGAGACAGCATACAATAGTTTACCAAAGCCTCGAAGCCAAGACAAGAGGTAGATGTTCTGACCTCTTATCCTGACTGGTTCAACTCCTGAAATTTTAAAGAAATAATACGGAAACAGAAAGGAAAGGCAAATAGCACTTATCTTTCTCTGTTCCCCCTCTCTGCAGAGCGGGATGAAGTACTACGGCTATTGCTACGTTTGCTATCCGTACGCTCCGGTGTTACTCTATGAGGAGTAGATATGTTTTCACTCTTCCGGACAGTATTCGTCCTCCGGTTATTTTCCGTACTTCTGGTTTCTCTGCCGGTACGGGTAGCATTCCCAGGAGTCACTCTGTTGTTATCCCGTGAAGCTGAGCTTTCTCTTTGGGACACTCCTCTTCTCACCTCATCTCTCCGTCCCGAATTGGAACGTATGGTTACCGATCCGAAATCGGAACGGCGATGCGTGTTATAATTTCGATGATCTCTTATACTGTGCGAACCCGAATAGAAATCATGTCGATAGCGTCCGCGATAATAGCTGTTATGATAATGAGTACGATAGTGTCCACCGCAATAGCTGTTATAGTGGTACGGTTTGCCAAAGTAGAAATGATTATGGTTTGTATACCGAATATAGATACGGAAACTCCAACTGCCACCACTGGCATAAACCGGTCGATAAAAATAATCGACCCCTATAAAACGGCGATACTGTGAAGCAGTCAGCACCCAACGCAAATCATCATTACGAATGTCCAGGGTACGATAGTATTTATCGAGTGCCCACTCTTCTCCCCTTATCACATCGTCCATCAGATAACGAATGGAGTAAATAAAATCGTAATTGATTTCGTATACATCATTATATTGCCCTGTGCTCAGGTTCAGTTCATAGGCCATCTTATCGGTCAGGAAACGAGTCTCCTTGCGAATGCGGCTATTGCTCATGGCTGCCATACTCACACTGCTTATAGCAGTGATTCCTATGACCAAAAAGAATATCAATATTCGTTTCATATCTTAAGTCTATTTAATTCTATTATAGTTCCTCACAAAGTTCTTCACCGTATCCTGATTCGACAGAAAATCCAATCCGTCTATTGCTGCGGAAAAATTATCTTTATCCACTACGCTCGGATAAAGTATCTTCAGTACCTTAGTCCGATCATCATCAAAGCTATAAAGTTTTATCAATCTGCAGCATTGCTCTGATGTAAATCCGGTAGAGCGGGTTGCTTTCTCAATGAAATCTGTCCGGTCCGAATCAAAAGTTTTACTCTTTACATCATTTAAAAAGCGGGCAAACTCATCGTTTCTCATGGCTCTATAGTCACAAGCGGGAGCTATGTCCGAAGCAGTGACTGTACCACCTATGCCTAAAGAAAAGGAAGGGGCAGGAGGAGCAGTCGGTGCACCGTCTCTAAATGAATCCAACCCAACAACACGGTTGTCGATAAAGTTAACACAAATCACCGAATGCCCTGCTTTGGAAAGATACCCGCGATATTCCCACTCTTCCATTGCTCCATCAAAGCGTCTGTAATTGGGCTTTCCAAGAATCGTCTTCACTTCCTGTTGTGTCATTCCTTTCTGGATACTCATTAGCTGACTGTTTTTGAAGTTTATGATCAAGCCTGCACAACTACTCATAACAACAAGCAAGATTAATATCGCCGAAACATGTATTTTTTTCATAATTCTTATAGGTTTTAGTTACGTTGATTATGGTATTTTCTCACAAATTCGTTCATCTTGTTTTTATCCGACTGAAAAGTCAGGCTTTCGATGACCAGATAGAAATTGGGTTTATCAACAATCCGTGGATACATAGCCTGCATCAGTTTTATCTTTTCACTATCGAAACTGAACAGATTTACTAATTGGAGACATTGGTCGGAAGTGAAGCCTGTCGAAACAAGTGTAGTTTCAATCAGCTTGTTACGGTCTGAGTCGAAATGTTTGTCTTTCACAGTTCTCAGAAAACGGTCGAACTCTGTACGGTTCATCACTACATCATAGCCGGGACGCACCGGACGATCGGGACAGAAATCAGGACGATCATTATAGCCCACCCGAATATTCCTGATATTCATACCGGGATTTGAGACCCATTCCTGAAACAGCAAGTCGCCTTTCACACTTTGTCCGGTACGTGGTATATAACGTACTGCATATACTTCTATCCGGTGCCTGCCCGAATAATTAGCAATGAAACAAGTCTCCGTCGGAGTGCAGATTTGCTCGCCATCCACAAAGACAAGAATCGCTTCACCTGAGCTTTGGATATTTATTCCGCTGATTCTTCCGGCTTGTGCAACAAATGCAACAAACAAGAAACAAAGAGTTATGATTACTTTTCGCATGTCGTTTAGTTTTTATTGTTTCTAATATCACAAAAATAGGGTGAGGAAACTCCCCACCCTAATGATTCTGTCTATTCATACGTAGGGTTTTCCCTATTCAACTTAGGGACGTACCAACTCGATGCCGTCTTCATGAAGAAGAATCAGACGCTTCTTGTACAAATCGCCAACGGCCTTCTTGAATGTCTTCTTACTAACACCGAACGTGTCATAAATCTCCTCGGCAGGACTCTTATCTGTAAGTCCAATCCATCCCCCATGCTCTGTGATGTAGCGATGAAGTGTCTTTGAAAAATCATCTATCTTTTCAAAGCCCGGCTTCTGGAGAATCAGATCTATCTTGCCATCTTCGCGTACCTGCTTGACGTATGCTTTCAGTACATCGCCGGTATGTAAAGTCTGAAATATTTCACTATCATACAGCAAGCCGCTATACATATTCTCAATAATAGCCTTAAACCCGAGGTCTGTCTTCTGCCAGATAAGGATGTTCACTTCTTCACCAGGCTGATAAGAAGCTTTCTCTTTAGATAAGTAACGGTCTACTTTGGCCGAAGCTACGATCCGGAAACTTTCATCATCAATATGGGCATGGATAACGTATTTATTCCCTACCTGCATCTTCATCTTCTGCTCGCTGAAAGGGACAAACAGATCCTTCATCAATCCCCAGTTAAGAAAAGCTCCGAACTGGTTGACCCACGATACTTCCAGGCAGGCAAACTCCCCTACTTGTACCAAAGGTGTCAATGTAGTAGCTATTAACCGTTCTTCATTATCCAGATAAAGGAAGACGTTCAACCAGTCTCCCAACTTACAATCTTCGGGTACATAACGGGTGGGCAACAGGATTTCTCCCTCTTCTCCCCCATCCAGATACATACCGAAATCGACCTGCTTGACTACCTCAAGCTGGTTGAATTTTCCTAATTCAATGCTCATAATCTTCATTCTGTTTACTGCAAAGATAAATAAAAAACAGACGTAAGAATGATTAGCCGCCGAAAAACATATTGCCGCATCTGCTTGTTATCATTGGCAAATGATAACTTTTCATTATAGCGCAAAACTTTTTTCGATAAACAACCTGCACATAAACAAGTTATCTTTGCATCGGAAACAAAAAAACAAAGCAATTGTCGAATTAAAAAAGATATAAATTATGGAATTCTTAACCAACGAAAAACTTACGATTGTAGGAGCTGCCGGAATGATTGGCTCTAACATGGCACAGACTGCCTTAATGATGAAACTGACTCCGAACATCTGCCTGTACGACCCCTATGCACCCGCTTTGGAAGGCGTGGCTGAAGAGTTGTATCACTGTGCGTTCGAGGGGGTAAACCTGACCTACACTTCAGACATCAAAGAAGCTTTGTCGGGAGCCAAATACATTGTGTCCTCCGGTGGTGCTGCCCGTAAAGCAGGCATGACCCGTGAAGATTTACTGAAAGGTAATGCAGAAATCGCCGCCCAGTTTGGTAAAGATATCCGCCAATATTGCCCGGACGTAAAACATGTGGTTGTCGTATTCAATCCTGCCGATATCACCGGATTGATTGTCTTACTCTATGCCGGACTGAAACCGTCACAAGTATCAACATTAGCAGCTTTGGACAGTACACGTCTGCAAAACGAACTGGTGAAATACCTTCATATTCCCGCATCTGAAATAGTGAATTGCCGTACGTATGGCGGACACGGAGAACAGATGGCCGTATTCGCTTCTACCACCAAAGTACAAGGTGAAGCGCTTACTAAAATTATAGATACTCCACGTATGCCTATGCAGGATTGGGAAGACCTGAAAGTACGCGTCATCCAAGGTGGAAAGCATATCATCGACCTGCGCGGGCGCTCTTCATTCCAAAGTCCGGCCTATCTGTCTATCGAAATGATTGCAGCAGCCATGGGCGGACAACCTTTCCGCTGGCCGGCAGGAACGTACGTATCCGACAAAAAGTTCGATCATATCCTGATGGCAATGGAGACTTCTATCACGAAAGAAGGTGTGAGCCATAAGGAAATACAGGGAACTCCCGAAGAGCAAAAAGAAATGGAAGAGAGCTACGCTCACTTATGCAAATTACGTGATGAAGTGATCGCTATGGGTATCCTTCCGGAAATCAATAAATGGCATGAACTGAACAAGCATATTAACTGATGACATCATACAAAGTTTAATTAGTTGGGATACTGCCTGTCTGCTACGTGCAGATGGGCAGTATTTTTTAGGCATACTTATTCCTGAACAGTTATTTTGGCTTACTTTCGTCAGCTGCCTCCAATTGTTTATAATACTCCTCTTTCTCTTTGTTCTTTTTTTGAATCAGGCTGGTGACATAAACCGTAAAGATCGGGAACATCATCATACCCAGTGCCGCCAGCAACACCGAAAGTACACGTCCCGTCACGGTGACAGCAATAATATTGGAACCTACCGTAGTCACATCCATAAACGCCCACCAAAGCGCATCTCCGTAACCGGTCACCAGGGGATTGACCTTGTGTTCGAGTACAAAAAAAGCCAGGCTTGAAAAGTAAACAGTAGCAAGCAACATAGTCAGATAGGAAACAAACAGTCCGGAAGCCTTATTATAAGTAAGCCACCCCACCACAATAGCCATCGCATAGCCGCCTCGAACCAAAGGAACAAAACGAATCATATAAGTCACTTCGGGTGAAAAAGTCCATCCCATATAGGATATAATATTCTGGTAAGGTATCGCCACCAACAAAAAGATGAAATGCGTACTAAGATAGTGCCACTTATTTTTCGAAAGAAACAACTCGAGAATGAAATCGAACAGAAATAAGACACAAATCCATAGCTGAACTTTCATATAAACCGATTGGGTATAAAAAGGGATACCCTTAAACGTATCTATCGAGATGCTGATGACCAGAAACAGGGAAAGCAGCAGGATGATGACATGTAAAATGCCGTAAATCCCTTTCTTCCGCAAAGCAAAATCAGAAAGAGCCATTTTCATAAGCGCTGATATTTTATAGGTTATTTTATTATGCAGAAGGAACAAGAGTCCTACACGATTTGTTTGATACCCACCCGGATTCAATAGAGGAACCGGTGATTTCACTCTTCACCGATGTTAATTAACCAAGTTTGACGTTAGTAAACTAAAACATCTCACGTTAAACGTTGTTATAGACACTGACTTAAAAATATTTTTCACTTAAAACCTTAACTTATGGCAAATATTAAACAAGCAGTGAAACTAGGGGTATTCACCCTGGCGATCATGAACGTAACGGCAGTAGTATCCCTACGCGGACTTCCTGCCGAGGCCGTATATGGAATGAGTTCGGCCTTCTATTATCTTTTCGCAGCTATCGTATTCCTTATTCCGACATCACTCGTTGCGGCGGAATTGGCTGCCATGTTCCAGGACAAACAGGGTGGTGTGTTCCGTTGGGTAGGCGAAGCGTACGGAAAGAAATTGGGATTCCTTGCCATCTGGGTACAATGGATTGAAAGTACGATCTGGTATCCGACTGTATTGACATTCGGTGCTGTATCTATCGCTTTCATCGGAATGAATGATACACACGACATGACACTGGCCAGCAACAAATACTATACACTGGCCGTTGTGCTTATCATTTATTGGCTGGCTACCTTCATCTCACTGAAAGGAATGGGATGGGTAGGTAAAGTAGCTAAAATTGGCGGTATGGTGGGAACCATCATCCCCGCTGCCCTGCTGATTATCCTGGGTATTGTTTACTTGGCATCCGGAGGGCATTCCAACCTTGACTTCCATAGCAGCTTCTTCCCCGACCTCACGAATTTCGATAACGTGGTATTAGCGGCAAGTATCTTCCTCTTTTATGCCGGTATGGAAATGGGCGGTATCCACGTAAAGGATATGCAAAACCCTTCAAAGAACTATCCGAAAGCAGTATTTATCGGTGCACTTATTACTGTAATCATCTTCGTCTTGGGTACATTCTCACTAGGTATCATTATCCCGGCCAAAGATATCAGCCTGACACAGAGTTTACTTGTTGGCTTCGACAACTATTTTAGATATATCCATGCATCCTGGTTATCACCGATCATCGCCATTGCTCTTGCATTCGGTGTGTTGGCAGGTGTATTGACATGGGTTGCCGGTCCGTCCAAAGGTATCTTTGCCGTAGGTAAGGCCGGTTATATGCCTCCGTTCTTCCAGAAAACCAATAAATTGGGTGTACAGAAAAATATCCTGTTCGTTCAGGGTGGTGCTGTTACCGTATTGAGCCTTCTGTTTGTGGTTATGCCTTCCGTACAGAGCTTCTATCAGATCTTGTCACAGCTGACAGTTATTCTTTATCTGGTGATGTACTTACTTATGTTCTCCGGTGCCATCTACCTGCGCTATAACATGAAGAAATCTAACCGTCCGTTCCGTATCGGTAAAAAAGGTAACGGCTTGATGTGGATTGTCGGCGGCCTCGGCTTCCTCGGTTCATTACTGGCGTTTATCCTCAGCTTTATCCCGCCCAGCCAGATTTCTACAGGTAGCAACACGGTATGGTTCTCTGTATTGATTATCGGTGCTTTGGTTGTTGTGATTGCTCCGTTTATCATTTATGCAGCTAAAAAGCCATCATGGGCTGACCCGAATAGTACTTTCGAACCGTTCCACTGGGAAACACAAGCTAAACCACAAGTTGCTCCGGCAACAACAACTACCGCCGGTCCGGCAACAAGCAGCGCTACCACTATCGGTAGTACAACTTCTGCCCCATCGACAGGTTCCGGCTCTGTTTCATCCGATAAGGACACCCCACAGAAACAAAGTTAAAAGTGTATCTATCTACCTGAATGAAAGAGATTGTATCCGAAAGTTTATTCTATATTCTACCGGATACAACCTCTTATTTTTCATAAATCTGCTCAGGATTTCAAAGGAAGGGTAAACCAGAAGGTAGATCCTTTTGTCACTTCCGATTCGACTCCCATTTCTCCCCCCAGATTCTGTACGATAGTTTGTGAAAGAGTCAGTCCCAGCCCTGTTCCGGGTACTTCATGGTCCAATTTGGTAAATCGGTCGAATATTTTATCCTGTTCTCCGGCAGGAATGCCAATACCTGTATCAGAAACATAAAAGTAAATCTCGTCCTCTCCTTGGGGACGACATCCGAAACAAATCTCCCCACTGTGGGTAAACTTCATCGCATTATGTACCAGATTTGTGATTATCTGTACGATACGATGTTGCTCGGAATAAATGATCCATTCATCTGTTCCTGCCTTACAAATCAGTTTAATTTCGGGCTTGTCTTTCAGACGTATGTTTAAAATGCCATGCAGAGCACATAATAAATCGTTTACATCAAATTCGGAATAATGGAAATCCAGACTACCCGACTCTATTTTTGAAAGGTCGAGTACATCCGTCACTATCTGCAATAAACGATCATTGTTTTCCGCTACAATATCCAGATACATCTTTTTTTCCGTATCATCATCCGCAGAAGCCAACAAACCGGAAAAACCGACAATCGCATTCAGTGGGGTACGAATTTCATGACTCATATTAGCTATAAAAGCAGATTTCAACTTTTCGGCAGAAACAGCGTTCTCTTTTTCAATATTCAGCAACCGCTGCATATTCTTCAATTCAGTAATATCATAGACAGTCAGTAACATCTGTTCGTGACCTTCATTATTCAAGTAAGTACCCGAGACAGAAACATCACAAGGAATAATCTGTTGATGATCCGAACTGAGCAGCCTCATGGATGCTTCTAATTTATGAAAACCCTTTTTATGGCAGAATGCATTCTCAATAGTATGGCGAATCATGCAATTTTCGCAATTTTTATGTGCCCCGCATCCTCCGCCACTACGAACAGCGTTTTTACAATTCAGTAGATCACCGACTCTACCGGAGGACTCAGGCTCTTCTGAGATTCCACTCAAATCATAATAATTGGTCCTTATCACCACCAAGTCACTATTTATCAAGATAAAGCAAGCGTTCATACTACGTAAAATCGTATCTGATTCCTTGGTTTGAGCCACCCATTCGTTCTTTTGCACACTTATCTTTCTCCACAAATACCAATATCTGGCACAAATAAAAAGAATAATGATTATAAAGACGCTAAAGATAATGTAGATCATCATATACTTCTAACTGGAAATCTTATTTGTTTTGTTTATTATGAACATGTCCGCAGTTACCCGCTACATAATTTTGCGGTAAAGATAAGGAAATAGCATTATACATATAATAAAGACAAACGTTTATTTTATTGAGGATGACCACATTTTAAGAAACCTTTTCTTCCGGTTGCATCTATGCATATTCATACAGTCTCTAACCCAAAGATACTAAGTCTTACAGATTTTCATACATCTTCTTTGTCTGCTGTCCATTCCTAACTTCATTAATTCACCGACAGAAACGTATTAATATCATTTTCGTTGAAGAAAGACGTAAGATCATCGTAAAATCAAAACAAGAAAAAAGATTTCCACTCCCTTTGGACAAATATTTCATATTTTCTTTGCCAAACTATTGCAGTATTAAAAATTATACCTATCTTTGCACCCGCAATCACAAAGGTGCCATAGCTCAGTTGGTAGAGCAAAGGACTGAAAATCCTTGTGTCCCCGGTTCGATTCCTGGTGGCACCACTTTGCAAGTAGCGGAATGTAGCGCAGTTGGTAGCGCACTACGTTCGGGACGTAGGGGTCGGGCGTTCGAGTCGCCTCATTCCGACATTCGCACAAACAAGCCACTCTATTTGAGTGGCTTGTTTGTTTTTAAGAAAAAGAATCGGAATTAAAGGATTGTGGCTCAGTTTGAAAACTTGGGATCATACCTAAATTCTGAGAGAATTCCCGGATCAATCTGAATTCCTCTTTTTACTTTCACCCAAAAAATTACTCCCCCCTAAATTATATATCACTTCCAATCCAAATTCTGCATATTTCTACATCACATGCTATTTTTATGTATAAAAAGAGTAAAAAAACAGCTTTTTATGCATACTATTTCCAAAATATTGCATACTTTTGCGCCATTCTTAGAATAATTATACAAGATGAAGAAGAAAGCAAATCGGTTAGACGCCATCAAAATGATTATCTCCAGTAAGGAAGTAGGTTCACAGGAAGAACTCTTGCAAGAATTAGGTCAGGAAGGATTTGAACTGACACAAGCTACTCTTTCACGTGACCTGAAACAACTGAAAGTGGCCAAAGCCGCCAGCATGAACGGAAGATATGTATACGTATTACCCAACGACATCATGTACAAACGTGTCGGCGACCAGAGTGCCAGTGAAATGTTGATGAACAATGGCTTCATTTCCCTTCAGTTTTCCGGAAATATCGCAGTAATCAAAACTCGCCCCGGCTATGCCAGCAGCATGGCTTACGACATCGACAACCGTGAATCTGACACCATTTTGGGAACAATTGCCGGAGACGATACCATTATGTTGGTACTACGTGAAGGGGCAACGCCCACTGCCGTACGACATTTCCTGTCTCTCATTATTCCGAATATCAACTAACTAACAACAATTATACTCTATACTAAATCAACAATGGACACTCAACAAATAGATGTTATGGTAGCCGACGCCTCGCATGAGGTTTACGTTGACACTATTTTGGAGACAATCAGAAACGCAGCAAAAGTACGCGGAACCGGAATAGCAGAACGTACACACGAGTACGTAGCCACCAAAATGAAAGAAGGAAAAGCAATCATAGCTCTTTGCGGAGATGTATTTGCCGGATTTACCTACATTGAATCATGGGGAAACAAGCAATACGTTGCTACTTCAGGATTGATCGTACACCCTGACTTCCGGGGATTAGGACTGGCCAAACGTATCAAACAAGCCTCTTTCCAATTGGCTCGTTTACGATGGCCCAGAGCTAAAATATTCAGTCTGACCAGCGGCGCAGCCGTGATGAAAATGAATACGGAATTGGGATATGTACCGGTCACTTTTAACGAGCTGACCGACGACGAAGCCTTTTGGAAAGGATGTGAAGGGTGCATAAACCATGAAATACTGATGGCGAAGGACCGTAAATTCTGCATCTGCACCGCTATGCTATATGATCCGACAGATCCGCATAACATAAAAAAAGAACAAGAAAGAAATAACATTTAAAATATACAGCACTATGGAACAGAAAAAGAAAGTAGTGGTTGCATTCAGCGGAGGTCTCGATACCTCTTTCACTGTAATGTACCTGGCCAAGGAAAAAGGATATGAAGTGTATGCAGCGTGTGCCAACACAGGTGGCTTCAGCGAAGAACAACTGAAACAGAATGAAGAGAATGCCTACAAACTGGGTGCTGTGAAATATGTCACACTCGACGTCACTCAGGAATATTACGAAAAAAGTCTGAAATATATGATATTCGGTAACGTACTACGTAACGGTACCTATCCTATTTCTGTCAGCTCCGAACGTATTTTCCAGGCATTGGCCATCGCACGCTATGCGAAAGAGATTGGCGCGGAAGCCATTGCACACGGTTCGACAGGGGCCGGTAACGACCAGATTCGTTTCGACATGACATTCCTTGTCATGACTCCGGGTGTAGAAATTATTACGCTGACCCGCGATATGGCACTCAGCCGTCAGGAAGAAATCGACTACTTAAACAAAAATGGCTTCGAAGCAGACTTTACAAAACTAAAATACTCTTATAATGTCGGACTATGGGGGACTTCAATCTGCGGCGGAGAAATTCTAGACAGTGCACAAGGATTGCCCGAAACGGCCTACCTGAAGCAAGTAACGAAAGAGGGAAGTGAACTTCTGCGCCTTGAATTTAAGAATGGTGAACTTCACGCCGTGAATGGAGAAGTGTTCGAAGATAAAATTGCCGCCATCCAGAAAGTGGAAGAGATAGGTGCTGCTTACGGTATTGGCCGTGATATGCATGTAGGTGATACTATCATCGGTATCAAAGGACGTGTAGGATTCGAAGCCGCCGCTCCAATGTTGATCATCGGTGCACACCGTTTCCTTGAGAAATACACATTGAGCAAATGGCAACAATATTGGAAAGATCAGGTAGCTAACTGGTATGGTATGTTCCTTCATGAAAGCCAATACCTGGAACCGGTGATGCGTGATATCGAAGCAATGCTTCAGGAATCACAACGTAATGTGAACGGTACAGCCATCCTTGAGCTCCGTCCGTTGTCATTCTCTACTGTCGGTGTAGAATCACAAGACGACCTGGTAAAGACCAAGTTTGGTGAATATGGAGAAATGCAAAAGGGTTGGACGGCCGAAGATGCAAAAGGCTTCATCAAGGTGACTTCTACCCCACTACGTGTTTACTATGCTAACCATAAGGACGAAGAGGTATGATAAAAGCAGGAATCATTGGTGGAGCAGGATATACAGCAGGCGAACTTATCCGCCTGCTTATCAATCATCCCGAGACTGAAATCGTATTTATCAACAGTACCAGTAACGCCGGAAACAAAATTACTGATGTACACGAGGGACTTTACGGAGAGTGTGACCTGACTTTTACAGACGAACTTCCGTTGGAAGATATCGATGTACTGTTCTTCTGTACAGCCCATGGGGATACGAAGAAATTTATGGAAAGCCATAATATCCCGGAGGAACTGAAAATTATAGACCTTTCAATGGATTATCGCATAGCTTCACCGGATCATGACTTCATATACGGTCTGCCGGAACTAAATCGTCGTGCAACCTGCACAGCAAAGCATGTGGCTAATCCGGGATGTTTCGCAACTTGCATCCAGCTGGGACTGCTCCCACTGGCAAAACACCTGATGCTAAATGAGGACGTAATGGTAAACGCCATTACAGGAAGCACGGGAGCGGGAGTAAAACCCGGTGCAACCAGTCATTTCAGCTGGCGTAACAACAATATGAGTGTATACAAAGCTTTCGAACACCAGCACGTTCCTGAAATCAAGCAATCGCTGAAACAACTCCAGAACAGTTTTGATGCGGAAATTGATTTTATCCCTTATCGCGGCGATTTCCCCCGCGGCATCTTTGCCACTTTGGTAGTGAAAACAAAAGTAGCATTGGAAGAGATCGTACGCATGTATGAGGAATATTATGCCAAAGATTCGTTTGTCCACATCGTTGATAAAAACATAGATCTCAAACAGGTAGTAAATACCAATAAATGTCTGATTCACCTGGAAAAACACGGCGATAAATTACTGATCATTTCTTGCATCGACAATTTATTGAAAGGTGCATCCGGACAGGCTGTCCACAACATGAACCTGATGTTTAACCTGGAGGAAACGGTAGGCCTGCGCCTCAAGCCCTCTGCATTCTAAGAAGAAACAATGAACTTATTTGATGTATATCCACTTTTCGATATAAACATAATAAAAGGAAAGGGTTGTCACGTCTGGGACGAGAATGGAACCGAATACCTGGATCTTTATGGAGGCCATGCCGTTATCTCTATCGGACATGCTCATCCCCATTATGTTGACATGATTAGCAAGCAGGTGGCAACCCTGGGCTTCTATTCAAACTCCGTAATCAACAAGCTGCAACAACAGGTAGCCGAACGTCTCGGAAAAATATCCGGATATGAAGATTATTCCCTATTCCTGATAAACAGTGGTGCCGAAGCAAATGAAAACGCGTTGAAACTGGCTTCGTTCCATAACGGACGTACCAAAGTGATCTCTTTTGGGAAAGCTTTTCACGGACGCACTTCACTAGCAGTCGAGGCCACAGATAATCCTAAAATTATAGCTCCGATCAATGCCAACGGACACATCACCTACCTTCCGCTAAATGACATAGAGGCTGCGAAAGCCGAATTGGCAAAAGAAGATATTTGTGCTGTCATCATTGAAGGCATACAGGGAGTTGGCGGTATCAAAATACCGACTCCCGAATTCCTGCAAGAGCTCCGCAAAGCCTGTACAGAACACGGAACAATCCTGATTCTGGATGAAATACAAAGCGGTTACGGACGTAGTGGCAAATTCTTCGCTCACCAATATGCCGGAATCAAACCGGATATTATTACAGTTGCCAAAGGAATCGGAAACGGATTCCCGATGGCCGGAGTACTGATCAGTCCTATGTTTACACCCGTATATGGCATGCTTGGAACAACTTTCGGGGGCAATCATCTGGCTTGCTCGGCTGCATTGGCAGTAATGGATGTCATCGAACAGGAGAATTTAGTAGAAAATGCAGCCAACATCGGCTCCTATCTGCTGGAAGAACTGAAAAAATTCAAGGAAATCAAAGAAGTGCGCGGATGCGGATTAATGATCGGAATGGAATTTGACCAACCGGTAAAGGAAATCCGGAGCCGCCTGATCCACGAACAAAAAGTATTTACCGGTGCCAGCGGTACGAACGTAATCCGATTGTTGCCTCCTCTCTGCCTCAGCAAAGAGGAAGCCGATGAATTCCTCGCCCGGCTAAGAAAAGTACTCGGTTAATAATCAGCATCCTTATAAGGAAAGTGAAAAAGTGAAAATACCTGCCACGTTTGCTCGTATTTTCACTTTTTACTTATACCTTTGTCAGAAACAGACTAAATAATTATATAATATGAAAGTAGCTATCATTGGTGCAGGAAATATGGGGGGCTCCATTGCCTGCGGACTGGCAAAAGGTAAGCTGATTCCGGCTTCCGATATAATAGTATCCAACCCCAGCATTGGAAAGCTGGAAGCACTAAAGAAAGAATTTCCTTCTATTGCTATCACTCGCAATAATGCTGAAGCTGCTACTGGTGCTGATATCGTGATTCTAGCTGTGAAACCTTGGCTGATCAGAGGTGTACTCCGAGAAATGAAACTAAGAAGCAAACAGATTCTGGTCTCTGTTGCTGCCGGTATCAGTTTCGAACAATTGGCTCATGATGTAGTAGAACCTGAAATGCCTATGTTCCGTATTGTCCCCAACACAGCTATCAGTGAATTACAGAGCATGACACTGATTGCTTCGCGAAATGCCGGCCAAGAATTAGAAGCACTGATGGTCAATCTATTCAGCGAGATGGGTATGGCAATGATTTTGCCTGAAGACAAATTGGAAGCGGCTACCGCCCTGACTTCCTGCGGTATCGCTTACGTACTGAAATATATTCAGGCTGCCATGCAAGCGGGCATCGAAATGGGAATCCGGCCATCGGATGCCATGGATATGATTGCCCAATCTGTAAAAGGTGCCGCCGAACTGATACTGAACAATGACACCCATCCAAGCGTTGAGATCGACAAAGTGACTACACCCGGCGGAATTACCATTAAAGGCATCAACGAACTGGAGCATAATGGATTCACCTCTGCCATCATTAAAGCAATGAAAGCATCAAGATAGTGGCCGGACACTGTAATCACAAAATATAAAACAAATAATCACTAAACACTAAAATTGATATGGACGACCAAATTAAACAAATAGCAGAACGTCTGCGCGGATTACGTGACGTACTCGAACTGACGGCCGAAGACATCGCCCGTGATTGCGAGATTTCAGCGGAAGAATATCGCCTCGCAGAAACGGGAGATTACGACATTTCAGTGAGTATGCTGCAAAAAATCGCACGTAAATACGGAATCGCTCTCGACGCTCTGATGTTTGGCGAAGAGCCCAAGATGAGTAGTTACTTCCTGACCCGTGCAGGAAAAGGAACCAGTATTGAGCGCACAAAGGCTTATAAATACCAGTCACTGGCAGCAGGTTTTATGAACCGGAATGCCGACCCGTTCATTGTAACTGTCGAACCCAAACCCGACATCGAGCCGATACACTATAACAGTCATAGCGGACAGGAATTCAACCTGGTACTTGAAGGCCGCATGATGATCAGTATAGATGGAAAAGACTTGATATTAAACGAAGGGGACAGCCTGTACTTCAATTCAAAACTACCTCATGGAATGAAAGCACTCGACGGGAAAACAGTACGTTTCCTGGCAGTAATCATGTAATTATTTAAATAAACAAGATGATAGATAGATTTTTATCTCAAACTTCCTTCAGTTCACAGGAAGACTTTGTGAAAAACTTAAAGATACACGTTCCGGACAACTTCAACTTCGGATATGACATAGTGGATGCCTGGGCTGCCGAACAACCAGACAAACCGGCCTTATTATGGACTAATGACAAAGGTGAACACCACCAGTTCTCTTTTGCGGATATGAAACAATATACTGACCGGACAGCCTCTTATTTTCAGAGCCTGGGTATCGGACATGGTGATATGGTCATGCTGATATTGAAACGACGCTATGAATTCTGGTTCAGCATCATTGCCCTGCACAAACTAGGGGCAGTCGTTATTCCGGCTACACACCTGCTAACCAAGAAAGACATTGTATACCGTTGCAATGCAGCCAACATAAAAATGATTGTGGCTGCCGGAGAAGAAGTGGTCACCAAACACATAATAGATGCTATGCCGGACTCTCCTACTGTAAAGCATTTAGTTAGCGTAGGGCCCGAAATACCCGAAGGATTTGATGACTTCCATCAGGGCATCGAGCATGCGGCGCCTTTCGTAAAGCCGGAACATCCGAACACCAACGATGACATTTCACTGATGTACTTCACCAGCGGAACAACCGGAGAGCCTAAGATGGTTGCACACGACTTCACTTATCCATTGGGGCATATCGTAACCGGTAGTTTCTGGCACAATCTGAAAGAAAACAGCCTCCATCTCACCATTGCCGACACCGGCTGGGGAAAAGCAGTGTGGGGAAAGCTCTACGGACAATGGATTGCCGGAGCAAATGTATTCGTATATGATCATGAAAAGTTCACTCCTGCCGATATATTGGAAAAGATACAAAATTACCATGTCACTTCACTCTGTGCCCCTCCCACCATTTTCCGTTTCCTTATCCACGAAGACCTGACGAAATATGACCTTTCGTCATTGGAATATTGCACCATTGCAGGTGAGGCCTTGAATCCGGCTGTTTTCGACACATTCAAAAAGTTAACAGGCATCAAACTGATGGAAGGCTTCGGACAGACCGAGACTACACTGACAGTAGCCACTTTCCCATGGATGGAACCCAAACCGGGAAGTATGGGGGTGCCCAATCCACAATACAATGTTGATCTGATCGATTACGAAGGACGGTCGGTAGAAGCCGGAGAGCAAGGACAGATCGTAATCCGGACTAACAAAGGAAAGCCACTGGGACTGTTCAAAGAATACTATCGGGACGCCTCGCGTACACACGAAGCATGGCACGACGGAATATACTACACTGGCGACGTAGCCTGGAAAGATGAAGACGGTTATCTATGGTTCGTGGGACGCGCCGATGACGTAATCAAAAGTTCCGGTTACCGTATCGGTCCGTTCGAAGTGGAAAGTGCATTGATGACACATCCCGCCGTAGTAGAATGTGCCATAACCGGCGTTCCCGACGAAATACGCGGACAGTTAGTGAAAGCTACCATCGTTCTGGCCAAAGAGTATCGTGAACGCAAAGGGGAAGACCTGGTAAAAGAGCTCCAGAATCATGTGAAGAAAGTCACAGCTCCTTATAAATATCCACGCGTCATCGAATTTGTCGACGAATTGCCTAAGACCATTAGCGGTAAAATCCGACGAGTGGAAATTCGGAAGAATGACGAGAAATAATCATGTCTCAAAAACAACAAAAAACAATCAAATACGAAATTGAGCAAACGTTTGCAACAAAAGTGTTATAATCTGAACAGAAATTGTTCTTAAATGAACAAACAACCTGCTATATTTGCATCCGTAACCATTAAACAATTAAGAGCAAATGATAGTAAGCAGAAAGATTTCTCAGATTGAAGTGTTCGCGGGCAGTCCATGGGAAGTAGCAAGTGTCAAAAGCCTCCTGAAAGCCGCATCTATCGAAGTGGCTATGAAAGACAAAGGTATAGGCAGCATATTGCTTTCCGTTCCATGTGAATATTACACGGCAGCGATGCGGGTAATCGGCGGCCGGACAGCTTCATAAATGGTTTGTTAGATTAGGTTTGATTAGGAAAGTAAAGCCGGAATGTATCGTGTTGCATTCCGGCTTTTTTTTGATTGACAGCACTTATATTCCATTAGTACCACTTTTGTTCTCACAAAAGAATGACGCTTCTTACCGTTAAAGACCTACTATCGTATAAGTGCTTCCTTTTCGGGTAATAAATGAACAGACATTGTTTTGTTCTTTCACGGAGACGGGTTTTCCATTCTCGGTGACCCGAAGTCTTCTTCCCCTCCAAGGATTGCTCAGTCTGCATATACCTCCTTTCTCACTAAAGATTTTCAGACCGCCCACTGACGTTCCGTCATAATCGGCAGAAACGAGAAAGGCTCCTTTTGCTCTAAGCCTCGTAAACGCAGCCGGTGTTTGTGTCCAACATGGAAAAAGATAGATGACACCCTCCACCGTTTGGAGCATCATTGAGTTTACCGTCTCTATAACAGCAGTTTTCTCAGTACAATGATGCCCGTCGATAATCAGAAAATTAGTTCCGGCCGTTTTTATCAAAGTCTTCATATTTTCCAATAAGAGATCGGGATCAAATCTGATACGGGCCCCCATCACAAAAGCACTCAATCCCAATTCGTTCATCGTATTGGTAAATCCCTTTTGAGAAACCTCATAATAATACAATGTGTTTCGGGCTATCTGCAAGGCTGTAGAGTCCGAATGTAAATTCAGTATTTCACAGGGATAGGCAGCATGCAACTGTATGGCATGGCTTGGCAAATCCCATCCGGCCTCGTTCTTCGCATAGACAGGCAAGCCTTGATTAGGTATTTTGGTCGGCATTATCACCTTATACTCCGGAAGATGAGACAAAATGTCATTCCATTTCTTCCGTCGTTTTTGATCTACTCCCAACAGCTTACTGTACCTCACTAACAAACCGAACGTCTGTTTCACAAAAGCTAAATCGGAAGGAGGGTTCAGATCCCACGAATCCTCGTGTCCTCCTGTCGTTATGGTATAACGATATGATTTGCCGTATGTCTCCTTCTGCATATAGTCTTCATAAAAATCGCCACAAAGACGAATATAAGGATACGCCCGATACCGTAAAAAGTTCAAATCACCGGTGTATTCATAATACCAACTGAACAGAGGAACATTGAACGGAGCATTCATGGTTTGTTGCCAATAATAATTATAAAACACCCCGATACCCAAGGCCCCTACAGGAAATAGTATTCCCCTGCAAGACTTTCCTTCCCATGATGGATGCATAATTCCCATTTCTTCCTTTGCCCGCTGTTTTCCTTCGGGTATCAGCAACTCTATCGTTTTATAGAAAGGCAAGGCTATTTCCGGACGATTGGATGAAAAAGCACTATAGAATCCCGCTTGACTGTTATAGTTCAGGTGAATATCACCATGGTACATCATTTTGTCATCCATATTCCAGACTCCATACATGCCACCGGATACCGGTGAATGTTCGTTATAGGCAGAAGCTAGTAAATAAATGGACGACAAGTAGTGACGATTCAACAACTCGTCATTCGTTTCCACATATGAACGGGTCCACATATCTTTCCACCATGCTTTTTTCGCCATTTTCAATTGAGTCACATCCGCTTTATTTAAAGTCAACAGTTTGTTATAGGCCGTTGGCAGTTGCGGATCATTTCCTTTTCCACCTCCCGAAACATATACCACAACGAGAAGCGTATCGGAAGCTGTCAGCTGAAAATTTGATCGGACCATCGACTCGGACAGGCATTCCGGTTTAGACATAACTCCCACTATTTTAGTGGATATACCGGCACAAGAAATCCATCTCACCGCATCAATCTTCGTTTGCCGAGTGACTTGAGCTATTTGTCCATTCACCTGTGCTGTAGTTGTATAAGAAGCAGATTGATTATCAGCATAAGTATCTACCGAAATAGGAACCGGAGTTTTTGAAGAGGTGGTCAACTCAGTTATTATCATATTTTCATTCACTCCCATCCAACTGACCATTTTAACCTGCTGAGCAGTAGCAGTAGTCATTCGTAACTCACTATTTAACTGGTCCATCTGATAACTAAATCCGGAAGGGTCCGCCCGGTTGACTGTGACAAAGCCGGAATATACCGGAGAGTTTACAGTGATATTCACCCCGCCAATGGGCAAAGCAGCCGGACCACTGCCTGCCCAGTCTGTCCAACCATCCGTGACAAAATCCACTTTCGATATCTTTAATGTCTGACTATTGTCCGATGTAAATGCCACTACCCCTACATCTCCATTCCCCATATAGGGGCCTAAAGGAGCATGATTGCTCTGAATACTGCTATAACTGAAAGGTTTATGCCATGTTGCCGTAAGCAGTGCCTTTTTTTGTTCAAAGAAGAGCGAATCCTTTGACAAATCAGCATACAATAAGTTATTTTGCGAATGTATCGATAAGCTATAGCTTAGAAACAGAAAGAGAAACTTTAACTTCATATTTAATGCGTGTGTGTTTAACAGTCGATTATACTTCTCAGTAATACAAATCACTGATAATTAGAACATATATAAAAGTTTCAATATCCTTTTTACAAAAAGACAAAGGTTTATTACAAAAGTAGTACTTTTTTAGGGATAAAAAAGAAGAACAATCTCAAGAAAGTCCATGCAATAGTCTAAAAGCATAAAGATCCTCAGAAGCATTTTCAAAAGAGAATACAATAACCCGACTAAAGTAATTCACATTAGAAGTGTGATACGTAATCCCAGTCTCAATTTATGGATCGGAATTAAAAAGAAAATGATCTTAACCAATATAACCTTATCCCAATTACCATTCCGATAGAGCATAACGATTCTTTTCTTCTTTACAAATCATAAACCAAACAACTGTATTTGTCCCTACTCTTAAGACATTGTATTCAAGTCTATTATAATGAATCTCAATATCTTTATCTCAGCCCTGGTACGCGAGCTCATGGTCTCCGGTATGCGGACCTATGGGCACAGATACGTGGGCTCATGAGCACAGGTAGCAGGGACAGGATAAAGAACAGAGTATTTTCGACTAAACAATAAAAGAAAACAAGATGCTTTAAATAACGTATTTAGTTAATTAATATGCCTCTTAATATTGTGAATCAGCACATTATCGATTATAAGGTTCTCTAATATTCAGGTGGAAGATGGAAGATACGGGTGGAAGATAAACGGACTAAAAACGCGATCTTCCACCCATTCATCACATTGACTATTAAGGGAGTAAGTATAAAAAGGTAGAAGATGGAAAATCGAAATGTATTTTTGTAGGAGACGCTAATATACGCACGGAGAACATGAACTTTTTCTATATATTGTCTATAATAAATTTAAAAAGCCTCGTAAGCATTTGACTTACAAGGCTTCTGGCTAGACGCTCGTACTCGAAGCGGGACTTGAACCCGCACAGCCGCAATGGCCAAAGGATT